>CAVZGW010000003.1:0-841472 GCA_963774825.1 uncultured Actinomycetes bacterium | reverse complement strand
TCGGCGCTCTTTTCGAATCAGTCGGGTTCGGTGAGACCGTCACCTACGGGGACCTTGCCCGACTTGCCGGGGCGCGGGTCGGCCGGCTTGTCCCTGCCTGCCCGGGCCATCGGCCAGCTCATGGGATCCAACCCGTATCCGCTGATCGTGCCGTGCCACCGGGTGGTGGCCGCTAACGGATTGGGCGGATTCAGCGGCGGGACGGGCATAGAGATCAAGCGCTGGCTGCTGATCTTCGAGGGATCCCTGCCGCCCACGCTGGACTGGACGCCGACCGGCCCGGCGAACTGACCGCTCAGGCACCCGGCAGTCGCTCGCGACACGACCCGTACAGCGGGTCACCGGGCCGCGGCTGGTGCGGTTGCGGTAGCGCGCACGGCCGCCGGGCGGGACGACCGGGTAACTGCCGCCGGGCGGGACGACCGGGAGGACAGCCGGGACAGCCGGGACAGCGATCCTGGCCTCGCCGGTAGCAGGCCCGCGCTGCCTGGAAGCCAGTAGCGGACGGCTGCCCATCGCGATGCCAGCAACGATCGCCGCGCCACCAAGTACCTGCTGCACGCCCATCGGGTCGCCGAAGACGACGATGCCAGCGATCGCGCCAACGACCGGCTCGAGGTTGAGGAAAGCCCCGGCGACCTCGGCCGGCACCGGCTCTGCCCGTAAGCGAACAGCGTGAACGGCAGCAGGGTGCCGCCGAGCGCAAGCCCGGCGAAGGCCAGGATCGTTCCTGCGCCGCTGGGCACGGCGGGCACGCCTTCGGTGGCGACGGCGACGGGCAGCACGGCGAGGGCTGCCGCGAGGAACTGCACGGCCGTCACAGCAATCGGGTCACGGCCGCGCAGCAGGCCGGTCTGCGCGACGGTGAACATGGCCGACATAAGCAATGACGCAAGCACAAGGCCGTCGCCGCTGGCTGTCGCGCCGCCGCCCGGGCCGCCGGCGACGAGGCCGACACCTGCGAGCGATACCGCGAAGCCAGCCCAGGCCACCGGGCGCGCGACGGTGCGGCGCCAGATGGCTGCGATAACGGCCACCAGAACGGGCGCCGCGCCGATCAGCAGTGCCGCGCGGCTGACGCTGGTGCGGGTGATGCCGGCGTTCTGCACGAGGACTGACCCGCCATAACCCAGCGCGCCGCAGGCCAGCACCGCCGGCGTGCATGCGGCGCGGATCCGGGACCGGGCAGCCACCAGCAGGACCACGGCGGCCACGCCGAAGCGCGCGAACGTGAGCCAGGCCGCGGCAGCCACTCCAGGGCCACCTTGGACAGCGGAACTGTCGTGCCCCAGAGCAGCCCGGCGGCGGTGAGGGCGGCAGCGGCGCGGCGAAGGTCAGGGCTCATGAACCAATGGTCGCCGCGGGGCCGCCTGGAATTTGCCTGTTGCCCGCTGTGACGCAATAATATATTGCAATATGCCTGTTGATCTTGATGAAGTTGACGTCGTGCTGCTCACGGAGCTGCAGGCCGACGCGGACCGTACGAACGTCGAGCTCGCCCGCCTGGTCGGGCTGTCCCCCGCGGCGACGCTGCACCGGGTCCGCCGGCTGAAGGAGTCGGGAGTCATCCGCATCATCAGCGCCCGGCTCGACCCGGCCGCTGCCGGGTTTCCCCTGCAGATGTACGTCACCGCCACCCTCGGGCGTCATGAGCCGCGCTCCAGCCGTATCTTCGAGGAGCAGATCCGGGCGCTGCCGCAGATCATCGCGGCAGACAACGTCGCGGGCGAGATGGACTATCTGCTCACCGTCGTCGCGCGGGACGTCACCGAACTGCAGCAGGTACTGGCCGCGCTGGCCACCCGAGGCGGTCAGCGGCTGGTGACCTACCTGCGGCTGGAGGAGGTCAAGGCACCCTCCCAGCTACCGTTGACGCCGACTACGCCGGCCCCTGGCCGCCAGGCGCGCCGGGCAGCCGGGCGGGGCGGTACGGCAGCGCCGACCGAGTGAGGGGCCGACCGAGTGCGGGGCCGACCGAGTGCGGGGCCGACCGAGTGCGGGGCCGACCGAGTGCGGGGCCGACCGAGTGCGGGGCCGACCGAGTGCCGGGGCCGACCGAGTCCGGGGCCGACCGAGTGCGGGGCCGACCGAGTCCGGGGCCGACCGAGTCCGGGGCCGACCGAGTGCGGGGCCGACCGAGTGAGGGGAAGTTTCGTCCGCGGGCATTCTCAAGCTCAGGCGGTTGCCGCGAACCGCAGGCGGTCGCCGGAGACCTCGACCTGGGCATTGCTGAACCCGGCCCACCGAAGCCGGTCCGCCAGCGAGCCGGGCTCCACGGGCACGAAGATGTCGTCCTGATGCAGGCTGCGCCGCGCCGGAGTGTCCAGCCCGTCCGAGCCGAGCAGCACCCCGCCGGCGCGCAGCACCCTGCTCAGCTCGGCCAGAGCGGCATCTTGCAGGGCCGCGGACGGGATGTGATGCAGCATCGTCAGGCACGCCGCCGCCGAGAAGCTCGCGGCGGGAAATGGCAGCCGCGTCGCGTCAGCGGTGACCACCTCGACGTTGGTTCCCGCCAGCCGGGCAGCGAGCTGAGCTGCGAGATCGCTGTCGAGTTCAACGGCCGTGACGCGGGCAGCGTGCCGCCGCAGGACATCGGTCGTCAGCCCTGGCCCCGGGCCCACCTCGAGCAGGTCGTCGCCCAGGTCGTAGCCGTCGAGGACCCACGGCAGCAGTTCATCCTCCACTAGCCTCGCCCACTCGGGGCTGGAGCATATGGCCAGGTGTTCCTCGTTCACTTCCGTCATCCTTGGCCTGGCACGGCGCAGGCTCATGCGATCAGCTAGCCGCTGAGGCTGACGGTGCCATCGGGATGCAGGGACCATCCAGGGTTATGCGCCACTTCCCACGGATGGCCATCAGGGTCGATGAACACGCCTGAGTAACCGCCCCAGAAGGTCCGGGCCGGTTCCCGGCCTATCACGCCGCCGGCTGCCCTGGCTTCGCCTATCACCGTGTCGACAGCTTCGGGAGACCCGACGTTGTGGGCGAGCGTCACGCCGCCCCAGGCGCCATTGTCGCGCACCGCGCTGTCCTCGGCCAGCATGGATCGGTCCCACAAGGCGACGACCATCCCGCCCGCCTGGAAGAACACGACGTCGTCGGCCGGGGCGGTGCCCGCCTGCCAGCCCATCGCCTGGTAGAAATCCCTGGCCCGGCCCAGATCTGCCACGCCTAGGGTAATGAGACTGACGCGCTGCTCCATCCGGCTCCTCCTCACTCAGCCACCCGGGACCCCGCACTCCGCGATCTCACTCCTGAGGTTGGGCGCCAGGCAGCGGCCATCTTGGGCTATGGCGCTCGGCCCCTGCGAGTCCTCCGTTGGCAGTATGCAGCACCCAGAATCCGCCCTTGTCGAGTTCCGGGCCGCCGGGCTGCACCGTGCCGAGGTCTCCGCAGAGGGCCGCGAGGAGCAGCGGGATATTCTCGCGGTGCGCGCAGAGCACCGTCGGCAGGCGCTCGGCAGTTAGCTGAACGGCCAGGTCCGTCACCGCGGATTGGTAAGCGGACCGAGGTGCCACCATCAGCCGGGGTTCGACCGAGATCTGCGCGCCGACCTGCTGCGAGTACGGCCGGACCGTCGCGATGCAGCGCTCCGCCGCCGAGCTGAACACGCGGCAGGAGCCATAGCAGGACAGCAGGCCGGCCAGCCGTTCCGCGTCCGCGGCGCCTTCCGGGTCAAGCGGCCTCGCCAGGTCATCCCCGGCCCAGGAGCCTTTTTCCCCGGCGGAGGCATGCCGCAGCAGGATCACCGGGACGGTGTCGGAGGGACCGGCCGCTAGTTCCGCGAGAAGCCGCACATCATGGGGGTAGCTAAGTCTGCCGCTTGCCTCGGGCAGCGGCAGCCACCCGAGGTCGTCCACCTCCGAATTGGCCACGAATGCCGTGCTGGTACCGGGCGCGGCCCGCGCCGCCCAGTAATCGACCCGCTTCGGGCGGCCGCCCCTGTCATAGCTGGCCGGGCGCAGCCGCCTGCCGAGGACCACCCGGATCCCCGTCTCCTCAGCCACCTCCCGTACGGCAGCGGCCAGGACGTGCTCGCCCGGCTCGAGCTTTCCCTTCGGGAAGGTCCAGTCGTCGTACTTGATGCGGTGGATCAGGCCGACCTCATCGCCGCCCGCGCCAGGGCGGCGGACAAGCGCGCCAGCCGCGCGGGTGGCTCCGGCGGCGGCCGTGCGCACGCCGGTGCTGGCACTTCCGGCGTTGTCACCCGCAGTTCCCGGCCCGCTGTCAGCCATCAGCGGTCCGGGTGTTCCTGGTAACGATCAGGTACTCCTGTATGTCGGTCAGGGGCCTGCCGAATCGTCCAGGTAATGCCTGGTCCAAATGCCGTCCCCAGCCAGCCACCAGGACGCGGTCGCATCGTCCATCGCCATGTCGATCAGGCCGCGCAGCTCGGCCTGCTGAGCCGGATCGGCAACCCGGACCAGCAGCTCGACGCGCCGGTCCAGGTTCCGGTGCATGAGATCGGCGCTGCCCATCCAGACTTCGCCGTCGTCCACACCGGAGCCGAACGCATAGACGCGCGAGTGCTCGAGGAACCGGCCGAGCACGCTGCGTACCCGGATGTTCTCGGACATCCCGGCAACGCCAGGCCGGACCGCGCAGATGCCCCGTACCCACAGGTCGATAGGCACCCCGGCCTGGGATGCGCGATAGAGCGAATCGATGATCAACTCGTCGATGATCGCATTGCATTTGAACTGGATCCGGGCGGGCTGCCCGGCCCAGGCCCGCTCTACCTGCCTTTCGATCCGCTCCAGCAGCCCGGAGCGGAGCCGGGCCGGAGCGACGAGCAGACGGCGGTAGTCGCTCTTCCTGCTGTACCCGGTCAGGTGGTTGAACAGGTCCGTCGCGTCCTCGCCGACGGTCGGGTCACAGGTCAGCAGCCCGAAGTCCTCATAGAGCCGTGCGGTGGTCGGGTGGTAGTTGCCGGTACCGATGTGGCAGAACCGGCGCAGCGTGCCGTCCATCTCCTCGCGCACCACCAGCACCATCTTGCAGTGCGTCTTCAGCCCGACGAAACCGTAGACGACGTGGCAGCCTGCTTCCTCCAGCTTCCTGGCCCAGGCAATGTTGGCGCGCTCATCGAAGCGCGCCTTGATCTCTACCACGACCACGACCTGCTTGCCCGCCTCGGCTGCGTCGATGAGCGCGTCGACGATCTCCGAATCGCCGCTGGTCCGGTACAGCGTGTGCTTGATCGCCAGCACCCGGGGGTCTTGGGCTGCCGACACGACGAGCCGCTGCGTGCTGGCGGTGAACGAGTCGTAGGGGTGATGGACCAGGACGTCATGCTCGCTGATTTCGGCGAAGATCCCGGTGTCCAGCGGCAGCGCGGTCTCGGACGGAATGAACGGCGGGTACTTCAGTTGCGGCATATCGAGATCGGCGATGGCCGAAAGCCCGGCGAGGTCCAGTGGCCCGGGCACCCGGTAAACGGCCCGGGTGTCGACGCCGAGTTCGGTCACCAGCTTGTCGAGCACGTCCGCGGACATGGATTCCTCCACCTCAAGCCGGACTGCAGGCTCGAACCTGCGCCGCATGAGCTCCCGCTCCAGTGACTTCAGCAGGTCCTCGGTGACATCCTCGTCGATCTCCAGGTCCCTGGTCCTCGTCACCCGGAAGGCGTGCTCCTCTAGTACTTCAAGACCGACAAACAGCTCGTTCAGGTGGGCGGCGATCACGTCCTCGATCGGCACGAACCGGTTGGCGGCCACCGACATAAACCTCGGCAGCAACGGCGGCACCTTGACCCTGGCGAACATCGTCGCGCCATTCTTGGGGTCAACGATCATGACGGCCAGGCTCAGGGAGAGGCCGGAGATGTACGGGAACGGGTGCGCGGGATCGACCACCAGCGGCGTCAGCACCGGGTAGATCCGTTCCCTGAACAGCCTCTTCAGGCTTGCCTGCTCGTCTGCCGCGAGCTCCTTCCAGCGCAGGATCTCGATACCCTCGCTGGCCAGGGCGGGCAGCACGGACTGGCTGAAGCACTTCGCGTGCCTGCCGGTCAGCTCACGCGCGGTATCCAGCGTGTTCAGGTATATCTGGGTGGGCACCCGCCCGCTGGCTTGCTCGACCGGGAGTCCTGCCGCCATCCGCCTGATCCGGCCGGCCACCCGCACCATGAAGAACTCGTCCAGGTTGCTGGCGAAGATGGAAATGAACCTGACCCGCTCCAGCAGCGGAAGGGCGTCATCCTCCGCGAGCTCAAGGACACGCTGGTTGAACCTGAGCCAGCTCTCCTCGCGGTCCAGGAACCTGTCGGGCGGCAGCTTCTGCGGTTCCGGCGTCCTGGCCTCGTTTGCCCGCTCCCGGCCGACCTTCCGGTCGCCGTCGCCGGCCCGCGCGCCATCGCGAGGGCGCGCGCCAGCGCCAGGGCGCGCGCTCTCAGCAGACCGCCCGCTTACCAGGCGTGCGCTTTCCTCACGCCCCCGGCGGCCACCAGACTGCCCGCGACCACGGGACGCGGAGCCCCCCGGGTCCTGCTTTTGCTCGCTCCGCGCTGAACTGACCTGACCAGAACCCATGTCCCTATTGTCCCCAGTGTCACTGGCTCTCAAAGACGGCGGGCGCAGCATGTCGAGATTGGCCTGCCACAGCCCGCCCGGTTCGGCCAATCATCTCCTGATTTCAGATGAATCACGACCGATGGCACTGGGGCTCGCCGGGCCGTCGTCCTCACGTCGCAGGAATGGGCGCGCCCGAACGGGAAGCGCACGCCCTGCCATCCAGTCAGCGGCGGTGGAGGCCGCAGGCGTCGTACAGCTCATCCCGGCTGGCCAGCTTGACCCTGGCGCCGCGGCCGAGCGCTGCGGCCAGTTCCTTCTCGGCCGTCTCGATCTTCAGCCAGTCGGCGTAGCTGACCGGCCGGATCCCCCGGGTCGCCAGCGCCTCCGCCAGCCTGGAGATGGTGGCGCCCTCGGTGGCCGCATCGGGCGACGGCTCCGGGTAGCGGAGCAGTCCTGCCCTGGGCAGCTGGACGTCGTCCGGCCCCGGGCCGCCAGCCACGTCGGCCAGCAGCGACCGGACGGTCTGCGCGGCGTCGGACTTATTGGTGCCGATCACGCCGGTCGGACCGCGCTTGAGCCAGCCGGCCACATACTCTCCCGGCAGCGGCTGGCCGTCGGGGCCGAGCACCCGGCCTTCGGAGTTCGGCACGATATAGCTGCGCTCGTCGAACGGGACACCGGGCAGCGGCACGCTCTGATAGCCGACGCTGCGCAGCACCAGCTGGACGGGAAGGGTCTCGAACTGGCCTGTCCCGGTGACCCGGCCCTGTTCGTCCAGCCTGGTGCGCTCCAGCGTCAGCCCGGACACTCGTTGCGGACCGTGTATTTCCACCGGCCGCAGCCAGAACCTGACGGTCAGCCTCCGCGCGCCGCCCGCCGGCTGCCGGGCGGCCCAGTCCCTGATCACCGCGTAGTTGCCGCGTACGTGCCGGTCGGTCCCCGCCAGCCGGGCGCTTTCCCCCGTCGGATCGAACGCGTCCAGGTCGGCTTCGCCCTCGCCGACGACGACGTCGACCCCGGCAAGCTCGCCAAGCTCGCGCAGTTCCTTGGTGGTGAACTTGGCCTGCGCCGGGCCGCGGCGGCCGATCATGTGCACCTCACGGACCTTGCTGGCCGCCAGGGCATCGAGGACCGGCTGCGAGATGTCGGTATCGCGCAGCTCCTCGGGATTCCTGACCAGGATCCTGGCCACGTCAACTGCCACGTTGCCGACGCCGATTACCGCCACCGACTCGGCGTCCAGCGTGAACGCGGCCGGGTCGATGTCCGGGTGCCCGCAGTACCAGTTGACGAAGTCGGTCGCCGCGAAGCTGCCGGGCAGGTCCTCGCCGGGTATGCCCAGCCTGCGGTCACGCATCGCGCCGGTCGCGTATACCACCGCGTCGTAGCAGGCCAGCAGGTCCTCGCGGGTCACGTCGGTGCCAAGGCGCACGCCGCCGACGAAGTCCACGCCGTCGTTCTCAAGCACGCCGCGCAGGTACTCGGCGATCGATTTGATCGACTTGTGGTCGGGTGCGACACCGTAGCGGACCAGGCCATACGGGGTCGGCAGCCGGTCGATGACGTCGACCCGGACGGACTGTGGCGGATCCAGCGCGGCGGCCTGCTTGATCAGTGCCTCGGCGGTGTACAAGCCAGCCGGGCCTGAGCCCACCACCGCGACTTCAAGCTTCTCCATAACTGGAGAGTATCCGCCCTCAGCCCTGCGGATCGTCCGCTAGCTGAGGGGTTCGGTGCGCGACCGCCTCGGTGATCAGCCTCGCCAGGTGCTGGGCGTCCAGCCCGGCATCCGCCAGCAGCGCACCGCGCTCACCATGCTCGAGGAACCGCTGCGGCAGCCCGAAGGTCTTGACCGGGGTCTGGTCATCGTGCTCGCGCAGCAGCCGGCAAACAGCATCGCCGAACCCGCCGACCACCCCGTTGTCCTCGACGGTCACCACGAGCCGGTGCGCGCGCGCCGCCGCGACGAGCGCCTCATCAAGCGGCTTCACCCAGCGCGGGTCGACCACCGTCACGCCGATGCCGTGGACGGCGAGCCGCTCGGCGGCCTGCACGCAGACGCCGGCCATCGGTCCCGCGCCGAGCAGCAGCACATCGGGTGTCGCGCCAGCGGCCGGCTCGCGCAGCACGTCCATCTGGCCGAGCGTGGCCACGGCCGGGATGTCGGCACCGGCGGTGCCCCGGGGGAAGCGCAGCGCCGTCGGCCCGTCATTGACCGCCACGGCCTCCCTCAGCAGCTCTGCCAGCCGGGTCCCGTCCCGCGGCAACGCGAGGGCCAGGCCAGGTACCAGCTGCAGTATCGAGCCGTCCCACATCCCGTGATGGCTGGCCCCGTCCGGGCCGGTAACACCGGCCCGGTCAAGCACGAAGGTGACCGGCAGCCTGTGCAGCGCCACGTCCATCATGACCTGGTCGAAGGCCCGGTTAAGGAAAGTCGCGTAGATCGCGACCACCGGGTGCATGCCGCCCATCGCCAGGCCGGCCGCGCTGGTCACCGCGTGCTGCTCCGCGATCCCCACGTCGAACACCCGGTCCGGGTGAGCACTCGCGAACTTGGCCAGGCCGGTCGGGTGCAGCATCGCGGCGGTAATCGCGACCACGTCGGGGCGCCGGGTGCCGATCTCCGCCAGCTCGTCGCCGAAGATCTGGGTCCACGGACGCGGCGGCGGCCCGGTCACCGCGCCAGGCACCGCCCCTGATACCGTTCCCGATGCCGCTCCGCCTGCCGGGGAGACCTGATGCAGGCAGTCCTCGTCATTCTCCTCGGCCAGCGGATAGCCGGCCCCCTTCTTGGTGATCACGTGCACGAGGACGGCGCCGCCGTAGTCGCGGGCCCGCTTCAGCGCATGCTCGACCGCCTGCTCGTCGTGACCGTCGACGGGACCCAGGTACTTCAGGCCGAGGTCCTCGAAGAACACCTGCGGCTGCAGGACGTCTTTCAGGCCTTTCTTGATCCCGTGCAGCGTCTCGAACAGCGGCGGGCCGACCAGCGGCGTGTGCGACAGCGTGGTCTTGATGTAGTCGAGCACCTGCTCGTATCGCTGGGACACCCGGACGGATGCGAGATGATCGGCGAGCCCGCCGATCGTCCGCTGGTACGACCGGCCGTTGTCGTTGACGACGATCACCACCCGGCGGTCCGGGGCGCCAGCGATGTTGTTCAGCGCCTCCCAGGCCATCCCGCCGGTGAGCGCGCCGTCCCCGATGACCGCCACGACGCAGCGGTCAGGCTCGCCCCTGAGCTGGTAGGCCTTGGCGAGGCCGTCGGCATAGGCCAGGCTGGTGGACGCGTGCGAGTTCTCGATGACGTCGTGCTCGGACTCTGCCCGGTTCGGATAGCCGGAGATGCCGCCGCGCTGGCGCAGCCGGCCGAAGGCTGCCCGCCTGCCGGTCAGCAGCTTGTGCACGTACGCCTGGTGGCCGGTGTCGAACAGGATCCGGTCGTAGGGCGAATCGAAGACCCGGTGCAAGGCCATGGTGAGCTCTACCACGCCGAGATTGGGCCCGAGATGACCGCCGTTCCTCAATACGGCCTTGATGAGGAAGTCGCGGATCTCCGCTGCCAGCAAGGGCAGCTGGTCCGGCCGGAGATCCTTGAGGTCCCGCGGGCTACGGATGGTCTGCAGCAGGGTCACCGGTTCTGCTCCTCTGTGGTAGTCAGGCGGGCCGCCTCGCGGTGACCTGCTCGTCGGCTGCCGCACGCGGCGGTCCGTGCAGATGCGGCGGGCAGGCGGCCTCCCCTTTGCTCCCGGCACCGGGGAGGAATCCACCCGAGTCTATTTCGGCCAGCGTTCGATATGCACGCAGGTGTCGGCACTGAGGTGACCCGCCCGTCACCTGGCATCCTGGTCCGCCCAGTCCGGCGCCGAGGATTGGCTGGTCAAATGCGGTCGCTAGGCAGCGATCAGGGCACGAAGCCAGAATCAGGCCCTGCGTGCTGCGCCGGCTCCGCACTCACCGGCTCCGCGCTCACCGGCTCCGCGAGCTATCGAGAAATCTGATCATCTGGGCCCAGAACTGCTCGGCGGCCAGCGCGTTGGCCTGCTGGCTGCCGCCGAGGGGTCGCCCGGAAGAGCCGTCTGCCGCCTGGGGGACGTACGGGGGCGCGCCGAAGTAGGCGTGACCGGCCTGGCCCTGGGAGGGACGAACAGGGGGTGCTGGCGAAGCCGTCGAGGCGGACCGTCTGGATGCTGGCCGTGCCGGACCACTGGCGCAGGAGAGTAGCGGTCGCCTGGACACGCCCGTCAGCAGCCACGCTCAGCCGGACGCTGAAGCCTTTGTCAGGCAGGTGGTACTGGGTGTCCTGGCTGCTGGTGAAGGCCGGATGCAGGGACCAGAGCAGCCCGCCGCGTCGGCCACGTGGTAGCTGCCCGAGACAGGCACCGCTGCCGCGAGGTTCAGCGTCCCGGCGGCGCTGGCCCGGAACTGCGCCGCGGACTCCCACGGCCTGCCCTCGGCGTCCATGGTCCTGGCCTGCATCGTGACCAGGCCTGTGGACGGCAGGCCGCTGACGGCGATGTGGACCGGGGTATCAAAGGGTGCCGGGGTCGGTCCCGCATTCAGCCGCACGTGCAATGGCCTGGCCGCCCCGCTGCTGCATCGGCCGATAGCAGTATCAGAAGGCAAGCCAGCAGCCCGCCGGCATTCCGTCGTGACCCGCGCATGCCGGTGCAACTCCCCATCTGCAGTGGATTAAACCGGGATGCGTGCATACGCCGTTGTTGCCGCGCGGTCTGAGCGTGACCAGCTAGCTGGTATCGGTGGCGCGCCGGGCGCCGATACGGACCGGGGGCGGCACCGTGGGCGGCACGGTAAGCGCCCGTCCGGCCAGCCAGCCGGAGATCAGCTGGCCGACGGCCACGCCGAGCAGCGTGAGCACTGGTACCGTCCAGCTGCCGGTGGCCGCGTGCAGGAAGCCAAGCAGCAGCGGACCGGTGCTGGCCACCAGGTAACCGGCGCCCTGCGCGAACGCCGACAGCGACGCCGCCGTCGCCGGATCGGGCGAGCGTGCCATGGTGAAGAAGATGGCGAGGCCCAGCGTCGCGCCCTGGCCGAGGCCGAGCAGCAGCATCCAGGCTGCCGCGGAGCCGACCGGCGCGAACGCCGAGCCTGCCAGGCCCCCGCTCGTGGCGGCCATCGAGATCGCGACCAGCCACCGCTGGTCGGCGGCCCGGTGCGCGAGCATCGGCAGCAACAGCGCCGTCACCGCGTTGCCGAAGTTCATCAGCGCGAGCAGATCACCAGCGTGGGCCGCGCTGAGCCCGCGGTCGCGCAGCAGCGTGGGGAACCAGGACAGGGTCGCGTAATAGGACAGGCTCTGCAGGCCCATGAACGCGGTCACCTGCCAGGCCAGCATGTGCCTGGCCATCGCGAGCACGCCGCCCGGCCCGCGCTCCCGCGGCAGCGTGCGGTACCGGAGCTGCGGCAGCCAGCCAAGCGCGGCGGCGGCGGCGGGCAGTGCCCACATGCCCAGGGTCAGCCGAACCGCTCCGGTCCCCGAGCCCGCCGCACGGAACACCGGGACGGCGATCAGCGACGCTACGACGGCGCCAGCGGACAGCAGCAGCAGGTAGCTGCCGATCAGCAGGCCGGCCCGGTCGGGCTTGCGCCGCTTGACCAGGCTTGGCAGCAGCACGTTCATCAGCGCGATCGCAGCGCCGGCGACCACCGTGCCGGGGAACAGCATCAGTCCGGGGAGCCCGCCGCGCAGCAGCAGCCCGGCGGCCAGCAGCGCCAGGGCCGCCCCCAGGACCCGCTCCTCGCCGAATCTGCGGCTGAGCGGGCCGGCGGCCGCCGAGAACACGCCGAAGCACAGCACCGGCGTGGCGGCCAGGGCAGCCAGCGTCGCGCCGGACAGGTGCAGGCTGGCAGCCAGTTCGGGGAAGACCGGCGGCAGGCCGGTGATCGCCGCCCGCAGGTTGACGGCGAGCACGCTGATCCCTGCGACCAGCAACGCGGTCGCCAGCGCGGGCTGGCCGGTCTTGCGAACTGAGACCCCCGGCGTCTACGGTGCCTGGGCTAACGCTCAGCCGCTGGCCAGCAGCGACCGCAGCACGTACTGCATGATGCCGCCGTGCCTGAAGTACTCTGCCTCGCCTGGCGTGTCGATCCGCACCACGGCGCGGAACTCGCGGCCATCGGCCAGCACCGTGACCTCGCGCGGGGTCTCGCCCTCGTTCATGGCCGCCATGCCGAGCACGTCGAATACCTCGTGCCCGGTCAGCCCGAGCGAGGCGGCGGACTCGCCAGGCAGGTACTGCAGCGGCAGCACGCCCATCCCGATCAGGTTGGACCGGTGGATCCGCTCGAACGACTCCACCAGCACGGCGCGCACGCCGAGCAGCGCGGTCCCCTTGGCCGCCCAGTCCCGCGACGAGCCAGAACCATATTCCTTGCCGGCCAGCACCAGCAGCGGCGTCCCCACGGCCAGGTACTCGCGGGACGCCTCGTAGATCGACGTCTGGGCGTCCTCGGGCAGCTTGATCGTGACGCCGCCCTCGGTGCCCGGGGCAAGCTGGTTACGCAGCCTGATGTTGCCGAAGGTGCCGCGGATCATTACCTCGTGGTTGCCGCGCCGGGAGCCGTACGTGTTGAAGTCACGGCGTTCAACGCCGTGCGAGACCAGGTACTTACCCGCCGGGCTGTCGGTCTTGATAGCGCCGGCCGGCGAGATGTGGTCGGTGGTCACCGAGTCGCCGAGCAGCGCGAGCACCCGCGCGCCGTGGATGTTGGTCACCGGCTCCGGATCGGCCGGCATGCCGTCGAAGTACGGGGGCCGCCGCACGTAGGTGGATTCAGGATCCCAGGCGAACACCTCGCCCGGCTGCACCTCGAGATCCCGCCAGCGGTCGTCGCCGGCGAAGACGTCGGCGTAGTCGCGGATGTACATCTCCGCGGCGATCGCGTCGTGCACCACCGCGGCCACCTCGCCCGGCGACGGCCACAGGTCGGCCAGGTACACCGGCTTGCCGTCGGCGCCGGCCCCGATCGGGTCGCGGGTCAGGTCGATGTCCATCGTCCCGGCCAGCGCGTAGGCGACCACAAGCGGCGGCGAGGCCAGGTAGTTCATCTTGACGTCTGAGTTGATCCGGCCCTCGAAGTTCCGGTTGCCCGACAGCACCGAGACCACCGACAGATCGTTGGCCTCGACTGCGGCGCTGATCGCCTCCGGCAGCGGGCCCGAGTTGCCGATGCAGGTAGTGCAGCCGTAGCCGACCAGGTTGAAGCCGAGCTTCTCCAGGTAAGGAGTGAGCCCGGCGCGCTCGTAGTAGTCCATGACTACCTTCGAGCCGGGCGCGAGCGTCGTCTTCACCCACGGCTTACGTGACAGTCCGGCCTCGACGGCCTTCTTGGCCAGCAGCGCCGCGCCAATCATGACTGACGGGTTGGAGGTGTTGGTGCACGAGGTGATCGCCGCGATCACAACTGATCCGTGGTCGACCGAGGTCTGCGTGCCGTCCTCAAGCGTCACCGCGACCGGCGCGGACGAGCGGCCGTTACCCTGCGCGGTGGCCTGGTCAGCCGAACCAGCGGCGTCGGCCTCACTGGTGTCGGTATCGCCGGCGCCTTCGCTGCCCTCCGCGTCGAACGGGTCTGACGCGGGGAAGGTGTCAGAGATGTCGTCGTCCAGGCGGTCGAGCTGGACATAGGATCCGAGTGCCGCCCGGAACGAGGTCTTGGCGTCGGACAGCGCAACCCGGTCCTGGGGCCGTTTCGGCCCGGCGATGGACGGCACGATGGTGGACAGGTCGAGCTCGAGCTCCTCGGAGTAGCGTGCCTTCCTGCCCGGCTCGTGCCATAGGCCCTGCTCCTTGGCGTAGGCCTCGACCAGTGCGAGCTGCTCCAGCGGCCGGCCGGTCAGCCGCAGGTAGGTCAGCGTCTGCTCGTCGAGCGGGAAGATCGCGCAGGTGGAGCCGAACTCCGGGCTCATGTTGCCGATCGTGGCCCGGTTGGCCACCGGTACCGCCGCCACGCCGTCGCCGTAGAACTCGACGAACTTCCCGACCACTCCATGCTTGCGCAGCAGTTCGGTGATGGTCAGCACCAGGTCGGTCGCGGTCGCGCCGGACGGCAGCTCGCCGGTCAGCCGGAACCCGACCACCTTCGGGATCAGCATGGACACCGGCTGGCCGAGCATCGCCGCCTCGGCCTCGATGCCGCCGACCCCCCAGCCGAGCACACCGAGGCCGTTCTGCATGGTGGTGTGCGAGTCAGTGCCGAGGCAGGTGTCCGGGTAGGCGGCCATCGTGGCCGTGCCCGGCTCACCCAGTTGCTGCGTCATGATCACCCTGGCCAGGTGCTCGATGTTCACCTGGTGCACGATCCCGGTACCCGGCGGGACCACCTTGAACTGACGCAGCGCGTCCTGGCCCCAGCGCAGGAACGCGAACCGCTCGTGGTTGCGGCTGAACTCCAGGTCCACGTTGCGCTGGAACGCGTCCGACCTGCCGAACACGTCAGCGATCACCGAATGGTCGATCACCAGCTCGGCGGGAACCAGCGGATTGATCTTGCCCGCATCGCCGCCGAGTTCGGCCATCGCCTCGCGCATGACGGCCAGGTCCACCACCGCAGGCACGCCGGTCAGGTCCTGCATGATCACCCGTGCCGGGCTGAACTGGATTTCGGTGGCAGGCTCGGCAGCCGGATCCCAGCCCGCGAGAGCGGTGATGTGCGCTGCGGTGACGTTGCTGCCGTCCTCGGTCCGCAGCAGGTTCTCTAGCAAGACCTTCAGACTAAACGGCAGGTCCGCGCTTCCCGCCGCCGCGTCGAGCCGGTGTATCTCGTAGCTGGTAGCGCCGACCTTCATCGTGGCTCGGCTGCCGAAGCTGTTCGCGGTCATCGTGTGGCCTCCTGCCCTGCGCGGTGCCTGTAGTTGAATCCTGCCGCAGTCTGGCGCCCCCGCCGAGCCCGGCCCCCAGGACTTATCTTGACGTCAAGCTACCTGGCGTCAGTCTAGGAAGACGGCTATCTCGACGTCAAGCTACCGGCGGCCAGGCTCAGGCCGGCCCGGGGACACGCGGGGCGGGTCCGGTGTCCCCGGGCCGGTGATCGGGGGGCGCGCGCATCGCGCTTACCTGTTCGGCCTCACTTGCTCGGCTGGGGAAGTACACAGTGGATCTTCGGGTTGGCACCGAAGTAGTTGAGCGGGCCAGCGAGAATTGTTACCACGACCGTGCCCGCCTTGGCGCAGTTGGTGTCACCGCTGTTGTAGTAGTGCCGCTGACCGGCCGCGATGGCGCCGATAACCAGCCACAAGACGACCAGGACCGAGATGATGCGCATCGTCTCTCCGATCGGGCAGGTCTAGCCGGTGGTGCGCGGGCCGCGCTTCGCGGTCGCCGTAGCAGGTACCGCGAGCGCTGTCATTTAAACAGCCGCGGTCATTCAGGGAGGCCGAATCCGGGACATCCGGTCAGCGCCATGATCGGCCCGACCGCGGCCGGGCGCGCGCCAGCGGCGCCGGCCACCGGCAGGGCCGCGGCCCGGTCGTGACAGTCGCCAAAGCCGCCTGCCAGGTCAGGCCCAGGCAGGCCCAGCCAGGCCCAGGCCCGGGCCGTACAGCGTCAAGGGAATCGCGGACGTCGTAGGTGAAATCGTATGTTTAACGGCCGCCGGGCGGGAAGTAGCACTGGCGTCGTCGTCTCTATTGGGGGAGTATCCGGTGGCACTCATTCTGCTGGTTCTGCTGATTGTGCTCATTTTCGGCGCAGCCGGATTCGCGCTGCACGTCCTGTGGTGGATCGCGCTGATCCTGCTGGCCCTCTGGCTGCTTGGTTTCCTGTTCCGCGCCGCGGAATCGGGCGGACGGGGCCGCCGCCGTTGGTACCGCTGGTAGCAACCCCCAGCGCCCGCGCAGGCCGCGGACTGACTTACCATTCGCGCTGACTGACCATTCGCGGCCGGCCGTCATCTCCTGGCGGCCGGCCTGCCGGTTCCGGTTTATGCCGCCGGTTTCGGTTTATGCGTCCGGTTTCGGTTTATGCCTCCGCGGATCCTTTCTATGCCTCGGCGGATCCTTTCTATGCCTCCGCGGCTCCTTTCTATGCCTCCGCGGCTCCTTTCTATGCCCCCGGGGGATCCTCGTCTCCGACGATCAGGCCGCCCCCCCTGGCCCAGGTCAGATACCGCCAGGACAAGTTGACAAGCGCGGAGATGCGGTTGCGGCCGCCCAGCAGCGTGATCAAGTGCAGCGCGAGCCAGGCCAGCCAGGCCAGCGTGCCGCGGATCCGGATCCGGTGCGGCAGCTGGACGACCGCCGACCTGTGCCCGATCGTGGCCATGATCCCCTTGTCGTGGTAGCTGAATGCGGTGGTGGCCTGCCCGGCGAGCAGCCGGGTGATCTGCTCCGCCGCGTGCCTGCCCATCTGCTGCGCGGGCTGGGCAAGCTGGGGCAGCGGCTGACCGTCGATCAGCGCGATGTCACCGATCGCAAAAATCCGCTCCTGCCCCTCGACCCGCAGGTCGGGCGCGGTGAGAATCCGGCCGTTGCGGCCCTGCGGCAGGCCCCAGTCAGCTACCACAGCTGGCGCGGCGACGCCGGCCGCCCACACGGTGATGTCGCTGTCCAGCTCCTGCCCGTCGGCGAGCATGACGTGGTGCTCGGTGACCTCGCCGATCGCGACGCCGAGCCGGACATCCACCCCGCGCGCCGCCAGCTGCCTGCAGGCGTAGTCGCGCAGGGCCCGGTCGAACGGCCCCAGCGCCGCCGGTGTCATCTCGACCAGCCTGATATGCACCCTACTGCGGTCGATATCGGGAAAGGCTGTCGCCAGGGCGATATTGCGCAGTTCGGCCAGGGTCCCGGCCAGCTCCACCCCGGTGGCGCCGCCGCCCACGACGGTCACCGTCAGCCCCTCGTCGGGCCGCGCCGTGTTCAGGTACTCCAGACGCGCCAGGACCTTGTCGCGCAGCGCGATGGCGTCCTGGCGGGTATACAGGCCCAGGGTGTGCTCGGCCGCGCCAGTGACACCGAAATGTGCGGCGGTCACGCCGGTTGCGAGGATCAGGTAGTCGTAAGCCAGCTTGTCGCCGCCGGCCAGCAGCACCTGCCGCGCCGCCGTGTCCAGGCCGACCACCTCGCCGTGGCGGAACCTGGCCCGGTATTTCCGGGTGAAGCCGCGGACCGGGTAGGCGACATCGCTCCCGTTCAGGCCGCCGGTCGCAACCTGGTAGAGCAGCGGCTGGAACGTGCTGTAGGTGTTCCGGTCCACCAGGGTCACCTGCACGCCCGGGCGGCGCAGGCCGCTGACGGCCGCCAGGCCGCCAAAGCCTGCGCCGACTACTACGACCGGCGCACCGCCCGGTTGTCTGGCTGGTCGATTGACCGCCACGGTCTCGCCTCCCAACACTGCCGGGTCGTTGTAACACTGCCGGGTCGTTGTAACACTGCCTGCCACCCAGTCAATCGTCTGCCCAACCGGCGGCCGCGGGTAACCCCGGCGCGGCCGCTAAGTTGCCGGCCGCTAAGTTGCCGCCGGACTGCTGGCCTGCCGATCGTGCCAGGCGACAGCCGGGTATACCCTGGCGCTCGCCGGCCGGGCCGGTCGGCCGCGCGTTAAGGGAGCGCACCAGTTGAGTCACTCCGCCGCCGCCAGCACCCTGCTGCGCGGCCTGTTCGACGATGCTTCGCTGTTTCCTCCGGCTGCCATGCCGATGTCCGACGCCGTCGACGGGCACGTCAGGCATCAGACCGCCTGGTACAGGGAGCTGAGCGGCGCGTTCGCGTGCCCGGAGACGAGGCTCACCCAGCTGCGGGCCGCGCTGACCGCCGTCAACCTGGCCGAGATCGACCTCTCATTGATCGTGACGGGCGGGGCGGCGGCAATTGCCTCGGCGCTAGACGCGGTCGCCATCGATCCCCGGCTGCGGCTGCGCTCGGTGGAGGTGCCAGCCAGGCTCGGCCCCGCGGCACCGCAGGAGCGCGAGGCGGCAGGCCAGGACCGCACCGCGGCAGGCCAGGACCGCGCCGCGCCTGACCAGGCCGTCGCCGAGGTCGTGGCGGCGCTCGATGCGGTCCCGTTGGCCGGTGCCGCCGGCTATGCCGAGATCCCGCTGACGGCGCTGGGCGACGACGTACTCGGGTCCATCGAGACCCACAGGTACCGGGCGAAGCTGCGGACCGGCGGCCAGGCCGCGGCGGCGTTCCCCGATGAGGCCGCGCTCGCAGCCGCCCTGGTGGAGCTGGCTGACCGCAGGCTCCCGTTTAAATGCACCGCAGGCCTGCATCACGCGGTCCGGCATACGGCAGCAGACACCGGCTTCGAGCATCACGGTTTCCTTAACTTGCTGCTCGCGGTCACGGCCGCCGCGGACGGGGCAGGCGCCGAGGACGTCGCCACCGTGCTGGCTGACCGGGACGGCGCGCAGGTCGCGGCCCGGATCGCCGGGCTTGACCTGGAGGACGCAGGCCGGGCCCGGGATCTCGTCACGTCGATAGGCAGCTGCAGTACCGACGAGCCCGTCGCTGACCTGGTCGCCCTCGGGCTGATCGGCGAGCCCGGATGAGCTGCACGGACCGGATGAGCTTCAGACAGGAGTCTTCATGGCACGGATAGCGCCAGCTTCCTGGCTCGGGATCACGCCCGACGACCCGTTCGGGCTGGAGACGCTGCCCTATGGCTCGTTCACCCCGGCGCACCGCCCCGGCCAGCCGCGGGCGGGCGTGGCCATCGGCGACCGGATCCTCGACCTCGGCGCCGTGACCGCGCGGCTGCTGCCTGGCCGTGCCCACCTGTTCAGCGGCGGCAATCTGGACCTGTTCCTTGCCGCCGGGCACCGCGCCTGGGAACAGCTCCGGGCCGGCCTGCAGACCTGGCTCTCCGGCGAGGTCTACCGGGATGCCGTCGAGGACCTGCTGGTGCCGGCCGCCGCCGCCGAACTGCACCTGCCGTTCACGGTCGGCGACTACGTCGACTTCTACGCCTCCGAGCACCACGCCACCAACGTCGGCCGGATCTTCCGGCCGGACGCCGAGCCGCTCACGCCCAACTGGCGGCACCTGCCCGTCGGCTACCACGGCAAGTCCGGCACGGTCGTGGTGTCGCACACCCCGGTCCGGCGCCCGTGCGGTCAATCCAGGCCACCGGGCGCGAGCCTGCCGTCGTTCGGCCCGTCGGTCCGGCTCGACTTCGAGGCCGAGCTGGGTTTCGTCGTCGGCGCGCATAGCGTCCTGAGCGAGCCAGTACCTGCGAACAGGTTCACCGAGCATGTGTTCGGCGCCTGCCTGGTCAACGACTGGTCGGCCCGTGACCTGCAGTCCTGGGAGTACATACCGCTGGGCCCGTTCCTAGCCAAGTCGTTCGCCACGACGGTGTCGCCATGGGTGGTGCCGCTGGCCGCGCTTGAGCACGCCAGGATCCGGCCGCCGTCGCGGGACGCCGAGCTGCTCCCCTACCTGACCGAGACGGAGGACTGGGGGCTGGACATCGACTTCGAGGTGCGCATCAACGGCCACGTGGTATCCAGGCCCCCTTATTCGGCCATGCACTGGAGCCCGGCGCAGATGCTGGCCCACCTGACGGTGAACGGCGCGTGCGTGGGAACCGGCGACCTGTACGCATCGGGAACCGTCAGCGGCCCGGAGCCGGACCAGCGCGGCTGCCTGATCGAGCTGGCCTGGAACGGTACCGAGCCGATCACGCTGGCCGACGGGACCACCAGGGCGTGGCTCGAGGACAGCGATGAGGTGACGATCTCGGCCACCGCCCGGGGCGAGGACGGCGCGCGGATCGGTTTCGGCGCGGCCCACGGCCAGATCATGCCGGCCATCCCCGAGGCGGTCGGCTAGCCGCCCCGACCCGTCAGCTCCAGGTCATGTTGATTTCCCGCTCGAAGTTGAGGTAGCCGGTGCGCTGGAATGAACGCGCCATGGGCACGTTGCCGAGGTCGGTCGATGCCTGGATCCTCGGGACACCGTGCGCCGCCAGGATCCTGGTGCCCTCAGCTAGCAGATCGTCGATGTAGCCGTTGCCTCGATGCGCGGGCAGGACACCGATGTAGGCGATGATCGGGTTATAGCTATTGCGGGCCGGGATGACGAACCCAACGGCTTCGCCATCGGGCAGCACGCCGATCTGCCACCAGTCCCGCGGGCTGTCGTAGCTCATGAACTCGCTGTCGTACTGATCGGCTGCTACCTGCGCGGCCAGGCGTCCGGACCAGGTCGCGGCGACTGTGCGCGTCGAGGGTGCCCTCCAGCACGCCGGTCATCAACCGGAGGAGTTCCTCGCGGTTGCTGACTGGCCTGAACCTCAGGCGCCCGGTCGGCGCTGGAATTGGCGTCCCGGCGCGCCATTCCAGGCGCAGCCGTTCGACGAACAGCCGGGCGCCGGTCCGTTCCAGCGCCGCCATCCGGGCTTCGATGGCGCGCCGGGCTACCGCGTCGTCGCGCCAGTCAGGCGGGATGAACCTGGTGTAGGCGGGCGGGCGGGCGCCTGCCGGGAGCACTTTGGCCATCGCGGTTGTGAGCAGCGCCGCCGCGATGCCTACTTGGCCCTTGTCGTCTGTAGCGTCATCGAGATCTAGCACATCGAGGAGAAACGGGGGGTCGTCCTGCCGCCGCCGCCACCAGGCAAGCCTGGCCACGAGGCGATCACCGCGCAGCGCCAGCCACATCCACTCAGGCCGGCGGCGCCCACTTTCGAGATCGTCCGCCAGCTCGCCGTTGAGGACGTAGGGCAACTGGCGGAAGAGTTCGAGTTCCGCGCGCCCGGTCATCGGGCGCATGATCAGGTCGTGCTGTTCAAAATCCAAGGCACCTTCCTTATCGAGACGTGCCCGTTCACTCCGAGGCCAGCCGCTGGCCCACCCCGGAAGGAGCCAGCGCGATGGTCATCGAACGCATCAGCTTCCCCTCTCCTGTCGTGATGGCATTCCCGTGGTCGGCTCCCGGTCAGGTGAGGTGGCCGGCGTCGTAGGCAGGGAGGCAGAATTCGCCGCCTAGATGCTGCAGAACGGGATCAGCCGGGTCGGGTTCGCCACCGGAGGCGATCACGTCGGCGGCGTAGCGCTCCGCGTCGTCGCGTGGCTCGTAACCGAGCGCCCGTGCCGCGTCCAGGCTGACCCAGCCGCCCCGGGTGTTACGGGAGACTCCGTAGACCACCCGGAAACCCGGCCGGTCCGCGGTGAGGCACGCTTCGAATAGCCGTCCCGCGTCGTCCGGGGACAGCCAGGTCGACAGCGACCTGATCGAGTTCGGCCGCTCATCGCAGGTCAGGATCCTGATGCAGATCGCCTCCAGGCCGTACCTGTGGTGGTAGAGCGCGGCCAGCGCCTCGCCGGCCACCTTGGACACCCCGTAGTAAGTGTCCGGTGCCGGGAACGCGTAGTCCTGGACCGGGAACTCCGTCCTCGGGGTGAAGCCGACGGCATGGTTGGAGGAGGCGTAGACCACCCGGGGGACCCCGGCCCGGCGGGCTGCCTCGAAGCCGACGTACGTGCCGTGGATGTTCACCTCGGCGATCCGGTCCCAAGGGGCCTCGGTGGCCAGGCCGGCCAGGTGAATGACCGCCGCCGCGCCCTGGCAGGCTTCAGTGACCGCCGCCATATCGGTGACCGATGCCTGGACGACCTCCTCGCCGGGCCCGGCGGCCAGCGGGGCGATGTCGAGCAGGCGCAGCGACCGGCCCTCCGCGGCCAGCCGGCTGCGGAGCATTCCGCCGACCCGGCCGGCCGCGCCGGTGATCAGGATCGTGGACACACTGACCCCCTTCTTGTACAGCTGGCCAGTTATGGATCGTAGTTGGATCATGCTCAGCGTGTGGCGGCCGCCTAGCTCACCATGGCTTCCCTGCCGAGTCTGTGCCTGGCGGCGCTCACGTCAGGCGCTTTCTGGTGACGGCCCGGCGACCGGTACGGCCGTCTGCATGATGGTCTGGATCCGGCTCAGCACCTGGTCGTCGAGGTGCAGGTCGGCCGCGGCGATCGCGTCGTCGACGTGTCCGGGATCGCGGGTGCCGACGATGGCGACGTGGACCGCGGGGTTGGCCAGCGTCCAGGCCACGGCGAGCCTGCTGACCGAGGTGCCCGAGCTGGTCGCGGGCCAGTTTCTCTAGCTCAGCGACGGCGCGGAGGTTCCGCGCGAATGACTCGCCGGTGAAGACATCGCTGTTGGCCCGCCAGTCTCCCGCCGGGAAGGTGGCGCCGGGCCGCAGCTGCCCGCCGAGCAGGCCGTGCGCCAGCGGGCCGTAGACCAGCACGCCGATGTTGTGCTCGGCGGTGTAAGGCAGCACGCTGGCCTCGATGTCCCTGCGGAACAGGTGATACGGCGGCTGCAGGGTCTCCACGGGCAGCGTCTTGCTGAACTCCTTCATCTGGGCTGCGTCGAAGTTCGACACCCCGACGTGCCGGATCTTGCCGTCGGCACGCAGCTTGATCAGTTCCTCGGCAGTCGCCTCGAACGGGACGGCAGGGTCCGGCCAGTGCAACTGGTACAGGTCGATGTAGTCAGTGTCCAGGGCGGTCAGGCTGGCCTCGACGCCCGCGCGGATCCAGGCCGGGCTCGCGTCGCGGGTGATCCCGCCGGTCGGTAGCGGCCGGAGGCCGCCCTTGGTGGCGATGACGAGCTCATCCCTGGTCCTGCCGCGCAGCGCCGTGGCCAGCAGCCGCTCGGACGCGCCGAACCCGTAGGCCTGCGCCGTGTCGAAGATCGTGACGCCCTGGTCGGCGGCCCTTCTGATCGCAGCGATCGCGGCGGACTCGTCGGTCGCGCCCCATTCGCCGCCAAGCTGCCAGGTGCCGAACGCGATCTTCGACACGCGTAGACCGGTCTTGCCGAGCGTGACTTCCTGCATGGCACTTCTCCTTTGCGATTGATCTAAAGGTAGATGTGGTCGATTGGCTTTCGATGCGACGGTCACCACGGACCGCGCGGGTGCCCGCCGCCACGAGCGTGGCCAGTGCGGCTGCCACCGCCGCGGCGAGCATGGCGGCCCGGTCGCCCGCGACGCCGGCAATCGCACCACGCTGGTTGACGGCCACCGCGACGGCGGGCAGCAGGGCCGCGCCGATCGCCGCGCCCATCTGGCGGCTGGTGTTAATGACCCCGCCGACCAGGCCCTGATCGCTGTCGGCGACCCCGCCGCTGGCGATCACCATGGTGCCGAACGCGGTTCCGGCGGTCCCGAATCCGACCGGCATGACGGCCGCCAGCAGGAGGCTGTAACTGCCGGTCGCCGGCAGCTGGGTGAGGATCAGCGAAGCCGGCCGTGGCCACCCCGCTGGTCAGGACGAGCACCCGGCGGACGCCAACCCGGCCGGCCAGCCTGGCGCCGAGCATTCCCGCGGTGAATCCCACGACGCCCTGCGGGGCGATGGCCAGCCCGGTCGCCAGCGGCGAGTCATGCAAGACCTGCTGGAAGTAGATCGACAAGACGATCATCTCGCCAGCGTTCCACAGGCCGAGCAGCACGTTCACCGTGCTGGCCGTGCGGAGACCGGGCAGTCGCAGCAGGTCGGCGCGTACCAGCGGGTCGGCGTGCCGCTGCTCGACCAGCCAGAAGGCGACGGCTGCGGCCGCGGCCGTCACCAGGGCGCCCCCGGTTACCGGTGACGCCCAGCCTGCCGCGGCCGACTGCGACACGGCGAACACGGTCGCAGCCACCGCGGTGGTGATCAGCGCCGCGCCCCACACATCCAGGCGGCGCCCGGCACCCGCCCCCCGCGACTCTCCGAGCAGCCGCGGCGCAAGGAGCGCTGCGGCCACGCCAACCGGAACGTTGACCAGGAAGACGGCGCGCCAGCTGAAGAACTGGACGAGCACGCCGCCGAGCACCTGACCGGCAACGAAGCCGACCGAGGCGGTGGCGCCATATTTGCCGAGGGCACGGTTGCGCCGCGGGCCCTCGGCGAAGCCCGTCGTGATGAGCGAGAACGCGGCCGGCGCGACGACAGCCGCCCCGGCGCCCTGCACTATACGCGAGGCGACCAGCAGCACCGGGTCCTGCGCGAGACCGCCGGCCAGCGAGGCGGCAGCGAAGGCCAGCAGCCCCATGATGAACATCCGGCGGCGGCCGAACAGATCGGCGGCCCGGCCACCTAGGATCAGCAGGCCGCCGAAGGTGATCGCGTATCCGGTGACGACCCACTGCACAGCCGCGGCCGAGAAACCGAACTCGCGCTCGATCGATGGCAGCGCCACATTCACGATGCTGAAGTCGAGCACCACCATGAAGGCCGCGACCAGGATCAGCGCAAGGCCTAGTCCCCTGTGCTCAGCGACGTCGGCCACTGCCGGTGGCTGCTGAGCCAGCACGCTCGCGCGAGCGCTGCCCGGGCCGACGGTGCCCGGGCCGACGGTGCCCGGGCCGACGGTGCCCGGGCCGACGGTGCCCGGGCCGACGGTGCCCGGGCCGACGGTGCCCGGGCCGGCGGTGCCTGCGCTTGTGGCTCCTGGGTCAGCACCTCGCCGCGTCAGTGCCGATCGCTGGCTGGTTGTGCTGGTCTCCGCTGGCATGGCTCTCTCGCATATACGATACGACTCGTCTCGTTTCTTATTACAGACGCTCAACCTGATGGAGAGTGCGAGTATTCCGCCCGAGACGGAAATCTCCTCGGCAGAGCGGGGCTGCCCTTGGCGCGGCCAGCCAGCCAGACGTGGGCGGCCGCCGAGTCAGGCCGTCGACCGCGCGATCCTGCAGGGCGACCGAACTGCTCGCGGAACGAGGGCTCGGCGGCATGTCGATGGTGGAGGTCGGTGCGGTCACCGGCCGCTCAACGAACGGTTCATGCGCGATGTCGTGGACCTCAGTCGTGGACCTGATAGGCCCGGAGTCACCGGGACGTCACCGACTTGACGACCAGCAGCTGCCCGGGCAGCTACGATGACCCGGTCGCCAAGTGCAGGAGATTTCGGGTTAATGTCAGGGCCTCATGACCACTCGGAACAGGCCGCAGGCGGTCATGAGCGCGGCGACGATCAGGGACGCCGGCCGGATCTACACCAGGGGCAGCCGGATCGGCCGCTTCGCGGATCAGTGACCGACTTACGACAGCGCCTGGAACTGCTGCCGCCCGGTCATCCCTCGTCGCCCTATCAAGACGACGGCAGCCGCAGGTCTCCTGTTATCCGGCTGAAGGATCTTGAACTCCCGGTGCACAGCGACCTCGAAACGAACGAAGCTGAAAGGCACGAGACCGGCAGGCACGAGACCGGCAGGCCCGAGACCGGCAGGCGCGACGCCGGAGATCGCGAGACCGGCAGGCGCGACGCCGGCAAGCCGGAGACCGACAGGCGCGACGCCGGCAGGCCCGAGACCGACGGGCGCGACGCCGGCGGGCCCGATGCTGACAGACCACAGACAAGGGTGCAGGAGACGGGCAAGGAAGCACCCGATCGGCTCGAACCAACCAGCGCTGTGGATAGCGATCAGCCCCGTTCCGGCCGTGACGGCTCTTGGGAGTGGAAGGGCAGGCGCCTGACTCCCGACCAGTGCAGAATCGCGGACCAGACGCTAAGCCGATGCCGCGCAGCCGAAGGGCGCACCGTCTTCGGAACCTACGGAGACGCCTGGCCTGACGCCCTCGATGCGCCGCATCGAGGCGGTGCTCGAGCACGGGCAGCTAGTTCCAGACACTGAGAAGTTCGCCCTCAAGAGCCCTGACCGCTTCAAAGAAAAGCTCGCCAGCCTGATAGCCGACGAATCCCGGGGCTGAGCCAACTGACCTGGCTGCAAATATTCCTGACGCTGTTCGCTATACGTACGTCTTCGCTGAGGATCACTATTCCGAGGGTATATGGCGAACCCATGACAGCCTCGAAGATCAAGGTTTCGAGCTGCAAACTCGACGCAATAGCTGGGAAAACCAGGAGTATAAAGGTGTCAACAGCCGCTGGCTTGATCAGGCGAGCGACCAACTCTTCGAAGTGCAGTTCCATACCGAGCGGAGCTGGGACCGCCAAGCAACAGACACACGAGGCATACGAAGGCATCGCCGATGCCACAACTTCCGTGAGCGAGAGGGAGCGGCTGCGGGCTGTACCAACGGGAGGTAAGCTCCTCAGTCCCGATTCCATCCGGGCCCTTGACATACCGGACTATCGGAAGGATGACTGACCTGCTAATGGCAGAACACATTATCTACTACGCGATTGTGCGAGGCGGTAACGGCATGGATTCCGCCACCGGGCTGGTCAGAAGGCGAGTGACTGCCGAGGTCGGATCGATGAATCCCTGAACCGTGATCTTGACTGGCAGACCAGACTCAGCTCTTTTCGAATGGGAAATGAACGATGTCTCGGGTCGAGTGCTCGTTGAGATTAGCGCGGCGGAGGCGGCGGATCTGGTCGAGAGGTTCCGGGCGGAGTGGGGGGAGCCGGGCTGAACGCGGTTTCCATCCGCGCCCGCTTGAGCCCGCGCGGTCAGCATGGAAGAGCCGCCCCGCTGCGAGCGATCCAGCTGCCGGGCGCGCTGACAATGATGATTGGACGCTCTCGTGTCCCTGCGGCCGGCCGCTGCCGCGGGCCGACTCAGCGTGCGTGCGCTGCAGGCGGATCTGGCCAGGGTGGCCGGCGTGGCTGACCAGCCGGGCTGGGAGTCGTACCTCGACGGCCTAACCAAGGCGAGCGTCACGATCGCCGAGACCGGGTACTGACGATAGCGGGCACTGACCGGCGCTTAGCGACCCCTGCCACCCTCGTCTCTTGCCGCCACTTCCGCTGGATACGAGCTGTCGGCTACCGTTGCGCTGATAAGTGGCTGTTGTGGTCGCCCTGACGGCGTCTCGTCGCATCTGCCCAGGTAGCAGACTTGCAGTGGCCAATCGGGGTAAGGCACTCTTTTCCGGGTCGCGATTCGCATGCACAGCGCGGGAGGAAGGCATGGACCGTCAGGTCAAGTACGTCCTGCAGGAATCGGAGATGCCCAGGCACTGGTACAACGTCATCGCCGACCTGCCGTCACCACCTCCGCCGCCGCTGCACCCGGGCACCCTCCAGCCAGTCGGGCCCGATGACCTCGCGCCGCTCTTCCCGATGGCGCTGATCGCTCAAGAAGTCACGGCGGACCGGCACGTCGCGATCCCGGACGACGTGCTTGACGTCTACCGCCTCTGGCGTCCGACACCGCTCTACCGGGCGCGCAGGCTGGAGCAGGACCTCGGTACGCCGGCCCGGATCTACTACAAATACGAGGGCGGCAGCCCGGCCGGCTCGCACAAGCCGAATACCGCGGTGCCGCAGGCCTACTACAACGCCGCCGAGGGCGTGACCAAGCTGACCACCGAGACCGGCGCTGGCCAGTGGGGCAGCGCGCTGGCCTTCGCCTCCGCGCTGTTCGGCCTGGACCTCGAGGTGTGGATGGTACGGGCCTCCTACGAGCAGAAGCCCTACCGCAAAATGCTGATGGAAACCTATGGCGCAACGGTGCACCCGAGCCCGTCTGATCTCACCTCGGCGGGCCGCGCGGTGCTTGCCGAGCATCCCGACTCCACCGGCAGCCTCGGCATTGCGATCAGCGAGGCGGTCGAGGTGGCTGGCGGAGACCCGGCTGCCCGCTACGCGCTCGGTAGCGTGCTCAACCACGTACTGCTGCACCAGACCGTCATCGGCGAAGAGGCGATCAAGCAGCTCGCCATGGCCGGGGACACGCCGGACGTGATCGTCGGCTGCACCGGTGGCGGCTCGAACTTCAGCGGGCTGGTGTTCCCGTTCCTGCGGGAGAAGCTGGCCGGCCGGATCAACCCGGTGCTCCGCGCTGTCGAACCCGCTGCCTGCCCCTCCTTCACCCGGGGGGTGTACTCCTACGACTTCGGCGACACCGCGGGATTCACCCCGCTGCTCAAGATGCACACGCTCGGGCATGACTTCATCCCGGACCCGATCCATGCCGGTGGCCTGCGGTACCACGGCATGTCGCCGCTGCTGTCACACATCTACGAGCTCGGGCTGATCGAGGCGGTCACCAAGCCGCAGTCGGAGTGCTTCGCCGCGGGGCTGCGTTTTGCCAGGACCGAGGGCATCGTGCCAGCGCCCGAGCCGACGCACGCGGTGGCCGCGTGCGTCGAGGAGGCGCTGCGCTGCAAGGAGACCGGCGAGGAGAAGGTCATCCTGACCGCCTTGTGCGGGCATGGCCTGCTCGACCTCCCGGCCTACGGTGGCTACGTCGCAGGTCAGCTGCACGACTACGAGCTGCCCGAGAAGGCCATCGAGAACGCGCTCGCCAAGCTGCCCGCCAGGGTGTGATCTGGCCTACCGGGCGGCCGCGGCCGCCCCTCGTCGGCTGGCTGACCTTATCGCGGCCTGCCAGGGAGGCTAGCGCGCAGGCCACCTGGCAGCGAGTCGCTGTCCGGGAAGGCCCGGGTGACTGCGGCTGTGCGGCTGGAGACCCGCAGGGTCCTGCCCGGCCCGGGCGCCTTGCCTGGCCCGGCAGGCAGGGTCAGCATCAGCTCATGTTCGACCCCCTGCGGCCGGTATAGGTCGCTATACATGCCAGTGCCGTGCCATTGCCGGGCGGAGTAGAAGTCCGGGATCTTGATGACGGTCCGCAGATCGCCGGTGCGGTCGGGGTAGCTGCAGGGCTGGCAGTCCCAGTAATGCGTCCAGTGCGCTGACGCGAATACATCGTCCGCGGTGTCGTCGTCAGCGGGGATCGCCTCCGCGAACCACGCTTCCTGCCGCCCGCTGTCGAGGCCCTCGAACAAAACGGCATCGCAGCGGATCTGGTTCATCAGATCACTGAGCAGGGACATCGGCGTGCGCAGACTGGCACCTGGGAGCTGCGCGTTATCGCGCGGGCACGGCTAGCAAATCACCGGGCTGAACCTGGCGAACGTCGGGCCGCAGCTCGGCGAGGCCGCCGAGTCTAGGCTGAGGACCGACTGGAAGGCGCGGATTATCTTGGAATCCATGACCACAGCGGGAGCGGAGCCGCCCGCGACCGCCGTTTACGCGCTCGGCCGCGATCCAGCGGAAGGCGCGCGGCTGCAGCGCCAGTCGGACGAGCTACGGCCCGACAGCGCCGCGCTGCTCGACCGGACCAGCATCGGGCCGGGCTGCAGCGCGATCGACCTTGGCTGCGGCCCGAGCGGAATCATCGAGCCGCTATCCGAGCGGGTGTCACCGGGCGGGCGCGTCGTGGGCCTGGACGCTGACCCGGTCCACGTCGCCATGGCCACCGAGCTCGCCCTCCAGCGCGGCCTTGGCAACGTCGACATCGTGGCGACAGACGCACGGCGCACCGGACTGCCGTCAGACTCGTTCGACCTGGTACATGCTCGCACCCTGCTGGTAACCGTTCCCGAGCCCGAGACGGTGCTCGCCGAGATGGTGCGGCTGGCCCGGCCGGGTGGCTGGGTCGCCGGCCTGGAGCCCGACACCGAGTACTCGCTGTGCTACCCCGCGCATCCGGCCTGGGAGCGGCTGTGCGAGATCTTCTAGCTGGACCGGGCGGTCCGCGCGCATCTCGATGACCCGCGCACCCTCGTGATGCCGCACCTGTCCTTCCTGGCCTGGGGCCGCAAGCCGGAATCCGGACAGCCGTGAGCACCGCCGGGCGCAACGCGCGCGGACAACGGTGGAGCCGCCGCCGTGCCGGCTGGCTCGCTCCGGTTATCGTGTCCGCATGCCGGAACCCAAGGAGATCCTGGAGGTCGCCGGGCGCAAGGTACCGGTCAGCAACCCGGGCAAGGTCTACTTTCCGCAGACCGGCCATACCAAGCTGGACCTCGTCCGCTACTACCTGAGCGTCGCGGACGGGGCGCTGGGCGGCGTCGCCGGTCGGCCGATGGTGCTCAAGCGCTTCGTGAACGGGGCTGAGTCGGAGGCGTTCTTCCAGAAGCGGGCGCCGTCATCGCGGCCCGACTGGATCGAGACGATCATGCTGAGCTTCCCGTCCGGGCGCACGGCGGAGGAGGTGGTGGCTCGCGACGCCGCGGCCCTGGCCTGGGTGGTCAACCTGGGCTGCATCGACCTCAACCCGCACCCGGTCCGTGCCGAGGACCTCGACCATCCGGACGAGCTACGGGTCGATCTTGACCCGGTGCCCGGCGTGGGCTGGCCGCAGATCGTCCGGGTGGCGCTGGTGGCCAGGGACGTGCTCAGCGACTTCGGCCTGACCGGCTGGCCGAAGACATCCGGGTCACGCGGGATGCACATCTACGCGCGGATTGAGCCGCGCTGGACCTTCCCCGAGGTGCGCAGCGCGGCCGTCGCGCTGGCCAGGGAGATCGAGCGCAGGGCGCCCGATGACGCAACGTCGCGGTGGTGGAAGGAGGAGCGCCACGGCGTTTTCGTTGATTACAACCAGAACGCGAAGGACCGGACGGTCGCCTCCGCCTATTCGGTCCGGCCGACCGCTGATGCCCGGGTCTCCGCCCCGCTGAGCTGGGATGAGGTACCGGACTGCGACCCGGCCGCGTTCACCATCGACTCGGTCCCGCAACGGTTCGCCGACCTCGGCGATCTGTGGGCGGGCATCGGCGCGGCCCGCGGCTCGCTCGACCCGCTGCTTGCCGCGGCGGCGCGCGACGCGGCCGCGGGCCTGCCCGATGCGCCCTGGCCGCCGCACTTTGCCAAGCAGGCCGGCGAGCAGCCGCGGGTCCAGCCGTCGAAGCGCCGCGCCGCCCCTGCCGACCAGGACCAGACGCCGCCGGAGCCTGCGATCCGCCCGGCGGCGGGTGGGGGCAGCTGGCCGACTGGCCGTCGCAAGTCGGCGATGCCGCTCATCGAGGTAGCCCGGGCGGCGACCAAAGCGGAGGCGATGGCCGGCCTGCAGCGCTGGCAGGACCGCCACCCGGAGGCCGCAGCCCGCCTGGAGCCCGCCGACGTGCTGGTGGACTCGATGCGCGGGCGCTTCTCGACGTGGACCCGGATCCGGCTGAACCTGCGCAACGTCCCGGAACGGCAGCGGCCGCTGCAAGAGGCCCTTGAGGTGGATTACGACCCGTGGGCGGGCGGCGGCTGACCCGCTAGTGCGCGCCCGACCGGGGCCCGGTCGGGTCAGGCCCGGCCGAACTTGAGCAGGAACTCGAGCACGCCGTGGTTCTGGGTGGTGATGACACTGCCGAAGCTGGGATTCGGGATGCTCCAGTCCGCGAACAGGACCGGGATGGAGCCGGATATCTCGATCCCGGCGCTGGTCCGCTCCGCGCTCAGCGTGAAGGTCACCTGGCGGGTGTGCCCGTGCAGCGTGAGCCGCGGCCGCGGTGTAGGTCCTGATGAGGCCCGTGGCGGGCACCGGGGCGAGCGTGATGGGGCGGCTGAGCACCAGGGTGCCCGTCGGGTAGGCGGCGGTATCCATGATCCGCCCGCGGAACTGGGCGTCGCGCTGGCTCTGATCGCTCCTGATCGTCGCCATCTGCACGGTGAAGCTGCCAGCTGTCACGGTGCTGCCGCTGATCGTGAGCTGGCCGGTGATGTCGCCGGTCCGGCCGACGGCGACGTTGTCCTGCCCGAACAGGACCTCTTTGACGCGGTACCCGACGACCGACCCGGAGGCCACGCGCCATGTCCCGGCGATCGGCCCGGCGGCGGTGGCTTTGCTCCCGGCCGCCGGGGAGCTGCCAGCACTCGCTGCCGGGGACTTCAGGCTCAGCTGCGCCGGAGTCGGCCCGGAAATGAAATGGATATAGACGAACGTGCCGCCCAGCACCACCGCGACAGCGAGGACCACCGCTCCAGCGAGCCACAGCGCCCAGCGCCGCGAGGTGCGCGAGATCATGACCGGACCCCTTTCGGTGCCGCCTCGGCCGCGGTTGGCTGCGCGCCGTTGGTTCCCGCCGACATCGCTAGCTAACCAGGCCCTGCGCCGTTCCGCCGCACGACCGCTGAACGCCGGCTGACAGTCCGCTAGGCCTCGTCAAGGCACCTTTCCCGCGCCTTCTTTGGGTCAGCCCCGGCGTGCCCGGGCAGTGCTCGCACTGCCCGCCGCTACGCCGTCGGGGCCGGTCAGCTCACCTGGGGCAGCACGTCGCTGGCGATAAGCTCGAGGTGATCGAGATCCGCCAGGTCAAGCACCTGAAGATAGATCCGCTCGGCGCCGATCGCCGCGAACTTGCCGATCTTCTCGGCGATCTCGCCGGGCGAGCCTGCCAGGCCCTGCTCGCGGATCTCGTCAAGCTCCTGACCGATCGCGCGGGCCCGGCGGCTCAGCTCCGCAGCAGAACGGCCGCAGCACACGAGCTGAGCCGCCGAGTAAATCATTGACGACTCATGCCGCCCGGCCGCGGCGGAGGCCTGTTGCACCCGGCCGAACGCGGCCGTCGTCCCGTCCAGGTCGGTGAACGGGACGTTGTACTCGTCCGCGTATTTCGCGGCGAGCCTCGGCGTCCGGCTCGGGCCGGTGCCGCCAATGATCACCGGCGGCCGCGGCCGCTGGGCAGGCTTGGGCAGCGCGGGCGAGTCCGTCACCGTGTAGTACTCGCCCTGGTAGTCGAACGACCCGCCCTCCGCGGCCTCCCACAGGCCGGTGATGACGGCCAGCTGTTCCTCCAGCCGGCCGAATCGCTCGCCGACGCCGGGGAACGGGATGGCGTACGCAGCGTGCTCCGCCGCGAACCAGCCGGCCCCGAAGCCGAATTCGACCCGGCCGCCGCTCATCTGGTCAACCTGCGCCACGGTGATGGCCAGCGGTCCGGGATGCCGGAAGGTGGCGGCGGTCATCAGCGTGCCCAGCCGGATCCTGGTCGTCTCACGGGCCAGCCCGGCCAGCGTGATCCAGGCGTCAGTCGGGCCGGGCAGCCCGCTGACATCGCCCATCTTGAGATAATGATCGGAGCGGAAGAATGCGTCGAAGCCGAGATCCTCCGATACCCTGGCCACCCGCAGCAGCGTCGCGTAGTCGGCGCCTTGCTGCGGCTCAGTGAAGACCCTCAGTTCCATGAGCCCATCTTGGCCCATTTCGTCACCCGGCGTCCGCCCGTCCCGCAACGGCCCGCCGAACGGACTCGAACGGCCCGCAGAACGGGCTGAACTGTCACCTTGCGCCGTTGGCGCGCCGCCTGAAGAATAACTGCGGGTGATCTTTGCAAGTCCGTGCACATGGCGGTAAGCCCAGACCTTCGGTCATTAAGGAGACGCCATGGCAGCAGAGGCTGTCCAGATACCCGGCTATGTAGCGGGTACGTGGGACATCGACCCGGTGCACTCACACGTAGGCTTCGTGGCCCGGCACCTGATGGTCAGCAAGGTCCGCGGGAACTTCACCAAGTTCGAGGGCCAGATCGTTACCGCGGAGCACCCGCTGGACTCGACGGCGACCGCGACAATCGACCTGACCTCGGTTGACACCAGCAACGTCCAGCGCGACAACGACATCAAGAGCGAGAACTTCCTCGACGTCGCCAACCACCCCACGATGACCTTCCGGTCCACCAGCATCCGCCCCGACGGCGAGGACTTCATAGTCGACGGCGAGCTCACCATCAAGGGGATCACGAAGACCGTTGAGCTGAAGGCCGAAGTCAACGGCTTCGGTCCGGACCCCTACGGGGGCACGAGGGTTGGCTTCTCAGCCACCGGCGAGATCAACCGCACCCACTACGGCATCACCACCAACATGGTGCTTCCGACCGGCGGCGTCATGGTCAGCGAGAAGATCCAGCTCGTGATCGAAGTGGAGGCGTCACTCAGGCAGTGAGTTCCTGACCCGCTACGGCCCGGTGCCCCGCTCCAGGGTGGCCAGGCACTCCACATGATGGGTCATCGGGAAGGCGTCGAACGCGCGCAGCGCCCGCAGGTCCCAGCCGCGCTCGCGGAACAGCCCGAGGTCCCTGGCCAGGGTCGCCGGATCGCACGAGACGTAGGCGATCCGGCGCAGCCCGGCGGCGTCGCCGCCCGCCCGGGGCGGCTCGCACAGCAGGTCGATGACCGGCCGCGACGCCCCCGTTCTCGGCGGATCTAGAACGGCCAGCGAAGCACCAGACGGGCCGCGGCGAGCGAGCAGCTCGCCGGCGTCGCCGCAGTGCACCCGCGCCCACGGCGTCCCGCGCAGGTTGTGCCGGGCATCACGCACGGCCAGCCGGTCCTGCTCCATCCCGATGACCGCGCCGGCCGGGCCGACCGCGGCGGCGAGCAGCCCGGTGAACAGCCCGGCCCCGCAGTACAGGTCGAGAGCCACGTCGCCGGGCTCCGGGCGCAGCGAGTCGAGGACCGCGGCCGCCAGCGTGTCTGCCGCGCCCGGATGCACCTGCCAGAACGCCGCCGCGCTCACCCGCCAGTCCCGCCCGGCCGCCTGCTGGCGCAGGTAACCGCCGCCGGGCGGGACAGGCACGCCGTCACCGCTCCCCCGCGGCAGCCGGGCCGCCCGGCCGCGCGGCGGCCGCCGCCTGCCGCCCGCTGCGGACACGACGACCGCGCGGTCGCCGGAAGCCGGCGCCGTGCTCACCTCGACCCAGCGGGCTCCCGGCCAGCTGCGGCCGGTCACGTCAGCCGCCCCGACCAGCGGATGAGCGATAGGGCAGGCGCCCACCTCGATCACCTCATGGGACCGGTGCTTGTGCAGCCCGGCGGCGCCGTCGGAGCGCACCGCGAACCTGACCCTCGTGCGCCAGCCAAGCCCGTCACGGTCACCGGGCACCGGCTCGACCGTCACCTCGTGCTCGAGGCCGGCGATGCGGCGCAGCTGCTGGCTGATCACCGCGGCCTTCAGCGCCCGCTGGGCCGGCAGGCTGGCGTGCTGCCAGTCGCAGCCGCCGCAGCCGCCCGGCCGGGCGTGCGGGCACGGCGGCGGCACCCGGCCGGCTGCCGCGTCGACGATCTCCACCGCGTCGGCCCGCGCCAGCTTGGACGTCCGTTGGGTGATCACCGCCCGGACCCGCTCGCCCGGCAGCGCGTGCCGCACGAAGATCACCTGGCCGTGGCCTGGTTCCGGTCGCGCCACGCACCAGCCGCCATGTGCCGCCTCGCCGATTGTGAGGTCGACCAGATCGCCTGCCCGCAGCGGCTCGTCCGGGAACAGTGACATCCCCCTATGCTTCCGTGACTGGCACGGCCTTGCTGGCTCCGGGGTATTCGGTTCTGCTTCTCCGGGCGGCCCGGGGCTAGCACTGTCCTGCCGGAGGGCATAACTTGATCGGGCACCGCAACCGCCGGAAGGAAGACAGTGCATATCGTCATCATGGGATGCGGGCGGGTCGGCTCGACGATCGCGCACATCCTCGAGGACCAGGGGCACTCGGTCGCCATCGTCGACCAGGACCCGGACGCGTTTCGCAGGCTACACGGGCATTTCAAGGGCCAGCAGGTGACCGGCGTCGGTTTCGACCGCCATGTCCTTGTCGAGGCGGGTATCGAGCGGGCCGACGCATTTGCGGCAGTCAGCAACGGCGACAACTCGAACGTCATCGCGGCGCGGGTCGCGCGGGAATCGTTCGGCGTCAGGCGTGTCGCGGCGCGGATCTATGACCCCCGGCGGGCCGAGGTCTACCAGCGGCTGGGCATCCCGACGGTGGCAACGGTTCGCTGGACGGCCGACCAGCTGCTGCGCAGGCTGCTGCCGGAGGGCACCGAGCCGCTCTGGCGCGATCCGACCGGCACGATCGTGCTCGCGGATGTCGCCTACTCGGGCGACTGGCTCGGCGAGAAGGTCAGGACGCTCGAGGACGCCGCGCGGGCCCGGATTGCCTTCATCTCCAGGCTGGGCGACGCGATGCTGCCGGCTCCGGGCACCGTGCTGCAGGAGGGCGACGTGGTACACGTGATCGCTGACGCGAGTGACCTAGACCGGATCGCAGCGGTGTTCGCCAGGCCTGCCCCGCCCGGGAAGGGGGGCCACTGATGCGGGTAGCGATCGCGGGTGCCGGTTCGGTCGGCCGGTCCATCGCCAAGGAATTGCTCGGTAACGGTCATGACGTCCTGCTCATCGACAAGAACCCTAGATCCATCAGTGTGGACAGCCTGCCGCGGGCCGAGTGGCTGCTGGCCGATGCGTGCGAGATCGCCTCGCTCGACGACGCCTCGCTCGAGCACTGCAACGTAGTGATCGCGGCGACCGGCGACGACAAGGTCAACCTGGTGGTATCGCTGCTGGCCAAGACCGAGTACGGGGTGCCCAGGGTGGTGGCGCGGATCAACCACCCGAACAACGAGTGGCTGTTCAACGAGTCGTGGGGCGTCGACGTGGCGGTGAGTACCCCACGGCTGCTTTCGGCACTGGTCGAGGAGGCCGTCAGCGTCGGCGACCTGGTCCGGCTGATGACGTTCCGGCAGAGCGAGGCCAGCCTGGTTGAGCTGACGATGCCAGCCGATGCGCCGCTGGCCGGCCAGCGGATCGATGCCATCGAATGGCCTGCCGACACCGCGCTCGTCGCGATCCTCAGGGATGGCAGGGTGATCGTGCCGAGCAACGATGATCCGCTGGAGGCCGGTGACGAGCTGCTATTCGTCACCAGCGAGGACGTCGAGGACGACCTGGCCAGGCTGCTGGCCGGAGAGCGGTGAGCTACCTGGTCTCGGTGATCTCGGGGCCGCGCTCGAACGGGTTCGGGTAATCCGGGCCTTCGGCCTGTGCCATCTGCTCTTCGAGGGCACGGCGGGCGTCTTCGGGCAGCCGGATCTCCAGCAGGTCACGCGGCGGGGCGGGATGGTCGCCCCGCACCACGACCACGTCGGCGAAGAGTTCTTCGAAAGGCCTCGCCAGCTCAGGCTGGTGCGCAGCCGGGCCGCTGATCACGCCACGGAGGAACCAGCGGGACCCGTCAACGCCCATGAACCTGACCTGCTGCAAGGGCTGGCGGCGCTGCCCGGGGTCCGCGGCATTGATCCGGGCATGCAGTTCGGGGCCGAAGGGGCCGTGGGCTTCGCTGCTCTCGCCGCCTGACTTGGCCACTTCCTCGGCGATCTCGGCCCTTACCTCGTCCCAGAGCCCGCTGGTCTTCGGCGCGGCGAACGCCTGCAGCTGAAGCGCGCTCTCGCCGCGCACGATCGCAATCCAGACCCCCTGATCCTCGGCCATGTTGACCTGGACGTCCAGGCCCTCCCGCGCCGGAACGAGCAGGCTGCCGAAGTCCATCCGCTCGCTAGCCGGGTAGCTTCGGGCCCCATCCCATGGGCCTGAGCCTGCTCCGCCTCGCTCATCGCCCGGCCCAGCGCCGGGCTGACCGGCGCCGGCAGGCCCAGCCTGAGCAGGCCGTCCGGGCGCCGCAGCAGGTCCGCTGCCCGGTGCATAGCCATCGAACTCGGCGTCGTCGAACTCGGCGTCGTCGAACTCGGCGTCGTCGAACTCGGCGTCGTCGAACTCGCCGTCGTCGAACTCGCGGCCGTCCTCGAGCTGAGCGTCGCCGGACTCGGCGTCATCCTCGGAGCCGACATCATCTCGGATGTCGGCGCGGTCGGGACCCCGCTCATTCGCATCGTCGCGGCGACGCCGTCGGAACACCCCGCACGCTCCTTACTTCCTTACCGGAAACTCATCCTGTTCGCCCGCTGGCCCGCTGGCGGCGTGCCCGCCTGTCGACCCGAATCCGCCATCTCCCCTGGCCGAGCCAGGCAACGTGTCAACCTCCCAGAAAACCGGGCATTCCACGCGCTGGACCACGAGCTGAGCGATGCGGTCACCGCGCTGAAAGTGCACCGGGGTGTCGGCGTCTGTGTTGAGCAGGGTCACCCTGATCTCGCCACGGTACCCCGCGTCCACAGTGCCTGGCGCATTCACGATCGTGACGCCGTGCCGTACCGCCAGCCCGGACCGCGGATGCACGAAGGCAGCGTAGCCATCGGGTAGCGCGATCGCGATACCGGTCGGCACGGCCGCGCGCGCGCCCGGCGCCAGTTCCACGTCGACGGCGGCAAACAGGTCGACGCCCGCATCGCCCGGATGACCGCGGCTCGGCACCGGGAGACCAGGGTCGAGTCGTTTGATCAGCACCTGGACCCGGTCAGGTTGGCCGTTGGTGAGCGGCATGGGTTACCACCCTTCGGGATATGCCAGTGCACGGAGGTGACCCTACAGCGGGGCCCGCCGCCTGGCGGCGCAGACCGTCACGTTGGCAGCCGGTGTGCCGCCGGCACAGAAAAGTCCGGGGATGACGAGCGGTACGCCTGCGGCCGGGCTAGTCCGGGATGACGGCGGTCTCCCCGCCAGGCAGCAGCCTGGCTTGCAGCACCCCATCCGACAGCATCCCATCCGACAGCACCCCGCCGAGCGACGGCGCAACCCCGCCCGCAGGCACAGCCCCGCCGGAAAGCGCAGCCCCGCCGGAAGGCGCAGCCCCGCCCGCAGGCGCAGCCCCGCCCGCAGGCGCAGCCCCGCCCGCAGGCACAGCCCCGCCCGCAGGCACAGCCCCGCCAGAAAGCGCAGCCCCGCCGGGCGCGCCGGGCGGGCCGGGTCCGCGGGGCGGCCCGGTCTGGCCGGGCTGCTCGCGGCGCAGATGCGGCCAGGCATAGCTGATCGCGGCTGCCGCTGGCACCGCCACGATGGCACCTGCAATCCCGGCGATGACGCCGCCGACCGCCAGGACCAGGATGATCGCGAGCGGATGCAACCGGACGATCCGGCCCACCACGAGGGGCTGCAGCAGGTGGCTTTCCAGCTGGTTCTCCGCCAGGAAGACGGCAAGCAGGATGACTGCCGCGATCCAGCCCTTGGTGCCGAGAGTCACCAGGATCGCTAGCGCCCCCGCTACCAGGATCCCCACCAGCGGCACGTAGGCGGCGAGGAACACCAGGATGATCAGGGGAACGAGGAGCGGAACACCCAGGATCCACAGCGCCAGGCCGATGAACACGGCATGGATCGCCGCGACCGCAGTGGTGCCGCGGATGTAGTTCACCAGCGCAGTCCAAGCGGCTGCGGCTGCGTTGTCCGCCCGCCGTCTTGACTCGGGCGAGAGCCCCTTCGTCAGGTAGGCCCAGATCCGCTCGCCGTCCTTGAGCAGGAAGAAGGTCACAAACAGCATGAGGACGAGGCCGGTCAGTATCTCAAGAAAGATCTTGCCGCCGGTCAGTACGGTCCCCGCCACCTGTGACTTGTGCTGCGACAGGAACCTGACCAGCTGGCCGGACAGTTGCTGCAGCCGCTTGCTGCTGATGTGGAATGGGCTGCCGGCCAGCGAGACCTGCACTTCGTGAGCGGTGTGCTTCACCTCGGTGGTCAGCGTCGGGTAGTCGGCGCTCACCCGGGTGGCGGCCAGCGTTACGAGCCCGGCCAGCACGATGACCGCGGCCAGCACAGTGCACCAGGTGGCCGCGAGCCCGGGCAGGCCGGCCCGGCGCAGCCGCGCCGTGAGCGGCTGCAGCAGGGCGGTCAGCAGCAGAGCCGCGATACACGGCAGGACCACTAGGCGAAGCGCGCTGGCCACCCGGAAGGCGACGTACAGCAGCAGGCCGACCAGGAGAAGCCGCCACGACCAGGCAGCCGCCCGCTGCAGGAAACCCGGCACCTGGGGCTCCCCTGACCTGCGGCCGACGGCCCCCGGCGGCTCCGGCGAACCAGGCCCGCCTGGCTGGCCCCCGGCGCCCGGCTGCACCCCGGCGCCCGGCTGCACCCCGGCGCCCGGCTGCACCCCGGCCGCTGGCTCCACCCTCGCGCCCGGCCGCATCCCGGTTCTTGGTTGCATCTCCGGCCCTGGCTGTGCCCGCGGCCGGAAGCCAAGCGCGGCCGCCCGCAGCAGTCGGCCTATCCCGTCCGCCAGCCCACCGACCGCGTCCTCGGCCGCCCCGCCTGTCCCGCTGCCGGCGGCCCCGCCTGCCCCGCTGCCGGCGGCCCCGCTCTGTGCGCCCCCAGTCGGCCCGCCTGCCCCGCTGTCGTCCGGCACGCTACCCCCGCCCTCGGCCCGCTTGTCCGGCCCCCTGCCACCCAGCCTGCCCGCGCCGCTGGCGTCGCCTGCCACTGCATGTGCACGCTCGCCCCCGGCGGCACCCTCGTGATCGGGGTCCGTCCTGCCGTGCCTCGTCCGCCAGCCAGTCATGCTCACCATGTAACCAACTACCGTTGACCAATGCGCGACTACCACGAACAGCTCCGCGCTGCCGGCCTCCTGGTGGCTGCTCGGCATGATTTGCGCGGCCATCTTCGGTACCACTTTCTGGGCTGGATTCAGCCTGTTCGTGGCCTTTTGCAGCTACCTGGTGTTCGGCGGGGGATGCGCAGCCGCACTTCTGCTCTGGGGCAATGCCACGATCGAGGTGACCGGAGGCGAATTGCGCGCTGGGTCGGCGGTCTTGCCGCTGAGCCAGGCCGGGGAAGTCGCGCCACTCGACGAGGCGCAGGCGCGAGAGCTCCGCGGCCCGCGAGCCGACCCCTCGGCTTTCCTGCTGATCAGGCCGTACCTGACGCGCGCGGTCTATGTTGAGGTCGCCGGCAACACCCCGGGCACGCCATACTGGCTCCTCGGTACCAGGCGGCCAGCGGAGCTCGCCGCCGCGATTGAGCGATCGAGGCCGCAGGCCCGCGCCGGCGGCAGCCCCGTGGGATGATCAGCGCACGGCCATTGGAGGGATGTCGAATGTCAGCCAAGCAGGGGGACACGGGGTCGCGAGCGGTCAAGGCGCTGGCCGGCATGGGCGCGGCCTTCGTTGCCCGTAAGGTGATCATCATCGTCGGGAAGAAGCTCACCGGCAGGGAACCGCCAGATCCCGAGGATCCGCAGGTCGCCCTCAGCGAGGCGCTCGTCTGGGGCATCGTGATCGCAGTCGGCGTGCATACCGCACGGGTGCTGGCGACCCGCGCGGCGACCAGGCGGCTGCATACCGGCGCCGAACAGCCTGCACCCTAAGCCTTCGCTCCGTCGCCGGCTTCTCTACTCTTGTGGGCGTGACCGAGAAAGATCGTTCCAGGCTGGGTTTCAAGATCAGGTACGCGGCCGCCCACCCCGGCAACATCATCCCGTACACCCGCCGTCGCAGCCGTGACGCGTTTCTCTGGTTTGGGACACGGGACCACGTCAGCTACTACCGGGCCGTGATGGCCTCCGACGCGGCGCGCAGCCGTGAGGGCGCGGTGGGCAGCAAGACCCACGACTCTTGGGTCAAACTCGGCCAGATGCAATTCGACTACCTGGTCAGCCATGGCCTCAAGCCTGCCATGCGGATGCTCGAGATCGGCTGCGGGAACCTGCGTGCCGGGCGGCTGTTCATCGACCACCTCGACCCGGGTAACTACTACGGAATTGATATCTCGCCGGAGATCCTCCTCGCGGCGCAGGACACCGTTGCGGACTACGGCCTGCAGGCCAGGCTGCCGCACCTGACGCTGGTCCGGGACCTGCGGTTCGGGTTCCTGCCTGCCGGGCAGTTCGACGTGGTCCACGCGCACAGCGTGTTCTCGCACTCGCCCATCGAGGTGATCGACGAATGCCTGGCGAACATCGGCCGGGTCATGGCGCCTGGCGCCTTCTTCGATTTCACCTTCGACCGCACCGAGGGAGCCGAGCATCACGTGCTGCGCGAGGACTTCTACTACCGGACCGAGACGCTGATCGCGCTGGCCGCCGCGCGGGGGCTGCAGGCCACCTTCATGACCGACTGGGAGGATCTCCCGCACGAGCAGTCCAAGCTGCGCGTCACCCACGCTCCGTAACCCGTCGGCGGCAGAGCGACTGCCAGGCCCGATGCCCTGGTCGCCGGCCGGGAAAGTTAGGCTGCCTGTCGGCTTGGAGTCGTATCGCTATGACCGCTTACGGGCGACACTAGGAACAATGCACCAAGGCGGGCACGGGCCGGGACGTTGAGGAGGTGCGTGATGGTTACACGACGAGTCCTTGGGATTGTACTGGCCGGGGGCGCGGGCAAGAGGCTCGCGCCCCTCACCGCGGACCGGGCCAAGCCCGCAGTGCCGTTCGGCGGGCTGTACCGGCTGGTGGATTTCGCGCTCTCCAATCTGGTCAACTCCGGGTTCCGCCGGATCTGCGTGCTCACCCAGTACAAGAGCCACAGCCTGGACCGGCACATCACCACGACCTGGCAGCTGAACACCCTGCTCGGAAACTACGTCACCCCGGTGCCAGCCCAGCAGCGGCTCGGCCCGCACTGGTATACCGGCTCGGCGGACGCCATCTACCAGTCGCTGAACCTGATCTACGACGACCAGCCGGACATCGTGGCCGTCTTCGGCGCCGACCACGTGTTCCGGATGGATCCGATGCAGATGATCGATCAGCACGAGGCAGCGGGAGCGGGCGTCACGGTGGCGGCCATCCCGGTACCGCGGAAGGACGCGACGGCGTTCGGGGTGATCCAGGCGGCTGCCGACGGCCGCACCATCGAGGCATTCCTCGAGAAACCCGCCGATCCGCCCTCCCTGCCCGGCCGCCCCGATGAGGCCTTCGCCTCGATGGGCATCTATGTTTTCGACACCCCGGTGCTGATCGAGGCGCTACGCGAGGATGCGGCCAATCACGCAGCCGGCACGACATGGGCGGCGACATCATCCCGATGCTTGTTAGCCAGGGCCGCGCTCAGGTGTATGACTTTCTCGACAACAAGGTCCCAGGGGCCGATGCCAGGGACGCCGGGTACTGGCGCGATGTGGGAACGCTCGACTCGTACTTCGAATCTCACATGGACCTGTGCGCCATCGTCCCGGTATTCAACCTGTACAACGACCATTGGCCGATCCTGACGCACGTGCCTTCGCAACCGCCGGCCAAGTTCGTCCACGATGAGGGTGACCGCATCGGCAGGGCTATCAACAGCATCGTCGGCAATGGCGTCATCGTCTCCGGCGGCCTGGTGCGCGAGTCGGTCCTCTCGCCAGGTGTACGGGTGAACAGCTGGTCAACGGTGGAGCGGTCGGTCGTGCTGCACAACACCCACATCGGCCGCCACGCCGTGGTCAGGGACGCCATCCTGGACAAGAATGTCATCGTCCCCGAGGGCGTCACGGTCGGTGTCGACAAGGAGCACGATGCGGCGCGCGGCTTCGTTGTCTCGGAGGGCGGGATCACCGTGGTCGGGAAGGGCCAGGCGGTGACGGCGTGACGATGGCTGAGCACGGCCACCCGCTCCGGGTGGCGCTGCTGACCAGGGAGTACCCGCCGGAGGTCTATGGCGGGGCCGGGGTGCACGTGGCCTACCTGGCCCGCGAGCTGGCTGCCTTGGTGGACCTGACCGTGCACTGCCAGGGCATCGATCGCGAAGGCGCCGTGGCGCACCGGCCATGGGACCGCCTCGCAGGTGCCAACCAGGCGCTGCGGACCGTCTCAGCGGACCTGTCGATGACGGCCGCGGCGGCCGGAACGGACCTGGTTCATTCGCACACCTGGTACGCGAACCTGGCTGGCCACCTGGCGTCCCTGCTCTACTCGGTGCCGCACGTCGTGACCGTCCACTCGCTCGAGCCGCTGCGGCCGTGGAAGGCCGAGCAGCTGGGCGGCGGTTACGCCGTATCGTCCTGGTGCGAGCGGACCGCGGTGGAGGCCGCCGCCGCCGTCATCGCGGTGTCCGACGGGATGCGGGCCGATGTGCTCGCGGCTTACCCGGCCGTCCAGGCTGACCGGATCCGGGTGATCCGCAACGGGATCGACACCGTTGAGTACTCCCCTGATCCGTCGACCGATGTGCTGGAACAGTATGGCGTCAACCCCGCCGAGCCCTCGGTCGTCTTCGTCGGCCGGGTCACCAGGCAGAAGGGGCTGCCGGTACTGCTGCGGGCGGCTGACCGCATCGACCCGGCGGCACAGCTGGTGATCTGCGCCGGCCAGGCCGACACGCCCGACCTGGAGTCCGAGGTCGCCGGTCTCGCCGAGCGGCTGCGCGCGCACAGGTCCGGCGTCATCTGGCTGTCCGGGATGCTCGCCCAGCACGAGGTGATCCAGCTGCTGACGCACGCCACCGTGTTCGTCTGCCCGTCGCTGTACGAGCCGCTCGGCATCGTCAACCTGGAGGCAATGGCCTGCGGCGCAGCCGTCGTGGCTTCCAGGGTCGGCGGGATACCTGAAGTGGTCGCCGACGGCGTGACCGGCCTGCTGGTGCCGCCCGGTGATCATGCCGCGCTCGCCGATGCGATCAACGTGATGGTGCGTGAACCAGGCCGGGCCGCGGCGATGGGCCAGCTGGGGCGCAAGCGGGCCGTCGCCGAGTTCGGCTGGCCCGCCGTCGCCGCGCAGACCGCGGCGCTGTACGAAGAGCTGGCCAGGCCCCGTACCCTCGGTTAGGTTCACGGCTAGGTATCCATGATCCCGGGAATTTACGGAATGGCGGCCACCAGCGGGAAGCAGTTAAGATATATCTCGATCACACCGCAGGAGGTCTGTCACCGCAGGAGGTCTGTCATGGAGCCGTCCGGCCAGCCAGCGCCAGCGCCGAGCCCGTCCCCCGCCATCCGGGCATCGGACCGGGACCGGGACGCGATCGCGCAGCGACTGCAGGAGGCATTCGCCGAGCGCAGGCTCGACGACGAGGAATTCGACCAGCGGATGCGCTCGGCGCTCACGGCGCGGACGAACGCGGACCTGGACCGGCTGGTCGAGGATCTGCCCGCGGCCGCGGCCCCGGGGCCAGTCACGGCCGGCCCACCCCGGCGCCCGGGACGGTTCGCTATAGCGCTGAAGAGCTCGATCAGGCGAGGCGGCCGCTGGCGGGTCCCCGAGCACCTCACCTCGGTGGTTTACAAGGGCGGTGGCTGGCTTGACCTGCGTGCGGCTGAGTTGACCGCCCAGGTAACGACGGTGCTCGCCGTCGCCTACAAGTCACGGATCGACATCCTGGTGCCGCCGGGGGTGCGGGTCGAGATGGACGGCTTCGGGGTCACCAAGGGCTGGTCCCCCGATGAGGAATGGGAGCGCCAGCTGCCGCATGACGCCCCGGTGGTGCACATAAAGGGCGTCGCCTACAAGGGAACGATCGAGACAAGCTCGCGGCCGCCAGGCGCTGACGGCCGCCAGGCCATCGGTAGCTGACAGCGCAATGCTCGTCAAGCACCTGGCGTCAGGCTGCGCGGCGGCTTGTGAGTTGTTCACAGTGAGTCCCTTATTAGTGGCTTTCCGGATACACCTCCCACGATGGCGGCGCCAGGCACATAGAGTCGAGGTATTGACCGTTGCCCAGCAGGTGCGGCCAGCAAGGACAACACCCAGATGGCGGAATCGGTGACGAGCTTCGGCGAGGAGATACGCCGGCTGATGGCCGAGCGGCGCGTGGGGTTAAGGGAGCTTGCGCGTCAGATCAGTTACGATCCCGGCTATTTATCGAAGGTAGTCAACGGCCGGAAGGCCGTCTCCGCGGACTTGGCGCGGCTTCTTGATGTGGCCCTGGATGCTGGCGGGGTGGTGGCTGCGGTTGCGGCGGCACCGGGCCTGAATGGCTCGTTCACATCTGATGACGAGGAACGCCTTATCCTGGCTGCCCGGAACCCGGGACGGCTTGACCGGGCGGTTGTCGGCTCGCTGGAAGCGGTGCTGGCTGCAGAACGTCGCCTGGAAGATCAGATCGGCTCGGTGCCGATGCTGAAGACGGTTGCCGCGCAACTGACCGTGGTGGGCGAGCTGACCAGTGCAGCGCGTTCGCCTCTCCGGGGCGAAGTGCTCGGCATCGCTGGCCAGTACGCGCAGTTCGCGGGCTGGCTGAACGCGAATGCCGGCCGGTCGTCCGAGGCTGGCGCGCTGTATGACCGGGCGCTAGGGTGGGCCGCTGAAAGCGGCGACGCGAACATGACCGCAACCGCGCTGAACATGAAGGGCCACCTTGCGTGGCTGGCCGGGAAGCCCGGCGCGATGATCGGCCTGTCCCAGTCCGCGCAGGACGGAAGGGCCATCAGCGCCGGCGTGCGCGCGCTGGCTGCGCAGCAGGAAGCCAGAGGGCATGCGCTGGCGGGTGACGGCGATAACGCCGACCGCAAGCTAGACGAGGCGGGCAGATGGATCGGGCGTGCGGCAGCGCATCCTGAGGATGAGCCACCGTGGATCTACTTCTACTCGCCGGACTATCTGGAGCTGCAGCGCGGCCTTGCGTACCTGTACCTGGGCCGTTATGCGCAGGCCATCGAGTCGCTGTCGGCAGGCCTGGCCAAAATGCCGTCAGAAGTGCGGCGGTCCGAATGGATCGCCTGGTATCTCGTCCGGCTGGCGGCTGCTCATGCTCACGCGGGCGACCCGGAGCAGGCGTGCTCGGTCGCCGCTCAGGCCGCGCACATCGCCAGGCAGACCGGCTCGTCGCGGCTGCGCGGGCAGCTCAGTCGTTTCACCGGACAGCTTGCCATCCGGTGGCCGGGTCTTCCCGCCGTCGCTGAACTGGGCGAACTAACGGGCTAGACGCCGAACATCCCTATCGGCAGGCAGCAGCTGGCCTTGGGACGCTCCGCGCGGCGCCCAGCTGGACTTGCTCAGGTAACCGAGCCGGCCGCGGCTCCGGTCACCCGGTCCCCCCAGCGGGCGAGCTCACCGTCCAGGTCGAGGGGCGCGATCATGGCGCCGCTGGCCGTCTCGGTATCCCAGTCCTCGGCGGGGACCCGCCACATGACCTCGAACTCGATCCCGCTGGGGTCCTTTGCGTACAGGGACTTCGATACCCGGTGATCGCTGGCGCCGACGAGCGCGCCGCGGGCTTCGAGTCCGGCCCGGATCTGGGCCAGGTCGGCCAGCGAGCCCACCTCCCAGGCGAGGTGGTACAGGCCCAGGTAGGGACTCTCCGGCAGGGCCGCATCGCCGACCTCGAAGAGCCCCAGGTCATGGTCATTGGCTGAGCCTGGCGCACGCAGGAACGCTGCCTGTCCCGGAATCTCGGTGCGCACCTCGAATCCGAGCGCGCCGCAGTAGAAGTCCACGGTGCTCGCCAGGTCGCGAACATAAAGGACGGCGTGATTCAGGCGTCGTACGGGCATCTGGAAGCTCCCCGGATAGAAGTCCTGCCTCAATGGAATGCCGCATGGGGGCGTTCTGATTCCCGCGGGCGCGGACGGGCTGCCGGGGAAGGGCCGGGCAAGCTCAGGAGGGTAACGCGGAGGGTCCGGTGTAAACGCCGCGTGGCCGGATCGGCGCGTCACGTGCGTACTCCTCCAGTGCGTGCGCCAGCCAGCCCGCAGTCCTGGCGATAGCGAAGATCGTCTCCCCGGCGCCGGGGATCATCCCGGCCACCACGGTAAGGACGGCCAGCGCGAAGTCGATGTTTGGCTCGGGCAGGGCCCGTCGGCTCGCCTCGGCGAGCACCGCGTCGGCCACCCTCAGGCGTTCGGAGGCTGGTGCGGCGTTCCTGGTCAGATTCATGAGCGAAACGGCCCTTGGGTCGCCGGTCTTGTAGATGAAGTGACCGAATCCGGGGATCCGCTCGCCGCGCCTGAGCAGGTCCCCGACAACGCGCGGCGCATCCGCGGGTCCGGCGGCGGAACTCAGCATGGTCTCGGCGGCCAGCGCGGCCCCGCCGTGCAGCGCGCCGCCCAGGGCGCCGAGTCCCGTCGCGACGACGGCGTAGGGATCGGCCCGCACCGAGGCGGCGACCCGCACGGCAAGCGTCGAGGCTGCAAGTTCGTGATCGGCGAGCAAGACGAGCGCGGCGGTGAGCACCCGGTCCAGGCCGGGGAGCGGCAGTCCGGGGCAGAGCTTGGGCAGCAACCGGGCGGCGATCGAGCTGCCGGCCGGTGATCGTGACGACTTTTCAGTAGATATCGCTGAGAAGTCGTCACGATCAGCTGAGCGGTTAGGCGCGGGCAGGCAGTCGACCATGCCGCAGATAAGGCCGGCTGCGGCGGCGATCACGGCGGGCGGGTCCAGGTGCAGGCGCAGCTGGTCGGTGGCAGCCAGCGCAGGCACGATCACCTGAAGCCGCTCCAGCGGCAGCGTGCCCGCCGGGAGCGCGGCCTGGGCGGCCCGGCCAGCGGCGAGGGCCTCGCTGGTGGCGCGCCACTGCCCGGCCGGCGGCCCGCCACCGAGAGCACCCGTCCATAGCAGGCCCGCCACGTCCTCGAAGCTGCTGGCCGTGGCGAGCTTGATCGCGTCGTGGCCCCGGTAACGGAGCCGGTCACCGTCGATCTCGGTCAGCTCGGTGAAAATGATCAGCTCGGCGGCGCCTGGCGCCCGGCGCGGCCGGCCCTTGCGAGCCAGGCCAGCCACCTCGCTCGCGTCGAACATGCTGGCCCGGTCCGCGCCGCTGCGGCGCCGGGTGAGCACTCCCCTGCTCACGTACGAGTACAGGCTGGCCTGCTTGATGCCGAGCCGCCGCGCGGCCTCCGCGGCCCCGATCCACTCGGTCATTCAGATCCCCCTCCGGTCATCGTTAATAGTTGATTTTAATCAACATTGACGATTTAGTACATCAGGATCGAGTATCGAGATGAGCAGACGAGGCCCGTCGGAGCGCCCCGTCCACCGAAGCCGCGGAGGTCTGACAGTGCCCGCTATCCATTTCCTCGACGTGACCAACAGGGACGGCGTGCAGACGGCGCGTACCAGCTTGTCGAAGTTCGGCAAGACAATGATCAACTTCTATCTGGCCAAGCTGGGCGTCGCGCAGTCCGAGATCGGCTTCCCCTTCCTGTTCCACGAAGTGCCCTACGTCCGGGCCAACGTGGCGCTGGCCAGCGCGGGCGCGTTCGGGCCGCTGCGGCTGTCCGGCTGGTGCCGGGCCGTGACCGCCGACGTGGGGCAGGCCGCGCCGCTTGGCCTGCAGCACTACAACCTGTCGATCTCCACGTCCGATCAGATGATCTCCCACAAGTTCCGCGGCAGGCTGGACCGCGAGGCGGTTATCTCGGAGATGACCGCCGCCGTGGCGATGGCCGCCGCTGCGGGCGCGCAAACCATCGGGGTTAACGCCGAGGATGGTTCACGTACCGACGAGGGCTTCCTGCTCGAGTTCGCGCTGGCCGCCAGGGAGGCAGGTGCTGACCGGGTCCGCTACTGCGACACCATCGGCGGCGACACCCCGGAGCGGATCCGCGAGCGGTTCGCGAAGCTTGCCAGCGCCACGGCGATGCCCGTCGAGACGCACTGTCACAACGACCTGGGCATGGCCGTGGCTAACTCGGTGTCAGGCGCGCTCGGCGACCTCGATGCCGGCCAGGATGCCTGGATCAACACGTGTATTAACGGGATCGGCGAGCGATCCGGCAATGCCGACCTGATCTCGTGCATCCTGGCCTTCAGACATGGTTTCGGGCTGGCCGGCCGCACCGAGATCGGCGACCGCCTCGACTTGTCCTGGGCGCGGCGGTTCGCGCTCTGGGCGAGTTACGCGTTCGGGCAGCCACTGCCGCAGAATCAGCCGGGCACCGGGCGGAACGCGTTCTCCCACGAATCGGGCATCCACGCCGACGGCGCGCTCAAGAACCGGCACAACTACGAGCTTTACGACGACGACACGCTGGGCCCGTTCCCCGCCGACTGGCATGCTCAGGCGGGCCGCGTGGTGCTGACCGGCGAATACGGCGGCCTGGCCGGGTTCAGGCACGTCATGGAGTCGCTGGGGATCGAGGTCGGCGAGGAGGACCTGACGTTCCGGCTGGTCCAGCTCTGCGCGGCAGCGGCCGGCAAGCCGCTGACCGACGATGAGCTCCGGCTGATCGCCGCCTACCCCGCTGAGCTGTCGCTGCTCTACCCCGGTCTGCTGAGCTGAGCCGGGTTAGCAGAGCCGGGTTAGCTAGGCCAGGTCAGCGGCCGAGCTGGCCGCGGCGGCGGGCTTCGCGCAGGCGGCGCCGCTGGGACGGGTCGAGCATCAGGTAGGCCACGGTCGGGATGATGATTGCGGCGGCGATCACTCCGAGGGCAAGCCACGGGCTGATGATGAACAAGAAGAACCCGATGATGACACCGGCAATGCCGAACTTCATGTGAGGCGACACCGGACTCCTTCTCTCTGCGGAAGCTCGCCTCCCGCGTGCTGTCCCTAGGACAACTAGACCACATCTGGCCTCGTCAGCGGTAACGCTGCAGGCACCGGCCCGGTTCCCGGCCGCCAGGCGACCTGCTCCGCAGGCGGCCAGCGCCTGACCCTGATGAGTCCTTGGCAAGGATCGCCCGCTGGGCGTCGCGATCCGGGTGTCCTGCGGCGCGCTCTGATCACCCGCCAGAGGTGACGCCCGCCCACGCAGACCCCGTTATGCCTGGTTACCGACCTGGTGCCGGACGGAGGGCCGCCGCAGGCCAGCCGGGAGCGGGGAGGGACGGGAGCGGGGGGATGGCAGCGGCAAGGTCTGCGCCAGCGACGGCACCCGTGGCCCGCGGCGCCCCGGAGCGGGCCGGGCTGGTACTCACGTCGCTCATCGTGGTGGCGGCCGTCGCCAACTTGAACCTGTCGGTCGCCAATGTCGCGCTGCCCTCGATCGGCAAGGCGTTCGGCTCCTCCCAGACCTCGCTGGACCTCGTCGCCGTCGGTTACTCGCTAGGCCTGGCCGGATCCGTGCTGTACCTGGGCGCGGTCGGCGACCGGTACGGCCGCAAGATGATGCTCCTGCTCGGGGTGGCGCTCTCGGTACCTGCCTGCCTGCTGGCCGCGTTCGCCCCCAGCGACACGGTGCTGATCGTGGCCCGGGTCCTGGGCGGCGTCGCCGCGGGCATGGCCTTCCCGACCACCCTGGCCCTGGTCACCGCGCTGTGGTCCGGGCCGGCCAGGACCAGGGCGATCGCGCTGTGGTCGGGCATCGGCGCGGCCGTCGCCGCGCTCGGCCCGGCCATCTCCGGCGCGCTGCTCGAGCATTTCTACTGGGGCTCGGTGTTCCTGATCACGCTGCCGCTCGCGCTGGTGGCGTTCGCCATGGCCGTTCGGTTCGTGCCGAGCCATGTCCGCGAGACCAGCGATCCGGTGGACAACGTTGGCGGGATCCTCTCTGTCGTGCTGGTCGGCGTGCTCATTGTGGACATCAACTTCGCGCCGGTCCCCGGCAAGGGAGCGCTGGTCATCGGGCTGGCGGTGGTGGCGGTGGCCGCCGGGGCCGGGTTCGTGATCCGGCAGCGCGCCGCCGCGCACCCGCTCTACGACCTGCACGTGGCCGGGCGGCCGACGTTCTGGGTCGCGGCCGTCGCCGGCGTCATCGTGTTCGGCTCGCTGATGGGCGCGATCTTCATCGGCCAGCAGTTCCTGCAGGACGTGCTCGGCTACTCGACCATCAAGGCGGGGCTGGCCAACCTGCCGCAGGCGTTCTTCATGGTCGCCGTCGCGCCCGCCTCGGCCAAGCTGATCGTCTCGAGGGGATCCAGGTTCACCCTGCTCGCCGGCTACGTGTTCTGCCTGCTCGGATTCCTCACGATGCTGCTGCTATGGCAGGAGCACATCTCGTACTGGAAGGTCGGCCTCGCCTACGCGCTGATCGGCATCGGCGTCGGCTTCGCTGGCACCCCTGCCTCGCATTCGCTGACGGGATCGGTGCCCGTGCGGCGGGTCGGCATGGCATCAGGCACCGCCGACCTGCAGCGCGACCTCGGCGGCGCGATCATGCAATCGATCTTCGGCGCGCTGCTCACGGCCGGCTACGCGACGGCCTTCGCCAAGGCGATCGCCACGGCGCCGCACAGCTCGGACGTGTCGGCCAGCGTCCAGAACCAGCTCACGAAGTCGTTCGCGGGCGCGCAGGCGGTGGCGCAGCGCTATCCGCAGTACGCGAGCGCGATCACGTCAGCGGCCAGGTCCTCGTTCCTGTCCGGCGACAAGTGGGCTTACGCGGCCGGGGTGGTTGCTGTCGTGCTCGGCTCCGTGCTCGTCCTCATCAAGTTCCCGCGGAAGGACGCTGAGGAACAGCAGCTCGCCCGCTACCACGCCAGCGACGCAAGCGAGTCCCGGGAGGGGCTGGCCAGCAGCCGCTCCGGACCGGGCTAGCCAGACGGACCGGGCTGGCGGGCTCGTCGCGACCCGGCGGGTGCAACGCTGCCGCCGGCTATCGCGGCACCCAGCTGCGCCTGCCGTCGGCGACGCGGCAAGATGGCCACACAGCCCGCACTTACCGGAGGCCGCCGTGGCGCTGTCGCTGCCCATCGATCCCCATGCCAACGAGCTACTGTCCGGCAGCCCGCTGGCGCTGCTCGTCGCCATGCTGCTGGATCAGCAGGTGCCGCTGGAGAAGGCGTTCAGCTCGCCTTATGTCCTGGCCCAGCGGCTCGGTCACGAGCCTGCCGCCGCCGAGCTTGCCGATTACGACCCGGACGCGCTTGCCGCCGTCTTCAGCGAAAGGCCGGCCCTGCACCGGTACCCGCGCGCGATGGCCGGCCGGACCCAGGAACTGGCCCGCGCGATCGTCGACCGGTACGACGGTCAGGCGGCCCGGATCTGGCTCGACGCCGCGGATGGCGCCGACCTGCTCAGGCGCCTGTCGGAACTGCCCGGTTTCGGCACGTACAAGGCGCAGATCCTGATAGCGCTGCTGGGCAAGCAGCTCGGCATCCGGCCGGACGGCTGGCAGCAGGCGGCGGGCCGGTTCGGCGAGGACGGCTCGCGCTACTCGGTCGCCGACGTGGTGGACGCGGCGTCGCTGGCCGCGGTCCGCGAGCACAAGAAGCAGCTGAAGGCGGCCGCGGCGGGCGCCCGGCCGTAAGGCCAGTCCGCCGGCCAGCGGACGGTGGTGCGGTCAGGCGGGGGCGGTCAGGCCGCGTCGCCCTTGAGCGAGAACACCGACAGCGCCCGGACGGCCAGCGCCAGCGTTACCGCCGTCACGATCGCGCCCAGGACCACGGCCGTGGTCAGGCTCAGGTGCGCGTTCAGGTTGGGGTTGCTCGCGATCGCGTTGGCGATGCCCAGCGAATACTGGCCAGCCGACAGCTCGCTGGCGCCGCTCACCAGGTTGACCAGCAGTCCCTCCCAGACCACCAGGTACAGCAGCCCCACCGCGATGGCCCGGGTGGTGAGTACCGAGACCATCACGAAGATCGCGTTATAAATCACCGCCGCAGCCACCGCCCCGACGAATATCCCCACTGCCAGTTTCCCGCCGCCGGTCGCGATCAGGCCCGCGAGCAGCTCGGGAACGGCGGCGAAGGCGATCGTCAGCGCGACCGCCACCGCGAATTTGCTGAAGACCACGGTCGACCGGCGCACCGGGGTGGCCAGCAGGTGGATGACGCTGCCGTCGTCGATCTCGGCGCCGAGCACGCTGGTCCCGATGATCAGCGCTGTGAGCGGCAGCACCACCGAGAAGCCGAAGGTGCCGAGGAACTGCGGCGGCCACTGGGCGGCCGCCGTGCGGTGGCCTTGAGCAGCCCGGAGACGCCGAGCAGGATCGCCGCGGGTATCGCGAACAGCAGCGCCCGCTTGCGGCTCATCGTCGCGCGGAAGGTGATCCGCATGACGACCGGGCTGAGTACTCCGGACATCACACTCACTTTTTCGGTCGGGGCCGGTTTCCGGTCTGCGGCGAAACGGATGACGGCCGGCTGGTCAGGATGCGACGAGGTAAGCGAACACGCTCTCCAGGGATTCGTCGGCGGGCAGCAGCTCGCGGAGCCTGATGCCCTGCTGCCTGGTCAGGCCCGCCAGTTCCCGGGTGAAGGCGCCGTAGTCGGCGGCACGTACCTGCAGGCCGCGCGGCGTCAGCTCGACTCCGTTGACCGCCGGGCGGCCGATCAAGGCGGAGCCGAGCAGCCGGTCGTCGGACGACCGGACCAGGAAGACATGCGGCCGGCTGGTCATCAGCCGGCGGATGGCCCGGAAGTCCCCTGATGCGGCCAGCCGGCCGCCGACGATGACCTGGATCGTGCCGGAGATCCGCTCCACCTCTTCCAGGATGTGCGAGCTGAACAAGATGGCCCGGCCCCGGTTCGCCAGCGCGTCCAGCAGGTCCATCATCTGCAGCCGCTGCCGCGGGTCCATCCCGTTGAACGGCTCGTCCAGCAGCAGTACCTCCGGATCATGGACCAGCGCGGCCGCGACCTTGATCCGCTGCCGCATCCCCTTGGAGTAGGTCGAGATCTTGCGGTCCTGCGCGTCGGCCATCTCCACGATGCCGATCGCCCGCCGCGCGGCGGCGTCCGGATCGGGCAGCCCGTGCAGCTTCGCGGTGGCGCGCACGAAGTCGGCCCCGGTGAGGAAGGAGTACACCGAGTCGCGCTCGGGTACCAGGCCGAGCGCCCGGAACACGTCCGGGTTCCGCCAGCTGGGCCTGCCGCCCACGGTCAGCTCGCCACGGGATGGCTCAAGGAAGCCCGCCATCATGTGCAGCAGCGTGGACTTGCCCGCCCCGTTGGGGCCGAGCAGCCCGGTGACCCCGGGCCCGATCGTCATCGAGATGTCGTTGACCGCGACGACATTCCCGTACCAGCGGGACACGCTGCGCAGCTCGATCGCGGTCATGCGATGCCCACCTTCCGGTACCTGGCCGCCAGAATGGCGAGACTGGCGCCGAGGAAGACCAGCAGCATCACCCCGAACAGCGGGCCGTAGCTGCCCGGGCTGCCGATGGTGCCGGGGCCGCCCACGCCCAGCTCGTTGATCCCGCCCAGCCACTGGCGTACGCCGTCGAGCACCGTGAACGGGCTGATCAAGGCGTAGAACTGGGCGGCCGTCGGCGGCCGCTGACCGAAGGGCCCCAAACCGCCGGGACCGAAGCCGCCGCTGCTCTGGATCGCGATCCGGATCAGGATGCGGCCCAGCGTGAGGGTGAGCAGGAAGAAGATCGCGATGCCGCCGGTCGCGTACGCTCGCCGGCCAGTGAGCGACGCGATGGCCAGCGCGATCGAGGCCAGCAGCACCGACCACATCAGGCCGACCAGCAGGCCGGGGATCAGCTCGCGGGTCTGGGTCCAGATCGCGCTGCCGCCGTGCGCCTGGGCGATCGTGCCGAGGTACAGGATGATCAGCGGGATCTCGATCATCAGGAGGCAGGCGACGATGAAGGCGGCCAGCTTGGCCAGCGGGTAGTCCAGCCGGCGGATCGGCCGGGCGAAGTACAGCGGCAGCACGTGGCTGCGCAGGTCCCTGGAGACCAGCTCGGGGGCCTGCGCGGCCAGGAAGACGATCATCACCAGGATCCGGATGACCGGCGTATAGCTGTCGTAGCTGACCTGACGGACGCCGGTGCGGTTGACGATGACCGCGTCGACCACGGCCGGCAGGCAGATGATCGCGAAGGTCAGCACCGGCACGATCTTGGCCTTGATCCCGCGGCCGATGCCGAACGCGGAGCGCAGGCTGTGCCAGAACAGGGCCACGAAGATCCGGCCCCGGCCCAGCCGCTCGCCCTCGTACCTGCGGTAGCCGATGTCGTGGATGACCCCGCCGGCGGCCCGGGGCGCGGCGCCGAAGCTCACCTCCGGACTGTCAGCCGACATTGACCGCTCCCATCGCGTCGGTGGCGGGAGCCGTCCCGCCGCGGAACAGTTCCTCGACCCGGTGCCTGCGCTGCTCCATCCGGTTCAGCGGGAGGCCCAGATCGGCGATCACGTCGCGGACCGTGTCATAGGTTTCCTCGCCGGTCAGCCGGACCAGCAGCTCCCGCTGCTGGGCGACCGGCTGCAGGCCGCGCCTGGTGAGCTCGGCGGCCAGCTGCTCGGTGCCCTCTTCCACCTCGATCGCCAGCACCTGGCTGGCCTGCGTGAACGAGCTCATCGAGGCGGCCCGCAGCAGCCGCCCGCTGTCGATGGCCACCAGGTGATCGCAGATCTGCTCGACCTCGCCGAGCAGGTGGGAGGCGACCACGACCGCGATGCCGAACTCGCCGCCGATCCGGGCGATCAGCTCGAGCATGGTGGCCCGGCCTGCCGGGTCCAGGCCGTTGGTCGGCTCGTCGAGCAGCAGCAGCCGGGGATCGCCGACCAGCGCCTGGGCGAGTTTCACCCGCTGCTTCATGCCGGTGGAATAGGTGCCGATCTGCCGGTACCGCTCCTCGTACAGGCCGACGTGGCGGAGCGTCTCGGCGGCGCGCTCCTTGGCGGCGGTCGGCGGCAGCCCCGACATCCGGCCCAGGTGCGTGACGAACTCCGTCGCTGTGACGTCGGGCGGCAGGCAGTCATGTTCGGGCATGTAGCCGGTCAGCATCCTGATCTGGCTGGCGTTCAAGACGCAGTCGCGGCCCAGTACCCTCGCCTGCCCGCTGGTCGGCGGCAGCAGCCCGAGCAGGATCTTGATCAGCGTCGACTTCCCTGCCCCGTTGGATCCGACCAGCCCGGTGATGCCAGGCTCGACTGCCACGGTCAGCCCGTCGAGCGCCGTGACCGCGCCCGGGTAACGTTTTGTCAGCGCGGTCGTCTCGACGACCGCCGCCGGTACTCCCGGATCGCTTACGCCGGGAACCTCCGACATCAAGTCAGCATTCACGTCGCTCCGTCCTCGCCTTCGGTGAGCCGCACGCCTGGCTGCGGCCGCCGGCTGACCAGGCTGGCCTGGCGGTCGCCCGGCGGTGGCCCCTCAACCTTGCCAGGTCCAGGAGCCCGGCGTCGTCAGCCTGCAGGCTGACTCTGCTCGCCGCGGGAGCAACAGCGCGCTATAACGGACGAAGTCATAACAAGATGGCAGCAAACGGGTCAGGCAGCCCGCCTTCTTGGTGACTGCCGCGGCGCCCGGCGGTAGCGTCAGTGGTGCCGGTCACCGCCGGCCGGATGGTCATCGTGGGCACGAAGCCGGGATTGGCGGCCTGGCCTGGCCTGGTCCCGGAGGCTGGACGGCATGACGCAAGGGCGGCCGCAGGCCGGCGATTCGCTCAGCGGCAACAGGCTCAGCGGTAACAGGCTCAGCGGTAACAGGCTCAGCGGTAACAGGCTCAGCGGTAACCGCGGGTACCAGCTGGCGCGCCTCGCGCTGGCCGCACTGCTGATCGTGCTGGCCGCCGCCCTGCTCCGCGGCGGCCTGCCACGGCTGCGCCTCGACGGCCCCTATGTCCGCGACGAGCTGCCGGTCGCTGCGACCCTGGAGGCCGTCGTCGTGCTGCTGCTCGTCGTGCTCGCGGTGCGCCGGGCCCGGGCGTCGACGGACCACCTCCTCGCGACGAGGCTGCGGGAGGTGCTGCGTAGCGCGCTCATCGCAGCGGCTCTCGCCGTGCCGTGCTGCTACCTGCTCACCAGGGCCTATCACTTGCCTCAGCCCCCGGCACGGGTCCCGTCAGCTGGCAGCGCACTGCCCGGGCACTTGCGCGTTCCGGGATCGGAGCATGCGGCGAAGCTCGCCGGAGCCCGGTTCGACCTGCTGCTGGCCGCCGTGCTGGTAGCCGCCATCATGGGCTGCTCCATCCTGCTGCTGCGGCGGCACTGGCCGCGGCGCCGGAGCCGGCTGCCGTCCGCGGGCTCGGAACTCGCTGACGATCGCGAGGCGGAGGTCAGGAAGGCTGTTCAGTACGGCTGGCTCGCGCTGCGCGAGCTTGACGATGCCAGGGGCGCCATCATCGCGTGTTACCTGGCCATGGAACAGAGCCTGGCCAGCGCGGGAGCGGCCAGGGGCAACGCGGAGACTCCCGGCGAGCTGCTGGCCAGGGCCGCGGCCGCGGGGCTTGTGCACGGCACCGCGGCCACCCGGCTGACTTCGGTGTTCTATGCGGCAAGGTTCTCGACCACGGAGCTCACTGCCGCGGATCGCGACACAGCCGAGCAGGCGCTGACCGAGCTTTGACCGGGACAGCCAGGTGAGCGCGGCCGGGCGCGGGGACGGCCTGCCCGCCGAGCCGGACCGAGCCTGGCGCGGCGCCGCACCCGAAATCGCGATCGCCGGGGTCCTGGTCGCTGCTGCTGCTGCGGCGGGGTATGCGGTAGCCGGACCGGCCGGCGCGACCCTGGTCGTCATCTGCTTCATCGCGCTGAGCCTCGCCATGCTCCGCGCCTTCCTGCCGCCCGCGGGCAACGCCGACGGCGTTGGCGACGACCTGGCCGCGCCAGGGCGGCCGATGCTGCGATTCACCGGTTACTGGCGCAAGCGTTCCGGGCTGCTCGGGGGCACCCGCTCCATGGCCGCCTTCGACGCCGAGCTGCGGGGCACCTTGCAGAGCCTGCTCGCCGCGCGGCTCGCCGAGCGGCATGGCGTCAGCCTGCAGTCCGATCCAGCCGCGGCGCGGCGGCTGCTTTGCCGCCGCAAGGCGGACGAGGCCCTCTGGTACTGGGTGGACCCCGACCGCCCGCGGGTCTCCTCCGGCCGCCAGCCCGGCATCCCGCCGCGCACGCTGGCCCGGCTCATCGACCGGCTGGAGCGACTGTGACGCCGCAGACCCCCGGACCACAGCGGACCCCGGCACCAGCGGAAACCGCGTACCGGTGCACCGAGGTCCTGGACGAGATCTCCCGCGTGGTCGTCGGCCAGCGCCGGGCCCTTGAGCTGATGATGATCGGCATCCTGGCGGGCGGCCACATCCTGATCGAGGACCTGCCGGGACTGGGCAAGACCTTGATCGCCCGGTCCTTCGCGCGCGCCCTCGGCCTGGAGTTCACCCGCATCCAGTTCACGCCGGACCTGCTGCCTTCGGACGTGATCGGCGCGCCGCTGTACGAGCAGCGGACCGGCCAGATGGTTTTCCGTCCCGGGCCGGTATTCACTCAGCTGCTGCTTGCTGACGAGATCAACAGGACACCGCCGAAGACCCAGGCGGCCCTGCTGGAGGCCATGGGCGAGGGACAAGTGAGCGTTGACGGCCAGACCCGGCAGCTGCCGCAGCCGTTCGTCGTGCTCGCGACCGACAACCCGATCGAGTACGAGGGGACCTACGAGCTGCCCGAGGCCCAGCTCGACCGGTTCCTCATCCGGCTGCGGCTCGGCTATCTAGCCGCGCCCGACGAGGTGCAGATGCTGCAGCGCAGGCTGGACAGGAAGACCGACGCCGCGGCCGTCAGCCAGGTCACGGATGCGGGCACGCTGCTCGGCATGCGCCGGTCGCTTGAGCAGGTGGAGGTGTCCCCCGACCTGCTTGAGTACGTGATCGCGCTGGTCTCGGCCACCAGGGATCATCGGCAGATCCAGGTCGGCGCGAGCCCGCGGGGCGGCCTGGCGCTCGTCCAGCTGGCCAGGGGCCAGGCGCTGCTGGCCAGACGTGAGTTCGTCATCCCCGATGACGTCAAGAGCGTCGCGGTACCGGCCCTGGCCCACCGGATCACGCTGCGGCCGGAGCTTTGGGTCCGCCAGGTCAGCTCGGACGACGTCGTCGCCCGGCTGCTGGCCTCGGTGCCCACGCCGCAGACCGATCCCGCGGCCGGCCACCGAGGCTGACCGGATCCGCGGGAGGTTGCGCCGATGACTGCTCAAGCGCAGGACCGCAGGGTGAGGCTGAGCTGGTCTGTCTCCGGCCATGCGCGGCGCCTCCTTACCCTCGCCCTGGCCGCCCTGGCCGTTGCCGTGATCACCCAGCGGGCCGCGTTCGCCGCAGCTGCCGCGCCCGCCGTGGTCCTGCTGACCGCGTGGCGGCGGGACCGGCCAGAGCGCATCGGCGTCAGCTTGCGGTCAACCGCGCTGCGCGTCTACGAGAACGAGCAGGCCGCGATCAACGCGACGATCAGCGGGACCGGCGGCTTCAGCGTCGAGTTGCTGCTGCACCCGGCCAAGGCGGTCGAGATGCCGGACCGGGCCACCGCGACGGCCACCGCATCCGCCGGGACTGCCGTCACCACCGAGGCCACGCTGCCGTTCCTGGTCCGCGGCTGGGGCCGCCGCCGGGCCGGTCACGCGGAAGTGATCCTGCGGGACCGGTTCCGGCTGCTGGAAGGCCGGGTGACGGTGCCGTTGCCGTTGATCGACTGCTACCCGGCCCCGGCGGTGCAGGACTCCAGGATCGTGCTCAGCCGGCTGCTCAGCTGGCTGGGCGAGCATTCCTCAAGGGCACACGGCGCCGGGAGCGACTTCACCGGGGTGCGCGACTTCGTCCCGGGGGACCCGCAGCGGCGGATCAACTGGCCGGCCACCACCCGGCGCGGCCGACTCCAGCTGAACATGTTCGCTGCCGAGCGGACCCAGAATGTCGTCATCGTCGTCGATGCCACGTCCGACGTCGGCGAGGCAGGCGGCACGTCGCTGGACCTCGCGGTGCGCGGGGCGGCAGCGACGGCCAGGGCGTATCTGGCGGCGCGGGACCGGGTGGGCTTCGTCAGCTACGCCAGCGACGGTGCGTGGGTCACCCCGGGGACAGGTACCAGGCAGTTCTACCGGATCATGAACGCGATGCTCGCCGGCGCCGGGACCGGCGGCCGTGGCGACGAGCTTGACCGGCTGCCCAAGGCCGCCCTGCCGCCAGGCGCGCTGATCGTCGTCTTCAGCCCGCTGCTCAGCCTCCGGCTCATCGGCGCAGTGCGCGACCTGCGAGAACGCGGGTTCAGCGTGCTCATCATCGACGTGCTCAACACCGAGCCGCGCGGGGGCAGGGACAGCCTGGCCGGAATGACCCGCCGGATCTGGCGGATGGAGCAGCAGGCGATCAGGTTCTCGCTCCGTGAGCTCGGCATCCCCCTGGTCCACTGGGACGGGAAGCAGACCCTGGATGAACCACTCGCTCCCTATACGAGAAGGGTCATGGTGGGCCGCCGTTAAAATGCCGGTTTCCGTAAGCACCAGGGCCCGTCTGGCCGACCGCTACCGGCTGGCCAGCCAGAGCGCGGCCGCTGGCCTGCTCGCCGCCGCCTGCGTCGCGTGGTCGGCATTGCCGGCGCCGGGTGCCGGCGGCCTGGGCAGGGCCGTACTCGCGGTTGCCGCCGCGTGCGCCGTTTTCGGCACCGCACGGCTGGCCGCCGGTGCCGGGCAGCCTGATCTGGCCTTGTACCACAGCCCGCCGGCCAGGCTCGGCCGCTGGCTGGTTGCCATGCTCCGGGTCATCCCGTGGGCGGAGGGGCTGGTCATCGCAGCGATTGCCGTTGAGGCCACGCACCGGTCGCATCCGTACCACACCGGGGTGCTGGCAGTGGCGCTGCTCGGGTACCTGTTGACGACGCATCTTGCCGAGTCCGGCGCGCGGCCACCTGTACTGCGGCCGCAGTTGCCGCTGATCGCTGCGGGGCTCGGCCTGCTGGTGATCGCTGTCGGGGCCAGCATGCTTCCCGCCCCGGCCGGGCCGGCCTCCGGCTGGCTCAGGGCGCTCGCGCTCATCGCCGCGCTGCTGGCAGGCTGTCTCGCGCTGCCGGTCTGATCCGGCCCGGCCGCCGACGGCGGCGGTTACCTGCCGACCGCGTAGCCCTGCATGCCGCGCGCGCTGGCGGCCGCGTACAGCATCCCGTTGCCGCGGCCGACGGCGCTGACCCGGCCGAGCGACCATGGCGGCATGACCGCTACCGCATGGCCGCGCCGCCGCAGCTCCGCGACGACGGGCTCGGCCAGCCTCGCCTCGGCCGCCAGCGACCTGGGCCGCGATGCACGCGGGTAGAACGAAGAGGGGAAATGGCCGGTGTGGAACGCCGGGGCGTCGATCGCCTCTTGCAGGTTCATCCCGAAGTGAACATGGTTGAGCAAGAACCCGAGTGCCCATTGATCCTGCTGGTCACCGCCGGGCGTGCCGAATGCCAGGTAGGGCTCGCCGTCGCGGAGCACCAGGCCGGGAGAAAGCGTGGTCCGCGGTCGCCTGCCCGGCGCCAGCGTGCTCGCCAGGCCGGGGGTGAGGGTGAACATCTGCGCCCTGGTGCCCAGGCAGAAACCAAGCCCGGGGATGACGGGCGAGCTCTGCAGCCAGCCGCCGCTCGGCGTCGCCGAGACCAGGTTGCCGAATGAGTCGGCGACGTCCAGATGGCAGGTATCGCCGGGCCCGAGCCCGGGAACCAGGCCGGGCAGCGCATCTCCGGGCAGCGCATCTCCGGGCACCGCATCTCCGGGCACGGCGTAACCGGGCACCGCATCTCCGGGCACGGCGTAACCGGGCAGCCTGGGCGAGACACCTGCCGGCGCGCCCGGACGCAGATCCCCCGAGGCCGCGGCCCCGACCAGCCGCCTGCGCGCGGCCGCGTACTCCGGCGAGAGCAGCCCGGCCAGCGGCACGGCCGTCGACCTGGGATCGCCGTACCAGGCCTCGCGATCGGCGAACGCCAGCTTCGCGCACTCCACGACCGTGTGGATGAAGTCCGCGCTGCCCGGGCCCATGGCCGCCAGGTCGAACCCGGCCAGCAGCGCAAGCTGCTGCAAGAAGACCGGGCCCTGCCCCCAGGGCCCGGTCTTGCACACGGTCAGGCCCGCGTACTCCAGCGTGACAGGCGCGTCGGCCGACGCCCGCCAGCCGGCCAGGTCCGCTCCGGTAAGCAGGCCGCGATGGGCTCGCCCGGTGAGGTCCAGCACCTCGGCATCTGTCAGGTACGCAGCGATCGCATCGGCGACGAAGCCCTCGTAGAACGCCCGGCGGGCCGCTTCGATCTGCGCTTCGCGAGCTGCGCCGGCGGCTTCGCCCTCGGCCAGGATCCGGCTGTAGACGGCCGCGAGTGCGGGATTGGCGAAACGGGAACCTGGCGCGGGCGCCCCGTCCCCCAGGTAGACCTCGGCGGAGCTTGGCCAGTGGTCCCGGAAGGTGCCGGCCATCGCGGTGATGGCAGCGCTGGCCGACGCCGGCATCGGGTAGCCGTCACGCGCGTAGCCGATCGCGTAAGTCATCACCGCGCGCAGCGGCAGCCTGCCATAGCGGGCCAGCAACAGCATCCAGGTCCCGAACGCGGCGGGCACGCAGGCGGCGAGGAGGCCAGTGCCCGGAATCAGGTCAAGGCCGAGCCTGGCGAACGCCTGCGGCGTGGCCGCCGCGGGCGCCGGGCCCTGGCCGTCCAGCACGAAGACCTCATCCCGCGCGGCATCGAACCCGATCACCGGCACCTCGCCGCCTGCCCCGTTCATGTGCGGTTCCACGACCTGCAGGACCAGGCCGCCGGCCACCGCGGCGTCGAACGCGTTGCCGCCCTGCTCCAGCGCCGCGAGGCCGGCCGCGGCGGCGAGCCAGTGCGTCGATGCAACCATGCCGAACGTGCCGGCTAGCTGGGGCCTGGTGGTGAAGGACGAACTAGCGGCAAAGGCCGGGCCACCGGACAACTGCGCCTCCCGCCAACCGGAGCCAGATCTCACCGACGGTACCCGCTGGCCCGGCCGCGGGGACCTGGCCGGCGCTGCGCCTCGCGTTGCCGCGTCGTTACCTGCAGACTTTGACATCGGCGCCCTGCCGCGGCCGGCAACCGGAAGCCAAGGATGGCGTCCTTCAGGTCACGTGGCCGCCAGGCCACTCGCCACGACAGGGGAACATCGTGATGACCGTAGCCAGCCTCCCGGTTCGCGGTGCTATCGCCGCAGCGGCCCTGGCCTGCGCCGCGGCAGCGATCACCGGCTGTGGCGGAGGCAGCCCGGCCGCCGCTCCGACGGTCACGGTCACCAAGACGGTCACCAGGACGGCACCGCCCAGCAGCGCCAGCACCGGCAGCTCGTCCCAGGCGACCCCGCCGGCCGGCTCGAGCGGGCCGCAGCCGTGCGCGACCTCGGCGCTGAAGGCGACGATCGGGCAGGCCGGGGGCGCGGCCGGCAGCAGTTACTACCCGATCGACTTCACCAACAACGCAACCGCAAGCTGCACGCTCTTTGGCTATCCCGGCGTCTCCTTCGTGACCGGGCAGGGCGGCAGCCAGATCGGCGCGGCCGCGGGCCGCGACTCTGTGACAGCGCCGGCTCTCGTGACCGTCGGGCCGGGCGCGACTGCGCACGCCACGCTTCAGGTGGCGGACGCGAGCAATTATCCGGCTTCGCGGTGCACGATCACCAAGGCGCACTGGCTCAGGATCTACCCGCCGGACCAGTTCACCGCGCTGTACATCAGCTTCTCCGCGCAGACCTGCGCGGGCGGCGCCAGCGCAACCAAGATTCTTTCCGTCCAGGCGGTCAAGCCGGGCGCGACCGGCCAGTAACGGCGGCCGGTAGCGTTTCCCAGCATGGACGACCTGACTCCGAGACTGCGCGCCGTCTGCGATCTTGACGTTGCCGAGCAGCGTGAATCCAGCGGACGGCACGAGTACGACGGCAAGATTCAGGATCTCTCCCCGGCCGGAGTCCGGGCCGGGCTGGCCAGGCTGGCCGCGGCTCCGGCCGCGGACCAGCCGCTTTCCGATCCGCACGACGAGGCGCATCTCGCGACGTTCGAGGAGCACGCCCGCGTCACGTTCGGCCAGCTCGAGCTGCACCGCCGCAATCCGCTCTACCACCTGGAAGCACTCGATCTCGCCTGCTATGACCGGGGCTACGCCCCCGCCGAGCAGCGGGACCAGGCTCGCCTGATGCACCTGGCTGGCTGGCCGCAGGCCGTCGACGCGGCCATCGAGGCGTTGGACCTCGTCAGCGCGCCGGTCGCGACCGCGCTCGGCGGCGCGGTCCGCGGCCTGGCGGCCGCCGTGCCTGCGGACGCCGACGAGCACTCCGCCGCGGCGGCGCGTGCCGCGCATGCGCGCCTGGTGGCGCACCTGGACCGGGCCGCCGCCGACGGTGATCCCGATGCGGCACTGGGCGCCGAGGCGCTCACCGCGCTGCTGAGCAGTGCCGACCGCATGCCGGTGGACCTGGGCAGGCTCAGTGAGCGGGCCGATGCCGAGCGGGACAGGCTCGCCGCCAGGCTCGCCGACAGCTGCGCTCAGCTGGACCCGGGCCGGCCGCCGGGAGAGGTGGTCCGCGAACTCGCGCGCGACCACCCGGACTCGGGCGGCGTCATCGAGGCCGCGCGGCACTGGACGCGACTGGCGATCGAGTTCACCCGGGAGCGGGACCTGGTTCCCTACCATGACGGCGAATGCCTCGTCGGGCTGGCGCCGGAGTCACGGCGGTGGGGCATGGCGATGCTGGCCTGGGCGGCACCCGGCGAGCCTGAGGGCCCATCCTGGTATCACATCACCCCGCCCGATCCGTCATGGCAGCCGCAGGAGCAGGAGCAGTGGCTGGAGGTCTTCAGCGCGACCTCGCTTCCCGGTATCACCGTGCATGAGGTCGCTCCAGGGCACTTCTCGCATGGGCGGGCTCTCCGGCGGGCGCCATCAGTCGTCCGCCGGACACTGTTCTCGACCGCGTTCGTCGAGGGCTGGGCGCACTACGCGGAGGAAGTCTGCGTCGATGAAGGCTTCCGCGCCGACGACCCGAGGTTCGCGATCGGTGTCTGGCTCGGTGCGCTGATCCGGGTCACCCGGCTGGCTTGCGCGATCGGGATGCACACCGCAGGGATGACGGTGCGCGACAGTGCCAGGCGGTTCGAATCGGACGCCGCATTGGCCGGGCCCGCCGCGCTCGCCGAGGCCCGCAGGGCCACTTTCGACCCGACCTACGGCCGTTATACCTGGGGCAAGCTCGAGATCATGGAGCTGCGTGAGCAGGCGAGGAAGCGCTGGGGCGCGGACTTCTCGCTGCGCAGGTTCCACGCGGGCCTGCTCGACCTCGGCTCGCCGCCGCTTGGCCTGCTCCAGACCGCGATCGAGCGTGGCTGATCCGCACCCCGCCGCGACGACGGGCAAAACCACCGGGAGCGGAGCGTCCGCAGAGCATAATCTTTGACTATGTCAAAGATTATGCCTGGGCCATCAGGCGATCCCGCCTTGACCTCTCGGATCGCTGCGGTCCGGGAGTTCAACCGCTTCTACACGGGCATTCTAGGCCTGCTTAGCGAAGGGCTGCTCGACACCCCTTACTCGCTGGCCGAAGCGCGGATAATCTTCGAACTTGCCGGGACCGACGACACCGAGGTTGCTGAGCTCCGCCGTGTCCTTGATATCGACGCTGGCTACCTCAGCAGGCTCCTGGCCAGGTTCGAGGCCGACGGGCTTGTCGCCAGGCGGCGTTCGGCGGCGGACGGGCGGCGCCAGGTGATCAGCCTGACCCGTCAGGGTCGCGCGGCTTTCACGCTGCTCGACAACTCCTCCGCTGGCCAGATCAGCGCGCTCCTGTCCGGCTGCGCCGAGGAGGAGCAGCGACGCCTCACCGAGGCGATGACCTACGTCCAGCGGGTCCTCACCGGATCGCGCCTCTGCCCGGCGGTCCGGCTCAGGCAGCCGCAACCAGGCGACCTTGGCTGGGTCATCCACCGGCACGGGTCGCTCTACGCAGCGGAGTACGGCTGGGACGAGACGTTCGAGGCGCTGGTCGCGCGGATCGTCGCGGACTACGCCGCCGACCACGACCCGCAGCGGGAACGCGCCTGGATCGCCGATGTGGACGGAAAGCCAGCGGGCTGCGTCTTCTGCGTGCGACGGGATGACGCGACCGCCCAGCTCCGGCTGCTCCTCGTCGAGCCTGCCGCGCGCGGCCTTGGCCTCGGCGGCCAGCTGGTCGGTGAGTGCATTTCCTTCGCCCGCGCGGCAGGCTATCTGGAGGTCGTGCTCTGGACCAACGACGTGCTCACCTCGGCCCGGCGCATCTACCAGCGAGCCGGTTTCCAGCTGACCGGCGAGGAGCAACATCACAGCTTCGGTCATGACCTGATGGGCCAGACCTGGCGGCGGGCCATCAGCTGACCTCAGGTGGCCGCCTCGCCAGCCACCGCGATGCCGGTCTTATGAAGGAGGATGACTGCCCGAACCCGGTCGCCAGGCCCATCTTGGCGAGTACATGGCCGGCCGTGACCTGTCGTCATGAGACGATGGCACCGCAGCAACTCCCGCGAGGACAAGAACATGATGCGAACAGCAGGCTGGGCGGTCCAGTCGGGCAGGCCGCGGTCGTCACAACGGCCGGCCACAGCCCGGACCGCTGCGGCGGCCTGCCTGCTCGCCCTGATCGCCGCGCTGGCGGGCTGCACGCAGCAGGCGGCCGCCGCCGCGCCGATCCAGATCGGCACCGCCTACGTCACGCTCCCCGCCGCCGGCACCACCCGGGCCTATCTGGTCATCCAGAATAACGGATCCGCCGACCGCGTGACCTCGGCACGAACGAGCGTCGGCGGCCTCGTGACGTTCCGCGGCCCGGCCGGTCATGGCGGCAGCACGACGCGGGCGGTCCCGGATATCGTCATTCCCGCTCGCGCCACCGTCCGGCTAGATCCCGACGGCTATCACATGCTGATCACCGGCGCAGGCCGGATGCGGGCGGGCACCGAGATCACGCTCACGCTGGTCTTCGCCCGGGCCGGGCGAATGTCCGTCGGGGCGATGGTCACCAACCCGGAAACCGGCGGCAACAGCTACCTCGGCGACTGACCCGACATGTTCCGGCCGCCGCGACCGATAAGCCTTTCCGGCCGCGCAACTTGCCGTTCACGGGCATCGAGACATATCGTCTTGATGTCGGCGCGGGCGGATCGAGCGGATCGAGCGGCACGGGCCGATCGAGCGGCGGGCGTAGGAGGATCACATGACGGTAAGACCTGACCTGCGCATCGGCGATTCTGACCGCGAAGCTGTGGCCTCCCTTCTGCGGGAGCACTACGCAGCGGGCAGGCTGACGCTAGAAGAGTTCAACCAGCGGCTCGACGCTACCTTCGCCGCGACGACCCAGGGCCAGCTCAGCCGGATCACCCAGGATCTCCCGCACGTCGGCATGCCCGCTGCCGCGCGGCCGCTGACCACGGGGCGGCCCGCGTCGTGAGCGGGCCAGGGAGCGCTGCGGTTCCGCTCCCCAGTCCGGCCTGCGCATGCTGCCGTCAATCATCGCCCTGATGGCCGCGTTGCTGCTGGTGGCAGGCCTGAACCTCGACTTGTACTGGCCCGGCGGGCTGGTGATCTTCGTAGCCATATTCGCGGCAGTCCGCGCCCTGATGCGCCGGCTGTTCCGGGAGGCCAAGGGCCCACGAAGCGGTTTCCCGCGCGGGCGAAACGGTGGCGCCAGCAGCCGCCGCGGGCCCTGGTACTAGCCGCGGGCCCTGGTATCAGTCGCGTCATCGAGCCGCAGGGGCCGCAGTCCTGGCTGGAGGCCATGCCTAGGCCCGCGCCGGGACGCGGAGCGGGACGACCAGGTACCGGAACGCCGGCCGCGGCTCCCCGTCCGCGCCATCCAAGCTGCTCCCGGTAGCTGCGTCCGGTTCGTCGTCGGCCCAGGTGATGAGTGCGGGCTTCGCCGCGCTGGTGAACTCCAGCCTGATCCGTCCGGCTTCAGGCGGCGGCTGCTCGCTGCCGGTCCCCGCCCCGGTCTCGGCCCCGGTTCCGGTCTCGGCCCCGGTTCCGGTCTCGGCCCCGGCCCCGGTCTCGGCCCCGGTTCCGGTCTCCGCCCCGGTCCCGGCCCCGGCCCCGGCTCCAGCCGCTGTCCCGGCCTGCCTGGGCGAGGCATGGGCCGGCCCGCCAGCCGCCGCGGCGCCGAGTCCGTCGAGCAGGTAGTGCGGATCGAAGGAGATCACTCGCTCAGGTCCCTCGAAGTCAGCGGCCACGGCCTCCATCGCGCGGGCCCGGCCTTCGGCATGCGCCTCGATGACCACGCTCCCCGAGCCGAAGGTCAGCCGGACCGGGCTGGCCCGTTCGGCGACCAGCGAGACCCGCCGCACCGCCTCGGTGAAGGCGGCCGCCGGCATCTCCGCCCGGCAGCTGAACTCGGCCGGGAACCTGGACCGGTATCTGATGAACTCACCGGCGATCAGCCGCGCGATTAGTCTCCGGCCGCCCGCCTCGAAGCTGATCATGCCATCGGCGGGGCGGGGGTCCCGCGTCCCGGGCGGGCTGGCCTGGCCGCCGGCGTCCGGCTGGCCGGCGCCGAATGCCACCGTCACGGCCACTCCGGGCGCCATCGTCCGCGCGAAGTCGGCCAGGGTCCTGGCCGGAACCATCGCGACGGCCCGGATCCCGGGCACCGCTGGTATCCAGCTCAGCTCCCGCACCGCGAGCCGGTAGCGATCGGTGGCTGCCAGCGTCAGGGTCTCTCCGTCGATGTCCAGGCAGACGGCGGTGAGCATGGGGAGCGTGTCGTCCCGGCTCGCGGCCGGCCCGACCTGGCTGGCCGCGACGGCAAGTGCACCGCCTTCGACCGTGCCGGCGGGCGGCGGCGGCTCGGGCAGCGCCGGATAGTCGGCGATGGGAAGTGAAACCAGCGTGAACTCGGCGCCGCCGCAGGCAAGGCTCACCATGTCGCCGTCGGAGCTGAACTCGGCGGGCTGGGCGGGCAGGCTGCGGGTGATCTCAGCGAGCAGGCGCCCGGGAACCAGCGCCGTCCCCTCCTCCGTCACGTCCGCGTCGATCCGTACCCGAGCGGAAACCTCGTAGTCAAAGCAGGACAGCGTCAGCCCGCTGCTGCCTGCCTCGAGCAGCAGCCCGGAGAGCACCGGCACCACCGGACGCGCCGGCAGCGCGCGCGCCACCCACGCCACTGCTGCGCCCAGCGTCTCTCGCCCGACCTGTAACCTCATGCCGCTGCCTCCGCCCGGTCCGCCCGTCCGGCGCCCCGGTCCGGCTCCGCCCGTCCGACCACGATCCCGATCCTGGCACGGAATGCCGACAATTCGCAGCGCGGCAGGCGGTCCGCTGCGGGCAGGCGGCCACCTGCAGCCGGCGGCTACCTGCGGCCAGGCGGCTACCTGCAGCCGGCGGCTACCTGCCAGCCGGCGGCTACCTGCAGCCGGCGGCTACCTGCGGCCGGGCGGCTACCTGCGGCCGGGCGGCGTAGCGGCGGGCGGTCCGCGGTCAGGCGAGCCCGGGCGGCGCGGATGCCAGGGTTACCTCGATCGCCCGGGCCAGGGCTCGCGCCGACTCGGCGGTCAGTTCCACCGCGACCCGCGCGGCCGGGCCCTTCCCTGGGTTGAGGAAATCGATGTTGAGCGTGTGCTCGGCAGCTGCGTGCTGCGGGTGATCAAAGTAGACGGTGGCATCGCTCAGCGCGAACCAGCCGGCCGCACCCTTGCCGCTCCCGGTGACCTCGATCTTCTCGGTCAGGTATGTGCACATGCGAGCTCCCTCGCCGGCCAGGTAACGACCGTAGAAATCCCAGATCCGCTGCCAGCCATCGTTCGCCGCCTCGACCCGGTAGGCGGGCCGTTCCACGGCGAAGAACGCGTGGCCGGCTCCGTCATAGGTGCGGAATTCGTGTTCCTTGCCCAGCTCGGACAGCACCTTGGCCAGCTCGGCGGTCTCGTCGGGGGACGGGTGGGTGTCGTCAGCGCCGAACAGGCCAAGCAGGGGGCAGGACAGGTCCTTAGCGAGCCCGATGATCGGCCCCGCTTTCAGCGGCATCCCTTCGGGGGGCGGATTGACGACGAAGGCGCCATAGCAGTCGACGGCTGCCTGAAGCGGCAGGCTGCAGGCAGCCAGGAACGACTGGCGTCCGCCGGAGCAGTAACCGATCACCCCGACGTTGCCGTTGGAGTGATCCAGGGCGCGCAGGTGCTCTGCCGCACCGCCGACGTCACCGACCAGCCGCTCGTCGGGAACCCCGCCCCGGGCCCGCGCTGCCGCCGCGGCGTCGTCCGGGCTGGCCCCGGGCGCCTCGCGATGGTAGAGGTTCGGCATCAGCGCCGCGTAGCCGTTAGCCGCGAACTTCCTGGCGATCTCCTTGGTTCCGCTGTCGTAGCCCGGCATGTGGTGGATCACTACCACGCCGCCGACTGACTCCGCGCCGAGCGGCCGGGCAAGGTATGCCTCAATCTGGTCCCCGCCGTGCCCGGCGATGCTGATGGTCTCTGCGATCAAATCATCTCTCATCCGCGCCTCTCCTCTGCGATCGTGGCTCCTGCGCGACGGACCCAATCCTGCCATTGACATCCTCCGGACCCGGAAGAGACCGGGATTCCTCAGCGCGGCTCACACCGCTGCTATCCCGCCCTGAACGCCGGGCTTGCGCCGGACCCAAAACGTCGGTCACCAGCGCGCGGCCGGCCCGGGGCCGGCCGATGCCCGTGCGGCCCGGCGGCGTTTCCGCTGGATCCGGCCTCATGTATGCGGCATGATCTGCGAAGGCCCGACACGGGGGAGGGGCATTGTCATGGGGGGAGACGTCTTCGGGTTAGCGGTCATCGTGCTCGCAGTCGGCTGCCTGCTGGGCTGGCACGCGAACCGGGCACACGCCGCGCACGGCGACATCAAGTCTGTGAAGGGACGAATCCCCGGGTACCGCAAGACCCGGACGCGCAGCGGCCTGATCACGATCGGGCTCGTCATCGCCGTGCTCGCGATCATCTACGACCTTTACCACCACTAGCGGGCACGCGCCCGGCTCCGCGCGGCAGGTAACGACGGAACGGTAAGTGGCCCAGGGCCGAACCGGAGGCTGAGTCAATAAAAGGTTGACTAACTCAATCTCTCGTTCATATGCTTGAGCTACTCAACCGTTGAGGAGCTCAGGAGCATTCCCCGCGCCCGGGCCGCCGACGGGAAACCGCAGCACAGGAGCCAGGCTTGGACACGAAGTCGCCCAGTGAGCAGCTCGATGCGCAGATCGTCGATGGCCTCGGCGAACTGATCGGGCGCATCGTCGCCCGCGGCGAGCGGCTCGCCAGGGATCTCGGCGTCCCGCCCTATTTCATCAAGGCCCTGCACACGCTCAACTGCCCGATGGCCATGAAGGATCTGGGCCAGCGCATGCACTGCGATCCGTCCTTCGTCACCGTGGTCGCCGACATGCTGGAGAAGCGCGGGCTGGCCAGGCGCGAGGCTCATCCGGGTGACCGGCGGGTCAAGAACCTCGTGCTCACTGATGCCGGCATCACCCTGAAGCAGCGGGTGGAAAGCGAGCTTGCCACCCGGATGCCGTGGAGCCGCGCGCTCAGCATGAGTGAGCGCGAGCAGCTGCTCGCGCTGATCCGCAAGATGATCAACGCAGACGAAGGCGCCACAAGCCCTGCGGCGCACGAGGAGGAGGTGGCTGACGTCGTGAGCGCCCCGGCGGGCTCTGTGGCTTAGCCCACGTCCCGCTGCCACCCACTCCTTAACTTCTCAACCGGCCGCAACTGCGGGTCTGCCGGGCCCGGCCTGGGTCCCGTGCGGCCTCCGGCAGGGGGCCGCGGCATCCTGCCCCCAGCTTGCCGCGTCGGCAGTCCACCAGCGCCGCGCCGGCACCGCATCTAAGGAGAATCCAGATGTCCTCCAGTACGTCCGCAAGCGGGAGGGCCACGGCGCCCGGCATGGTAGCCGTCGCCGACGGCCTCCCGACTGGCGCCGGACGCCCCGCTCATCGTCATCTCGGCCTTGCCCTGGTCGTCATCGCCACCGCACAGCTCATGGTGGTGCTGGACGCCACGATCGTGAATGTCGCCCTGCCCGACATCCAGCGGGCGCTCGGCTTCTCCGGCTCCGGCCTGGAATGGGTCGTGAACGCCTACGCGCTGACCTTCGGCGGCCTGCTGCTGCTCGGCGGCCGGCGCGACATACTCGGCAGGCGCAGGGTATTCATCGCCGGGATCATCCTGTTCTCGGTGGCGTCGCTGCTTGGCGGGTTCGCCACCACGCAGGCCTGGCTGCTGACCGCCCGCGCCGTCCAGGGAGTAGGCGGCGCCATTGTCGCGCCGACCGCGCTCTCACTGGTCACCACGACCTTCCCGGAAGGCCCGCCGCGCAACAGGGCGATGGGCGTCTACGCCGCCATGAGCATCGCGGGCGCCGCGGTCGGCCTGATCGCCGGCGGCTTGCTCACCACGTACCTGTCCTGGCGGTGGGTCTTCTTCGTGAACGTGCCGATCGGGATCGCCGTCCTGCTGGCGGCGCCGCGGGTGCTCAGCGAGTCGGCCCGGCACCCTGGCCGGTTCGACCTGCCCGGCGCGATCACAGGTACCCTCGGGCTCGCAGCCTTGGTGTACGGCCTGACCAGCGCGGCCACGACCCCGAACGGCGTCTCGCACTGGGGCGACACCAAGGTCGTCGCCTCGCTGACGGCGGCGGTCGTGCTGCTCATCTCGTTCGTCGTCATCGAGGCGCGGAGCAAGCACGCGCTGATGCCGCTGCGCATATTCAGCAACCGCAACCGGTCCGGGGCATACCTGGTGATGCTCTGCGTCGGAACCGCGATGTTCGGCATGTTCTTCTTCCTGACCGTCTTCGTGCAGACCGTCTGGGGGTACAGCGCGCTGCGGACCGGAATCGCCTACCTGCCGATGGTGGGCACCATCATGGTGATGGCCGGGGTCAGCGCCCAGCTGGTCCCCCGGATCGGCGCCCGGCCGCTGCTGCTGGCCGGATCGGCGATTGGCGCCGGCGGGATGTTCTGGTTGTCGCGGATCAGCGAGCACAGCACCTATACCTCCGGGCTGCTCGGCCCGATCATCGTCACCGCGATCGGCCTGGGCATGCTGTTCATGCCGGTCACCCTGGTCGCGTTGTCGAAGGTCGATGACAAAGACGCCGGCCTCGCCTCCAGCCTGCTCAACACCGGGCAGCAGGTCGGCGGCTCGATCGGGCTCGCCCTCCTGGGCACGGTGGCCTGGACGGCGGTCGCCAACAGCATCAGGAGCCAGGCCGCGGCCGCGGCCGCGCGGTCCGGCCACGGCCTGCACGTGGCAGCGTCCGGCTCCATCCCGAAGGCGATCTACGCGCAGGCCCTGGCGGTCGGCTTCTCGAAGGGCTTCATGGTCTCGGCCGGTATCACGGTGATTGCCTTGATCGTCACCATCGTGATGATCCGGGTGCGCCGCGAGGACCTGGCCGGCGTGAACCCGATGGCGGGATGAGGGCAAGAAGCGAAAACGGCCGCCGCGGCCCGGTCCGTCACTGTGACGGCACCGGGCCGCGGCGCGCTCCGTGGCGTCTCGGGGTTTGCGCCGCAGCTATCTCCTTGCTGGCCGGCGGCTGCAGCGCCCAGCTGCATCCGGCCACGGGACAGCCCGCTGCCGCGGCCATTCTGTCGAGGCTGAGCGCCGCTCAGCTGGCCGGCCAGCGGGTGATCTACAGTTATGCCGGCGTCACGCCGCCTGCCAGCCTGCTTTCGCTGATCTCCCGTGGCGAAGCGGCCGGCGTTATCTTCTTCACCGACAACGTCGGCGGCCCGTCCCAGCTCGCCACCGCCGTCCGTCAGCTTGACCAGGCGGCCGCCAGCAGGCTGGACCCGGTTCACCTGCCGCTGCTGCTCATGACCGACCAGGAAGGCGGCATAGTCCGGCGGCTCCCCGGCCAGCCGGAGCTTTCGGCACAGCAGATCGGCGACTCGGCCGACCCGCCGGCCGCCGCCGCCCAGGCCGGCAGCGGCGCCGCCGTGACCCTGCGCAGTAACGGCCTGAACGTCAACCTGGCACCGGTCCTTGACGTGTACCGGCAGCCCGGCGACTTCATCAGCCGCCTCGGCCGCTCGTTCAGCGACAACCCGGCTACCGTCGCGCAGCTCGGCGCGGACTACGCCACGGCAGAGCAACGGGGCGGAGTGGCGGCCACCGGCAAGCATTTTCCCGGTCTCGGCGACGCAGCGGCACTGCAGAACACCGACGTGCGGCCGGTGACCCTGTCGGTGCCAGCTTCGGCGATCCGCAGCGTGGACGAACTACCGTACCGATCGGCCGTTGCGGCGCACGTGAAGCTGGTCATGCTGTCGTGGGCGGTCTACCCCGCGCTGGATCCCGTCCGCCCGGCCGGCCTGTCCACGACAATCGTGGCGGGCGAGCTCCGCAAGCGGCTCGGCTTCACCGGCGTCACCATTACCGACGCACTGGAGGCCGGCGCCCTGCGCCGGTTCGGCCCGATCGCGAATCGCGCCACCCTGGCGGCCGGGGCCGGGATGGACCTGCTGCTCTGCTCCCAGCGGAATGTGCCGGAAGGCCAGCGCGCGATGAACTCCCTGGAGCGCGGCTACCTGCGTGGCACGCTCAACCGCGCTGCTTTCCGGGCTGCGGATGAACGGATCATGGCGTTGCGCGCTACCCTCCGAAGCCGTCCCGGCGGTGCCGTGAACTAGCCAGGATTCACCCCGGCCGGGTGAGGCAGGTCATTGCCAGGGCAGACATGGTAATTAGACGCAGCGTCCGGCAAATGTCGCCGATATGACGACCCGGGGCAGCACGACCGATGCTGCGCTGCGGATTCGGCGGAGGTGACCTTGTCTGACGACGGCGGTAAGCCAGGGCACGGCTGCCGAGGGCCCAGAACTCAGCGACGATGAGCGCGCTGAGCTGGAACGCCTCCGCACCGAGACGGCCGCCGAGACGGCTGAGTTGGAACGTCTCCGCGCCGAGACGGCCCAGCTCCGCGACCAGGGGACTGGCGCGCGGCCACCGGCGGCGGTTCAGCTGGCGGACCCCGGTCGCCGTCGTGCTCATCGTGATCGGCTGCGTGCTCGCTCCGCTGTCGGTGATAGGCGTCTGGGGCGCCAATCAGGTCTCCAACACCAGCCGCTACGTGGCCAACATCGAGCCGCTCATCCACAATCCGGCGATTCAGGACGCCGTGAGCACCAAAATCACGTCCCAGATCACCAGCCACGTGAACGTGGTCAGCTATACCGATCAGGCCGCCGCCCTGCTCACCGGCAAGGGCCTGCCCGCGTCGGCACGCTGCTCAAGAGCTTCGGCCCCCTCGATCGCCAGCGCGGTCGCGGGATTCATCCACGAGCCAGGTGCACAAGATCATCACGAGCCCGCAGTTCGCCAAGATATGGGTCCAGGTCAACACCGTTGCGCACCAGCAGATGGTGAAGGTGCTCTCGAGGCGGGAGCAACCGCTACAGTCACCACCAAGCAACGGGCAGGTCGTGATCGATCTAGGCCCCCTCATCAATATCGTCAAGCAGGACCTGGTCGCGCGCGGCTTCACGCTGGCGAACAACATCCCGCCGATCCACCCGACGCTGGCGCTGTTCTCGTCCCGGGACCTGGTCAAGGCGCAAGGCCTCTACCGGCTGATCAGCGACATCAAGATCTTGCTGCCGATCCTGTCGCTCCTGCTGATCGGCCTGGGCGTGTATATCGCCCGGGGTCACCGGCGCGCCCTGATCGGAGCCGGGCTCGGCTTCGCGGCGTCTATGCTCGTGCTCGCGCTCGGCCTGGCCTACTTCCGGACCATCTACCTGAATAGCGTGCCTTCCACCACGCTGCCCAGCGATGCCGCCGCCGCCCTGTTTGACACGCTGGTCCGGTTCATCAAGGAAGCGCTCCGGGCCCTGCTGCTGGTCGGGCTCGTCGTCGCCGCCGCCGCATTCCTCTCCGGGCCGTCGGTCACGGCAGTCCGGATCCGTGCTGGAGTGCAGTCGGGACTGGACCGGATACGGCATCGCGGCGAGCGTGCGGGCGTGGACACCGGCCCGGCCGGCCTTTGGACCTACGCGCACCGCAAGGGCTTGCGGATCGGCGCGGTCGCGCTCGTCGCCCTGATATTCGTTTTCGTGGGTCAGCCCACCGCCCCGCTTGTCATTCTGCTCGCCGTCTTGCTGCTGGTGGCGCTCGGGCTGATCGAGTTGATCGGCAGGCCGCCCGCCCAGCCGCAGGCCGCAGGTCGTCCTTGATAAACGGCCGCCCCGGATCCAGCAGCCGGCATCATCCATGCGGGATGATTTCCTGACTCCGGCACGGGCGATACCGGGCAGGTGGATCCGCGCGACCGGCTGCGGTCGGTAGGCAAGCGAATGACCGACCCGGTGGAGCCCCTCGCCCAGCGGGCCGCGGAGCGCGCACTCGGTGGCGATGACTGGACCAGCCCGGCCGCTGCTACAAAGCCTTCGCTGGCCGGCGGATCCTCCGTCGTGGGTGATGCCAAGCCCCTCGCGGACGGGCCCGCGCGGGCCCCGTCCGCGTCTTGACACCATCCGTGGCGGGTGAAGCAGCGCATACCCGCAGCCGCGATCGTTGCGGTTGAGGAAGTGCCTTCAGCAACCTTGCCGCTGAAGCGACTGAAAGGATTGTGATCATGACCGTGCCAGCCAGGGCTGATGTCGACGATGCTACGAGGACCGCGCTGGCCGAGCTGGCCCTCGGCGACCCGGGGCTGCTGGGCGAGAGCCTAGAGCTGCGGACCGAGCTGCAGGAGAACAGCGGCCTGGATCCGCGCAGCTTTGCCCTCGTCAAGATCGCCGCCCTCATCGCGCTCGACGCGCCTCCGGCCTCCTACCTCTGGCAGGTGGGCAACGCGCTGGATGCTGGCGCTACCCCGGAGGACCTCATCGGCGTGCTGCGCGCCGTCGCGCCGCAGGTCGGGCTGCCGAAGGCGGTGGCGGCCGCGCCCGAGCTCATGGTGGCCCTCGGCCTGGCCCTGCCGGAGTAGGACCGGTCGTGGCGGCTCAGCCAGCTAGGAGGCAGTGATGTTCATGCGTAGACGTCCGTTGATGCGTGCGGCTGTCGTAGGCGGCAGCGCCTACGCCGTCGGCCATCACATGGCGAACAAATCGGCGCAGCAGGCACAGCAAGAAGACGAGCAGGACGCGCGTATCGGCGACCTCGAGCAGCAGCAGGCATCCCCGGCGCCCGTGCAGCAGGCGCCTGCCGCGGCAGCGACGTCGCCGATGGTCGATCAGCTGAACCAGCTCGCCACCTTGCATCAGCAAGGCGTCCTGAGCGACGACGAATTCACCGCCGCCAAGGCCAAGCTGATCGGCACCTGACCCACCTTCGCGGACCGCGGAAAAGGGCGCCCGGCGATCAGTGGTGCGCCTTTTCCGTGGCCCGCGGAGCTGCCCGCAGGCCGGCGGCGAGGATATCGATGCTCAACGCCAGGATCCAGGCCGGGAACAGCAGCTCCGCCCAAGGTGAGATGCCGACGCCGACCAGCAGCACCAGCGCGCTCACCAGCCCGGCGATGGTGAGCCATCTGGAGACGATCTCGGTGCGGCGCGCGATGGTCACGGTGGTGAGCGTGAACACCGCTGCCATCCGCATCGCGTAGATGTTCACCAGGATGCCGGTAACGTTGCGGCCCAGCGCCAGGGTGCTTGCGCCCGGCGTGCCCGACGACGACGCGGCCGCGATGATCCCGCCGGCGATCGCCGCGCCCACGAACAACATCCCGACGAACAGCAGGCCGCTGCCCAGGAACACGGTCGCGAAGAAGCGATCCTCGCGTGCGCCGATCCGGTCCCTGAGCACCCCGACGAACCACAGGAACGCGATCCCGGCGAACGGCACGAGGTTCAACGCGATCGCCACCGCAGTCCTGTTGCGTGAATCGGTCAGCCACGCGCCGGGGACGGCCTGATGCGCCGGGACGGACACTCTGAGCAGCACCAGCGCTACGATCAGGAGCACCGAAAAGAGGATCCCGGCGACCGCGGCCGCCCGGGGCGTTCGCAGCGGGCTCCCGGACTGCAGCGGGCCAGTCGGCACTTCGGTCATCGGCATGCCTTTCCGCGGGTGGTCGTCGGCTGCATCCTGTCACGCGCTGTGGGTCTGGCCGCTGCCTGAGATCGTAGTCATCCGGAGCGGATGAGGACATGCGGTGATGTGCACGGCGAATATCGGTGAGGGTGCCCCCATGGGCTCTTTCGGTACGGCCGCCCAGCCGAGGTCTGGCGCCCTGGAGGAATTGACGTAGGAGCCCTGAACATGGCATCCGGCGGCGCGAGCTCCGGGTCACGGTGATGTCACTCACCTGAGCGCTCATCCGGGACGGGTGATGCCCGGCTGACTCGGCGCTGTCAGGATCGTAGCCGGGCCTTTGGGGCTTGAGGCGACGGCACCAGGAACGGTCACGTCCAGATGAGACCCGTCATATGCCCATCGGGCGCAAGGGGAGCAGGGAAAAAATGAGCGAGCCGTTCAAGGGCACGATCAACGTCGACATCCGCGATTCCGAGCCGGACTGGGCGCCGTTCGAGCCGCCCAAGGCTCCCGACGGCGCGCCCAATGTCGTCTACATCGTGCTCGACGACGTGGGCTTCTCGGCCATGTCCTGCTATGGCGGCCCGATCCCGACACCGAACATCGAGCGGATCGCGGCCGATGGCGTGCGCTACACCCAGTGGCACACAACTGCGCTGTGCTCGCCGACCCGCTCCTGCCTGCTGACCGGCCGCAACCACACGCGGAACTCGATGGCCTGCATCACCGAGGCGGCCGTCGGGTTCCCGAACGCCAGCGGGACCATCCCGCCGGAGAACGGCATGATCTCCGAGATCCTCGGCGAGCGCGGCTGGAACACCTACATGGTGGGCAAGTGGCACCTCTGCCCGACCGTCGAGATGAACGTCGCCTCGACGCGCCGGAACTGGCCGTCCGGGCGGGGATTCGAGCGCTGGTACGGGTTCCTCGGCGCGGAGACCAACCAGTGGTACCCGGACCTGGTGTACGACAACCATCCCGTCGACCAGCCTAAGCTGCCTGCCGATGGCTACCACCTCACCGACGACATCACCGACAAGGCGCTCGAGTTCGTCCAGGACGCCAAGACGGTCGCGCCAGACAAGCCGTTCTTCCTGTACTACGCGCCCGGTGCCTGCCATGCGCCGCACCATGTCGCTAAGGAATGGGCCGATAAATTCAAGGGCCAGTTCGACATGGGGTACGAGGCGATGCGGGAGCAGACGCTGGCCCGGCAGAAGCAGCTGGGCATCGTCCCGGCTGATACCGAGCTGCCGCCGGTCAACCCGATCGGCACCACCGAAACCCGCAAGGGGCCCGCTGGCCAGCCATTCCCGCCGCTGGACGTCACCCGGCCGTGGGATTCGCTGTCGGCCGAGGAGAAGCGGCTGTTCGCGCGGATGGCCGAGGTCTACGCAGGGTTCCTGGCGCATGCCGACCACCACATCGGCCGGCTGCTTGACTACCTGGAGGAGTCCGGGCAGCGGGAGAACACGCTGGTGATCCTGGTGTCCGATAACGGGGCGAGCGGCGAGGGCGGCCCTGACGGCTCGGTCAACGAGATGTTGTTCGCGAACGGCATCCCCGACAACATCCAGGCGAACCTGGCGATGCTTGATCAGCTCGGCGGAACGAGGACCTACAACCACTACCCGAACGGGTGGGCGATGGCCTTCAACACGCCGTTCAAGATGTGGAAGCGGTATGAGTTCAACGGCGGCACCGCCGACCCGTGCATCATCTCCTGGCCATCAGCCACCGCCGGGAAGGGCGAGCTGCGGCATCAGTATCACCACGCGATCGACATCGTGCCGACCATCCTGGACTTCCTCGGCGTCGAGGCCCCGGCCACGATCAAGGGCCACGTGCAGAGCCGCTTCGACGGCGTGAGCATGCGCGGCAGCATCGAGGACGGGTCGGTGCCGTCGGCCCGCAAGACGCAGTTCTACTCCATGCTCGGGTCCCGGGGAATCTGGCACGACGGCTGGAAGGCCGTCACCACCCACCCCACCATCAGCGGCTGGAGCAACTTCAACGACGACACCTGGGAGCTGTACCACACCGACACCGACCGCGCCGAGATACATGACCTGGCCGCTCAGCACCCGGAGAAGGTGCGGGAACTGGTCAACCTGTGGTTCGCCGAGGCGGGCGAGAACGGCGCGTTCCCGCTCGACGACCGGTCCGCGCTGGAGATCATGATCACGCCGCGGCCGCAGCTGGCCTCGCCGCGCGATCGGTACGTCTACTTCCCCGGCACCGCGGAGGTGCCCGAGGCGCAGGCCGTGAACGTCCGCAACCGGTCCTTCACGATCGGGGCGCTGGTGGACATCCCCGCGCCCGGCGCGCAGGGCGTGCTGTTCGCGCACGGGTCGCGGTTCGGCGGGCACGCCCTGTACGTCAAGGACAACCGGCTGCATTACGTCAACAACTTCGTCGGCATGGCGGAGCAGAAGGTCGATGGAACGCAGGACATCCCCGCCGGGGAGAACCTGATCCTTTCCGCGTCGTTCGACAAGGACGGGGAGGACCCGCCGCACGTGTCCACCGGGATCCTGTCCCTGTACCACGGAGACAAGAAGGTCGGCGAGGGCCGGATCAGGACCCAGCCGGGGCTGTTCTCGATCGCGGGCGAGGGCTTGTGCGTCGGCCGCGATAGCGGCGAGCCGGTGACGAGCGACTACCCAGGTCCGCACCCGCACGTGTTCACCGGCGGCACGATCAGGCGGGTCGCGGTCGACGTCAGCGGCGACCCCTATATCGACCTGGAGCGCGAGGCCCAGGCCATGCTGGCGCGGGAGTAGGAGCCCGCGCAGACCGGCTCAGCTGCCGCTACGGCGCCTGCTGGCCTGGCGCCCGGAGCGCGCGAAGGGACGCCTCGAAAGAGGCCAGCCGGCCGCGGGCTACCTCGGCCTGCTGCGCGCTGGCGCCCCCTGGAGCCCGCTCGGCATCCATCGCCGAGCGAACAGCCTGCAGTGAAGCCAGCGCGTCGGCAACCTTGGCGCGGCTTTGATCGTCGGGGGCTGCCTCGCGCAGCGCGTACAACGTCTGCGCGAGGTCATCCGCGCGGCGCTGGATGTCCGACCAGCGAGCCGGAGCGTCGACGGCGGCCAGCGCGCCTGGCGCGTCGGCGACGCTCATCGCGTCATGGAGCGCCGAGCCCTTCGCATATGCGTCGATGACTGCGGATTGCCAGCCGGCCGCGGCCTTGGAGCGGCGGCCGCGCGAGCGGGCGATCCAGGCGATGAGGCCGATGAGGACAACGGCACCCAGCAGGACCCATAGCCAGACGAGGCCAGTGCTGGAACCGCTGGCCGCTACCGGGGAACTGCTCGGATGAGCGGTCTGCGCAGGCGTCGCGCTCGTCGTCGCAGCGGGCTGACTGGTAGGTGTTGCCGCACTCCGGGTGGGCGAGACACTTGTGCTACTGGTGGGCGAGGTACTAGCGCTCCGGCTGGGTGAGGTACTGGCGCTCCGGGTGGGCGAGAAGCTCGCGGTCGCGTTCTTGGCAGCGCTGCCACATCCGGCCGCCGTGCAGCCGGCCACAAGAATCGCGGCCGACAGCGCAATGCTCTGAGTGAAGCGCCGCATGCCTGATCCTTCCGCGTATTTTCTTAAGGAGGCTGCCGGGACACGACCTCACGCCAATGATCCTGCTGACCGGGCACCCGGGCCTCACCCGCTATGGGGGACCCGGGCCGCGCGCAACCTGCGGGAAGTAAATATGGCGCGGTTATGGCCCGCCACTGAGGGGGTCTTCGTCAGCCTCGTCGGTAAAGGACGCGGCGATCTTTTGCTCCGGCCTGCGAACTTCCATCTGCGCGAGCCGCACCAGCACGAGCCGGTCGGCCTTGGTCAGGGGTGGCTGGGTCACCGAACGGGGCCACAGGCGGTAGCGGAGCACCACGTTGATCTCCGCCGCCCACAAGGTCAGCTGCGAGCCCAGGTAGAGCCAGGACAGCAGGGTGATGACCACGGCGAACACGCCGTAGGTGGGACTGGCGCTGCGCAGTCCGCGGGTGACGTACCAGGTCCCTATGTACTGCAGGGTTTCCCAGAACACCGTGGCAATGATCGCGCCGACTGCCACCTCGCGGGGCCGCAGCGGCTCCGCGGTGAGCACCATGAAGGCGAGCAGGAACAGCCCGAGGTTGACCAGGAAAGAGGCTGCGATGGCGAGCACCGAGACGTCCGCGGCGTGGGGGACAGCGGTGGCGAACGCAGCGAGCGCGGTGGAGGACAGAACCGCCAGCCCGAGCAGGCCGATCACCCCGAAGGTGCGCAGGTACCGGGTCGGAAAGCTAGGCCACCGGACGTACGGGATGTTCCAGACGGTATTCATCGCATTCTGCGCCGCGAAGCCGATGCCGAGGCTGCCGTACAGGGTCCCCGCGATGCCGATGACCAGCGCAACGTTGTTTCCCTCGAGCGGGTGCACCTCCGAGCGCAGCTGATCGCCGATCACCGGGAAGTTCCCGAGCGCCGAATCGATCAGCTGCTCGCGCAGCGCCGGGTTGCCGGACAGCGCGTAGCCCAGGACAGTCGCCAGCAGCAGCAGCAGCGGGAAGAGCGCGAACAGGCCGTAATACGCCATCAGCGCCGCCTTGCCGCCTGCCTGGTCGTTGCCGAACTTCTGCATCACTGCCCACGGAACGGCGGTCACAACGTGGCGCTGCTGGAACCGGTCGGCGCGGCGCACCTGCCGGTCGACCCAGCCAACGCGCTGCGCCTCACCGGGTGGCTGGCGGGCCGCCATGGCTGATGCAGCGGAAGCCGAGGTGGCTGGTGGCGCTGTCGACGGTCTCCCCCTGGCGGGCGGCCGGCCGGTAGCGCAGGCAGTAGCTGGGCGCGCACAGGTGCGAGCCGCCCTTGATGACCTTGCGCGGCAGGTGCGCGCCCGGCTGGCCGGCGATCCTGCTGCGCTCCGGCGAGCTCACCCGCGGGTTGCGCGGGACGCAGCAGGCGTGGGCGGCCTCATCCGGATGACGCGGGGTGAAGTAGTCGCACGTCCATTCCCAGACGTTGCCGGTCATGTCATCGAGCCCGTAGCCGTTAGGCGGAAACGATCCCGCCGGGGACGTGCCCTCATAGCCGTCGGAGAGCAGGTTCTGCCAGGGAAACTCGCCCTGCCAGGTGTTGGCCATCAACTGGCCGTGCGGCGCGAATTCGTCGCCCCACGCGTACACGGCGCCGTCGAGGCCGCCGCGGGCCGCGTACTCCCACTCGGCCTCTGTCGGCAGTTCCTTGCCCGCCCAGGCGGCGTACGCTTCCGCGTCCGCATAGGCGACATGGGTCACCGGGTGCCGCGCGAGGCCGCGGCAGTCGCTGCCCGGTCCCTCGGGACGCCGCCAGCAGGCGCCCGGGACGTACTCCCACCAGTTACGGTAATCGCGCAGATCGACCGGGCCAGGCGTGCGCTGGAACACCAGTGATCCCGGCACCAGTAGGTCCGGGTCGGCATCGGGGTAGTCGGCCGCCTTCAGCGGCCGTTCGGCGACGGTCACGTACCCGGTCGCCGTCACGAACCGCCGGAATTCCGCCACCGTCACCGGATGGCGGTCCAGCCAGAATCCATCGACGGCGACCCTGTGCACCGGGCCCTCCTCCGGATAGAAGTCGGCCGAGCCCATACCGAAGGTGCCGCCCGGAATCCATGCCATGGTCCGGTACTGATCCGTCGCCCTGTTCCTGGCCGCTTTCTTCGCCCGCGCTGGCCCGGGTCCATGGCTTGCCGCGGCGCCCGGTGATGAGGAACTCGTCATGGACATGCCGTGCATGCTCCCGATTCTCGCGACCTGCGATGAGGTTAAGGGTGCCCGTGCGGGCTGGCACCACCCCGCACGGATGAAGCCGGAAGGGACGGGATAGGAGATTCTTTGAGATGCACCGGCCGACAACTCCCCAATTGTCCGGCGTGGTGCAGCCGGATGGAGCACGAGGATGACGCACTTACTCCGCTCCCCTGCCGCCGCGGTCGGCCGCTGGGTTCGCTCCATCGGGCCGGAGCGGTCCCACCTGCGCGAGGATATCGTGGCCGGGCTGCCAGGAGCGATCAGCAGCGTGCCGGACGGGATGGCGGCCGCAGTCTTGGCCGGCGTCAACCCGGTGCAGGGACTGTATGCGAGCTTCGCGGGGCCGATCGCAGGCGGGCTCAGCTCTAATACCCGGCTGATGGTCATTACGACGACATCCGCGGCCGCGCTGGCCGCGGGCTCCGCCCTGCAGGGGGTGACCCCGGCCCAGCGGCCGGCGGCAGTCTCGCTGCTGGTGATCCTGGTCGGCGTGGTGCTGGTCGCCGCCGGGCTCATCCGGCTCGGCCGGTATACGCGATTCGTCTCCTACTCGGTCATGATCGGCTTCCTCACCGGGATCTCGGTCAACATCGTGTGCGGTCAGATCCCCGACCTGACTGGCGCGGCGGCACGTGGCGCCTTCCCCGCTGGCTAAGGCCGTCAACGTGCTCGTCCATCCGGGCCGCATTGATCTGGCGTCGCTGCTCACCGGGCTGAGCGCGCTGGCGATCCTGGTGGTGCTGGCGCAAACTCGCCTCGCCGTGGTCAGCGCGCTGATCGCGCTGCTGATTCCTACCGTGGTAGTCGTGCTGGCCGGCACGCAGAGCGTGGCCAGGGTGGGGGACCAAGGAGACATCCCGCAGGGCGTCCCGCTCCCCATCTCCCAGATCTCAGGCTCCTGTCGTTCAGCCTGGTCACGGGCGCGCTGGCGATCGCGGCCATCGTCTTGGTCCAAGGCGCAGGGGTCGCCGAAGCCGCGCCAAACCCCGCCGGTGCGCAGCCGAATCCGAATCAGGACATCATCGCGCAAGGGGCAGGCAACCTTGCGGCGGGGTTCTTCCGGGGCATCGCCGGTGGGCGGCTCTGTTGGCCGCACCGCGCTGAATGTGACCGTGGGCGGTCGGACCCGGTGGGCAGCGATCTGGTCCGGCATCTGGATGCTGCTGATCCTCGCCATCTTCTCCGGGCTGGTCGCAAAGATCGCGGTTCCGACTCTCGCCGCCATACTCATCTTCGCGGCCATCGGCTCGCTGCGTCTGGGGGAGGTCGCCTCCATTCTGCGCACCGGGCACATCTCGCAAGTCGCCGTCATCACGACGTTCGCCGCCACGCTGTTCCTGCCGGTCGCCGCGGCTGTCGGCATCGGGGTGGCCCTGTCGCTGCTGCTGCAGCTCAACCAGGAAGCCATGGACCTCACCGTGGTCGAACTCGTGCCACGCGACGACGGACGCTTCGAGGAGCGGCCGCCTCCGCCGACCCTGACCAGTAGGCACGTCACGATCCTGGACGTTTACGGCAGCCTGCTCTACGCCGGTTCCCGCACCCTGGCGGCGCACCTGCCCGACCCGGCCGGGCTCAGTCTCCGGTCGTGGTGCTGCGGCTGAGACGCCGCACCTCGCTGGGAGCTACCTTCGTGAAGGTCGTTGCCGACTATGCAGACCGGCTCGCCGAATCCGATGGTCGGCTCTACCTCAGCGGCCTGGAGAAGGACCTCACCGAACAACTGCGCCGTACTGGGCACCTCGACGGCCCGGTACGCGCGTTCGAGGCTACCCCGGTCGTCGGCGAGTCGACCAAGAAGGCCTATCTTGACGCCGAGGCGTGGCTGGTCAGGAGGCGCAGCGAGTAGGCCCGCGCTTCGGGCAGCGGGCACCCGGCAGGCTCACGCCAAGCCGTTACCTGCGGGAGACGCGCCGCGCGGTGCGCCGTCCAGTGCGCCGGGCTACTCTGCGTGCTCCGAACATTTTGTCCCCTCCAGATAGCGGAAAGAGCGGCCGAAGTAGTCAGCTTGCAGCAGCCGCCGTTTCCAGGTCGTGCAGTTCCTGTGCTTCCTCTGCCGATAGTAGCCCGATCTCCACCAGGTCGAGCGGGCTGATGAAGCCGTCGCTGAGGCGGAAGCCGCCGGCGCGGGCAATCGCGTCGCGAAGCGGCACTGCCCAGTGGTGCTCGATCAGGATGAGCGCTGCCGCGGAGTCGTTCGGGATGTCCTCGAGCACATCCCAGCCTTCCTGCTCGGTGAACACCCGCACGCCGCCCTCGGCGGCTGCGTCCTCAGCACCCGCGATCGCGCCGGCCTCGGCACCCTCCTCGCCCTCGACGCCCAGGCCGATCAGCGCGCCGATCTTGCTGCCGAGCTCGATCGCTTCCTGCTCAGTGAGATTGCTGAGGTGCTCCAGCTCTAGCTCGCCGTCGGCGTCCTTGTAAACGGCCAGTGAGTCGATCACGCGCACCGTATCGCTTTCGCGGAGCCGCTCAAGCTCGGCGATGATCTCACCGTGGAAGTCCGGGTGATTGAACCCCAGGACGAGAAGCTGCACGGGCCCGATTGCCATGTTCTTGTCCTCTTTCGCGCGAGCCGCCGGTCTGGCTCCGGCCGACCCCGTCAGCCGGGCAGCCGGGGACCGATCAGCAGATGTGATCCGGCTTAATGATCCGATTCTGGACCTCTACTCCGATAGCATCTGGCCGGATCGGGCGGTGCCGCATCACCCGCTGCGGGTGATGCGGCAACCGCCAGCTTTGTGCGCCGGTCACGCTCGATGCCGGATCAGCCGGATGAATCCGGCGCCGGCCAGCCCGTTGCGGCCGGGAAGCACCGGCGGGCTCAGTTAGCTGCCGGGCGCGCCATCGTCTCGCCAGATGGCCGGTCATCGCCTGCGGCTTGCTGGCGGCCGGAGACGAGCTTGGCGCTCATCTTGACCGCCTTGACCGCGCCGGTGGCGCCCGCCTGCAAGATCAGTCCGACCGCGATCAGGACACAGCCGAGGATGAAGAGCGTGTGTGACCCGAGCATGATCAACCCGATGCGGCCAAGAACGTAGGGAGGGGTGCACACCACTGCTCCGATTGCGCCGCCTACCGCGGTCGCAGCGAGCTTGTCACGTTTCGAATAAGTGGTCTTCATGCCGATGAGCCGGGCGGGGATGGCGACATAGCAGACCATCATCACGCCGATGACGAGGCCCAGCGACAGCCCGAACCACGGCCGCCCCCAGCGGACGAAGACCACGGTCGACAGGCCCAGGCAAATGCCGACCGCGATGCCCCATGCCAGCACGACCCCCAGGCGGGACCGGGCCTGCTTGAACGCGGGCCGGATCTTCGGGCCGCCGTCACCGACGATCGCGAAAGCGAACACGGCGTTCAGAAAGAAACTCGCGGCCGTGACAGCGGCAACGGCCAGCACGAGCGGGATCACGACCGGCCCGGTCAGTACATGGAACGACTTCCCGTGCAGCACGTGCTGTTTCAGGTCGATCATGGCGGCCCAGATCCACATTGCCGGCAGCACCTGGACCAGGGTCAGCCGCCAATTCGTGAACAGCAGCTTCACTCCCTCGAACAGCATGGCAAAAGCACCGACGGCAAGAGCGAGGGGAGCAAGCCAGCGCCGCGAGCGGCTGAGCCGCAGAACCCCCTCTTCTACGGCCGCATAGTCACTGTCCCGGACGGCGCGGCGCAGCCGCTCGACCCGGCCGCGCCTGACAGCCCGCCGCGATCTGCGGGCCTCGCCGCCGGTCGCGGGCGCCCCGGCCGCGCCGGAAGCATCTCCATCAGCTGGCAATGCGGCCGGCAGTTCCGGCGCGTTGCCTTCGACTGCCACGGGGGGTACCCCTCTGCGAGGGTCGTGCGCTGAGCGGATGCGTGTCCGGACGGCCGGGGGCGAGCCGCCAATGGCAGCCGGCGCCACCTGCGCCCATCCACGCCCTTAGAGGATAACCATGACTCCACGCCCTTTGAGGATAACCCCGACCAAACGGCTGTCTGCCTCACCCCGCGTGGATGAGGCAGACAGCCGGCCCGTGCGGAATCGTGCCTCGTGCGCCATGCCTTGCCCGCACCCTGCGGTAACGGAAACGGGCGGCAGCGATTCGGTGCTGGCGCCCCAGTGGTGCGCCGGACAGAGAGGGGCCGACGATGAGCGTGCGGACAACTGAGGCTCCACCCCGGGGTACCGGTCGGTACCAGCTCGATTCTGGGGTGGGGCGGCAGACCCCGGCGGAGCGTGCGGCCCGCGGCAAGGCGGCGCGGGCTGAAGTGCCGCGTGACAGTCACGCGGCATTCGACCCGCCGCCGGACCGGCCCGACCCGATCGGCCTGCTCGAGGAGCAGGGCAAGGCGCGGCTTCCCGACCTGGTACCGGTCAGGTACGGCCGGATGATGGTGTCCCCGTTCACGTTCTTCCGCGGCGCCGCGCTGCCGATGGCCAGCGACCTGGCCCGCACGCCGGTGTCCGGGCTGGCCGTCCAGGCGTGCGGCGACGCGCACCTGTCCAACTTCGGCGTCTTCGGCTCGGCCGAGCGCCGCCTGATGTTTGACGTCAACGACTTCGACGAGACCCTGCCCGGCCCCTGGGAATGGGACGTCAAGCGGCTGGCGGCCAGCCTGGAAGTCGCCGCCCGCGGCAACGGATTCCCGGGCAAGCAGCGCCGGGAGATCGTCACGGCCGCGGTCACCCGCTACCGGCAGGCGATGCGGCAGTTCGCCGGGATGACCAACCTGGATGTCTGGTACGCGCACGCGGACATGGACCAGCTGCGGGCGCAGTTCGTCTCTCAGCTTCAGCCGCGCCAGCGCAAGAATGTCGACAAAGGCCTGGCCAAGGCCCGGACCAGGGACAGCATGCAGGAAGTAGCCAAGCTGACCCGGGTCGTGGACGGCAGGCCGCGGATCATCTCCGACCCGCCGCTGCTGGTTCCGATCGACGAGCTGCTGCCCAAGGAGACGGACCGGACGGCCATGGAGGAGCAATTCGGCGGCCTCATCGCCAAGTACCGGCGCACGCTGGAAACCGACCGCAGGTTCCTGCTCGAGGAATTCGAGTTCTGCGACATGGCCCGGAAGGTGGTCGGCGTCGGCAGCGTCGGGACGCGCTGCTGGATCGTCCTGATGCTCGGCCGTGATGACTCTGATCCGCTGTTCCTGCAGGTGAAGGAGGCCGAGGCGTCGGTACTCAGCCGGTTCGTCGGTGCCAGCAAGTTCACCAACCAGGGCCAGCGGGTGGTCGCGGGCCAGCGGCTGATGCAGGCATCCAGCGACATCTTCCTGGGCTGGCAGCGGATCGAGGCCGGCCTGGACGGCCAGTCCCGCGACTTCTATATCCGCCAGTTGCGGGACTGGAAGTTCTCCGTCGACATCGAGAACATCCTGCCCTCCGGCATGCGGCTGTACGGCGAGCTGTGCGGCTGGACGCTGGCCCGGGCCCATGCCCGCTCCGGGGACCGGATCGCCATCGCCGCTTACCTCGGCGGCTCTGACGTCTTCGACCGGGCCATCGTCCAATTCGCTGTCGCCTACGCCGACCAGAACGAGCGCGACCACCAGGCTCTCGTCGACGCTGTCGCATCGGGACGGCTCACCGCCGAGCGCGGCCTGTGAAATACCGGCTGGCCCGGACCGGCGAGCTCCGCCGCCCTTCGCGGCTCCGATAGCGGGAGCGGCGGGTGGTACTCGACCTTCTGCTCATCGCGATCGGCATTGCCCTCGAGCCGTTTCCGCTCTCTGCCTTTATCCTGATCCTGGGCGCCGATAAGGGCACCAGGAAGGGCCTGGCGTTCATTCTCGGCTGGCTGGCCTGCCTGGTGGCGGTGATCGCCGCCGTCGTCCTGACGACCGGGGCCAATCCGCCCAAGCCGCAGACCGCCCCGTCGACTGCCGCCCTGGCCGTCAAGCTGGCCCTCGGCATCGCGTTGATCCTGCTCGCCTTGCGTCAGCGACGCCACCGGGGCCGCCCCCGCAAGCCACCGACCTGGATGGCACGGCTGGACCGGATGTCGCTGTGGTCCGCCGCCGGCATCGCCGCGTTCCTCCAGCCCTGGGCCCTGGTGGCGGCAGGCGCCGCGACAGTCCTTCAGGCCAAGCTCTCCACCGCCGGCGACTACCTGACGCTAATGCTCTTCTGCCTGGTTGGCACGTCCAGCTTCCTGTACCTGGAGCTATACGCGACCTTCGCGCCTGCCGCGGCAGGAGACCGGCTTGATCATCTGCGGAAGTGGCTTGACACGCACCGAGACCAGGTGATCATCGTGATATTCCTGCTGCTTGGTTTCTGGCTGGCGGGAAAGAGCATCTACCTGCTGGTCAGCTGACAAATGTCGAGTGCGAGGCCGCCCGCGCAATCATCCGTTCAGGTGATGTTCGAGGGATGTGGCCGTACAACGATTGATTTGCAGCTCGCTCGCCCAGACCAGGGAGGACGCAGGTGACGACGCCACCCGATCCGCTTGCGCTCCTGCGGTCCCGGAGCTACGTCGCGCTACTGATCCTCGCGGCCATCATTGGCGTGCCTATTTCCGCGGCCGCTTACTTCTTTCTCGCCCTGGTCTCCAAGCTGCAGACATGGATCTTCACCGACCTTCCCAAGGGGCTGGGCTTCCATGGGGAACCGCTGTGGTGGCCGATTCCGCCGCTGGTGCTGGCCGGGCTGCTGGTCCCTCTCGCCATCAAGTACCTGCCTGGCAAGGGCGGCCACTCACCGGCCGACGGGTTCAAGGTGGGCGCAGGCCCGCCCACACCGATCGAGCTTCCCGGCATCGTGCTCGCGGCCCTCGCGACCTTGAGCCTGGGCGTGGTGCTCGGACCCGAGGCGCCCCTGATCGCCCTCGGCGGCGGCCTCGGCGTTCTTGCGGTCCGCCTCGTCAAGCGGGATGCTCCGCCGCGGACCAGCACCGTGCTGGCCGCGGCGGGGAGCTTCGCCGCCATCAGCACGCTGCTCGGCTCGCCCCTGCTCGGGGCGTTCCTGCTGATGGAGGCCTCGGGGCTGGGCGGGGCCATGCTGGAGCTCGTGCTGGTGCCTGGCCTGCTGGCCGCTGGCATCGGCTCGCTGGTGTTCATCGGCCTTGACGCCTGGACCGGGCTCGGCACGTTCTCGCTGGCGATTCCCGGCCTGCCCCACGTCGGGTCGCCGACGGGAGCCGAATTCCTGTGGGCGCTGGCGATCGGAGTGCTGGCCGTCCCGGTCGGCTCCGGGATCCGATGGCTCGGGCTGTTCCTGCGGCCCCATGTCGAGCGGCGGATGCTGCTGGCCACGCCGGTGATGGGCCTGGCCGTCGCCGGACTTGCGATCGCGTTCGCGGCGGCTACCGGCAAGGGCTCCGGCGAGGTGCTGTTCTCCGGGCAATCCGCCCTGGGCCCGTTCGTCAGCCAGAGCGCCACCTATACCGTGGGAGCGCTGCTGCTGCTCATAGTCTGCAAGGGGCTCGCCTACGGCGTGTCGCTGAGCAGCTTCCGCGGCGGTCCTACCTTCCCGGCCATGTTCATCGGGGCGGTGGGCGGCGTGGCCATGTCGCACCTGCCTGGGTTGCCGCTGGTTGACGGCGTCGCCATGGGCATCGGCGCAATGACCGTGGTGATGCTCAGGCTCCCGCTCACCTCCGTCTTGCTGGCCAGCCTGTTGCTGGCGTCGGACGGCCTGGCTGTCGTGCCGCTGGCGATCGTGGCGGTCGTGGTGGCGTATGTGGCCTCGGCGAGGCTGACGCCGGCCCCGCCGCAAGGAACCCAGGCTGCCACCGAGGCGGTTCCCGCGCCGAAGCCGGCCTCCGGACCTGGCAGGTGAGCCGTGCGCACGCGCGATCGAAGCCGCGGCCGTCAACCGCACGTGCCGTCGGGCGTGGCCGAGATCCACAACCTGGCCGCCAGGTACCCGGCGAAGGCCACCGAACTGACTTCGCTGTGAGCCTGCGGCGGGCTGCCCCGCCGCAGGCTCACAGCGCGGCGAGGCCGGGCCGGGGCACGGCGCCGCTGCCGGGTCCCGCCGGCCTGCCAGACTCCGCTCGCGCACCGGAGCGGTCGTCACTCGCCGCTCGAGCAGGCAGACCGTACCGGCCGCAGGGCTGCCGGCCGGCCGGCAGCCCTGGCTGAACGACCGCCGGGCAGGCGGTGCCTGCACGATTACCCTCCGTCTGGTCGCGCTCGGGCGAGACGGCCGGCCGGTGGTCGCTGGGTGTGCTATTCGGCGCTTCCGCCGTGCAAGGCGTCCTGGAGTTCCTTCTCGCCTTCCTTGGACAGGGAGGTCTTCAGCACGGTGCCGCCGTACTTGCTCAGCGCCTCGACCGCCTTGTCCGGCGTGACCTTCTCCACCATGAGGAACAGCGCGGAGGTGCCCGGCTTCAGCAAGCCGCGCACCTGATCCTGGAACTGCGCGTCGATGCCGGACTTGGTGACCTTGCCCATGAGAGCGCCAAGGCCCGCCCCGAGGGCTATCCCGAAGACCGGGACGAAGAACAGTACTCCGAACAGCAGCCCCCAGAACATGCCCCAGCTCGCCCCGCGGCCCACCAGGTGGTGGCGGGTGTGGACGTGGTAGTCGCCGTCGGCGTCCCGCACGATCACCGCGATCGCATCGGGCTCGATGATCAGGTCCCGCGCGAGCTGCCGTGCCTCATCGGCCGCGGCCTCGGCGGTGGTCGTGTCGGGGTACCCGATCGCGATCAGGTCAGACATTGCTTTCTCTTTTCTCCTTATGCCGGTATAAGCCAGTCTTCAGTCCATCAAGCCGGGCGCACCCCACGCGCCACCCGCGACGGGTGATGCGGCATCGGCTCTCCCAGGACCTTGGTCCCTTGCCAGAACGGGCCCGGCTAGCGATCATCGGGGAAGTGAGCGAAGCAGGTCTGTCCGGGAAACGCGGGCTGCGGGCGGTTCCCGTCCCGGCGCCCAGCGCCGCGCGCGATGTGCTGATAGAGACCAAGCTTCATGCTCCGAGGCTGCGTACGGAGTGGGTGGAGCGGGCCGAGCTCATTCAGAGCCTGGCCGGCACGGCGGTCAAGCTCGTCCTCGTTGACGCTCCTGCAGGCTTCGGGAAGACCACTCTCGTGGCGCAGTGGCGGGCCAGTGCGTCGGAGGACCGGCCGTTTGCCTGGATCTCGCTTGACGACGGCGACGATGACCCAGCCAGGCTGTGGTGGCATATCGTGCACGCGCTGCAGCTCGCCTGCCCTGAGTTTGGTGCCGATGAGCTCTTCCGGGCACTTGCGGCCCAGCTTCCCGACATCGCCGGGACGGTGCTCCCGATCCTGGTCAATGAGCTGGCCGCACTCTCGGCACCGGTTGTTGTCGTGCTGGACGACTACCACCTTGTCAAGGACAGCAGCTGCCAGGACCAGCTGGCCTTCCTGCTGCTCCACCTCCCCCCATCCGCCGAGATCGTGCTCATCACGCGGACCGGTCCGTCGCTGCCGCTGGCACGGCTACGGGCGGCGGGCGAGATGCTCGAGTTCCGGGCGCGCGAGCTGCGCTTCGCGCCCGCGGAGGCCGCCTCGCTCGTGCGGAGCGTGGCTGCAGTCCAGCTCAGCGAGCCCGACCTGGCCGATCTCGTCAACCGGACCGAAGGATGGCCCGCCGGGGTGTACCTTGCGGCGCTCTCGTTGCGCGGTCACCCTGCACCGAGCGCCTTCCTCCGCCAGTTCACCGGCGACAACCGGTTCATCGTCGACTTCCTGGCCGAGGAGGTGCTCAGCCGCCAGCCGGATGAAGTGCGACAGTTCCTCGCCCGGACCGCCATTCTCGACCGCTTCTGTGCGCCGCTTTGCGACGCAGTTGCCGGCCCGGCTAACGCGGCGCGGATCATCCCGATGCTGGAGCGAGAGAATCTCTTCGTCGTGCCGCTTGACGAGAACCGGCAGTGGTTCCGCTACCACCATCTGTTCGCGCACGTGCTGCGCAGCGAGCTGGCCAGGACTGAGCCGGGTATCGTGCTCACTTTGCACCAGCGCGCGAGCGCCTGGCACCGGCAGTCAGGATCGGCGGACGAGGCGATCGGTCATGCGCTGGCGGGAGGTGACGTCGCCGGGACCATCGACCTCATCGCGCAGCACTGGTACACCTACGTCGATTCCGGCCAAGTGGCGACGGTCCGGGGCTGGATGCGCTCACTCGGGGATAGCGCGATCGCCGCGAGCCCGCTGGCCGCGCACTGCGCGATGTGGGCCGCTGCGCTCGCAGGCGATCGGGAATCCGTAGCGCGCTGGCTCCCGGTCGTGGCCTCGGGAGAGCATGACGGGCCGCTTCCGGACGGCATGCGGTCGATGCAATTCTCGGCCGTGCTCGTGCAGGCTACCTTCGGGTTCGACGGGATCAGGCCGATGCGCGAGGCGGCGGCCGTGGCCGTGTCCCTGGAAAGCGACCGGTCATCACCTTGGTATGCGCTCGCGCGGACCGCGTTCGCCGTCGCGCTCTACTTCTGTGGCGCACTCGAACCTGCGGCTGCGCAGGCGGAGGAGGCGTTGCTGGGCAATTCGGCCATCGCGGTGGTGCGCATGCTGGCCCTCGCCGTCATGTCCCTGATCGCGCTCGAGGACGGGCGGCTCGCTCAAGCCGAGCAGCTTGCGCATTCGGCCCGCGAGATCCTGGCCCGCGATGAGGTCGGCCCCGGCGCCGCGCCGCTCAGCGCCCTTGGCTATGCGGCTGCTGGCGCAGTCCACGCCGCGCAGGGGCGCCTGCAGGAGGCCCGCAGCGACCTGGAACACGCGCTGCGGCCGCGTCGCGGAACGCCCGGGATCAGCACCTGGCCCACTGCTGAGATCCTGCTCAGGCTCGCACCTGTCCTGCTCGACCTGGGCGATCGCCCGGGAGCCGCCGCGCATCTCGACGAGGTCAGGCAGCTGCTCGCGTCGTCGCCGGACGGGGCGCAGGCGCAGCGGACCCGGCTGGAGCGCCTTGACCGGCTGATGGCAGGCGGGTCACGAGCGGCCGCACCGGCGGACCCGCTGACCGAACGTGAGGTGGCGGTGCTGCGCCTGCTGCGGGGCACGCTCTCGCTCCGCGAGGTCGGGCACGAGCTGCACCTCTCGCAGAACACGATCAAGACCCACGCGCAGGCGATCTACCGGAAGCTCGGCGTTTCAACCCGGCCCGACGCCGTTGAGAAAGGCCGCGAGGCCGGGCTCCTGTAGCGCTGAGCAGCTGCGTCGGCCAACGCTCAGCAGCTGCGTCGGCCAACGCTCAGCAGCTGCGTCGGCTAACGCAGAGCAGCTGCGTCGGCCGGATAAGCCGGACCGCCCAGTGCACAAGATCGCCGGGCCAGGCGGCCCGATCAGATCAGATCGAGCTGCCTGGCCCGGCGGACCGCCTCGCCCCGGTGAGCCGCGGACAGCTTGCGGTAGATGCTCCTGAGGTGGGTCTTGACAGTGTTCACTGAGATGTACATCTCGGCGGCGATCTCCGAAGTGCTGAGCATCCCGGACAAATGCTGGATGACCTCGCGCTCGCGCTCACTGAGGCGCTCTACGACCAGGGGTATCGCCTCGCCGGTCGCGAACTGGCGGACTGGGACCACCGCGCCCGGGCGCACGGAATCGGCCTCGAGCAGGTGCCGGTAGGCGTGGGCCAGGTCAGGATCGCGGCGCAGCACCGGCCGGATCCAGCTCTGCTCCATTGCGAAGGGCAGCCGGACCTGGTCATGTTTACCCTGGCGCAGCGCGTGCTCTAGCGATCGGCGCCCGCGTGCCTGATGGCCGCCTGAGTAGCTGAGCCAGGCGTCGACCAGCCATCCGTCCAGGCTGATCGGCTCGCGTGGCTCGCCGGAGGCTGTCATGACGGTTGTCATCGCGGCCTTGGCAGCCTGATAATCGCCCGCGGTCAGCCACGCATGCGCCACCGCGATGGCAGCCTCGGGCGCCGATTGCGGATCGGCGCGTCCGGCGGTGTCAACCGCGGACTGGATGTCCCCCGCCGCCGCATAGGCTCTCGATTCGAGGAGCGTGAGCCTGCCTTCGAGCCAGCGCGGTGGCGACCAATCCTGTCGAGCGCGGCCGGCCAGCTCCGAAGCCGACTCCGCACGTCCTTCGGCCAGCCGGCGGCGCGCCGCGATAAAGCTCGCCACGGCGGTCATCAGCTTGTCCGGGCGCACCCGGAGGGCGGCATCCGCCAGGACCAGCTGGTCATGCGACTGCTGCAGCTCGTTGCGTTCCAGGTGCACGTAGGCGAGTGCCACGCTTTCCGGTGCGGTGGGCTCCGCAATCCCGTCATCGCTGCTTTCGGCTGTGCTCGCCGCCTCACCGGCCAGCTCCGTAGCGCGGCTCAGCCGCCCTCGCAGGGCCTCTACGAGCGCGAGATACCCGAGGCAGTCGGCTCGCTCATCAGCGCTGTCCGCGACGGCGGCGGCAGCGCCTGCTTCGAACGTGGCAGCCGCCTCGTTGAGCTGGCCCGCCCACAGTTGCGCGGCTCCGCGGCCCGCCAGTACCTGCACGCGGACCCTAGGATGCCGCGCGAGCAGCTCTTCGGGCATTTCTCCGAGCATGGCCTCGGCGCGGTCGGCAGCGGCTGTCGCCGCATCGAGATCCCCGGTCTGGCGGCTCACGGCCAGGCGGAGCAGCGCGGCGGCCAGCCGGGCCGGGGTTTCATCAGCAGCGGGAAGATCATCGAGGGCGTTCTCCGCAGCGTCCAGCGACGTCACGCTCGGGTCGCCGATGGCGCCGGACAGCTCGATGGCGGCGGCAACGAGCAATGGCTGCGGCTGTGTCCATGCCCGGTCAACAGGCATCCGGCGGAACTCGTCGGCCAGCAGCCGGCTCCCCCGCAGCTCGATGAGCTGGCCTATCGCGAGCTCGTCCACCACCATCCGGGCCGCGAACTGCCAGTCACCCGAGGCCGCTGCGTGCCGCACGGCGTCGGCGAGCCACCCGCGCCGCAGGTACCCTCGGGCCGCTCGCCGGTGCAGCTCGGGCAGCCGGCCGGGACACTCGCGCCGGAGCTTCAGCCGCAATACCGCGGCGAACAGCTGATGATATCGATACCACCCGTGCCCCAGCGGCCGGACGAACGCGTTGGTCTGGGCCAGGTCCGGCAGGTAGTCCGGCGCTTGCTCGTCATCGCCCAGCTCGCGGCCGATATCGGCGTCTACGCGGTCTAGGATGCTCGTCCGAAGCAGAAAGTCCCTGACGGCCGCTGGCTGAGCATTCAGGACCTCGTCCACCAGGTAACTGGTGACGGCGCCGTCCTCGGCATCGAACTCCTTGACGAATTGTTCAGGGTCGGGGTGCTCTTCCAACGAGATCGCAGCCAGTCGCAATCCGGCCGCCCAGCCCTCGGTCCGCCCGGTGAGGCACTTGAGCGCCGCCTCGGACAGGGTCAGGCCGTGCTGCGCCATGAGCGCGGCGGATTCCGTGACGCTGAAGGCGAGATCGTCCGCCCGGACCTCGGTCAACTCGCCGCTGAGCCGGTATCGGTGCAGCGGCAGGAGCGGATCCATCCGCGCGGAGACCACCAGATGCAGGCCCGGCTGCGCATTCTTCAGCACATAGGCAAGCCCGTCCAGCGTGTCCGCGTCAGTCAGCAGATGGATGTCGTCGATGACCACCACCACCGGGAAATCCTGCGCTGCCAGTATCGATGCGAGCCGCAGCAGCACTTTGTGGTCGACGGCATTCCCGCGCGCTCCAGCTGCTGAGACTCGCGGAACCGCGATGCCGACTTTCCGCAGTGCCGCCGCGACGTAGGACCAGAAGACTCTCGGCCGGTTGTCGTATTCGTCCAAAGTGACCCAGGCCAATGTCCCAGGCTCGGTGTTGGCCGCGGCCCACAACCTGATCGCCATGGTCTTGCCGACGCCAGGTGGACCGGTGACGGTGGTCAGCGGCCCCCGCGCACCATCGGCGATGAGCTTGTCAATGCGCGGGCGCGGGACCGCCCAGGCCGGCAGGCTCGGCACGACGATCTTGGAGAGCAGGACAGGATCCTCGGCGCTGGTCGCATGCCCTCTGGACCGGCTGGCCGGCCGCAAATCGGCGCTGCTTAGCATCATGTCCCCCTTGCTGTGTCGCGGGCGATCGGTTGCCAGCCGTCCACCGCGCCTGCCGCCTGCTTGCGGCATCCCTCTCATGCGGGCTAGTACCCTGCGCGGGCTAGCCCGTCTCCACATGTTTTGTTTCCTACATCAGGATGATCTGTCATCACCCCCCGCAAAATCTCACCAGGGTGACGAAGTCATGAATTCACCCGCCGTGCATGGGGTGCGCGGGGACGTGAGGCAGGACCGTGGAATTTGGTCATTGCCCATCGCGAGGGGGCTGCGTTGCCACCGTCGTACTACGAAATCCGCGTAGTCGGGGTACTCCCCCCCGAGGCCCTGCTCGACTTCGAGCGGCTCACCGCCTCGGTGGAGCCGGTCGAGACCGTCCTGCACGGCCCGCTGCGGGATCAGGCAGCCCTGCAGGGACTTCTCGCCAGGCTCGAGACGTTCGGCGTGCAGGTCGTGGAAGTGCGCAGGCTGCATGACTCGAAACCGCCCAAATGCGAAGATCATCCGATGGACCAACAGTAGTTTGTCGCGGAGCGGCAAGTTGCCGTGCCGGGCAGCGACGGCAGCAGCGACACCACCGCGAGCGTGGGCTGGACGCGTTGACTTCCGGAAGCCACCGGGCATCATCCGCCGAGGGTGAGCCGATTACAGTCGCCAGACCAGTTCGCGGGCCGAGACCACGTTCGTCGACCTCGCGCCCAGGCTGCGCCCCGTACCCGGCCGGGCGGTCACCCGAAAGGGTGCACTGTCACGTGCCTGACACGGCGAGAAGGCGGGAATAAGCATATGGGCTAACACGATGATGTGATCATCGTGGGCAGCGGCGCGGGCGGGGGCACGCTGGCGTGCACGCTGGCCCCCTCAGGAAAGCGGATACTGATCCTCGAACGCGGCGACTTCCTGCCTCGACGGACAACTGGAGTCCAGGCCCGGTCTTCGTGGACGGGACGTACATCTCGCCCGACACCTGGTATGACGCCGACGGCAAGCCATTCCAGCCGCAGGTCCATTACTTCGTCGGCGGCGCCACGAAAATGTACGGGGCCGTGTGAGCCTGGACCGAGGACTTCGGCGACCACCATGCGGTCGACTTCTCGGCTGACCACCGAGTGACGTGCCCAAGCCCGCTAACAGGGTCGACTGTCTGACCGCGACGGTCAGCGGTCCCACCTCGCCTACAAAGCGACGAACGACGCCGAGGCCGACGGGCTCTACCACGAGCTCAGGAAGATCCTCAACCACGTCGGCCTGGCGGCCCATCATATCCTCGACAAGAATTTCTACCTGAGTATGGACGTCCCCGTGGCCGGCGTCGCCCACCAGGCGGGCACCTGCCGGTTCGGCACCGATCCAGCTACGTCGGTGCTCGACGTCAACTGCAAGGCACACGAACTCGACAACCTCTACGTCGTCGACACGAGCTTCTTCCCCAGCATCGGAGCAGTGAACCCGGCGCTGACCGCCATGGCCAACGCGATCCGCGTCGGCGAGCATCTGCTGAGCCGGATGGCATGAACCACGGCGCGGAAGCTGCCAGCGCGATGCCTTGCCGATCCGCCATCGCCGGGCGGGGCAGCACCAATGTGTCCAGGGCCCGTTACCGCGCGAAAGCGTAGCCCTCCTCCGGCTCCGACTCGATGAGCAGCGACACAGTCAAGACTGGCCTCCCTGCCCGGGGGTTGCCCGGGCAGCCCCGCCCGGCGGGCTATCGGGGGCCTGGGCGGGCGCGGCTGGCCCCTCCGCCAGGGCCTGCCGCGTTGCGGCGCCCATGTCGGGGCCGAGGGGAAGCGCGTAGACGTCGCGCATCGTCTCGATCTGCTGGGTCGTGAAGGTCCGCTCTCGGCGGACATCACGGGTGAAGGCCAGCCACCAGCTAAGCAGGGCGCCGAGCCGGTTGCGGTAGCCGGTCAGGAACGTGATGTGGATGAACAGCCAGATCCACCAGCCCACAATGCCGCCGACCTTCAGCGGGCCCGCTGAGACGACCGCCTTGCCGCGGGAAATGTAGGCAGCCGAGCCGAGATCACGGTAACGGAACGGCTTCTCCGCCACATCCCCGGAGATCCGGTGCCGGATGCGGTTCCCGGCGTAGAGCCCGGATTGCATCGCCACCTCGGCGACCCCGGGGAGCTTGTCCAGGCTCATCATGTCGCCGAGGACGGAGATCTCGGGATGGTTGAGGATGGTGAGGTTCTTTTCGACCAGGATGCGCCCGGACCTGTCGCGCTTGGCGCCGGTGGCTGCCGCGAGGGCCTCGGCAACAGGCGGGGCCTCGACGCCGGCGGTCCACAGCACGGTGTTGGCGTCGTAGCGGGTCTGTTCGCCGGCGTGGTCGCGGACGAGCACATAGCCTTCGTCGACGTGGGTGACGATCGAGCCCATGTGCTGCTCGACGCCCAGCGTCTGCAGTGTCTTGCTAGCCTTCTGCGACAGTTTCGGGCCGAACATGGCCAGCGGCGCACTACCGCCGTCGAAGAGCAGTACCCGGGCATCCTCCGGTTCGATGCTCCGGAATTCGGAGCGGAGGGTCTTGGTGGCGACTTCCCTGATCTGCCCCGCGAGTTCCACGCCGGTAGGGCCGGCGCCGACGAGGGCGAACGTCAGGTAGGCCCGGCGTTCCTCCGGGGTCGGCGCCGTCTCCGCCATCTCGAACGCGCCATACACCCGGCGCCGGATCGCGAGCGCATCGGAGATCGTCTTCATGCCCGGCGCCCAGCGGGCGAACTCGTCATGGCCGAAGTACGACGCCCGGACTCCGGCTGCAACGATGAGGTCGTCGTAGCCAAACTCAAGGAGATCGCCGCCGACCCGCCTGGCGATGACCCGCCGGCCATCGACATCAAAGTCGACGACCTCGGCCATCACGCAGTCGACGTTCTTGTATTTCCCGAGCAGGTCCCGCAGCGGGGCGGCGATCTTGCCCTCGGACAGGATGCCGGTGGCGCACTGGTAGAGCAGCGGCTGGAATACGTGGTGCTGCGAGCGGTCGATCAGGGTCACCGAAACGTGGCTGCCCTTCAGCCTGCGGACCGCGAACAGCCCGGCGAAGCCGCCGCCCACGATCACGACCCGGCGCCGCCCGGATTGGTCTGTCATCGGATGCTCCGGTCCGTAGCTCAGCCTGCCGGGTTGTGCCAGGTGTCGCCGCCGCTCAGCAGCCGGTCGGCTTCCTTCGGCCCCCAGCTGCCCCTGGCGTAGCGGTGCACGGGCGTGACATCGCCGAGCACCGGGTCGACGACCCGCCACGCGGCCTCCACGGTGTCCTGACGGGCGAACAGCCACCGGTCCCCGTCCAGCGCCGCGCCGATCAGCCGGTCATAGGGACGCATGTCCGAGCCGGGCTGCCCGGCGAACGCCAGGTCTTCGGGCTGCGGCTCCAGCCCGGCGCCGGGCTTCTTGCCAGCCAGCGTGATGCCGACCGCGGTCTCCGGCCAGACCCGGAACCGCAGCGAGTTCCGCACCGCGAACGGCTCGATCCCGAACACGTCGTGCGGCGGCCGCTTGAACTGGATGTCCACCTCGGTGGCGGTGACCGGCAGGCACTTGCCCGCCCGGATCAAGATCGGCACGCCCGCCCACCGCCAGGTGTCAGCGGCCAGCCGCACCGCGACATAGGTCTCCGTCGTCGACTGCGGGTCCACGCCGTCCACCTGCAGGTAGCCGTCATACTGACCGCGGACGGTGTCGCCGGGGCCCAGCGGCCGCAGCGCGGACAGCACCCGCGCCTTGGCATCCCGCCAGGATCCCAGGCCCGGCCCGTCCGGCGGGTCGGCCAGCACCGTGGCCAGCACCTGCAGCATGTGGTTCTGGACCACGTCCCTGATCGCGCCGGTCCGGTCGTAGAACCGGCCGCGGTCGGAGACATCGAACGCCTCGGCCATCGTGATCTGGATCCGGTCCACGTGGGTCCGGTTCAGCAGCGGTTCGAGCACCGAGTTCGCGAACCGCACGAACAGCACGTTCTCCACCGGGTCAAACGCCAGCCAGTCATCGACCCGGAAGATCGCGTCTTCCGGGAAGTACTTGTGCATGGTGGCATTCAGCTCCCGCGAACCGGCCAGGTCGTTCCCGAACGGCTTCTCCACCATCACCCGGGCGTCGGCGGTCCGGCCCGCCGACGCGATCCCCTCCGCGATCCGGCCGAACAGGAAGGGCGGCACCTCCAGGTAGAACAGCACCCGGCTGCCGGTGCCGATGGCATCCGACATCGCCTTATAGGTGGCATCGTCGCCGAGATCCCCGTCCACGTACCGCAGCAGCCCCAGCATCTTCTGCGCGGCCGGGCTCTTGTCGTCCATGTGATTGAGCCGGAGCGACGCGGCCGCATAGTCCCGGAACTGGTTCAGACCCCAGCCGCTCTTCGCCACCCCGACCACAGGGACATCCAGCACCCCGCGCTGCACCAGCCCGACCAGTGCCGGGAACGTCTCCAGCTTCGCCAGGTCACCAGTGGCGCCGAAGATCACCAGCGCGTCCATACCGTCATTCGCCATGTCATTCCCCTGCCAATCGTGTGCTGTTTACCACGCGATCGCGGACGTGGCAGTGGTCGCGCCACCCGCGACGGGTGATCTGCGCCCCGGGGCCGGGACGCTTCCTCGGTCAGTTTTCCAGGCCTACCGGCGGGCCACCGGTAGGTGCTTGCGGCGGACGGCGCGTGTCGTGCGGCGTGCCCTGCCGGGGTGAAGGCTGGAATTCCTGTCGGCTGATGCGCCGCCGGAACACGTAGTAGGTCCAGGTCTGGTAGGCGAGCACGAACGGCAGGAAGATGATGACGACGACGGTCATCACCTTGAGTGAATAAGCTCCGGATGCGGTGTTGTGCACGGTGAGGTTGTACGCCGCATTGGTGCTGGAGACCATCACGTCGGGGTACAGGCCGGTGAAGATCGACACGATACAGGCCGCCATCGTGACCGTGGTCGCCGCGAAGGCGAAGCCCTCCCGGTGCTCGTAGACCAGCCAGATGGCGGCGATGGCGGCGAGCACCGCGAGCAGCTCGACCGGGTTGAGGAAGAACGTGCTGCTGGAGGTCACGTGCGTCCAGATAGCGAAGGCCACGACCGCGGCACCGGTCACCGGGGCGACCCGGCGGGCCACCCGCCCGGAACGCTCGCGCATGTCGCCGGTGGTCTTCAGGCACAGGAACGTCGCGCCGTGCAGCAGGCAGATCAGCACCAGGGTGATCCCGGTGACCAGCGCGTACGGCTGCAGCAGGGTCCAGAACGATCCGGTGTACTCCTGGCTGGAATTGATGGGCAGCCCGTGCAGCAGGTCGCCCAGCGCCACGCCGATCAGCAGCGGGGCCAACAGGCTGCCCGCCGTCAGCAGCACATCCCAGGTGCGGCGCCAGCGGAGGGCGTCGCGTTTGCCCCGGTACTCGAACGACACGCCGCGGACGATCAGCGCGGCCAGCAGCAGCACCAGCGCGAGGTAAAAGGCCGAGAACATCGTCGCGTACCAGCCGGGGAACGCGGCGAAGATCGCGGCTCCGGCCACGATCAGCCAGACCTCGTTGCCGTCCCACAGCGGCCCGATCGTGTTGATGGCCGCCCTGCGGCCTGCCTCGTCCTTGCCGACCACGCCGTGCAGCATGCCGACGCCGAAGTCGAATCCCTCCAGGACGAAGAACCCCGTCCACAAGACCGCGATGACGATGAACCAGAACGGGACGAGTCTCATCGCGGCCTCAATACTGAACGGCCGGCATGGGCACGTCCACCTCGGCCTCGGCACGCGGGGGCGGCAGCTGTTCGCGTGCGTACTTCAGCATCAGCATCAGGTCGACCGTGGCGAGCACGCCGTACAGCAGGACGAAAATCACCAGGCTGATCACGATAGACGTGGCGCTGACCGACGGCGAGATCCCGTTTTTCGTCAGCATGATGCCCTGCACGATCCACGGCTGCCGGCCGCTCTCGGTCAGCAGCCAGCCCGCGGTGTTCATCAGGAACGGCAGCACCGCGGCCCAGATCGCCACCCACAGGAACCGCCGGGAGGCCGCGAGTTTCTTGCGCCGGATCAGCCACAGCCCCCACAGTGACAGCAGCAAGACCAGCGACCCCGGCATACGCCATCACCCGCATCGCCCAGTACTGGATGAAGACGTTCGGCACGTAGTAGCCGGGCCCGTACTGCTTGCTGTACTGCGACTGCAGCGGGTTGAGGCCGACCACCTTGCCGTCCCAGTGGTTGGTGGCCAGCAGCGACAGCAGGTGCGGGATCTCGATGATCTGGGTCGGCGTCTGGTCGTTGTTGCCGCCGCCGATCTGGAACAGCGAGAACGAGCACGGCTGGCAGGTCGTCCACTGCGCCTCGGCCGCCGCGATCTTCATCGGCTGGTACTTGGCCTCGATCACCCCGAGCTCATCGCCCACCAGCATGGTGAACAGGATCGCCGGGACCAGCACGACGAGCGCGAGCCGCGCCGACCGGATGAACACGCCGTGGTCCCCGCCGTGCCGCAGCTGCCACGCGGACACCGCCAGCATCACGGCCGCGCCGGTGACCAGCGACGCCAGCAGCACCTTCGCATACCCCCACACGAACACCGGGTTGGTGAACACCGCCCAGATGTCGTTCAGCTGCGGCTTGCCGTTGACCATCGTGTAGCCGACCGGATGCTGCATCCAGGAGTTGGCGGCCATGATGAACGCCGCCGACAGCACCGTCCCCAGCGACACCGCCCAGATCGTCAGCAGGTGCACCCGCCGCGGCAGCCTGTCCCAGCCGAACAGCCACAGCCCCAGGAACGTCGACTCCAGGAAGAAAGCGAGCAGTCCCTCCATCGCCAGCGGGGCGCCGAAGATGTTGCCGACCAGCCGCGAGTACGCCGACCAGTTCATCCCGAACTCGAACTCCTGCACGATGCCGGTCACCACGCCGATCGCGACGTTGATGACCAGTAGCGTGCCGAAGAACCTCGTCAGCCGCAGATACTCATCGCGGCCGCTGTGATACCAGGTCGTCTGCAGCAGCGCCGTCAGGAACGCCAGCCCGATCGTGACCGGCACGAAGAAGAAATGATTGATCGTCACGAACGCGAACTGCCACCGCGCGAGATCAACGTTCGACATTTACCTCTCCGGGCCTGACGCGTCCGAAGCGGCTAGCCTCGGCGGACACGGCGGCCACCCAAAGGTCAGGGAGCGCTTGCCGGCTTGGCCTGGCGGCCGTCCTGCCAGGCGGAAGCACCGGCAGCGGCCGCGGCCTTGGCCTGCGCCCACTTCACCTTGGCGGCCTCGCCCGGCGGCACTTCCATCTCCTTGACCCACTGCCGGGTGGCCAGCACCAGATGTGAGCCACCTATGGCCAGGCCCGCTAGGACGAGCACGCTGCCGACTCCTACCAGCGCCGCGCTCGTCATCAGCGCTCCGGCGCTGAAATCGGGCCCGGTACCGCGCTTCGCATCGTTGGCCATGGCACCATCCTTAGTGTCGCCGCTCAGTCGTTACTGTCATCGCTGCGGACGGCGCCAGACATCATCCGCCAGGGATGATTGCCCCGGCCCTAACGACGGCACCATCGGGCCGTGCGGCCAGGCGCTGCTCCGGTCGGCCCGCGCTCACCTGGCGGGCCAGGTCGCCGCTCGCGGCTGGGCATCGCCCGGGATCGCCGCCATCACCCGGCGAGGGCGAATGACGGCATGCCTTTCCAGTCTGCATCACTCATGCCGGCGATGCCCCGACCCCCGCGTCTCGGCAACCGCCTCGCCGCCGGAACGCCGTCCGACACCGTTCGCTCGACGAACTCCGTCACTGCCCGTCTCGCGGCGCCGTCGGTCCAGCTGGCCAGCTCGGATACGGCGATCATGATGGCTCGTTACCCTCCTGTCGTGGCTGATCTGGCGACGGTGTGACCGGATCGGTAGCTGGGCGCGCTTGCCGCCTGGCGGCTTGCACGGTTCCGACGAACACGCGGATGCCCAGGCCCACGGCCAGCAGGTCGAGGAGCATCTGGACGGTAACCACAAGCCTGGCGGACTGGCTGACCGCGGTGATATCTCCGAAACCGACTGTGCTGAACGTGGTGACCGTGAAGTAGAGCGCATCGGTGCGGGTGAGGGGGCTGGTGTTGAAGTTGGCTGAGCTGCTTCGCGCCATCGCAAAATAGGCAGCTGCGAACAGGAGCAGGAACAAGGGCACCGTGGTGGCCAGGGCCTGGACGGCTCGCACGGCCGGGTACCTGGCCCTGGTGATCGCGCGCAACTGCCAGACGGCCCCGGCTAGCAGAATCAGCAGCCCGCCGGCCAGAGCCAGCGGAACGCTCCTGATGTGATCCAACGGCAGCAGGTAGTACCCCGTGACCAGCACGACGGTCGTCACGAGTGAGCGAAACAGCGCCAGCCCGATCAGCCGGCGGCGCTTGGCCGACCCCGGCCCATTCCGATCCTCCTGGATCTTCACGGCGCAGCCTCCGTCAGTCTCCGCACCACATCCCCGCTCATTAAGCACCGCCGTCCCCGGCCCGGCCAAGTCACCGTCTGCCGCCATCTCAGTATCATCCGTTTCCTGCATGCCCCCCGGTAGCGGTTGAGGTAGCGGCATCCCCGGCACGCTCCGCCTGTCCCCTCCCGGCTACCCGGGCGCGCCGGTGCCCGCCAGAAGACGGCCTGCCAGCCCGTCCGCGAATTTCCGGGCCGCCTCCAGGTGGTAGTCCTGGATGTTGGTGGGCGGTAGCTTGACCCCGAGATAACGCTCGCGCTGCTCGCCCGACCCGAGGTAGCTGATCAGCGACAGCAGCGAGCGGACCTGGCCGCCTTCGTAGCGGAAGTGAATGCCGTCGGCGAAGACACCGCCGCGCTCGGTTCCGAGTCTCCGCACTGTCTTCAGGTTGTGACGCCAGTACCGGCGGCAGGGGACGGCTGCGGCGAATGGCTTCCCGCCCAGGACGCGGCCCGCGGTATCGGACTCCAGGAACGAGCGGACCGGAACGTCCGTCGACAGCCACCATGTGGGCGAGCCGATGCACACCAGGTCGTATTCCCGTTCTGTGACGACGTCGGGGACCTGGATCTGTGCCGGGCGGCGCCGCAGCTCCGCCGGGATCATCCCCAGAACCTCCCGGAACGGGTGCGGCATCGGGAATTCCTTGAACCTGGCTGCGTAGCGAGGTTCGGTGAATCCGATCGCGGCCAGGCTCACGTCACAGCCGCGGCCGCGGAGCACGCCCTCCATCGCCTCGACTACCTTCAGCGTCTGCTGTGTGTAGGTGAAATAGACGAACAGCACCGCGGGCCTGCGAGCGGAGTCCATCGTGATCCTTCCTAAGAGTTGCCCGCGCCGCCCCGGAGCAGGGCTTCGAGTTCCGGCCGGTCCGCGACTGTCACGCGACCACAGGCCATCGGCTCACGCGGGCCGTTCGCCGCCAACCAGCCCCGCAGTCTCCCGGTATGAGCGAACTGTGCACCGTATCAGCGAACTGTGCACCGAGCAAAGGCTTGCGGCATCACCCGCCACCGGGTGATTTCGCAGTTCGGGCTCGCTGGGAGCCTAGGGAACAGATCCCCACGGCGACGGCGCGATCATCTGCGGTCTGGTAATCGGTAGCGCAGCGTGTGTACTCTTAAAAAGAGGGGAAGTGAGACAAATGGTGATCTACGTCATGTTGCGGGGCATAGCCGTGCTGCCCGGATCGCCGTGATGTCGGGCGCCCCGGCAGGGCTGGCGCATAAGTCGCCGGCAGCGAGCGGACAGCCAGCGGTGGTCATGGCGATGATCGGCGCGGCTATAGTGGCGCGTATCGCGCGGGACCCCCGCACCTACGAACGCCTGCTCGTTTTCGCGATAGCGGCGGCTGCCGCAGCAGGCATGGCACGTGAGGGCCAGAGTCGCTCGATGGCGCGCCTGATTGCCTGGGATAAGCAGCGGACCATGAGAGAACTAAACCGGGTCAAGGCTCGACGATCCTAGAAGTCCTGGCCGAACGTCCCGGCTCGCTCAGCCGAGCGCGGGCAGGCTCTGCAGTTGCGCCGCTTATCGCGCGCTTTCCGGGCCGATGCGCCGGATGACGTCTCCGACGGACTCAACGGCTCCATGTCGACGGCGGATCACGTCGGCGATCAGTCCGGTCCAGCCGGTCTGGTGCGCGGCACCGATCCCGGCGGCGTTATCGCCGTGGAAGTACTCGCTGAAGGTCAGGTTGTCGTGCCAGGCCGGATCGTGCTGTAGCCGCTCGGTCCCGCCGAAGCATGGCCGCTGGCCATTGGGACCACGCGTGAAGATCGAGATTAGCCGGTCCTGCAGGTCGGCACTGACCTCGTCCATGGTGCGCTGGACGCCCGATCCGGTCGGGTACTCGATGGTGAACTCGTCGCCAAAGAACCGGTAATAGCGCTCCAGGGCAGCGATCACCAGGTAGTTGAGCGGGAACCAGAGCGGACCGCGCCAGTTGGAGTTTCCCCCGAACATCGATGTGGTGGACTCGGCGGGCTCGTAATCGATGCTCGCCTGGAAGCCCTCGATATCGAGCACGTAGGGATGCTCGCGGTGATAGGCCGACAGCGCCCGCAAGCCATGCGGCGACAGGAACTCGTTCTCGTCGAAAAGTTTCCCGAGGAGCTTCTCGAGCCGGTCCACCCCGGCCAGGCTGAGCAGCAGCCGCTGCTGGCCGTGCTCCCCGCGCAGCAGCCCGATCTCGCTGAGCTTCTCGCGGTCCGCCAGGCCCCTGCGGCCTAGGAAGTCCGCGAACTGCTTGCCGACCCTGAGCGAGATCTGGAGATCATTCTCGTCGATGACCGCGGCTGCCAGGATCGGGATGATTCCGACCATCGACCGGACCTTCACCGAAACGGCTTCCCCGCCTGGGGTCAAGAGCCTGTCGTAGTAGAGCCCGTCGGTCTCGTCCCACAGCCCGAGGCCGTCGAGCGCGTCGGTGATGGCGGCGAAGTGCTCGAGGAATTTGAGCACAAGATCGATGCCTGGCCGCTGGCCGGACCGGTTCAGGATCACGGCCATGGAGGCCATGGCTATCGCGTAGAAGCCCATCCAGCCGGTGGCGTCAGATTGCTCCAGTACGCCGCCGACCGGCAGATGCGAGCGGTCGATCGGGCCGATGTTGTCCAGGCCGAGGAAGCCGCCCTCGAACAGGTTATTGCCCTCGGCGTCTTCCCTGTTCACCCACCAGGTGAAGTTGACGAGCAGCTTGTCGAAGATCCGGCTGATGAAGCCGACATCGCGAGCACCGTCGATCGCGAAGACCTCGACTGCGGCCCACGCCTGCACGGGCGGGTTCACGTCACCGAAATCCCACTCATAGGCCGGCAGCGCTCCGTTGGGATGCTGGAACCATTCCCGGCACAGCAGGACCAGCTGGTACTTGGCGAACGCCGGATCCACATGCGCCAGGGCGACGCAATGGAACGCCAGGTCCCACGCCGCGTACCAGGGGTACTCCCACTTGTCCGGCATCGACATGATGTCGAAGGCGTCGAAGTTCCGCCATCGCGAGTTGCGGCCTGTCAGCCGCTGCGCTGGGGGCGTCGGCTGCGCCGGGTCCCCGTCCAGCCAGCGGGCCACGTCGTAATAGAACAGCTGCTTGCTCCACAGCATCCCGGCGAACGCCTGCCGCATCACCATCGCCTCGTCGGCGGACGCCCCGGCCGGAGTGAGCTCTGCGTAGAACTCATCAGCCTCGGCCCGCCGCTGGGCGATGACCTTGTCGAACGGCGCGCCGAGCGGGGACTTTGCCTTTCCCCTGGCCCCCTTGGCGGGCGGCGGGCGGAGCCGCAGCCGCAGCTCTGTGGTCTGACCCGGCTGTAGCGTCAGCTGATACCAGAACGCGGCCTTGGTGCCCGTACGGTCAGGGTTCACGGTGGCCGCTCCGCTTACCACGTGGTCGTTGATGCCGTCCTTGGGGTACGGCGTCAACGCCGCAGCGCCGAACAGCCGCTGCTCGTTGGTCTCGTTCTCGCAGAACACCGTTGTCGGCATTGTCCCGTCCGGCCCGGGGCCGGCGATCAGCTCCAGCGGCCCAATGAACGGATGATCGATCCCCACCGCCGAATCACCCACCGCCCGCATCGCGGGCTTGGGCGCGCCGGAGTCCCATGACCAGGTATTGCGGAACCAGATGGTCGGCAGCACGTGCAGTGTCGCGGGATCCGGGCCCGCGTTGGTCACTTGCACCGTCATCAGCAGATCATCGGCGCTGGCCTTGGCGTAGTGCACCTCGACGATCCAGTACCTGTCGCCGTCGAACACACCGGTATCCAGCAGTTCGTACTCGGGCTCCTCCCGGCTGCGCGATCCGTTCTGGTCAATCAGGTCCTGATAAGGGAACGCGGCCTGCGGGTAGTGATAGCGCCACCGGTTCCACGCGTGGCTCGGAATGGCGTCCAGGTACCACCAGTAGTCCTTGACGTCCTCGCCGTGATTGCCCTGGGCGCCGGTCAGGCCGAACGGCCGCTCCTTCAGGATCGGGTCGCGGCCGTTCCACAGCGCCAGGCCCAGGCACAGCCGCTGCTCGATGTCACAGAACCCGGCCAGGCCGTCCTCGCCCCACCGGTAGGCACGCGACCTGGCATGATCATGCGGCAGGTAATCCCACGCCGCCCCGTCTGCGCTGTAGTCCTCGCGGACCGTCCCCCACTGCCGCTCGCTGACATAAGGCCCCCACCGGTACCAGTCACCGGCCTCGCGAAGCCCGTCCTCGAGCTTGCCGAATCCCGCCACTCGCTCTCGTTCGGCGCCCACGGCAGCCTCCTCCGCCTCGATGCATGGCCACAGCGGTACCTGGATCCGGCCTCGTGATCCGGCGCGATCGTAGCTGATCGGATCGGCGATGCACGGTAGGCCTCAGAATCTTTCTAGCAGTCGCACCAAGCCGGTTCATCACCTTAGAAGGGTGATTTTCCCGCTCTATCCCCGTATCACCGCGGGGCGGTGCGACCATTGGCTGGTCGGCTATTTCCCGTGGCCAAGATCTGCCGTTGCATCCTGAAATGTGAATGGCTGGCAAACAAGGCACGAGCCTGGCGCTATGGATAGCTGACGTGACGACAAACCAGATCCTGATGCAGGCGCCACCGCCACACGCCGACGACACCATCGTGCCACTGGGTCCTGCGCCCGACGCCGGACCGCTCAGGCGATCGGCAGGGCACCGCCTTCGGCAGCCTCGCTCTCGGCCTTGTCCGGCACGCCGCGGACCAGGATGATGATGGCCACGGCGATAGCGGCGCCGATGAGGTCGCCGAAGACATACACCCACCAGCCGGTGAAGTGGACGGCGACGATGTCTGGCCCGAGGGTACGGGCCGGATTCATCGACGAGCCGCTGATCGGGCTCGCGAACAGCCCGAGCAGGGCAACCGTCGATCCGACCGCGATCGCGGCGTTGTGGCCGATGCTGCGGCCGCCCGTCGCCGTGTGCAGGATCACGCTCACCAGGATGGCGGTCAGGACGATCTCCATGACGAACGCGCGCCAGTCTCCGCCTGGCTTGTCGATCGGGTAGTTCCCGCCGGCGCTCACGTCGCCGAACATGGCCTGCAGGAACAGGGCGGCGCCGATGGCGCCGGCGAACTGGGCCACCCAGTACGGCACCACCCAGCCGGCCGGGAAAACCCTGCGGCCGGCGAACGCGAAGGTAACCGCGGGATTGATGTGCAGCCCGGACAGCGGACCCCACGCATAGATCAAGGCCATCACCAGGGCGCCCGGCGCGATCACCGCCGCGGTCCGGCTGATCGGACCGCCCCCGGCGTAGTGGTTTATCACACCCGATCCGGCCGCCACGGTCACGAGCAGGAAAGTGCCGAGAAACTCGATGATCAGCCGGATCCACAGCGGCCGCTGCTTGAGCGTGTCTTCTTCGAACCTGATGAGATAACGGCGCCGGAGAGCAGCAGCCTGCTCCTCATCCTTTGCGTTCACAGGGGCAGGCACGCTCACTCTCCCTCCACGGCTAGGCGCTCGGTGATGCCGGGCCGCCAGCGGCAGGCGGCCGGCCAGCTCAGGCCAGGACCTTCGCCTTCTCGCGCTCGAACTCCTCCGCGCTGATAACTCCGCGGTCGCGCAGGTCAGCCAGCTTGGCCAGCTGGTCGGCAGTAGTGGTCCCGGCGGCCTGCTGGATATAACTGCGCGCGGCCTCGTCCTGCCGAATGGCCTGCTGCTCCGCCCGCTCGTGCATCTTGCCGCCGCGGACGATCAGGTAGACCAGCACGCCGAGGAACGGGAGGATCACCACGAACAGGACCCACAAGGCCTTGGCCCAGCCGGACAGGTCGTGACTGCGGAAGATGTCGATGAAGATCCAGATCAGCAGCCAGATCCAGATCACCCACAGGAAGATCTCGAATATCGTCCAGAATATGTTCAGGAGTGGATAAGACGACGACGAAGCGGCGAGCATACTTAACTTCTCCTTCGCGCCAAGGTGGTCACCAGGCATGGTTGCGGTAGCCATGCTCACTGTGCAGGGCTAACTGTGCATGCTCAGCATTCGCCGCCAGCCGATCATCGGCATCACCCGCCACGGGTGAGCCGACAAGCCCCTCGGCCGTGCTCAGGTCACCCCGGCGCCCGCCTGAGGCCCTCGGCCGCCGGTGAGCGACTCGGGCCGTCGCGTCCGGGCTTGGTGCATACAAACCAGGCCCGACTCTCGCTCGCTTCATCGACGACACCGCCGTCGCTGTCGATAGTAATTACCTTGGAAAACCTTTCGCTCAGCGCTTTCCGTATCCGTTCGCGCGGAAATGATGCCGTCCTGATGACGTCCGTGAGCAGCACGTACTTGCCGCTCGGCTGGAGTTCGCATACCTCGATGTCCCAGTCAAAGACCACCATACCGCTTTCCCGTACCCTGATGAGCAGATAGTTGTCGCCGAATTGCTGCACCGGCGGTGGGACGCTAGCCATCATCTTGAGACTGTCAATGGTAATAATATCAAAGATTAGCACGCCGCCATCGTTCAGGTGCCTATAAGCGCAGTCGAAAAATCTTTCCCATTCCGAGAAGTCCAGCAAGTGATTGATGCCGTGGTAGACGCAAACGATAGCATCGAAGGTCGAGTCGATCTTGAAGCCGCTCATGTCGGCCAGGTACAGCGGCGTTCCCTCGGGCAGCCTCGCACGGGCCACGGCCAGCATGCCCGGCGCTATATCTAGCCCGCTGACCTGGTATCTGGCCGCGAGCGGGGCAAGAACAGCCCCGGTTCCGCAGGCCACCTCGAGCAGCGTCGCAGCCCCGCTGCGAGCGCGCTCGATAATTTCGTGAATAAAGGCAGCCTCAGCAGCGGAATCACCAGTTACGGCATCGTAATGCGCGGCAAGTGAATCATAAGCTACCATGGTGCCGAGATTATCTGGGGCGCTGGAATGACGCAATCGCCCGGAGACGCAATCGCCCGGAGAGGCGCCTGTGCGGGACCACCATCCAGCCCGTGAGGGCCGCGTCGGCCCCTTCGAGACCTTCGTGGATCACGTGCGGCCAGACGGCGACGTGGCTCGCTGGGAATCCCGTCGCCACCGTAAGCACCTGCACGGCCCATCGGCGGCCGGCTCGATATGGTGGGCGCCTACGGCCCGCTCCTGGTGGATCGCCGTGCTGTTCGCCGTGGGATCGCTGCTATTCGCCCTGGGCGCCGTTCCCGCTTACGCCAGCGCCGTCGGGACCCGCTGGGACGCGGTGACCTTCTTTGCCGGCTCGCTGTTCTTCACCTCGGCCGCGTTCCTGACCTACCGGGAAGCCGTGGATGCCGGGCCGCAGGCGACCGGTGCCGCCCGGCGGCGCTTCTTCGTCTTCCAGCCCCGCAGGATCGACTGGTGGGCGACCGCCGTGCAGCTTGCGGGGACCCTCTACTTCAACGTCAGCACCGGGAACGCGATCCGGGTGGACCTCACCGCCCAGACCGCGAACCAGCACGTATGGCGGCCTGACGCCGTCGGCTCGATCTGCTTCCTGGTAGCCAGCGGACTGGCCTGGTTCGAGGTCTGCCATGGCTGGGGCGCCTGGCGACCCCGGTCCTGGTCATGGTGGATCGCGCTGGCCAACCTGGTCGGGTCCATCGCCTTCGGCGTGTCTGCGGTCGCCGGTTACACTAACCCGGCGACCGGCCAGCTGCACAACGCCGAGCGCTCGAATCTGGGCACTCTCATAGGTGCGCTGTGCTTCCTCGCCGGTGCGCTGCTGCTCCTGCCCGAGCGCACCGAGGGGGCCAGCGCCGCGACTACTCCCGGCGCCAGCCCCGCGACCACTCCGGGCGCCAGCGGCGCGTGAGCACGGTGGAACACGCCGTTCTGGGCTCCTCAGACCCGGGCCCGGATCCGCCGCCAGGCGGATGATCAGCGGCGTCTAGCATCTAGGGATCGGAGAGGAGACTAGTGTGCTTGACCTGCCATTCCAGGACCGTGCGGATTTCGAGGACGCTGGCCGAGGGCTGGTCGGCTCGCTGGATCCGTGCGTAGTGCGGGACGCCACCGGGCGGGTGGTGTGGGACAACGACGCGTTCGGGTTCCTGGGGGGCGACTGCCCGGATACAGCTAACCCGAGCTTGTGGCGGCAGTCCCAGCTTTGTGCCAAGCAGGGCCTGTTCCAGGTGACCGAGGGCATTTACCAGCTGCGCGGGCTTGACCTGTCGAACATGACAATCGTGGAGGGTGACCACGGTGTCATCGTGATTGACCCGCTGATCTCGACCGAGACTGCGGCCGCCGGGCTCGCCCTGTACCGCCGGCATCGGGGTGACCGGCCGGTGACCGCGGTGATCTACACCCACAGCCACGGCGACCACTTCGGCGGGGTCCGCGGAGTGGTAACCGGCGAAGTGCCGATTCTCGCCCCGGCCGGGTTCATGGAGCACGCGGTCGAGGAGAACGTGTACGCGGGCGGCGCGATGAACCGCCGCGCGGTGTACATGTACGGTGCCGAGCTCGGCAAGACGCCCACGGGCCAGATCGGCGCGGGGCTGGGCATGACGACCTCGACGGGGACGGTCTCGCTGATCCCGCCGACGGTTGATATCACGCGCACGGGCCAGCGGGAGACGGTCGACGGGGTGCTGATGGAGTTCCAGCTCACCCCAGGGACCGAGGCACCAGCGGAGATGAATTTCCTGTTCCCGGACCGCCGCGCGCTGTGCATGGCCGAGAACGCCACGCACAACCTGCACAACCTGCTGACCCTCCGCGGCGCGCTGGTCCGTGACCCGCGGATCTGGGCCCGTTACCTGAATGAGGCGATCGTGCTGTACGGCGACCAGGCCGATGTGGCCTTCGCGTCCCACCACTGGCCGACCTGGGGACACGACAAGGTCATCCGGTTCCTGTCCGAGCAGCGGGACCTGTACGCCTACCTGCACGACCAGTCGCTTCGCCTGCTTAACCAGGGCTATACCGGCCTGGAGATCGCCGAGCTGATCCAGCTCCCGCCCGCGCTCGAACGCGCCTGGCACGCCCGCGGCTACTACGGCTCAGTCAGCCATGACGTCAAGGGCATCTACCAGCGGTACATGGGCTGGTTCGACGGCAACCCGGCCAGCCTGTGGAAGCACCCGCCCGAGGACGCCGCCCGGCGTTACGTCGACTGCCTCGGCGGCACCGACGCGGTTGTCGCAAGGGCGCGGCAGTATGCCGACTCCGGTGATCTCCGGTTTGCCGCCGAACTGCTCAACCACGCCGTCTTCGCCGACCCCGGCCACGAGGACGCGAGGCAGTTGCTCGCGACCACCTACGACAGGCTCGGGTACGGGGCAGAGAACGGCACCTGGCGCAACTTCTACCTGATGGGCGCGCTGGAGCTGCGTCATGGCGCGATCCCGCCGTCGCTGAGCCTGGCCTCGCCCGACATGATCCAGGCACTGACCGTGGAGCAGCTGTTCGACTCGATCGCGATCCGCATCAACGGGCCGAAAGCCTGGTCCCAGGAACTGACGATCGACTGGAATTTCACCGACGAGACCGCCCGGCACCGGATGACCTTGTCCAACGGCGCCCTGATCCACTGGGCCGGTCCTGCCCCGGGAGCCACCGACCTGACCCTGACCCTCACCAGACCGCAGTTGCTCGGACTGCTCGCGGGCCAGGGCCTGGACGGCATCCAGACCGCCGGCGACGTTGCTGCTTTGCATCGGCTGCTCGGCCTGCTGGATACCCCGGACCCTGGGTTCGCGATCGTCACTCCGTAACGGCTGGCACCGAGATGGCCGCTTGGGTGCAGGGCCGTGACCGCTGTCCGGCCGAAGCCGTAGTCTGAGATCTCCCGAACTCATCCACCGTGGATGATGACGTCATTGGCCGCTGCCCACCAGCATGGCTGGCGAACTGCGTCTCCTGCCGATGAGCGGCGCCGATCTAGGAGAGCCCAACATGGCCCTGCACGACCGCGACAGCATCCGTGAGCAGCTTGAGGATTCGGTGTTCGCCAGGCACAACCTGACCCGGCCCGTGCCCAAGTACCGGTTCCCGCCGGACGAGACGGAGCCGAGAGAAGCGTTCCAGGTGGTGTCCGACGAGGTGATGCTCGACGGTAACGCCCGCCAGAACCTGGCCACGTTCTGCCAGACGTGGGAAGAGCCGGAACTCCTTGAGCTGATGGCGCTGTCGGTTAACAAGAACATGATCGACAAGGACGAGTATCCGCAGACCGCCGAGATCGAGGCGCGCTGCGTGCACATGCTGGCAGACCTGTGGAATGCGCCTACGGCGGCCAACACCGTCGGGGCGTCGGCCATCGGGTCCTCGGAGGCCTGCATGCTGGCGGGCATGGCGGCCAAGTGGCGCTGGCGGGCCAAGCGGCAAGCCGAGGGCAAGCCGACCGACAAGCCGAACATGGTGTGCGGTCCAGTACAGGTGGTATGGCACAAGTTCGCCCGCTACTGGGACATCGAAATGCGCGAGGTCCCGATGTCTCATGGCAGCTATGCCATGACTCCAGCCTCGATGCTGGAGCGGGTGGACGAGAACACGATCATGGTCGTCCCCACCTTCGGCGTCACCTACACCGGCGCCTACGAGCAGGTGGAGGCCATGTCCACGGCGCTCGACCAGTTGCAGGCCGATACCGGCCTTGATGTCGACATTCACGTTGACGGGGCCAGCGGCGCCTTCCTCGCCCCGTTCTGCGCACCTGAGGTGGTGTTCGACTTCCGCCTCCCCAGGGTCAAGTCGATCAGCAGCTCGGGGCACAAGTTCGGGCTGGCGCCACTGGGCGTCGGCTGGGTCATCTGGCGGGACCGCGGGGAGCTCCCTGATGACCTGGTGTTCCATGTCAATTACCTGGGCGGCGACATGCCGACCTTCCAGATCAACTTCTCCCGCCCGGCCGGGCAGATCATCGCGCAGTACTACAACTTCCTGCGCCTGGGCCATGAGGGGTACAAGCGCATCCACGACGGGTCCTATGAGATCGGCCGGTACCTCGCCACCGAGATCGTCAAGCTGGGCCCCTTCGAGCTCCTCTGCGACAGCAACCCGGCCACCGGGATCCCGACCGTCACCTGGCGGATCCGCGAGGGTGCGGATCCCGGCTACACCCTGTTCGACCTGGCTGACCGGCTGCGCGCCCGAGGCTGGCAGGTGCCTGCCTACACCCTCACCGGTACGGCTGCCGACATCGCCGTCCAGCGCGTCCTGGTCCGCCTGGGGGTGAGCCAGGACCTGGCCGCCTTGCTCCTCGACGACTTCAGGGACGCCGTGGCCCACTTCTCGAAGCATCCGGTCACGGTGTCCATGACGAAGGAGGAGTCAGGCGGGTTCAGTCATCTATAACGCCCAGCTAACCGGCATCACCCGCCACGGGTGAGGCATCGCGCCCTGCGGCCGCTTGCCTGTCCGGCACCGACGGGCGCGCAAACCGGCAGCGCTTACCTTGTGCGCAGCCCCGGATGACGTCCTGGATCCCCGCACCGGTCCGGCGACCCCGGACTGCCGGCCATCACAGGTCGAACATCACCTTGAAGTCGTTTTGCATGCTCACGACCGTCCAGCCGCGTTCTTTTGCCTTGGTCAAAGCCTTCTCCGCACCGGCGTCGTAGGCGAATTCGCGCCCGGCGTCGTCGTGGCGGATCAGCACGCCGAACCGGGCCGTGCGCAGCATCGCGGCATCCCCGTCGGCATTGCCGCACGCCAGCAGCGGCTTGCGCCCGGTCCGGACCCAGATGTGGACCGGCTTGCCGGGTCCGTCGTCGACCGGCTGCTCGACGGCCGCGACGCGGTACACCTCGCCGCGGCGGTACTCCAAGGTGGTACCCGAGCCGATCACGTGCTGCCGGTCGATGCCGTACATCTCCTGCGCCACCACCCGGACGAAGTCCCGGCTGCCTGGCGAGCAGATATAGACCCCGAAGTCGGCGGCCATCAGCAACTCGATCAGCTCACGCATCGGGCGATAGCCCAGCCGGGTGTAAGGCACACCGAACGCCGGGTGACGGGCGTTGTCGAAGAAGGCCCGCACGGTCCTCTCGAACGCCTGGGTGGTGATGCCCGCATAGGCTTCCGCAGTGCCCCTCGTCAGCTCGGGCGTGTGCTCCAGGATCCCCGCGAGCCATTTCTGGTCACCCGCGGCTACCGCCTTCCACGGCTGCTTTTTGGCCAGGCCGGGATGAGCCCGGGCCATCTCCTTCCATCGCCGTAACAGGAAATCAGCCTGCGGAGACATCGGCTTCTCACACCACAACGTGCCGTCATTGTCGAACGCCGCAACCCGATCGGATGCCGGCACGAACGACCTGCCTGGCTCGGTCACCGACCGCACGAACTCCAGAATCTGCGCCTTCGCCAGCCCGTCGGTCCAGCTCGGCAGCTGATCAGTCATTCCCGGCCTCCTCTCCGCGGCTCACAACTCCCCGACAACGTGCGCGCCCGGTGACTACCCCCGACGCCGGAGTGCAGGAGTCTTTGCACCAGCTGCACCTGGGCGATCGCCGGGATCCAGCCGTTACCGCCTGCGGCGGACTTGACTTGCAATGCCGGCATTGGCGGCGCCGATCTCCCTGGAGACATTCCTGTTCCATCCTGTTCTATCCCATAGCCGACGTTTGCAATGAGTGGGTAGGGTCCAAGGTCCCGCTTGGATCATCGGACCCATGCATGTCCAAGCCGCCCACGGGACGGCGCAAGCCAGCTTCGCCAGCTGGCCCGCCGGATTCGATTCGGATACAGGACGTGCTGGACGAAACCGGCGGAAGGCGTGGTCCGGTTGCCGGGCCTACCAAACCGATCGCTCGTGCATCGCGTCGCCCCGGACGATCAGGTAGACCACCACGCCGATCAGCAGCCAGCGCGATACCTGCGCAATGACCGACGCATGACATGCTCTTTCCCCGGCGCGAACCATAACCGTCCTCAGCTGGTGCAGCCCGGAGTGGCGTGAAGCCCCCAACAAGATGCCTGCGCCGCTCAGTCAGCTCGCGGCAGGTCCTCCACCTGCTTTTTGGTGATGTTGAGCCGGATCCCGCCGTCGACCTGGGTCACGGCGCCGATCGGGATGGCGACTTCCTTGCGGCCCCACAGATGCCCCTCCTGGAGCAGCACGTGGGTCACCTGGTGATCGTCCGGATCGACGAGAAAGCCCTGCACCCGCCCGATCTCGCCATCGAGGGCATGGACATGCTCACCCGGACCCACGTCTGTTTCACCCACCGGAACAACGTCTTCGACGACGGTCCCCCGGTGTGCCAGGTCCGTGCCGTATTCCATGCCGATGAGGCCGCCGCCCACGTTCGCGAGGCCTTCCACCATGTCGCGCTCCGCGGCGTGTTCGAGCCGTTCGAACTGCGCGAGCGTACAGCGCAGCCTGATTTCGCCGGCCGCAGCGTCGACAAGATCGAGCGGAACAAGCGCCGGCCTCCCGCCGGTGCCCCGGCTCGATGACAAGGTGGGTGATCGTTCCGGCGGCCGGGTCGATGATCACGCGGCTAACCTCGCCACAGTAACCATCTGAGCAGGTAGCCCTGGCCCCAATCGTGAATTCCGTCGCCTCTGACACTGCTGCCTTCCCTCAACTCCCGGTCACGCTGGTCAGCAAGCTTCGCCACAGCTGGCGGCGGAACCGGTTCCTTCCCCTCCGCGCCAGTGTTCCTGCCACCGGGCAGATGGCTACGGAGCCCTGCGGCTATGCAGGTTCAGCATTCGCCGCCAGCCGATGACCGACATCACCCGGCAAGGGTGAGAGGGCAAGCAACAGCAGCTGGTGTCCCGTCGCCACCTCTTGCCGGACCGGCCCGCGAGGGTCAGCCGGGCCCGGCAGGCGGCTTGACGTAGGTGCCGCGGCCGACGATGGTGACGATCAGCCCGCGCTCGCGCAGCAACGCCGTGGCGCGCCGGATCGTGTCGTAGGCCACGCCGTACTCGGCGGCCATATCGCGCTCCGCTGGCAGTTTTGCGCCCGGCGCGAGATCGCCGGAGGCGATGCGTCCAGCGATGTAGTCGGCCACCTGCACATACATCAGCTTCGGCCCGGTGGCGTCCCAGCGCGGATGATCACTCACCCTGGCCACGCTAGGGCATGCTGACCTGCGCAATGTCATGCCATGCCTGGCATAGCCTGGCAGAGCCATGCCTAGCAATATACGGTGGCATCGGCACACAAAACAGCGGGCGACCTGCCGCGGAGTAGTGCAACGGGCCGCCTCGACCAGGACGGAGCCCGGCTATGGAGAATCATCGCGGCACCCCAGCCACCACGCCATCTGACGACGGCGACCTTCAGCGCCGGTTCGGTGACCGCTGGCAGATCGAGCAGCCAGCCCTCGGCATCTAGTCGGCCACCCACCGCAGCGGCGACGGCCGGCACGTCCGCGTGATCATCGCGCATGGTCCCGAGGAACTGGCCGGGCAGACTCGCGCTCGCCGAAGCGGACTCAACATGCTGAACGAGACCGACCGGCGGTCACTGATCTGGCTGCAAACCCACTGGGATGCCTACTACGTGATCGCCGTGGCGGATGACATGTGGCAGGCGGCCCGCGCCGGCCACCCGACCACGGTCCTGACCGCCGACAGCGCCCGCAAACTGAGCAACCTGCTTAAGGAGGACTTCGCCAGCATGATCAGCGAGCGCGGGCCTGGGCAGGCTGGCGAAAGCGGGTCACTGTGACCCGCCCGGCCGAGCTAGCCGCCATACCCGCCCTGCGGCAGCCCCCGCCGCTCGTCCACCTCACCGGCGTAGTCCTCGCCGGCAAACGTGCACAACCGAACTGATTGGGGTTTTGCCGACCGGAACGCAGTGGCCGGTGCGCAAGTCTCCGCAGGTCAGCGTAGCAACGCAGCGGCGGCAGTGGTGGTGGTGGTGGTGGCTCCCGCGATAGGACTCGAACCTATAACCTGCCGGTTAACAGCCGGACGCTCTGCCAATTGAGCTACGCGGGACCGGACGGACCAGATCCGGCAGACCAGGTGATCACTGCCGTATCGGCGCCGCGGCCACTAGGGTAGCGCACCGCAGCCCCTGCACGGTGCGCCGAGCGCGTACCGCGGCCGATATGGTGACGTCAGCAGCAGCGATCAGCCCTCCCTGCTGTTCGTTCCGCAGCGAAGGCCCCCCGCTGTGGTCCGCCCGGCGCCCGGGACGGCCTCCTGGCGCATAAGAAACGTTTCGGCTGGGCATGACCGGGAAGTCAGCCCAGCGCGAGGTGACCAGCGAGGCGGGGCTGCGCCGCGCCGCATGACACGCTCGGGAGAGGTCGAGATGCATCGGTATCGAATCGCATTCCTTGGCGGCCTGGCCGTCGGATTCGTGGTCGGCGCACGTGCTGGCCGCGAACGCTATGAACAGCTCAAGAAGCTCGCCCGCACAGCCGCGGACAATCCCGCCGTGCAGCAGGCGGCGGGCGCGCTCCAAGCCCAGGCGGCCGGCGTCGCGAATTCCGCCAGGCAGCGGGTAACCGACGGGGTGCGCAACCGGGTACCTGGGATGACGAAGTCGGCCAAGCGCGCCGCCGACAAGCGGATGCCGGGCCGCGTTCGGCGGGACTCCAACGGCAGCGTCGAGGTTCCAGGCGACGAGTCCTTCGCCCAGACCGGTGACTCGGAACGGAAACGGGACCTAGGCCCCAACTAGCAGGCCGGGCCGGCGGTCAGGCGAGGTACTCCCTGAGCATTTGGGCCCGGCTGGGATGGCGCAGCTTGGCGAGCGTCTTGGACTCGATCTGGCGGATGCGCTCCCTCGTCACGCCGAACTCCCGGCCAACTTCCTCGAGGGTGCGCGGGTGGCCGTCGCTCAGGCCGAACCTGAGCTCGATGATGCGCTGCTCCCGGATGGACAGGTTGTCGAGCACCTGCTCCAGCTGATCCTGCAGCATGATGAAGGCCGCCGCCTCCATCGGCACGACCGCGTCAGCATCCTCGATGAAATCGCCGAGATCGGAGTCGTCCTCCCCGATCGGCGACTGTAGCGAGACCGGCTCCTGGGCGATCCGCTGGATCTCAGCTACCCGCTCTGGGTGCAGGCCCATCTCGGCGGCGACCTCGTCGGGGGTCGGCTCGCGCCCGAGGTCCTGGTGCAGCTGGCGCTGGATCCTCGTCATCTTGTTGATGGTCTCGACCATGTGCACCGGTATCCTGATCGTCCGTGCCTGATCGGCGATGGCCCGGGTGATGGCCTGCCTGATCCACCAGGTGGCATACGTGGAGAATTTGTAACCCTTGGTGTAGTCGAACTTCTCCACGGCCCTGATCAGGCCCAGGTTTCCCTCCTGGATAAGGTCGAGAAAGACCAGGCCGCGCCCGATGTAACGCTTGGCGATGGACACCACGAGCCGCAGGTTCGCCTCGATCAGCCGCTGCTTGGCCTGGCAGCCGTCGGCGGCTAGCAAGGCAAGTTCCGCGATCTCGGCGCATTGCGGCCCGGAGCCGAGCCCGCCGCACTGCAGCTTCTCCCCGGCGAACAAGCCGGCCTCGATGGCCTTGGCGAGGTCCACCTCGTCCTGTGCGGTTAGCAGCGGCACCCGGCCGATCTCACGCAGGTAGATACGGACCAGGTCACTGGTGGCCGCCCGCCTGGCGGTCTCAGGGGCGCGGCGCAACTCGTCCGGCTCATCCGGCTCGTCCGGGGGCGGCTCGACGACCTCGACTCCCTCGTCCGCGAGCAGCCGTAGTACTCCGTCGACGGCGTCCGCGGGTAGGTCGCAACGGTCGAATGCCGCAGCCAGTTCGGTCATAGCGACGGTGCCGCGTTCTCTGGCTCGCGCTACGAGGTCGGTCACGTCGTCTACCGGGGGTAGAACCGCAAGGCTCATGCAGACCAGTGTGCGTCAGGAACCCCGGGTTCAGGGGATCTAATATTGTCACCTTTCCGGTAGTAACGCATGGCGCCGCTCGCGTGCTGCGCGACCTTAGAGCGCCCCTCCGGCCTGCTCCGAGAGCACTTTCCTGCGCTGTTCAAGGGCGACAAGATCACCGAACAGGCGGTTGTACTCGGCGGTCTCGTTGACCGGGTTCAGCCGTTGCAGCCGGGACTTGACGGTGGCAATTTCCCTGCTGACAGCCAGCTCGCCGATCCGCGCGAGAACGGCGTCCGCGTACCTGGCGTCCGGCTCGCCGTCAGCGCGCGGGGCGCGGGGCGGTTCCACAGCGAGCTGGGTCACGAACGTCCTGGCCCGGTCGTCGGGAGCGGCAGCGCGCAGCCGCTCGGCCCACTCCCGGCCACCGCCCGCAGCCCGCCCGGCGCCGCCGCACCCGGCGATGAGCTCGAACACCGCGGCGTGCTCCGCAGCGGTGAACGCCGCCGCCCCGAGTTCGTCGAAGACCGGGCCGCAGAGCGCCGGCCGCTGCACGGCCAGCTTCAGCGCCTCACGCTCGACCTGGATGATCGGGTCGCGCAGGTCATAACGGAGCTGATCGGCCCGCTCGGTCGGCCGCGGCGGCCCAGGCTGGCCGCCGCGCCGCTCATCGTCGCGCGGGCCGCTGCCGTCGCGCTGCCCGCCGTCGCGCTGCCCGCCGTCGCGCTGCCCGCCGTCGCGCTGCCCGCCGTCGCGCTGCCCGCCGTCGCGCTGCCCGCCGTCCCGCCGTCCACTGGCCGGCCAGCCGTCGGTGCGCCAACCGTCGCTGCGCTGCCCGTCGCTGCGCTGCCCGTCGCTGCGCTGCCCGCTGCCGCGCTGCCCGTCGCCGCGGCCCGGGTGAGCGGGCCCTGAATGATTACGGATCCTGGCGAGCACGAAGCTCTCGTCCATCATGCCGAGCCACCGGTCCAGGCTGACTGCATAGAGCTGGCGCAGCCCCCTGTCCTTGATCTTGGCCACGATCGGCGCAGCCGCGTCAAGGGCGGCAAGCCGGCCCTCGGCGGTGTTCAAGTCGTGATCGCCGAGGGCGCTGCGGATGGCGAACTCGAACAGCGGCACGCGCCGCGCGATAAGGTCCCTGACAGCACCGTCCCCGTGCTTGAGCCGCAGGTCGCACGGGTCAAGCCCATCTGGCTGCACGGCGACGAACGTCTGCGTGACGAACTTCTCCTCCATACCGAACGCGCGCAGCGCCGCCCGCTGCCCGGCCCGATCGCCGTCGAAGGTGAAGATGACCTCGCCGCGGAACTGGCTGTCATCCATCAGCAGCCGCCGCAGTATCGTGATATGGCCGTCACCGAACGAGGTACCGCTGGTAGCCACGGCCGTCGTCACACCCGCCAGGTGGCAGGCCATCACATCGGTATACCCCTCGACGATGACCGCCTGCCTGCGCTGCGCGATATCGCGCTTGGCCAGGTCCGCGCCGTAGAGCACCGAGCTCTTCTTGAACAGCGGTGTCTCCGGCGTGTTCAGGTACTTGGGCCCGTCGTCGTCATCGCGCAGCTTGCGGGCGCCGAATGCGATCACGTCGCCGGTCAGGTCCCTGATCGGCCAGATGAGCCGGCCGCGGAACTTGTCGATCAGGCCGCGCCTGCCCTGGCTGGCCAGGCCGCCTGCGAGTAGTTCCGCATCAGTGCAGCCGCGCCCGTGCAGGTGCCTGGTCAGCGCGTCCCAGTCGGCAGGCGCGAACCCGATTCCGAACCGCTCGGCATCGGCCTGCTCGAAGCCGCGCGAGGACAGGAACTCCCGCCCCGCAACGGCATCGGCCCCAGCGAGCCGTTCCGCATAAAAGTCTGCGGCAGCGCGATGCGCCTCGATCAGCCGGCGCCGCTGCGTCTGCTCCTGGCCGGGGATGTGGCCGCCCTGCTCGTATCTCAGGTCGATACCGGCCCTTGCAGCCAGCCGCTCGACCGCCTCAGCGAAGCTGAGATGATCGATCATCTGCACGAACCTGATGACGTCGCCGCCCTCGGAGCAGGAGAAACAGTAGAACAGGCCGCGGGCCGGGGTGACATTGAAGGAGGGTGTCTTCTCCTCGTGGAACGGGCAGAGTCCCTTGAGCGAGCCGCCACCGGCATTCTTGAGCTGGAGGTACTCCCCCACGACCGCCTCGACGGGTGAGCGCTCGCGGACCAGGGCGATGTCCTCGTCGCGGATCCGGCCTGCCACGTCCGCCCTCCGCTCGCGCCTGTTGTCGTCGCCGCGAGTCTAGTCCTCGCCACCGTCGCCTTGGGCCGCCCTCCGGCTGCCCGCGGCAGCACCATCCGCCGCTCGCGCTGATAGCCTCCCGCCGTGGCCAGCCTTCTCGTGCTCTGGGATGTCGACTACACGCTGGTCGACTCGGACGGGGTCGGCAGGATGCTCTACGAGATCGCGTTCCGGGAGATGTTCGGCCGCGAGATGCCGCAGCCTGGCCTGATGTCCGGCCGGACCGACCGGGCGATCGCGCTCGAGGTGCTGACCCTGGCCGGGCTGCCTGAGCCGCAGCAGCTGATCGGCGCATTCCAGGCAGTTCAGGCGGCGCGCGCTGCGGAACTGGCCGAGGCAGTCCGGGAGCATGGCCGCGTGCTGCCTGGCGCCGGTGCGGCGATCGCCGCCCTGGCCAGCCTGGACGAGCCGGGGCGCCGGGTAGTCCAGTCCCTGCTGACCGGCAATATCAGGCCGCTCGCCGAGGTCAAGCTCAGCCCGCTGGGCCTGCTCGACCATCTGGACCTGGACGCCGGCGCCTACGGCGACGTGCACGAAGTCAGGGCCGAACTCGTGCACGCCGCCCGGCGCAACGCGAGCCGCAGCTACGGGCACAGCTTCGCGGGCAAGGCCACCGTCCTGGTCGGCGACACGCCGCGGGACATCGAGGCCGCGCTGGCCACCGGAGCCAGGGCGGTCGGCGTGGCGACCGGCAGCTTCACCGCGGCGCAGCTCACCGCGGCTGGTGCGCACGCCGCGCTGCCCGACCTCACCGACACCAGGCAGGTCCTCGCGGCGATCCTCGCCGAGCCGGTGGCTGCGCCCTCCCCATCACCGCATCCATAACGGTCGCGCCCCCAGCGCCGTCGCCCCCAGCGCCGTCGCCCCCAGCGCCGTCGCGCCCCCAGCGCCGTCGCCCCCAGCGCCGTCGCCCCCAGCGCCGTCGCCCCCAGCGCCGTCGCGCCCCCAGCGCCGTCGCCCCCAGCGCCGTCGCGCCCCCAGCGGTCCGAAGATCTTGACGACTTTTCAGTGATATTTACCGAAAAGTCGTCAAGATCTTCTGAGGAGCCCTTTCATCCACAGCCGCGAGCGCCACATCGCCGTTATCCACAAGCTTTCTTGACGAGCTGAGCCGGGCACGCGCGGAACCGAGGCTGGTTCCGTGCCGGTCTTTCTTCCCGACGACTGCCGCGATCTGGTCACACGGCAGTGCGGCATCATCACCCGCGGCCAGGCCGTCAGCCACGGCGTTGCCGAAATGAACATCGACAACCAGCTGCGCGTCGCTCGATGGCAACAGCTGTACCGGGGCGTATATGCGACGTTCACCGGACCTGTCCCCCGGCAGGCAAGGCTGACCGCGGCGGTACTGCGAGCCGGCCCTGACGCGGCACTGAGCCATCACACCGCGGCGGAACTCGCCCGGCTGGCCGACGAGCCCAGCGCTCTGATTCACATTACGGTGCCGACCGGAAGCCATCCCGAGGCGATACCCGGCGTCGTGATCCACCGGTCGACACAGATCACGGCTGCACGCCACCCGGTCCTGCTGCCGTCCCGGACTCGCGTGGAGGAGACCACCCTCGACCTGGTCACGGTCGCAGCCGGGTTCGACGATGCCTATGGCTGGCTGTGCCGAGCTACAGGCCGGCGCCTTACTACCGCCCGACGGCTGACCGCAGCGGTGACCGCACGCAGCCGGATGCGCTGGCGGAGCGAAATCCTCGACGCGCTTAAGGAGATCGCTGAGGGCGTGCAGTCGAACCTGGAGCGCCGGTACGTCCGCGATGTCGAGCGCGCCCACCAGCTGCCGACCGCCAGACGTCAGGCCCGGATGGCCCGCGGTGCCCGCTCGCAGTACCTCGATGACATTTACGAGGAGTTCAGCGTGGCGGTAGAACTCGACGGCCGGGCAGCGCATCCAGTCGAGAGGCGCTGGGCAGACATTCACCGGGACAACTTCTGCGCCCGCTCAGGAATTGTCACGCTGCGCTACAACTGGGCCGACGTCACCAGCAGGGCCTGCTGGGTGGCAGCTGAGCTCGGCGAGGTGCTGCGCAGCCGCGGCTGGCGGGGCAGCCCGAGACGCTGCGGCCCCTCGTGCGCAGTGGTGGAGTCCCCGACGGCCGTGACCCGGCGGCCTCCCCCGCCGCGGCCTCCCCCGCCGCCGACCAGCGATGATCTTGACGATTTCCCATACATATCGCTGCTTGACGAGTCGTCGGGATCATGGAACGGCTCGTCATGAGGCGGCGGCCGAGGCGTGGCGGGCACACGGGAGCCGGGCCCACGGGAGCCGGGCCCACGGGAGCCGGGCCCACGGGAGCCGGGGCGAGGGTGGCAGGTCAGAGTTCGGTCAGCGGGACATCTGCGTCTTCGAGGCGCGCGATGTCGACGCTGGTGCCGGACCTGATCAGCGCCTGGATGTCGTCGTTCACGTCCCAGACGTTGACGTTCATCCCGGCCACCACGGCACCGTCGAAGAGCCAGAACGCGATGAACTCAAGCGTTTCCGGATCGCCCCGGTAGACGACCTGGTCATAGCTGCCAGGCTCGGGCACCCCCGCGGTCTCCATGCCGAGGTCGTACTGGTCGCTGTAGAAGTACGGGACCATGTCGTAGGAGACCTCCCGGCCGAGCATGGACCGCGCCGCGGCCGGGCCGCCAGCCAAGGCGTTGGCCCAGTGCTCGACCCGGATCCGGCGGCCGAGCAGCGGATTGAACGAGTTCGCGACGTCGCCGGCCGCGAAGATGGCCGGATCGGAGCTGCGCAGCGCTTCGTCGACGAGTATCCCGTTCTCGACGTCGAGGCCGGCCGCGGCCGCGATGGCGTCGTTCGGCAGCGCGCCAATCCCGACGATCACGATATCCGCTGGCAGTTCCTCCTCGGCTGAGGTGATCACCGCACTGACTCGCCCGCCCGAGCCCCGCAGCTCGGCCACGCCCTCGCCGAACCTGAACACCACGCCGTGGCTGCGGTGCAGGTCAGCGAAGACCTTGCCAAGCTCAGGCCCGACCGAGCGATGCAGGGCACCGGGCTCCGGCTCCACGATGGTGACGTCGCAGCCGTACCCGCGGGCCGCCGCGGCGGTCTCAAGGCCGATCCAGCCCGATCCGGCGATGACCACGCGGCCGCCTGCGGCCAGCGACGCCCGCAGCTGGTCAGAGTCGGGTTTGGACCGCAGATACAGCACCCCGTCCAGATCGGCGCCCGCTACCCGGAGCCTGCGCGGCGAGGAGCCGGTGGTGATCAGCAGCTTGTCGTAGGAGACCGGCTCGCCGCCGGCCAGGGCGACCTGCCGCGCGGCCGCGTCGATCGAGGTGACGGTGGTGCCGAGCCGCAGGTCGACGTCGTGCTCGGGGTACCAGCCTGCTTCGTGCACGTACACCGAGTCCGCGTCATCCTTGCCGAGCAGGTAGCCCTTGGACAGCGGCGGCCGCTCGTAGGGCCGCAGGTCCTCATCTCCGATGAGCACCACGGCACCGGTGAAACCCTCCTCGCGCAGGGTCTCGGCAGCCTTGGCACCAGCCAGGCTGGCTCCGACGATCACGTAGGCAGTTTCGGCAGGCATCGGCTGCTCCTTCAATCGGCGGCTAACGGTCGGCCCGGGCCAGGATTTCACCGGCACAGGCGGCGGTGCCAGGCGATGGCCGAAGTATCGGTGAGCGAGGCGATCTGGTCGACCACGACGCGCAGCCGCTCCCGCGCGCAGCCCGCCGCGACGTATGCCGGGCGGAACACCGGATCCAGCGTGGCCGGCGCCCCGGCCTGCGTCGCCGCGGCCAGCCCGGCGATCAGCTCACGCTGCCTGGCCTGCGCGGCGGCCACCCCGGACCGGCTCATCACGTAGCGGGCAGTGGCCCCTTTGAGCAGCGCGCACTCAAGGCGCTGCCGCCTGGGCACCACGAGATCAGCGGTGTACCTGGTCAGCCGTGCAGGGGCGCCGGGTGCGCCGCTCTCCCAGCCGCTGCCCAGGCCTGCCGCGGCCAGCGTCGCGTCCTGCGCCGCATCGCAGAACCGGCTGATCAGTTCGCTGGTCAGGTGCTTCAGCGCCGCGAGCGACCTCGGGCCGCCGTCGAAGTCAACTGGCCACGCAGGCAGGCCGAGCAGGCTGCCGAACACCTCGCACAGCTCGTCGGCGCTCACCGATGCTGGCTCGCAGTAGGTTGTCACGGTCAGGTCAGCGACAGCCCGGCGCTCGGCACCGTCCCGCAGTGCCTGCAGCGTGATCATGCCGGACTGCAGGCCGTCCTCCAGATCGTGCACGGAATAGGCGACATCGTCGGCCCAGTCCATGACCTGGGCCTCCAGGCAGCGCCGATCACCGGGAACGCCGTCACGGACCCAGTCGAACGCCTTCGCGTCATCGTCGTACACGCCGTACTTGAGCTGTCCGGGGCTGGCCGGCCACGGGTACTTCAAGGTGGCGTCGAGGGTCGCCCGGGTGAGGTTCAGGCCGGCCCCGGCGACCTTGGACTCCAGCCTGGTCAGCAGCCTGAAGCTCTGCGCGTTGCCCTCAAAACCACCGCAGCCCTCGGCCACAACGGCGAGCGCCTGCTCGCCGTTGTGGCCGAACGGCGGGTGCCCCAGGTCGTGGGCCAGGCAGGCCCCGTCGACGAGGTCCGGGTCACACCCGAGCACCGCCCCGAGCTCACGGCCGATCTGCGCGCATTCCAGTGAGTGCGTCAGCCTGGTCCGCGGGAAGTCGCCCGAGCCCACCTCGACCACCTGCGTCTTGGCCGCAAGCCTGCGCAGCGCGGCGCTGTGCAGCACCCGGGCGCGGTCCCGCTCGAACTCGCCGCGCCACGGGCGCCGGGTACGCGTGCGCTGCTCCGGCACCCAGCGCGCCGTGGCCTGGCTGTCGTAACCGGCTGTCACCGGCCGCGACTGCGGGAACTCACCGGGTGTCGCTGCTTCCGGTGGCCTCCTCGACCGCTGCGCGCCCGGCCTCCAGCCTGGCGACGGGGACCCGGAACGGAGAGCACGACACGTAGTCGAGGCCCGCGCCGTGGAAGAAGTGCACCGACTCGGGATCGCCGCCATGCTCCCCGCAGACGCCGATCTTGAGACCAGGGCGGGCGGCCCGGCCCTCTTCGACCGCGATCTTGACCAGCCGCCCGATGCCGTCCGCGTCCAGGGTCTCGAACGGCGAGACCCCGAAAACGCCAAGCTGGATGTAGCGGCCGAAGAACGAGCCTTCCACGTCATCACGCGAGAAGCCCCAGCCCATCTGGGTCAGGTCATTGGTGCCAAACGAGAAGAACTCGGCGGCCTGCGCGATCTGCCCAGCCGTGAGCGCGGCCCGGGGAACCTCGATCATCGTGCCGATCAGCGTATGCACGTTGATGCCGGTTTCGGCGGCCACCTCGGCCACCACCCGCTCGGCCTCCTCGCGGGCGACCTCGAGTTCCTGTACCGCACCGACCAGCGGGATCATGATCTCCGGATGCGGGTCGCCGCCGGCGGCGACCCGGTCGGCGGCAGCGTGCGCGATCGCGCGCACCTGCATCGCGTACAGGCCGGGAATGACCAGGCCGAGGCGGACCCCGCGCAGCCCGAGCATCGGGTTCTCCTCGTGCAGCCGCCGGACCGCGTCGAGGAGCTTGTGGTCCTTCTCCGTCGCGGCGTCCCCGGCCAGGGCGATCTTCACCGACAGCTCGGTCAGGTCGGGCAGGAACTCGTGCAGCGGCGGGTCGAGCAGCCTGATGGTGACCGGCAGCCCGTCCATCGCCTCCAGGATCTCCACGAAGTCGCCGCGCTGCAGTGGCTCGAGCGCGTCCAGCGCTGCCGTCCTCGTGGCGTCGTCGTCGGCCAGGATCAGGTCCTCGACGAGCTGCCTGCGCTCGCCGAGGAACATGTGCTCGGTCCTGGTCAGGCCGATGCCTTGGGCGCCGAACCGGACCGCGCGGGCCGAGTCATCGCCGGTGTCGGAGTTGGCTCGGACGCCAAGGCGCCGCCGGGCGTCCGCGTGCTTCATGATCGCGTTCACCGCGCTCACCAGCTCGTCCGACTCGGGGTCAAGGCCGCCCTCGAAATACTCCACGACCGGCGAAGGGACAACGTCAACCTGGCCGAGGAAGACCACGCCTGAGGTACCGTCGATCGAGATCACGTCACCCTCGTTGACCGTCACGCTGCCCGGCGCGGTGAACTTGCGGCCGGCCAGATCCACCTCGAGCTCGTCGGCGCCGCAGACGCACGTCTTGCCCATCCCGCGGGCGACCACGGCCGCGTGGCTGGTCTTACCGCCCCTGCTGGTCAGGATGCCGCGGGCGGCGATCATGCCGTGCAGGTCGTCCGGGTTGGTCTCGCGCCGCACCAGGATGACATCCTCGCCGGCCGCCGCCTGCTCGACCGCGCGGGCGGAATCGAACACCGCCTTGCCAACCGCCGCGCCCGGCGACGCGCTGATTCCCTTCGCGATCTGCTTGACGTCGCCGCTGGCGTCGAACCGCGGGAACATCAGTTGCGCGAGCTGGCTGCCGGTCACCCGCGTCAGCGCCTCGTCCATGCCGATCAGGCCCTGCTCGACCAGCTGCATCGCGATCCGGAACGCGGCTCCGGCCGTGCGCTTGCCCACCCGGGTCTGCAGCATCCACAGCTTGCCGCGCTCGATCGTGAACTCGATGTCGCACAGGTCCTTGTAGTGGGTCTCCAGCGTCGACATGATCTTCATCAGCTCGGCGTAGGACTTCGAGTCGATCTGCTCGAGGTCCTGCAGGGGCACTGTGTTCCTGATCCCGGCCACCACGTCCTCGCCCTGCGCATTCTGCAGGTAGTCGCCGTAAACGCCGCGCTGGCCGCTGCCAGGGTCACGAGTGAACGCCACGCCGGTGCCTGAGTCCATGCCGAGGTTGCCGAACACCATCGCCACGATGTTGACCGCGGTGCCGAGGTCGGCCGGGATCCGCTCCTGGCGGCGGTACAGGACGGCCCGGTCAGCGTTCCACGAGTTGAAGACGGCGTTGACCGCCATGTCCATCTGCTCGCGGGGGTCCTGCGGGAAGTCAATACCCGCTTTGTCGCGCACGATCCCCTTGAAGGTGCCGACGATCGCGCGCAGGTCGTCGGCATCGAGATCCAGGTCGTTCTTGGTGCCCTTGGCCTCCTTCGCCGCCTCTATCGCGTGCTCGAACGCGTCGCCCTCGATGTCGAGGACTGTCCTGCCGAACATCTGGATCAGCCGCCGGTAGGCGTCCCAGGCGAACCGCTCGTTATTGGCCTGCTTGGCCAGGCCTTGTACCGACTCATCGGACAGGCCGATGTTGAGCACCGTCTCCATCATGCCCGGCATGGAGAACTTGGCCCCCGACCGGACGCTGACCAGCAGCGGGTCCTGGTGGTCTCCGAGCTGCTTGCCCATCTTGGATTCGAGCTGCCGCAGGTGCGTGGTTACCTCGGCGGCAAGGCCCTCGGGGACCTTTCCCTCCTTGAGGTAGTAGCGGCACGCATCGGTGGTGATGATGAAGCCTGGCGGTACCGGCAGGCCCAGGTTGGTCATCTCGGCCAGGTTGGCGCCCTTGCCGCCAAGCAGGTCCTTCAGGTCCTTGTTTCCCTCGGTGAAGTCGTAGACGAGCTTCGGCACTGCACGCACTCCTCGCGATGCCGCGCGACCGGCACGACGGCGCGGACGTAGGACGGCTCTGTGATTGGCGCCCTCACGGGCTCCTTAATCTTTCGGCCTGACGGCCCCTCTATCCGGACTCTACCGAGGATGCGGGGCTACCGGCGAGGCAGCGGGCCTACCTGTTCGCAAAACCGGCCGGAATGACTGGCGCCCGGCCATGGACATGCAGCGCAGCGACGCGCGAATAGCCCTGTCAGGAGATAATCCAGTGTGCAGAGATACACTGAGGGAAAGCCCCGAATTGCCGCCGCGCCGCCCAATGCCGTCGAGCCGGTGACCGCCGTCGGCCCGCCGGCCGGCGACGCTGCCGCGGGCCGGTCCGCTACCCCACCGCCGGCCGCCGCCGCGCCCGCCGTCTCCGCGCCCGCTACCCCCCGGTCGGCCGCCGCCGCGCCCGCTACCTGCGCGTCCGCGCACGCCCCCAGGGGCGTTGCGCGGCAGCGGTTACGCGTCGCCGGGCATCCTCGAAGTGGCCGGGTAGCTCAGGAAAGCCGGCGAGATCGCCGAACTGCTGGGCCACCACCCTTAACCGGCGGATTCGCGCGACAATGCCGATCATGGATAACTCAGGTCTGGGCGCGATCGGGCTGCTGCATCCGGGCGAGATGGGTGCCGCCGTCGGGCAGTGCCTGACCGGCGCGGGCCACCTGGTGCTGTGGGCATCGGACGGGCGCGGCCCTGAAACTGCCGCCCGGGCCCGGGATGCGGGACTGGAGGACGTGGGCACGGCGGCGGAAATGGCCGACCGCGCGGCGGCCATCCTGTCGGTGTGCCCGCCGCACGCGGCCCTGGACATGGCCTGGGCGGTGCAGGGATTCAGCGGGATCTTCGTCGACGCGAACGCCATCGCGCCTGCCACCGCGCGCGAGATAGCCCGCATGATCGAGGACGGCGGCGGCAGTTATGTCGATGGCGGGATCATCGGGCAGCCGCCAGCCGCGGGCCGCAGTACCCGCCTGTACCTGTCCGGGTCCCGGGCGGCGGAGGTATGCGAGCTGTTCGACGGCTCCCCGCTCAGGGCCCGGGTGGTCGCCGGGGGGACTGACCGCGGCGTCCGCGGTGAAGATGGCATACGCAGCGTGGACCAAGGGCAGCGGCTCGCTGCTGCTCACGGCCCGCGCGCTCGCCAGGGCAGAGGGAGTGGAGGAGGTCCTGCTCGCCGAGTGGGCGCTGTCCCAGCCGACGCTCACGGAGCGATCGGCGGGCGCCGCCCAGGCGGCGAGCGCCAAGGGCTGGCGCTGGGCGGGCGAGATGGAGGAGATCGCGGCCAGCATGGCGGCGGCCGGGCTGCCCGACGGCTTCCACCAGGCCGCCGCCGAGGTCTTCCGCCGTGCCCCGCACGGCAGGTCGGCGACACCGGCCGACGACATCGTTAACGCTGTTCTTAGTGCCCTGATCGGGGATAGTCCGCAGGACTAGGCCTGCCCGTGCGGCCCAGCGCTTACCCCCGCCTGCCCGGGTCAGCCAGCAGGAGCAGGCCGCGCAGGCAGGCGTCCAGGGCCAGGCCCGCCATCGCGATGGTGATGATCCCGGCGAAGACGAGCGCGGTGTCCAGGTAGTCGCCGGCCTGCATGATCAGGAAGCCGAGCCCGCTGGTGGCCGCGAGCAGCTCGACCGCCACTATGCTGCTCCAGGCGCCCGCCATGGAGATCCGCATCCCGGTGAGGATTCCGGGCAACGCGGAGCGGATCTGGACGTGCAGCAGCGTATACGCGCGGGACGCGCCCAGGGTTCTCGCGCACAGGCGCAAGTCCTCAGGGACCTCGTCGAGCGCGGCGACAGTGGTGACAGCCATCACGGGGACGACCCCGATGATGATGAGGACCTCCTTGGGCAGCTCGCCGATACCCAGCCAGACGATGAACAGCGGGATGAACGCGAGCGGCGGCAGCGGCCTGATGACCTCGATGATGGGATCGATCAGGTGCCTGATCACCCGGCTGGCCGACATCGCCGCGCCGGCCGTCACGCCGATGACCACACCGATCACGAAGCCGGTCAGGATCCGCCGCAGGCTGATATAGAGGTCGAACCACAGCGGCTTACCCTCGGCCGGGTATGGCGTGCCGAGATAGTGCAGAAACTGCTGGGCCGTCTGGATGACCGACGGCAACGCGACCTGGTCGTTCAGGATCATGGCGGCCGCCTGCCACAGCAAGAGCAGCGCGGCCAGCCCGGCCGCCCCGGTGGCTACCCGCCTGGTCCGGGCCCGGCGCCGGGCCCGCCGGTGCGCGAGCAGGTCGGCGCGCTCGTCAAGCTCGGCGTGGTCAGCAGCGGCCGGGGCGGCCGGCGCCGTGTCCTCGATCACGCCAGTGGCCCCAGGTGATAGCGGATAAGGGCCGGACATCGGTTACTCCTTCGCGGGAAGCCCAGCTGCCAGGGGCAGCGGCGAGCGCTGGTGGCTCAGGCGGTCAGGGACGCGCGGATCCTGCGCTTGACGGCGAGGAACCTATCGGTGTCGACGTCGACCGCATGGCGCGGGCGGCGCAGCGGCACGTCGATGATTTCCTGGATGCCGGGCGGCCTGCCGCCCATCACGGCTACCCGGTCGCCGAGCAGGACCGCCTCCTCGATGTCGTGCGTCACGAAGATGATGGTGATCCGGTACCGCTCCCACATGCCCAGCAGGAAATCATGCATGCGGATCCGGGTAATCGCATCGAGCGCGCCGAAGGGCTCGTCCATGAGCAGCACTGAGGGCCTGGTGACCATCGCGCGGGCGAAGGCGGCCCGGTGCCGCATCCCGCCCGACAGCTCATGCGGGAACGCGTCGCTGAACTGCGCCAGGCCCACGGTCTCAAGGATCGCCCCGGCCTCGGCGTCAAGCTCGGGATCGTCTCGCTCGTCGAGGCCAGCGGCGCGTTGCGCCCGGGGACCAAACAGGATGTTTTTCCTGGTGGTCAGCCAGGGGAACAGCATCGGGCTCTGGAACAGCATGCCCCGGTCGGGGGCCGGCCCGGTGACGGGCCGGCCCCCGACGGTTACTGAGCCCTCGTCGCACTCCAGCGCGCCGGCCACGATGCGCAGCAGGGTGGACTTGCCGCAGCCGGACGGCCCGAGCAGGCAGACCAGCTCGCCCGGCGCTACCTGCAGGCTGATCCCGGCCAGGGCGACCGTACGCCGGCCGGACCTGCGGAAGGTCTTGCCGACCCGGTCCAGCACGACATGCGCTGCAGGTGCTCCGTCCGGCGCCAGCTGCCCGCCGCCCGCGTCCGCGACGGCGTCAGCTCGAGCAGCCACCGGCCAGCGCCTTCTTGACGAAGGTCGGATCGACATGGGTCGCCACCACTGCCGCCGACGGCGCCGAGGTCAGCCTGCCCTGCCCGACCAGGAACTGCCCGGTCTGCACGTACGCCCTGACGATCGGGCTGGCCGTGTCGTTGGGGCCTGAGCCGAGCCAGTGGAGCTGCTGGCTGAGCGGGATGAACGGATAGCTCCTGGTGGCCGGGATGATCAGGCTGCCCGGCACGCCCTGGACCTTGGCGCTCTGGGTCAGGTACTTCGTGGCTTGCGCGCCGGTCAGCAGGCGGGTCGCCTGGACCTCGGCGCAGACGTAGTTCTGCACCAGCGCGGGATCGCTCTTGACGATGTTCTGCGAGACCGCGACCACGTTCAGGCCGGGGATGCCCAGCTTGGCGATCTGCTCGGCGTCGACCAGCGGGTGGCCGCCTTTTTGGGTCAGCTGGGCTTCGGGTCCCGCTTGCACATAGGCCGCAGTCACCGAGCCGGCCAGGTAGGCGGCTGCCGCCGCCTGCTCACTGGGGAAGCCCACCACTTTGACCGAGCCGGTGAGATGCTGCAGGCCGAGCCAGCCGCGCAGTTCGTAGTCCTCCGACGAGCCGACCAGGACGCCGACCGATTTGCCGGCCAGCTGGCTGCCCGAAGTGATCGACTTCGGCACGATCAGCGCGTCCGCGTCGAAGCTCTGGGCGATGACCACGTCGACTCCGGTGCCGGTACCGATCGCCCCGACGACCGGCGGATTCCCGACCCCGCTGATCGCCTGCAGGCTGCCGCTGCGCATCTCGGCGATCGCGGTCACGCCCGCGTCGAACGGCACGAAATGCAGGTGCGCCGGAATGGTCTTGGCCAGCGCCGCGTCGGAGTCGATGATGCTGTCGGAGCTCGCGACCGTGCCCTGGCCGTAGGCGATGGTGAAGCCGGGCAGCGCCGCCCCGGCTCCCCCGCTCCTGGTGACGATCCAGACGATGAGCGCGATGACGACCACTGCGGCCACAGCCAGGACGCCGTAAATCCGCCGCCGCTTGCGCTTGTAGACCGGGACCGGCTTGCGGCCCGAGTCCCGGGTATCTGCTGAAGTGCTCATGGGATTCCTTCGTGACCGGGATGGCTGGAGAGGGAGTAAGCGGACCGCGGCTCAGTTCGCCGCGCCCGCGTAATAAGCGGACGCCTCGCCCTTGAGCGGGACGCTGGGACGGCCGTCGACGCCGACCGGCACCGGGCCTCCCACCGTGACCCGCTCGCCGCGGCGGTGCGCGGTGCCGTAGTCGAAGATGGCGTAATGCTGGGTGGCGCGGTTGTCCCAGATGGCCAGGTCGCCCTCGCGCCAGCGCCAGCGGATGGTCTGCTCCGGGCGGGTGACGTAGTCCTGCAGGATCCGGATCAGGTCGCGGGACGCCTGCGGGGCGAACCCGACGACGGTCCTGGCGAATCCGCCGAGGACCAGCGAGCGCTCGCCGGTTTCCGGGTGCACGCGCACCGCGGGGTGCTCGGTCTCGTAGACGGTCGAGACGAATTCCTTCCGCCGCGCGTCCAGCGCCGGGTCACTGCGTTCTTCCCGCCCGTAAACCGCCGCGTAGTCGTAATCGTTGGTGTGCACGATCCGCAGGCGATCGGCCAGGTCCCGCAGCTGGTCGGGCAGGCTCTCGTAGGCAGTCACGGTGTTAGCCCAGACCGTGTCCCCGCCTACCTGCGGGATCACGACGGCGTGCAGCACGGTGAAGGCCGGCGGCCGGTCGACGAAAGTCACATCTGTGTGCCAGTGGTTGGCGCGGCCGCCCCGGCGCGAGTCGATCTCCTCGAGGAGCGGCTGGTCAGGTGGCGATGCCAGGGTCGGGTGGCCAAGCGTCAGCGGGCCCAGCCGCTCGGCGAAGGCAACCTGCCTGGCGTAATCGAGGTTCTGGTCGCGGAGGAAGACAACCTTGTGGTCCAGCAGCGCCTGGCGGATCTGCGCGACAGCATCGTCGCTGAGTGCCTCGCCAGTGTCGGCGCCGGAGATCTCGGCGCCGATGTTCCCGGCCAGCCTGGTGACGCCGATGCGGGCGCGGGTGGTGACGGTCTCGGTCATGGTGGGTGCCTCTCGGATCGGGGCGGATCGGCGGACTCGGCAGCCGTGCGCGGCGCGCCGGCGCTCGTGTCGTGGCTGGGCACGGGCGGCTGGGCGCGGGCATCGCGGCTTGCCCGGCGGGCGCGCGGCATGAGCGCGCCAGCGGGCTACTTGCGAGGGGAACGGATGTCGGCGAGCGGGCCCTGCGCTGGCCCGCCTTCAGCCCGGGCGGCACGCCCGTGCGCTGTGCTGGCTGAACCGACGCGAGGTAGCTGGTCAGGCCGGGGCGTAACAGATCGCGCTGGCTACGAGGAGCTGGTCCACGTAGCGCCGCTCGGTGCCGTCGTGGGTCGTCATAGCTAGAGCATCGCAGGCCCGCTCACACTAGTCAATATTTCCGACCGTTATTATCGAGAATACGATCTTGCCGCTTCAGGTGCCGATCGGAGCGCTCGCGGGTCCCGAGGTGATGCCATTCTGGAGGCCGTGAATGATCGGATCAGCATGGAAGGTCCCGGAGCACGACCCGGGGGACGCCGGCCCGCGGGGATTCTTGCTGGCCGATGTCGAGGATCTGTTTTCAGGTGTGACTTCCGGGTGAGCGGCGCCGCTGGGGCGCCGTCCGGCCGGGAAGGATAGAGAGCTATGCGATTCATGCTGCTGCAGAATTACGGCGCGACCGAGTCGGGCTGCGCCCCGATGCCTGAATGGAGCCCGGGCGAGATCAAGGCCCACATCGAGTTCCAGCAGGCGCTGAACGCCGAGCTTGGAGCCCGCGGTGAGCTGGTCGACGCCCAGGGCCTGGCCGGGCCGGAACTGGCCAAGTTCGTGGTCTGGGACGGAAGCGGTGCGCCGGTGGTCACCGACGGGCCGTTCCCGGAGGCCAAGGAGCTGCTCGCCGGTTACCGGCTGGTGGATGTCCAGACGGCCGAGCGGGCCATCGAGATCGCCGCCCAGGCGTCGGCTGCGCCTGGCCCGGGCGGGGTGGCGGTCCGGCAGCCGATCGAGGTGCGCCAGGTGCTCAGCGCCCCCGACCCGGAGCTGTGAGGACACTGTGAGTACCGAGGACCTGCTGCGCGAGCTCGCGCCGCGGGTCCTCGGCGCGCTGGTACGCCGTTATGGCGATTTCGCCGACTGCGAGGACGCGGTGCAGGAGGCGCTGCTGGCCGCCGCGACCTCGTGGCCCGCCGAGGGGCAGCCGGACAACCCGCTCGGGTGGCTCATCCGTGCTGCGTCCCGCCGCCTGGCGAATCATTACCGCGGCGACGCTGCCCGCCGTCGCCGGGAAGAGCTGGCCGCCTCATGGTCCCGCACGCCCCCGGAACCGGCGCCGGGGCGGGACGACACGCTGATCCTCATGTTCATGTGCTGCCACCCTTCCCTCACGCCGGCGTCGGCCATCCCGCTGACCCTCCGGGCGGTCGGCGGCCTGGCCACCCGCGAGATCGCTGCCGCGTTCCTGGTCCCCGAGGCGACCATGGCCCAGCGGATCAGCCGCGCCAAAGCCAGGATCAAAGCCTCTGGGGAGCCGTTCACACTCCCGCCGCCCGATCAGCGTCCGCAGCGGCTGCGATCGGTGCTGCATGTCCTCTACCTGCTGTTCAACGAGGGCTACACCACCAGCAGCGGCGCCAGCCTGTCCCGCACCGACCTATCCGGCGAGGCCATCCGGCTGGCCAGGATCACCCGCGCTGCGGTGCCCGGGGACCCGGAGGCGGCCGGGTTGCTCGCCCTGATGCTGCTCACCGATGCCCGCCGCCCCGCCCGCAGCGGACCCGGCGGCGAGCTGATCCCCCTCGCCGAACAGGACCGCAGCCGCTGGGACACCGATCTCATCGCCGAAGGAGTGGCCCTGATCACCGGGGCGCTGGGCCGCGGACACGCTGGCGAATACCAGGTGCAGGCAGCCATCGCGGCCCTGCACGACCAAGCTGCCTCCCACGCCGCCACCGACTGGCCCCAGATCCTGACCCTGTACGACCTGCTTGCGGCCATGACCGCCAACCCCATGGTCACGCTGAACCGGGCCGTCGCCGCGGCCATGGCCCATGGGCCAGGCGCCGGCCTCGCCCTGCTGGACGGCCTCGACGAGCGGCTCGGCGACCACCACCGACTCCACGCCGTCCGGGCCCACCTCCTGGAACAGGCCGGTGACCGGGAGGCGGCCGTCGCCGAGTTCCGGGTCGCAGCAGCCCGCACCACCAACCTCCGCGAACAGCACTACCTGACCACCCAGGCAGCCCGCCTGTCCGCCTCGCCCGCCGCTAGCGCCCCCGCCACTGCGGGCTCCGGCCTTCGGCCACCGCCTGGCGGGCCTCGGCGAAGTCCTCGGACTTCAGGCAGCGGATCTGTTCCTCCAGGGCCACCCTGAGGCTCTCCTCGGGGCCGCGGTGCCACGCCGCGTCGATCGCTCGCCTCGCCCCCCGAACCGCTATCGGCGGCTGGGCGGCCAGGCGCGCGGCCAGCTCGGCGGCCGCGGCGTCGAGGTCACCGCCGGCGACCAGCCGGTTGGCCAGCCCGATCCGCAGGGCCTCGGCGGCGTCGATGACGTCGCCGAGCAGGATCAGTTCCCGGGCCCGGCTCTCGCCGACGATCCGGGGCAGCCGGACGGTGGCGCCCATGTCGGGCAGGAGCCCGTAGCGGGTCTCGATCAGGCCGACCTTGGTGCCCTCCGCGAAGATGCGGAAATCGCACGCCAGGGCCAGCTGCAGGCCGGCGCCGTAGGCGTGGCCGCGCACGGCGGCGATGCTGGAGCAGCCGAGGTCGGTGATCCAGCTGAAGGTGTGCCCCAGGGTCAGGCCCGCGGCTAGGGCGCTTTCGTCGTCGGGCAACCCGGCCGCGTCGGCCAGCAGCCCGGCCATGCCCTCGACCAGGTCGATGCCGGCCGAGAAAGCCGGCCCCTCCCCGGTCACTACCAGGCACCGGAGGGTCTCGTCGGGCACCAGTTCGGCGCCGAGCCGGGCTAGCTCCTGCCACATCAGCGGGTTCTGAGCGTTGCGCTTGCCGGGACGGGCCAGGGTCAGGGTGCCGATGTCCCCGTGGCGCTGGTAGCGAATGGTGTCGTAGCCGCTCATGCGTTCGTCAGCCGCCTTCATCCATACACTTGTGTATTGATGAACGCTAGGCTTGGTCCGCGGCGCTGTCAATGCCGCGCGGAATCCGATGGAGGCAGCGCATGGCCGCCCCGACCCGTACGCCCCGCAGCAAGTGGATCGAGCAGGGGCTGCGGGCCCTGGCCGCCGGCGGTCCGGACGCCGTCCGGATCGAGCCGCTCGCCCAGGCGCTCGGCGTCACCAGGGGCGGCTTCTACTGGCACTTCCAGAACCGCGGCGCGCTGCTCGCCGAGATGCTCGACACCTGGGAGCGGGTCACCACCGAAGAGGCGAACGAGCGCCTCGAGCGTGCGGGCGGCGACGCCAGCGCCAGGCTGCGGCGACTGGTCACGCTCACCTCCTCCAGCGTCCTGATGACCGACCTCGCCGTCCGCGACTGGGCCCGGCGTGACCCGGCGGTCGCCGAGCGCCTGCGACGCATCGACAACCGGCGAATGGGCTACCTGCGCGCGCTGTTCAGCGCCTTCTGCACCGACGCGTACGACATCGAGGCGCGCTGCATGCTGTTCTTCTCGCTGCTGATCGGCAACCATTCCATCGCCGCCGATCACGAGGCGCGCAGCCGCGCGGACGTGCTCGAGCTAGCCCTCCGACTGCTCGAGAGCTAGCCCTCCGACTGCTCGAGAGCTAGCCCTCCGACTGCTCGAGAGCTAGCCGCGCCGAGGTGACAGGCCGGGATCAGCAGTCCGACAGGCGCTCCGACAGGTACGGGACCAGGCCGTCGATGCCGACCCGTTCCTGCTTCATCGAGTCCCGCTCCCGGACCGTCACCGCCTGGTCGTTCAGGGTGTCGAAATCGACGGTCACGCAGTAAGGCGTGCCGATCTCGTCCTGGCGGCGGTAGCGGCGGCCGATCGCGCTCGCGTCGTCGAACTCGGTGTTCCAGTTCCTGCGCAGCGCTGGCCGCGACGTCCCTGGCCTTCGGCGACAGGTCGGCGTTGCGCGACAGCGGCAGCACGGCCACCTTGACCGGGGCGAGCCGGTGGTCGAGCCGCAGCACGGTCCGCTTCTCCATCTTGCCCTTGGCGTCGGGCGCCTCGTCCTCGGTGTAGGCGTCGAGCAGGAACGCCAGCATGGACCGGTCCACGCCCGCCGGCGGGCTCGATCACGTACGGCACGTACCGCTCGCCCGACTCCGCGTCCAGGTACGACATGTCCTGGCCGGACGCGCTGGGCGTGGGTGGTCAGGTCGAAGTCGGTCCGGTTGGCGATCCCTTCCAGCTCGCCCCACTCGCTGCCGGGGAACTCGTACCGGTACTCGATGTCGACTGTGCGCTTGGAATAGTGCGAGCGCTTCTCGTCGGGGTGCTCGTACAGCCGCAGGTTGTCCCCGCTGATCCCGAGGTCGAGGTACCAGCCACGGCGGTTCTCGATCCAGCGCTCGTGCCATTCCTCGTCGGTGCCCGGCTTGACGAAGAACTCCATCTCCATCTGCTCGAACTCGCGGGTGCGGAAGATGAAGTTGCCCGGCGTGATCTCGTTCCGGAACGACTTGCCGACCTGCCCGATCCCGAACGGCACCTTCTTGCGCGAGGTCTGCAGCACGTTCGGTAGTTGATGAAGATGCCCTGCGCGGTCTCGGGCCGCAGGTAGGCCAGGCCGGACTCGTCCTCGGTGGCCCCGAGGTAGGTGCGGAGCATGCCGTTGAACATCCGCGGCTCGGTGAAGGCGCCCTTGGTCCCGCAGTGCGGGCAGGCGATCTGGGCCAGGCCGCCCTCCGGCGGGTGCCCGTGCTTCTCCGCGTAGCCCTCGATCAGGTGATCGGCGCGGAACCGCCGGTGGCAGGACAGGCACTCGGTCAGCGGGTCGACGAACTCGGTGAGGTGCCCGCTGGCCTGCCAGACCTCCGGGGCGAGGATCACGCAGGAGTCGAGGCCGACGATGTCCTCGCGTTCTTGCACCATCGAGCGCCACCACTGGCGCTTGATGTTGTTCTTGATCTCGACGCCGAGCGGGCCGTAGTCCCAGGACGCGCGCAGGCCGCCGTAGATCTCGCTGGACGGGTAGACGATGCCCCGCCGCTTGCAGAGGCTGACGAGGATTTCCATGCGATCGCTGCGTCGGGCCATCAAGGGTCTCCATCCGGCTGGCGGTCGGCGGCTTGCGGGGCGCGCGCAAACCCGGTTTGCGGAGCGCGGTTTGAATTTAGCTTAGCGGTCAGCCACTCCGGCGGTGCGGCCATCGTGTTCGGTACCGGGGACCACAATTCTTTGCCGCGGGCCTGACCTCGACCCCGGCTTTCTCTTCCGGCCCCAATCAGGCCCGCGCCTGACCACGTACACGCCGCGTCCGGGCACGCTCCGCACCAGTCCCTCAGCACGCAGCTTAGCCACCGCCCGCTTAACCGTGCCGTCCGAGACCTCATAGGTCTGCATGAGAGTCCCGGTGGACGGCAGGCCGTATCTTTGCTGTGAGGACACAAGATTATGAGCGACGCGGCCGCCGGCTGGCCGGAGAGGAACCATCAGGGTGAGCAGCAACCGGTCCCGGCAGCCCCGGCGACGGCCGGTGCCCAAGGGCCAGGCCATGTATACCCCCAGCGCCTCGCCGGCCCGCCGGTCGGTCGAGCAGGCCAGCGCGACGCCGCTGGTCTTCCTGCACCAGTTGCCGGTCTGGCTCCCGCCGCTGGTAACCCTCGCGCTGCTGGTCACGGGCCTTGCGGTACGGGGCCTTGTAGGCGCGGTGGCGTTGTGCCTGCTGGCCGGATTGCTTGGCTGGCTGGCGTTCGCCTCCTGGCCGGGGCTGAGCAGCCGGGGACGGCTCGGCCGCGCAGTGGCGGTCGCCTGCGTTCTGGCGCTAGCGGGATTGCAGGCCAGCCGGTAGCCAGGGCGCGATCCGCGGGTGCGGTTCAGGGCAGCGGATTCGGTTCGCGCGCCGCCGTACCGGCGGTCCCTGCTGGCGTAGATCTCGCAGGCGTGCCACAGGTGCCGCCGGTCGAAGTCGGGGAACAGCGTGTCGAGGAACACGAACTCGGCGTAGGCCGACTGCCAGATCAGGAAGTTCGAGGTCCGCTGCTCGCCGGACGACCTGACGAACAGGTCCACGTCGGGGATGCCGGGCTCGTCGAGGTAGCGCGCGAACACCTTCTCGTCGATCTTGTCGGCCCCAGCTTGCCCGCCGCCACGTCGGCGGCGATCGCGGCCGCGGCGTCGGCGATCTCGGCCCGGCCGCCGTAGTTGACGCAGAACTGCAGCGTCAGCACCGAGTTGCCGGCCGTCATCTGCTCGGCGTCTTCCAGCTCGGAGATCACGCTGCGCCACAGCCGCGGCCGCCGCCCGGCCCAGCGGACCCGCACGCCCATCTCGTTCAGCTGGTCGCGGCGCCGCCGGATCACGTCCCGGTTGAAGCCCATCAGGAAGCGCACCTCGTCCGGCGAGCGCCGCCAGTTCTCGGTGGAGAACGCGTACGCCGACAGGTAGGGGATGCCGAGCTCGATCGCGCCCATGATGACGTCGAACAGCGAGTCCTCGCCCGGCCTTGTGGCCCTCGGTCCGCGGCAGCCCGCGCTGCTTGGCCCACCGGCCGTTGCCGTCCATCACCAGCGCCACGTGCCTGGGCACGAGCGCCGGCCGGGATCCGGCGGGCGGCCGGGCCGCGCCGGACGTGCGGGTCGCGGCGGCCGGACGGACCGCGGGACGGGCTCATGCGTGCTCCACGTGCCGCAGCGAGCGGATCGAGTGCTCCAGGTGCCACTGCACGTAGGCGGCGACCAGGCCGCTGCACTCCACCTGGTGCGCGCGCTCGCTGGCGTCGGCCAGTCCCCAGTCGCCGCGCAGCAGCGCGCTCATCAGGTCGATCGTGGCGCCGCGGCGGTGCTCGCCGCCCCCGGCGCCCGGCAGGCCCGGCAGACCAGCCCGCCGGCCGCCACGCGAACGTGCGCCGGAACACCGCGCCGGCGCGCACCGACGGCGGCTGCGCCTGGCGTCTTCGGCGTCACCTCGCGGCCGGACGGGGCCCGGCTGCCGCACATCGCGCACTCGTCGAGCGCCGGGGCGTACCCGGCCACCGCCAGCGACCGCAGCAGGTAGGCGTCGAGCACCAGCCGTGGGCTCATGCTGGCCGCTCGACCGAGCGCCCGCAGCCCGCCGACGAGCAGCAGGAACTGCCGGAGCGCCGGCTCCTTCTCCACCGGCGGTGAACCGCTCGGCCGTCTCCAGCATCGCGGTGCCCGTCGTGTACCGGGGGTAGTCGCCGGTCAGCGGCTCGCCGTACGCTCGCACCGTCTCGGCCTGGGTGATCACGTCCAGCGACCGCCCGGTGTAGAGCAGCAGATCCACATGGCGTGAACGGCTCCAGCCGGGCGCCGAACCTCGACTTGGTCCGGCGCACCCCCTTGGCCACCGCCCTGACCCGGCCCGACCTGCTTGGCGAGCAAGGTCACGATCCGGTCGGCCTCGCCCAGCTTCTGGGTGCGCAGCACGATGCCGTCGTCACGGTAGATGCCCACCCAGTCATTCTCGCGCATACCCGGGCATCCGCCCGGCATCTGCCCCGGCCCGCCGCCGGTCAGCCTTCCTTGATCGTGGTGGACCGGTGGGGCCCGGGCCCGCCCCTTCGACCGTGATCAGGATGTCGCGGCCACCCGGCCCAGGCGGCTCAATCTGAGGGAGCGCCCTGCTCGGTCATGGTGATGACGTCGCGGGCGCGGGCGGCCCCGATGCCGAGCTGCGCCCCGATCTGGAGCGCCGCCCGCCGCTGCTGCTGGGTCAGCGGGCCGCCTGCCAGCCCGATCCGCACCACATCGGCAAGGAACCACCATCTCGCCTGGTCGACCAGCTGGGCGGCAAGCCCGTTCAGCAGGCCAGGCAATTCCTGGGCCTGCCGGGACTGCCGCGCGAGGTCAGCCTCGAGCGCCGCGTCGTCGTAGCCGATCAGGCCTGCTTCCCTGATCACCTCCACGGCCCGGTGCCGGGCCGACACGCTGCGGGGGTCGCCGGCGCGGAGCATCGCCACGGCCGCCGCCTGCGTGCCAGCCGGCAGCGCCGCCTGCATCTGCGCAATCGTGGGCAACGCCAGCAGATCCAGCCGGTACCGCGTGCCGCAGACCGTGCACTGGAGATGCTCGGGTGCCTTCCCCAGCGGCAGGACGGGGACCAACAGCAAGGTCATCCAGCGCCAGGCCCGAGAGCTGCCGGTACGCGCGGTCGCCGCCACAGCGTTCGCAGTGGCAGCTGCCATGCCCGGTGGTCGAGAAGAAGAACCGCTTTCCGAGGATGGCACCCAAACCCGACTTCCCTCCAGCCCCTCCCGCGGGCGATCGTGCTGATCAGAGGCAACACAGAGCCAGCAGATCATCACATAAGCCGGCATGATCACGGGAGGGTTAGGCATAACGTTACTGAATTCTCACTAATCCCGACGGACAGATCGTAACCGCTCGGATGGCTCAGGATGACCCAGAACTCCCGAGGCCGGAATTAACCGGCCGCGGTATGGCGGCCCCCTGCCGAGCACGGGAATGCGGATCGGGCAATTCGACACCGCGGCGGCTGCGCGCCTGCAGCCAGCTATTTACCGAGGGCGGCCCGGCCGACGATTCGGGTCGGCTGCCGATTACCCCCGCGAGCCGTAATACCAGTTACCCCCACCGGCCGTAATACCGGTCAGTCGTAGAAACCAAGACGGCGCAGCTGCTTCGGATCACGCTGCCAGTCCTTGGCGATCTTGATCCGCAGGTCCAGGTAGACCCGTGTGCCCAGGAGCGCCTCGATCTGGCGCCGGGCCTTCGATCCGACTTCCTTGAGCCTGGCCCCTTTGGTGCCGATCACTATCGCCTTCTGGCTCTGCCGCTCCACGTACATGATCGCGTGCACGTCGATCAGGTCGTCGCGGCCTTCCCTGGGTGCCATCTCGTCAACTACTACCGCGATGGAATGCGGGAGTTCGTCGCGCACGCCCTCCAGGATCGCCTCCCGGATCAGCTCGGCGACCAGCCGCTGCTCAGGCTCGTCTGTCTCCTCGCCGTCCGGGTACAGCGGGCGCCCCTCAGGCAGCCGGGCGACCAGCACATCGGCGAGCACGTCCAGCTGGAACCCGGATACCGCGGACACCGGCACCACATCCGCCCAGGCGCCGAGCCGGCCCACGGCGGCGAGCTGCGCGGCAATCTGCTGATGCGACGCCTGGTCCGTCTTGGTGAGGATGGCGACGACCGGAGCCTTGGTTATCGCGGCAAGCTGTCCCGCCAGGTACTTGTCGCCGGGCCCGATCCGCTCCGTCGCGGGCAGGCAGAACCCGATGACATCCACCTCGGCCAGCGTCGCGCGGACCAGGCTGTCCAGGCGCTCGCCCAGCGGCGTCCGCGGCCTGTGCAAGCCCGGCGTGTCGACGATGATCAGCTGGGCATCCGGCCGGTGCACGATCCCGCGGATCGCCCTGCGGGTAGTCTGCGGCCGACTGCTGGTGATCGCCACCTTAGCCCCGACGAGCGCGTTCATCAGGGTGGACTTGCCGACGTTCGGCCGGCCAGCGAAGCAGGCAAAGCCGGATCTGAACCCAGTCGGCTCCGGCCCCGGCGAGCGCTCCTGCGACGGTGTCTGCGGCGATCCCACCTCGCGATTGTCTCCTACCAGGGCGCCTCCGCCCAACTCGCTCTTGCCGCGCCGCCCGCGACCGGCGGGCAGCGGCACCACGAGGGCCGCCAGCGCCAGGCCAACGAGCACCACACCGGCAGCAGCTGCGGATGTCAGCCGCTCGCCGAGAACGATGAGCGCGAGCAACGCGGCCACGACCGGCTCGGCCAGGCCAAGGGTCACGGCGACCGGGGCCGGGATGCTGCGCAACCCGCGACCGTACAGGAGATATGCGAGGGCGGTGGTGACCACGCCCAGGTACCCGGCGACAGCCAGCCCACGTGCTGTCAGCATCCAGCCCGGCGACCCTGCCAGCAGCACCGGCGCGAGCAGCACCGCCCCGCCGCCGAACAAGGCGGCCATCACCGCGCGCTCCCCCGTGCCGGCGCTGATCAGCCGTGCGGCGCAGACCGCGTAGACCGCGTAGCACAGCCCGGCAGTCACCGCCAGGCCGACGCCGGGCAGGTTGACGCCGGCCGCGCTGCCGCTGGTGACGAGGACCGCGCAGCCGGCGACCGCGGCGGCCGTGGCCGCCATCCACCGCGGGCTAAGCCGCGGTCCGCCGGTGCGCCGGCTGATCAGGCCGGTCAGGACGGGCGCGCTGCCGATCGCCACGACGGTGCCGATCGCCACGCCGGTCAGGCGCACCGCGGAGAAGAAGGCCAGCTGGTAGCCACCAATGCTGGCGGCGGCGAGGACGAGGCCAGCCCGGCGCGTCCCGGGCGTGGTCAGCAGCGCTCGCAGCTCACCGCGCGGCCCGCGAGCGCCGATCGCCAGCGCCAGCAGGAGCGATCCGCCGATCACGATGCGCGCGGCACCGACCGAGACCGGGCTCGCCGCGCCCGGCGCGAAATGTGCCGCGGTCCCGGTGCTCCCCCACGCCGCAGCGCCCAGCAGGACGGCAACGGCACCGCCCGCGCTGGCGGGCCTTCTCAGGGCCGCAGCGCCGCGCGCAACGTGCCATCCGGCGCCACGTGAAATACGACAGCTTCCGGGCCCAGATCGCGGACCGCGGCCAGGTCACCCGGGTCGGGCCCGTCGGACTCGCTGATCAGCGCGGCCGCCTCCAGGCTGGCTGCCCCGCTGGACACCGCCATCGCTACGGCCAGCTGCAGCGCGGACAGGCGCAGCGAGGGGAGCGACACCGCCGCGGCAGCGTAGGTCCGGCCGGTCTCGTCACGGACCGAAGCGCCCTCGGCAGCCGTCACCCGCGCGCGAGCAGCGCGGGCTAGCGCGATGATCTTCAGGTCCTCCTGGCCGGGCTGCGCCTCGCTCACCCGCCAGAGTCTAGTGCGCCCCCAACCTGACCGTTGCCGGTGGGCGCGGTGCGCTCGACGGTCACCGTGCCGATCCGGTTGCGCCGCCCAGCCAGGCTCTCCGCGGTCAGCCGCAGTCCCGCCACGGTAGCTACGAGCCGGCGATCGGAACCTTCCCGAGCTGCTGGGCCAGCAGCCCGCCCACGGTCTCCACGTCTTCCGCCTCGATGGCGACGCCGAACAGCTCCGCAAGCTCCTCGACCGGCAGCCGCGCGGTCACCCGGGCACGGTCCTCGCCAAACCATTCCACCGGGGGCTGTTCCTTGTCGTACTCGTCGGCGATTTCCCCGACGATCTCCTCGAGGATGTCCTCGATCGTGACCAGCCCGGCGGTACCGCCATACTCATCGATCACGATGGCCAGGTGAATCTGGCGCCCCTGCATCTCCCTGAGCAGCTCGTCGATCGGCTTGCTCTCCGGCACGAAGGTCGCGGGCCGCATGATCGAGGAGACCTTCTCGACCGATTCACCTTCACGGTGCTCGTGACTGCGCGTGACGATGTCCTTGAGGTAGGCAATGCCGACGACATCGTCCAGGTTCTCCCCGACGACCGGGATCCTGGAGAAGCCGCTGCGCAGGGCGAGTGACAGCGCCTGCCGCAGCGTCTTGTCGCGCTCGACGAAGACCATGTCGGTACGAGGCACCATCACCTCCCTGACGATGGTGTCGCCGAGCTCGAACACCGAATGGATCATCGCCCGCTCATCCGGCTGGATGATCCGGCGCTGCTCCAGCAGGTCGACAAGCCCGCGCAGGTCCTCCTCGGACCCTGACGGCCCGTCCCGCGATCCGCTGGTGCGGCCGAAAAGCCCGCCGGCGGCCAGCAGCCACCCCGGGAGCGGGCCGAGCAGCCGGACAACGGGCCGCAGGACGGATGACGCGGCGCTGGCCACCCGCACCGGGTTACGCCGTCCGATGGCGCGGGGCACGATTCCGGCCACGACGTAGATCAGGAAGGTCATGCAGACGGCCGTCACGGTGAAGGCACGCCAGCCCGGCCCGATCCAGTGCAGCAGCACCACGGTCACCAGCACCGTCGCGGTGACCTCGGCCGCCACCCTGGCGAGCAGCAGGACAAACAGGTAGCGCGGTACCTCGGCGAGCACTGCCTGCAGCGGCGTCCGAGCGGCGCCGCCCGCCCTGGCTAGCTCCTTCGCCCCGGCCCTGGACACCCGCAGCAGCGCGTCCGCAGCGCCAGGCGCACCAGCCCGCGAGCAGCGTGAGCGCTAGTGCGGCCGCGAGCAGCCAGCCCATCGTGATCTCACCCTGGTCCTTCCGGCCCGTCCAGATCGCCGCCGGCAGCCCGCTCGGAATTCCAGGACGCGAGCAGCCGATCCTGCAGGCCGAACATCGTCGCATGCTCATCGGGCTCGGCGTGGTCATATCCGAGCAGGTGCAAGATGCCGTGCGTGCACAGCAGGTCAAGCTCGTCCGTCAGCAGGTGACCTGCCTGGGCCGCCTGCTCGGTCGCGACCTGCGGGCACAGCACCACGTCGCCGAGCAAACCAGGGATCTCGGCCGAGTCGGCGGCGCCGCCGTGCTCGGTATTGCTGCCGCCTGGCGGCGGCAGCCGCAGCTCGTCCATGGGAAACGCCAGCACATCGGTAGGACCCGGTTCGCCCATCCAGCGCTGGTGCAGGTCAGCCATCGAGGCGGGGTCGACCAGCAGGATCGACAACTCGGCCAGCGGGTGCACGCGCAGCTCGTCAAGCACGTGCCTGGCCAGCGCGGCAAGCTCGGGCTCGTCCACCTCCGTACCCGACTCGTTGGCGATCTCGATGCTCACGCCCGCCTCATCCGCCGTCTGGTCCCGTCAGCGGGACCGGTTGCCCGGCCGGCGGGACCGGCCGCCCGCGAGCCGCTGGTCCTGCACCTGGGTCGCCTGGCGCCCCTCGTACCGCTCGTAAGCGTCCACGATGTCGGCAACTAGCTTGTGCCGCACCACGTCATGGCTGGTGAGCCTGGAGAAATAGACATCCTCGACACCGGTCAGGATGTCCTGCACGAGGCGCAGGCCGCTCAGCTGGCCGGCCGGCAGGTCAACCTGCGTCACGTCGCCTGTCACCACTATCCGCGACCCGAAGCCGAGCCTCGTCAAGAACATCTTCATCTGCTCGGGCGAGGTGTTCTGGGCCTCGTCGAGGATGATGAACGAGTCGTTCAGGGTGCGCCCGCGCATGTACGCCAGCGGCGCGATCTCAATGGTCCCCGCTGCGGTCAGCCGCGGGATCGTATCCGTGTCGAGCATGTCGTGGAGCGCGTCGTACAACGGCCGGAGATAGGGATCGATCTTCTCGTACAGCGTGCCCGGCAGGAAGCCGAGCCGCTCGCCTGCCTCCACCGCCGGCCGGGTCAGGATGATCCGCCGGACCTCCTTGGCCTGCAGCGCCTTGACCGCCTTCGCCATCGCCAGATACGTCTTGCCGGTCCCGGCAGGTCCGATGGAGAAGACGATCGTGTGCTTGTCGATGGCGTCGACATAGCGCTTCTGGTTCATGGTCTTCGGCCGGATCGTCCGGCCCCGGGCGGACAGGATGTCAAGGGTCAGCACGTCGGCGGGCCGGACGCGGCTCTTCCTCCGGAGCATGGCCACGCTCCGCTCCACGGCGTCCGGGGTAAGTTCGGCGCCGCTGGCAACCAGCTGCGTCAGCTCCTCAAAGAGCCGCCCGACGAGCGCGGTCTCCTCCGGGGTCCCGGTCGCGGTGATCTCATTGCCGCGGACGTGGATATCTGCCTCGAAGGCATCCTCGACCACCGCAAGCAGCTCGTCCCTGGAGCCAAGCAGGCTGACCATCGAGTGGTCGTCCGGGATCACCATCTTGACCCTGGTGTGGCCATCCGGGGCCGGCCCGCCGCCGTCACCACGGCCGGGGTTGTCAGTCAATGGACCTTCGCCGCCAGGGCGCGTGCCTTCATCGTCGCCATATTACCCGCGGCCCTCATCCGGGGGGCCACGTCATCGCGCGACCGCCGAGGTCACCCGCGGCAATGTCGCAGAACAGGCAATCCCTCACGCAGCCGATCTTAACTTGTTACGTGCCCAGCCGACCTCCGACATATATGGTTGCAGTACTGCGAACCCTCGGCGCACCACCCCTCTGGTGCACGGCCCGCCGGTTACGGCTGCCCGTGTCCTCGGTGCGTTGCCCGCGGCTGTAGCGGCGTTGCTAGATCAGCGTGGATGGGCGTGGGGACGGTGCAATCGTTGAGGCGAGTCGGCGCATGGAATCCCGGCGCGAAGACCCGGCATGACGACCAGTGAACCTAGCGGCATGGCCGCGCGTCCAATCCACGTGACCGAAACCCTAGTGGCGGAGACGGCACTGGGCTCGGTTCCGGCCGACTGGGATGCCGACCGGGCAGTGACCACGCTTTACAGCACTCATTACCGTTCCCTGGTGCGCCTCGCGGCACTGCTGGTACGCGATGTCGCAACAGCGGAGGAAGTAGTGCAGGATTCGTTCGTCGCCATGCATAGTGGCTGGCGCAGGCTCAGGGACAGCGAGAAAGCGCTGTCCTACCTGCGCCAGTCGGTGGTGAACAGGTCACGTTCCGTGCTCAGGCATCGTGTCGTCGTTGACCGGAACGCGCCCAAACCTCCGCCCGATATGCCAAGCGCCGAGCACGGGGCAATTGTCCAGCTGGAACGCTCGGCAGTAGTCGCCGCGCTGCGCACGCTGCCGCCGCGCCAGCGAGAGGCGCTCGTGCTGCGGTACTACGGCGACTTGTCTGAGGCGCAGATCGCCGCCGCAATGGGGATTAGCAAAGGTGCCGTCAAGAGTCACACCGCCAGAGCCATGTCAGCGCTGCGCAGCTTGCTGGAGCGTGAGGCATGATGCAGCGCGATCGTGACTATGACGACATCTTGCGCCGGGCCCTGCGCACGGCCGCAGACTCGATCGAGCCCTCCGGCGACGGGCTGGAGCGCATTCGCGCCCGGCTTACTACACCCCGCCCGCTGCCGTCTGCCTGGCTGATGACGAGTTACAGCGACGTGGCGTTGCCCGCACTGCTCCGATTGTGGTCGGCGCTGGTCAGCCTGCGGGGGTGGCGCCCTTCCGGTGCCGCAGGCAGGTCCGCCCAGGGCGGCTTCGCTGGACACTCCTGGCACTCCGGTCGCCTGTACTCCTGGTATCCCGGCCGACTGCGCGGCGGGTATCCCGGCCGGCTGCGCGGCGGGTATCCCGGCCGTGTCCGCAACGGGTATCCCGGCCGGCTGCGTGACCTGCGTCCCGGCCGGCGACGCGGCCGTATCGCCCGGAGCAGCGGCTCGCACCGCTACGGATGGCTGCGTCCAACCGCGGTGGCCGCAGCGATCGTGGTCGCGGTGGCGGGCGGTTACGCTCTCACCCAGCTGCAGCGGACCATCTCAAGTACCGGGGCCGTGAACCTGCCGCTTGCCCCCAGCAACGGGCACCCGCGGGGTGGCTCAGCGGACGGTACCGGTATCAGCACGGCCCCCAGGCCGTCCGCCCCAGCCAGCGCCGCCCCCGTGCCAAGCACTCCATCTCCTTCGCCAACGCCTACCTGTTCGCCGGGATCAACACCGCGCCAGGCTCAGTCCACGCCGACCGCGACGCCGACATCTAGCTCATCGCCCACCGCCACGCCGTCACCGTCACCGTCGCCGTCACCGTCGCAGACCCCGTCTGCCACACCGACGGCGACGCCCAGCTCGACAGGCGGCGCCACGGAGGGCCCGGCGACCGGCACCCCGGCGACCGGCACCCCGGCGACCGGCACCCCGGCGACCGGCACCCCGGCCACCGGCACCCCGGCCACCGGCACCCCGGCGACCGCGTCCACCGCGTCCACCGCCGGAACCGTGCAGCTCGCGGCGTATATAGCTCCGGGAGTGAGCCCGCCCTCGACCAAGAAGTCAAGCCCGCCCGTCAAGTCCACGTGCGGCCCCGGGCCTGACAGCTGGAGTCCTTAGCAGGCAGGCGGACAGCAACCGGCCGGGCGCCCCGACTGGGCGCACCGACTGAGCGCACCGACACCTGATATCGGCGGGCCGCTAGTCCCAGCGCCCGCACGCGGCGAGCAGGACCGTAGCGGCAACGGAACCTGCCGTTGAGGTACGCAGAATCGTGGGCCCGATGCGGGCGGTTACCGCACCCGCATTGGCCAGCTCCGTCGATTCCGCCGGGCTCACACCACCTTCCGGCCCGACAATCACGACAATGTCGCCCCGGGCAGGCAGCGGAAGTCGATGCAGCGCCGTGACCGCCTCCGGATCCAGGATGACGGCCAGCCCAGCGGCGCGGGCCCGGGCGGCTACCTCGGGCAGCGCGGCTGGCCCGGTCACCTCGGGGAAGCGGCGGCGACGCGACTGCTTGGCCGCTTCACGCGCGGCGCGCCGCCAGCGTTCCAGCGCTCGCTCCGCGCGGTCGGGCCGCCACTGAGCCACGCAGCGCTCGGCCTGCCAGGGCACCACAACATCGGCCCCCACCTCGGTCATGAGCTCGACCGACAGCTCGGCCCGGTCGCCCTTGGGTATCGCCTGCACGATCACGATCCGCGGCTCGGGTGCCGGCTCATCATGCCTGGCCAGCACCCTTAGCTCGACCACGCCAGCCGCCACAGCGGTCACCACGCACTCGGCGATGGCCCCCGCGCCGTCCGACACGTCCGCCCGCTCGCCAGCCGACAGCCGCCGCACCGTCGCAGCATGCCTGCCCTCCGGCCCGGCCAGAACAATCGAGTCACGCCGCAGCTGCGCACTGTCGGCGACAAAAACCGGCGGTCTCAGGGCTGGTCGTCCTCCCGGCTAACAGCAGCGATGGCACAACGCTGCAGTAGTTACGGCAAAAAACCTATGTACCTTGACGCACCACAGACCGGCACCCGCACCGCCTCCACGCTACGCCCCGCACCGCAGGTCAGGGGCAGCAATCTACGTCGCTCCGCACGGATCTCCGGGCACCACGGGCACCACGGGCACCACGGGCACCAGGGCGACATCCTGGCCCCGGCACCTAGCCGACCACTACCAGCAGCAACTCACCCAAGATCCATGAAGATAACGATCTACGGCTGGAGTATTAGGCGCGCCCGAAGCACATCAACCTTTTTAATTTCCGCAGGGCCGTGGTGCTCGAAGGCGACCTCGCACCCTGGTCACGGGTGTCACTGTCGTATCCGTGGTCGCTTCTGTCACCACCGCCGCGGGAATCCTCGAGCAGAGCCGGACCACCCGGGCGTGGTTCAGCTTCCAATCGGCGGCGTTTCAAAGATCTTGACGACCTTTCAGCACATATCGCTGAAAAGTCGTCAAGATCTTTGGCTGTCCCCCGTGCGCGTGGGCTGGCAAGACTGCTGTTGCCAGTGTGACCCGATCTGGGCCGCACCGCTGGCCCCGCAGCCCCAGGGAGGGCAACCACCTGACCACCGCCAATGGCATATGGCACATATGGACAAACGATATGGACAAACGCCGCTGTTTCCCGCGGCAACGTGCCATCCAGGCCATTGGTTCCGCGCTCGAACCCCGGCGTGGGCGCCCGGCCGTCCGGACTGCGCGGGCACCGGGGCAACGTAGCGCTGCGCGGCTGGCTGTCGGCCCCCTGGCGGGGATCATGAAGACGGCGAGGCCGGGCCTGCGCCGCGCGGTCAGCGGCCGTTGAACGCGTCACGCAGCCTTGAGAAGAACCCCTGCTGGCCCGGCGCGAACTTACCCGGCGGCGATTCCTCGCCGCGCAGCCTGGCCAGGTCCCTGAGCAGGTTCTCCTGCTCGGGTTCCAGGCGGGTGGGCGTCTCCACGGTTACGTGTATCAGCAGATCACCGCGGCCCGCCCCATTCAGATGCGCCGAGCCCTGGTTGTAGAGCGGGATGGCCTGACCTGACTGGGTTCCGGGCCTGATGTCCACGTCAGCCGGGCCGTCCAGGGTCTGGACTTGCAGCGTCGTGCCGAGCGCCGCGGCCACCATCGGGATCGTCACCGTGCAATGCAAGTCATCACCCTGGCGCTCGAAGATCGGGTGCGGCCGCTGCACGATCTCGAGGAACAGGTCTCCGGCCGGGCCGCCGCCGGGGCCGGTCTCGCCTTCCCCGGCGAGCTGAATGTGGGTACCGTCCTCGACCCCGGCCGGGATCCGCACCTTGATGGTGCGCCTGGTCCTGACCCTGCCGTCGGCGTCGCACTCCGGGCACGGGCGCCGGATGACGGTTCCGAATCCGCCGCATCCAGGGCAGGGGCGGGACGCCATCACCTGGCCGAGGAACGAGCGGGTCACCTGGCTGACCTCACCGCGCCCGCCACAGATATCGCAGGTATCCGGGTGAGTGCCCGGTGCGGTGCCCTCGCCCGAGCAGGTCGGGCAGACAACCGCCGTGTCGACCGCCAGTTCCCTGGTCGAGCCGAACGCGCACTCCGACAGGTCAAGCTCGACCCGGATCGTGGCGTTGCGGCCACGACGTGCCCTGCTACGCGGCCCGCGAGTGCCCGCCCCCGCGCCAAAGAACGCGTCCATGATGTCGCTGAACGGGAACCCAGCCGCGAAGCCGCCAGGACCCGCACCGCCGGCCGGGGCGAACGGGTCAGCGCCCATGTCATACATCTGCCGCTTGCCCGCGTCGGAGAGCACCTCGTAAGCCTGGGTGATCTCCTTGAACCGCTCCTGGGTCTGCGGGTCCGGGTTGACATCCGGATGCAGCTCGCGAGCGAGCCGCCGGTATGCCTTCTTGATCTCATCCGCGTCGGCGTCACGACGCACACCGAGCGCGGCATAGTAATCGTTCGCCACCCGCACCCCTACGACTCCGCCAGGATCTGGCCAACGTACCGTGCCACCGCGCGCACCGCTCCCATCGCTGTTGGATAGTCCATTCGTGTCGGTCCCAGCACTCCGAGCTTGGCGAGGGCCTGATCTCCGGCCCCATATCCCGCTGCTACCAGCGAGGTGCTCTGCAGGCCCTGCACGTCATTCTCCGCGCCAATCCGGATGGTCAGCGATGCCTGATCGCCTGACTCGCCCAGCAGCCGCATCAGCACCACCTGCTCTTCCAGCGCCTCAAGGACCTCGTGCAGCCCCTGGGCGAAATCGGCCTGAGTGAGATTGGCGGCGCCGCCTACCACGACCCGTTCCTCATGCCGCTCCGCCAGGCTCTCCAGGATCACCGAGAAAACTGCTGCCGCATTCGCGCGCTCATCGGGAGCGACCCGCTCGGGCAGATCCGCAACGACCGACGCTACATCGGTCAGCCTGCGCCCGTCGAGGCAAGCGTTGAGGACCGCCCGCAGCTGCAGGATCGACTCGTCGTCGACCCGCCCGGGCAGGTCTACCATCCGCTGGTGTACCCGGCCGGTGTCAGTGATCAGGACGAGTAGCAATCGCCGGTCAGAGGCAGGGACGAGCTCGATGTGACGTACTGCCGACCTGGTGAGCGACGGGTACTGGACCACTGCCACCTGACGGGTTAGCTGGGCGAGCAGCCGGACGGTCCGCATCACCACGTCGTCCAGGTCGTAGGCCCGGGCCAGGAAGGTCTCAATGGCCCGGCGCTCGGCCGTTGAGAACGGCTTCACCTCTGAGAGCCGGTCGACAAAGAGCCGGTAGCCCTTGTCCGTGGGCACCCGGCCCGCGCTGGTGTGTGGCTGCACGATGAAGCCCTGCTCCTCGAGCACGGCCATGTCATTGCGGATCGTTGCCGGAGAAACGTCCAGATTGTGCCGGTCTACGAGCGATTTCGAACCGACTGGCTCATTGGTAGACACGTAGTCCTCGACGATGGCACGCAGCACCGCGAGCTTCCTGTCGTCGAGCACGCGCCCACCTCCCTGGCACTCCTGTCTCCCGAGTGCCAAGTCTATGGCCGGAAGGACACTGGACCCGCCCTGGCGTGCCGAAGGAGTTCCGTCGCGGTAGCCGCACCGGCTAGCGTGGATTGAAATGGGCACTACAGACGATGGTCGATGACGAGCCACCCCCCAGATCCGGCGCGGGACCGGTCCGCATTGGGGCAAGTCTTGCCGCCCGTCAGCGCGCCGCCCGGTAGCGCGCAGCCCGGCCCTGTTGTCGATTTGCGGGCCCCCTCCGGGAACAGCCGGCGGGAAAACGGCGGGAACATGCTGCCGGAAAACGCGGGTACCCGCCGGGCCTCCGGCCAACGAACCGGATGGGCTGACGGCGCAGGTACCGCATGGCCGGGCTGGCAGCCCGAGCAGGACTGGTGGCCCGAAGACCACCGGCCCAGGCACCCCGAAGGCCAGCAGGACCGCCAGCCCGAGCAGGACTGGTGGCCCGAAGACCACCGGCCTAGGCACCCCGAAGGCCAGCAGGACCGGCAGCCCGAGCAGGACTGGTGGCCCGAAGACCACCGGCCCAGGCACCCCGAAGGCCAGCAGGACCGGCAGCCCGACCAGCGCCGGCAGGCGGCAGACCGAGCGGGCGGCCGCCGATTCCGCGCGGATCCTGAACCGGCAGGCGACGAGCGCTGGGCCATGCTCAGCTACATTGGCGTGCCCTTCCTGAGCTTCCTGATGCCGCTGACCATCCGGCTGGCCAGGGGGCGCGGGCCGGGTTTCGTCCGCGACCAGGCCACCCAGGCGCTTAACCTCTCGGTCACCGGCCTCCTCTACGCCTTCTGCGCGCTGCTCCTGGGCGGGATTCTGGCGCTGGACAGCATCATCGTCGCGCTGCTGATCGCGGCGCCGGTGGCCACGGCGCTATGGATCGCGATGCTTGTCTACGTGGTCCGTGCCGCTGCCGCGGCTAGCCGCGGCAGGTATCTGCAGATCCCGGCCTGGATCTGCGCCACGATGTGGCGGTAAGGGCGGCGGCCGCCCGCTCCGGCCGGGTTCGGCTCAGTCCGTCGGCTCAGTCCGCCGGCTCAGTCCGTGATATCGCGAATCACCGCGTCGGCGAGCAGCCTGCCCTTCGGTGTCAGTGCGAGGTACCCGGCGGCCTGCGCGGCGTGCTCGGCGAGCCCGTCCGCCACCGCGGCCGCCGCAGCGGCGCGCCCGGCGGGGCCGAGCTCGTCCAGCGGGCAGCCCGACGCCAGCCTGGCGAGCAGCATGATCCGTTCGGTCCGCCGCTCGCCGTCCGTCAGGATCTCGCGCGCCTGGCCCGGGCTGGCGCCCGCGGCCAGACGTGCCGCGTAAGCGGCCGGATGCCGCACATTCCACCAGCGGACCCCGCCCACATGGCTGTGCGCGCCCGGGCCGACGCCCCACCAGTCGCCACCGGTCCAGTAGAGCAGGTTGTGCCGGCATCTCGCGCTGCGGCCAGCTGCCCAGTTGGAGACCTCGTACCAGCTCAGGCCCGCCGAGGCGAGCAGGTCATCGGCGGCTAGGTACCGGTCGGCCAGCACGTCGTCGTCCGGAGCGGCCAGCTCGCCCCTGTTGATCCGCCTGGCCATCCTGGTGCCCTCTTCGACGATCAGCGAGTAGGCGGAAATGTGATCAGGCCCGGCCTCGATCGCGCTGGCCAGCGACCGGTACCAGTCCTTGTCGCTCTCGCCCGGAGTGCCGTAGATCAGGTCCAGGCTGACCTGTTCAAAGCCAGCCGCACGCGCCCATCCGACGCACCGCTCCGGGCGCCCGGGCCGATGGGCCCGGTCCAGGGTGGCAAGCACCTGCGGCACGGCGCTCTGCATGCCCAGCGAGAGGCGGGTGAAGCCGTTAGACCGCAGCTGCGCGAGGGACGTCTCGTCGACCGTTTCCGGGTTCGCCTCCGCGGTAACCTCTGTGTCCGGCCGCAGGCCGAACTCTCCGTCCACCGCGCTCAGGATCGCGCCAAGCTGGGCGGACGGCAGCAGCGTCGGCGTGCCGCCGCCGAAGAAGACCGTGCTGACCGGCGCGGCGGCCGACCCGAGGACGCGCCGCGCGAGCCGGATCTCCGCGATGGCCAGGCCCGCATAGCTTTCCCTGGATGCGCCGGGGCCAAGCTCGGTAGCCGTGTAGGTGTTGAAGTCGCAGTATCCGCACCTGGTAAGGCAGAACGGCACGTGCACGTAGATGCCGAAGGGGCGGGCACCTAGCCCGCGGGTAGCGCGGCCCGGTAGCGCGCCGTCGGCGGGAACAGGCTCACCGTCCGGAGGTTTCCCGGGCATCGTCAGCCCGGCCTGGCCGACTCGTCAGACCGCGGCCCGGCCAAGGACCTGCCAGCCGATCTCGCCGGAGCGGCTTTCACCCGCCCCGCGCTGACGGCGATCACCCGTGCGCTGGCCATACCGCACCGTATCCGACGTGGCCGACCAGGGCGAGCGCCGTTCCGCACGGCAGGTTCGCCGCCCCGGCTCACCGGCCATGGCCAGACGCCGGCCAGCGGCATCCGTTAATTGCCATGTCCTTTGCTGGCGGGGCGGCAGCCGTTACCGCTTACGGTCATGCTCGGTGGAGAGCGCCGCGACAAAGGCCTCCTGAGGCACCTCCACGCGCCCGATGGTCTTCATCCGGCGCTTGCCTTCCTTCTGCTTTTCCAGCAGCTTCCGCTTACGGGTGATGTCGCCCCCATAGCATTTAGCGAGCACGTCCTTGCGGATCGCCCGGATGTTCTCGCGGGCGATGATCCGCGAGCCGATCGCCGCCTGGATCGGCACCTCGAACTGCTGGCGCGGGATCAGGTCCTTCAGCCTGGCGGTCATGCCCACGCCGTATTCGCGAGCTTTGTCCGAATGCACGATCTGGCTGAACGCGTCAACCGGCTGGCCCTGCAGCAGGATGTCGACCTTCACCAGGTCGGCTTCCTGCTCGCCGGCGGGCTCGTAGTCCAGCGACGCGTAGCCGCGGGTACGGGACTTGAGCTGGTCGAAGAAGTCGAAGATGATCTCCGCCGAGCGGCATCGTGTAGCGGATCTCCACCCGGTCGGCGGACAGGTACTCCATGCCGAGCAGCACGCCGCGCCTGCTCTGGCACAGCTCCATGATCGTGCCGATGTAGTCACTCGGGGCCAGTACCGTGGCCCGGACCACCGGCTCGAAGATCTGGCCGACCTTGCCGTCCGGGCAATTCGCTGGGATTCGTCACGATGAGTCTCGGCGCCGGTCTCCATGCACCACGCGGTAGACGACGTTCGGCGCGGTCGAGATCAGCTGCAGGCCGAACTCCCGCTCCAGCCGCTCGCGCACGATCTCCATGTGCAGCAGCCCGAGGAAGCCGCACCGGAAGCCGAAGCCGAGCGCCAGCGAGGTTTCCGGCTCGTAGATGCAGGGCGGCGTCGTTGAGGCTGAGCTTGTCCAGCGCGTCGCGCAGTTCCGGGTAGTCATCGCCGTCCATCGGGTACAGGCCGGAGAAGACCATCGGCCGCGGATTGGCGATATCCGGCCGAGCGGCTCGGCGGCCGGGCGGGCGGCGCTCGTCATGGTGTCGCCGACCCGCGCCTGCCGGACGTCCTTCACCCCCGGTGATCAGGTACCCGACCTCGCCGGCCGCCGAGGCCGTCGGTCGGCACGGGCTCCGGCGAGATGACCCCGACCTCCAGCGTCTCGTGCGCGGACCGGTCGACATCATCAGGCTTCTTCTCGCGCCGCGACAGCCGGCCGTCCATGACCCGGACGTAGGTGATGACGCCGCGGTAGGTGTCATAGACCGAGTCGAAGATCAGCGCCCTGGCCGGAGCGCCGGGTCCCCGTGGGGTGCCGGGACCTGCACGACGATGGCGTTCAGCAGCTCGGCGACCCCCTCGCCGGTCTTGGCGCAGACCCGCAGCACCTCGAGGGCTCGACAGCCGATGATCTTGGCGATCTCCTCGGCGTACTTCTCCGGCTGCGCGGCCGGGCAGATCGATCTTGTTGAGCACCGGGATGATGTGCAGGTCGGCGTCGATCGCCAGGTAGAGGTTGGCGAGGGTCTGCGCCTCGATCCCCTGCGCGGCGTCAACCAGCAGGATCGCGCCCTCGCAGGCCGCCAGGGACCTGGACACCTCGTAGGAGAAGTCGACATGTCCCGGCGTGTCGATCAGGTTCAGCACGTACTGGTTGCCGTCCGCCGCCGTCCAGGGCAGCCGGACGGCCTGGCTCTTGATCGTGATGCCGCGCTCGCGCTCGATGTCCATCCGGTCCAGGTACTGGGCGCGCATCTGGCGGTCGGTCGACCACGCCGGTGAACTGGAGCATCCGGTCCGCCAGCGTCGACTTGCCATGGTCGATGTGCGCGATGATGCAGAAGTTTCGGATCACCGCCTGATCGGTCCGGGTCGGCTCGGGCATTGGTGGCACGGGCATCCGCCAGGTGAGAGTGCGTAGTGTCGGCTTCGCGATCGCCGTCTATGGTCGCACGCCCGCGGCAGTGCCCAGGCCAGCCGGGCGCCGGCAGCGCTGCGTTTGAGTTGACGCCGCTGGCTCGGATAAGCTGCATGTTCGCGTGCCCACGCGCGGGTGCCGGGCATCATCACAGCCAGCCCGGACCGCGCACGGCAGCAAGCTAACCCTGACTAGAACTCTAGCGAGGCTCTCGCGTGGCGAACATCAAGTCCCAGATCAAGCGCAACAAGCAGAACGAGAAGGCGCGCCAGCGCAACAAGGCTGTGAAGTCCGCGCTGAAGACCGTCGGTCCGCCAGTTCCGCGAGGCGGCCGACGCCGGCAATGCTGACGAGGCCGCCGAGCGCGATGCGCGCCGCCTCCGTCAAGCTGGACAAGGCCGCCAGCAAGGGTGTCATCCACAAGAACCAGGCCGCCAACCGCAAGTCCGCGATCGCCAAGCGCGCCGGGCAGCTGACGCACAGCTGACCCGCGAGCCGGGCGGGCCTGGCCTCGCGGCCAGGCTTGCGTCGCGGGCCAGCCGCACGTGATGGCCAGCCGCACGGCACGGCCAGCCGCACATGGCCGGCCAGCCGCACGTCGGCCGGCTAGCCGCACGTCGGCCGGCTAGCCGCACGGCACGGCCAGCCGCACGTCACGGGTCAGGCTCGCGTCCGGCACGCCGCGATTGTCTGGATCGCCAGCTCTAGCGCGTAGCCAGGGCTGGCGCTCTCCCCCTTGACCTGCGCGTCAGCCACCACGACCGCGCGGTGCGCCCGCGCGACGCCCTCCGGTGTCCAGCCCCTGAGTTGCTGGCGGACCCGGTCGATCTTCCACGACGGCATGCCCAGCTCCACGGCCAGCGCCTCGGCGGCCTTGCCCCGTGGCGCGCTGCCCACCCGGCCGAGAGCCCGGATGCCCTGCGCGAGCGCGCTGCTGATCAGCACCGGCGATACGCCGGTAGCCAGCGCCCAGCGCAGTTGCTCAAGCGCGTCGGCGAGCTTACCCTCGACGGCACGATCGGCGACCGTGAAACCGGTCGCCTCCGCCCTGCCCCGGTAGTACTTGGCCACGACCGGCTGGCTGATCATGCCGGTGGTGTCCGCCGCAAGCTGGCTGCATGCGGCCGATAGCTCGCGAAGATCGTTTCCCACCGCATCGAGCAGCGCCCGCAGGCCCGCCTCGTCCGCTGATCTCCCGGCCCGGCCGAACTCCTCGCGCAGGAAGTCAAGCCGCTCGCCGAACCGCTTCACGGTGGGACAGTTGATCTTCCTGGCGCCCTCCTTGACCAGGCTCGCCAGCAGCGACTTTCCCTTGGCTCCCCCGTTGTGCGTGACCACGAGGACCACGTCGGAGGGAGCCGCCGCCGTCTGCCTGACCAGTTCTGCCGCGACCTGGCTGCTGGCGTCTTGTATCGACCGGACGACGACGACGCTGCCGCCGCCGAACAGGGATGGGGCGGTCAGGCTGGATAGGTCGCCGGGCCGCAGGTCCGCGGCCCGGGTCTGGTGGATCTCGCCTGCGATGTTATCGGCCGCCTCGGCTGCGGCCGCCTCGGCTGCGGCCGCCTCGGCTGCGGCCGCCTCGCCCGCGCCTGCCGACCGGTCTGCCGTCGCACCGGCCGCCGCGACCTGCGATCCGACCAGCGAGATAACGCGGCGGACGGCGCGCTCAACGAGCAGCTCTTCCTCTCCGACGATCAGCGTGACCGGCGGCACTACGGCTCTGCCCGGGCCGCCCTGGGCACGGGAATCAGCTGACGGCATGCACGCAGCATGCCATGGAATCCCGGGTACCGGCCGCTAGCCGTGCCAATCGAAATGTCCCTCCGACGGATGTCGGGTGAGTGCGGCCGCAGGCCAGGCCCTCGCCGGCGGGACCGGATACTGCCGTCCCGGAACCTAGCCCGTCACCGGCTCGCCGCCCCGCCATACTCGAAGCGGCTTGAGGCCGTAGGCCCACGCGAAGGCACCCTCGTGATCGGCATCCCAGGCAACGATGTCCGCGTACCTGCCGCGCACCATCGCGCCCCGGTCCGGCGCGCGCAGCGCTCGCGCACCACCAAGAGTGGCCGCCCTGAGCGCCTCCGTCACGCTCATGCCGAAGTGCGTCACCGCGAGCGCGATGATCAGCGGCATCGAGGTGATCCCGTTCCCGCCCGGCGAGTGATCGGAGCCGAGAGCGACAGCCACGCCCTTGTCGAGCAGCGACCTCACCGGCGCGGTCCGCCCTGTCTGCAGCCCGGTCGCCGGGCAGACCACAGCCGCCACGCCGGCCTGGGCGAGCGCGGCCACATCGTCATCATCGGCGTCATGCAGCAGGTCGGCTGAGGCACAGCCGAGCTCTGCCGCGAGGCGAACCGCAGCGTTGCTCAGCTCTCCGCACGCATGCAGCCGCGGCAGTAGGCCAGCCGCGCGACCGGCGCTGAGTACCCAGCTGGCCTCCCGCTCGGTGAAGCGGCCGTCGTCGCAGTAGACATCGACGCTGTCGGCGCCCGCCATGGCCGCGTCAGGGGACCAGGTACTGACCGCGTCCACGTAGTCGTGGCGGCGCCCGAAGTACTCCGGCGGCACGGCGTGCGCGGCCAGGAACGTCACGTGCACCCGCGGCATCCCCGGCTCGTCCTGCAGCGAGCGGAGCATCCGGACGTCCGCGAGTTCGCCGTCCCTGGTCAGGTGGTATCCGGTCTTCGCCTCGATCGTGGTGGTACCGGTCAGCAGCCACCCGCGCAGCCGCTCCCGCACCCCGTTACAGAGCGTCCACGGGTCCGTTCCCCTTGTGACGGTCACGGTGGACGCCAACCCGCCGCCCGCAGCGGCGATCTCGGTGGCCGACGACCCGCTGGAGCGCATCGCGAGTTCCGCCCAGCGGTTGCCCGCGTAGACCGGATGCGTGTGCGCGTCGATCAGGCCGGGTGTGACCAGGGCCCCATTGAGATTTTCCACATGGTCGACGTCGACGATGTCCTCGAGCACCCCTGGGATGCTTCCGGGCAGCTCAGCAGCAGGACCGACCCAGGCTATGCGGTCATCGTGCGCAACTATGGCGGCATTGCTCCAGATCTCGGAGCCGGTCCACAGCCGACCGATGTTAGTCAGCAGGCGGACAGTCATTGCCGCGCACCCGTACAGCCTGAGGCGCCGCGGGCAACGATCCGGTTGGCCATGAGCGGTCACCTGCCATGACTCGTGCCTGATGGTGATACACCGGCAAAGACCCAGTGAAGCGGATAGCGCGCTGCACCACAAGATGGGCTCTGCGGATGCGGCACCAACATATCGGTCCAGTCACGCTATTGCACCAGAGGGTCCGTGTACAGGGCCCTTCTGGTGTGGTTTACGGCCGGCAATGGCTGCGACCCGGGTACACAGGTCGCGCGGCTGCCTGAACCGTCAGCCAGCACAGACTCACGGTGACACGGCTGCCTGAACGGTCAGCCAGCTCGGCCATTGCCGAGATCTGAGGATCGCTCCGATGATCTTTCCTGGCCGATATTTCATAATTTGCTGATCGCTAATTGTCGCATATGAGCCAGGTAACATTGCGCACGCCGATAGCGAGCCGGATCACAATGACTGCGACCCGACGGCGGGCTTGCCGACAGGCCCGGCCACCCAGCAGGCCGGGCCACCCAGCAGGCCGGGCCACCCGGCGGCCGGGCCACCCGGCGGGCCGGGCCACCCAGCAGGCCGGGCCACCCGGCGGCCGGCCACCCGGCGGCCAGGCCAGCCAGCAGGCCTGCCTGTCCAAGCCAGGCCGCCGACCCGAGTCCGTCAGCCCAGCGGCTGTGGCTCCGGCAGGCGCGCCAGCTCGGCGGCGAGCCCGGGTGGCACGCGCGCGGTCAGCTCGGTACCGTACTGCCCGTGCCGGGCCTCCAGCACCTCGCCTTCGGCGTGCGCCCGGGACAGCAGGTCACCGCGATCATAGGGAACCATCACATTGACCTGGCGGCACTGACGAGGCAGCAGCCGCTCAAGCTCGGTAAGCAGCTCGCTGATCCCGGCACCGGTGCGCGCGGAGACGATCACCGAGCCGCGCTCGGCTCGACGGAGCCCCTCCAGGTCGATCGGGTCGGCCGCATCTGCCTTGTTGACCACCACAAGCTCGGTCACGTCGCCGGCGCCGATCTGGCCGAGCACATCGCGAACGGCCGCAAGCTGGGCGCGCGGGTCGGCGTCCGAGCCGTCGACGACGTGCAGGATCAGATCGGCATCCGCGACCTCTTCCAGGGTCGAGGAGAAGGCGTCCACCAGCTGATGCGGGAGGTGGCGCACAAACCCGACCGTGTCCGTCAGCGTGAACGGCCAGCCGGATGGGGTCCTGGCCCGCCGGACCGCCGGGTCGAGCGTGGCGAACAGCGAATCGTCGACCAGCACATGGGCGCCGCTCAGCCGGTTGAGCAGGCTGGATTTGCCGGCGTTGGTGTAGCCGGCGATCGCGACCGAAGGCACCGCACGCCGTCGCCGCTGGCCGCGCTGGACGCCGCGTCCCACCGACATCTCCGCGATCTCGCTGCGCAGTTTCGAAATACGCGCCCTGATCCGGCGCCGGTCGGTCTCGATCTTCGTCTCGCCAGGCCCGCGGGTGCCGATGCCGCCGCCGCCTGCCACCCGGCCGCCTGCCTGCCTGGACAGCGATTCGCCCCAGCCGCGCAGCCTTGGCATCAGGTACTGGAGCTGGGCCAGCTCGACCTGCGCCTTGCCCTCCTTGCTCCGGGCGTGCTGGGCAAAGATGTCCAGGATCAGCGCCGTCCGGTCGATGACCTTGACCTGCACGATCCCCTCAAGCCTGCGCAGCTGGCTGGCGGTCAGCTCGCCGTCGCAGATCACCGTGTCCGCGCCTGATGAGGCGACAAGATCAGCCAGTTCGGCTGCCTTCCCCGCGCCGACGTACGTCGCGGCATCGGGCCTGCCGCGGCGCTGGATGAGGCCGTCAAGCACCTGCGAGCCAGCGGTCTCGGCCAGCCGCGACAACTCGCGTAGCGAGTTCTCCGCGCCCGCGAGCGTCCCCTCGGTCCAGACGCCCATGAGCACCACGCGCTCCAGCCGCAGTGCCCGGTACTCGACCTCGGTAACATCCTGGAGCTCGGTAGAAAGACCTGCCACCCGCCGCAGCGAGTGCCTGTCCTCCAGGTCCAGCTGGCCCGCATCCGGATCATGCTGGCTGCCGTCGAGCTCGTCGCCGCCATCGGCGGGGTGTACGTCATGCAGAGCAGTCATTTACCTACCTAAGTTCGGCATCAAGGGGGACCGCACGCGGTATCAGCCACGTCGGGCCGCTCGGCAGTTGAGAAATCGATCGTGCCACGCGATGCTTGGATACTTCACCTGGTTAACACCGCGGCAGCCCTCGTTGTGCCCGTTGCGCCGGCAGTGCGACGGCTGGCGACAGCTGCGGGTGATCGACTTGGCCTGGCGGCGCCCGCGCAGCTTTGACCCGTGGCGAGCAGCCCGTTAGCGTCATCGTGACCGGCCGCGCCAGGCAGGCCGGCCGTCGGCCGCTCGGGAGGAGCAGGAAGCGTGAAGGAAATTGAGGGTGTGGAGATCACGGGCAAGCCCGGTGACCGGTACGACGAGATCCTCACCCCCCAGGCAATTGGCCTGGTAGCTGCGTTGCAGCGGGAGCTCGGCGGCAGGCGCGCCGAACTTCTCGCGGCCAGGGCACGTCGGCAGGATGAGCTCTCGGCCGGCGCGATGCTGGACTTCCTTGCCGATACCCGCGCGATCAGGGAGGACCTGTCCTGGCGGGTCGCCGCGCCCGCGCCTGGCCTGGTCGACCGGCGGGTCGAGATCACCGGGCCGACCGACAAGAAGATGACCATCAACGCGCTGAACTCGGGTGCCAAGGTGTGGCTCGCCGATTTCGAGGACGCAAATACGCCGCTATGGGACAATATGGTCACCGGCCAGCTCAACCTTAAGGACGCGCTGGACCGGAAAATCGACTTCAGCAGCGCCGACGGCAAGTCCTACCAGCTCGGGCCGGCCGGGGAGCTGGCCACTGTCGTGGTGCGGCCGCGTGGCTGGCACCTGGACGAGAAGCACCTGCTGGTCGACGGGCAGCGAGTCTCCGGCAGCCTGTTCGACTTCGGGATGTACTTCGCCCATTGTGCCCGGCGCCAGCTGGACGCGGGCAAGGGCCCATATTTCTACCTGGCCAAGCTGGAAAGCCATCTGGAAGCGCGGCTCTGGAACGACGCCTTCAACCTGGCTCAGGACGCCTTCGGAGTGCCGCGCGGCACGATCAGGGCGACCGTGCTGATCGAGACGATCCCGGCGGCGTTCGAGATGGAGGAGATCCTCTATGAGCTCAGGGACCACAGCGCCGGGCTGAACGCGGGCCGCTGGGACTACCAGTTCAGCATCATCAAGAAATTCCGGACCAGGGGCCGGGAGTTCCTGCTGCCCGAGCGGAACGCGGTGACCATGACCGCGCCGTTCATGCGCGCCTACACCGAGCTGCTCGTCAGCACCTGCCACCGGCGCGGCGCTCACGCGATGGGCGGGATGGCCGCGTTCATCCCGAGCAGGCGCGACCCGGAAGTCAACGTCAAGGCGCTGGCCAAGGTCCGCGAGGACAAGGCCAGGGAGTCGCGCGACGGCTTCGACGGCTCCTGGGTCGCCCACCCTGACCTGGTCCCGCTCTGCCGCGAGGTCTTTGACGGCGTGCTCGGCGACGCGCCCAACCAGCTGGGCAAGCTCCGTGACGACGTGCACGTCACCGCTGCCGACCTGCTGGCCATCGACAAGACTCCCGGCGAGATCACCGAGGCCGGGCTGCGCAATAACATCAGCGTGGGCCTGCAGTACCTGGCCAACTGGCTGGAAGGCACCGGCGCTGTGGCCATCTTCAACCTGATGGAGGACGCGGCGACTGCGGAGATCTCCCGGTCGCAGATCTGGCAGTGGCTGCACAACGACGTGACCCTGGCCGAAGGCCCGAAGGTCACCACGGAGCTGGTCGAGCGGATCATCGGCGAGGAAATCGCAGCTCTCAGGGAGCAGGCAGGCGCGGCATTCGACGCGGTCGGGTACGAGCAGGCCGTCGCGCTGTTCAAGGAGGTCGCGCTGGCAGACGATTACGCCGAGTTCCTGACGATCCCGGCCTACGAGCGGATGCCTTAGAGCCTCGATCGTGCCGACCGTGACGAGTCTTCGGTGAAGATGGGCCGGAACCCGCCGCGATCACGGGAAACTCTCAGCGCGGTGGGAACGCTGAGGGTAGGAGGCCACGAGCCATGACCGAGCTGCTGATCCCGCGCATGACCGAGATATGCGGGCCGGACGGCGTCGTCAGCGACCCGATCCAGCTGCGCACCTACGAGTGTGACGGCCTGACGTCGCACCGCTGCAGCCCGGGCCTTGTGGTACTGCCGCAGACCGCCGGCCAGGTAGCCGCCGTCGTGCGGGAATGCGCGCGGGCTGGTGTCCCCTTCGTGGCACGCGGCTCAGGCACCGGCCTGTCCGGCGGGGCGCTGCCGGCCGCGGACGGCGTCCTGATCGTCACCTCCCGGATGCGGAACATCATCATGATCGACGCAGCCAGCCGCCGGGCGATCGTGGAGCCGGGAGTCACCAATCTGGCCGTGAGCAAGGCCGCGGAGCCGTTTGGCCTGTTCTACGCCCCTGATCCGTCCAGCCAGGTCATCTGCTCGGTCGGCGGCAATGTCGCGGAGAACTCGGGCGGAGCCCACTGCCTGAAGCACGGCTTCACCGTGCATCACGTGACCGGCCTCGAGATCGTTACCCCGCAGGGCGAGCTGACCTGGCTCGGTGACGGCACCGGCGCGGCACCCGGGTATGACCTCGTCGGCGCGTTCACCGGGTCGGAGGGCACGCTCGGCATCGTCACCAAGATCGTCGTGAAGCTGACCAGGATCCCCGAGTCGGTGACGACGCTGCTGGCCGCGTTCGAGACCATGGGGGCGGGCGGCAGTGCCGTGTCGGCCATCATCAGCGCGGGGATCCTGCCCGGCGCGATCGAGATGATGGATGCGCTGGCGATCGAGGCCGCCGAGGCAGCCGTGGCCTGCCGCTACCCCGAAGGCGCTGCCGCGGTCCTCATCGTGGAGCTGGACGGGCCCGAGTCCGACGTGGCAGCCGAGACGGCGGCGGTGCGCGTCATCTGCGAGCAGGCGGGCGCCTACGAGATCCGCGCGGCCGCGGGCGCCGCCGAGCGCGCGGCGATCTGGGCCGGGCGCCGGTCCGCGTTCGCGGCCGTCGGCCGGATCAGCCCGGCCTACATCGTGCAAGATGGCGTGGTGCCGCGCACCGCGCTGCCGGAGGTACTCGACCGGATCGCCGAGATGTCAGCGGCAGCGGGCATCAGGGTCGCCAATGTCTTCCACGCCGGCGACGGCAACCTGCACCCGCTCGTGCTGTTCGATGACTCAATTCCCGAGGCGTGCGCGGCAGCCGAGGTGCTGTCCGGCGCCATCCTCGACGCGTGCATCGAACATGGCGGCTCCATCACCGGCGAGCACGGCGTCGGCGTGGACAAGTCCAGGTATCTGCCGAAGATGTTCGGTGCCGACGACCTCGACACGATGCAGCTGCTGCGGTGCGCGTTCGACCCGGCAGGCCTGTGCAATCCTGGCAAGATCTTCCCGACGCCGCGGTTGTGCGGCGAGGTACCCGGAATCCGCAAGGGCCCGCATCCGCTGGTGGCGGCGGGGAAAATGGACCAGTTCTGACATGCCAGCTTCGGACATGTCAGCTGGCCGACAGCACAGCCGGACACCCGATCGCTGGCCTGCGATGCTGACCGCCGGCTCGGTCCGTGACGCGCTCGAGGCGGCCTGCGGGCAGGTCAGGCCGGGCGGCCCGGACGATGCGGTCGCCGGAGCGCAGCCGTCGTTTGTCGCGGCTCCGGCAAGCGTCGATGAGGCCAGCGCGGTCCTGCGGGCGGCAGCCGCACTCGGACTGGCGGTGCTGCCCCGCGGCGGCGGCACGAAGCTCGGCTGGGGCGCCGCACCGGTCCGCTGCGACCTGATCGTCGAGACCCGGCTGATGAGCGCGGTCATCGAGCACGCGGCTGGCGATCTGGTGGCCAGGGTCCAGGCCGGCGTCCCGGCGGAGCACCTCTCCGCCGTACTGGCCGCTGCCGGACAGCGGCTCGCTCTGGACCCGCCCGGCGATGGACGGCAGCGAGACCATCGGCGGGCTGCTCGCCACCGGTGTGGCCGGCCCGCTGCGGCTGCGCTACGGGACGCCGCGAGATCTCCTCATCGGGATCACGGTGGTGCGAGCGGACGGGGCGGTGACCCGTTCTGGCGGCAAAGTGGTCAAGAACGTGGCCGGCTATGACCTCTGCAAGCTTTACGCGGGCTCGTACGGCACCTTGGGGCTGATAGCTGAGGCCGCGTTCCGGTTGCATCCGCTGCCCGCCGCCGCAGCGTTCGTGACGCTGGAGTGCGCCGACCCGGCCGCGGCCCAGTCGCTGCTCACCGCCGCGGTCGATTCGCCCCTCGCGCCGGTCGCGGCGGAACTGGACCGGCCGGCTCGCAAGGCGCCGGTCCGGACCGGGATCCTGCTGGAGGGCGACCGGGTTGGGGTTGCGGCGCGTGCCGAAAGGATGCGCCGCATTGCCGGTGCCGGGGCGGTGATCTCGCCAGAGCCGCCGCCATGGTGGGGACGGGGCGCCGCGGCCAGCGCCGAAGGGACCGTGCTCAGGATCGCGTTCTGGGCTGGAGAGCTGGTGCGCGTGCTCGCGGCTACCGACGCGGCGGCGGCGGCGGCGGGCCTGGACCCGGCCGTCAGCGGCTCCGCGGCGGCGGGCATCGTCTACGCGGCGGCGGATCCGGGCGCCGAGCCAGCGGCGGTTGCCCGGTTTGTCGCCGAACTTCGCGCGGGCCTGTCGCGCGGGAGCGCAGCAACTGGCGGCACGTCCGGCGGCAGCACAGCCGGCGGCGGCGGAGCCGGCGGCAGCGGAGCCGGCGGCAGCGGACCGGCCACCGCGGACGGAGGCCTCCACCTGCGGGCGAGCGTTGTGGTGCTGCATGCCCCGGCTGAGGTCAGGGCGGCTGTCGACATGTGGGGCCCGGTACAGTCGTCCGGCTTGATGCGATCGGTGAAGGACCAGTTCGACCCTGAGCACCGGATGGCGCCGGGCCGGTTTGCCGGAGGAATCTGATGGGCGCACTCGGTGATCAGGCGCCAGAGCGGGGCAGCCTGGACAATTCCGGCCCGGGCGCGCCATCCGCCGATGCCAGCCGGGCTGACGCCAGCGTCCGGCTGCCCGCAGAGGCCAGCCTCATAGATCCGTCGGGCGAGCTGCGCAGGCTGGCCGGGGAGTGCGTACATTGCGGTTTCTGCCTCCCGGCGTGCCCGACCTATCAGCTGTGGGGCGAAGAGATGGATTCCCCGCGCGGGCGAATTCACCTGATCACGCAGCTGCTTAACGGCGCCGAGGCCAGCCCCGCTGCGGCTGCTCACCTTGACCGCTGCCTGGGATGCATGGCCTGCGTGCCCGCCTGCCCCTCCGGGGTCCGCTACGACCGCCTGATCGAGGCGGCCCGCAGCTGGACGGAGGAACCGGCGCCAGGCCCGCCGCCGCTTCCCCCGCGATCACTGCGAGACCGCACTGTCCGCGCCGCGATCTTCCAGATCTTCCCTTATCCGGGCCGGCTACGGCTCGTGACAGCGCCGCTGCGGGCGGCTCAGCGAACCGGGCTCACCGGCCTGCTCGACCGCAGCGGCCTGGCCGACCGGCTGTCTCCCGAGCTAGCCGCCGCGCTCCGCGTAGCCCCCGCCCCCTCCCCGCGCCCCCGCTCGGCCGGCGGGCCTCCCGTACTGGTACCGGATTCCGATCGGAACCCTGTCCGATATGCCAGTAATGCGGCCACCAAACCTGGTATCAGCGCGCTGCTTGAACGCTGGCGAAGCGGGCCGCGAGGGATCGGCGAACGCGTTCTCGCTCGCGGGCCGCGAGGGATCGGCGAACGCGTTCCCGCTCGCGGGCCGCGGCGGGCCGTTGTCGGCATGCTGCTCGGCTGCGTACAGCAGGTTTTCTTTCCGCAGGTCAATGTCGCCACTGCCAGGGTCCTCGCCGCCGAAGGCTGCGACGTGATCAGCCCACGGGGCCAGGGCTGCTGCGGCGCGCTGCCGTTGCATGGCGGGCGGCTCACCGAAGCGGCGACGTTCGCCAGGCGGACGATCGAGGTATTCGAGCGCGCGGGCGTGGACGCGATCATAGTGAACGCGGCCGGCTGCGGATCGGCCATGAAGGACTACGCGGACCTGCTCGCCGGGGATCCCGCCTGGGCCGGGCGGGCCGCGGCACTGGCGGGCAAGGTCCGCGATTTCAGCGAATTCCTGGCTGAGCTCGGCCCGGCCGCGACCCGCCATCCGCTGCACGTCACTGTCGCCTATCACGACGCCTGCCACCTCGCGCACGCCCAGCGGGTCTTCAGCCAGCCGCGTGAACTGCTGCTCGCCATCCCCGGCCTGAACCTGGCGGAGATCGCCGACGGCGGTACCTGCTGCGGATCCGCCGGGATCTATAACCTGGTCCAGCCGGAAGCCGCCCGCGAGCTAGGCGAACGCAAGGCCCGGACGGTGCACGCCACCGGGGCCGCCCTGCTGGTGTCCGGCAACCCCGGATGCTCGATGCAGATCGCCGCTGCGCTGGCTGCGCAGGGAACTCCGCTGCCGATGGCGCACCTCGCCGAGGTGCTCGACGCGTCGATCCGGGCACAGCCTGCAGACTCCCTCCTCGGCAGCCAGCCAGCCTGACGTCCGGCGACTTCAACGTCGCGGTAGCACCGGGCACTGGCATCTACCTCGACGTCTCGGCGCTGTCGGGGATCGCGAGCAACGCTCGATCCGGAACCGAGCCGGAACCGAGCCGGATGGACCCTGGTGAAGGCGGGCCCGTGGCTGGCCGGAGCGTCAGCCGATGGGTGCTGACGCGGAGCGTCGGCAGACGGGTGCCGACGCGTCAGCAGACGGCTGAGGGCGCAGCGGCCGCCTGGTCCGCCAGCCAGGCCGCGCTCAGCTCCCCCTCGGCCACTATCACGGCCGGGCCGGTCAGCAGGCTCGTCGTCGCCGTAAGGGTGACGGACAGCCTGCCGCCAGGCACGTCCACTGTCCAGGTGCCCGCGGCCGGAGCGGCCGTTGCGGCCGCTGCGGCCGCTGCGGCCGCGACCGCGCCGGTTCCGCAGGACAGGGTGACGCCCGAGCCCCGCTCGTGCACCCGCATCTCGAGCTGCCTGGCCCCGATGACGCGCATGACCTCGACGTTGACGCCACTTGGAAACCGCGCATGATCGATCACCGGCGGTGCCGACAAGTCGACGCCTGCCAGCGGGTGATCCACTAGGCAGGCAAGGTGAGGGTTGCCGACGGACACCTCAAGGCCAGGACACCGCACCCCGCCGAGCACCGCAACGCTGCTGCCGAGCACCTTGGCGGGGCCCATGTCGACCGTGATCGCTCCGTCCGCAGCGGCCCGGACGTGCCTGGCGCCGGCCCGCGTCTGCACCACCAGGGCCGGGCCGTCGGCCAGTCCATGGGCGAGCAGGTAGCGCGCGAATACGCGGATGCCGTTGCCGCACATCTCAGCCAGGCTGCCGTCAGCATTGCGGTAGTCCATGTACCAGGCATCCGGGCCGGCCGCACCGGTACGCACCGCTCGCAGGATCCCGTCCGCCCCGAGCCCGAACCGCCGGTCGCAGAGCCGGGTAACCAGCTCGGCAGGAAGCGCCACGACATCGTCTGGATCGGGCAGGATCAGAAAGTCGTTCCCTGTCCCGTGGCCTTTGGCGAACCGCATGATCCGATCGTAGCCAGCGCGCGCTCGGCCAGGTCCGCGCCGCCCGCCGCCAGCCAGGTGATGCGCGGATCGCGGCGGAACCACGACTCCTGGCGGCGCGCGAACCGCCGCGTAGCCCGGACGGTCTCAGCGGCGGCCTGCTCATCGCTCCACTCCCCGGCCAGGAAGCGCAGCACCTGCGCGTAGCCGAGGGCCCGGCTGGCCGTCCGGCCGTCCCGCAGCCCGGCCTCGGCCAGCCCGCGGACCTCCGCCACGAAACCCGCCTGCCAGATCCGGCTGACCCGGTCCGCGATGCGCTGGTCAAGTTCCGGCCTGGGCACGCTGAGCCCGATCTGGACGGTCTCGTAGACGGACTCGTAGCCGGGCAGGATAGCGCTGAACGGCTGTCCGGAGAGCTCCACTACCTCGAGGGCCCGGACTATCCGGCGTCCGTTGCCAGGCAGGATCGCAGCTGCGGCGTCCGGATCCACCAGCGCCAGCCTGGCATGCAGCGCCGCGGCGCCCATCTCGGCCAGCTCGCCCTCCAGCCGGTCCCGCAGCCGCTGGTCGGTGGAAGGGAAATCGAGGTTGTCGATGACAGCCCGGACGTAGAGGCCTGAGCCCCCGACGAGGATAGCGGCCCGCCCCCGCGACCGGACCTCGCCGATGGCAGCCCGCGCTAGCTTCTGGTACTCCGACACGCTCGCCGTCTTGGTGACGTCCCAGATATCGAGCAGGTGGTGCGGCACACCGGCCCGCTCCGGCGCCGGGAGCTTCGCGGTGCCGATGTCCATGCCACGGTAGAGCTGCATGGAATCGGCGTTGATCACTTCGCCGCCCAGCGAGCGGGCCAGGGCCAGCGACAGCTCGGACTTCCCGGCCGCCGTCGGCCCCACGACCGCGATCACTGGCTCCGGCATGGGATCAGTGTGTCAGCGGCCAGCCGGGCACGCGTTCCCAGGACGCGACCAGGTAGCTGACGTCGTAGGGGGCGGCTGCGCAGCGCAACATCCCGCGCAGCGCGCAACCTCGGGCCGCGCCTGCAAGCACCTGCCAGGCCGCCCGACCTGCGATCGCCAGCTCGTCGTCGAGCGCGGGGTCCAGCATCGCGAGCTGGCCCGGGTCGGCAGCGGCCAGGGCAGCGGCCACCCCCGCGTCGTAATTGTCCGCCGCAAGATCGGCCGCGCCCGGGATTCCGGACGCCTTCCTGGCCGACCCGTCCCCCATCGCGAGCAGGGCCACCCTCGGCGCCTCCCGCGCGAGCTGTGCACCGAGCCGCAGACAATCGGCCGTCGGCGTGTCCGTCGCGACCGCGCGCAGCTGCACCTGCGGATCCGTCCCCGGGCGCCCGCCGGGTCCGGCCGTCCCGCCGCCGGCCCCGCCGGGTCCGGCCGTCCCGTCGCGGGCCCCGCCGCCGCCGGCCCCGCCGCCGCCGGCCCCGCCGCCGCCGGCCCCGCCGCGGGCGCCGCCCGCGCCGCGGCTGCAGAGCAGCCAGGCACCCACCGTGAGGGAGAGCGGCAGGACCGGCGGGCCAGATCCGACCACGAACGGGATGCCGAACGCCCGGAGGGTCCCCGCGGCCGATCCGTCGTACCCGGCAGCGGCCTCGGCGCCGCCGACAACCACTACCAGGTCGGGCTCCCCCCTGAACAGTTCCGCCACCGCCGCGTGACAGGCGGCCCGGACGTGTTCCAGGATCGCGTCGTCATCGGGGCGGAGCTGGGTGCGGCGGCAGGCGCCGCCGGCGGCCGCCGGGATGAGCAGTGGCGGATGGGGGCAGACCGCGGCCGCGACCAGCACCGCCTAGGCCGGCTGGCGCACGGCCGGCATGCCGAGCAGCACCCGGGCGGGCGTGCCGCTGGCCGGGGCGGAACTGCTGCCAGTTCGTCCGTCGCCAGCCGCGGAACCGGCAGCGCGCCTGGATTCCCACGCATCGCCGCCGCGGGTCGGCCGCACCGCCGTTGGCGATCCATCCGCGATCAGGTAATTGGGCGCGCCGCGGGTCACGACGGTCGTCACCATGTCGCCGGGCCGCGGCGCGGTGCCAGCGGGGGTGAAATGCACAAGCCGGTTGTCGCGCGCCCGCCCCGACATCCGGTGGGTGGTGTCGTCCTTGCGCCCCTCGCCCTCGGCGACCAGCACCTCGATGTCGCTGCCGACCAGTCTCAGGTTCTCTGCCAGGGTGATCTCCGCCACCGCGGCGGCGAGCCGCTCGTAACGGTCCCTGACCACGTCTGCGGGCACCTGCCCGGCAAGGGCCGCGGCGGGAGTGCCGGGCCTGATTGAGTACTGGAACGTAAATGCGCCAGAGAAGCGGGCCTGCCTGACGATATCGAGAGTGTCGGCGAAATCCCGTTCTGTCTCCCCGGGGAATCCCACGATGATGTCCGTCGTAATCGCTGCGTCCGGCATGGCGGCACGGACTTTCCCCAAGATCGCCAGGTATTTCTCCCTGCGGTAGGCGCGCCGCATTGCCCGCAGCACGGCGTCCGACCCGGACTGCAGCGGCATATGCAGTTGCGGCATGACATTCGGGGTCTGTGCCATCGCGTCGATGACGTCATCGGTGAAATCCCTGGGATGCGGGGAAGTGAAACGCACCCGCTCCAGCCCGTCGATCTCCCCGCAGGCGCGCAGCAGCTTTCCGAACGCCCGGCGGTCGCCGAACGCCGCGCCGTAGGAGTTCACGTTCTGCCCGAGGAGCGTGATCTCCACGACGCCCTCCGCCACCAGCGCGCGGATCTCGGCCAGCACATCGCCGGGCCTGCGGTCCTCTTCCCGACCACGCAGGCTCGGCACGATGCAGAACGTGCACGAGTTGTTGCAGCCGACCGAGATGGCGACCCATCCGGAGTAGGCGCAGTCCCGGCTGGCCGGAAGCACGGACGGGAAGCGCTCCAGCGACTCGACGATCTCCACCTGCGCCTGCTGCACGACCCGCGCCCGCTGCAGCAGGGCGGGCAGCGAGCCGATGTTGTGCGTGCCGAACACCACGTCCACCCACGGGGCCCGCGCCGTGATCGCTGCCCGGTCCTTCTGTGCCAGGCAGCCGCCGACCGCGATCTGCATACCCGGGTGGGCGTTCTTGACCGGCAGCAGATGACCGAGGTTGCCGTAGAGCCGGTTATCGGCGTTCTCCCGTACCGCGCAGGTATTGAAGACAACGACATCAGCGACGCCGGTGCCGGACGCCCGCTCGTAGCCGGCGGCCTCCAGCAGCCCGGCCAGCCGCTCGGAATCGTGCATATTCATCTGGCACCCGTAGGTGCGGATCTCGAAGCTACGCCGACCGTCGGAGCCAATCATGGTCACCAGGGTAGACGGCGCGGCGGCCGGCTCCGGTATCCATGGCCCGCCCGGACAGCCTGGGGGGCCATTCCCGGGCGGCCATCGGCAGCCCGGCGATTCCCGGCGTTCCGGGCGGGCCTCATGTCCGGAATCACCGCTAGCCCGAGCTGCCACGTAGGGCAAGATTTCCCCATGACTGAGAGCGCAGCGGGCGCGGCGGGCAGCGCAGCGGGCGCGGCGGGCAGCGCAGCGGGGCCAACCGGCGCCCGGAATGCTGTCCCCTTCGGCGCGTGGCCCTCCCCGGTATCAGCTGCGGACGTCGCCAGGGGATGCACGCGCATCTCGTTTCCCATGGTGATCAGCGGCGACGTCTGGTGGCAGGAGGGACGTCCCGAGGAAGGCGGCCGGGTCACCGTCGTCCATCGCGGTCCTGGCGGCAGGCAGACCACGTTGCTGCCCGCGCCATGGAGCGCGCGCACCAGGGTTCATGAGTACGGCGGGCTGTCTTTCCTGCCTGTTCCCAGTACGGCTGGCCGTGCCGCGCCGGAGAGCGGCGATCGGGCGCCGCGCCGTCCTGCCATCGCGTTCGCCAACGACGCCGACCAGCGTCTCTACCTCGCCGGGCCCGAGGTTGCCGGGGGCAAGCAGGCTCCGCGGCCGCTCACGCCCGATCCGGTCGGCGGGGGCTCAGCGCCAGCCGCAGGCGCTGGCGCAGCCGCGTTGCGCTACGCCGATTTCGTCCTCGCCCCGGATCGCACGGAGATCTGGTGCGTCCAGGAGCAGCATGATGACGGCAAGGTCAGCCGTGCGATCATCGCGGTGCCGCTGGACGGCTCCGCTGCCGAGAACCCCGATGCGATCCGTCAGCTGGTCGCCGGCTCGGACTTCTTCGCGTTCCCGACTCCGTCGCCCGACGGCCGCCGCCTGGCCTGGATCTGCTGGAATCATCCGTACATGCCGTGGGACGGCACCGAACTGCGGGTCGCGCTGGTCGAGAACGGCATCCCGGGTAAGGGCAGGCTGGTCAAGGGCAGCATGCGGGAGTCAGTGCTGGCTCCTGCCTGGCGGGACAACACCAGCCTGTATGTGGCGACCGACTGGACCGGCTGGTGGAATATCTACCAGGTGGGGCTCGCCGGTGAGCCGGCGCAGGCCCTGTACCCGACCGAGGAGGAGTTCGCCGGGCCGCTGTGGCAGCTGGGGGCCAGGCCGTTCGCGGTGCTCGGCGACGGCCGGCTGGCGGTCCTGCACGGCCGCGGCGCCATGCGGCTCGGCCTGCTGGACCCGGAGACGTCTGACCTGACCGACGTGAACTTGCCGCTCGGCGTGTTCACGCCGACGCTGTCCGCGCACGGCACCGTGATCGTCGGCGCCGCCGGCGGCCCGGCGGAGCCGCTGTCGGTTTTCCGGTTCGACGTGACCACGTCCAGGACCGAGATCCTGAAGCGCGAGTCCGACAAGGTGGTCGACGCCAGGTATCTTCCTGTCCCTCGCCACATCGACCTGGAAGGACTGTTCGGCCGGGTGGTGCACGCCCTGGTGTACTCGCCGGCCAATCCGGACGTGACGGCCCCGCCGGGTGAGCTGCCGCCGTTCGTCGTGTGGGTGCATGGCGGCCCGACCGCGCAGGCGGTCGCGCTGCGCGATATGGAGAAGGCGTTCTTCACCAGCCGGGGCATCGGCATCATTGACGTCAACTACGGCGGTTCCACCGGCTACGGCCGGCTGTACCGGGAACGGCTGCGCCGGCAGTGGGGGGTGGTCGACGTCGAGGACGCCGTGGCGGCGGCCCGCTGGCTGGCGGACAACGGCCTCGCCGACCCCGGCCGGCTGGCGATCCGCGGCGGCTCGGCTGGCGGCTGGACCACCCTGGCAGCGGTGACGACAGGGGCCAGGGCTGGCGGTAACTTCAAGGCGGCCGCCTCCTACTCCGGTGTCGCCGACCTGCAAGACTTCGCTGAGCGGACGCACGACTTCGAATCACGGTATCTGGACGGCCTGATCGGCCCGCTGCCAGGATTCGACGCCATTTATGCCGAGCGCGCCCCGGTCGGTCACGTTACGGACGCCACTTGCCCGATCTTGCTGCTCCATGGCCTCGACGACACCATCGTGGCACCGCAGCACGCCGAGAACATCGCCGCCGATCTGGCCGCACATGGCATCCGCCATGCCTACCTGGCCTTCGAGGGCGAGTCGCACTGGTTCAGGAAGGCCGAGACGATCGCTACCACGCTTGAGGCGGAACTGTCGTTCTACGGCCAGCTCCTTGGCTTCACGCCGCCGGGCATCCCGGAGCTGGCCCTGACCGCGGGCCCGGACCGGAACGCGAGGGCCTCCCGCCGCTAGTGGTCAGTCCGGCGCCGACCGGCCGGCGCGGCGCCGGGCGACGCCGGGCGGCCGGCGACGCGCACGCTAGCGGGCGAACTCGATGGCCCGTGACTCACGGACGACGGTGACCCGGATCTGGCCTGGGTAGGTCAGCTCCTCCTCGACCTGCTTCGCCACGTCGCGGGCGATCACCTGCGCCTGGATGTCGTCGACGGCCTCTGGCTTGACCATCACCCGGATCTCCCGGCCGGCCTGCATGGCGAAGACCTTCTCGACGCCGTGCTGGGCCCTGGCGATCTGCTCAAGCCGCTCCAGCCGCTTGATGTAGGCCTCAAGCGATTCCCGGCGCGCACCGGGACGGCCGCCGCTGATCGCGTCCGCCGCCTGCGTCAGGACTGCCTCCACCGTCTTGACCTCAACCTCGTTGTGATGCGCCTCGATGGCGTGCACGACGTCTTCAGACTCGCCGTACCTGCGGGCGATCTCAGCGCCGATCAGGGCATGGCTGCCTTGCACCTCGTGCGTCAGCGCCTTGCCGATGTCATGCAGCACCGTGCAGCGCTTCATCAGCACCGGGTCCATGCCCAGCTCGCTGGCCATCATCCCGGCGATATGCGCGGACTCCACCAGGTGCTTGAGCACGTTCTGGCCGTAGGAGGTGCGGTAGCGCAGCCGGCCAAGCAGGTTGGTCAGCTCCGGATGCAGGTCAGTAATGCCCACATCTACCAGCGCGTCCTCGCCCGCCCGCACGCAGAGCTGCTCGATGTCGGCCTTGCTCCGCTCGTAGGCCTCCTCGATCCGCTGCGGGTGAATCCTGCCGTCCAGGACCAGGCGCTCGAGCGTCAGTCTGCCGACCTCACGGCGCACCGGATCAAAACACGAGAGCAGCACCGCCTCAGGCGTGTCATCGATGATCAGGTTGACGCCAGTGACGGTCTCGAAGGCCCTGATGTTGCGGCCCTCCCTGCCGATGATGCGGCCCTTCATCTCGTCCCCGGGCAGGTGCAGCACAGACACGACGGACTCGCTGGTCTGTTCGCTGGCTACCCGCTGGATGGCAAGAGTGATGATCTTGCGGGCCCGTTTCTGTCCCTCGTTCTGGGCCTCGTCCTCGATTCCCCTGACGATCAGCGCCGCCTCGCGCTTGGCCTGATTCTGGATTCCCGCCACTAGCTCCGACTTTGCCGCGTCCGCGGTCAGGCCCGCGACACGTTCCAGCACTGCGCGGCGGTCTTCATCGAGACGGTCAAGCTCCGCGCGCTGCGTGTCGAGGCCCTGCCGGGCTCGCTCGAGGTCGGCAGCCCGTTGCTCAAGGATGCGCGCTTCCTCATGGGTCCGCCGCTCGCGCTCGGCCAGCCTGTCCTCCCGGCGCTCCAGGTCGCCGCGGAGCTGCTTGATCTCGTCCTTGACCGCACGGATCTCCTCCTCGACCTCGCGGCGATCCTCGGCTACCTGCTGCGCGGACTGCTCGGCCTTGCGGACGATGGCCTGAGCGTCAGACTCGGCGCGCGCCCGCACCCGCTCGGCATCCTCGGCGGCCGCCGCCAGCTCCTGCGGCGTGGCCGCAAGTCCCTGCGGCGTGGCCGCGAGTCCCCGCGGCTCAGCCGCGGCCGGGCGCAGGCTCGCGGTCTCCTTCTCGCTGCTGCCGACCGGCGTCTTGGCAGGAGACCGCCGGAGCACGAAGACGAGCGCAAACAGAGCGGCAACGAGCCCGATCGCCAGTACGAGGACAATTCCGTTACTCACCGCTCGCCCCTTCCCGCTCAAGGGCTCGGCGGCACCGCCGTCCGGCGCCGCGCGCGTGCCCTGCAGCGAGGAGTACCGCGCGCCTGCGAACCACTGTCCGGCGCGACGGGCCAGGCTGACCGGCCCCGCCGAACGCGGGCGGCTGGTACGGAACCTCCGATCTGATCCCAGCCGATCTCATCCAGCCCCAGGCCCGCGGCCCGTGGCCGCGCTACCGGACTAGCCGACCCTCCCGCGTTCCCGCTGGCCTGCAGGCCGGCCGGGCCATCGTCGATCCGGTCCGCCGGCCAGGAAGGCCCGGCCACCCGCACCCTTGGTGGCGCCCGCGCTCGCCGAGGGCCTGCTCAATGCAGCCCCGGCTGCCGCCAGGCCATCGCCTGGCGGCTCCGGATGCCGACCGTCGCGCAGCCGCCATGACAAACGTTCACGGCCTTCCGGCCGGCCGGATCGGCTGATCCGCTCCCATGCCGCCCGGTGCCGGTAACTGATCTCGTTCACCTCAGTTGATCCGCCCTCGCGGAGAAAAACCTCGCTGCCGTGAGGTTAAGCGGAGATAACGATTTGGGCAAGCAAGGCATCCGTGATCTTCGCCACCGGCCCGGCCGGAGCCGGGCAGCCGCAGGCACCCCGGGCCCGCCGTCACCAGGTCTGCGGCTCGCCGTCGTGGGCCGGCTCCTCGACCTCACTCAGGTCAATCCCGGCGTCCGCCGGGTCCAGGCCCTCCTGCTCAAGGGCCTCCCGCACCACCGCGTAGGCCAGCGCCTGCGAGTAACCCTTCCGTGCGAGCACGCCGACCAGCCGCCGGATCCGTGCGGGCAGCGGCTGACCCCGGGTGCCCGCCAGCCGCCCGGCTATCAGTGCCCGTGCCGTGGCGGCCTCCTGTTCCGGGCCGAGCTTGCCGACCGCGGCCTCGATGTCCGCGGTCTTTACGCCCCTATGCCGCAGCTCGGCGGCCAGCGCACGGCCGGACAGGCCCCTGCCGTGATGCCGGGACTCCACCCATGCGCTGGCGAACAGGCTGTCATCGATCAGCTTCACCTCGGCGAACCGGCCGAGCACGGCCTCGGCTGCTTGCTGAGGGACCCGGCGGCGCCGTAGCGCGTCGGCCAGCTGGGCCGTGGTCCTCGGCGCAGCGGCCAGCAGCCGCAGGCAGATCTGCCGCGCGATGGCCTCAGGATCCGCGTCCGGGTCCGCGGCCCGGTCCCAGTCCCGCTCCGGATCCGCGGGCCGCGCCCGGCTAGCTGGCACCGCCAGGCACCACAGTCAGGCCGCCGGCCGCCCCGGCACCTGACCCGGCCGCGTCCTTGTCGAGGCGCGGGCCGACGCCAAGCTTCTCCTTGATCTTCTTCTCGATCTCGTTGGCGAGGTCCGGGTTACGGCGCAGGAAGTTCCGTGCATTCTCCTTGCCCTGCCCGAGCTGGTCACCTTCATAGGTGTACCAGGCGCCGGACTTACGGACGATCGCCTGCTCCACGCCAAGATCGATCAGGCTGCCCTCCCGGCTGATCCCGATGCCGTACAGGATGTCGAACTCCGCGACCTTGAACGGCGGGCTGCACTTATTCTTGACCACCTTCACCCGGGTACGGTTACCTACGGCGTCGGTGCCGTCTTTGAGAGTTTCGATGCGCCGGATATCCAGCCGTATCGACGCATAGAACTTCAGCGCCTTCCCGCCCGTCGTCGTTTCCGGAGAACCGAACATGATTCCAATCTTTTCCCGCAACTGGTTAATGAATATTGCGGTGGTCTTGGTCTGGTTCAGCGCGCCCGCCAGCTTGCGCAGTGCCTGGGACATGAGCCTGGCCTGGAGGCCGACGTGGCTGTCCCCCATCTCGCCCTCGATCTCGGCCCGGGGCACGAGCGCGGCTACCGAGTCAATCACGACGACATCGATGGCACCGGACCGCACCAGCATGTCGGCGATCTCCAGCGCCTGCTCGCCGGTGTCCGGCTGGGAAACAAGCAGCGCATCGGTGTCGACGCCGAGCTTCTTCGCGTAGTCAGGATCGAGAGCATGCTCGGCGTCGATGAACGCGGCGATCCCGCCGGCCTTCTGTGCGTTGGCGACCGCATGCAGGGCCAGGCTGGTCTTGCCGCTGCTCTCCGGCCCGTAGATCTCGACGATCCGGCCGCGGGGCAGGCCGCCGATGCCGAGCGCCGCGTCGAGTGAGATAGAGCCGGTCGGGATAACCTCCACCGGAGCGCGGGTGTCATCGCCGAGCCGCATGACCGCGCCCCGGCCGAACTGCCGCTCGATCTGGGCGAGCGCGGTCTCCAGGGACTTGTCCCTGTCACCGCTCTTGCTGCTGGCCGCCCTGTCGTTCGGTGCCATGTGAACTCCCGTGGGATCAGAGGCTTACTGCCGTATCAGCCGGTGCCGCAGGCAGCCAGGCTGCCGGGCCACTTCTATGCGGTTCTATGCGGTTGTCTCTATGCGGTTGTCCGCACCGTCAGGCCAGATGAAGAGCCGTCAGGCCAGATAAAGAACTATCGGAGCTGACGCTACGCGCCGCCACCGACAATTCCGCGCCCTTACGGGCACCGGCTGCCAGGACGTCAGCGTGTCATCTGCAACAGCAGACTAGACGAACAACTGTTCGATCATGAAACCGACACGCCGACACGGTCGAAATCGCGTCACCACCCCGCCAGACGCGCCCTGGCGCAACCACGGCGGCCTGGCAGCCGGCAGATCCGCCCGCGTCAGTGCCGCCGCTCGGGGATGTCGAAGGTCTCGCAGACCGCCCGCCAGATTACTTTCGCGTCCTCGCCGTCGGCTAGCGCCTGATCGACGGTACGGCCGCCGAGAATCGTCAGTACGTGATCCTTGGCAACGCTGTAGGCGTATGCGTCGCCGAACTGCTCGCGCATCCGATCCCAGAAGGTTGTGAGCTGCACGGCGCCAGGCTACCGGCGCGACACGCCGGCCCGGGCGGCCAGCCCGGGCAGCCGGGGCCCCGCCAGCCAGGGAGGACCGGCGGGTACCGAGGGAAAACGAGCTTGCGCCAGGCGGGGGCCGACTCTACTGTCGAAGGAAGACGTCATGAGCGTCAGCGCGCCAACGAGGAGATAGCTGTGACCCGCCCCGCCGGATACCCTCAGCTGATCCTGGTATCCCGGCGGCACGTGGACCTGCTCTTTGTCTCCAGCGCCGTCTGTCGGCCCGGCAGCTAATCGGCCAGCTCGCGCCGCCGCGCCCGCAGTTCGCTGCGCGGCCGAGCGCGATCCAGACTTCGCAGCAGAAGGACGTTCTGATGCCATCCCGACCCGTTCGGGGCCAGGGCCAGTGGGCTCTTGGTCACCTTGAGCCGCTGAATGCCGCCGAAAGATTCAAGAAGGATGACGACGGCCTGCATGTACGCGACCGGATCCTGAGCCGTTACGCAATCCAGGGCTTCGACTCGATCGACCCGACTGACCTGCGCGGCCGGTTCCGCTGGTGGGGGCTGTACACCCAACGGCGCCCTGGGATCAGCGGTGGCCGCACCGGAACGCTCGACGATGCCGACATCGAAGATCAGTACTTCATGATGCGGGTCCGGATCCCCGGCGGCCAGCTCTCCGCGGGCCAGCTGCGGGCGATCGCCGGCATCGCCAAGGAGTACGGCCGCGACCTTGCCGACATCACCGACCGGCAGAACGTCCAGTTCCACTGGATCAGGATCGAGGACGTGCCCGCGGTCTGGCAGCGGCTCGACGAGGTCGGCCTGTCCAGCCTCCAGGCTTGCGGTGACGTCCCGCGCAACATCCTCGGCTGCCCGGTGGCCGGCATCGACGCGGCCGAGATCCTCGACGCTAGCACGGCGCTGCGCGCCACCGAGGCTGTCGCAGCCGCCAACCCGGAGTTCACGAACCTGCCGCGCAAGTACAAGACGGCGATCAGCGGCTGCGCCGCCCATTGCACCCCGCATGAGGTCAACGACATCTCATTCGTCGGCGTCACCGGGCCGGATGGGACTCCGGGGTTCGACCTGTGGGTCGGCGGCGGGCTGTCCACCAACCCGATGCTCGCCCGGCGGCTCGGCGTATTCGTCGAAGAGGACCAGGTACCTGAGGTGTGGGCGGGCGTAACTGGCCTGTTCCGCGACTACGGCTACCGCCGGCTGCGCAGCCGGGCCCGGCTGAAGTTCCTCGTCGCTGACTGGGGCGCCGAGGTGTTCCGCGAAGTGCTGCAGAAGGAGTACCTCGGCTTCGCGCTGCCTGATGGTCCCGCGCCGCCCGCACCCGCAACCGGCTTGCGTGATCACGTCGGCGTCCACCGGCAGCGGGATGGCCGCTGCTACGTTGGCGTCGCGCCGCATGTCGGGCGCACCTCGGGCAGTCAGCTGTGGCAGCTCGCCGATCTCGCCGAGAGCTATGGGCCGGGCCGGATAAGGACCACGGCGGAGCAGAAGCTGCTCATCCTCGATATCCCTGAGGACCGGGTCGGCGAGCTTGTCAGCGCGCTTGCGGCGGAGGACCTGCCGGTCAGCCCGTCCGCATTCCGCCGGTCGGCGATGGCCTGCACCGGGATCGAGTTCTGCAAGCTCGCGATCGTGGAGACCAAGCAGCGAGCCCGGGACCTCTATACCGAACTGGATCAGCGGCTGCCCGGGTTCGACACCCCGATCACCATCAACGTGAACGGCTGCCCGAACTCGTGCGCCAGGTTCCAGATCGCCGACATCGGCCTGAAGGGCTCGATCGTCGATGGCGGTGACGGGTTCCAGGTGCACCTTGGCGGGTCCCTGGGGACGGACGCGGCGTTCGGGCGCAAGCTGCGCGGGCTGAAGGTAGGCGCGGACGGGCTGACCGACTATGTCGAGCGGCTGCTGCGGAATTATCTCGCTGACCGGGTTGACGGCGAGCAGTTCGCCATCTGGGTCCGCCGGGCCGACGACGGGCTACTGGTGTGACCGGGGAGCGGCAGGCGCCGCTCTACTGCCCGTATTGCGGCGATGCGGACCTGCGCCCGTCCGGGCCGGATGCGGGCGGCTGGCGGTGCGGAGCATGCGCGCGCGGTTTCGTTCTGCGGTTCGCGGGATTAACGATGCCGGGTGCCGATGAGCCGAACCGGGACGCCGAAGTTTCGTTGCCTATTCCTGGCGCGACCCGCCCTCGGGCAGATGTGCCGCGGTCCCGCCCCGGCGGTCCCGCGCCCCGCTCCGACGGTCCCGCACCATGAAGGCCTATCCGCTGGCGCTCGATCTGGCCGGGCGCCGCGTCGTGGTCGTGGGCGGCGGCCGGGTGGCATTGCGCCGCGCCGCAGCCATGCTTGCTGCGGGCGCGCTGGTCAGGGTGATCGCGCCGCAGGTCGTTGCCGAGCTGGCCGGCCTGGACGTAACCATCCTCGAGCGGTGCTACCGGGACGGCGATCTCGCTGGCGCGTGGCTCGCACACGCCGTCACCGACGACGCGGACGCCAACGGCGCGGTCGCCGCGGAGGCCGAGCGCCGCAGGATCTGGTGCGTTCGCGCCGATGACGCTGACGCCTCGTCAGCCTGGGTGCCCGCGGCAACCAGGCACGGCGACCTCTCGGTTGCGGTGACCGCCGGCGGTGATCCCCGCCGGGCCCAGCGGCTCCGGGCCGCGATCGCGCTGGCCATCGCTGAGGGCAGCCTGCCGGTACGGCCGCAGCGCCGGCCAGCGCCGGCCGGCGGCAGCGTCGCGCTGGTCGGCGGCGGGCCGGGCGACCCGGGACTGCTGACGGTGCGCGGCCGACGGCTGCTGGCCGAGGCCGACGTGGTGATCGCCGACCACCTCGCGCCCCGTGATGTGCTGGCCGAGCTCGATCCCGACGTCGAAGTGATCGACGCGGGAAAAGTACCTGGCGCGCACACGCTGACCCAGGATCAGATCAACGAGTTGCTCACCAATCGCGCGCTGGCAGGCCAGCGGGTAGTCCGGCTCAAGGGCGGTGACCCGTTCGTATTCGGCCGCGGCGGGGAGGAGGCGCTCGCCTGCGTGCGGGCGGGCGTCCCGGTGACGGTGGTACCCGGCGTGACCAGCGCCGTCGCGGTACCGGCGAGCGCGGGCATCCCGGTCACGCATCGCGGCGTCACCCAGGACTTCGCGGTGGTGTCAGCGCACCTTGACCCGTCGCATCCGGGTGCCACGGTCGACTGGGCAGCGCTCGCGCAGGGCCCGGGCACGCTGGTCCTGCTGATGGCCGTGGGCCGGCTGGAGCAGATCAGCCGTGAACTCGTGAAGCGCGGCCGGGACGCGAGCACGCCGGTGGCGGTGATCTGCGACGGCACCACGCCGCGGCAGCGGGTACTGACCTCGACTCTCGGTGACGTCGCTGATGATGCCGCGCGGCAGGGTATCCGGCCGCCTGCTGTCGTGGTAGTGGGCGATGTCGTGCGACTCCGCGCCTTGCTGGGCGAGCCTCCGGCACCCCGGCCAGCCCCGCCGGGTTCCCGGTGACAGCGGGCGCAGCGGCCGTCCGCGCCCCGGTGCTGCTGGCGGTCGCGCATGGCAGCCGGGATGGCGCGGCGCAAGACTCGGTCGCCGCGCTCGCCAGACGCGTTAGCCGGCTTGCTCCTGCCCTCGACGTGCGGACGGCGTTCGTGCAGCATGCCCGGCCGTCGCTAGCCGACGCTCTTACCTGCGCCGCGGGCGCGGTCATCGTGGTGCCGCTGCTGCTGTCCACCGGGTACCACCTCACCGCGGACATCCGGGCCGCGGCGCGCGCCGCTGGCGCGCCGGTAGCGGCGCCGCTGGGGCCTGACCCGCTGCTGGCTCACGCGCTGGCCGACCGCCTGGCCGAAGCCCTGGCCAGCGGGAACGCCGACCGTCCTGGCGGCGGCCGGCTTCGCCGACCCCGGTGCGACGGAGGACGTAGCCCGCCAGGCGGATCTGCTGGCAGACCGGCTCCGCGCGCCGGTAACCCCCGCATTCGCCGCCGCGGGTCAGCCGACGGTGACGCGGGCCCTTGCCGCGCTGCACGCGGATACCGGCGGCCCGGTCTCGGTGGCGACGTACCTCCTGTCCCCCGGCCATTTCCGTGACCAGCTCCGGGACGCCGCCGCTACCTGGGTCAGCGCGCCGCTCGGCGACCACCCGTTGGTGGCCCGCCTGGTGCTGGACCGCTTCAGCGCTGCGCGCGAGGCTGCCGCGATCTAGCCGGTCACGTCGTCCGGCCGTTCGACCTCGCGCTTGAGGATCTTGCCGCTCGGACCCTTGGGCAGCTCCACCGTCAGCCAGACGTAACGCGGGTACTTGTACGGGGCAACCCGCTCCCGAACGAATATCTTGAGCTCATCGGCGGTCGCGGTCGCTCCGGCCTTGAGGGTGACGGCGGCGCCGACCTCCTCGCCAAGGTCCTTGTGCGGGATTCCGACCACCGCGGCCTCGGCGACGGCCGGATGCTCGTAGAGGACCTCTTCGATCTCGCGCGGATAGACGTTGAACCCGCCGCGGATGATCAGGTCCTTCTTCCGGTCCACGATGAAGAAGTAACCATCCTCGTCCACCTTGGCCAGGTCCCCGGTCAGGAACCAGCCATCCCGGATGGCCTCGGCGGTCTCGACTGGTTTGCCCCAGTAACCCTTCATCACGTTGTGGCCGCGGATCGCGATCTCGCCAACCTCGCCGACGGGCACGTCGCAAACCTCCGCGTCGACCACCCGCATTTCGACTCCGGCGATCGGCGTGCCGATAGATCCGGGCTTGCGTACTCTGTCGGGGTGGTTGAAGGAGGCTACGGGTGACGTCTCCGACAAACCATAGCCTTCCAGGATCATGCAGCCGAAAGTCTGCTCGAACCCGCGCAGGATCTCTACCGGCAGCGCGGAGCCCCCGGACACGCACACCCGCAGCGTCGAGACGTCCGCCTGCCCGCTGCCCGGGTGGTGCAGCATCGCCGTGTACATCGTCGGCACGCCCTCGAAGATCGTCACCTTGTCGCGGCCGACTAGCTCAAGCGCCTGGCCCGGGTCGAACCTGGGCAGTAGCGTCAGCGTTCCGCCACCGTAGATCGTCGCGTTCAGGCCGCAGGTCAGGCCGAAGATGTGGAAGAGCGGCAGGCAGCCCATGACCACGTCGTCAGCACCGAGGCTGTACAGCGTCCCGGAGAGAGTGGCATTGCGGGTCATGTTCGCGTGCGTGAGCTCAGCCCCCTTGGGCCGCCCGGTAGTTCCGGAGGTGTAGAGGATCACCGCGTCGTCCTCGTCGGCGCGATCCACGATCGCGGCGGCCGGGGCCAGGCCGGCCAGCTGGCCAGCCAGGTCGGGCTCGCCGACCTCGACGACGGGCGTGCCGGCTTCGGCAGCGCCCGCGGATGCTTCATCGATCACCGTCTTCCAGGCGAACAGCACCTTGGCGCCGGAGTCCTTGAGATAGAAGGCGACCTCGCGGCTCTTCAGCAGCGGGTTCATCGGCACCACCACTGCCCCGGCCGCGAGCGCCCCGTAGAAGGCGATCGGGAAAGCCGGGACGTTGGGCAGCATGACAGCCACCCGGTCGCCGGGCGCCACGCCCAGCGACGACAGCAACGATGCCATCCGGAGGGCTGCGTCGCGCAGCTCCCCGTAGCTGACGACGAGGTCGTCCATGCGTACAGCCGGGCGCTCGGCGTGATCGGCTACGGCCTTGTCGAGTACGGAACTCAGATTTGTCATCGCGTCCTCCCGATGGGCGGCCCAGCAGTCCTGCCCAGTTAGCAGCGTGCTCCCCTTTCGGACCGCCCGACAGGGCCGTTCGACCATAATTGCCGGGATCTTAGGCAGCGCTATCCCATGGACTTGGCGCCGTCCAGTGACTCGCGGATGATGTCGGCATGGCCGGCGTGCTGGGCGGTCTCCGCGATCACGTGCAGCAGTACGCGCCGTGCCGACCACCTGGCCCCTTGCTCGTACCAGGGCGCCTCTGGCAGCGGGTGCGAGCTGTCCAGGTCGGGCAGCGTCATCACGAGGTCGTCAGTCCGGCGGGCAACCTGGTCGTATTCGCCCAGCAGCGCCGCCAGCGTCTCCCCGGGCAGCATGCGGAAGCTGTCCAGCCAGCCGGATGTGCCGCTGTCCGCCGCCCAGGCACTGGCCATCGCCGACGGGCCGTCGAGGATAAATCTGATCCATTGCCGCTCGACGATCGTGACATGCTTGATCAGGCCGCCCAGGCACAGCTCGCTCACCGTCGTACGCTCCGCTGCCTGCTCATCGGTCAGGCCACGGGCGGTATACCGCAGGAAATCCCGATGCCTGGCCAGGGCCTGCACGAAGTCGGCCCGCTCGCCAGTCGCGATAGTCTCGCCTGCTGTCATCGACGTGTCCCTCCAGATTGGCTTTGGCTACCGATCACGCTAGGGCCAGGCTCTGACACTCGTACGCTGAAAGCGCTACGGCGGGTGTGCGACAGTTTTGTTGGGGATGATCTTGTCTGGCTTGTGACCTCAGGGTCTGAGTCGCGGTGTCTGTCAGACGGCAAGCCGGAGCCGGGCTGTGCTGGGCGGGCGGGGTGCCCATAGTTCGTCCCACCGGCCGCTGGCGTGCTGGCAGCGGAGGCAGATGATGTCCTGGGCACCGTCGACCGTCCAGTGCATGCCTGATTGCTTGGTGCGCTGGACGACGATGGCCTTGATTCCGCCTTCGATTGCGCCCGAGCCGGTGAACATGCCCAGCTTCTGGAAGCGGGCGTAGCGCATCCGGTGGGCGTTGTTGCGGAAGTAGCCGAGCTTTCGTTCCAGGTCGCTGGCCTTGACACCGTCGAGTGGGTAGGCGCTGGCGGCCTCGATGATCGCATCGATGCTCCCGGCGTCCAGCTCGGCATGCCGGTCGGCCAGCCACTGCGCCGGGTCGGGGGTGATGAACGCCAGGTGGTTCGCCAGGTCGGTGAGGTGCTCGCGGGCGTGGTAGATGTCGGTGATGTGGGTGGCCTGGGGGTAGAGGACCTCGGCCATGGTCCAGATCCAGGCGGCGCCGTCGCCGAGGGCGACGACCTGGCGGAAGTGCTCGCCGCCGCGGCGCAGGTACTCGGCTTCGACCAGCTGGGCGAGGGCGTTCTTGCCGCCGAAGGTGGCGACGTAGGTGGAGGAGCCGGGGTCCATCACCGGCCTGCCGTCGTCATCCAGGCACGACACGGTGAACAGCCGGGCGAGCTTGACCTCCCTGGTCCCCGCCTTGCCGTCGTCGTCCTTGCCTGGCCGGCCCTCGGTCTCGCTGGCGCGCACCGGCACGCCGGTCCCGTCGGCTTCCACATACAGCATGTCGGGTACCGGCTCGGGAGGCGGCAGCGGGAGGATGTCCCTGGCCCTGATCGCGGCGGCCTCAGCCCCGGCTGCTGCCCGCGCGGCAGCGCCCGACGCCTCGGCGGACCGCTCGATGGTCCTGGCGGTCACGGTGATCCCGGCCAGGCTGGACAGCAGGCCGGCGGCCCGGGCGAAGGAGACCTCCGCGCCGGCCAGGGCGATCATCTCGGCCACGCCCGGCGACAGCGCAGCGCCGGCCACGCCGAGCTGCTGGTCCCGGGGGGCGAAACCATGACCGCACTGCGCGCAGTGATACCACGCCCGGCGCAGCGTGACCGGGCCGAGCACGGTGATGACGGTCTTGTCCCGGCAGCCCGCGTAAACGGCCTGGTGACCGTTCCGGCACCCGGCACGCGGGCCGGCGTACCCGTCCTGGCCGGCCAGCACCGCCTCCAGCAGAGCGGCGCCGGCTGAGGCCATCGCGGCGCGCATCGCCTGCTCCAGCACGCTCAGCGCCGCGCCGGTGCCCAGCATCCCGGCGGCCAGGCCGGCCAGCTTGCCTACCTCGGCGGCGGCGATCTCCTCGAGCCGCGCCGCGAGCCCCCCCTTTCCCCCTCCGCCGGGAGGGGCGCAGCGCCGGCCGTCGCCGGCCGGGCCGCGCAGATCGCCTCGCTGACCGCCGTCACCTCCTCCACCAGACCGGTGAACCGCTGGTGCTCGGCCACCTCCCGCTCGGCTTTCTCCAGCTCCGGGCCCGGCCTCAGGTGCACGTTCACGGTCTTGCCGCCGATCCGGCGGGTCAGGTTGTACTGCGGCCCGTGCCCCCGGTGCCCCGGCTGCGCGCAGGCGCAGTTCGGCTTGCCGCACTTGCGCCACACCACGTTCAGCGCGCCCCGCCGGAAATCCCCCACCTGGGAGATAAGGCCGAACAGCTCGGCGCGGCGGCGCTCGAGCCAGGCCAGGTCACGTCCGGCGAAGTCAGCCACGGGCCACCTCCACATCTGAGTTACTACATCACTCAGACTAGCGGCGAGAGCTGCGCTAACCAAGAACCCTCACGATTCAGTCGTGCACCCCGCTACGGCGCAGGCACCTGAGGGGGCACACCCCGGCCGGCCTTCGCATCGGACGGCACGAAATGTCGTAGCGGCGAGGCAGGATGGTCTTATGCCCGCGCCGGTCAGCAGCCCGGTGCTCGATGGCTTCAGCGAAGCCGCGAGCGCCTGGTTCCGCGCGGCCTTCGCCGAGCCGACCCCGGCGCAGGCGCATGCCTGGACCGCCATCGGCAACGGCGAGAACACGCTCGTGATAGCGCCCACCGGGTCGGGCAAGACGCTGGCCGCCTTCCTCTGGGCGATCGACAAGCTGGCCGCGGCCGGGGCTCCGGCCGATCCGCAGCAGCGCTGCCGGGTGCTCTACATCTCGCCGCTCAAGGCGCTCGCGGTGGATATCGAGCGGAACCTGCGCTCGCCGCTCACCGGGATCGGGCACGCCGCGCACCGGCTCGGCCTGGCAGCACCGGACATCCGGGTGGGAGTACGCACCGGCGACACCACGGCCGACGAGCGCCGCAAGCTGTCAGCGAAGCCGCCGGACATCCTGATCACGACCCCGGAGTCGCTGTTCCTGCTGCTGACATCCAGGGCCCGCGAGGCCCTCCGCAATGTCGAGACCGTCATCCTGGATGAAGTGCATGCCCTGGCTGGCAGCAAGCGGGGCGCCCATCTGGCCCTGTCTCTCGAGCGGCTTGATGCGCTGCGCCGGGGCGCGGCCGCCACTGAGGCAAGGACCGCCGCGCCCGCCGCCGCGATCCGGCCGCTGCAGCGGATCGGGCTGTCAGCCACCGTCCGGCCGCCCGAGGAGGTAGCCGCCTTCCTCGGCGGCGGCCACCCGGTCACGATCGTGCAGCCGCGCAGCGACAAGCGGATCGAGCTGCAGATCGTGGTTCCGGTCGAGGACATGGCCGACCTGGAGACTGCCGCGGGCCCCGGGCCCGGGGCCGTCCCCGGCACAGACGGCAGCGGCCAGGCCGGCCAGCCGCCGGACGACCCGGCACGCAGCCGGTCGATCTGGCCGCATGTCGAGGCGCGAGTCCTCGACCTGATCGAGGCGCACCGGTCCACCATCGTGTTCGCGAACTCCCGCCGCCTTGCCGAGCGGCTCTGCGCCAGGCTCAATGAACTCGCCGCCGAACGGGCCGAGGAGCGCGGCGAGGCGACGGGAGCACCTGCCGAGGTCGCCAGGGCGCATCACGGCTCGGTATCCCGCCAGGAGCGCAATCAGATCGAGGAGGCGCTGAAAACGGGCCGGCTTCCGGCCGTGGTAGCCACCTCGAGCCTGGAACTCGGCATCGACATGGGCGCAGTCGACCTGGTCGTGCAGGTCGAGTCTCCGCCTTCGGTTGCCAGCGGCCTGCAGCGAACTGGCCGGGCAGGTCACAATGTCGGCGACGTCTCCCGCGGCGTGATCTTCCCGAAGTACCAGGGTGACCTGGTGCAGGCCGCAGTCGTCGCCCAGCGGATGCGGGCCGGGCAGATCGAGGAACTACGCATCCCGCGGAACCCGCTGGATGTACTCGCCCAGCAGATCGTCGCGATGACCGCGATGGACGACTGGGACATCGGCGAGCTTGAGCAGACGGTCCGCCGGGCCGCGCCGTTCGCCAGCCTGAGCCGCCCCGTGCTGGAGGCCGTCCTTGACATGCTGGCCGGGCGCTACCCGAGCGAGGAGTTCGCCGGCCTGCGGGCCCGGCTGGTCTGGGACCGCACCACCGGCGTCCTGCGCGGCAGGCCGGGCGGCCAGCGGCTGGCGGTCACCAACGGCGGCACGATCCCGGACCGCGGGCTGTTCGGCGTCTTCCTGGCCGGCGGCACGCGCGACGCATCGGGCAGGCACTCCCGCCGGGTCGGCGAGCTTGACGAGGAGATGGTCTACGAATCGCGGGTCGGCGACGTCTTCGTGCTCGGCGCGAGTTCCTGGCGGATCGAGGACATCACCGCCGATCAGGTACTGGTCTCCGCCGCGCCAGGCCAGCCAGGCCGGCTGCCGTTCTGGCACGGCGACGCCGCCGGGCGCCCGGCCGAGCTCGGCGCGGCCATCGGGAGGTACTGCCGCGAGCTTGGCGCGGCCAGCGAGCCGGAGGCGAGCGGCCGGCTCCGCGGTGACGGCCTTGATGACCTTGCCGCCGTCAACCTGGTCGGCTACCTGACCGCGCAGCGCGACGCCACCGGCTACCTGCCCGACGACCGCACGCTGGTCATGGAACGGTTCCGGGATGAGCTCGGCGACTGGCGGCTGGTCCTGCACAGCCCGTACGGCGCGCGGGTGCACGCGCCGTGGGCCCTGGCGATTGCCGCCCGGCTCCGCGACCGCTACCACGGCATGGACGTGCAGGCGCTGCATACCGACGACGGCATCGTGATCCGGGTTCCTGACGCCGATGACCCGCCGCCGGCCGGGATCGCGGTGCTCGATCCCGGCGAGGTGGAGCAGCTGGTCACCGCCGAGCTCGGCACAGCAGCGTTGTTCGCGTCGCGGTTCCGGGAATGCGCGGCCCGCGCGCTGCTGCTGCCCAGGCGACAGCCTGGGCGGCGCACCCCGCTGTGGCAGCAGCGCCAGCGCTCGGCCCAGCTGCTCGCGGTGGCCAGCCAGTACCCCACGTTCCCGATCGTGCTGGAGACCGTACGCGAGTGCCTGCAGGACACCTTCGACGTGCCGGGCCTGACCAGCCTGATGCGTGATCTTGCCGCGCGCAGGCTCCGGCTGGTTGAGGTGGAGACCGGGGCCCCGTCCCCGTTCGCTCGCTCTTTGCTCTTCCGCTACGTGGGGGCCTTCATGTATGAGGGCGATGCGCCGCTGGCGGAGCGCCGCGCGCAGGCCCTCGCGCTCGATTCCGCCCTGCTTGCCGAGCTGCTGGGGCAGGTGGATGCCAGGGAGCTCCTCGACCCGGTGATCGTGGCCGACACGGAACGGGATCTCCAGCGGCTGTCACCGTCCCGGGCCTGCCGGGATGAGGAGGGGGTCGCAGACCTACTGGCGGCGATCGGCCCGCTGTCGGGGGCGGAGGTCGCCGACCGCTGCACTGAACCCGCGGCGGCCCCTGGCTGGCTCGCCGAGCTGGCCGCTCAGCGCCGGGTGATAGCGGTCCGGGTGGGCGGTGCGGCCCGGTGGGCTGCGATCGAGGACTCCGGCCGGCTGCGCGACGCACTCGGGGCCGCGCTGCCGCCTGGCATTCCTGACGCGTTCACCGAGCCGGTCGCCGACCCGCTCGGTGACCTGATGGCCAGGTACGCGCGCGGGCACGGCCCGTTCACGGCCGCGGCCGCCGCTGAGCGGTACGGGCTCGGGGTCGTGCTGGTGACCGGCGCCCTGCACCGGCTGGCCGCGGCCGGCCGGGTGGCCGAGGGCGAGTTCCTGCCCGGCGGGCGCGGTACCGAGTGGTGCGACGACGGGGTACTGCGGCTGCTGCGCCGCCGGTGCCTGGCCAAGCTCCGCAAGGAGGCCGAGCCGGTGCCGCCGCAGGTGCTGGCCAGGTTCCTGCCCGCCTGGCAGAACGCTGCCCAGGCGGTCCGTGCCGATCGCGGCCGGCCGGGCTCCCCCCGCCATCGGCCGGGGCCTGATGCCGTTTATGACGTCGTCGACCAGCTGGCCGGAGCGGCGATTCCGGCGTCGGCGCTGGAGACCCTGGTACTGCCCGGCCGGGTGCCGGGCTATTCTCCGGCGCTGCTGGATGAGCTGACCACCGCGGGCGAGATCGCCTGGTCCGGCGCGGGCGGCCTGCCCGGCGGCGACGGCTGGGTGGTGCTCGTGCCCGCCGACGCCGCGCCGCTGCTGCTCCCTGAGCCAGCCGAGATCACCACGACACCGCTGCACGAGGCCGTCCTCGCCGCCCTGGCAGGCGGCGGAGCGCTGTTCTTCCGCACGCTGGCCGACCGCGTGCACGCCGTGCTTCGCGACACCGGCGACCGGCCAGGCACCGGCGACCGGCCAGGCACCGGTGCGGCCCCCGCCGGGCGCACGGACGCCGAGCAGACCCGCCAGGGGCCGCCCACGGCCGGGCTCGTGACCGATCCGGCGCTAGCCGCGGCCATCTGGGACCTGGTCTGGGCCGGGCGGCTGACCAATGACACGCTCGCCCCGCTGCGCACTGTGCTCGGCACCGGCAGGCCTACGGCCGAGCCGATGCAGGCGGACGGCCACGACCGGCCCGCCTTGACCGGCGGCGGCCGCCGTGCGGCGGCCGGGCAGCCTGGGCGGCCCCGGGCTGGCAGGCCCGGCCGGCTGGGCGGGCGCCGGCCGGGTCTGGGCCGGGCGGCGCTGCCGTCGAGGAGCGGGCCGCCCACCGTAAGCGGGCGGTGGTCGCTGCTGCCGGATGCGGAGCCAGATCGCACCCGGCGGCTGCACGCGGCGGCCACCGCGCTGCTCGACCGGCACGGCATCGTGCTGCGGGGGGCGGTCACGGCTGAGCGCGTTCCCGGCGGGTTCGGCGCCCTCTACCCGGTGCTGCGGGCGATGGAGGAAGCGGGCCAGTGCAGGCGCGGCTACTTCGTCGAGGGCCTGGGGGCGGCACAGTTCGCCTTGCCCGGCGCGGTCGACAGGATGCGCGCGCTCGCCGGCCCCGCCCCGGTCACCGACGCAGGCCCAGGCAGCCCGGCATACCCGGTTGCTCACGGCCAGCCGGCCGTCGCGGTCCTGGTGCTGGCCGCGGCGGACCCGGCCAGCGCCTATGGCGCGGCACTGCCATGGCCGGCCAGGCCGGAGGACACCGCGGGCGGGCACCGGCCGGGCCGGAAGGCGGGAGCGCTCGTCGTCCTGGCCGATGGCGAGCTCGTGCTCTATGTCGAGCGAGGCGGCAAGACGCTGCTGTCCTGGACGGCTGACCCGGCGCTGCTGGGCCCGGCGGCCGACGCCCTCGCCACGGCCGTGCGCGACGGCGCGCTCGGCAGGCTCACGGTAGAACGCGCCGATGGCGCGGGCGTATACGACTCGCCGCTGGCCCGCGCGCTGGAGGCCGCTGGCTTCCGGCCGACGCCCCGCGGCCTGCGGATGCGCGGCTAACGAACAATCCGCATCACGAAGGCCGGCGCAGTGCCTCCGCCAGCCTCGTCGCGATCGGTGACCCAAGCCCGCTCGCCAGGTCGAACCAGCGGGTTGCCGGGTACCGGCCGTGGTGCGCCCGGGTGTTGTCGTTGTTGCCCTTGCGGATGTCGTTGAACGTTCCTTTGGGCAGCGAATAGAGCAAGGGGTTGAGGAACCCTACACGGGCAGCTGGCGATAGCCCCGAGATGATGTCGGTCAGCAATGCGGCGCACAACGGCGTGGCTGCGCTCGTTCCGCCCTCACCCCGCCAGCGACCTTTGTAGACGATGGCATAGCCACGCTCCGGATTGGCGGACGCCGATATATCAGGCACCTCCCGGCAGTAGCCGCGGGCCTTGTGACATGGCCGCCCGCTGCTGTACCGATTGACGACCCCGGGGCCTGCCTGCCAGGACGGCATCCGCCAGACGCTCGAGATCCCTCCCCCGCCTGCGCCGCCCCCGAAGCGAGCGTCGTTCCAGACGCGCTCGGCCGGCGCAGGGCCGATCGCGGTGAGGTCGGTACCGCCCACTCCCGTCACGAACGGCTGGGACGCCGGGTCCTGCACGGACAGTTCCTTCAGTCGTTTGCTGGACTGCTCGCACGCCTCGGATCCGGTGTCACCAGACGCGGCGAAGACCGACATGCCCTCGGCGGCCGCCTGCTCGAAGACTGTGTTCTCGCTGGCGATCAGCCCCGGCGCGCCGAGCTTCAGGAGCGATTCGCAGATTCCGTAGCTGGTGGACAGCACCTGAGCCTGATCGTCGTCGACGATCCGCGTGTACTCGTCGAGCACGGACCTGGCGGATTGCCGGCCGGCGCCTCATAGACGATCAGGGTCGCCCTGGGCGCCAGCGCGATGACCGTCTCGATGTCCAGGACCGTCTCCGCCGTAGGGCCGGGTCCGTGGCCCGCGCCGCCGTCCACCCGCACGGTGCTAATTGGCACGCTGGTGCCGTAGCACGCCTGGAACTTGGTGATATCGCTAGCCCACCAGGGCTGCTGCTCGAAGAGCGCGACAGTCACGCCGGCCCCCTCGCGGCCCTGGGCAGCGCGGCCGGTGAGCGAGTAGGCCCTGGCCAGCTGGTTATAGGTCCAGGCACGATAGCGCCTGGCCGCTCGCGCCGCGGCCCGGCACGGCTGCGGCCCGATGACGGCCGGGACGGCCTCGGCGGCCGAGGCGGCCGGGGATGCCTGCCCCCGATCACGCAGCCGCCGGGTCGCGGCCGGCGCCGCGACGGTCACGTTGTCCAGTCCCAGCACGGCCTGGGTGAGATGCGCGACGGTCGCGGGCAGCCGCGGGGCCGACGTGTTCGCCAGCGCCAGCCGGCCCGAGGCCAGGCGATATCGCTCGAAGCCGGTTTGCAGAATCACCCTGGCCCGGCCCACCGTGGTGGCCACCGGGATCACGAGATGATTGGCGCTGACCGGCCCCGGGGCCAGGCCGACGCCACGCAGCGCCGCGTCGACGCTGCCGACAACAGCCGACGGCTGGCCGAACCGGGCGGCGAACTGAGCTGTACTGAGGAAGTGCCGATAGGCGGCCGAGCCCGGAGTGGACACCGCCGCTGCGAATGCCCGCAGGCGGCGGCCTGCTCTCGGCCGCAGGACGAGATCGAAAATAAGCCGCTCGGAAGCGCGACCTGGCCCGAGCGCCCGTGCTCCCGCCGGAACCGCCGGAGCTGCACCGACCGGCCGCAGGGCAGGGCCGCCCGAGGCCAGGACAGGCATGGCGCCGGAAAACACAATGAACGATGCACCGCCTACCGATAAAGCGAGCACTTTAGCCGACGTATGCCGGGTAACCAGACGCGCCAGCAGCATTTCTCCCCCGAGAGCCGGCTGATCCCCGCTCGGTATTCCGGCGGCGGACGAGCATAGCGTAGCGCCCGCCTCAATGGCGGTGCGGGCGCCGCGCCGGGAGGCCGGCCGAGCGTAGACATCCGCTACCGGATAATGCATGATCGTATGGGCATCAATATCCAGATGGAGGCGCTGCGTGGCATTCCGACGAGGACGGGCCGCTATCGCGGGAACGGCAGCTATTGCCGTATTGGCCGCGGCAGCCAGCGGAATCCCGGCAGCGCAGGCCGCGCAGGTTGCACATTCCGCGCAGGTTGCACATTCCGCGCGGGTGGCCCGCGCCGCGCAGGTTACGCAGGTGGCGCAGACCGCGCGCGGGCCGCGCTGGCGGATCGTTAAGGAAATCACCGTGCCGGACACTGAGCTCGAGGACATCGCGGCCACCAGCCGGCGCGGCGCCTGGGCGGTCGGGGAGGCGAGCGCGCATTCTCCTGTCGTGTATCGCCGACAGCACGGCCGCTGGCGGGCGACCACTCGCCAGGGGCCCGCCAGTTCCTTCGCCGAGAGCGTAGCGGCAACGTCGGCATCAAACGTCTGGGTTGCGCTCGCCAACGAGCCAGCAGTCGATCACTACACCGGGCGCCGGTGGATAAGAAAAAGCTTCGCGGCCGCTCAGCAGGTCATAGTGGACGGGGTGACGACTACCGGGCCCCGCGACGCGTGGGTGTTCACCTACAATTCTGGCACCAAGCGGGAGACCGCCCACCACTTCAACGGCAAGAGATGGCGATCGGTGACCCTTACCGTCGCGGTGGGCAGCGGCAGCTACGCGGCCGCGGTCAGCTCAGCGGCGCCGTCTGACATCTGGGCGTGGGGTTTCGACGGCACGACATCGCGCTACGTGGCGCTGCATTACAACGGCCGGTCGTGGCGAATGATCCGGCTGCCCGCGCACCTGGCCCCGTCCGGTACCACAATCGTTGGCGAGCAGATGCTCGCCGAGTCCCGGACAGACGCCTGGGCCAGCGTCTACGCCTACAGAGGCAGCACTGTCGGCCCGGTGATCCTGCTGCACTGGAACGGGTACCACTGGCACAAGATCACCGGGCCGACAGTGCTGGGCACCCTGGCAGGGCCCATCGCGCCCGACGGCAGTGGCGGGCTCTGGCTGGTGACCAGCACGGATGCGGGATCGTCTTACTTCTCGCATTACCGGGCCGGAAGGTGGACGCGCATCGGGGTGCCTGCCGCCCCGGCGGGCGCCCTGGACGTTACCGCGCTCGCACTTATCCCGGGGACGCGGTCGCTATGGGCGTCGGGTGTCGTCGACCTCGGCTTCGGCACCACCAAGGGCGCAGCCATCCTGAAGTACCGCAGCTAGTTTCCCACGGCACATTTCCAGCGCTACGGTGCCGGCGCTGCGCGCCTCCAGATGGTTTACGCGCAGCCACATAATCCTGCCGGCGTTCCACTGCTGAGCCACGCCGCAGCCGACCGGAAACCCTCTTTACTTCGGGACTGGTGTCCAGGTGACCGTGACAGTCCACGATGTCGATGAATCGTCCATTATGGAAGGGCCGGTGAGCTCGAGGCCTTCCCGCTGCGACTGTCCGTAGGTCGTCCAGCAGCCATTACCGGGCGTGAAACCGGTGTCACACGTCGGGGTATTCGTCAGGCCAGCGGATAGCAAACCCCTGCTGGGGCTGAAGTTCGCCACGACGTACTGATCCTGACCAGGGAGAAGTCCTTTCCCGCTGCTGCAGCCTACGGTCGCATTGTTCCCCGGGTTGCAAAGGCCCCACTGGTTACCACCGTCGGATGGCACCGCATTCGAGCCATTCACATATATGTAGGAGGCGATGCCTGAATTGGTAATCGTGATAGGGAAGGTGGTTCCCGGCTTTCCCAGCCAGCATCGCCCGTTCGGGTAGCCGAGCGCCCCCGGCGTCGAGGCGGTGTTCAGGCTGGCAAACCCGCCGCGGCAGGCAGCAAATTTGGCCTTCGCCGGGGACACCGTGACTGACCGTATCGTCGGCACGACATTGAGCGAGACCGCGATGCTCGCGGCGCGGCCATTGGACGGTGGCGACGCGGCGGCGGTTCCGGTTCCGCATCCGGCCAGTCCGATGACCGCGGCGAGCGCGAGCGCGCCGCACAGCGCGTTAGGCCTCAATGTTCCCCTCCTGGAGGTCAGTGCCGCTGTGGCCGTCCGTCTTCCGCTCGACCCTGATCTGATAGCCGGCCCGGCGCAGGCCGAAGACTGCGGCCACGAGCAGGAGCAGCCCGACGGCGGCCCACACCGCCGCCGCAGGCACGGCGGGCCATAGCCCCTGTGCCGCTCCAGGCCCGACATGGAACTGCAGCTTGGTGGCGGCAGCGACGCCGAGATTCGCCTGCCCGGCCGAGATCCGCACCGAGCCGTAAGCCACGACGTCGCTCAGGTACTCACCTGTCCTGGCGTCCGCCGGGACGATGAGCTGCAGGGAAATCCGGGCCGCACCGCGCGGCGGCAGCTGCACGCCGGGACCGGCGCTGATCCACGACGGCGGGACCGGCCTGCCGGTACCGCGGGACAGCCGCTCGATCCGGACGCTGACCAGCTCGGCCTGGGTCCCGGTGTTGACGACATAGACGGGCGGGAGCGCATAGCTTCCGCCCGGGTGCGCCACGTTGCCGAGCCGGACCGGCCCGGCTTGCACGCCTACCCCGATGCTCGCTTCTGACGCCACGGGAAAACTTGCGAGCAGCGCAACGGCGATGGGCACCGCGAGCAGTGCCGCCAATAGCCGCCGCAGATACATGACCCGGCCTTGCGTTCCCGCCGGGTGCTACCCCGGGCCCGTGTCCAGCTAACCGTCGTGATCCTGCCGGTCGAAGCGCCCAGCACCTCGCCATCTGGCTCACGCCATTTTATCGGATTACTATAAAGCAGGAAAGGCCCCCGGTGAGCGGGATCGCCAGATCGATAGCAGACGACATGACTGCGATTATCCTTCCTCGTCCATTTAAACATATCCCTCGTCATACTCGTCATGGCGGCGGAGCCCATGGGCCGTTCGCATTCCCGGCCCGCCGGCGGGCCGTCGAGCCACGTACGGGCCGTCGGCCGGCCCGGGCGGAGTAGGTTCGGTAGCCGCGCGCGACATCAGATCGGTAAAATCTGCCTCGGCCCGGCTCCTCGCCGTGGGCCGCCGGCGTGCATGCGGCTCATCCGGGGCCAGCATCCCGGCAGCCGATGGTTCCCGATCGGAACACAATGCGTGGAGGCGGACTTGACCGACGTGCAGGCTCCGCACGCGCATCTCTTCCCCGCGCTCGCGGCACCCCAGGCCGGGGCGCCGGGGGATCCGGAACCGGCGGCTCGCGTTCTCGGGTGGTCCGCCGCTGCCGGGATAGGCCTGGCAATCCTGATCATGATCGCGGTGTCCGCAGCCGGGCCGAGCCGGGCGGTCGTCTCGGCTCCGGCGCCAGCCTGGGGACCCCCGTGGTGGCTGCCGGTGCATCCATCGGCGCAGCTGGTGAGCGTCGCGCTGTGGACGGCCACGGCCACCGGCGGCGGCGGCGTGATCGCTGGCGTCGCCGCCGTGGCGATCGGCGCGCGCCCGCCGCTCAGAGCGCTGCTGGCAGCAGCGTTCATTGCCGCCGCGATTCTCGCCGTCCTGCCGCCGGCCGGATCCACTGACTCGCTTGACTACGCCGCCTACGGCAGGATGGCGGTGCTGGGCCACAGCCCGTATGTCATGACGCCGCTGCAGTTTCGCCGCACCGGCGATCCGGTCGGCAAGGCCTCGCCGAGAGTCTGGGAGCGCTATCCCTCGTCCTACGGCCCGCTGGCAACCGCGCAAGAGTGGGCCGCGGCGGAGCTAGGCGGCACGTCTGCGCTGCGGATTACGTTCTGGCTCAAGCTATGGAACGCGCTGGCGTTCGGCGCTGTGGCGCTTGTCTTGGACCGATTGCTGCGGTCAAGCCCGGCGCGGCGGGCCCGGGCGCACTTGATCTGGACCGCGAATCCGTTGCTGTTGTGGGGCCTGGTGGCCGGCGGCCATATCGACGGGCTGGCGGCGGCCATCGGTTTCTTCGGGATTGCCACGCTTAACCGGGCGGGCCGGGGGCGCCCCGGCGACGGTACCGGCCCGCTCCGGTGCCTCGCGGCCGGAGCGCTGGTCGGCGCGGCGGCGGACCTGAAGATGACGTACATCTTGTTCGGGCTGGCTGTCATCTGGGCGGCCCGCCGGTCGCGGGCCGGGCTGCTCGCGGCCGCCGCCGGGGCACTTGCTGTCCTCGTCCCCTCATACCTGTGGTCCGGCCGCCCCGCAGTCGCGGCCCTCACCGGCATCCGCGGCCTGGTCACCGCGGACAACTACTACCAGTTCTTCGCCCGCATGTTCGGATACCCGGTGCTGCCGCATCTCACGCTGCTGGCGGGGCTGGGGTTCGCCATCGTCGCAGCCGTGCTGCTGCGGCGCTTCCCCGCTGGCCTCTCGTCGCTGCCAGCCGTCCGGCCTGCGCTGGCGCTCAGCCTCGCCTGGCTCCTGGTATGGCCCTACCAGGAATCCTGGTACGCCGCGATGGCGCTGTGCCTGCTCGCCCTCTACCCGGCGTCCCGGCTGGACTGGCCGGTCCTGGCCCTGCAAGCCGTGTCGTCGCTGATCAACATGCCCGGCATGCCGGGCCGCCCGCCAGCCGGCTGGCTGACCTCGATCGCCAGCGGCAACGAGGGGCTGCTGGCGCCCGTGGCCAGGATCGCCGTCCTGCTCGTGGTGGTCGCCTTGTGCGCTTCCGGCGCCTGGCACGTGCGCGCCCCCGCGGAGGGCGCCCTCGGCGAGCCGGGCGGTTAGCCGGTCGCGACCCCTGCCGCCGGTCCCGGCCAGGGCAGCGAAACTAGCCGTCGGTTGACGGCGCGGCTCAGACAGTGGTTAAGTCGGCCACGTCCGCCGACGGTAGTGCAGGAAGCCGGTGCGAATCCGGCGCGGTCCCGCCACTGTCACCGGGGAGCGACTCTCGCGTTTGGCCACGACCGCGCAGCGGTGGGAAGGCCCGGGGGGAGCTTCGATCCGGGAGCCAGGAAACTCCGGCCGTCGATCCTTCGTACCGGGGCGTGGTTACCCCGAGGAAGGCTCACCCTGCCATGCCGGATCCTGTCCTGTCGCATGACGATCACAGCTTTGCGCAGCCTGATATCGACGCGTTCTACCGGCTGGTCGCCGCGCGCCGGGATGTGCGTAACGGATTCCGGCCAGACCCGGTCAGCGACGACCTGCTCACCCGGGTGCTGGCGGCCGCGCACCAGGCGCCCAGCGTCGGCCTGAGCCAGCCGTGGGACTTCATCGTCTTGCGGGACCGCGCGACGCGCGCGCGCATCCATGCGCTCGCGCGCACCCAGCAGGACCTGTTCGCTGCCTCGCTGCCCAGGTCGCGGGCACTGGCCTTCAGCACGCTCAAGGTCGAGGCCATCCTGGACGCTCCGGTCAGCATCGTCGTGACGTGCGACCCCACCCGGGGGGGCAGGCACGTGCTTGGCCGCCACGCCCAGCCTCAGGTGGCGGTGTACTCGAGCGTCTGCGCGGTCCAGAATCTCTGGCTCGCCGCCCGGGCCGAGGGGCTCGGCGTCGGCTGGGTGAGCTTCTTCGAGGAGCGAGAACTGGCGGCCGCCCTCCAGTTGCCCGCGCACCTGGATGTCGTAGCATATCTGTGCGTGGGCCACGTTGAGGCGTTCCCACCCGCACCGGAACTCGCGCTGTCCGGCTGGGCCAGGCAGCGGCCCTTGGCCGGAGCGGTTCATGATGGCATGTGGGGTCGTCGCGGCCTGCCAGGGGCTGAGCCGGCCCGCCTGCTGAGCGACACGATTGCCGCCGTCGGGCCGCCCGACGGCGCGGCCATCGCCGCGGCGCGCGAGCGGCAAGAACGCCTGACGAAGCCGAGCGGCTCGCTGGGCGTGCTTGAGGACCTGTCGGCGCAGCTCGCGGGACTGGCCGGAATGCCCTCCGCCGCTGCCCGAGCCCGCCGTGATTGCCGTGTTCGCAGGCGATCATGGAGTGCATGCCCAGGGCGTGACGCCCTGGCCGCAAGAGGTCACCGCGCAGATGGTGGCGAATTTCCTAGCCTCCGGGGCCGTGGTCAATGCGATCGCCGCGCAGGCCGGCGCCGAGGTCTGCGTCGTCGACGTTGGTGTCATCGCTGAGTTTCCGCCCGCCCCTGGGCTGCTCCCGCGCAAGGTGCGGCGCGGCACCGCCGACATGACGACCGGGCCTGCCATGAGCGGCGATGAGGCCAGGGCCGCCATCGAGGTGGGCATCGAGACCGCCAGGGAACTCGTAGCCGCGGGAAACCGCTGCCTCGTGACCGGGGACATGGGGATCGCGAATACGACCGCGTCGGCGGCTCTGGTGTCGGTGTTCACCGGCGCTGACCCTAGCGCGGTCACCGGCAGGGGTACCGGCGTCGATGACGAGACCTGGGCGCGGAAGGTGGATGTCGTGCGACGCGCCCTGGCCAGGCACCGGCCCGATCCGGCCGACCCGATGGGCGCGCTGGCGACTGTGGGCGGATTGGAGCACGCGGCGCTCGCGGGCTTCCTCGTCGGGGCTGCGGCGCTGCGGGTGCCGGTGGTACTGGACGGCCTGATCGCCTGCGCAGCGGCGCTTGCCGCGCACGCGCTCGCCCCAGACGTGGTGCATTGCATGGTGGCGGGGCACCTGTCGACCGAGCCGGGGGCCCGCCGCGCGCTCGCCACGCTCAACCTGAGGCCACTGCTCGACCTAGAACTTCGGCTGGGCGAAGGGTCGGGAGGCGCCCTCGCGCTGCCGATCGTGCAATCAGCGGCCCGGGTGCTGCGGGACGTCGCGACATTCGACAGCGCCGGCGTGTCCGCCGCTGACCCGGCGGAACCGGCGGGGACGGCGCCGCGGGAACCGGCGGGCACCGCGCCGCGGGACCCGGCGGGCACCGCGCCGCGGGAACCGGCGGGCACCGCGCCGCGGGAACCGGCGGGCACCGCGTGCCCGGCGCGCCGGGTGCTTGTGCTCGGCGGTGCGCGGTCCGGTAAGTCGGCGAGCGCGGAAGCGATACTGGCCGGTCAGGGACCTGTCGACTACATCGCGACCGGGCCGCAGCCCGGAACGGGCGACGCCGAGTGGGACGCCCGCGTTCGTGACCACCGGGAGCGCCGCCCCCGGCACTGGCGAACGCAGGAGACGCTCGACCTGGAGCGCGTGCTGGCCGAGCCGGGCACCATCGTGCCGGTGCTCGTTGACTGTCTGTCCACCTGGCTGGCACGGGTTATGGACGACTACGGAGTATGGTCCGGCCAGCCTGGCGCCGACGAGGAGCTGGCCGCACGTGTCGACCGGCTAGTGGCAGCATGGCAAGCGGCCCGCCGCCCGGCCGTGGCGGTGAGCAACGAGGTCGGGTCAGGGATAGTACCCGCGTCCGTCTCCGGGCGGCGGTACCGGGACGAGCTCGGGCGGCTCAATGCCCGGATCGCCGCCGGGTCCGGCGAGGTCTGGCTGTGCACGGCCGGCATCGCCCAGCGGCTGCGATGAGGCGGGCGCCCCCGGTCACATCCTGGCGGACCGCGCTGACCCTGTTCACGGTCATCCCGGTGCCCGGGCCGGCCGAGGTACGCCGGGAGACGGCAGCCCGGGCCCTTGCGTGGCTGCCCCTGCTTGGCGGCTTGCTCGCAGCGGCGGCGGGCGGCGCCCTGCTCGCCGTAGAGGCCGGCGGCCATTCCGGGCCGCGCAGGCTGCTTGCCGCGACGATCGCGGTCGCGGTGCTGGCAGCGCTGACCGGCGGGCTGCACCTCGACGGGCTCGCCGACACGGCCGACGGGCTCGGCAGCCGCCGCCCGCGCGAGGAAGCTCTCGACATCATGCGCCGGTCCGACATCGGTCCGATGGGCGTCGCGGCGCTGGTCCTCGTTATTCTCCTGCAGGTAACCGCCCTGGCATCGCTGGCCCCCGGGGTGCCGAGCGCTGTCGCGCTCGTTGCCGCGGTGATCACCAGCCGGGTCGCGGTAATTCTGGCGGCTGGCTCGCCTGCGGCCCGGCCCGGGGGATTCGGCGCGCTGATCGCCGGCGCGACGACGGCACGGGCCAGGGCGGCGGCCCTGGTAGCCCTGCTCGCCGTGGTCGCTGCGGGCGGCGCGGCAACCGGCGGCACCTCCTTCGCCGTCCGCGGCCTGGTGGCCGTCGCGGCGGGCTTGTTCGCGGCGGCGCTACTGCAGCGGACTGCCCGGCGAAGGCTCGGCGGGACGACGGGCGATGTGTTCGGCGCGCTGATAGAGGTCTCCACCGCGGTGGTGCTGCTGGTGCTCGCCGTGTGGTGACATGGAGTTCAGCCGGACGGGCCGCGCCTCCGGCCGCTGGTTCATGATGGGAAGCTGTGGAAGCCGACGATCTCACCGCAGCCCGACGCGAGGGGGAGGCTGCAGGCTCCTGCCCGGTCACGGTAGACCGGCCGGTGATGCGGCAGCGATGGGAACGGCTGACCTTCCTGCACTGGCAAGTCAAGCCGGCAGACGTTCAGCGGCTGCTGCCCGATGGCCTGCAGGCCGATACGTTCGGCGGAACGGCGTGGGTGGGCCTGGTGCCGTTCTTCATGCGCGTGTACACGGTCGGCGGCCGCCGCGCGCCATGGGCATCGGACTTCTGCGAGACAAACGTACGGACCTACGTCCGTGACGGCCGGGGACGCGCGGGCATCTGGTTCCTGTCCCTCGACGCCGCCCGCCTCGGCGCTGTCGTCGTCGCCCGCACCACGTACCGGCTGCCGTACTTCTGGTCCTCGATGCGGCTCGCCACTCGGGGCCAGCGGGTCAGCTATGCGTGCAGGCGCCGGTGGCCAGGCCCGCGCGCGGCCAGCATGGCGCGGATCACCTTGGGCGACCCGTTCAGCGCCGCCGACCTGGACGAGCGTGACCATTTCCTTACTGCGCGGTGGGTGCTCTTCAGCGTCTCCGGCAGCAGGTACCGGTTCGCCCGGGCCTGGCACCGGCCATGGCCGCTGTACCGCGCGCGGGCCGAGGCCGTCGATGATCAGCTGATCGCCGCGGCCGGGCTGCCGGCCCCGCAGGGCGAGCCGCTGGTGCACTACTCGCCGGGGGTCGACGTCCGCATCGGGCGTCCCGAGCAGGGCCGGTGACTTGCATGATCGATGCGCGTGAGATCAGGCCGCTGCTGTGCGCCTGGGTCCGCGATGCCTATGCCCCGCTGCCCGCCCGGCCTGGCAGGCAGTCGTTCGGCACCCGCCCCTGAGCTACGCGCTCCTCAGCAGCAGCCGGCGATTCCCGCCACCACGTCGTGGGGCAGGTGCCTGGGATGGACGAGCAGCGCCCTGGCCACCTGGCGGATCTTCAGCCGCAGCGGCAGCAGCGTTTCCTCGCTGTAGCGCCATGCTCCGAATTCATCGTTACCGAAGCGCGCCCCAAGGGTCCTGCGGAAGTGCCGCGCATCCCCGCCGTCCCCCTTCCACGCGGGCAGCCAGGCGCGCAGCTCATCATCGCTGTCCAGCATGGTCCAGCTCATCAGCCGTTGCGCGATCTGGCCGGCCGCGTCGATGACGAACGCCTGATCGCCAGCGCCCCTGATGCCATGGACGCGGCCCTCGCTATCGCGGCCGTGGTGGATGCTGGCCGAGCTGAAGCGCGCCCCGACGGCCAGCGCGGCCACGGCATGACCGGCCTCGTGCCAGGCCGTCGTGACGGTTGCCTTCCTGGCCGGGCCGAAGCTGGCGAAGCAGCCGCAGTCGTAGCGCTGCCTGATCCACTTGTCGTGCACGACAGACTCGTCGTCGTAGCGGATGACGCGGCTTAGCTCAGCCTGGATCCCGCCCAGCACGCGCGTGTCCGAAGGCTTCAACGCTCCCTCATCGGCGCTTGTCAGCAGCCGAAGCACTGATCCGGTGTGTCGTGCGTCACGATAGTGTTCATGACGGCCAGGGGGAAGCCCGGCGTGCAGGCTCCTGCGCCCCGGAGCGTGATCCGGGGGCCTCTGCTGAGCAGGCCACCCCGCCTGACCTTCCCGCCTCCAGCCGACGAAACGCCAGCTCGCAGCCCTGAGTCTGCCGGTGATCGCTACCGGGCACCTGGTTTGAGGAGAATGCGTGTACCGCGTCATGACCCTTTTGCCGTCGTTGGATCCCGGCCGCGGCCTGGTCGTGCGGGAGCCGGAGCGCGCGGAGCCCGGCTACTGGGCCGGATCCCCGGGGATTCGCTACGAGGCGGCCAGCCAGCGATTCCTGCTGAGCTACCGGCAGCGCCGGCCGCGCGGCAGCAGCCAGGACCGGGGCTGGCGCTGCGCGCTCGCAGCGAGCGGCGACGGGGTGCATTTCGACGATATCTGGGAGATCCGCAAGGATGAGCTGAATACGGCGTCGATGGAACGGTTCTCGCTGATGGCCGCGCCCGGCGGAGGTTACCGTCTCTACATCAGCTATGTCGATCCGGCTGACCACCGGTGGCGGATTGACGTGCTGGAGGCCGCCGACCCCGGCAGCTTCGCCGTAGCTGGCGCACGCCCGGCGCTCACCGCAGTCAATACCGGCACCGAAGGCGTTAAAGACCCCTATACCCTGCGCTTGGGACCGGTCACCTATCTATTCGCGAGCTTCGCCGCCGCGCGGCCCTTCACGGCCGAGGGCCGCCGGCGTGCGCACGGCACCGGCGACATCTACAACACGGGCATGACCACGCATCCGACGGGCCTGGCCACCAGCCTGGACGGCATCGGCTTCCGCTGGCGCGGCCAGGTCCTGGACGTCGGCGACAGCTGGGACGCCTACCAGGCCCGGCTGACCTGCGTGGTGCCCATTGGCACCGGCTATGTCGGCTTCTACGACGGCTCTGCCAGCGCACCGGAGAACTATGAGGAGCGCTGCGGCGTTGCCGCCTCGGGCGACCTGTGGCACTGGCAACGGCTGACCACACAACGACCCTGGATCGTCAGCCCGTACGGCAGCGGCGCGACCCGCTACATCGACGCCCTTGTCCTGGATGGCCAGTGGTGGATCTACTACGAGATGGCCCGCGCCGACGGCGCCCACGACCTGCGGGTCCAGCGAGTTCCGATCGGCGACGACACGCGTTAGCCCGCCGACGACAGCGCCGCGAGACGCGACCGTCACCTCCGCCTGGCGTCAGGATCGCCACCTTATGGCGGCGCGGACCAGCGGCAGCAGCCGCCGAAGCGCCCGGGGAGCGCGCCGCTGACGAGTCCGACTGCGGTTACCTGCATAATGCTTGACATGCGTTTGTCCGCCCGCGCCGACTATGCGCTGCGCGCCGCGATCGAGCTCGCGGCCGCAAGCGACGGCCATGTCACCGCTGACCAACTGGCCAGGACACAGCAGATTCCGGGCAAGTTCCTCGAGGCGATCCTCACCCAGCTACGGCGCGGCGGGCTGGTACGCAGCCAGCGCGGGCCGGACGGGGGCTTCTGGCTGGCCCGGCCGGCCAGCCAGATCTCGCTCGCCGACATCATCAGGGCCATCGACGGCCCCCTGCTGGGCGTCCGAGGCGAGCGCCCGGAGAACCTGGGCTATACCGGGGTCGCCGAGCCGCTCCAGGACGTGTGGATCGCGCTGCGCGCCAACGAGCGAGCCATCCTCGAGGAGGTCACGCTCGAGCATCTCGTGTCGAGGCAGCTGCCCGAGCGGGTCCGGCAGCTCGCCGACAACCCCGAGGCCTGGGTCTAGGCTGACCCCGACGTGCGGCTGTCCATGATCGCCTGCGCCACCGGCGATGGCGTTGCGCGTGGTGATCCAGCGGGTATTGACCGTGCAGCGCCACGGCCGGCTGGGCGGCCAGGCCTGCCTGGCGGTTAACTGCCGGAACCTCAGACGGGCACCATGTCGGTAATCTCGCGCGCGCGGCGCGCGACCTGCTCAATCACCGGCTGGTCCGCATGCAGCACCGCGGGATCGAGGACCTCGTCCTCAGCCGTGACGAGGCGCTGGCGAGCCTGCACGGCCAGGCCGCGGGCAGGCGCACCGGCGGCGAGCCTTGAGCCGACCGGGATGGTCACCGGGCGTCCAGCAGCCGCACTGGCCTGCGGCTTGCCCGCGACGGCCGCGGGTTCTGGCCCAGCGGTGCCCTGTGACGGCTCCCTCATTCCGGTTAGTACCGGCTCATTCTGCAATTCGGCCAGCGCAAAGTTGTCCGAGACTTCCCGAAGGACCTGCGATAGCGGCGCCCCGAGGGCGCCGCAGATGGAAGCGAGCAGCTCAGAAGACGCTTCTTTCTGGCCACGCTCGACTTCGGACAGGTATCCAAGGGACACCCGCGCCGCAGCGGACACCTCACGGAGGGTGCGACCCTGCCGGAGACGCAGCCGCCGCAGTGCGTCACCGAGAAAGTGACGAAGCAGCACCATCGTCGCACTCCCTTCCCAAGGTCGGCCCGCTAACCCCTCCACCGTACCTGCCCTTACGGACTGTGCGGGAGAGGGCATAGGTGCGTGTTCGAAGGAGTAACACTGTAATCAGCTGCTATCTTCCCTCAATATATCCATGAGCAGCCGCAGCGCGCACACGACGGTGCCGAGCCTGATCTGCCGCCTGTCACCGGTGAGCCCGAGCGCTCGCACGGCCGTGTCCCTGCCCATGTTGACCGCGATGTACACGGTGCCGACGGGCTGGCCATCCGAGGGATCGGGTCCGGCGACACCTGTGGTTGCCACGCCGGCGGTCGCCTTGATGCGGCCCCGGACGCCGGCGGCCATCGCCGCGGCGACGTCCGGATGGACGGCCCCATGACGAGCCAGCAGGCCGGACGGTACATCGAGGACGGCCGCCTTGACGTCGGTCGCATATGCGACGACAGCGCCACGGAACGCGGCGGACGCGCCGGGGATGGCGGTCAGCGTGGCAGCGAGCATGCCGCCGGTCAGCGACTCGGCAACCGCGAGTGTCTGGCCGCGGGCAGTCAGCAGCCCGATCACTTCCCGGGCAAGCTCCTGCGCCGTGCGCAGGGCCCCTTCATCCTGCGCCGTGCGCACGGTTCCTTCATCAGCCTGGTCCGTCACATCTGCCCCGGCCCGTCCGCGGGCACTGACCGGCGCAATCGCACTGCCCTGGCCGCATAGTCGGCCCCGGTCAGCACCGTCACCACCACGGCGGCCGCCATCACTATGGTGCGCGTGGTGTCAAGCGGCCCGGGCAGGATGTACAGGCTGATGGCAACGACCTGCAGCAGGGTCTTTGCCTTCCCGCCGCGGCTCGCCGGGATAACGCCGTGGCGGATGACCCAGAAGCGCAGCCCGGTGACGGCAAGCTCCCTGAACAAGATCACGCCCGTGACCCACCAGGGCAGCTCGCCGAGGAACGACAACGACACCAGCGCGGAGCCGGTGAGCGCCTTGTCCGCGATCGGATCGGCAATCTTGCCGAAGTCGGTGATCAGCCCCCGGCGGCGGGCCAGCTCGCCATCGAGCAGGTCGGTAGCCGAGGCAACGCCGAACACCACGAAAGCCGCGAACCGCCACCCTGGGCTCTCGGCGAGCAGGCAGGCCACGAACACCGGCACCAGCACCAGGCGGCCCACGGTAAGCGCGTTCGCGATGTTCATCAGCCCGGGCGGGGGGACGGTGACGCCGTCCCCGAGCCCGCCCTCCGCCGCAGCACCGGCGTCAGGCCGGCTCAAAGTGCTCACGCGCCTCTCGCGGGCGCCGTCGCCTTCAGGCCGGCGTCGGCTACCAGATCGACCCCGTCGGCGCTAGCCACGACGGCACGGGCCAGCTCGCCCACGGCCAGGCGGCGGCTGGATCGCACGAGCGTCGTCCCGTCGACCTCAGGGGCCTGGTGCGGGGCCCGCCCCAGGTAACGCCCTCTGCCGGGGCATTCCTCGATCAGGACGTCCACGACCTCGCCGGTGCGGTCCGCGGCACGCTGGGCCATCAGCTCGTCCGCCAGGTCCGCGAGGTCCTCGACCCGCCGCGCGACCTCGGCCGGCGGCAGCTGGCCGGGCAGCGACGCAGCCTCGGTGCCGTCCTCGTCGGAATAGCCGAAAATCCCGATCGCGTCGAGCCTGGCCTCGGCCAGGAAGCGCGCAAGCTCCGCCAGGTCAGCGTCGGTCTCGCCGGGAAATCCCACGATGAAGTTGGACCGGATGCCCGCCTCAGGGCAGGCCTGCCTGATCTGGCCAAGCAGCGTGCCGAAGCGCTCGCGATCACCGAACCGGCGCATCGCGCGCAGCACGCTGCCGCTGGCATGCTGGAAGGACAGGTCAAAATAAGGCGCCACCCCCGCTGTGGTGGTCATCGCCTCGATCAGCCCCGGCCGCAGCTCAGCGGGCTGCAGGTAGCTGACCCTGACCCGCTCGATTCCCGGGATCGCGGCAAGCTGAGGCAGCGCTTCCTCGAGCAACCTCAGGTTGCCGAGGTCCTTCCCGTAGGACGTGGAGTTCTCGCTGACCAGCAGCACCTCGCGGACGCCGCGGGTGGCCAGCCAGCCCGCCTCGGCGAGCAGGTCAGGCACCGGTCGGGAGACGAACGCCCCGCGGAAGGCCGGGATGGCGCAGAAGCTGCACCTGCGGTCACAGCCCGATGCGATCTTGAGCGGCGCCACTACCCCGCCGTCAAGCCTGCGCCGAAGCACCCGTGGCCCTGAGGCCGGCGCTATGCCGGGCGGGAGATCAGGTATGACCAGGCCAGTGCCAGTGCCAGTGCCAGTGCTTCGCGAGCCGGCCGCGGCGGCACCGCCGGGCGGGCCCGCAGGACCGCTGCCGCCCGGCGTTACGGCAGGCGGCGCCACGGTGCCATGCCCGGGCAGCTGAGCGCCGGCTCCGGCGCGCCCAGCTGGCGAGACCGGCAGCAGCCGCCTCCGGTCCCGGGGCGCGTGCGCTGGCCAGTTCTCTCCCGCCAGCACCGCATCGAGCCGTGCGCCGATCTGGCCGTAGTCATCGAAGCTGAGGACCTGCGCCTCGGGCAGCGCCTCGGCGAGCCCGGAACCGTAGCGCTCGGCCAGGCACCCCGCCGCCACCACCTTCGCGCCCGTGGCGGCGGCATCTAGCAGTTCGTCAATGGACTCCTGCTTGGCCGCCTGGATGAACCCGCAGGTGTTGACCAGGACTACGGCCGCGTCCGCCGCATCGGCGAGCGTCCAGCCCGCTTCCTCGAGCCGGGCGGCGAGTTCCTCCGAGTCCACCTCATTGCGCGCACAACCCAGCGTGACCAGGCTCACGCTGCGCCCGGCCGGACCCTGCTCATGTTCGCTCGGCACACCGGCAGACTACGGTAAGTCAGCCGGTGCGCGGCCTTCGGGCAGTGTCCCCGTGAGGTCAGCCCGCCGTCTTCTGCCCGGGCCCGAAACTGAGGGTGACCACCTGATTCGCCGACCCGGGGGGTACCGCGTTCTTCCCGTTGACGGTCAGCGAGATGCCACCAGGATTGCCGACGATCATGCTGACCGCCTGACGCTCCGTCCAGCGCCGCTCAGTACCGGCGGCCACGATGCCGCTGAAAATGGTCTGCCCGCTCGCGGTTGTCAGGTCGACCCAGCAGTTCTCGACGGCAGTCAGGTGAATCACTACCTGGTGCGCACCTGCCTGCGACACCGGCGACGGCGTCGTCGTCGGTTTCGGCTGCCGACGCCCGGCCGGCCCCTTATGGGCCACCACCGCCGACCCCGCCGCGTCGGGCTTCGCCTTTGGCGACGAAACCGCATGGTAAACAGCGAACCCGACGATCAGCACAAGGGCCACGACCATGGCCAAACTCCAATTGGGCCTGCGCCGTTCCCTCAGCTTGATCGGCGTCGACGGTTCGAAGACGTCAGCGGCCGTAATGGCCTGGGGCGCCCCCTGGGTCGCGTCATACTCCCGGATCAGCGGCTCAGGGTCGGCGCCTACCGCTCCTGCGATGCTGCGAATGTGCCCCCGGGCGTAGAAATCCCCGCCGCACGCGGAGTAATCGCCGCGCTCGATTCCCCGGATAATTGTCTCCCTGATGCAGGTCCGCTGGCTGACCTGCGTAGTGGTGAGACCAGACTGGCGGCGTGCCTCCGCCAGGGTGTCACCGATGCTCACGCCGCGCCTCCACTGCTATATCGCACTGCGCGCCGCCCGGGGTGCGGGTACAGTTTCCGGAATCTTTCCCCTGTCCCATGATCCCGCTGTAAGGGATCGGTGACTAAGTGTAGACTCCCGCCTTTCGGCCTGCGAGGACCGCGGCACCTTTTAGCGGCTAGCACCCAGTATCACAGGTGCCGCGCACCGGTCGCCATCACAGGTGCCGCGCAGCGGTCGCGCCGTCACACGTCCGTGCCGCGCAGCGACGCCAGCAGAGCTGGCAGGTCGTCGGGCTTGACCAGGACGTCCCTGGCCTTGGATCCTTCACTCGGGCCGACGACTCCCCTGCTCTCCAGCAGGTCCATCAGCCTGCCCGCCTTGGCGAAGCCCACCCGCAGCTTGCGCTGCAGCATCGACGTTGACCCGAACTGAGTGCTGATCACCAGCTCAGCGGCCTGGATCAGAACCTCGAGATCATCTCCGATATCCGCGTCGAGTTCCCGCTGGCGCCCCTCGGGCGCCGTGACGTCATCGCGGTAGACCGGCTCCGCCTGCTTCTTGCAGTGGGCGACTACCTCGCGGATCTCTTTTTCCGTCACAAAGGCGTTCTGCAGGCGCAGCGGCTTGCTCGCGCCCATCGGCAGGAACAGCGCGTCGCCCTGCCCGACGAGCTTCTCGGCGCCAGGCTGATCGAGGATGACCCTGCTGTCGGTCAGGCTGGAGGTAGCGAAGGCCAGCCGGGACGGCACATTCGCCTTGATCAGGCCGGTCACCACGTCCACACTCGGCCGCTGGGTCGCGAGCACGAGGTGAATACCGGCCGCGCGGGCCAGCTGAGTGATCCGCACCACCGCGTCCTCGACGTCCCGCGGCGCGACCATCATCAGGTCGGCAAGCTCGTCGACGATCACCAGGAGGTACGGGTAAGGCACGTAGACGCGCTCGCTGCCGGCCGGCGCGGTGATCTTGCCGGCCCGGACCGCCTTGTTGAAGTCGTCCACGTGCCGGAACCCGGACGCGGCAAGATCGTCATAGCGCCGGTCCATCTCCCCGACCACCCACTCCAGCGCGTCCGCCGCCTTCTTGGGGTGGGTGATGATCTGGGTGATCAGGTGCGGGATCCCGGAGTAGACCGACAGTTCCACCCGCTTGGGGTCGATGAGAATCAGCCGGACCTCATCGGGGGTCGCCCGGATCAGGATCGAGGTGATCAGCGCGTTGATGCATACCGATTTGCCCGCTCCAGTGGCCCCAGCAATCAGCATGTGTGGCATCTTGGCGACGTTGGCCACCACTGTGCGGCCCTCGACGTCCTTGCCGAGCCCGACCACCATCGGGTGGTGGTCGGTAGCGGCCACCGGCGACCTGAGCACGTCCCCGAGGCTGACTATCTCCCGGTCCGCGTTAGGAATCTCGACGCCTATCGCCGACTTGCCCGGAATCGGTGACAGGATCCGCACGTCGGCGCTCTTGACCGCGTAAGCGATGTTCTTGGACAGCTGCGTCACGCGCTCGACCTTCACGGCCGGCCCAAGCTCGATCTCGTATCTGGTCACGGTCGGGCCGCGGGTGAAACCGGTGACCTGGGCGTCGACCTCGAACTGCTCAAGCACCACCGACAGCGCCTCGACCATGGCGTCGTTGGCCCGGGTCCTGGCCTTCGGGGCCGTGCCCGGCCGCAGCAGCGCGGTCGGCGGCAGCGTGTAGCTGGCATCGCTTGACGAACTGAGGGTGAGCTGCTCGGCCTTGCGCTGGGCCTGGCCGGCCTCGTGGCTACCCGGCGCGGCCGCGCCGGCGGGGCCTGCAGCGCCTTCATCGGGCCCGAACCAGGAGCTGAGCCAGGAGGCCTCGGTCCCGTCGGCAGCCGCCCCTGGCCCGCCGTGGCCCGCCGTGCCGGGCCCGCCGGCGCCCTGGTGAGCCGGTGCGGGCGGCCCGAAACTCAGCCCGTGCGCCGGTTCCCCGGCATCGGCCGCCGGTGTCCCGGCGGCCCCGGGCGTCCCGCTGGCCGGCGCCCGGCCGGCTGGCGAGCCAGCCGCCGGAGCGCCCGCGGTGCCTGGCCGGTTCTGGCTGCCGGCCTCGCGGGCCAGCAGCCCGCCAAGCAGCGGGGTGTCGTAGGGCTTCTGGTGCTCCCCCGCCTCGATCGCCTCCTGGCGCCGCCGGCCGCCGCGGGTGAGCTGGCGGCCCGGGCGGGCCTGGCCGGCCAGCACGTCCTGGTCGCCGGCCTGGGCCGGGTCAGCCTGCCGCCCGCCGCGCCGCACGAAGCCGTGGAACTCGGCCAGCCCGCCCGGCACCCGGTGCAGCGGGGTTCCGGTGACGACCAGCACCCCGAATCCGGTTACCAGCGCGAGCAGCGGGGCCGCGACCCAGGCCGTGACCGCGGCGACCAGCGGAGCCGACACGACGAAGCCGATGAGCCCGCCGCCCTGCTGCATAGCTATCGCGCCTGCGGACGGGTAAGGCGTGCCGTTGGCGAGGTGCACCAGGCCGAGCGCGCCGATGATCAGGGCGCTCCAGCCGATCACCATCCGGGCCGTATCGGCGTTACGGTCCGGATGCCGCAACAGCCGCCAGGCGAGCAGGGCCAGCAGGATGGGGACGGTCCAGGCACCGGAGCCGAACGTGCCCCGGACGAAAGCACCGAGCGGCCGGCCAATGACATTGCCGACCCTGAACCAGGTCACAGCGGCCGTCACGATCGCCGCGCCGAGCGCCGCCAGCCCCACCCCGTCCCGGCGGTGAGCCGGGTCCAGGTCCCTGGCGTTGCGCCCGGCCGCGCGGGCCGCGAAGCCCACCCCGTGGGCCAGGCTCATCCAGGCTTCCGTGATCAAGCGGGTCGCCCAGCTGACCAAGATCACGATTGCATTGCTGGGCGGCGGCCGGCGGGAGTACCTGCGCCCGTTGCCTGCGGGATAACTGCCGCGGCCGGATCGCGCAGCGGGCTTGCGGCCAGGCTGCCCGTGGCTGGCTGGCCGCTTCGCTGTGCCTGCCTGCCGCGGGCGTCCGGCAGTCCCGCCGCGCGGCCGCGCAGCGCCTTTGGGCGCACGAGTCGCCATGATCCCTACCGTAGCGAGCATTCCGGCGCTCGCGAAGCATGCACAGGCCTGGCGTGTCGCGGTGACGGGCCGCCGCGGCGCGGCCAGGCCTGGCAGGAAGCCCGGGCTACCGCTGGTCAGGCCGTCACCCGGGGCAACGTCCGTTGACGTTGGCATCCAGGTTGACCCGGATCGGCGGGCTGGCCGAATACGTGCGGACCTCCAGCGGAATGCTGCCGCCGACCTCCTTGAGGATCGCACGACGACGCGGCCTGAAAGTTGGCCGGCCGACCGTCTGGGCCTCAGGTCCCAGCGCTTCAAGCTGTGCGAGCTGTCCGGTGGCTAAGACCAGGATCTATAACGAAGCCCGGGGCCTGCCGGTCGCCCCAAGCTTCTCCCGCCTCCAGCGGCCATGTGGTGCCTGCCTCGGCTTTCAGACCTCGACGAGGACCGGGATGATCATCGGACGGCGGCGGTAGTTCTCATTTACCCAGCGGCCGACCGTCCTGCGCACGAGCTGCCTCAGCTGATGCACCTCGTTGATCCCGTCGGCGGCGGCCCGCGCAAGCGCTTCTTCGATTCGCGGCCGCACCTCCTCGAAGGCCGAGTCGTCGATGCCGGAGCCGCGCGCGTGAATCTCGGGTCCAGCGACCATCTTGCCCGTCGTGGAGTCGACGACGATGACGACCGACACGAACCCTTCCTCGCCGAGTATCAGGCGGTCCTTCAATGACGACTCGGTCACCTCACCGACCGACAAGCCATCGACGTACACATAACCGCATGGGACCGTTCCGGCGACGCGGGCCCGGCCGTCGATCAGGTCGACCACGACCCCGTCCTCTGCGATGACGATATTCCGGTCCGGAACGCCGGTCAGCGCAGCCAGCTCGGCGTGCGCCTTCAGATGCCGCCACTCGCCGTGCACGGGGATGAAGTTGGCCGGCCGTACCAGGTTCAGCACGTAGAGCAGTTCGCCAGCCGGAGCGTGACCTGAGACGTGCACGAGCGCGTTGCCCTTGTGGACGACTCGGGCACCGAGCCTGGTGAGGTCGTTGATGATGCGGGACACGGCGGTCTCGTTGCCCGGCACAAGCGAGGAGGCAAGGATGACCGTGTCGCCTTCGGCGATCCTGATCGGGTGGTCCCGTCCGGCCATCCTGGACAGCGCCGACATAGGCTCGCCCTGCGACCCGGTGGAGATCAGCACGATCCGCTCCGGTGGCATCTCCTCGGCCTCGCGCGGCTCCACGATCAGGCCGCCCGGCACCGACGGCACCCGCAGGTAGCCGAGCTCGCGTGCCACGCCCATGTTCCGCACCATGGACCTGCCGACCAGCGCCACCCTGCGGCCGTGCGCCGCGGCGGCCTCGAGTACCTGCTGGACCCGGTGCACGTGGCTGGCAAAGCAGGCCACGATGATGCGCTGCTCGGCCGCGGCGAAGACCTCCGCGAGCACCGGCGCGATTGCCCGCTCGCTGGTCACGATGCCGGGGACCTCGGCATTGGTGGAGTCCGCCATCAGCAGGTCCACGCCGTCGGCGCCCAGCCGCGCGAAGCCGCCAAGGTCGGTCAGCCGCCCGTCAAGCGGCAGCTGGTCCATCTTGAAGTCGCCGGTGTGCAGCACCAGGCCCGCGCCGGTGCGGATGCCGACCGCGAGCGCGTCGGGAATCGAGTGATTCACCGCGAGGAATTCCAGGTCGAACGGGCCGAACGCCAGCCTTGCGCCTTCTGCCACCTCGCGGACGTCCGGCGTTATCCGGTGCTCGGTCAGCTTGCTCCGGACCAGGGCCAGGGTCAGCTTGGACCCCACCAGCGGGATGTCAGGCCGCCGGCGCAGGAGATAAGGGACGGCGCCGATATGGTCCTCGTGCGCGTGCGTGAGCACCAGCGCCTCGACGTCGGCCAGCCGCCCTTCGAGCGCAGAGAAGTCGGGCAGGATGAGGTCGACGCCAGGCTGATCTGGCTCGGGGAACAGCACTCCGCAGTCCACCAGGAGGAGGCGGCCCGCGTGCTCGAAGACGGTCATATTACGGCCGATCTCGCCAAGGCCGCCCAGCGCGACAATGCGCAGGCCATCGGCGGCCAGGGCCGGCGGCGGCCCGAGACCGGGGTGCGGGTGGCTCACCGGAGCTTCACACCGCCCGCCACCAGGTCGACGCGCAATTGGTCGACCTCGGCCGAGGTGGCGTCGGCCAGCGGCGAGCGTACCGGCCCGCCGGGGAGGCCGAGCAGTCCGAGCGCCGCCTTCGTCGTGATGACGCCCTGCGTTCGGGCCATCCCGGTGTAGACGGGAAGCAGCTCACGATGGATCGCCAGGGCCCTGGTGACGTCGCCTTTCGCGTAGGCGTCGATCATCTCGCGCAGCCGGTCGCCGACCACGTGGCTTTGGACGCTGACGAATCCGACGGCACCGATAGCCAGCCAGGGCAGGTTGAGCATGTCGGTACCGCAGTAATAGGCAAGCTGAGTGGCGGCCATTACCAGGGACGAGGCACCCGGATCGTCCTTGGCGTCCTTGACCGCGACGATGCTGGGATGCTGGGCGAGCCTGATCAGCGTCTCGGTCGCGATGGGCGTCGCGGTGCGGCCTGGGATGTCGTAAAGCATGACCGGCAGGCCGGTGGCGTCCGCGACCGCCGTGAAGTGCCTGAACAGCCCCTCCTGTGGCGGCTTGCTGTAGTAGGGCGTTACCGCGAGGAGACCGGCCGCGCCCGCCCGCTCAGCCTGCCTGGCAAGCTCGCAGGTGTGCGCGGTGTCGTTGGTGCCGACCCCGGCCACGACAGTGGCCCGGTCCCCGACGGCCTCGACCACGGTGCGCAAAAGGCGGTCCTTCTCAGCGTCGGTCGTGGTCGGCGATTCACCGGTGGTGCCGCTGATAACCAGGCCGTCGCTGCGCATCTCGCCGACCAGGTGACGGGCGAGCTTGGCGGCCCCCTCGTAGTCGACCGCACCGTCGCTGGTCATCGGGGTGACCATGGCGGTGAGCAGGCGGCCGAACGGGGCCGCTGGGACGCCTGCGGCGCCGCGTCCCTCGGGCGTTGCGGTAGCTGTCATGTACCGAACGCTACCGGGCGGTGCTGCCGCGGGGTACAGCCGACGCGATACGCGCACATAATCTGCCGCTGGCCGAGGCCGGACTGGCACCTTACCGGGGACCCGGCGGCCCCGGCTGGCCCGTTTACCGGGGACCCGGCGGCCCCGGCTGGCCGGTCGCTCGGGCTCGATTTCGGCGCTGCCCGGCGCCGCCTGGTTCAGGCGGCCCGGGCGGCTTGCTGGGCGCGCCCGGGGCCCTTGTGAAGACGCGGCGACGTGAGCTCGGGGGTACCCACGTCGCCTGCGTCTGTCTCATTATCGGGCACCATTGCACATGCCGTTACTCGTTGCGCGCAATTCGTTATACTCCGGCCGCCAGCGCGACCTTTAGGAAACGCCCACTCGCCCCAATAAACTCATATCGCCCACCGGCCGCCGCGGCCTCGCGGCGGCAACCATGATCGTGGTCGCTAGGTGGGGTCAGGGCCCCACTAAAACACCATGATCACGCCGGACTGAGGCGGACGGGGCGCACGGGACGGGGCGCACAGGACGGGGCGCACAGGACGGGGCGCACGGGACGGGGCGAAGCGGACTGGCGCGGACTGGGCGGACGGGGCGGACGGGACGGGTCGGACGGGTCGGGGCGAAGCGGACTGGGCGGACGGGGCGGACGGGACGGGGCGAAGCGGACTGGGCGGACGGGGCGGACTGGGCGGACTGCGCGGACTGGGCGGACGGGGTGCGGCGGACGGGGTGCGGCGGACGGGCGCGCCGGCGGGGTTGACCGGGCGAGCCTTACGGACCGGAACTCGCCCCGGTCAGCGGGGTTCTCGCAGGCCAGCTGGATGCACCGGACCGCCGACCGCCATCCTCGTCAGAACACCGGGATGATGTCATCGGGGTTGATATCGGCCGACACGTCCACGCCTTCGATGTCGAGTTCGGGGATGGCCGGGAACTCGATGCCCCAGCGCTGGACGATCGTCCGGATCTTGGCGATGGCCATTTTCCAGTTCTCAGCCTGGTCCTCATACGAAAGCACGCCAAGCCCGGCCTTCCTGGCGTAATCCATCAGGATCCGGTGATTGGCCAGGAAGTAAGGCGGCAGGTCCCAGAAGCCGTCCGGCGGCTCCCACAAGATCATCGAGAGGAAGATGAAGCCAGCCCGCAGCTGGCGGGTGATCGTTGCCCGCACGTCATCGGTCAGGCCAGGCCATTCGTTCTCCAGGATCGTCATGCAAATCAGCAGGTGACGTGATTCGTCCCGGCCGATCCGCTGGAACATCTCGCTGAACACCGGATGGGTGGTGCCCGACGACATGCCGCGGAACAACGTGGACGCCGCCATTTCCCCCATCATGAAGCTGGTGAACAGCACCGGGAGCGAGTACCTGTCGACAGCCTTGGTGTAGCCGCCCCAGTACCGGCCGCCGTTGTGGTAAAGCCAGCCGATGTTGTTGTGCGCGGCCTGCTCCAGGTCGGTCGACGGGGTCCAGTTCAGCGGGCCGCCTGGCCACAGCGCCGCGATCGAGCGCTGGCAGCACTCCTCGTGGTTCATCTCGTCCCTGGTGATAGAGAAGAAGCACTTGCGGACCGGGTCCTCCTCGTGCTGCTCGAACGCGCGGATCGTGGCCCTGGCGAACACCGCGGGACCGGACGCGTCGAAGTTGGCGAGCACGGAGAACCAGTACATGATCCCGAGGCGCTGCTCGGTCGTGAAGTCATCGGCTCGAAGCCCGTCCCAGGGCAGGTCGGCCGGATTCCACGCGGCCAGCTTGGACTTCTGGTAGATGGCCGCCAGCTTCTCCGTCTCGACCCGCCATTCCATCGGGTAGATATTCGGCTGCGGGATCTCCGGCGCGGGCCAGAACCCCCCTCAGGAATGACCAGCCCGTGATCTGGATTCGCCACCTCGCCGCTCCGTCCCGGTTGCGTTGCCTCGGCCCTGGTGACCGGCGCCATCGGCGCCAGCGCGACGCTCAGCTTATCCACATCCTCCCTGCCGAGAATGCTCGCCGTCGTCACAGCGGGTCCGCGGCCCGCGGCCCGCGGCCCGTGGCCGCTAACGGCGGCCGGACTGCGGTATGGTACCCCTGTCCTGGGTCGGCCCAGGATGGCGCAGAGCCCAGCGAAGCCGGTGCGATCCCGGCGCTGTCCCGCAACGGTAATGCCCCGAGAGGGGACGAGCCCGGACGCCTGGCCCGCGCCGACGATCTGTCCTCGGAGGAAGGGCGGTTCGTTCCGACGCCCCGTTGGCGTCGTGGCGGGCGCACTTCGTCCTCCAGACCCACGGAGGATGATCATGCGGACTCTCTCACGTCAGTGTCGAGCCGTCATAACCATTGCAGCTGCCGTTGCTTTCTGTGCAGCCTGCGGCACTTCAGCTACCGGCAATCCCGACTCCAATAGCGCGGCTGCCGGTGCGGCTACCGCAGCCGGTGCCTTCCCCGTCACGATTTCGGCGGCCGGCGGCCCGGTCCGTGTCACGGCCCGGCCGGCGAGAATCGTCTCGCTGACGCCCACGGGAACCGAGATGCTGTACGCCATCGGCGCCGGCAGCCAGGTCAAGGCGGTGGACGCCGACTCGGATTACCCGGCGCAGGCGCCCAGGACCAAGCTGTCCGGGCTGGAGCCCAACGTCGAGGCGATTGTCGGCTACAAACCAGATCTTGTCGTCGTCTCCAATTACGCCAGCGGCCTGGTCAAGCGCCTTGCCGCGTTCTCTATCCCGGTTCTCAACCTGCCGCCGCCGGCCAGCCTGAGCGGCGTGTACAGCGAGTTCGATCAGCTCGGGCAGGCGACCGGCCACCTGGCCGCTGCCCAGCGCGAAGACACGGCATTGCGCGGCCAGATCAACCAGATAGTGGCGCAGGTACCGCACCAGTCCAGGCCGCGCACGTACTACTACGAGCTGGACCAGACTTACTACTCGGTCACGTCGTCGACGTTCGTCGGCAGCCTGCTCAAGCTACTGGGGATGAAGAGCATCGCCGACGGGGCGTCAGGGGCGGCGGCCGACGGCGGCTACCCGCAGCTGTCGAGCGAGTACATCATCAAGGCCAACCCCGACTTCATTGTCCTCGCGGACACCGTTTGCTGCCAGCAGAACGCGGCGACCGTCGCGAGGCGCCCGGGCTGGTCGGGGCTGACTGCGGTCCGGGAAGGTCACGTCATCCCGCTCAACGACGACATCGCATCCAGGTGGGGTCCGCGGGTGATCGACCTGCTGCGGACGGTCGCCGCAGCTCTCGCGAGGGATCGCGGCCAGTGACGGCGGCGGCCGCCGGCGGGGCAGCCGGCCCGGCCGACACAACCGGCCGGACCGGCACGCCCGACACGAGCGGGACCGGCACGCCCGACGCAACCAGCCGGACCGGCACGCCCGACACAACCAGCCGGACCGGCACGCCCGGCACGACCAGCCGGACCGGCACGCCCGAGACCGCCATCCCGGCCGCAGCCGCAACGCCTGACCCGGCGCTCGCCCGGGTCCGCCCTGGCCGTCCGATCGCGGTGGCCACAGTGCTGTTGCTGGCCGCCATGATCATCGGAGTTTCGGTCGGCCCGGCTGACTTGTCCCTGCCAGCAGTGGTCGAGGCCCTGCTGGTGCGGCTGCCGTGGCATCCGGCGATGTCGGTCCCGAACCTGAATTCGGCCATTGTCTGGCAGATCAGGCTGCCGCGGGTGATCCTCGGCGCGCTCGTCGGGGCGATGCTCGCCGGCGGCGGCGCCGCATATCAGGGCGTGTTCCGCAATCCGCTGGCAGACCCGTATCTGCTCGGCGTGGCGGCAGGCGGCGGCCTCGGCGCCACGATCATTATCGTGACCGGCGGCAGTCCCGGTCTGCTGCCGCCGGCGGCGTTCGCTGGCGCACTGTGCGCCGTTGCGCTCACCTATCTGCTCGGGGCGGGCCCGGGCCGCGGCGGCGAGTCGCCGGGTTCGGGCGCTGCGACAGGCTCGATCGTCCTTGCGGGCGTGGCAGTCGCCGCCTTGCTGACTGCGGTGCAGACCTACATTCAGCAACAGCACGCCCAGACGCTCCAGGTCGTCTACTCCTGGATCCTCGGCGAGCTTTCCCTCGCGTCGTGGTCTGATGTCACGCTGATCCTCCCCTACGCGCTCCTGTCCGCGGTGCTGCTGATCACCCACCGCCGCCTGCTCGATGTGCTGCGGGTCGGCGAGACGGAGGCAGGCACCCTCGGGGTCAACGTCGCCCGGCTGCGCCTGACCGTGGTGCTGGCCGCCACGCTCGGCACCGCCGCGGCGGTCGCGGTCAGCGGGTTGATCGGTTTCGTCGGCATCATCGTCCCGCACACGGTGCGGCTGACAGCCGGGGCGAGCTACCGGATCGTGCTGCCGGTATCGATGATCGGCGGGGCGGCCTTCCTGGTGCTTGCCGACGTGGCGGCCCGGACCGTGCAGGCCCCGGCCGAAGTGCCGATCGGGGTCATCACAGCGGCCGCTGGAGCGCCATTCTTCCTGTTCGTCCTCCGGTCGCGCCGGACCAGGCGGGACCTGTCATGATCAGCCTCAACGCGGTGCGGGTCAGCTACGGCCAGGTAACGGCGCTTGACGGCGTCACCGAGACGGTCGCCGACGGGGAATGGCTCGGGGTGATCGGCCCCAACGGCGCGGGGAAGACGACACTGCTGCGGGCGGCCGCCCGGCTGACCGATTTCAGCGGCCACATCGCCGTCTGCGGCCAGCAGGTGACCAGGATGCCCAGGCGGCGGCTGGCCCGCCTGATCGCCTATGTGCCGCAGCAGCCGCAGCTGCCGCCCGACATGATCGTTGCTGACTACGTCCTGCTCGGCCGCACTCCGCACATCGGCTACCTGCGGGTCGAGACCGACTCCGACCGCGCCATCTGCGCCGCGCTGCTGGACCGGATGGCCTTGTCCGACATGGCCGGCCTGCCGCTGCGCACCCTGTCCGGCGGCGAGCTGCAACGGCTGGTGCTCTCCCGGGCGCTGGCCCAGGAGGCGCCCGTCCTGCTCCTCGACGAACCGACCAGCGCGCTCGACCTGGGCCGCCGGGTGGACGCGCTGGAGCTTATCGACGAACTGCGCGCAGAGCGGTCGCTCACCGTGCTGTCCGCAGTTCATGACCTGACCCTTGCCGGGCAGTTCGCCGACCGGCTGCTGCTGCTTGATCACGGCCGGGTTGCCGCGGCCGGATCACCGGCTAGCGTGCTGCGCGAGGACGTACTCGCCCGTCACTTCGGTGCGGGGGTCCAGGTGCTGAGGACTGCTGGCGGCGATATTGCGGTCATTTCCGGCCGCCACAGCCACCTAAGCCGCTGACGGGGGCGATGGCAGATATAGGTCCCCACCGTTGAGGCGTCCGGGGATAACGGTGACCGGCGCAGGCCGGTTAGGCAGAGCCGCTCAGGCGGCGCTCGGCTCAGCCAGGTAGGCGGCCCACTGGGGGTCTCCGTCGTGGGCAGCGCCGATCAGCCGCCAATGCGTGCCTCTGGGCACCGCCGGGTCGCAGCGCAGGCTCCAGCCCAGTTCCTCAATGAGCCGGTCGGCCTTGCGATGGTTGCACCTGGAGCAGGATGCGACGCAGTTCTCCCAGGCGTGCGAGCCGCCGCGGCTGCGGGGCACCACGTGATCGATGGTCTCCGCCTTCGTGCCGCAGTAGGCGCACTGGTAGTTGTCCCTGCGCATCAGTGCCGCCCTGGTCAGCGGGACACGGCTGCGGTGCGGCACCCGGATATAGCGGCGCAGCCTGATGACGGACGGCGCAGCCAGGATGACGGAGGCGGACCGCAGCACCGCTCCGCCCGCATCCTGGTGGAGAACCTCGGCCTTGTCGCCGATGACCAGGCAAACGGCACGATGCAGGCAAATCGTCGTGAGCGGCTCATACGTCACGTTGAGCAGCAGTACCCGACGCACTCGCACCTCCCCACGGGTGCACAGCTCCTGCGGCCGGGAGCACCCGTGACCAGTGTGATTCCCCGCGGGCCCAGCCGCCAACAGCAATAGCGTAACCGCGCGAGCGCACAGCGGCGCAGGCCACGCCGGCCGGGCAGGTCAGGCCGCCGCAGCCGGTCATGCAAAGGCCTGATAAGGGCGGCGAATCAGGCCTGGCCAGTGATGCAGCCATGACCGCCGGCACCGGGCGCGGCCATGACCGCTGAGATGGGGGCGCAGCCAATGACCGGCTGCGCCGTCCGGCACTCGACCTCGGTGCCCTTCCAGGTTCGCCCGATCCTGCCGCGCCGGGAATCTAATGTGGGTCACGGGCGGCGAGCCGTTAGCCGGTCAGTGTCTTTGTCGTCGCAGACGCTCGCCTTCGCCGCTTTCCATACCGGGCTCAGCCGGTGAGCGGCGCCTGCTGGGCGCCGCTGCCGCGCGGCCGGTCAGTGAGGCGCGCCGCAAGCCGCGATCATTGAGAGGACACCGCCGTGAGCACCGAAGCGCTCGTGCCGGCGCGCGCCGCCGCCGCCATCAACCCGGTTCACAGCCCGCTCGAGGGTGCCTGCGGGACCGACCCGGGGATCGCCTGCCGGGTCGTCTGGGACCTAACGCACAGCGGTAAGGCAGCCGCGATGACGGACGTTTTCATCGCCGGGCCCGCGCAGCTGGCCGTCCGGATCTTCTTCGTCGTGCTGCTTGCCGTCCTCATCAGGTTCGCCGCGCACCGGCTGATCCGCAGGATCACCAGGCGGGCCGCGCAGGACGGCACCGGCAGCGAGCGCGGCCGGGTGCTGTTCCGCGAGCGCAGACAGCAGCGCGCCGCCGCGCTCGGGTCAGTCCTGGAGAATGCTGCCTCACTGACCGTCTTCGGCATCGCGGCCATCACGATCCTCGGCGACATGGGGATCAACCTGGCGCCGGTGCTGGCCAGCGCGGGCGTGCTCGGCATCGCGATCGGGTTCGGGGCGCAGAGCCTGATGCAGGACTTCCTGGCCGGGATCTTCATGCTGATGGAAGATCAGTACGGGGTCGGCGATCTGGTGGACATCGGCGCCATCAGCGGCGTGGTGGAGGGCGTCAGCCTGCGGATCACCACTGTCAGGGACGTCAACGGCGTGGCCTGGCACATCCGCAACGGCACGATAAGCCAGGCAGGCAACGGGTCTCAGGGCTGGGCACGGGCTGTCGTGGACATCCCGGTTCCCTATGACGAGGACATCCCGCGGGCGCGCAGCCTGATGAGCACCGCCGCCACCGGGATGTGGCAGGAACCTACCTGGCGGGAGGCCATCCTGGAGGAGCCTGAACTGTGGGGCGTGCAGAACCTCTCAACGGACGCCATAACGCTGCGGGTCGCCGCCAGGACCGTTCCGCTGCGGCAATTCGAGGTCGAGCGGGAACTGCGGGAGCGCCTCAAGGTCGCGCTGGCGGGCTCGCCAGACCGGCAGCCCGCCGAGCCAGCAACCTAGCGCGCTAAGCGTCGCGGCGGAATGCACCATCGCTCGCGAGGATGAGCGCGGCCGCGGGGAGCACGGAGATGCCGGTCCCGATACCCTGGAACGTCGCGGCCAGCGCGCCCGATCGCGGCCAGCGCGTGCCGCGATCGTCCCCGGATGCCTTCGCCCGCGTCTTGGCCAGCGCACGGGCCGGCGGCACTACGCTGGAGCGCAGCCATGGACGAGCCAACTGAGATCACCTTGTATGAGGCAGTGGGCGGCGAGGAAACCTTCCGCCGCCTGGTGCACACGTTCTACCGGGAGGTAGCGGCCGACCCGCAGCTCAGGCCCGTTTATCCCAGCAAGGATCTCGGGCCTGCCGAAGAGCATCTGCGGCTGTTCCTGATCCAGTACTGGGGTGGGCCCAGCACCTACAACGAGCGCCGCGGGCACCCGCGGCTCCGGATGCGGCACGCGCATTTCGCGATCGGCGAAGCGGAGCGGGACGCCTGGCTTCGCCACATGCGGACCGCGCTCGACGAGCTTGCCCTGGACGAGGCGCGCGACGCGCAGTTGTGGGAGTACCTGGTGATGGCCGCCCACAGCCTGGTCAACCAGCCGACCCGCCCCGGCGGCGCCGATCTGGGCCTGTCGCCTGCCTGACCAGGGCACCCGGGTGGCCTGCCGGTCAGCCGCGGGTGAGCTTGCGGTAGGTGACCCGGTGCGGCCTGGCCGCCTCGGCGCCGAGCCGCTCGATCTTGTTCTTCTCGTACGACTCGAAGTTCCCCTCGAACCAGAACCAGCTCGACCCGCCCTCCCAGGCCAGGATGTGGGTCGCGATCCGGTCCAGGAACCACCGGTCGTGGCTGGTGATCACGGCGCAGCCGGGGAACTCCAGCAGCGCGTGCTCCAGCGACGAGAGCGTCTCGACGTCCAGGTCGTTGGTCGGCTCGTCGAGCAGCAGCAGGTTGCCGCCCTGCTTGAGGGTCAGCGCCAGGTTGACCCGGTTCCGCTCCCCGCCGGACAGCACTCCGGCGGGCTTCTGCTGGTCACCGCCCTTGAATCCGAACGCGGCGACGTAGGCGCGGCTGGGGATCTCGACCCGGCCCGCCCTGATGTAGCTCTCACCGTCCGAGATCACTTCCCAGACGTTCTTGTCCGGGTCGATCCGGCCGCGGGACTGGTCGACGTAGGCGATCTGGACCGTCTCGCCGATCTTGATCGATCCGGCGTCCGGCTGCTCCTCGCCGACGATCATCTTGAACAGCGTCGTCTTGCCGACCCCGTTCGGGCCGATGACGCCGACGATGCCGTTCGGCGGCAGGCTGAAACTAAGGTCCTCGATCAGCATCCGGTCATCGAACCCCTTCGCCAGGTCGGCTCACCTCGACCACCTGACTGCCCAGGCGCGGGCCGGGCGGGATCTGGATCTCCTCGAAGTCCAGCTTGCGGTTCTGGTCGGCCTCCACCGCCATTTCCTCATACCGCTGCAACCGGGCACGGCTCTTGGCCTGACGGGCCCGCGGACTGGACCGCACCCATTCCAGCTCGTCTTCAAGCCGCTTTCGCTTCTTGATGTCCTTCGCGCCCTCCACCTTGAGCCGCGCCGCCTTCGTCTCCAGGTAGACGGAGTAGTTGCCCTCGTACGGGTAGGCATGGCCGCGGTCAAGCTCGAGGATCCAGCCGGCCACGTTGTCGAGGAAGTACCTGTCATGGGTGACGGCCACGACGGTGCCCGGATACTTCTCCAGGTGCTGCTCAAGCCAGAGCACGCTCTCGGCGTCGAGGTGGTTGGTCGGCTCGTCGAGCAGCAGCAGATCGGGCTGCTGCAGCAGGAGCTTGCACAGCGCCACCCGGCGGCGCTCGCCGCCGGACAGGACGCTGACATCCGCCTCGGGCGGCGGGCAGCGCAGCGCATCCATGGCCTGCTCAAGCTGGCTGTCAAGGTCCCACGCTTCACGGTGGTCAAGCTGCTCCTGCAGCTTGCCCATCTCCTCGAGCAGCGCGTCCGAGTAGTCCGTCGCCATCTGCTCGGCGATCTCGTTGTACCGCTGCAGCAGGGCCTTGGTGTCCGCGACCCCGTCCTCGACATTGCCGAGGACGGTCTTGCTGTCATCGAGCTCGGGCTCCTGGTCGAGCATGCCGACGGTGAACCCGGGCATCAGCCGCGCCTCGCCGTTTGATGGCTGCTCGGACCCGGCCATGAGCCGCAGCAGGGTCGACTTGCCGGTGCCGTTGGGGCCGACGACACCGATCTTGGCGCCGGGCAGGAACGAGAGGGTGACGTCGTCGAGGATGACCTTGTCGCCGTGCGCCTTCCGCACAGCGCGCATCTGGTAGATGAACTCGGGCATGTACGTAAGCGTAGGGGGCCACGCCGCGGTCTGTACAATGCTGTCGCCGCACCGCCGTCATCGGTACCGTCGTCCGCGCGAAGCAGTCATGTCAGCGGACTCAGCGCACGGGACCGCAGGTCGGCGGTCACGATGTCGCGCCGCTCGGTCAGCACGCGGACCAGTCCGGGGTCGCGTTCCTCGGCAGCCAGGAAGGCGTCGATCCGCGCCAGCAGTTCCGGCGACGACGCCGGGTGCGGGAACAGCACCTCGCTGAGCCTGACCCTGGTGTGCTCGCCGCGGGACGACCAGATCGTCGGCAGGACGCCGAAATACCGCTCCGCGTAAGGCGCGAGCAGGCTCGCGTGCTCGGGCTGAATGAGACCGCGCGCGACCTCGGCGATGCCCTGATTCCCGAGGTCATCGGTCTCGGTCAGCAGCTTCCAGGCGGCAGCCTTGTGCTCGGCGTCTGGCATCGCGGCGCGGCAGGCCGCCCAGTGCCGGCGGCTGGCGTCAGTGGCGTCCCGCCGGAGCTCGGCATCGATCTGCGCATCGCCAACCTGGCCTGTGCTGGCGAGCCGGCGCAGGATGGCCCAGCGCAGCTCGGCGTCGATGGTCAGGCCTGGCAGCTGCGCGCTGTCGTCGAGCAGCGCGGCGAGCAGGCCGAGCTGGCCCGGCGCGGTCGCGGTCCAGCTGAGCAGCTGCGCATAGGCGAGCTGGTGGTCGCTGCCCGGCTCGGCGGCGCGAAGCAGCGGGGTCCCGGCCGCCGCGAGCTCCTGCTTTCCCTGGGCCACCCATTGCGGATCGCCGGCCAGCGTCATGATCTGCTCGGTGACCGACGACAAGGTCTGCAGGACCGACACGGATGACTCGCGGTCCATGCCGTTCGCCAGCATCCGCACGAAGTCGGGCAACGGCAGTTCGGCCTGCCGCACCATGTCGATCGCCGCGTTCCAGCACACGGCGCGGGCCAGCGGGTCGCTGACCGCGCCGATCGACTCGGTCAGCGTCCTGATCGACCGCGGGTCGAAGCGGATGATCGCGTAATCGAGGTCACCGTCGTTGAGCACGATCAGGTCGGGCTGCGCGACGCCGGTGAGCTGCGGCACCTCGGTGCGCGGGCCCGCAATGTCGATTTCGACCTGGTGCACCCGCGTCAGCGCGCCCGCCAGCCGTGAATACAGGCCGACGGCGAGGTGATGCGGCCGCAGGGTGGGATGCTGCGGCGATGCCTCCTGCAGGACGGCGAACGACATCAACGTCCCGTCCGCGCCGGTCTCGAAGTCGCAGCTGAGCGTGTTGGGGCCAGCGGTTTCCAGCCACGCCCTCGACCAGTCGGTCAGGCTGGCGCCCGAGCTCGCTTCCACCGCCGCCAGCAGGTCCCCGAGCGCCGCGTTGCCCCAGGCGTGCGCGGCGAAGTAAGCGCGGATGGCGGCAAAGAATTGCTCCCGGCCGACGACAGCGACAAGCTGCCGCAGCACCGAGGCGCCCTTCGCGTAGCTGATCCCGTCGAAGTTCGCCACCGCCTGGCTCAGGGTGGGCACGTCCGCCGCGATCGGATGAGTGGAGGACAGCTGGTCCTGCATGTAGCCCCAGCCCTTGCGGCCGATGGCGAACGTGGTCCAGGCGTCGGTGAACCGCGTCGCCTCGGCGCTGGCCAGCCATCCACAGAATTCGGCAAAGGATTCATTCAGCCACAGATCGCCCCACCATCGCATCGTCACGAGGTCGCCGAACCACATGTGCGCCATCTCGTGCAGGATCACCATGGCACGCAGCTCATGCTGGGTGGCGGTCACCTTCGAGCGGAACAGCATCTCGTCCGAGATGATCACGCAGCCGACGTTCTCCGTGGCGCCGGAGCTGTACCCGGGCACGAAGACCTGGTCGTACTTGGCGAACGGGTAGTCACCCTCGAACAGGCCGGTGAAGAAGTCGAGGCCCTGGCGGGTGATCAGGGCGATGTCCCCGGTGTCGAGATACCCGGCGAGCGAGGCCCGGCAGACGAGGCCGAGCGGGATCGGTTGGCCGCGCGGGGTCGTGTGCGAGTCACGGACGAGGTGGTATTCACCGGCCGCCACGGCGGTCAGGTAGGTCGAGATCCGCGGGGTCGGCGGGAAATGCCACACCGCGGTGCCGTCACCGGCCTGCTCGGGCGCGGATCCGGGCTGATTGGACAGCACCGTCCAGTGCGCGGGCGCGGTGATCCGGAAGGTGAAGGCGGACTTCAGGTCCGGCTGCTCGAAGTTCGCGAATACCCTGCGGGCATAGGCGGGCTCGAACTTCGTGTAGGTGTAGATCTTCCCGTCGGCGGAGTCGACCGCCCGGTGCAGGCCCGTGCCGTCCGTTGCGTAACGGCAGTCGGCGGTCACCCTCAGCTCGTTGCGGTCGGCGAGGCCTGCCAGCATGATCCGCCCGTCAGCAAAAGCCGCGGCCGGGTCGATCGCCGCGCCATTCAGGGTGATCTCGTGGACCTGCTCCGCGATCAGGTCGACGTATGTTGACGCGCCAGGCCGCCGGCAGCTGAACCTGATCACGCAGGTGGACCCGAACACCCGGCCGCCCCTGGTGAGATCCAGCGCGACCTCGTAAGAGTCCACCTGCAGCAGCCGGGCGCGGTTGGCGGTCTCGGTACGGGTGATCTCGGCGATCGGCATCGGCGGCGTCCCTCGGGCGAGCTAGGTTCTCGGGCGGCAAAAGAGTATCGGAGGCGGCCGCTAGCCCCCGGCATGGTGCTGGCCGGGCGAAGCAGCCGCGCGAGCGGTCGCCCGTGCCCGCCATCGGCACGGGCGACCTCGCTTGCCGGTCAGAACGGCGCGGCGGCCGCGGCGGCCTCCGTTGCCAGTGACGCGATCGCGTCCTCGTCGAACATCTCGCGCGTCGCTGCCCCGTCCGCATCGGGCGTAAGCCCGGCCCCGCCGATCGCGGCCAGCGCCGCTGCCTCGTCCCCGCTGATGGCCGCCACCGGGTCGGTGGCAAAACCGCTCCCGCCGGCCGGATCCGCCAGGTATCCGCCGCTGCCGCCGGCCGCGACCTCGGCGGCGTACTCCGCTGCCGTCTTGCCGGTCGGCGGCCTGGTCCGCTGGAACTGCGCGACTCCCCGGGATAGATCATGCCCGATCGAGGTAGCGTCCACGTCGACCGAAGTCCTCGGCACCCCCTGCTTGTCATCGTACGAGCGGACGGACAGGCGCCCCTTGATCACCACGGGGTCACCCTTACGCAGGCACACGGCCACGTTGTCGGCCAGCTTGCGCCAGCAGGTCACCGTCACGAAGGAGGTACTCCCGTCCGTCCACTCCCCGGTCGCGCGATCAATCCACCTCGGTGTCCACGCCACCCGCATAGATAGATTCTGGACACCTTCGCGGATCGTCTTGATCCTCGGCTCATTGGCCACGTAGCCGGTCAGGCTGATGTGCGCCTCGTTCATCATTGCGGCCCTCCTGGGGCTCTGCGGCGCCGGCGCGCCGTTCGCGCCAGGGCTGCCGCTCCGGCGGCACAGCGCCGCCCGGCTGCTCTCCACGGTCCGCCCCCTGCGGCACGGGCGGCGGGCGCGTGCCGCGGATGTGGACAAGGTCGGCGGCGCGGTAGTCCTGTGGATGACCAGTACGACTCAGGAGCACAGTGTGCGAAGATGCGTGCCCGGCAGGCATGCGGGACGTGCGGCGCCGCCCGCGATCAGGCGGCCACCAGCTCCGACGGCTCGGCTATCACATCGACCAGCGCTCCGTTACGCATCACCGTAATCGCCAGCGGCTTCCCGATCGCCTCGCTGAACATCAGCCGCTGCAGGTCCTGTGCCTTGCCGACCGGGTTACCTGCAGCGCTGAGCAGCAGGTCGCCGGCCCGCAGGCCGGCCCGGGCCGCCGGGCCCGACGGCACGACCTCAGCGACCCGCAGGCCGCTCGCCCTGCCGAACCGGTCCCGCAACGGCGCGGGCAGCGGCGCGGGCACGCTGACCAGTCCCAGGTAGGCCCGCCGGACCCGGCCGTGCTGCATGAGCGCGGAGATGATCCGCCTGCTGGTCGCGTTGACCGGGACGGCGAGGCCGAGCCCTATCCCGGCCACCGCGGTGTTGATTCCGACCACCCGCGAGCGCGAGTCGGCCAGCGCGCCGCCCGAGTTACCCGGGTTGAGTGCGGCATCGGTCTGGATCACGTCTTCCACCAGCCGGGCCGCCCCCGCGGTCCGGGTCGGCAGCGACCGGCCCAGGGCGCTCACTACCCCGGCAGTGACCGAACCTGCCAGGCCGAGCGGGCTCCCCACGGCCACCACGAGCTGGCCGACAATGAGCTGGTCCGCCTCACCGAGCTCGGCGGGCGCCGGCGTCGGGCCGCCCGCGCGGACCACGGCAAGGTCAGAGAGCGGGTCGGCGCCGACGACGGTGAATGAGGCGGCCGTGCCATCCGAGAAGTGCGCCGTCCCGCCGTCAGCGCGCCCGACGACATGCGCATTGGTGAGCAAGAACCCGTCGCCGGTGTAGACGACCGCCGAGCCGAGGCTCTCCCCGCTGCGGCCGCCGTCGCGCGGCACCCGAAGGCTGGCCACTTTCGGGGTTAGCTCAGCGGCAACCTCCGTGACGATCCGGGAGTACGCGTCCAGCGGCGAGTCAGCTGTCATGTCGTCCTCCAGAGATGTGGATTACAACATTACATCAGCGCCGGACCGTCCGCTGCTCCCTCATCCCGGGCTGCCGCGGCGCGCAGTTCCGCGCGGAAGCGGCGGTACTCGGACAGTTCCTGCTCGGCCGGCACGACCACCATCTCGCGGGCCGCCGCCGCAATCCCGGCCCGCATCTGAGATTCGACCTGCTCGTGCTCGCGCCGGGCGGCCGTCCGCACCAGGTTCATGCAGCCCGACGCGGTCAGCCAGCCGAGAAACAAAAACGCCGCGAGCATGACGCAGATCCACGGGATCAGGGCGACATCAGCGAACAGCCGCGGCACGTTCGCCGCGGCGTGGAAGACGCCGCAGGCCACGATCACGCCGATCCAGGCCAGCCCGACGATGACGGCTCCGAGCAGCAGGCCCTGAGCGGCGCCGATCAGCCACCACCATCGCTGGACCTTGCCCTCGGCCGGAAGCGACTCGCCCATGGCCGTGCCGAGCGCGGCGGGAATCTCCTCGGCTCTAGATCGCACCGCGGCCCGGACCGTCCTCGACCATGGTTTCGGCAACGGCGGGCCGACCTCGTCGGCCAGCCTGGTGAGGGCATTGTCGATCTCCGCCTGCTGCGCGCCCGATGGCCCGGCCGTTATGGTCCGCAGCTCCTCCCAGAGCTTCCCGATCCTTATCTTCCGCACCGGGTCGCGGCCGGTCAGCCGGTCCACCAGCCAGGCGACCGGCCAGCCAACGTAGTCGATGGCCCGGAGCTCGCGGGCGCTCTCCAGGGAGTCGCCGACCGCCGACACGCCCGCCGCCAGGGAAAACGCGTCGGCCAACTGGCTCGCGGCCCGGGCCGGGATCGCATCGGCGCCGTCCACTGCGGCGGCGTCGCTGCCAACGCCGTCCCCAGCCCCAGGCCATCCCTGGGGCACGTCATCAGGATCCGCCCGGCCCGGTGCCGCCCTGAGCGCGGTGGCGGCATCGACGTAGGGCGCGAACCTCGCGACGATGACGTCGACATCGGCCGAGATGCGGGCGGTGGCCGCCCTCCGCTGGGTGACCGCACCGATCAGCAACTTGCGCAGCTCATCGAGGCCTGCCCCGGTGGCAGCGGAGGTGACAAGGATCGGCGCCGCATGCAGCCCTTCGGAATCGAGGAGCCGGCGCAGATCGGATATGCAGTCCTCGATCTGGTCCTGGCTCAGCAGGTCACACTGGTTCAGCACCACCACGACCACCTCAGCGTGGCCAGCCAGCGGCACCAGGAACCTGCGGTGCACGGCCGCGTCCGCGTACTTCTGCGGATCGAGGACCCAGACCATCAGGTCAGCCAGCTCGACAAGCCGGTCGACCTGCCCGGAGGTACCGGCCACGACGGAGTCGTGGTCGGGGAGATCGAGCAGCACCAGGCCCGCCAGAGCTTCCTCGCCGCGGTCGAGCGCGCTGCCCCGCGCATACCGGTACCTGCGCGGCACGGCGAGCCACTCCAGCAGCGGCCCGGAGCCTGCCACGCCCCAGACGCAGGCGTGCGCGTCCCTGGTAATCGGCCGGGTGACGCCCACGGTCGAGAAGTCGGCGCCCGCCAGCCGGTTGAAAAGCGAGGACTTTCCGCTGCCCGTGCCGCCGGCCAGCGCCGCTACCGTGTGGCGGGCTGACAGTCGCAGCCGTTCGCCGGCCCTGGCCAGCAGCTCCTCCGAATCATGCAGGAGCTTCCTGCTGAAGCCGTCGCTGCCGGTGCGTGCCGCGCCGATCTCGATCATCCTGGCCAGCGCGGTCAGCCGGCCCGATAGGAGAGCCCCCGTCGCATCGGGCTCGGTGACCTCGCTGCCGCCCGCCGGCCCAGCTGCTCCGGTCACCTCGCCGCCTCAAGGGTGTACCCGGCCTGGTAGAGGTGCACGGCTGCCGTCTCAGCAGGCTCGCCCGCCGCGTCGATCAGCTCCGTGAAGCGCCGCGTCTCCTCGGCGAAGAGCAAGCTGATCCGGTCATGGAGGTCGAGGCGGGCCCTGGCACCGAGATCACGCAGTGGCCCCGCGCCGAACAGGGATGTCAGTACGCGCTGCGGGACCGCGCTGGTGCCTTCGGTCACCGCCACGTCCCCTGCGCCATAACCCAGCAGGCCGACCATGAGCACCAGCGCTAGCGACTCAGCATCGAACGAAGCCACCCGCGCGACCGATCGCTTGGTCACGTTCTCCGCCTGGACCAGGTGCAGCACGTGATCCTGCCAGGCGCTGATGGCGCGGGCCGAGCGCGTCGCCAGGTCAGCCGACGACCTGGCCAGGTCGGCCACAGCCATGGGCCCGGCAGCCGCCGGCCCGGCGGCCGCCGCCGGGTCGCGGCCCTCGCCTGCGGGCTGGGCGAAGTCAAGCTCCGCGGCAACGGCGAAGTCGGGATCCGGGTGCGCCTGACCGCCGTCGGCCCCGGCCAGCCCGTCCAGCAGTGCCGCGCCCGCCGGATGCTCCTGCCACCGCATGACGATGTCCTCGGCGGCCCGGTCAGCGATCGACGCCACCAGGGTCTCAAGCCCGGCGCGCAGCGCGCTCTTGAGCGCCTGGGCCCTGGCCGGCATGCGGCGCCTGCGCGGCCGCCCGGCTGGCCGGCCTGCCCGGCGTACCTGCAGCATGCGCAGGAGGTCGCCGGTACCTGTGAATTCCTGCCAGCGGCCCAGGATCTCGCCGCGCAGCAGCGAGCCGTTCCTGGTGGCCTCGTCGATCTCCGCCATGCCTGCGGCGTATGCAGACTCGACGCAGCCCTGCAGCTCCGAGCGCAGGATCAGCTGCTGCTCGGCGTGCGCGGCCAGCGCAGGCACCCTGGTGCGGAAGGTGTCGAGCACACCCGACATGGTCTGGGTCAGGACGGCGATCCGGCGTTCTTCCCGGACAGCGGTCTCCTCAAGCCATTGCCGGACCGGGCCGTAGACCGCAGGCGGCAAAGTGCCATCCTCCAGGACGGTCTCGGCGATCATGAAGCGCCGCGCCTCCCTGAGGCCGTTGGCGGCCAGCATCGCGTCGAAGTGCGCCGTGAGCGGCCTGGCGGACTCCGCAGGCACCCGGGACAGCACGATGGCCAGCGCGGCGCCCCGGTCCCTTGCCTGCTGCAGCAGGTCCCAGACCGCGGCGTCGGCATAGCGGCTGGAGCTGGTCATGAACAGCCATAGGTCAGACGCGTCGAGGAACTGGTGTGCGAATTCACGGTGAGCCTGGACGACGGAGTCGATGTCGGGCGTGTCCAGCAGCGCGACCCCCTCAGGCATACCCTCGCTTGCTGCCAGTACCAGCAGGCCGTCCCTGCCTGGCATGGCCAGGCCCTGCTGGCGGACCCGCGGCAGGGTTGGCAGGAAGACATTTTCGGCGAACCAGCGGGCGTCGTCCGGATGGCAGGCCAGCACCGGGCTGTTCGTCGTCGGGCGGCGGATGCCCGTCGCGCTGACTTTCAGGCCGACCAGGCTGTTCATGAGAGTGGACTTGCCCGCGCCAGTGGATCCGACCAGTGCCACCAGAATCGGGGCCGCTGACTGCCGCAACCGCGGCAGCAGGTAATCATCGATCTGGCTGAGCAGCTTCCGCCGTTCGGCCCTCGCCTCGTCGATCCCAGGCGCCGCGAAGAAGAGCGGCAGCTCGACGACCTGATGACGGAGTGCGAGCAGCGCTGACTCAAGCTTCCGCCCGTCGACCCGGACGTGCGGCTCCGCATCCTGGGCCGCCGCGCCCGGTCCGAGCGGGGCCACACTCGCCGCGGAACCTGTCTCCGGGACGTGCGCGGCACCTGCGCCCGCGTCGTCACGCGGCGCCGACGCGGCCGTCACGCCCTGTCCTTCTGTCATGCCGTGCGGCCTCCTGACCCCGGCAGCCCGCCGGTCACGGAGCCATCCCTGCTAACCAGGCCACCACCCTGGGCCCCGCCGGCTCACCTGGGCCTGGCCGCTGCCAGGGTGCCAGCTCTAGCCGGGCGCGCGGGGGCTGCCGTGCCCATGCAGGCTTCAGAGCCCTCGCGAGCGTCAGCCCGCCACTCAGATGTGGCCACTACCTCACCCACGCCACCAAGACCACCGAGGCCGGCTCGCCAGCCTCGCGGCATCTTGGGGGCCCGTATCCAGTCTTGCCGTAATTGTGCGCTGCGAATGCAGGTTACCGTCAGCGCGGCGAACCGGCAGCAGCCCTCGCGAACCGGCAGCAGCCGTCGCGGCGACGCCCAGGTGACAGCCCGGGCTACCGGCCGGCCGCGGGCGGCCTCGTTGCGCCGCCCCACGCGGCCCGGGTCCCGCTGATGGCCATGGCCGAGAGCAGCAGCGAGTTGAACGCCGCCGCTGCCACGGCTGCGCCGCCTTTCTCCGAAACGTTGCTCAGCGAGGGCAGCCCGCTTGCCCGTAGCGCGTCCTTGACCTCGGCCGCGCCGAGGAAGCCGACCGGCACGCCGACCACGAAGGCGGGTTCAACGCCCCTGCTGAGGACCTCCTGGAGCGCGCTGGGCGCACCGCCGACCACCCAGACGGCACCCGGCCCCACCTGGCCGAATGCCAGGCGCACCGCCGCCGCGGGGATGCTGATGCCGGCTGTGCGTGACAGCCGCTGGGTCAACGGCTCGTCCATCTTGCAGATCACCGGACAGCCGGTGATACCGGCCGCGACCATGGCGGCATCAACGATCACGGGCGCTCCGCCAGCCAGCGCGGCGACGGCCGACTCCAGCGCTTCCTCATTGCAGACCAGGTCGGTGGCGTAATCGAAGTCAGCGCTCGCGTGGATCACCCGCTCGGTGACGTCCCGGCTGAACCGCGGCAGCCGGGAAAGGTCAATCCGGGACCGCAGTATCAGGTACGACTCTTCCTCGAGCCAATCGGCGCCATCCGCGCTGGCTGCCGCATCGCCCGGCGTGCTAATCACGCAGCCACCTCCTCGAGCCGACCTCGGCCGCAGGCATATCGCGCGCTCCGGGCACGTTAGCAGGCGAGCGCCGCAGGCTACGGTAAGGACACGGCAAAGCCCGCCCGAGCCGCGGCCAGCTGCCGCGGCGGCCCCCGCCCGGTGCGGCGCGTCCGGCCAGTTCCGGCCTGGCAAGCAAGAACATCCAGGTGCGCCGATACACTGACCGGGCACGTCGGGGCCTTGCACGGCGCTGGGCGGCTGGCCAGGTACCCGGGAGCGTTCAGCGACTATTGCGGTGGCGTTCAGGCTGGCCGCATGTCAGCTCCGGTTAGCTCGCGGTAGGCCGGTCGCCCGTATCGACCTAACTGAACTTATCTGAATGGAGCATCCATGGCGGACGAGAGTCGTGCCCGGGTTCTGGTAACCGGCGGGTCCGGTTGCATCGGGCGGCGCCTGGTCCGCGCGCGCGAGCCGGTGCATGATCTCGAGTCCGGCCTGGCTATCGTGTGGCCCGAGTTCTCGGAGGCGGCCAAGTGACACCCGCGGGTTCCAGCGACGAGATCATCGATGGCGCCGCGATCCGCGCGTTCACCGATCAGTATGGCGCGCTCGCGACCGGGCTGCCCCCGCTGGCCATAGTGATAGCCGCCTTTAATGAGGAAGGCTCCATCGGCCAGGTCCTCGCGGCCCTGCCGGACACCGTCGCCGGGCTGGCCGCCGCGAAGATCGTGGTCAGCGACGGGGCCGCCGACGGCACGGCCAAGGAGGCCGCCGAGGCGGGCGCCCTGGTCTGCGACGTGCCGGTCAACCGCGGGCAGGGCGCCGCGCTCCGGCTCGGCTACCGCATCGCCCGCGAGGGCGGTGCCACCTACATAGTGACGACCGACGCTGACGGCCAGTACAACCCCGCGGAGATAGAGATGCTGCTCGCGCCCATCCTGGGCGGGCGGGCAGACTTCGTGACCGGATCGCGTGCGCTCGGCAGCGAGGAGACGACAGATCCGGTACGGCGCCTAGGCGTCCGGGTGTTTGCCCTGATCATCAGCCTGCTCGCGGGCAAGCGCGTCACCGACCCCTCCTTCGGGCTGCGGGCTATGCGCGCGGAGGTTACCGGCGCGGTTCAGCTTGAACAGCCGCAATACCAGTCTGCCGAGCTCCTGATCGCGGTCATCACCCGCGGCTTCCGGGTGGCCGAGGTGCCTGCGACAATCCACAAGCGCAGGGTCGGCGAGAGCAAGAAGGGGCACAATGCCTTTTATGCGCTGCATTTCGCAGGCGTGATCGCGGGCACCTGGTGGCGCGAGCGTCAGCGCCGGGTGCGCAGATCTGCCCGGTCGGCACCGGGGGCTGAAATGCCCTGGGTAGCCGCGACGGGAAGTGGCTCGCCGTCGGCACCGCTGAAGGCGGAAGTACCGGCCACGGAGCCGGGCGAGACCTTGGGCCCGCGGTCCACGAACAGCACATAGTGGAAGATGACGAACCTGGTCACGAAAGTCACGCAATTCGCCGCGAGATAGGCCGCGTTCACGACCGCGACACGCTGCCAGTGGCCTAGCCCCATCGACACGGCCCAGACGCTGGCGTAGTGACTGACCATGCCGAGGACGATCCAGCTGCCGACCGCGATGGCCCAGAAGGGCAACGTCTCCTTCAGCACATGTGGCCTGCCCTTGCGCTCCCAGGCCCAGCGGCTCAGCACGTAGCTCACTGCCGCGCCGACCATCGAGGCGATGACCGCCGATGCGCCGGCGCTCAGGTGCGAGAGGCCGACCAGCAGCGCCAGCGTCAGCTGGCTGGTTGCCACTGCCGCGAGCGACACGGGCACGAACCGCATGAATCGCCTGCCGGTATTGGTGCGGAGCCTCCGCCGCAGCGATACGGGAAGCAGTCGCCACGCAACCTTGGCGATCTTCGGTGGTGCCATGGTCATGGGTGTCCTAGGTAGACAGCGGCGCTTGGCTGGGGGAGACAGCATCCAGAGTACGGGAGCGCGTGGAGGGAACGGTGAGGCAGTCCTGCCCCTGAGGCCCACCTCAAGCACTCCGCCCTGGCGGCCGGCCCCGCGTGGCGCGTCCGATTGCTTTATACCACTGTGACGGATGAGACGCCGGCCGGACAGCGAAGTCTGGCCACGTCAGGTATAAATCTACGACGGCTAAGGACCACAGGGCGGAGCAAAGACCATGAAGATCTTGGTGCTGGGCGGGGATGGCTACCTAGGGTGGCCGACGGCACTGCACCTGTCTGAGGCCGGCCACGAGGTTGCCGTCGCGGACAACTTCGCCCGCCGGTCGTATGACTTCGAGATGGGCGTGGACAGCCTGGTGCCCATCGAATCGCTGCAGACGCGCGTCCGCGCGTGGCATGACCTGACCGGCGCGACGATCAGCTATTACGTTGGCGATCTTACCGACGCCGATTTTACTTACCACATAGTCAGGGACTTCGCTCCTGAGGCGGTGGTGCATTTCGCTGAGCAGCGCGCCGCGCCGTACTCGATGGCAGACCGTAAGCATGCCGTCTACACGCAGGTCAACAACGTGGTTGGCAACCTGAACCTGCTCTACGCCATCGCCGAGATCAATCCGGAGATTCACCTGGTCAAGCTGGGCACGATGGGCGAATACGGTACCCCCAACATAGACATCGAGGAAGGCTGGCTCGAGATCGAGCACAAGGGGCGCACCGACCGGGTGCTTTACCCCAAGCGCCCCGGTTCCTTTTATCACCTGTCCAAGGTGCACGACAGCCACAACATCGAGTTCGCCTGCCGGATCTGGGGCATCAGGTGCACCGACCTGAACCAGGGCGTCGTCTACGGCCAGCAGACAGCGGAAACTGCCAGGGACGACCGGCTGGCGACCAGGTTCGACTACGACGCCGTCTTCGGCACGGTGCTGAACAGGTTCGTTGTCCAGGCGGTCCTGGGGAAACCGCTGACGGTCTACGGGAACGGCACGCAGACCCGCGGCCTGATCGAGATCAGGGACACGGTCCGCTGCATCCAGCTGGCCTGCGAGAACCCCGCTGACCGGGGCGAGTTCCGGGTGTTCAACCAGATTACCGAATTCATGTCGCTGCAGGAGATCGCCGACACCATCGCCGGAGCCAGCCCGGACGAGGTCACGATCTGCCAGGTCGAGAACCCGCGGGTCGAGCTGGAGAACCACCACTACAACGTGGTGCATTCCGGGCTGGTCGAGCTGGGCCTTGAGCCGCGTCTGCTCTCGGACACGCTGATCGAATCGCTCTTCGAGATCACCAAGCGGTTCGCGCACCGAGCCAGGCCGGAGGCCATGATCCCGACGATCGAGTGGCGCAAGCCGTCTAGCGTGATCTCCAACTAGCCGCCGATCCTGAGCGGTCCAGCCCAGCTGCCTCCGCTTTGCAGTGAGGCGGACCAGAGCGCGCCGCCCCGGCCCCGCCACAACACGTCGACCTTCCTCCGATTCCCTCCGATGGTCACGACCGGCCCGGAGCCCAGCCTGCCCATCGGCAGCCGGACCGGCGCCAGCCAGCCGGTTCGAGGCCGGTGAACGGTCATCCAGAGCCTGCCATCCCGCCCTCGCCAGAAGACCCGGATCAGGCCGGAGGCTGGCGCGACGGGGAACGGCGCCAGCGAGACTCGCCCGCGTAGATCCTGCGGAGCGCTCCAGCTGCCGTCCGGGGAAGCAGCGGCAAGCCAGAGGTCCGGGCGGCCGACCCCCCGCCAGAACACATCGACCGCGCCATCAGGCTCGGGTGCCGCCGCAGGTAAACCGCCGAGCGGCCCTGTTCTCAGCCTGACTGGCCGCCCCCAGGCTGAGCCCTTGCTGGCCAGGTACCACAGTCTGCGATCGGTACCTTCCCAGAAGACCTCGATCCTGCCGGGTTGCGGCTGCACCGGCGACGGACTCGCGGCGAGGCTGCCGCCGAGCCGTTGCGGACCGCGCCAGCCACCGCCTGGCGTGAACCTGGCGTGCCAAAGCTGACGATCGGCGGATCCCTTCCAGAACACATCGATGACCCCGTCAGGCCCGGCGACCGCGCTGGGCGCGCCACCCAGCGTGCCCATCCGGCGCAGTCGCACCTGCCCCCATCCCGTGCGCGGCCGGTATGCGGCCTGCCACAGGTCGCCGTCCGTGCCCTGATAGAACACCTCGAGCCGGCCCCCGCCCGGCCGCACCGCCGTCGGTCCTGACCTGACTGACCCGCCCAGGTCGACTGGCGCCGCCCAGCCCGCGCCTGGCCGGTACCTCACCTGCCAGAGCCGGTCGCCGGCCCCCCGGTAGAAGACATCAACGATTCCGCCGCTGCCCCGCACGGACGGGGATGCCTCCGGCGTGCCGGCGCCGCCGACCGAGGGCACGCTCACATTGAGATAGTCCTGGTCGATGTTGATCGTGTCGCCGCCGAAGGCCTGCGTGGTATTGCCGTTGAACTGGTGCAGCCGCCGGTGGCCGGGCCACTCGCCGGGCCCGATGACCGGGTCGACGGTATCCGCTGATCCGTTCCACAGGGCGTCGTAAATGACATCGGGCATCGCGTAGGCACCGGTGAAGTACTGCTTGGCGAGACCCTCGACGGCGGACCCCGAACTGGAGTAAACGCCGGAGGAGTAGCCCAGCTGATGGATCGTGACGGTCCAGGCCGACAGGAAGCTCAGCGCGGCTGCGGACTGGCGGGCCGGATAGGCCTCCATGTCGTAATAGAGCGGCGTCCCCGGCCTGAATCCGAGCACCTCGGCCTGCGCCACCGCGTCGGTACCCGCCGCGACCCCTTGCCTGACCGGCGCGCTGAGCTCACCGTATTCCGCCTGCGGACCGACATACATCGGCATGAAGTGCCAGCCGGCGTCGGTCTCGCGCATCAGCCAGCTACGGGTGAGATTGGGCTGCGCGCACGCCCGATCCGAGCCGCCGATGTAGATGCCGACCGCACGGTAGGGCGAGTGCCGCCGCCAGGCACGCATGTAGGCGGCGCTCGGCGCCGTGCACGCATCAAAACCCAGGCCATGGTAGTTCGTGACCCGGGCAGGCAGCCCGGCCGCTGTCAGGCGCGAGACCTGCGGCGCCTTGACGACCGGTTCCGGCAGCGACGCACTGCGCAGAATCCGGTATATCTGCCGCGGATCGTTGCCGAACGTCGCCGTGACGCTGATCCCGGGTCCCGTCGCCGTGATCTGCCTGGCCGCCTGGTCTTCGACCGCTGACCGCGCGGCCCGGGCGGGCCCTCGCTGGATCAGCAGCGACTGTGTCGTTCCGACGAGCCCGGCGGGGCATGACTGATCACGGCCCGGCGTGCCGACATAGACAGCCCGCCGGTCGAAGCGGACGCAGGTGTGCTGATGGCCGGACAGCTCGATCACCGGCCAGGACCTCGGCAGCTCGAACCTGTATCTCCCGAATGCCATCGGCATGAGGCCCGACTCCGGCCCGGCCGGTACCCGGCTGGCACTGGCAGGCGCACTGATCGCCGCGATGGCGGCACACGCTAAGAGCGCCCTCGCCGTGCGGGCCTGCCAGTGCGGCTGGACTGCGAGCATGCTGATTACCGCCTTCTGTCGTGCCCCCGTGCCGCAGCCGCAGGCGCCCCCGCCCGCGGCCCGGCATCGTGACAGTGGTGCTTACGGCGACGGTTAGCGCCGCTGGAAGCCCTGCGCCGACTGCTCAGGCAACCCCGTGAAGATCATGATCAGCTACGCCCTCCCCGCAGCCTCCGCCCCGTGCCCCGACAGGACGGCTGGCACCCAGGTGCCCGATCGCTCGATCTGGCCAGGACAGTAGTTGTCAGCGACCTGGCGCGACGGCGCGACGCGCCGGATCATTGCCATTTCTGTGCTCAGGCGACGCCAAACAATGCCCAATTACCCGGGGGTCAGTCCCAGCTTCTGGACAGCAGCCAAAGGCCAGTCGCCGCGTCATGCCGCAACTCAAAAATGGCGGTGGGGATGTCCTTCCCCGGCGAGGCCTCCACCCGCCAGAACTCCCGCTCAGCGGGCGCACCAGGGTCAGGGTGCCGCGCGATCCACCATTCCCGGCTGGTCATCCAGCGATCTAAGACGACCAGCACCGTAAACAGCCTGCCGCGCCAGACAAATCTGGACGGCTTGCCATCCTGCAGCCAGACGTCGACCGGCTCTCCGTGCATCCTGCTCACGTGCCTGCCTGCTTCCCCCGCCGGTCCGACGAGGACCGGCCGGCTCAGCCGCCCAGGGGAAGCAGGGCAGTTACCAACTGGTCTCGAACATACATTCGTACCAGTCGCAGCGCAAGGGCACGGAAATTATCAGCCTGCCGCCCAGCCAGGCATCGGGAAGCCGGCCAGCAGGTCACGGACTTCGCCCGCGATCCGCTCGATGGCCTCCTCATCATCCTTGGTGGCCGCCGTGATCGCCTCATCCATCCACGCCGCGACCTGCGCCATATGTTCTTCGCCGAGGCCGCGCGTGGTGATCGCTGGGGTGCCGATCCGTATCCCTGACGGGTCGAACGGCTTACGCGGATCAAACGGCACCGTGTTGTAGTTCACCTCGATGCCGGCCCGGTCGAGAGCCTTCGCAGCCGGCTTGCCCGCAATGCCCTGCGGTGTCAGGTCGACCAGGATCAGGTGGTTATCGGTGCCGCCGGAGACAAGGCTGTAGCCCCGGTCGGTCAGTGCCTCGGCGAGCGCGGCGGCATTGCCGACCACCTGATGGGCATAGGCGGAGAACTCCGGCTGTGCCGCCTCCCGCAGCGCCACCGCGATCGCCGCCGTGGTGTGATTATGCGGGCCGCCCTGAAGACCCGGGAACACCGCCTTGTCCAGGGCCTTCGCATGCTCCGCCGTTGACATGATCATGGCGCCGCGCGGCCCGCGCAGCGTCTTGTGGGTGGTCGTCGTGATGACCCCGGCGTGGCCGACCGGGCTCGGGTGCGCGCCCCCTGCGATCAGCCCCGCGATGTGCGCGATATCGGCCACGAGTACAGCGCCTACTTCGGCGGCGATCTCGGCAAACACGGGAAAGTCGATGATGCGGGGAATCGCGGTGCCGCCGCAGAACATGACTTTCGGACGCTCGCGCCGGGCCAGGTCACGCACCTCGTCGAAGTCAACCCGGCCGGAGTCGGCGCGGACGCCGTACTGAACCGGCCGGAACCACTTGCCGGTCGCTGACACCGGCCAGCCGTGCGTGAGATGGCCGCCCATCGGCAGCGCCATCCCCATCACCGTGTCACCGGGCTGAAGGAAGGCCAGGTATACCGCGAGGTTGGCCGGCGACCCCGAGTACGGCTGGACGTTGGCGTGGTCGACCCCGAACAGCGCCTCGGCGCGCCGTGCCGCGATGGTCTCGATCGGGTCAATGAACTGCTGGCCCTCGTAGTAGCGGCGGCCCGGGTAACCCTCCGAGTACTTGTTGGTCAGCACGGTTCCCGAAGCCTCAAGGACGGCTTCGGAGACGTAATTCTCCGACGGGATGAGCCGGATCTTCTCGAACTGGCGCCTGGCCTCGGTCTCGATCAGGTCAGCGATCTCCGGGTCTGTGCTGGCGACGTGCGGGATGGGCGGCTGGTGCATGACGACCTCCAATGTCACGACGCTACCAAGCTGTCGGCGGCGGGCGCCCGCGATGGCGCCGCCGCCCGAGCCGGGTGACCGTCTTATCATGCCGAACGGATAACGCCCGGTACCACGCCACTGCGCCGCCGGTCCCGCCGCGCCGGGCCGGCTGGGCCTTGCCGCGCGGCTTTCCGGCGCAGCAGGCGGCGCTCGCCCGCCGCCCACGCTGACGAGGTGAGCAGGTAAATCCCGGCGGCAAGCGGTACCACTGCTGCCACGGCGACCGTCGTGTACGGCAGTACCCGGGTCAGCACGCCCACCGCTCCCCCGGCCCGGCCTGTCCCGGCGGGCTGGGCCGCTCCCCCGGCCTGCGCTGTCCCGGCGGGCTGGGCCGCTCCCCCGGCCTGGGCCGCCGTCGCGCGCCGCGCGGACCGCGCCGACAGCCAGGCGACCACGGCCAGCAGCGCGAACAGCATCCCGAACACCGCTCCCTGGGCGCTGACCGGGCCGGGGCCGCTCAGCCAGTGGCCGCCAAGCGGCGCGCCGAGCAGATCGTGGCCAAGCAGGCCGTTCGGCCTGCCGTCGATGGTCCGGGACACAAACAGCCGGTACAGCACACTGAAAAACGGCAGTTGCAGCAAGGCCGGCAGGCAGCCGGCGAAAATCCCGGTGCCCTCCCTCCGGTACAGCAGGCTGAGTTCACGCTGCAGCCGGTCCGGCTGCCGCGCATACTGCTGCTGCAGCGCCCTGACCTGGGGCAGCAGTCGGGCCTTACTGGCCTGGCCGCGAAGCGAGTAAAAGCTGAGCGGCAGCAGTAGCAGCCGCACGATGACGGTGCAGGCGATGATCGCGGACACCGGGGCCAGGCCGCCTGGCAGCGGTGCCAGGATCCGGGCCAGCGCGGATACGACGTGATAGGCGACGGCGACGCAAGCGCCGAGAACAGCGAGCATGACGGTACCCTCCAGCGGGTCGAAGACGGGATGACAGCTGGAGACGGCCGGATGGCAGACTGCAGGCCTGAAGCCGGCGATCAGGCGCGCGTGCTAGCGCGCCCGGGCCGGGCCTGGCTTGACAGGCGGGCTGTCAGGCGGCCGCCGGGACCGCCGATGGTGCCCGTGGCCGGGCCCGCCCTGGTGCATCGGGATTGAGCTGCCGCTGGAACGCGGCGGACCAGGACTTTTCCCGCAGTGCCGCGGCGCGGCCGATCAGCGGCCGGCCTGTGACGGCTGCGGCAATTCTGGCACCCTGCGCAAGGATCGAGATGATCACGCCGGTCAGCGCGATCGCCGCTACCGTGACCAGGCCGGACGGGGTAGCCACTACGTGCCCGGGCACCGGCCAGAAACCGGCCAGCTGGGCAAGCACAACGCCAAACCAGGCGATCATCGGGCCTCCGGCCAGGGGCTCCTGCCGGTACCACAGGACACCGCTGGCGCAGCAGCCAGCCTACCCGCCCGGACTCCGGCCTGCCACGCGGCCCGCAGTCCGGCCACGCGGAGAGTGGACTGTTACCGGGGTCACCCGGCCCCGGCCGCTGCGATCAGCCCGACCGACGCGGCAGCTAGACATAGCCCGGCCAGCCTGGCCACGGTGAGCCGCTCGCCCAGGAACACGCGGGCGAGCAGAATGGTCACAGCCGGGTACAACGAGGTCAGGACCGCTGTCACGGCGAGCAGGCCCGCATGCGTGGCATAGAAGTACAGGACCGTCCCAGCCCCGCCGGTCACCCCGGTCAGCGCCGCGAGCCCGCTGGCACTCCGCGGCGGCAGGCGCAGTTGTCCGGTCACCGCGCCGAGGCAGGCCACTGCGGCGAGCGCGGTGATCTGGGAGGCCACGACCGGCCAGAGGCCGCTGCCGGCGCCGGCCCGGTTCAGCGCGATAAACAGGACGGCGAAACCGGCCCCGGCGACAAGACCCCACGCCACCCCCGCCACCGGGTAACGGGAAGCTGCACGGCCTGCTTCGCCGCCCCTTGCCCGGCCTGCCTCGCCGCTTGCCCGGCCTGCTTCGCCGCCCCTTGCCCGGCCTGCCTCGCCGCCGCTTGCCCGGCCTGCCTCGCCCCTTGCCCGGCCTGCCTCGCCGCCGCTTGCCCGGCCTGCCTCGCCGCCCCTTGCCCGGCCTGCTTCGCCGCCGCTTGCCCGGCCTGCTTCGGCGTGACTTGACCCGCCGTGACTTGACCCGGCACCGCCTGGTCGCGCGCTTCCAGGGCTCGCCGACACCCCGATGATGGCCGGCAGCGCGAGCCCGATCCCGAGCAGAGCCAGCCCGCCGGGCCGCTCACCCAGCAGGAGGCCAGCAAGAACCGAGAATCCAGCCGAGCCGATGGCGCTGAGCGGCCCTGCCACGCTGAACGCAGCGCTACGGAATCCGGCGTACAACGCAAGTGCCCCCATCGCTCCGCTCAGGCCGGCTGCCGCTCCCCAGGCGAGCGAAACAGGGGACGGCGCCCGCAGGCCAGCCAGCGGCAGGATGAGGCACATCAGCGCCGCGTTGACGCCCTGAGCCAGGATGGTGATGCGGATGATACTGGCCCGGCGCGCCGCCAGGCCGCCCGCATAGTCGGAACTCCCGTAACCGGCAGCCGACGCGAGGGCTAGCAGGACAGCGAGCATGACCTGCCGCCGACTCCCTCCTGGCTGGCGCTGCCTGCCGCCGCTGCTCGCCGCCGCAGCGCCGCGCGACGACCACTGCTCGGCGCGCTTATCCCAAGCCCCCGGCCGCGCCACGTTGGCCTCGCCTGGGACGGCGCCGTCCGGCGGTCCCCAGACGCGCGCCGAGATGGCCGCCCGCTAGGCGTTGCCGACGCTCCGGTACACGCCGTCGATCACGGCCATCTTGCGCGGATCATCGACGAGATTAATGCCCATCCGGTTCATGACGTAGGCGAAGGCGATGCCGTTCTCCGGGTCCGCGCCGGCAGCGGATCCGCCGAATCCGTCATGTCCGAAAGCAGCCGGGTTAGGACCGTAATGGCCGTCACGACCCGACAGCCCGAAACCGAGGCCAAATTCGAGCGGGACGCCGAGCACCAGGTCAGTGAACCTGCCCTGGCTCACGCACGCCGCGCGCAGGGTCTTCTCGGAGATCATGCGGTTTGAGCCGTCAACGAGGGCGCCGAGGATCGTCACGAGCGCCTGCGCGGTCCCGTGCCCGTTCGCGGCGGGGAGCTCTGCCATCCGCCAGTCGTCGTCGTTGGCCTCGTCGCCGGTCAGCGCCGGATTGAAGAGCGCTGCCATGGCGGCCGGATGCGCGTTCGCGAATGCCTGCGCCATCGCCGCCTGCTCGCTTTCGGACAGGCGGACTCCCTGCAGCTCGCTGCAGCGGCCGGTCTCGCTTCCCGGAAGCCCGATATGGAAATCAGCGCCGAGCGGCCCGGCGATCTCCGAGGCGAAGAACCTGCCCGGGGTCTGCCCGCTGATCCTCCGGATGACCTCGCCAACCAGGAACCCGAACGTCATCGCGTGGTATCCGCTGGCCGTCCCCGGCTCCCACATCGGTTCCTGGGCGGCGAGCAGCCCGGTGATCTTGTCCCAGTCGTAGTAGTCCTGCAGGCTCAGCGGCACCGTCAGGCCGGCCAGCCCGCTCTGGTGGTTCATGATCAAGCGGACGGGGATATCAGCCTTGCCGGCGGCGGCGAACTCAGGCCAGTACCTGGCCACCGGAGCAGCCACGTCGAGTTCGCCCCGGTCAACCAGGATGTGCGCGGCGACCGAGGTCATCGCCTTGGTGGTCGACCACACGTTGGTCAGCGTGTCCGCACGCCACGGCTGGGTCCTGGCCGTATCCGCCCAGCCCGCCCAGAGATTCACCACCGGCTGGCCCGCCGCGACGACCGCCACGCTGGCGCCGATCTCGTCACGCTCGGCGAAGTTGGCCGCGAAGGCCTCTCGTACCGCCTCGTACCCGAGCGCGCACGTCCCGTGAATCTGGGTCTCGACGTCATGCATCCGGCCACCTTGACTGGGCAATGTCCGCGCCCCGCCGACGCGTTCCTACCGGATAGCTAGGCCGGCCCGGGGCCCGATGTCAACGGGCGCAGCTGTCCGGTCGTGGTCGTGACTGGTCACCCCGGCCTGCAGGCACCGTTCCGGGCCGGCCTAGCCGGATACCCGAGCTCCGGCACAGGCTCAGGCGCCGGAGGTCATGATTTCCCGGCTCGTGTTGCCGATGCGTATCTTTGATCGTGCAGAATTGCCTGGGGCGCCTGTAGCTCAGCTGGATAGAGCAGCTGCCTTCTAAGCAGCCGGTCGCAGGTTCGAGTCCTGCCAGGCGCGCTCCTCCATCGCAGCAGGTCAGACCACCTTTGACCCGCTCCCCCGATGCGTAGTCAGCTGCCATTCAGCCGAAGCGGTCAGCTCTTACCTCAATGCGCACGGACTCGCCGACCAGATCCGGCACGTCATCGCCCCAACCACCCGCCCGGTCACCTCCAGACAGCCGTCCACCTGATCGAGGACACTATTCACGCACTCGGCGTCAAGCCCGCCGAATGCGCCCTCATCATGGCATCCGCCAATGCCATCGAAGCCGCCCACAACGCCGGAACCCAATCCATCGGCTACGCCGCCACACCCGCAGAAAGCCAGCACCTCACCGCAGCACGAGCCGGAGCGCTCGTCCCGAGCCTCGCCGACCTCACGCTCCGACTCCGAGAACGGCCACCACCGAATTAAGCCGTACTAGCTGTGACTTCTACCAGGCTGCCGTTACACTGTAACGATCCGGCATAGGGATCTTGAAGATCTAAGATCCCGTATGGGGACGGATGTCATGACCAAGCGAAGCAGGAGGCGCTCCAGCCAGCCCTCCAGACCGCCGAGACGGCGGACTCACCCGGCCAAACCTCCCCCGCCTCGATGGTGGAACCGCGCTACCAAGACCATTCTTACCATCGGCGGCCTTGCCGCTGCCATCACTGCTGTTCTGACTCTTATCCTGCCACTCTTGCCCAAGCGTTCCCCCCAGAACGTAGCCCGTTTCATTTCTGTCCAGGCACTCTCACAAGTGCCCCTCAGTGAGTACCAGCAAAGATCCGCGGTGTTCAACCAATCTTTCAACCACGCCCCAAAGCATGGTCCCATGCTTGCCGTGGCCGTTGTCGGGCAGTCATCACCGCCGTCAATCCAGGGCGACGACGGCAATACCCTCACGCCGACTGCCTCGCCCACTGCCCCCACGCCGACTCCCTCGCCCACTGCCCCCACGCCGACTCCCTCGCCCACTACCCTCACGCCGACTCCCTCGGTCACTGGTCCCACACCCACCGGGACAGGCTTACCCACCGGCACGGCCTCACCAAATTGCACGGCCTCACCAAATTGCACGGCCTCACCCACCGGGACGGGCTCACCCGGCACGGGCTCACCCACCGGGACGGGCTCAACCGGCACAGGCTCACCCACCGGGACGGGCTCACCCGGGACGGGCTCACCCAACGGGACGGTCTCACCCGGGGCGGGCTCACCCACCGGCGGGATCGAGTCGCTCCCTCCTCCTGGCATGTCGCCCCAGGAAGCCGTCGCTTACGCAAATCACGTTGCCGCTCTCATCCAAAAATTGGCTCCGGGACTTTTTATATGTTGGACCCCAGAATGTACGCGTATTAATAACCGCAGCCACACTGTTGTCTATGCGTGGTGTACTAATACGCTTGGCGTGGTAGAAACCCCGACCGTTTGTGCCCGCCAAACTGCTGCGAGACTTGGTGCGAGCAAATTGATCCCGGCGGGACCTGGGAGCCCGAGCGGCGGGGGATCCGGCAGCCCGAGCGGCGGGGGATCCGGCAGCCCGAGCGGCGGGGGATCCGGCAGCCCGAGCGGCGGGGGATCCGCCAGCCCGAGCGGCGGGGGATCCGCCAGCCCGAGCGGCGGGGGATCCGCCAGCCCGAGCGGCGGGGGATCCGCCAGCCCGAGCGGCGGGGGATCCGCCAGCCCGAGCGGCGGGGGATCCGCCAGCCCGAGCGGCGGGAGCAGCGCCAAATTGCAGCCGTTGGGAGAACTCTTCAGCGTCGACCTGGAACTAGTCGGTCTACGGGGTCAGCCAGTATATTTGTCATGGTCGATCTTCCAAGAGAACGGCCCGAGTGACCTGTCTGGGAGCTGGCTCGGCAATTTCGTCGCCTACCGCCTGGAGGCGACGACTAATGACGACACGGGAACCCTAGAAATGTGGATTCCCCTACCCAAGCAACCCGGGCCGTATTTCATTCGCTTGACCTTGACAACCGGCGGCGCAAGCCTCGCCAGCATGAACAGCGGCCCGTTCTACTGATCACCTGTATCCGGAGCGTACTCCGACAGCGTTCCCGGTGCGCGCCTGGAGATCTTCGATGTGCTGAGTTAGGGTCCCCTCGGCCGGATACGCCGAGACCGCCAGGCCCGAACGGCAAATTGCGTCATTAAGCTAGAGGGAGAACCGCCCGCCTCGCGGACTTTGATGCCTGTGCGCTCACATTCACGTTCGGAGTCGAGCCGGACGGACCAAGTGCTCGAACCACTGCTCCGATGGCGTCGGGTTCGGTCAGGAGTCATCTGGCGTCGGTATCAGGGGCAGGCCGAGCGCCATCCAGTCATGAAGCCCAGCCTCGGTCACCGGAGGTTGAGCCCGGATGCCGCGACCGTCCAGGAGACTCGTCACAAGTTCCTTGCGCTGGACAGTCCAGGGTCGCGGCTTTAGCGGAGGTAACCGCAGGCCCCGCGTCATGCCCGCCGGTCCGGGTCCGGGTCCGGCACCGTCATCACCGGGAACCCCCCGCCGGGCCGTGCTGGGTGATCGCTTGCCGGCACAGCGGTAGCCACCCTGGGACACCCGGCCGTGACCCAAGAGAGCAGGTCACGGCCGGGCCCAGCGCCTACCTGACTGGCAACCTCAGCATCTAAGGCCGATTCGCTGGCGCTGGCCACGAAGCTGAGGATCGTCATGTCGGACCGGCTTGGCAAACCGGCATCGACAATGGTCACCCCGGTCGGTCAATGGTCGCTGAATCGCCGACGGTCGGCATTCAGCACAGGCATGGACATTCCGCCCAGAAGCCGGCCAGAGATCTCAAGTAGCTTGCAGACGGCGGACGATATGGAAATGTTGGTATCCGCGATCTGCTAGCCGTGGACAGCCGATGAAAACGGTGCGGTCGGGCGCCGACGGCACCTACAGGACTCGGAGGGCGCATGACCCGCACGGACGCGACCTGGTTGTCGTCAAGGCGTGGCCGGGTAACCATTGCCGCCGCGTGCCTCTCGATCGTCGCGACCATCCTGGGCGGCTGCAGTGCACCCGAGCACGGGCAGCTTGCGGCGCGGGCCGTGGCAGCGACACCTTCCTCCGCACCTAACCGGACACTGTCTGCCGCCCCGAGGCTGACACGTGCACCGGCACTGAGCCAGCGGCGGTCACAACCGTCAGGCCAGCGGCGATCAGCTGCGTCTCAGCAGAAGCAGCCACCCGTGCACAGGCTGATGACCAACCAGATTCCCACCCCGTCGGGCTCAGGCGCGTACGTCGGCGCCGGAGCGCCAGGCGCCCTTGCCGCGTTCGGCCGTTGGCGTGGTCGTCCGGCCGGCTTCGCCGATGACTTCCTGCCCTCGCAAAGCTGGACCGCCCTCGACCGCCCGACCTGGGAGCTGGGCCGGTGGCGGGCAGCGCGGACCCCGCTGATGATCGCGGTCCCCATGCTGATCGACGGCTCGTCGACGACCCTGCGGGCTGGCGCGCGGGGCGCTTACGACCGCTATTTCCGCACCCTCGCCCGGACGCTCGTCCGGTACCGGTACGGGTCGGCCGCCCTGCGGGTGGGCTGGGAAATGAACGGGACCTGGTACCGCTGGTCCGCGTTCCACGACCCGGCCGCCTGGGTCACCTACTATCGCAGGATCGTCACCGTGATGCGCTCTGTGCCCGGTCAGTCGTTCCGGTTCGACTGGGACCTCAACCTCGGCTCGGCGGCCGTGCAGCCCGCCAGGATTTATCCCGGCAACGCCTATGTCGACTACATCGGCGTGGACGCCTACGACTGGTACTGGCGCCATCCCGCGAGCACGCCGGCCGCCCGCTGGTCCTGGATCGTGACCCAGCCGCACGGGCTGAACTGGGTCGCCTCGTTCGCGGCTGCGCACGGAAAGCCCGTCACGGTGCCCGAGTGGGCGCTCGCGCCCCGCGGGGCGGTGCGGAGCGGAGGCGGTGACGACAGGTACTACATCACCGCGATGCTGAGGTGGATCAGAACGCACCACGTGGCCTACGCCTCCTATTTCGACCGGAAAGACCACACGATCTCCGGCGGAGCGTACCCGTCCGCGGCAGCGGCCTACGTGGCTGCGATGCGCTCGTAGGCGAAGACGGTCCCGAAGGTCCCGCAGGCGCCAATCCCCCCGAAGCTGCCGGCCCCCTGGCATTACCGCACCGGGGGACCGGCCCGTCTCGGAATCGCCGTCAGGCGGTGGCTGCTACCTGACGGTGAGCACGATGGCGGCCAGCACGGTGGCAACCGCGTGCCTGGCGTGCGACAGGCCGCTGTCGCTGATGTTGCACTGGCCCCGGTGCGGCCCGGACGTGTACCGCGGCGCGAAGCCGGCGAAATGAGTCTGCATGGCGCCGGGCCCCGAGGCGCGAGCGAACGCGCCGGTGCTCCGGTTACCCAGCACCGCCAGGGTCTCGTTCTCCGTGACCATGATCCGGCAGGTCCTGCGGCTCAGCGCCTCGCTCACCTGGACGCCGGTCTTCCTGGCGGTGAGCTTCCCGGCTGAGGTAAAGACCACCCGCGTCTTGCCGGTGCTCGCGACGACGATGAACCCGTGGGTGCGTACCACTCCGCGCAGCTTCAGCGGGATCCTGGTGTTGTTCCCCCGTACCGCGCGGCCCTGCACCCCACCGGAGATGACCTCCGGGCCGGTCACGAATCTGGCCGCATGGTGGCTGGCCCGATGGCTCCTGGCCGGATGACTGCTCGCCGGATGGCTGCTCGCCAGCGCGGGCCCGCCGCCGAGCATGAGCGCGGCCACAGCGCCCGCCAGGGCCAGCGCGCCAAACTGCGCTTTGAATCGTTGCATTTGTTCCCCCGTGAACTGGCATAACGCATTGACACCGGCACGCTACACCGAATACCGAAAGCCGGATAGGCGCCAGGCCGGCGTCATTCCGCTTCCGCAGATTGCCGGGCCGTCAGGCGGTGGCTATTACCTGACCGTGAGCACGATCCTGCCCAGCCAGGTATCGGTCCAGTCCGTGATCGGCGCGTTATTGCTGTTGTTGCACTGGCCCTGGTGCTTCCCGGAGGTGTACCTCGAGAGGTAACCGGCGAAATAGACGTGCAGCCGCATGGGGCCCGAGGCGCCGGCGAAGGCGCCGGTGCTCTTCCTGCCCGCGACCTTGAACGTGGCCTTCTCCGTGAACCCGTAGCGGCAGGTCCGCCTGGTAAGGAACTGGCGGACGTGACGGCCGGTGTTCCTGATCGTAAGCCTCCCGGCCGAGGTCGGGATCGCGCGGTACTTTGTCTCGCCCGTTACCACGAACCCTCGGGCGCGCACCACTCCCCGCAACCTCAGCGGGATCCTGACGATCGCTTTTGACCTCTTGCCGTGCGCCGAGCCGGAGATTAATTCGAGGCCGGTCACCGACCGGCCGTCCTGATGACCGGCGTCCTGATGACCGGCGGCCTGATGACCGGCGGCCTGATGACCGGCGGCCGGAAGGCTGCTCGCGAGCGCGGGACCCCCCGCGAGCGTGAGCGCGGCCACGCCGCACACGGCGGCTAGCGCGCCGGGACGAACCCTGAATCGCTGCATTTCAATTTCCCCCGGTGAACTAGTAACGCATTGACACCGAGCAGACTACACCGACCGGAGGGCCCGATTAGCGTGACGACTTTTCAGCGGTTATCGCCGAAAAGTCGTCACGATCACGGGAATCGCTAGCGCTGGATTCCGGTGAACAAGATGGCCGTTTTGTCCGCCGCAGGCGAGCCCGGGCGATCTCAGCAACAGCAGACGCCGCGCCCCTCGTCAGTAGCGCATGGCTCGGCGCCTCTCAGACATCAGTCAGGCATCACGGCGGACGGCCGGTGGGCCGCCGCTCTGGCCGGCCTGCCCGGCGGCTGAGTCCGGCTTACGGGTTGGATCCGCTGGCGGGCTCGATGTTCTGATTGACGTGGAAGAAGTTGTCCGGGTCGTAACGGGCCTTGACCTGGGCGAGCCGGGCGTAGTTGCCGCGGTAGGACGCCTTAACCCGGTCCTGTCCCTCCTCCATCATGAAATTGACGTAGGCGCCGCCGGCCGACGTCGGGTGCAGCTCCTGCCAGTAGTCGCGGGCCCATTGCGAGATACGGTCGGCGTTGGCCGGGTCCGGGTCGACGCCCACGATGACCCCGCACCAGCCGCCGTCCCGGTAGGCAAAGGCGGTCGCGTCGGCGGGCACCCTGCTTGCGGCGCCGTCGATGGGATACATGTGCATGGTGGAGTGCCCGGTCGGCAACCGCTCGCCGTACTTGACGTGCACGTCGATCGCTGCGTCGGAGATCTCGTGGAAGAAGTCAGCCCGCCAGTACCACTGCAGCCCGGCCGGGTATAGCGGGTCGAAGGCGCCCTGCAGCACGTTGAACGGCATCGGCTGCAAGCCGACGACCAGCGGTGAGCCGAACGTCTTGACCGGGCGGAGTACCTCTTCGGCCCGATCGTGTGGCCCGGTGTAGCACCAGACGATGCCGCAGGCCTGGCGGCCCCACAGCTCCTCGGGGAACGGCGGCGCGGGGGGAATGGTGAGCAGCGCGATCCAGCCGTCTAGCTCCTCGGGCAGTGATGGCAGCAGCTCCCGGTACCAGCGCATCACCTCGGCCGTGTCGGCGATGTCGTAGAGCACCGGCCCGGCGATAACCGTGCCTTTCTCGCCGATGTCGTGGCAGTGGAACGTGAACGAGGTGACGATGCCGAAGTTGCCGCCGCCGCCGCGCAGCGCCCAGAACAGGTCGCTGTGGGAGTTCTCGCGGGCCGTCACGAAGGTGCCGTCGGCGAGCACGACATCCGCGGCGAGCAGGTTGTCGACGGTCAGGCCGAAGCGGCGGGACAGGTAGCCGATGCCGCCGCCGAGGGTCAGGCCGGCCACGCCGGTTGACCCGAGGAAGCCGGACGGGGTGGCCATGCCGAATTTCACGGTCGCGTGGTCGACGTCCGCCCAGGTGCACCCGGGGTCGGCGCGGACCGTGTGATCCTCCGGGCTGACCGTGGTGCTGCGGAGCTGCGAGAAGTCAATGACCAGAGCGTCGTCCGATACGCCGAGGCCGGCAGCGTTGTGGCCGCCACCCCGGACGGCGATCGCGATGTCATGTTTGCGACCGAAATGTACGCATGTGATGACGTCTGCGACGTCGCGGCAACGGGCGATAGCGGCCGGGCGCTTGTCGATCATCGCGTTGTAGACGGCGCGGGCCTCGTCGTAGCCCGGATCTCCCGGCATGATCAGCTCACCGCGCAGTTCGGTGGCTAGTCCTTCGTGCAATGTCGTGGCCATGTCGGCCGATGTGGTGGTCATCTGGCTTCCCCTCGGGTGCACTGCGAGACGTTCTCGGCACGCCGAAGCTATGACCTGCACCGTTCGCGCAGCGTTCGCGAGCATGCGCTCGGCTCAGATGATGTGCGGAACGCCTGACGCCCAGGCGGGTTCGCCGCGCTCGGCGAGATCGCGCTCGCACCGCTCCAGCAGCGCGATGCTGCCGTGACCCGACGCCAGCGCCGCGGCGGCGCGCAGGCGCGAGACGGCGGCTTGCTGCTCGTCGTGAGCAGCGCGCGCCCGCATCACCTCGGGCAGCCAGGCCAGGTCGTCCCGGGCGCGTCCGCTGACGAGTGCGGCGTCCAGAACCGCTCGTGCCTCGTCGGTCCGGTTGTTTCTGGCCAACAGATCGGCCAGCAGCGACAGCCAGTACGGCATGCGGGCGAACGAGCCATGGGCCTTCAGGTTGTCGACGCCCTGCTGGGCGAGGCTGATGCCCGATTCGCCGGTGCGGGACCAGCCGTCCAGAACCAGCGCCCACTCGCGGTAGTAGGCGAAGTCATACCGATCACACAGTCCGCGCAACTCGTCGACGGCATCCCTGAGCGCGGGCAGATCCTGGCGCATCTGGTGGGTGATACCGCAGTAGGCCAGGGCTACGGCCAGGCTGTACGGGTGGTCGATCGACCGGGCCAGCTTGATGGCGTCCTGACAGCTCGACCGGGCCTCAAAGTCGTGACCCAGCAGCCAGTGGGCGTGCGCGGCCCACGCCGCGGCGTGCACGTCGGGCCGGGTGCCGACACTCAGCGACGGGGCACCGCTGGTCAGCTTCGCGGCCAGCTCGAGGTGACGTAGTCCGTCCGCGGGCATCCCGAGGCTGATGGCTGATCCGCCGACCGCGAAATGAGCCGGACCGCTCAGCTCCGACTCGGGGTCGACCATGCTGAGCGCTCGGTTGGCCGTCTGGTAAGCATCGGCCGTGCGCCCCTGGACGAACCGCGACGCAAAGAGCGCTACCAGGCCGGTGAGCGTCGAATCCTTGCGGCCAAGCGATTCAGCGAGCTCGAGCGAGGTCTCAAGCGTTCGCTGCAGCTCGGGCGATGAGTAGCCGTACCTGGCGTTGAGCGGCGCTGCCATGGCTTCGAGGATTCCGAGCTCTCGCCTGTCCCTGTCTTTGCCTGCAGGCAGGTTGCGCACGATCGACAGCGCCGCCTTGTGCAGCCTGATCGCTTCGGCATGGGCGAACATCCCTGCCGCGACATCGGCGGCACGCCGGTAGTAGGTCACCGCCTGCCCCGGGCGCCCGCCGCGGGCGTACTGCTCCGCGAGCTGAGCTGAGACCAGGTCGGTGTCGTCGGGGTGCAGCAGCTCGAGGCCCTGGGCGATGCGCCGGTGCAGCAGCCATCGCTTCGGCGGGCTCACCTGCAAGTATGCTGCTTCGCGGAGCAGATCGTGGGAGAAGTCATAGCCATCGCGGAACTCACGCATGATCCTGCGCTGCCACAGCTCGTCTACTGCGCCCACCACTGTATCGGCTTCGAGGTCGCTCGCCTCAGTTAGCAGATCGAGGGTGAAGTTCGTCCCGACGGCGGCAGCGAGCCCCGCCACGTCCTGGGCCGCCGGGGTCGCCTGCTCGAGACGGCTGCGCAGCACGCCCGCGAGATCAGCGCTCGGCATGGTGGTGCTGCCGAGATCGACACTGCTGCGTACCGCCTCGATGACGTACAACGGGAAGCCCCCCGTGGCCGCCTGGAGGAGGTTCGCGTCGCCGGCGAGCACGCGCTGCCCGGAGATGGCCTCGGCGAGACGCGCGGTGTCGCCGGCCTCCAGCGGGCTGAGGGAAAGCTGAGTGAGCATTCCGGCGGCGCGCATCTGGACGGTCCAGCCCGCGAGCTCGGCGTCCTGGCCGAGGTCGTCATTTCGTAGCGTCCCGGCCACCAGGACCGGAGCATTCCGGGCCAGGCCGAGGTAGAAGGTGACGAAGGCCAGGGTTTCCTGATCGCACCACTGAAGATTGTCCAGGACCAGCATCGCCGGGCGGTCAACCGCCATCAGTGCGCGAGCTAGGCCCTCGAAGAACCGGTGCCGCTGCCAGGCATCCACCATGGCCCGTGACCCGGCACCGCGCTGGCCGCGGACCTCGGACGGCAGCAGCCGGCCTACTTCGGCGCGCCAGGCGGGCTCGAGCGTGGCCGTAGCCGCCTGGAAAGCCGGGTTCCGCAGCCAGTCCGCGACCGGAGCCAGCGCCAGCCGACCGGATGTTCCGAAGCACTGGGCACTAGCCACGACGGCGCCTTGCAGCCGGGCCAGCCCGGCCACCTCGGTCACGAGGCGGGTCTTCCCCACGCCCGCGCCGCCGCGCACCAGCGCGATGCCGGGCCGACCGGCTGACGCGGTCCGCCACAGATCCTGGAGCAGGCCAAGTTCCCGCGACCGGCCGACGAGTTCCGCGGCGGCGACCCCGGAGCGGCCGAACACGGGCTTCCTCGGCGCCGCCCCCTCGGCTGCCGGGTCGGCGTGGGCCATCAAGCGCTGCAGGGCCTGCCGCGTCGCAGGGTCAGGGACGACGCCGAGCTCACGCTCGAGGACGGACGCGCAGTGGTGGTAGGTGCTCACAGCTCCGGCCCGATCGCCCAGGTCGGCCTGCAGCTGCATCAGGGTACGGTAGCCGACCTCCTCCAGCGGCTGCAGCTGGATGCGGCGGCGGGCGGCATCCACCGCCCCGGTCAGGTCACCTCGTCGGGCGCGCGTCGCGCCGACCAGATCGCACAGCTCCACGCACTGCCGCTCGAGCACTGACCTGGCCTCAAGCAGCCAGTCGTCGTATACGCCCGGCAGCAGGTCACCCCGGTACTGGGCAATGGCCCCGGCAGCATGCGCCAGCACGCCGTCCGCATCTCCGGCCTCGGCCGCTGCCAGGGCAGCCTGGCGCTCGGTGGCGAAGATACGCACATCGACACGGCACGTCTGCGTGTCGCGCCAGCAGAGCTCCCTGGACGTCACGACGAGTGACGGCTCAGAGCCGAGAGCATTGCGCAGGTGATGCAGTTCGCGGCGCAGGTTGGTCAGCGCCTGCGCGTCCGTCGAGTCCGGCCAGAACAGTCCGGCGATGCGCTGCCGGGCCTGCGGCGACCCGGCATGCGCAGCCAGAAACGCGACGAGCGCAACCGCGCGCGACGAGCGCGTCCGCACACCGGTCCGGTCGTCGATGATTGCTTGTTCCCCCAAGAGGGACACGTGCAGCATTTCGACGCGGCCTCCTAGCGGTCCATGGTAGACCCGGCCGCCGCAGGCGAGCCCGTCAGACGTCCCGCACGGCCGTCTCTGGCGCGATCTCGTTCAGCGTGATGTACCTGGTCAGGACCGGATGGTGCAGCCTGGCCCGATGCCGGGGCAGCCGGGCAGGGACCGACCTGGCCGGCCGGGAGAGTTACCCTTTCGCCATGAGTACTTCGCCGTTGTCCCCTGAGGACATCCGCGCCGCGGCCGAGGCGCACCGCGAACTCGGCTCAGAGTACAGCGACGCTGTCGTCGCGTCGTTCCTTGAAAAGGTCGACCGCGAGGTGGCAGCGCGCGTCGACGCGCGGCTCGCAGGCACTCACCTTGCCCAGCCAGCGAAGCCGGAGAGCCGCCGCACGCTGCTGAAGGGCATCGCGATCGGCGCCTGCGCAGGTGCGCTGGCAGTCGCCGTGACTTTCGGCCAGGCCGGCAGCCATACTGCGGTGGCACACCAGGTGTCGGTGCAACCCGTCCCCGGCCAGCACAGCGGCGTCCCCGTCGGGCCAGCCGCGCCCGCCCCGTGATGCCCGCGGCGGGCGGCCTCAGCAACAGCAGACCGCCGCGCCCCTCGTCAGTCCCGCCTGGCTATCTCCCGGCCGCGGAACGGGACGGCATGTCCGCGACCTGACGCAGCCCGTCGCGATCACCGGGCCTGCGTCCGGCTAGGGCCAGCCCGGCCAGGATCACCACGATCACCTCGATGATCAGGGCCGTCACGCCAAGCGGCTCCAGCCAGTTCCCGACATCGCCGGGATCACCGGGCACCGGAATGCTGCGCGTCAGCACATAGCCGAGCGCAGTGAACAGGCACATTAAGCCGCCGAACAGCCATGGCAGCGGGCCGGGCCTCGCGAGCAGCCACAGGCCGCAGGCAGGCGCCGCCACAGCCAGCAGGCAGAAACCCGCGGTCAGCCAGGCCGCCCCGCTAAGCTGGCCCTGAATCTCCAGCGCATGGATAATGCCGACGGCCACGAGCCCGATCGCCGCACTGGCACGCACTCCAGGGTCGGCGGACAGATTGGGCGCGGGCTGAGCCTTAGTCCGAATCGGGCTCACGATGACGGGCATGACGAAGTCCTCTCTGGCGGTGGTTGATTCCCGCTGGTGCTGAAGACCGCGGGGTCGACAAGGGGCCCCGCTCTAAACACGCACGGGACTGGCCCCGGGTTCAGAGCGTCATGGCAAGATCACCATGAGTGGCAGTGGTCGCGGCGCCGGGAGCGCATGGCGGCGCGGGCGTGCCGCACCGGGTCGAGCCGCCGTGGCTACCGCCGGACCCCGGTGAACAGGACGGCGACCTTCTCGTGCTCGCCGATCACGCCCGACCGCCGCAGCGCCAGCAGCCCGGCCAGCCCCGATGAGCCGGTCGGATCGACCGGGATCCCGGTTGACGCGACAGCCAGGGAGTTCGCCTCGAGCAGCAGGCCGTCATCCACGACAACCGGCCGGCCGCCGGTCAGCAGCATGCCCTCGATGACGGCCCGCCAGTCATAGGTCTCGTCGTCGAGAATGCCGGTCGCGACGCTTTTCGGCTCGTGCTCCCACGGCCACATCAACTCCGACCTTTCGGCAGCAGCCGCCGCCATCGCCGCCCGCACCCCTGCGGGGCCTGGCTCGGCAGGCAGCGTCGCGCAGATGATCTCGTAGGCCCGCTCAAGCGGGTGCGCACCGGTCGTCTGCACCGTGTGCACGCGCGGCAGCCGTTCCAGTACGTGCAGGTCTGCCGCCTCGCGAAGCGCCTGAATGGCCGAGCTTGCCAGCGCGCCGCCGCCGACCTGGATGATCAGGTGGTCCAGGCCGCCGGGCACCTCAGCGAGATCAGGCACGAGCTCATAGCCCAGCGTCTCGCCGCTCTCGATCGTGAGCCCGTTCTCGTTTCCCTGCGTCGTGAATGGCAGCGCCCCGTTGTCGAGTTCCGCGCGCAGCCGCTGGTACGCCGGGTCCCCGGGCGTACCTGGCGCGCGCGGGCAGACGACCACCGTGGCATGCAGGTCGCTCAGCCGCGCCAGCACCCCGTTGTCGGCGTCCGGGGGGACGAACACCGTCAGCCGCCAGCCGCCCGCCCGGGCCACCACGGCTGCCGCGAGCGCCGCGTTCCCGCAGCTCGCGATCGCCAGGCCGGGCCGGTTCCCGGGATCGAGAATACCGATCTGTTCCATGACCGCCAGGTGCACAAGCACGCCGAACAGATGGCGGCCTTTGTGCGACCCGGACACATTCCCCGTTTCATTCTTTATCCATACTCCGCCGCTGGAGAACGCCAGCGGCCCGGCCAGCTCCCGGCTCTGGAAAAACGGGGTGACGGCGAAACCGTGCCCGTCGACGCCCGCGACCGCGCTGTCGAGCCCGGACGCCAGATCGCAATAGGCGGCATCGGTAATGCCGTGCGCCATCGCCAGGTGGTAGGAGTGCATGAGAGGCCGATAACGAAGGTAGGGGTTATCCTCGGTGCCGCGCGGGAAGCTCACCCGCGCCAGGTCGAGTACCCGGGTCAGCACGTGATCGACATCGTCGGTGCCGGCCCGGGGGCACCGGAACGGGAACGGTTCGTCCTGATCGGCCAGGTAGCCGCAGCCCGAGCACCTGATCGAGCTGGCGAGCGTGGTCATCTGCCGCCGCCCGGCAGGCCGGTCCGGTCGTTGAACTCCCCGATCATCGCGTCCCAGGCGGGCAGCAGGTCGCGCAGCCCGGTCCAGAACCGCCGGTCCCGCCGCGCCTGGAAGTCGGCGAGGCTGACCCCCTGCTGCTCGACCCAGGTGAAGTAGCCGAGATTGAAGATGCGCTCACGGTCGGCGAGGGTCGTCTCGAGCAGGTTGTCGGTGCCCGCGGCCAGCAGCCACCGGCCGAAGACCTCGGCGGCGTCGCGGGCGTCGAAGCCCTCGGGGAAGTCACGTGCGGTGATGCGCTGCCGCTCGCTCTCATACATCTCGGCACCGTCGGTGGCGACGGTGATGACCACGTCGTCAGGCCCGAGCCTGAGGTATTTCGCCGTCTTCACGGCGGCCAGCACGTTGCAGATGCTGGACAGGCCGAACGCGGGCAGCGCCTCGATCGCGGGCTCGGGGACGCCCTGCCTGGCCCGGAGATGGTCCAGCCCCGCGCCGGTGGCGAACAGCAGCGACAGCTGGTCGGTGGCCCGGTCGGAGATCCCGGCGACGAGGTCGGTGTTCATCACGTTGTGGATGAGCGGGATGTGCTTGTCGCCGATGCCCTGAATGTTGTGCTCGCCGAATCCGTTCGCCAGCATCGTGGGGCATTCAAGCGCCTCCACGGCGACGATCTTCGAGTCGTAACGGTCCTTGAGGTAGTCGCCCGCCCCGAGCGTGCCCGCCGACCCGGACGCGGACACGAAGGCGGCAAGCCGCAGCCCTGGATCGGCCTGCCGCATTGACTGGAAAACGTTCTCAAGCGCGGTCCCTGTGCACAGGTAATGGACCAGGTGGTTACCGAATTCCGCGAACTGGTTGAAGATGACATTGGCCGGGTCGGCCGACAGCTCGGCGCATTTGTCGTAGATTTCCTTGACGTTGCTCTCAGTGCCCGGGGTCTTGATGATGTCGCCAGGATCGGCGACCCACTGCTCGAGCCAGGCGAACCGCTCCCGGCTCATCTCCTCGGGCAGCACGGCGACGCCCCGCGCTCCCATCAGCCGCGAGATCGCGACACCGCCCCGGCAGTAATTCCCCGTCGACGGCCAGATGGCCCGGTGCCTGGTGGGATCGAACTGGCCGGTGATGATGCGGGGCGCGAGGCAGCCGTACGCGGCCAGCACCTTGTGCGCCCTGATCATCGGGAACAGGTCGCCGAGCGCAACCACGATCCTGGCGTCGACGCCGGTCAGCTCGGTCGGCAGGACCACGTGGACTGGTGTCCCGGCCTGCCCGGTGCGCTCCGCGTCGTTGTACCAGTGCGACCGGAAGAGGTTCAGCGGATGCGCCTCGTCCGGCTTGACGCCGGCCAGTGCCGCCCTGATCGCCGCCGGGATGCTCGCCGGGCTGGCGAGCTGGGCGAAGGTGGGCAGCAGGATCCCAGCCGCGCGGAACCGCTCGACAGATCGTTCGTAGACCTCCCGGTCGAAAATATCCCGTTGGAGCCCGAGTGAGGTCACGTCACGCCACCCTTCCGTCGCGCGCGGCACCGGCCACGCTGTGCGCTGTTCCTGCTGCTGGCCGGCTCCGGTCAGTTCATGGTCAGGGCCATGCACGGCCTTCTGGCCGTGCAGCCGGTTCTCTGCCTCGTCGTAGACGGCGGACTGGGGGCCGTCGATCACGCTGTCGGTCACCTCGACACCGCGGTCGGCAGGCAGCGGGTGCATGAACACGGCGTCCTGCCCGGCCAGTTCCATCCGCTTGTCGTCGGTGATCCAGGACGCGTACTTGGCGATCATGCGGGCGCCCTCGGCCTCGTCGGTGGTGGTCGTCAGCGGCGCCCCAGCTCTTGGCGTACACGACATCCGTGCCGCGGATCCCCTCATCGAAGTCGTCCATGACCTCGAAGCTGGCGCGGGCGTCGCGGGCGTTGCGCCGCGCCTGCTCCATGATCTCCGGCATCAGCCCGAACTCCGGCGGATGGACGAGCCGCACGTTCATCCCGAACCGGGGCAGCAGCAGCGCCAGGCTCTGCGGCACGCTGATCGGCTTCTGGTAGCTCGATGCGCACGCCCAGCTCACGGTGGCGGTCCGGCCGCGCACGTCGCCGAACCGCTCGATCATCGTCATCAGGTCGGCCAGCGCCTGGTGCGGATGGTAGACGTCGCACTGCATGTTGAGCACCGGCACCCGGCTGGCCTCCGCGACCGCGCGGATGTAGGCGTTGCCCTTCGCCCCAGTCGCTGTGCCGGATCGCGATCCCGTCGTTGTAGCGGCCGAGGATCTCCCCGATCTCCTTGGCCGTGTCGCCGTGGGCGATCTGGGTCGACCTGCTCTCGATGAACTGGGCGTGCCCGCCGAGCTGGGCCATCCCGGCCTCGAACGACGCCCGGGTCCGCGTGCTCGCGAAGAAGAACAGCATGGCGAGCACCTTGTCCCGCAGGTACGGGTGCGGCTGGCCGAGGGCCCGGTCCCGCTTGAGCACGAACGCGACGTCGAGCAGGGTGTCGATCTCGTCCTTCGTCCACTCCTGGAGCGTGATCAGGTCACGGCCCCGCAGGTTGGTCTGCATCGCCGTGCCCCTACTCTGCCGCGCCGAGGACGAGCGCGAGCAGCGCCATGCGCATGACGACGCCGTTGAACGCCTCGACCCAGTACCGCGCGTGGCGGGTGGCGTCGACGTCCGGCGGAAGCTCGTCCATCCTCGGCAGCGAGTGCAGGATGATCGAGTCGCTCTTCGCCTTCTCCCGCAGCAGTTCCCTGGTCACCCGGTAAGCGGCGCGGCGTGTGCCCCGGTTCGGCGTCGCCTCGACCCGCGCCTGGGTGTAGTCGGCCTGGACGACGGGCTCCATGTAGATGACGTCGGCATCGGCGATGCACTTCTCGACGCTTTCGACCTCGCGATAGAGCACGTTGCGCTCGTCGATCTCGGCCTTGAACTCCGGCAGCAGCGACATCTTCCGGCGGGGAGACGACGAAGGCCTCCATGTCGAACTGCGACATCGCGTAGAGGATGGAGTGCATCGTGCGCATCCGCATGTCGCCGACGCACAGCACCTTCAGCCCGTCGAGCGTCCCCTTCGCCTGCCAGATCGTGTACAGGTCGGTGAGGACCTGCGTCGGGTGCTCGCCCCAGCCGTCGCCGCAGTTGATCACCGGCACCGACGCCCACCTGGCCGCCTCGGCCGGCGCGCCCTGCTGGTGGTGACGCATCGCGATGACGTCGGCGTAGTACTCCAGCATGTGGACGGTGTCCTTGATCGTCTCCTGGTAGAAGTCGCCGGCGCGGCGTCATCTTGGAGTCGGAGAAGCCCAGGACGTGACCGCCGAGCCGGTGCATGGCCGCCTCGGTCGCCATCCGGGTCCGGGTGCTGGGCTGGTAGAAGGCGGTCAGCAGCGTCTTGTGCTTCAGCAGGTCGGTGTTGCGCCGCTCGGCGGCATGCGGCTTGAGCCGGTCGGCGACCGGAAGATCTGGAAGTACTCGTCCCGCTCCATGTCCTTGAGCGACAGGATGTCGCGGCCCGCGAAGCTGCGCATGGTAACTCTCCTTACGAGGTGGTCTTCCGCGTGCAAACGTGTCGATCATCAGCCTCACGTCGTCCCCGAGGGGATACAGGATCGGGCACGTCGCGCCAGCTGGCAATGTACTCATCGACCTTGGCCCGGCATTCGTCCGGGGTGCCCGATGCCGTGATCATCTGGACGGCCTCGTCGGGGACGAGGCGCATCGCCTTGCGGATGTCCTCCGGGCCGGCGGGCCAGGTGAGGATCTTGCCGATCTTCTCGATGAGCCCCGGGTCGACGCCGCTCGCCTTCATGATGTGCGGCTGCTGCCCCAGGTACTGGGTCAGCAGTTCGCGTGACCGGTCCAGCGCCAGATCGCGGTCGGCGTCGACCGAGCACACGACAAGCTGGGGGCGGTCGATGTCGTCGAGCGAGCGGCCCGCCCGGTCAGCACCGGCGGCCAGCGCCTCCAGGGCCCCCTTGTTGTACTGCGGGCTGACCATGTAGTTGAGCACCACGCCGTCGCCGATCTCGCCCGGCGAGTTCCATCATCTTGCAGGCCCGTCGCCCCGACGTAGATGGGCACCTGCCGTGGCGACCGGTCACCGTGGACGATGTCGATCTCGACGTCGTCCAGGTGGACGAACTCCCCGTGGTAGGTCACCCGCTCCATGGCGAGCAGGCGCCGCGTGGCCGTGACCACCTCGCGCATCGCCTGCAGCGAGTGATGCCGGTGCACGCCGACCTTGCTCGCCAGCGGTTCCCACCACGCGCCGAGGCCGAGGATGACGCGGCCGGGGGCGAGCTCGTCCAGGGTCGAGAACGTCGCGGCGAGCAGGCCCACGTTGCGGGTCCAGATCGGGATGACGCCGGACGCGACCTTGATGCGCTCGGTCACCGCGGCGAAGGCGGCCATGGGCACCGTCGCCTCCCGCACGAGCCGGCTCTCGGCCTGCCAGACCGCTTCGAAGCCGCGCTGCTCGGCGTAGCGGACGTAGTCCATGCCGTCCCGGATCGGGTGCATGTCCTGGAGGTAGAGCGCCACCCGCCCGGTGCTGCTGACCGTCACGTCACTCACTTCCCTTCGGGGTGAACGGGTGCGGCGGGAATCTCCTCGAGCCGCGCCCACAGCCGCTTGGCCTCGCGCGCCGCCTGCCTGCGCGATCTCCGCCTCGTCGACGCGGGTGGAACGCCGTCGGCGACGACGAGCTCGCCGGCCACGATCACGTCGCGGACCCGGCCCGAGGACAGGCCGAAGACCCAGTGGCCGGGCAGGTTCTCCGCGGTCAAAGGCGTCGGGGCGGGTCGTAGCTGAGGACGGTGAGGTCGGCCGGGCGCGCCGGGTGCGATGCGTGCCGAGCAGTGGCTCGCCGAAGACAGCGCCCGGCGATGCGGGCCCCTTCGGCGAGACGGCGCACCGGCCACGCCGGTGTCGGTCGCGGCGTCGCGCCTCGGCGGCCCGGAAGAACGCCAGCTGCGACTCGGCGATCATGTCCCCGCCGATCCCGTCCGTGCCGAGCGCGACGCGCGCCCCGGCGGGCGAACGGTGAGTACCCGACGCGGTTGTTCATGTTGCTGCGCGGGTTGTGCGCGACGGCCGCACCGGAGGCGCTCGATGTCCGCGACCTCCTGCCCGCTGACGTGGACGCAGTGCGCCAGCAGCGCGTCCGGGGTCAGCACGCCGGCCCGGCCCAGCCGCTCGATCGACCCGCACGCCGTACGCGGCTTCGGCGTCCTGCTGGTCCGCCCCGTCCTCGGCGACGTGGATGTGCACGCCGGACGCCGGCGGCCGCGGCGGCCTCGGCGCACGCGGCCAGGGTGTCGTCGCACAAGCGTGAACGACGCGTGGGCGCCCATCATGCCGCGCGCCAGCGGGCGCGGCCGGCCAGGAACCGCCGGTTCTCGGCCACCCCCGCCGCGGCCCGTCGGCAGCCCGTCCCGGTCGGTGACCTCGTAGCAGAGCACCGACCGCAGGCCCAGTTCGGCCAGCGCGTCCGGCGATGACGTCGAGCGAGCCGTCGATGAAATTCGGCGACGCGTGATGGTCGATGACCGTCGTGGTCCCGGCGCGGAGCGCGTCGAGCCCGCCGACCAGGGCCGACAGCCGCACCGTCGGCTCGTCGAGGGCCCGGTCGAGCCGCCACCAGATGCGCTGGAGGATCTGCAGGAAGTTGCGCGGGGCTTCCAGCCGGTAGGGCATCCCCCGCGACAGCGCCGAGTACAGGTGGTGGTGGGCGCAGACGTTGCCGGGCAGCGACCAGCGTGCCGGAGCAGTCGCGCCGGGCCACGCCCGCGGGCGCGGTGCCGACCGAGGCGATCCGGTCGCCGGCGATGACCACGTCCGCCGCGACCAGGCGGACCGGGTCCAGCGAGGTGACGACCGTGGCTCCGCACAGCGCGAGGCTGAGGGACCCGGCTCGGGGCGCCTGCCTAGACTGGCCACCGGCTGGCGAGCGCGCGGCATGGTCGTTTGGGCTGCTCATCGCGCGCGCGCCAGCTTCGGGACGGCCGCCCGCGCGGCCGGGGAGTCCTTCATGGGAGCCGGGTGCGGTAGACTGCCGTCGAACCTCCGCAGTGCGCCCGGCGACCGCAGCGGCGGTGGGGACCAGGCCGATCTCGCCCACGCCCTTCGCCCCGTACGGCCCCTCGGGCTGGTGTTCCTCGACGAACACGCACTCCACAGGCGGCATGCCGCCGGCGGGATGATGTTCAGCGACTTCAGGGTCGTCGTCACCGGGATGCCGTCGCGGACGACGTACTCCTCCGACAGGGCGTGGCCCAGGCCCATGTGCACGGCCCCCTCGATCTGGCCTTCCAGGAGCGTCGGGTTGATGACCTTGCCGACATCGTGGGCCGCGACGACCTCTCGATGCGGCCGTCCTCGTCGAGGATCGCCACCTGGGTCGCCCAGCCGTAGGCGAAATGGGTGACCGGATTCTCCACCGCCGCCCCGGGCGGGGTGGTCCAGTCGATGCGGACCTCGCCGTGGTACTCCCGCCCGGCCAGGTCGGCCAGAGTCCCTCCCCCCAGGTCGGCCCGCAGTTTCGCGCCGCGGCATCGATGACCGCCCGCCCGCCGAGTACGGTCCCGCGGGACGCGGTCGTCTGGCCGCACCCCAGCTCGTAGCAGGTGTCGACCTCCACCGCGACCTGCGACGGGCCAGGCCGAGTTCCTCGCAGAGCATCTGCCTCAGCACGGTGTGCACGCCCTGGCCCATCTCGGTCCAGGGGTGGAACAGGGTTACCGTCCCGCCCGGCCTCGGGCCGCAGCACGGCCCGGCCGTACTCGGTGAGGCCGTTGCCGACGCCGGTGTTCTTGACCGCGCAGCCGATGCCCGGCCGAACCGGCGCCCCCTTGTAGGCGTCCCTGACCGCGAGCAGCGTCTTCTTCAGGCCCACCCCGGGCCCGAGGCGCTGACCGGTGCCGAAGACGTCACCGGCCTCCACCGCGTTGCGCCACCTGATGTCCCAGCCGTCGATCCCGACCCGTTCGGCGAGCCGGTCCAGCATTCCCTCCAGCGCGAAGTTGACCTGGTTGGCGCCGAATCCGCGCATCGCGCCGCAGGGCACGTTGTTGGTGTAGACGGCACGTGCCTCGACGTCGACCGCCGGGCAGCCGGTACGCGCCACAGGCGTGGCCCGCCGCCCGCTCCAGCACCTTGTCGCCCACGCTGGCGTAGGCGCCGGTGTCACCGACGATCCGGGCCCGCAGGCCGAGCAGGCGTCCCTGCCGCGTCGCAGCCCACCGTGTAGGTCATCGTGAGCGGGTGGCGCTTGACGTGGAAGCGCAGGCTTTCCGCGCGGCTCAGCGTGAGCTTGACCGGGCGCCCGGTGTGCCAGGCGAGCAGTGCGGCGTGCCCCTGGACGTTGAGGTCCTCCTTCGCCCCGAACGCGCCGCCGTTGGAGACCAGCGTGGCCCGCACCTTGTCCTCGGCGAGCCCGAGCAGGCTGGCGACCTGCCGGCGGTCGCTCCAGATGCCCTGGCCCTGGGTGTAGAAGTGCATGCCGCCGTCGCCGTCCGGGTACGCCAGCGCCGACTCCGGCTCGAGGAAGGCGTGCTCGATCCACTGGGTCTGGAACGTCTCGGTCAGGACGTGCGCGGCCGCCGGCCAGGGCGGCGTCCACGTCGCCCCGCTTGACCTGGGACAGCGAAAGGACATTGCCGGGGCGTGCGGGTGCAGCTGCGGCGCGCCCCGGGCGCCATGGCGGCGAACGGGTCGGTCACCGGCTCGAGAACCTCGTACTCGACGTCCACCAGCGCGGCGGCCGCGCGGGCGGCGGCCCGGGTCTCGGCCGCGACCAGGGCGAGCACGTCCCCGACGTACCTGGTGGTCTCCCCCGCCGCGTAGATCTGCACCCAGTCCCTGGTCAGCTCGCCCTGGGCGCGGTCGCCGGGCACGTCGGCGGCGGTCAGGACGGCGACCACGCCCGGGTAGGCCCGCGGCCCGGCTGGTGTCCACCGAGACGATCCTGGCCCGCGGGTGGTCGCTGAAGCGCAGCGCCCCGTGCAGCATGCCCGGCATGGTCAGGTCGTTGATATACGGCTTGTCCCCGAGTGCCAGCTCCCGGCCCTGATAGCGGGCGGCCCGGGTGCCCACCCGGCCGCTGGCGTCGGCGCTCCGGGAGCGCGGCTGCCCTGCCTGGCCGCCGCGGCGAGCAGCACCGCGTCGATGATCTTGACGTAGCCGGTGCACCGGCACAGGTTCCCGGCCAGCGCGAGGCGACCTGCGAACGAGCCGGGCTCGGGTTCCTGCGCAGCAGCGACTCCGCCTTCATGACCATGCCCGGGGAGCAGAAGCCGCACTGCGAGGCCCCGGCCGCCACGAAGCTGTCGGCCCACAGCGCGCGATCGGCGGGCGGGAGGCCCTCCAGGGTCGTCACGCTCCCGGCCGGCGACGCGGGCCGCGCCCTGCGCGCACGACACGACGGCCTTGCCGTCGACGAGCACGGTGCAGGCGCCGCAGGAACCCTCCGGCGCGCAGCCGTCCTTGACCGAGGTGACCCCGCACCGGTCACGGAGCAGGTCGAGCAGGCTCTCGCCCTCTTCCACCGGCACGGACACGGGCTTGCCGTTGAGGTGAAGTCCATTACACGGCCCCTAGCGGCGCTCGGCAGATCGGGCCGCTGCGCTGGATCAACCGTCCCTCGTGCCACTGGGGACGCGTAGGGCCGAAAGTCCCCGCCCCCCGTACCCAACGGCGCTAAGCCGCCGGCGCAGCGCTTTGCAGCAACTGCTCGCTACGCTCCCGCGGCCCGTCGGCGGGATCATCACCGCCGTCACCGTCAGTACCGCGGGCCGCAGCAGCGCCGCGCGGACCGGCCGCACCCGCGCCGACCGGCCTATCGTCGCTGCGGTGGCCCGCATTACCGGCGACGGCCGCCGGCGCGTGGCCCTCACCGGGGTGGCGGCCGTCCCGGTCCTCATCGAGGGCCGGGACTAGACCGACACCGGGAAGACCGGCACCGGGAAGACCGGCACCGGCGGGATGGACACCAGCCGGCTTGATCCGCCCGCTGACTTCCGCGGCTCAGCCGAATACCGGCGCGCTCTCGCGGCGGTCCTGACGGCCCGTGCGCTGACTGCGATCACGTGATGGGCGGCGGCTGAATGGACGTCAATTTCATTCTCAACGGAGTTCCTCGGCGAGTCACCTGCGCCCCCGGCGACTCGCTGGCTGGCGGTGCTTCGCCGCGAGGGATGCTTCAGCGTCCGCTACGGCTCGGACACCGGCGAGACCGGCGCCGCCACTCCTCCTCGACGGCCGTCTGGTCTCGTCGGACGTGCTGCTCGCCGCGCAGGCCGGCGGCCACCAGGTGACGACGGTGGAGAGCCTTAACGTCGCCACCGGCGAGCTGCATCCGATCCAGGAGGCCTTCGTCGACACCGGCGCGCTGCAGTCGGGGTATTCGGCTGGCGCCATGGTGCTGGCCGCCAAGGCCCTCCTCGACGACAATCCCGATCCGTCCGAGGAGCAGATCCGCGACGCGCTGTCCGGGATCCTCGATCGCGAGACCGGCTACGTGAAGGTGGTCGAGGCGGTCCGCCGGGCCGCCGCGGCGCTCCGGGGCGAGAAACCAGAGCCGATGACGGCACTGATCGTCGAGCGCCTGACCGGAGGCTCCGGCGAGACCGCTGGTGCCAGGCCGGCCGCAGGCGCCGGCCAGCCGCTGGTGCCAGGCCGCTGGCGCCGGGCTGCCGCTGGTGCCAGGCCGGCCGCCGCTGCCCGGATCATGGCCCGGGAGGTGTCCCCGGCGGTGCCGCGGATCGTGCTGTCCTCCGACGTCCCCGACACCACCGTCGTCGGCAAGCCCGAGCACAAAGTGGACGCGGTACGGCTGGTCAAGGGCAATCCTTCGTTCACCGACGACGTGGAGCTGCGCGGGTTGCTGCACGCCAAGGTGCTGCGGAGCCCGCACGCGCACGCGCGCATCGTCGCGATCGACGACTCAGCGGCCCGGGCGCTTGCTGGCGTGCACGCCGTGCTGCACTACTGGAACACGCCGCGGGTGAAGTACGCCTCCGGTGGCCAGTCCTGGCCCAACCCCTACCCGTGGGACCAGGTGAGATTCGACGACAAGGTCCGGCACGTCGGCGACCGGGTAGCGGCGGTCGCCGCCGACACTCCGGAGATCGCGGCGGCGGCGTGCCAGCGGATCAACGTGACCTACGAGGTGCTGCCGGCCGTCTTCGACGAGCTGGCGGCGATTGCCGACGGGGCACCGGTCATCCACGACGAGGCGGATTCCGTCGGCATCGTCCAGGCGGCCCGCAACATCAGCTCGCACATTGAGGGGCAGACCACGCACGACATGGATGCGGCCCTGGACGGCGCCGACCGGGTGTTCGAGCAGACCTTCCATGTGCAGCAGGTGCAGGCCTGCCCGGTCGAGCCGCATATCACGATCGGCTGGCTCGACGAGGACGAACGGCTGGTGATCCGCACCTCGACACAGGTGCCGTTCCACGTGCGCCGGATGCTCGCACCGCTGGTCGGCCTGCCGGTCAAGCGCATCCACGTGATCAAGCCCCGGATCGGCGGCGGGTTCGGCGTGAAGCAGGAGATGCTCATCGAGGACATCGTCGGGCACCTCGTGCTGGCCACCCGCCGGCCGGTGCGGCTGGAACTCACCCGGGAAGAGGAACTCGCGTTCTCGCGCACCCGGCACGCGCAGACCATCACCTTCCGCACGGGCGTCGACCGCGACGCACGGCTGGTGGCGCAGGACATGCGCGTCGTGGCCAACACCGGCCCGTATGGCGTCCACGGCTTCACCGTGCAGTCCGTCACCGGCCTGCGCGGCCTGTCGTCCTACAACTGCCCGGCCAAGCGCTATTCCTGCGACGTCGTGTACACGAACCGGCTGGTGTCCGGTGCGTTCCGCGGCTACGGGGCGCCGCAGGCGCTGTTCGCCCTCGAGTCGCACATGACGGACATCGCGGCGGCCATGGGCCTGGATCCTATCGAGTTCCGGAGACGGAACTGGATCGGCGTCGGCGACCCGCTGGACATCGCTCCGCGGCTCAGCGAGCGGGGCGGCACCGACGACATCGCACCCGAAGACTCTGCCGAGGGTGACGAGCTGCGGAATCCAGGAGTGCGTGGCGCAGGCCAGCCAGGCGGTCGGCTGGAGCCGCCGCGCCGATCCGGCCCGGCGGCTGGCGCCAGGCCGCCCGGACATCCGGCGGGGCATCGGGTTCGCGCTGTGCATGCACGGCACCGGCATCCCGTTTACCGACATGGGCGCCTGCTCGATCAAGATGAACGACGACGGGTCATTCAACATGCTGGCCGGCGCTACCGACCTGGGACCGGGGCCGACACGGTGCTCGCCCAGATCGCTGCGGAGGTCCTCGGGACGGGTGTCGACGACATCATCGTGTACGCCGCCGACACCGACGTCACCCCGTTCGATGTAGGCGCCTATGCGTCGAGCACCACCTACATCTCGGGCATGGCGGCGAAGAAGGCGGCAGAGGCCGTGCGGGACAGGATCGTTGCGCGGGCGGCCCGGATGCTCCAGGTTGCCCACGCCGGCGATGTCGAGCTTCGCGACCGCCGGGCCTGGGCGCCGGACGGCCGCTCGGTGTTCCTCGGGGATGTGGCCCTGGACGCCTTGCATACCCGCGACCAGGAGCAGATCATGGGCTCCGCGTCGTTCGTCGCAACCGACTCGCCCGCGCCCTTCGCGGCCCAGTTCGCCGAGGTGGAGGTCGACTGCCGGACCGGTGAGGTCACCGTGTGCAAGCTGGTCATGGCCGTCGACTGCGGCGTCACCGTCAACCCGGTCATGGCGAGCGGCCAGGTGGAGGGCGGCATGATCCAGGCGCTCGGCTACGCGCTGACCGAGGAACTGGCGCTTGACGAAGCCGGCCGCCCGGTGAATGCGCGGCTCGGGCCGTACTGGATCTTCCGCGCCGATGACGTGCCGGCGACGGAAGTCTTCCTGGTGCAGACGATGGAGCCGTCCGGTCCGTTCGGCGCCAAGGCGGTCGGCGAGATCCCCATGGACGGCGTCGCCCCCGCGGTCCGCAATGCCGTCCTCGACGCCACCGGCGTGACGATCAACTCACTGCCGCTCACGCCGGAGCGCGTGTGGCGCGCGCTGCGCGACAGGCCAGCGCGCGATGGCTGACGACGGACCGGCGTCACTGCTGCACGAACTGGTGGCAGCGGTCGATAGCGGTGAGCGGGTCGTGGTCGCCACCGTCGTGGGCACTTGCCGGTCGGTGCCCCGTCACGCTGGGTCGAAGATGCTTGTGCACGAAGACGGCCGACGGTCGGGAAGCATCGGCGGCGGCGCGGTGGAGGCGCGGGTGGCGGCGGAGGCGCTCGCCGCACTGGCCGCAGGACGAGCCCGGCTGTTGCGCTATGACCTGCTGGACCCCCGCAACGCAGAGCCGGGAACCTGCGGCGCGGAGATGACTGTCTATCTCGAGCCGCACTTGCCTGCGCCGACCCTGCTCGTCATCGGGTGCGGCACGATCGGCCGGACCGTCGTAGACCTCGCCAACTGGCTGGGGTTCCGGGTGGCCGCTTCCGACGACCGCCCCGACATGGTCACCGGGGAGCTGCTGCCAGGCGCCGACCTGCTGTTGCCAGGCCCGGTCGAGGACGCCCTTGCCGCCGTCCCCGCCACGGCGGATACGCACCTGGTGCTGTGCACCCGGGGGGTGCAGGTGGATGCCGCGGCGCTGCCGCTGCTGCTGGCCAGGCAGGCAGGCTCGATCAGCGTCCTTGGCAGTAGCAGGCGCTGGGAGGCCACCCGGACCGAACTGCTGGCGCGCGGTGTTTCCGAGCAGGCTCTCAGCCGCGTCAGGACACCGGCCGGCCTGAACCTAGGCGCCGAGACGCCGCGCGAGATCGCCCTAGCCATCATGGCCGAGATCGTGGCGGTGCGCCGCGGCGGCCCGGTTCTCCAGGCCCGGCACAGCGCGCAGCGGCGCCCCGCTGCGAGGACCTCAGGCCACGGCCCAGGTGCGGGGCCGTCAGGCCCCGGACCCGGTGCGAGGACCTGAGGCCACGGCCGAGGTGCGGGGCCCTCAGGCCCCGGATCCGGTGTTGGGCCAGGCCCCGGTTCCGCAGGTCCCGTCATGAGCAGAGCCGTCGAGGAGGCGATTGTCGTGCTGCGCGGCGGCGGCGATCTGGCTACCGGCGCGGCCTGGCGGCTCAAGCGCGCCGGGTTCGGCGTGGTCGTGTGCGAGCTGGACGCCCCGCTCACCGTCCGCCGCAGCGTCTCCTTTTCGACCGCGGTCAGTGCGGGCTCGGTGATCATTGAGGGGGTCAAGGCGGTTTGCGTGCCGCTCGCCGAGGCGGCCGCCCTGGCCCGGTCTGACCTGGTGCCTGTCGTGATCTCGGCAGGGCTGCCTGCGCTCGGCGCCGACGTAGTAGTCGACGCCCGGATGGCCAAGCGCCTTCTCGACACGACGATCAACGATGCGCCGCTGGTGGTGGCCCTCGGCCCCGGGTTCACGGCCGGCCGCGACTGCCATGCCGTCAGCGAGACCATGCGCGGCCCGCAGCTCGGCCGCGTGCTGTGGACCGGCACGGCCGCGCCCAACACCGGGACTCCCGGCGTGATCGGCGGCCGCGGCGCCGAGCGGGTGCTGCGGGCCCCGGCGGCCGGGACGATCAGCTGGCAGGCCCGCATCGGCGATGTCGTGGTGGCGGACGCGGTGCTCGGGGGTGTGAACGGCGCCGAGGTGCGGGCCCCGTTCGCTGGCCTGGTCCGGGGCCTGGTGGCTGACCAGACCGCCGTCCCGGCCGGACTTAAGATCGGCGACGTCGACCCCAGGGCGGACACCGACTGGCAGCAGATCTCGGACAAGGCGCTTGCCATCGGCGGCGGGGTGCTCGAAGCCGTGCTGACCTGGCTGCACCACGCCGCCTGACCAGCGGGCCGGTCACGCAACGAACCGGCCTCAGCGACGCGCCGGGGTCCGCCGCTCGGCATCAGCTGCGGGCACGCCTGCCCGCGGACGGTCGGCGTGGCCGGGCCACCAGGCGAGATGCCCGATCAGGGCGGTGAGACTGGGGGTGAAGAACATCGCCATCACGAACGCGGCGAGCGCGATGCCGCAGGAGACCGCGAAGCCGAGCTGAGACAGGATCGAGTTACCGGCCAGGGTCAGCGAGGCGAACGTCCCGGCCAGGATCACCCCCGCCGCCCCGATGGTCGGGCCCGTATGTTGCAGCGCCAGCGCCGCGGAGTCACGCGGGTTGTTGCCCGCTCTCGCCTCCTCCCGCAGCCGCGTGATCATCAGGATGTTGTAGTCGGTGCCCAGGGCCACCACGAACAGGTACATGTAGACGGGAAGCAGGAACACCAGGCCCGCCTCGCCGCGCAGGCCCTGGAAGACCAGCACGCTCGCGCCCAGGGTCGCGGCGAAACCGAGCCCGACCGAAGCCATCAGGTACCACGGAGCGACGGCGCTGCGCAGCACCAGCGCGAGGATCAGCAAGATGATGATCGCGGCGACCGGGAACACGACCGCGTAGTCGTGGTTGACCGCCCGCTGGATGTCGGCGTAAACCGAGGTGGTCCCGCCGACCAGGGCATAAGTGCCCGGTGGCGCCGCGGCGTGGGCACCGGTCCGCAGCGGCCCCTTCATCGCTGCGACCGCGGCCGTGGACGTGGGGTCGTGGGTCAGCGTGACGGTGTAGTCGGCAGTCGCCTTGTCCGCGCTGAGCTTCGGCGGCGCGACAGCTCCCACGCCGTCCAGGGTCTTCAGGCTTGCGCCGTAGACCGCGAGCTGCGCCGTGGTCAGCGGCTGACCCGACCTGGACTGCAGGAACACGTCGGTCGGGTCGGTCGCGCCGGGCGGCAGTCCCTTTTCGAGCGTCTTCAGCGCCGTCTGCGACTCGGCGCTGTTCGGGATGCCCGCCGAGGACAGGTCGAACGTCGGATGATAATTGAGCGCGCCGACCGCGAGACCGGCCAGCACCAGGCCGGACACCGCGGCGAACCGCGCCGGATGGCGGCCGAGCGAACGGCCGATCGCGGCGAACCTGGCCGCCTCGGGCTCTTTCTGCCAGGCCTTAGACGGCCAGAACACGCGGGTCCCGAGCAACGAGACCACCGCGGGGACCAGCGTCAGCCCGGCGATGAGCGTGGTGGCCACGGCGATGGCCAGCGCCGGCCCGATCGCCCGCAGCACGCTCAACGTAGACAAGGTCAGGGCGAGGAACGCCACGATGACCACGCCCGCGGCCGACGCGATCGCCTCGCCGACCCGGGTCACGGCGGTGACCATCGCCTGCTTGGCGTCCTCGCCTGCCCGCAGCCGTTCCCGGTAACGGAAGATCAGGAACAGGATGTAGTCGGTGCCGATGCCGAACAGCACGACGATCAGGATCGTCGAGATAGAGCTGTCGGTGTTGAGATTGAAAGCCTTGTTGACGTCGCTGACCAGGCCGGTCGCGACCTGCGACACGAGCGCGATCAGGATGAGCGGGAGCAGCGCGATGATCGGGCTCCGGAAGATCACCAGGAGCAGGATGAGGATCAGCGCGAACGTGGCGAGCAGGACGATCTGATCGGCCCGGTTGCTGGATTGCTGGCTGTCCAGGATCTGGGCCGCCGACCCGGTCACCCCCTCGGTCAGGCCGGTTCCGGTCACCAACGGCTTGATGTCGGCGCGCAGCGTCTTGACCGCATCGCCGGCGGCGGTGGCCGAGCCGTTCAGCACCTTGGTCGGCATCGCCACCGTCGCCGTCTGCACCAGGCGGTTCGGCGACGGCGGGCCGGCGGTGATCCCGTCGATGTTAGGGATGTGCCGGGCGCGCAGCGCCGTCGCGATCTGCGTCACCCTGGCCGAGTCGGCACCGGTCAGCTTCGCGCCGTCGGCCCGCGCGAACACGATGATGGCCGCCGCGCTGGTCACGTCGCCAGTCTGCGGGAATGCCCTGCTCTGCAGGTCCGCGGCCCGGATCGACTCGTAGCCCTTCGGCAGGAAGCTGCTCTCATTGGTCGTAGTAGGCAGGCCCGGCGACGTCGCGATCACCGCCACCGCGGCCACAATCCACAGCGCGATCACCCGCCACGGGTGGCGCACCACCGCGCCTCCGAGCCAGGCGAAGACCCCGCGTCCCGCGGTCTCCGGCACCCCGCCGCGCACCGCCCGGTCCTGCCCCGTAGCTGTCCTGTGGCCGTTGCTGCCGCTCACGCCGTTTCCCTTTCGGATCGCATCGCCGCCCGCGTGCCCATCACTGGGCGCCCCCGCCGGTCGCCGCACCCGAGCGCTTCACAACGCCCCGGCGGCCAGACTGCACCAACGCTTGGGGCCTGACTCCATCACATCATTCGCCGCAGCCGGGCAAAAGCGAATTATGGCGCCCGCAGCCGGCCCTAGCACCGCCGCAGCCGGGCGTCATGGAAACGATTCGCGTCAGGAAGTGCCGGTCATCAGCTGCTGCTGTCCCATGCCGAGGCCCGCGACCTCGGGCGCCGGGATCTGCCAGGGCGCGGCCGGGTTGGGCGGCCGCTGGGCAGCGGTTGCGGCCCCGCGCAGCCCGACAATGTCGTCGGGACGCACCGGCGCCCGGTTCAGCGCCATCCCGGTCGCCGCCCTGATCGCCGCGACGACGGCGGCCGTGGCCACGATCGTGGCTGACTCGCCGATTCCCTTCACCCCGTACGGGACGCCTGGCTCGGGTTCCTCGACGAGCGCCGAGTTGATCGGCGGAACGTCCAGGATGGTCGGTATCAGGTAGTCGGTGAAGGACCCGTTCGCGATCCGCCCGTCGCGCAGCTGTATCTCTTCCATGACGGCCAGCCCGAGGCCCATGGCTGTGCCGCCCTCGATCTGGCCCGCCACGGCGGCCGGGTTGATCGCCCGGCCGACGTCCTGGACCGCGTCGATCTGGACCACCCGGACCAGGCCGAGCTCGGTATCCACCTCCACCACGGCTCGCTCCGCGCCGAACACGAAGCTCACGTGGATGTCGCCCTGGCCGTCCGCATCGAAGCCCGTGGTACGGCGGTGGTGATACACCTCAGTCCGCTCGACCGGCTGACCCAGGAAATCACCGAGGTCATCATAACGGGGGTCGGCGGGCCGGCCCGCGCGCTGCGACAGCTCCGCGATCACCGCCTGGCAGGCCTGCTGCACGGCGCCGCCCGCCATCATGGTCTGCCGCGAGGCTGACGTCGAGCCGGCCGAGCCGATAGTCGTGTCATGCGAGCGGAACCTATCGTCGTTTGTTGGTTCATGTCCGGCTGTATGCGCTGATCTGCTGTCATGCACCGGTTGGCCGCGCTGCTGGAGTCGGCCCCCGGTTGGCTGCGCTGCTGGAGTCGCCCCCCGGCTCGACAGCACCCGCGCCGCCTGCCCGGCAGCGGTGACTGACTGGCGCTGCCGGGACTGGCGCTGCGGGGACCGGCGCTGCGGGGACTGGCGCTGCGGGTGACCGGCGCTGCCGCGCGTCAGAGCCGGGCGAGCGTCAGTGTGGACGCCCCCAACCGGAACGCTGATTCGGCCGCCGGGTTGTTTTCGATGCGCCAGTCTTGGTGGTAGAGCCCCTGCTTCTGCGCTATGTCGAACCACACTAGACCGAGCGTGCCGTATCGCCGCATCCCGTAGAACAGGTCCTGGATCTTGATGAACTGGCCCACAACTGGCCCTACGGCGGTCTCGGAAATAAGTATCGGCTTGTCGGTGAATTTCCGCACCTGGTCAATGGTTCCGCCGAAGACGCTGGCGAATGTATCGGACGGACGGACGTAGTAGCCGTCAATTCCCACCCAGGTGACGTACCCCGCACCGGGCCACCATGAGGCGACCGGTCTCGTGTCACGCAAGTCCGAGTTGATTGTCCACATCCAGGTGACATTGTCAGCGCCCTCTTCGCGGAACAGCGTCACGACGTGCCGCCACGCCGCCACGAAGGTTGACGCCGGGACGTGCCCGTAGCCCCACGAATACCAGTTGCCGTTCATCTCGTGCCCGAAGCCGATCACGACCGGGTGGCCAAAATTCCGCACGCTGTCGGCATACGAGCGCAAGTAGTCATCGTAGTCACCTGCGGCTATCGCCGGGATGGAGGTGCCGGTGGGATCGATCTGCACGACCGTGACAGCCCCGCGACTTCGAGCCGCCTCCGCGAAAGACGACGCGAAGGGCTCCGCCCAGCCGCTGTAATACCCGACGAGATTCGGCTCGCGGCCGGCCGCCATCGCGAATTGCGCGACCGGCTGATAACTATTGGGCGGTCCGGACTCATACACGCCCAGGTAGGAGGCCAGGCTAGGCGGGAGAGATGCGTGCACGGCCGCCGGACGGGACTGGCCGGACGCGATGCGCGTAACCGCGAACGCCACGGCGGCAGCAGCGATCATGAGTGACACCAGCATCACTACGCGGGCGTTCACGATGTCCGTGACCGGCGGCGCATCGGCTGCCAGCTGCCGAGGTTCTTGTTGCTGCCGAGGTACCCCTTGCTGAGGCCGGTTCTTTGCAGCTGGCCGTTCACGACGCAGGCTCCCGGTACGCCGCGGCGCCCCGGCGGAATGCGGCAACCGCCGCGGCGCCGCTGAGGCTCCAGTCCTGGTCCCCTCTGGCGTTGAACCACACGAACCCGAGCAGCCCGTAAGCGCGAACGCCAGCGAACAAGTCGGCGATCTTCGCTGGTTTGCCTGCGGTGGGTTCCACGCTTGTCTCGGCGATGAGTATCGGGTCAAGGGTCAGCGCGCGCACGGCCTTGATGGTCGGCCCGAACAACGAAGCGAACGTCCACGATGGCTTGTAGTAGTACCCGTCAATTCCCACCCACGTCACGTACGAATTGCCCGGCCACCAGCGCGCGGGAGAGGGAATGTTGTGGTGCCTGCCGCTGATGTTGACCGTCCACAGCCACGTCACGTTCTGGGCACCCGACGCGCGGAAGACGGTGACGATGTGCCGCCAGGCGGCCACGAACACCGCTGGCGAGGTGTGCCGGTAGCCCCAGGAGTACCAGTGGCCGTTCATCTCATGGCCAAAGGAGAGGATCACCGGGGTACCGAGGGCCTTGACCGCGGTGGCGTAGGAACGCAGGTAAGAGTCATAATTCCCGGATGCGATCGCGGCGAGACTGACGTCCGTCGGGTCAATCTGCACGAGGGGCACCGCGTGATGCCTGACCGCGGCGGCAGCGAAGCTGACCTTGAACGGCTCAAGCCATCCGCTGTAGTACACCACCACGTCCGGCTTGACCCCGGTAGCCGCCGTGAATGCTGTCACCCCGGCGTACGAATCAGGCACCCCGGCCGCATACACGCCGAGGTAGGACTCGGGCGGCGCTGGGCGACCGGCCTGCTGCGGCACGTCCGGGCCGGCGGGAATGTCTGCTGCAGATCTGCCGAGGAGGCTGACCGAGAGAAGGATGGCGGCTGCTGCAACAATCACCGCCCCGACAGCCGCGATCTGCGCGCGGGTCATCTAATCGCTCCTCCCGTGATCTCGTTCTTTCCGCGCGGCCCCGCGTGCAGGCCGTGCGGGCCCAGCGCCAGCGAGGACTTGATGCGCTCCGGCCGGTGTTCCGCCTCACTGTATGAACACCTCGCGGTCCGCTGAACCGTTCATACCCCGGGCCTCTTGTATGCCTCGGCGCCCTGGCGGAACGCGGCGAGCGCCGCCGGCGTGCTGAGGCGCCAGTCCCGGACCCCGGTGGCGTCGAACCACACAAAGCCCAATAGCCCGTAAGCGCGGACACCAGCAAACAGGTCGGCGATCTTCCCTGGCTGGCCTGCCAGCGGAGCCGCGCCCGTCTCGGAGATGAGAATTGGGTCGAGGGTCAGCGCGCGCACGGCCTTGATTGTCGGCCCGAACAAGGAAGCGAATGTCCACGACGGCTTGAAGTAATAGCCGTCAATCCCTACCCACGTCACATACGAGCTGCCGGGCCACCAGGGACCCGGCGAGGGAATACCGGCACGCTGACCGATGATATTGACCGTCCACAGCCAAGTGACATTATCGGCGCCCTGCTGCCGGAAGACGGTTACGATGTGCCGCCAGGCGGCCACGAACACGGCCGGCGAGGCGTGCCGGTAGCCCCAAGAATACCAGGTACCGTTCATCTCGTGACCAAAACCAATGATGATCCCTTTGCCGGTCTTCGCGCCATAGCTAGCTACATCGGTTGCAAAGGTTTTCAATTCTGTATCGTACACGCCCGAGGCGATCGCCTTGAGGTTAACGCCCGAAGGTTCTATCTGGACAAACGGTACGGTCCCGTTGCGTGCTGCCTCGATGGCGAATGTGGATCGAAACACTTCATCCCATCCGCTGTAGTAGAGGGCAACGGTCGGTTGCATTCCGATAGCGTGGGCTACAGACTCGACTGGTGCGTAGCTTGACGGAACGCCCCTGGCAAAGATACCCAGGTAGGACGCGGGGTTGCTGGGCAGGTTAATCACCACATGATGCTGGCTGAACGTTCCAATCTCAGGACTGCCTGTCGGATCTGGCGGCCGTGGGGAGTCGGCCGCGGGTGAAACCTTGACCACGCCCGCCGTGACCACTGCTGCCAGGATGACGACGCACACCGCAATGATCAGCTGGCCAACGCGACTCTGGAAGATCCGGGCAAGACGCCGGGCCAGCTTTGTCGCAGTGCTGCTTCGCAGTGGCGTGGTCAAGCGGCCTTCCTTCCTGGGAAGATAAGTCGGCCGACGACCAGCGCGTTGAGCACGCCGAATGCCGCCATGACACCGAATCTGAGCGAGCCGGTCTGCGCGATACGCCAGCCCACCAGGCTAAGCCACGCCAGTGCCAGCGTCCCGTTCCACAGAGTAACGCCCCACCAGAACCTGCGGGTTGCATCGCCCGGTCCGCGCGAGGGCTGCCAGGACATTACCTTACCCCGAGAGTAGTCCCAGATCGACAATGCCTGCGCCCAGCCAAGCGCGAGCGCGAGCGGCCAGATCCGAGGTGTATAGCGCGCGTTGTGCCACAGGGGATAGAGGATGATGCCAGTCATAATCGCGGGTATCAGCAGCAGGGCGTTGCGGAGCCGGATTTCGCCGGGGAGGAATGCCAGCAGAGTTATCGGGATGAGCGGCAGGACCAGGGTCCGCAGGGCTGTTGTCAGGTTCCACAGCCAGCCTGCGACGTAAGGCAGCCGGGCTTTCAACGGCATCGCGACGCGCCACATATGGCGGGTCCAGATCAGCGAGGTCGCTCCGCAGCACCAGCGGTACTGCTGGCGCATGTAAGTGTCGAGCGTGTTGGGGCAGATCCCGGCCGCCAGCGGCACCGGCAGGTAGACAAGCCTGAAACCGTGGTATCGCATGTCCAGGCCGGTATGCGAATCCTCCGCGTAGGGCATCAGCGTGAACCCGCCGTTAGGCGCCAGCGCCGCGCGCCGGTAGACAGCGTTCGATCCGACACACAAGGCTGATCCGAACCGGTCCCGGGACACCTGCACAGCCCGGTAGAACACTTCGAGCGTCGGGCTGGCTGCCCGCTCCACCCATCCCTGGCGCCGGCTGACCCGAAAGAACTGGGGCGTCTGAACCAGGCCCACGGTGGGATCGTCCAGGTACGGCAGGGTCTCGGCGAGGAAGTCATCTCGCGGACGGAAGTCGGCATCGAAGATCACTATGTGGTCGCTGGCCGTCTGTTCGAAGGCGTAATTTAGGTTCCCGGCCTTTTTGTGCTTGCGCAGTTCGGGCCGGCGCACGTAGCAGAAGCCGAAGTTCTGGGCCACGTCGCGGGCCGCATCACTGGGACCATCGTCCAGTACGTACACATAGGCGTCGCCCGGGTACGCTCGAGCGAGTTCGAACACGCCCGTCCAGGTGTTGCGGAGCACATTTAGGGGCTCACCGCAGATCGGCAGGAAAATGTCCACTGTCGGCCACCGGCGCGGCGACCACGCCCGCACTCGAGCGTCGTGCACTGCCAGATCGAAACCGCCGCCCATGAAATTGACCGGCAGGCTGACCGCCTGATACATCAGATAAATTGCAGTGTACAGCGCGAATGGTGCGGCGATCCGGTTGCCGATTTCGAGGAAGATCTGCGCCGTGATGACGAACAGCGAACTGATGACCAACGCGCTCGCGAGGTACGGTAGCGACCGCCAGGCGTAAGATCGTTTCTCGATGTCATCTGGTGGCTCTGGCAGGACTGGTCCGACGACCCGGTGACGACCGTTGACGATAGGGGCAGTCACTGGCGGCGCTCCCAGATCCGGTAGACGCCTGATCCGTACGGGCCGGTGGCAAGCAGCCGGTACCTGGAGTCAGCAGACAAGTAGGTGGTCAGTCCTTGCGTCAGCGGCGTTGAACTGTTTAGTTCGACGACCGAGAAATAGCCGCGCCGCACGAGCGTCAGGTACGGCCCGAGCCTTCCCTCTGCGCCGATCGGCGCGTTGATCGTGCGTCCGGACGGCAAGATCAGGCTGGCCGTGCTCGACCATCGGCGCCACTGCGCGCCCGCAGGCGGCAGGTAATACTCAGCAATCGAGTGAACGTCGATCAGCACGTCCCCCTCGGTGTGCTGCAGCGCTGGCCGCAGCGCTGCGATCAAGCTAGATGAGTTGGCCCACGTGGCAATATTTCTGGCCTGCGCAAAGCCGGGCTGTGCCAGCCAGACGACAACTCCGGCCATCGTGGCTGCGCCGACTGCCCGTAGGGCCGGGCGGCGCAGCAAGCGCAACAGGCGGTCGATCGCATACCCGGCGGCGGCGGCCGCGAACCACGCGCCGAAGTCAACGTGCTTGTTGAGCGACGTGAGGGTATGAATCCGGACCTGCTGTAGCGGAACTAGGCACCCGGCACCGACCAGCAGCAGGAGCAGAAGCCGACGCTGCGCTACCTGCTCACGGAACGCTCCGACCAGCGCGCAGGCGGCTGGAACCATCACCGCAGCAAGCCATACCAGCGAGTCGTGCATGATGACCGAGGCGCTGACCGTGCCGTAGACGCGCGTCAGTGTCGTTATCTCGATCCCGGTGATGTAATAGCCGTTTCCATATGTGGCGATCGAGAAAAGAAAGATCGCGCCCGTCGCGACGTAGAACGTCAACTGCGCCAGCCGGGCAACCGCAAGCCGCCGGCCAGGACGCGGATAGGCCGACAGGAACACCAGGCCGAGCACGACCGGGTCAAACAGGACGGTCGCGTACTTCGCCGCGTTCGCTATCAGCAACGCCACGGCGGCAGCGGCAATCCAGGCGGTCCCGTCCCGTTGCTCGCGCGCACCGGTGGCCAACCACGCGGACAACGCCAGGAAGAACAAGGCCATCGCATCGTAGGTGGCCAGCGACCCGAGATGCAACGTCGGTCCCAGGACAGCGAAGAGCGCGGCCGCGAAGCAGCCGGCCCGCTTGCCAAATAGCCGCGACGCCGTGGCCCACAACAGGGCGGTGACGCCCAGCATGAAGCACATGGACAGTAGCCGTGCCCCGGCAAGTCCGCCCACGCTGTCCGCTAGCGCGCCGAGCGGCGGATAGATCAGCGGCGAGCCGGAAAAAAACGTCGGGAACGGCGGCAGCGGGGTGCCATGCAGTGCGTGGGCCCACTCCATGTGCCCAGCCCACAAGTACAGCGCCTCGTCGGTGAAGGCGGTGTCGACGTGAATAAGACGGAATGACAGAGTCGCTTGGACGGTCAGGATTGCCAGTAGCGGAAGAGAGATCCTCAGCCGCCGTCTCGCGGCGGCGCCGCCTGCCTCGGCGGCCTCAACCGGCCTCGCCAGCGTAAGAAGCGCCTCAAGTCCCGCAGCCTGATCCGGGCTCTTGACCACCGGGAAGCTGGTGGCATCGACGATCGGGTGCGTGCCATACCGCGCCGGCAGCAGCGTATGAGCCTCCGGGTCGACCCTCCTCATGCGGACCAGTGCCTGCAGCTGCGCGTGCCTGCCTTTAGATCCGGGGCTGGACGGCCACGGACCCTGCGCCGATCCGTTATGAATGCCCGCAGAGCCGATAGTGAGGCCGTCTGCGCGCTCACCGGAAACTCCTTTGAGTGGTGCCCGGCTGCGCTGCCTGGTGGGTCTCATATCGCCAGATCACGTAGGTACCCGGGGCCGGGCCGGCCCCTCGCCGTAGGGGACGACCTCGACGATGCGGTAGTGATGGTTCTGGCGGAGGTCAGCGGCGATGCGGTGGTCCAGGACGGTTGTGTCCGAGAAGTTCAGCGCGACCAGCGAAAAGTAACCGCTGGTGATGAACTCGGCGTAGACACCCGCGTTGCCGGGCCCGGTAACGCCCGCCGTGCTGGTCGGCCCGCCGGTACTGGCACCGGATGGCAGGACGATGTTGCGGGTACTGGACCACCGCTGCCAGTGTCTCCCGGCAGGCAGGTAGTACTGCGCGACGGAGGGGTCCTCGACCAGCAGCCGCCCGCTGCGGTCAACCAGCGGACGAAGTATCGCGATGAAGCCGGACGCGTTAGCCCAGTTGGTGGCGAACACCCGGGACTGGCTGACCCCCAGCGCCATGGGATAGACAAGAGCGAGCACGCAGGCCCCGCAAGTGATCGCCCGCATCCGCCCGGCCGGCGCCGCCGCGATGAACCTGTCCGCCGCGTAACCCGCGGCGATGGCAGCAAACCAGGCACCCAGATCCACATGCTTGTTCAGCGACGTAGTTGTCTGCAGCCGCGCGTGCTCCAGCGGCCCGAGCAGCGCAGCGCCGGCCAGCAACGCCAGCAGCCACGTCCGTGCCCGCCCCTGCCGCCCGGCCCAGCTGACGGCGACAGCACACACCGCCAGTACAGCGATAAGCCCAGTCCACGACCAGGAATCAGTGAACACCGACAGCGCGGACTCCCCGCCTGCCGCCCGCGTCAGCGTCGTCTGCTTCACGCCGTGCAGGTACGAACTGCCGCCGATCAGCAACCCGCCGGTCAACAGCACCGCCACCACGGTCAGCAAGATCACGCACCGCCCGGCCGCCAGCTTGCCGCCCGGCTTAGGCAACGCCGTGAGCAACGCGAGCAAGACCACCACCGGGTCGAACAGGACTGTCGAATATGCCGCGGCATTAGCCAACGCCAGCGCCACACCCGCCGCGATCATCCAGCCGGTCGCGTCCTGCCGCGCCCCGGCCCGCACCACGCACCACGCCGCCAGCGCAACCAGCAGCATCGACATCGCGTCATAGGTGGCGAACGCGCCCAGATGCAGCGTCGGCCCGAGGACCGCGAAAAGCGCGGCGGCGAAAAACGCGGCCCGCCGCCCGAACAGCCGGCCAGCGGTCCCCCACAACAACGCGGTCGCCCCGAGCATGAACGCCAGCGACAGCATCCGGGCCGCAGCAAGCCCGCCGAGGCTATCGGCCAGCGCGCCAACCGGCGGGTAGAACACCGGCGCCCCGGAGAAATACGCCGCGAACGGCGGCACCGGCGCGCCATGCAGCCAGTGCGCCCACTCCAGATGCCCGGCCCACAAGTACTCGGCCTCATCCTCGAACGCCGTATTAGCCCCGACCAGCCGCAACGACAGCAACGCCTGAACCACAAGCACCGCCACCAGCAGCAAGCTCTCGGGAACCCGCCGCCCCGCGAACCGGAGCCGACCCGAACCCGGCCCAGGCGCCCCGCTCACTTCCGCCCGTGGGGTCCGGGTATCCGGCCATCGGGTCGCGCCGGAGGCCGTGGTGGCCCGGGCGTCAGTTCCCTGGATTGACTCGTCGTCCCGAGCGGAAGCCTCCCCTGGCTGCACCGATGAAGCGACCTCCCAGCCTGTAGTCGTGCCATGATCCAAAATTCGCACCCGCCTGCGATCTGGGGCAGTTGAGGGGCGCCCCGGCTACACCCCCCGCAGCCCACGTAACGTACTGTCGGCGTCACATATCGTAGTGATCTCCCCCCTGAGACAGGAATACCGCAATACCAAAAACTACCGTTCAGTTCGGCTCAAAGACACCTGTTTGGTGAATCCTGCCCATACTGGGCCGTCTACCTGGACGTGGCACGGAGATCACCGGCGGCCTGAGTGCGCACGCTCTCGCTAGGGATGTGCCACAGCCTGAGCCCTGAGACCCCAAGCCGGAACGCGGCTTCGGCCGTCGGACTGTCCTCGATGCGCCAGTCCTGATGAAGGATGCCCTGATCCTGAGCCTTGTCGAACCAGACCAGGCCGAGCGTGTTGTACTGGTGCATTCCGGCAAAAAGGTCGCCGATCTTAACAAATTGCCCGGAATCGGGCCCTACGCCGGTCTCCGACAAAAGCACGGGCTTGTCCGTGAATGCCCGCACCTGATCAATTGTGCGGCCGAAAACCTTGTCGAAAGTATCCGATGGGCGGAAGTAGTAGCCGTCGATTCCGACCCACGTGACATATGCGGCTCCTGGCCACCAGGAGGCGACCGGCCCGGTGTTGTAGCGGTCTTGGTTGACTGTCCACAGCCAAGTGACATTGTCGGCGCCCTCGCTTCGGAAGAGCATCACGATATGTCGCCAGGCGGCGATGAAGGTCGCGGGCGCGACATGCCCGTAACCCCACGAGTACCAAGGACCGTTCATCTCGTGCCCGAAGCCGATCACGACCGCGTGGCCGAAATTCCGCACGCTTACGGCATACGATCTCAGGTAGGCGTCGTAGTCACCGGCGGCGATCCCAGGGACTGAGGCGTAGGTCGGATCGATCTGCACGAACGGGATGACGCCTTCGCGGTAGATGGCCTCCGCGAACGTCGTGGCGAAGGGTTCCGCCCATCCGCTGTAATACCCGACGATGTTCGGCTGGCCGCCCACGGCCTTCGCGAAGTCTGCGATCGGCTGATAGGCCGGTGGCGACCCGACCTCGTAGACGCCCAGGTAAGAGGCCACGCTGGGCGGCAGCGGGGCTTTCACTACCGGGGGCTGGCCGGAGTGCGGGATGAGGCGGTCCGCAGCCAGCGTGACCGCAATGACAGCGATCACGAGGGCCAGGATCGTCACTAGGCGGGATCTCATGCTTTCTCATCTCCGGCTTTCTTATCTCCGGGAAAGATCACGCGGCTCACAAAGGCAAGATTGAGCAAGCCGAAGAACAAGAGGACGGCGAACCGCGCGGAGCCGAGTGTCATCGTCCGCCAGATGGCCAGCGCCAGCCACAGGAGGGCCATGCCGCCGCTCCAGCCGGTGACCCCGATCCGGAAACGCCGTAGTGAGCTGCCTGGCGTCCGGGTCGGATGCCAGCCCATCGTCTTACCCCGGGCGCCATCCCAGATCGCGAAAACGTGCGCCCAGCCGCGGGCAATGCCAAGGGACCACACCGACGGCCCATAGTGGCAGCGATGCCACAGCGGATAGAGGACGAAGCCAGTGAGCATGGCCGGGAGGAGGATGAGGAAGTTTCGCAACCGTATCTGGCCCGGGAGAAAGGCCAGCATAACGATGGGGACGACTGGGCCGAAGAAGGTAAGCAGACCGGTGTAGACGTAATAGAAGAATCCGGAAATGTAGGTGAGCCTGGCCGGGATCCGCATAGGCACCGACCACATGCGGCGGGAGAACACGACACCGGCATTCCCGGTGCACCACCGATACTGCTGGCGAACGAAAGCATCGAGGTCATCGGGGCAGATCCCGGTCGAGAGAACGATCGGCAGGTAGACCATGGACCAGCCGGCCCTGCGCACGTCGAGACCGGTGTGCACATCCTCAGCGTAGGGGATCAGCGTCGGGCCGCCTTCAGGCTCCAGCGCAGTTCGCCGGTACACGGCAGAGGTGCCGACGCAGATAGCCGCGCCGAACCGGTCGCGGGCCACCTGGATGGATCGGTAGAACACTTCCTGGATCGCGCCTGCGGAATTCTCGATCCAGGTCTGGGCAGCACTAACACGGAAGTACTGGGGCGTCTGAGCGATCGCGATCGCGGGGTCGTCCAGGTACGGGAGTGTCTCCGCCAGGAAGTCGCGGCGCGGGGCGAAGTCGGCGTCCAGGATGACCAAGTATTCGCCGTTGGTGTGCGCGAAGGCGTAACGCAGATTGCCGCTCTTTTTGTAGGCGCGCTGATCGGGCCTGCGGATGTAAGAGAAACCAAAGGACTCAGACACCGAACGGGCCTCTTCAGACGGCCCGTCGTCGAGAACGTAGGCCAGGGCCACGCCCTCGTAGCCCGCAACAAGCTCAGATACGGCCATCCAGGTGTTGCGGAGCACTTCGATCGGCTCCCCGCAGATGGGCAGGTAGATGTCCACGCTAGGGTAGGCGGTCGGGTGCCACGCCTGGATCCGCTCCCGGTGCGCGGCGAAGTCGAATCCCCGGCCGGTAAAGTTCACCGGCAGGCTGATCATCTGGTAGATGACATAGGTGGCGGTAAAAGCCATGAAGGGCCATGGCACCGGGTCATTTGCCTCAAATCTGACCTGGCTGACAATGAGGCAGCCTACGCCGATGACAAGCACCGTGGTTAGGTAGAGCAGATTGCGGTGAATGTAGGCGTACTTCTCATTGTCGTCGGGGGGCGCGGGCAGCACCGAGCAGACCTGCTGCGGCTCGGTCAGCGCGGCTACCGTGCTCACCGGGGGTTCCTGCGGCGCGAAGACGGTGCTCACTGGTGGTTCCGGCGAGGTTTCGGCGGCTGTGCTCTGAGGTTCGGCTCGTAGCCCGACTGGGCGCCCGGGTGGGGCTCGTAACGCCAGATCACGTAGGTACCCGGGGTCGGGCCGGCCGGGCCCGCGCCGTAGGGCAAGACCTCGACGATGCGGTAGTGGTCGTTCTGGCGTAGGTCGGCGGCGATGCGATGGTCCAGTGCGGTGGTGTCCGAGAAGCTCAGCGCGACCACGGAGAAATAGCCGCTGGTGATGAACTCCGCGTAGACGCCCGCGTTGCCGGGCCCGGTGACGCCCGCGGTACTGGCCGGGCCGCCGACACCGGCCCCCGCCGGCAGGACGATATTGCGGGTGCTAGACCACCGCAGCCATTGCCGCCCAGCGGGCAGGTAGTACTCCGCGACGGAGGGGTCCTCGACCAGCAGCCGCCCGGTGCCGTGATCAACCAGCGGACCGAGTATTCCGGTGAAGGCGGACGCATTCGGCCAGCCGGTGGCCAACAACCGGGACTGGCTCACCCCAAGCGAGACAGGAAAGATGAGCGCGACCACGCAGGCACCGCAGGTGATCGCCCGCATCCGCCCCGTCGGCGCCGCCGCCACGAACCTGTCCGCCGCGTAACCCGCGGCGATGGCAGCGAACCAAGCACCCAGACCGACGTGCTTGTCCAGCGAAGCTACGGTATGGAGGCGGGCCTGCTCCAGTGGCCCGATTACCGCGGCGCCGGTCAGGACCGCGAGCAGCCAGGTCCGGGCGGCTCCTCGGTAGCGGACCCAGCTGGTGATGACGCCGCACACGGCCATGACGACGATCAGGCCGGCCCAGGACCAGGAATTTTTGAGCACAGATAGCGCGGAGTCGGGGCTGGGCATCCCTGCCAGAGTGGTTTGCTCGACCCCGGTGAGGTAGCTGCCGCCGCCGATCAGCAGTCCCGCCGCCAGGAGCGAGGTAACCGTGATCAAGATGATCGCGGCCCTCCTGGCAGCGACCCGGCCACCGGACTCCGGGAGCACGATCAGCAGCAGGATCACGATCGGGTCGAACAGGACTGTCGAATATGCCGCGGCGTTAGCCAGCGCCAGTGCCACACCCGCCGCGATCATCCAGCCGGTCGCGTGCTGCCGCGCCCCGGCCCGCACCACGCACCACGCCGCCAGCGCAACCAGCAGCATCGACATCGCGTCATAGGTGGCGAACGCGCCCAGATGCAGCGTCGGCCCGAGGACCGCGAAAAGCGCGGCGGCGAAAAACGCGGCCCGCCGCCCGAACAGCCGGCCAGCGGTCCCCCACAACAACGCGGTCGCCCCGAGCATGAACGCCAGCGACAGCATCCGGGCCGCAGCAAGCCCGCCGAGGCTATCGGCCAGCGCGCCAACCGGCGGGTAGAAGACCGGCGCCCCGGAGAAATACGCCGCGAACGGCGGCACCGGCGCGCCATGCAGCCAGTGCGCCCACTCCAGATGCCCGGCCCACAAGTACTCGGCCTCATCCTCGAACGCCGTATTAGCCCCGACCAGCCGCAACGACAGCAACGCCTGAACCACAAGCACCGCCACCAGCAGCAGCCAACTCGCGGAACCCCGCCGCCCCAGCCGACGCGGGGCCGCCACTGAAGCCGCGGATCGGGCGTCCTGCGCAGACTCGTCCAGTCCGACTGCGGAGGGATCCGCCGTCGCGCTGGCCGGTATGCCGTGATTCAAAGGTCGCACCTGCCTGCGATCAGGGGCCTATCAGGGGCGCCTCAAGCCCCCGCAAGCCACTCAACGTACTGACGGCAACACAAGCCGTGTGCAAATCTTCCCCCCAGGACAGGAACATCGCGTAAGGACGATACCGCCCTGATGCTCCCCGACGAGGCATGTTTGGTAATTTCGCCGGATCAGCGCAGCCACAGCTTCCGGTGACGCCCGGAGGCGAGCCCGCCCGCGATGGCGTAGTTATTGCGTAACAATCGGTCGTTGAGGTTGATAAGTAGGTCCTGGTGTGTTCCGCTGTCCTTCGGGATCGCGCCATCCTGCAGGCGCGCCCAGGGGGTATGGCTGCATGGGAGACGACAGGCGCGTTCCGCCGCTGTCCCGGCGTGTGCCTGGTGCCACAGCGATCCAGAGACCAGCAGCCCGGGTAACGCCGCCGAAGCTGCCTGAATCCTTGTTGCTGCGCCTCCGTGCGGAAATCGAGCCAGCTTCGGGGCAGCCGGCGAGTCATGAGCACGCAGCACACGAGCACCAGGCGCACGAGGACGCCACACAAGGGAACCGAACCCTGCCCGAAGACATCACGGAGCCAATTCCGGTTATCTCGGAGTCAGTGATCAGCCGCCTGGCGAGTCCGGCTGTTAACGGGACCCCCGCTCCGCCGGACGAAGCGGCACCGCAGGACGAAGCCGCACCACAGGACGAAGCCGCACCGCCGGACGAAGCCGCACCGCAGGACGAAGCCGCACCGCAGGACGAAGCCGCACCGCCGGACGAAGCCGCACCGGCCGGACGAAGCCGCACCGCCGGACGAAGCCGCACCGCCGGACGAAGCCGCACCGCCGGACGAAGCCGCACCGCCGGACGAAGCCGCACCGCACGGACGAAGCCACACCGCAGGACGAAGCCGCGCCGGCCGCCCAAGCTGAACTGCCGGATCACACAGCGCACGAGCCATCAGACGGCCAGCCGACGCCTCCAGCGGTCCGCGGCCGAGCCATTACATCAGCGGCCAACGGGGTGACAGTCGCATCCCCAGCGGCCAACGGGGTGACCGCCGCGCCCCCAGCAGCCACCGCGGCAGACCGCTCCACCCCCAGCAGCCACCGGGGTGACCGCCTCGCCGACCGGCCCCAGGGCGGCCGTTGCCAGATCAGCCCCGGCGCAGCGGCGGGTCCAGCAGCAGGCAGTCGGACCCAAGGCGCTGACCGGACCCAGAACGCCAGCCGGACCCAGAACGCCAGCCGGACCCAGAACGCCAGCCCGACCCAGGGCAGCAGTCGGCCGGCGCTACCACCTGATCGGCATCGTTGTCTCGGTGCTGGTTCTCATCACCGCCGCGGCCGTCGCGTTCGCCGTGTCCAGCCTTACCGACGTGGTGACCACGCCCAACGCCGGGCTCAGCGCCGCCGAGCTTCGTGCCCAGGCCGCCACACGCAAACTCGCTGCGGCCTGGGTGACCGCCGAGGTCAGTAACACCACCGTGGTGTCCTGCGATCCGGCAATGTGCCGCGCGCTGCAGGCGGACGGGTTTCCCGGCGGCCAGTTGCTGGTCATGGGACCTGCGGCGCCGTATCCGCTGAGCGCCGCCTTGGTCATCGCCACGCCAGCCATCCGTAGCCAGTTCGGCAGCAGTCTGGCCACAGCTTACGCGCCAGCGGTCCTCGCGAGCTTCGGCTCAGGAGACTCGCGGGTCGATATCCGGGTGGTTTCCTCGCAGGGAGCCGCCGCCTACCGGGCCGAGCTCGAGCGCGGACCTGCTAGCCAGAAAGGCCGCCGCGGTCCCGCTGCTAGACAGCAAGCAGATAGCGGTCTTCGGCACGGCCGCCAGGCAGCTCGCCTCCGGGGAGGTCGATTCGCGGCTGCTGGTCACGATCGCGGGAATCGCCTCGCTGCATCCGGTGACCATTGTCGATTTCGGCGGTACGGCTCCGGGCGCTAGCTCGGGCATCCCGCTGTCCTATGTCGACCTGGCAAAGACCGCCAGCGCGGCTCCCACTCGCGGTTCCGCGTATGTGCAGTCGGTGATTGCGCAGCTTAGCGCGCTGCAGACGCCGTTCCGTCCGACAAGAGTAGAACTGGTGCGGCTCGCCGACGGCCAGACCGTCCTCCGGATCGAATTCGCAGAGCCAAGCCCGCTTGGGCTGCTTAGCCCGAGCATAGCCCCTGATCACTGAGGTCCGTTAACGACACGGGGGGTCATCCCTCCGGACCTGGCCCGGTTCATGGACCCAGGTCGGGTTCATGGACCCGGGCTGACTCCATGGACCTGGCTGGCACCATGGTCAGGTGAGCGCAGCGCTGGTTCTCGAGCGAGCCCGGCGGATCGCCGATGACGTGCTGTTTCCTGCGGCCATGGCGGTAGACGGCGCGGCGCGGGTCCCGGAGAGCCACCTTGACCTGCTAGCCCACGAGGGCTTCTATGGCATCGCAGGCCCGTCCGGCATCGGAGGCCAGTCCGGCATCGCCGACCCATCCGCAGGCGGCGTGGACCTCGGCAGGCAGGCCGCCGGCGCCATCATCGAGATACTGGCCGGCGGCTGTCTCGCGACAACCTTCGTCTGGCTCCAGCACCACCGCGCCGTGCGGGCAGTGCGGGACTCTCCCGAGCCAGCGCTGCGCGAGCACTGGCTGGAACCGCTGTGCAGTGGTTCGCGCCGGGCCGGCGTGGCGCTCGGCGGCGCCCTGCCTGGACCGCCATTGCTGCGGGCCACCCGGGTGAGCGACGGGTACCTGCTGGACGGCATGTCTCCATGGGTCACCGGCTGGGGCATGATCGACACCCTCTACACGGCAGCCCGCGACGAGGCGGGCAACGTCGTTAACGCCTTGCTGGACGCGCCGGCCGGTCCAACGCTGACGGCCGAACCGCTGCAACTGGTGGCCGTGACGGCAAGCTCGACGGTGCAGCTCCGCTTCAACGGTCATTTCGTGCCCGCCGGCAGCGTCCTGAGCAGTTCCCCGCATCTGCAGTGGCTGGCCCGCGACGCGATGGGGCTGCGAGTCAATGGCTCGCTTGCGCTCGGAGTCGCCGCGCGGTGCTGCCAGCTGATCGGGCCAAGTCCGCTGGACAGTGAACTCCGGGCTAGGCGCGAGGCCCTTGACGCCGCAGCGCCAGGCGCCATGCCCGCGGCCCGGGCCGCCGCGTCGGAACTTGCCATCCGAGCGGCCGCAGCCCTCGTGACGGTGCGGGGCAGCCGCGCCATCCTGGCGGCCGAGCATCCGCAACGGCTGGCCCGCGAGGCCCTCTTCCTGCTGGTCTTCGCCTCGCGGCCGGCTATCAAGGACAGCCTGGCCGCGCTCCTCACCGCGACACGATCCTGACCTTCGCCTACCGGCGATCGGACCGCCGTGGCCCGCGGCGTACCCAGAGGACGGCGACAAGCCCGATCAGCAGTAACGGGATAACTGTCTGCACGAGGATGTGACCAACTGCCGCGGCGAGCACGACGACAAGGACGAGGAAGAGGAAACGATGCTGCGGGTGTCTGCGCCGCTGACGCGGCGCAGGTTCGGCTGCTTCGCTGCCCGGCAGGTCCGCGAGCAACCCGCCGAAATCCGACTGGGTCTTGGCTGTCATCGCCTTCTCCATGCGCTCGTCGAACTCGGCCTGGTCGAGCCGCCCGTCACCATAGTGCTTGGCCAGGCGGTCGGTGACGGCAGCGCGGTCAGCATCAGAGACCCGCATGGCGGAATTGACATCGCTGGCGCGGCGGCGCTGGGCACGGATCCGCGCATCCAGGATGGGCTGCACGGCGCTTGCATCTCGATACGACCTCCTCGGTCGGTGTCAGGGTCGGTGTGACGATCGGCGCCGGGGCGGCCGGCCTGGCGGCTGCTGCTCCCCTCAATGCGACCTGGACTGCCGGGACTGGACGAACTGGCCCGCGATGGACTGCTCTGCGCCCTCCTCGGGGATCAGCAGCCAGCCGGCAAGGTAGATGGGCAGGCCCGCGCCGCCGACGACGGTGAGCACGGCGAGGACGATGCGGACGACGTTCACGTCGACGCGCAGGTACCGGGCGATGCCGATGGCTACCCCAGCCAGCATGCGACCCTCTATGGGGCGGCATAGCGGCTGCGCGTCGTCCTGGTTGCTGGATCCGGAATTCGTAGCTGTCTGGTCGGTGGATGTTGTGTTCATGTTTTCAGCGTGCCGCAGCCAGGTCTGCCACACCATCGGGAAGACCACCGATCCGACCCTGATAACCCGGCGGCAAGGTCAGGGGCTTGCCGGATAGGCCGGCGAACCTGAATGGCGCGATGATGGAGGAGTGGAAGAGCAAACCCGGCCCCCCTCGCACTGGCGCACCGCACGCCCCGCCGGCGATCCCTGGCCGGGCTCGCAGCTGGACAGTGACCTAGCGCCGCAGCAACAGTGGCCGGAACACCGGTACTTCGGCCGCCGTGGTCCAGGCTGGTGGCGGCGTGGACCCCGCAGCAGCGGGCCGTTGCGGCGCCAGCCGGATGACCGCCTCGCCGGCGGAGTCGCAGCCGGCCTGGCGGCCCGGACGGGGATCGACGTCATGGCCGTTCGGATAGCGTTCGTGCTCACCGGGCTTGGCGGCGTCGGCGTGGCCGCCTACGTTCTGGCCTGGCTGTTGATACCGGCCGTCGGCAGCGACAGCAATATCGCGAGCAAGGCAATGACCGACCGGCGGGGTATCACGCTCGCGGCAGGGGCCAGCTCGCTCTTTGCCATGATGCTGGTCATCGCCTCCGTGCTCGGCGCGACATGGCTCAGCTCGATCGCCTGGCCGCTCGTCATCAGCCTGGCCGGCATCGTGCTGATCTGGAGAAACGCGCCCGCGGACGAGCAGGCGGTCATCCGGCGCCTCGCCGAGCCGCTGCTGAGCATGACCGGGGAAGGCAAGCGATCGACGATCGGGCTGCGTTCGGTGATCGCGAGCCTCCTGCTGGCAGCCGGTCTTATCGTCTTGCTGTCGGGGCACGCGAGCCACCTCTCGCTGCGACCCCTGGGCGGCGTGGCACTGGTGGTTGCCGCGATCGTGGTGGTGCTCGGTCCGTGGTGGCTTCGCATCGCGCGCGACCTCGTCGTCGAGCGGCAGGCCAGGGTCCGGGCGGAAGAGCGGGCCGACATGGCCGCGCGGGTCCACGACTCGGTGCTGCAGACGCTCGCCCTGATCCAGCGCCGGGCGGACGATCCCCAGCAGGTCATCCAGCTCGCCCGGGCTCAGGAGCGCGAACTGCGCAGCTGGCTATTCGACGGACGGGCGCCCGGCTCGGTGGCCGACAAGGACATGACCCTCGCCGCCGGGGTGCGGCTCATCCAGCAGGAGGTGGAGGCCCGGCACGGGGTACCTGTCGAGGCCGTCACGGTCGGGGACTGTGCGCTCGACGACAACCTGGGCGCCCTGCTCGCGGCGGCCAGGGAGGCGACGGTCAATGCCGTCAAATGGTCAGGCGCCAGTGTCGTCTCGCTCTTCGCTGAGGTGGAGCCGGCGGAGGTGTCGCTGTTCGTGCGGGATCGCGGGCGCGGCTTCGACCCTACGGCGGTGCCCGAGGACCGGAAGGGACTCGCCGAGTCCATCCACGCGAGGATGGCCCGCCGCGGCGGCTTCGCCACCGTCCGTAGCGTCCCGGGCGAGGGCACCGAGGTGTCCCTGCGGATGCCCCGCACGGCCGGGGAACGCCAGCCGAGCCGGGCATGAACGGCCCGGGCATGAACAACCCGGGCACGGGCGCCCCCGACAGCGGCCGGCCGCGGGTCTTCATCGTCGACGATCACGCTTTGTTTCGTTCCGGAGTCCGATCCGAACTCGGCGGCCAGGTCGAGGTCGCGGGCGAGGCAGATGACGTCGAGCCGGCGATCGCACTGATCGCCGAGGCACGCCCCGATGTCGTGCTCCTCGACGTGCACCTGCCTGGCGGCGGTGGCGACCTGGTGGTGACGGCGATCAAGGCGATCCAGCCGCAAGTGCGCTTTCTCGCCTTGTCCGCCTCAGACGCCCCAGAGGACGTGATCGCCGTCATCCGGGCAGGCGCACGCGGCTACGTGACGAAGACGATCTCCGGCGCCGACTTGGTGGCCGCGGTGCGCCGGGTGGCGGCCGGAGATGCGGTCTTCTCGCCGAGGCTGGCCGGGTTCGTCCTGGACGCCTTCGCCGCCCTTCCCGCCGCCGCCGCCGGGCCGCCGTCCTTCGATCCTGAACTCGACCAGCTGACACCCAGGGAACGGGAGGTGCTCCGCCTGATCGCCCGGGGCTACACGTACAAGGAGATCGCCCGCGACCTTTACATCTCCGCCAAGACGGTGGAGAGCCACGTCTCGTCGGTGCTGCGGAAGCTCCAGCTCTCGACGCGCCACCAGCTGACCCGGTGGGCGGCCGAGCGGCGCCTGACCTGACCGCGCAACTCCGGAGACGGCAAGGGCGCGCCCAGGCACGAAAAGGCCGGGCCCGGAGAGCCGGCCAGAACAGACCCGGCGATATGGTCACGTAAGTCGTATCCTCGGCACTGGGACGCTTCGATCTGTTCGCTTCGCCGTGAGGGCCCTGGAGGCCGCAATGACCGCAGGCAACCGTCCGGCCATTATCGGTATCGGCCGCCACGCTGCAGCGGCCGTTACCGTTACCGTCCCGTGGAGCGGTGCCGGATTGGCCGGGGGCGGTGCCGGGTTTGCGATTGCCGCGGGCCTTACAGGCGACTCGGTCACGACCTCAGATCTGACCCTGAACGGATTCGGCATGCACTGCGTTGACGTCCGCGCGCCGGGGATCGCGGACCCGCCAGGCGCCAATGTCACCATCCCGAAGACCAACTAGTTCGGCTCCCCGGAAGGCAGGTTCCATGCGATTGCGCGCGGGCGTCGCGATCGATCTCGGCACGGTCAACACGCTGGTCAGCATCCTCGGCCGCGGGCTGATCGTCGAGGAGCCCTCAGCGATCGCCATCGACAGGGCGACCGGCGTGGTGACGGCGGTTGGCGGTGCCGCCGATGCGCTGGCCGGGAAGGATCCCTTGGATCTCGAGGTCATCCACCCGCTCAGGGACGGGGTCATCGCAGACCTGGAAGCGGCGACAGCCATGCTGCAGGCCTTCCTGCGCCAGGCTCGCGTCCATCGCGGCCTGCTGCGGCCATCGGCAGTCATCTGCGTGCCGAGTGGCGCCACTGAGGTGGAGCGCCGGTCCCTGGCGGCCGCCGCGGAGGCGACAAGACCGCATTGCATGGTCAGGCTCGTCGACGAGCCTGTCGCCGCCGCCGCGGGCGCGGGCTTCGACCTCGCTGACGGCAGCGGCGCCTTCATCGTGGACATCGGCGGAGGCACCACCGAGGCAGCCGTGGTGGCAGGCGGTCACCTGGTGCGCTCACAGTCGCTGCGCCTCGGCGGCAATGTCATGGACGAGGCGATCGTGCATGCCGTCAAGCACGAGTTCGGCCTCCTGCTCGGCCGCAACGCCGCCAGGAGCCTGAAGATGACGCTCGGGCTCGCCGGCGGCGCTGGCGCCGGCTGGCAGGAGGTTGTCGGCATCGACGCTGCGCGCCGGACGCCGCGCGTAGAGGACGTGCCAGGCCGGCTCGTGGCCGCGGCGCTTGAGAACCCGGTTGCGTCGATCGTCAACTCGGTACAGGAGATGCTGTCGGACATCCCGCCGAACCTCGCCGAGGACGTGGTGCGGGGAAAGATCCGGCTCGCCGGCGGGGGCGCACTGCTGCCGGGCCTGGCAGCCAGGATCGAGGCGACAAGTGGCATCCCTGCCCTCGTCGTCGATGACCCGCTGCGGTGCGTCGTCCGTGGCGCAGCCGGGATCCTCGAACATGGCGCTGTGCCGGGAAGAGCCCAGGCCGCCTGAGAACGGCCGCCGAGCAGGTACATCTGCGGGCTGTTACGTCATCTGCATCAGATGTTGCGCTGCCCGTCGAAGATGGTGACACGGCAGGCGCCGGCCGCGGCGGTCGGCCCGAATGGAGGTTGCGCTCGAATCAAGCCGCTGCGCAACGGAGTCCGGACGAGCCCGGCTATGCGGCAAGCCGGCGAGCCCGCGCCTTGCGGGCGAGGTCGGGCAGCCGGCGGAAGGCCTCGTCCGCCTCGGCGGTGGCACGGTCCTCAAGGTTCGCCGTGACCCGCTTGCCCGCAACGTCAAGCCGTACCGAGGCGAGCCCGAGCCTGCGCTGGACAGGGCCCTGCACCCAGCGGACGCTCTGCAGCTTCTCCAGCGGGACCCAGGTCGTCTTCCGGCACAGGCGACCGCGCGTGGCCACAACGTACCGGTCGTCGCCGCCCCACGCGAGGAAATGGTAGGTCAGCGGCGCCTTCCAGGGTGCGCTCCGCGGGGCGCGGCGGGACGGCTCAGGCTGCGAGCTCAGCAACTCGCTGATCATCTGCTCCGCCTCCGGGCGCGAACCGACGGGTACCAGCGCGCGCAACCGCTGCGATTCCGACCTGTTCTCCCGCCGCTGCCGCGGCCCGGCGACGTCGACCTCGAGCCTGCACCAGCCGAGCGCCCGCCAGACCAGCGGCTCGACGAGCCGCACCGCCTGGACTCGCCCAGGCCGGATGGTTTCCGCGTGGTCTGCACAAGCCCGGAGCGCAGCCGCAGCCCGTCATCGGCCGCGGCGACGACGGTCCCGTAATCGCTGTTGAACCGCCGCCAGAGCGCCACCACGACTCCGATCCCGACGGGCACAAATGTCGCGATGAGGCCGGGCTTGCCGGTCACCGCGACGGCGAGAGCGAGCACCGCGATCACGACAGCCGCGAACGCACCAGCCCCGCTCAGCGCGATAGCCCCGGCCAGGCGGCTGGACTGGACCTGGAACAGCAGCCGCTCGGGCCTGACTGCACTGGTTGCGCTGCCTGCACTGGTTGCGCTGGCTGCCTTGTCCGCTCTGACAGCACCGTCCGCTCTGACAGCACCGTCTGCTCTGACAGCACCGTCTGCTCTGACAGCACCGTCTGCTCTGACAGCACCGTCTGCGCTGATAGCACCGTCTGCGCTGCCTGCGGCGAGCCTGCCGGAGTGGCTGGGTTCGGTGAGCCCGCTAGGGCAGCCGAGCCCGGTGGGCCCGGTGAAACTGGTGGGCCCGGTGAAGCTGGTGGGGTCGGTGAAACCGGTGGGCCTTGTGGGCCTTGCGAACCGCGCGAATCAGCGGGGCCAGTCGAGCCGGTCATAGTCCTGCCGCCTGCGCCTCGCCGAGCGAGGCAAGCTGGTCGCGCAGCCTGGCCGCCCGGGCCCGTTGGCGGCTGACCGCGACCAGCAACTGCCCGGGGCGGGGCCAGGCAAACGGCCTGCGCGCCGCCAGGCCGACCGAGCCCGAACGGGCCGCCCGCGGACGCCATCCCCTTAATGTGAGTTAGCGCCCGGCACCCGGTTCCCGGATAAACAGGGCTTGCTCTTCTTTCCGGTATTTTCCCGACCAGAGGTAGCCGTTGGAGCGGGCATGAACCGGTTGATTGAGGATATTAACAGCCTGAAATCTGCGGCTAGTTCAGTGGCCTATGACGACTCGCGAAAGCTTGGCCGAAAGGCCTTGCCACGCGAATCATCGCGCCCCGACAATACGGAACCATGCCAGGAAATCAGCTGTCAGCCATCCAGCACATCGTGCACCTGATGCTCGAGAACCGTTCCTTCGACAACCTGCTCGGTTTCCTCTATGCGGACTCGGGCAACGTCTCCCCGGCAGGAACCGCCTTCGAGGGGCTGACCGGGAACGAGTCCAACCCGGATTCCAGCGGGAAGCCGGTCTCCGTATTCAAGATCAACGGCACCGAGCCTGGCGCATACTTCATGCCAGGTGCCTGCCCGGGCGAAGGGTATGCCAACACCAACTCGCAGCTCTTCGGCAGCGGCAACGCGCCAGTCCCGCCGGTCGCGACCAGCCAGGGCTTCGTCACCAACTTCGACGCCACGATCGCCTGGGACCAGCGAGTGGGCCGCAGCGTTCTGTCAGGCACGACCGCCGCGAGCATCATGGGGGCATTCACGCCCGACGCCCTCCCCGTCCTGTCAGGCCTGGCCCGCGGCTATGCGGTCTGCGATCACTGGTTCAGTTCGGTGCCCACCGAGACATTCCCCAACCGGGCCTTCGCCTGCGCTGCGACCAGCCAGGGCCACATGAACGACGGCACCGCCTCTTACACGGTTCAGAGCATCTTCGGCCTGCTGACGGCGCACAGCCTGAGCTGGAAGATCTACGGTTACAGCGAGCAGCCGCTGACCCGCAAGAATTTCCCTGACACCACGAATGCCCCGGACTCCAACTTCGGCACGTACGCTGACTTCACCGCCGACGTGGCCGTCGGCCGACTGCCGCAATACTCCTTCCTCGAGCCGAGCTGGGGATCGACCGGGAACAGCCAGCACCCGAATTACGATGTCTCGCTCGGCGAGAAGCTGATCCACGATGTCTACTACGCGCTGCGCGGCGGTCCCGGCTGGGGCGAGACTCTTCTGATCATTACCTACGACGAGCATGGCGGCTGCTACGACCACGTGCCACCGCCGTCCGGAGCGGTCCCGCCCGACGACTCGCCGGGTGAGTTCGGCTTTGACTTCACGCGATTCGGCGTCCGGATACCCGCCGTGCTGGTGTCGCCGCTGATCCCGGCAGGAACGGTCTTCAGGGTGGCGGATGGCTCGACGCCGCTCGACCACACGTCGGTCCTCAAGACGGTCGAGACCAGGTGGGGCTTGCCCGCCCTGACCAGGCGAGACGCGGCCGCGGCTGATGTCGGAGGCGTTCTGTCCCTCAGCGCGCCGCGCGCTGACGACCCGCTGGCCGGTGTCGTGGTCCCGGTGTCGGGTCATGTCAATCCCGCCGCGGCCGAGATTTCCCACATCCAGCAGATCGACGCGCAGCTGACCGCCGAGCTCCCGGTTCCTGCCGAACAGCTGCGTTCCGCTCTGGTGCTGCCCGCGATGCGGACCCCCGCCGACTATGACGAGTACACCAGGTCCAGGACAGCCCTCTGGGAGGCAGCTCGGGGGCCAGCACGTCCCACGCCAAAGTGACCGTACGGGCGATACGGGCGTGACCCTATGTGAGAGAGCGACGTACGTGGCGCGGTCAACGGCGCCGCGGGAACACCGGACAAGCCCGCACGGCACGGGGCCCGGCTGGCTCCTGGTACCTTTGTCCGGAGTGTTAGCCAGAAGGGCCGGATCGGAGGTCTGCATGGGCTTGCCGGCAAGCCAGCGGAGAATTCTTGGAAAGATCGAGATCGCCCTTCGGGGTTCGGATCCCCCGCTCGCTAGGCAATTCACGGTCTTCAGCAGGCTCAACTGTGACAAGGAGATGCCAGAGACAGAACGGTTGCGCGCTCGGGTGGCACCACTGACTGGCCGGTACCCAGCAGCGGCCAGCAGCTCGCCGACGTCGGTACGCCGGGTCAGGCTGCGCGCCGCGTTCCTGTTGCCCGCCGCCCTCGTGGCCGTGATCTCGGCGGCCCTGGTCAGCGCCGGGTTCCCGAGTCCTGCCAAGTGCGCAGCCACGAAACAGGAGCCGCGCACCGCGGCTGTCTCACGGCAGGTAAGCTGCCCGGGGTTGCTCCCCTATCCCGTCTACGGCAGCCGGTAGCGCCACCAGGCAGGCCTCAGCGGCTGACCGCGACAAGTTCGGGACGCAGGCACGTCTGCCCTGACAGGCCTGATCCGGCTGATGACGGGGCCCCAAGCTCAGCGCAGGAGGACAGCAGCACGGTGCTGCTTTGCGGGTTAGCGCTGCCGCCAATGCCGGACAGGTCCACGAAATAGTGCGGCCATGGCACTGGCGGCGTGGTCCAGACGACCCGCCGTGCCGCTATGTCGTATCCCCAGGCATCACCAGCCGCGCCCAGGTCGAGACCGACGGCGGTGCCGCCCCTTATCCCGTAAAGGCCAGGGGAACCCGGCGCGGACATTCCCGCGATGTGCCTCCCGGTCTGCGGATTGATCCCGATAAGCCCGCTGCGGCCAGTGACATACAGCGCGTTGTTCTCGGAGTCGACGGTCTGCGGGGTACCGCGCCGTTGCCACAGCGGCTGCCCCGAGTCGCCGCGGTATGCGGCCAGGCCGTCGGCACCGGAGAAGAGCACCACGCCGTCGAACGCCCCGCTGAGCGTCCCGGCAAACTGGCCGCCGGCCGGGCGGATCATTTGCTCGGCACCTGTCTTCAGGCTGATCCGGCGCAGCGTGGTGACTGGCGCGGTGCCGAGGTAGCCGCCTGCGGCAACGGTGACATACAGCTCGCCCTGGTCGACCCGCCATGCCTGCGGGACCGGCCCGGTGGGCCTGTTCCATATCGCCCTGCCGGTCGCATTGTCATAGCTGGTCACCGACGTCGGGCCCACTACGACCGTGCCCGCGCTATCCGCGGCCACCGCGCCGCCGTAGGCAGCTGCCGGATATGTCCGGATCCGGCGGCCCGTCCGGGCGGCGAGAATCACCTCGGCTCGGGCAGTTACGCCTGTCCTGGTGCTGGGGAAGCTCACGCCGGCCGTTACGGTGCCTGGCCAGACCCGGACTGACACGATTGACGATCCGGCCGGGAATCCGGTAAGCGCCGCCGTCCACAGCGGCTGCCCGGTGCTCATACCGAAGGCGTCAACGGCCATGGCGAAGCCGATGGCAGCCACCCGGCTGCCTGCCGCGGCATAGGCCTCGCCCTGGCTCGGCACCGTTCCGGTAATGCCGCCCGCAGCGGTCCACGACCCGGACAGCAACCGGACCCAGCGAATCGTCCCGGCGGAGCTGCAGCGCCCCGCGCACGCGTGCGACGCCGATCCGATGGCGTGGCCCGGGATGAGCGCGGCCGCCGCAAGTACAGCGGCCAGCAGGCCACGCCGCACCCACGTCGGTGAACCGCGCGCCACCCTCACGCCTGCCCACGATCCTTTCTGCCGACGACCGATCCCCAACCTGCCGATGCTGGCTGCCCGCCGCCCGTACTTGCCCCCCGCCGCCCGTACCGGCATGTCCACCGACCGTGCCGGCATGTCCACCGACCGTGCCGGCATGTCCACCGACCGTGCCGGCATGTCCCGCCGCCGGTCTGCAGCCGCCACCGGGCTGGGCAACCACCGTAGCGGTAGTCTGCAGGCCGCGGTGCGGGACAAGCGCGTCAGGCTATTGCTACCACCCGGCATTGTCTTGGATGCCAGACAATGTCCGTACGCCGCGTGAGTAGCGTGGGCATCGCCACCCGGCCAGAACGAGACCAGCGAGACCAGAACGAGAACAGCAACAGCAATGGAGGAACCCATGACCGAGCGGGCACCGCTGCCGTACGAATTCCTGCCGAAGGTGCCGTCCTTCACGGTGCAGAGCGACGACGTCAGCAATGACAAGCAGCTGAGCAACGCTCAGGTGTACAACGGGTTCGGCGTGAGCGGCGGGAACGTCTCACCGCACCTGCGCTGGCACGGCTTCCCTGAACAGACCAGGGGATTCGCCGTGACCTGCTTCGACCCTGACGCGCCGACCGGATCGGGCTTCTGGCATTGGCTGGTCCTCGACATCCCGGCAGCCGTGACCGAGCTGCGGAGCGGGGCGGGCAGCGGCGATCACTCTGGTCTGCCTGCGGGAGCGTTCTCGGTCCGTAACGACTTCGGTACCAAGGACTTCGGCGGCGCCGCGCCGCCTGCGGGCGACCCGCCGCACCGTTACGTCTTCGCAGTGCACGCCCTCGACACCGACTCGCTGGGGATTGATTCTGACGTATCCGCTGCGGTGGCCGGCTTCAACCTGAGGTTCCACACCATCGCGAGGGCCATCATCACCCCGGTGTACAGCTACTAAATCGCCTTCTCCGCCTCAGCGGCCGCCGCCGGTCTGCGCGGCCCGGCGATGACATGATGGCCGGGCACAGCCAGCGACGCAAAGGAGACCACATGCCGCTCGACCAGGACACCATCCGTCTCGCGAAGGGCGCTAATCTCGCCACCGTGGTGACCCTGATGCCGGACGGCCAGCCCCAGGCGTTGCTGACCTGGATCGACACCGACGGCGAGCATCTGCTCGTCAATACCGAGCCGCAGCGTCAGCGGGCAAAGAACGTCAGCAGGGATCCGCGGATCACGGTGCTCATCCATGCCGCGGATAACCCATGGGACTGGTCGGAGGTCCGCGGCCGGGTTGTGGCCACCACGACGGGCGCGGAGGCACGCGATCACATCGACCAGCTGTCCCGCAAGTACCTCGGCAAGGACTACGGCAACCCGATCGGTCCGCAGGGCCGGGTGATCCTGACCATCGCCGCCGACAAGATAAACACGCCCAAGGCAATGGGACGCTGACGCCTGCGTGGCCCGGCGCCGTTCAGCCCGCTCCGTCCGCGTGCGCTCCGTCCCCCAGGCTAGCCAGCACCTGCCGTTCGCGATCAGGGTCGAGGCCGTGAGCCGGGCGGCCGGGACGCTCCGCCGGGTAACCCTCAGCCTGCAGCCAGTGCCAGGTGTCCGCGACCGTCTCAGCGACGGGCCGGCAGTGCAGACCTGCTGCGTAGACGGCCGACACGTCGCCGTTGTACAGGCTGGCGGATTCCCCCGTCGGCGGCAGCCAGACCGGCAGCTGAATCCAGGGCTCGATACCTGCCGCCTCGATCACCTCCGGTGATACCCAGACCAGGGCGGCCCGCGCTCCGGTCACCTCTCTGGCCGCCTCCAGCAGGCTCTCCATGGTGGCATGGCCGGGCTTGCTCACCGTGTTGAATGCGCCGCCGAGGCCGCGGTCCGCCGCAGTGAGCAGCCACGCAGCCAGGTCCCTGCAGTCGATGTACTGCAGCGGCCGGTCGCGGGGCCCTGGCGCGAGAACAGCCCCACCACGGTCAAGGCGGCCGAGCCACCACGGCATCCGCCCGACATTCTCATACGGCCCGAGGACCAGCCCGGCCCGGGCAAGGAGCGCCCGGTCGCCGAACGCCTCGACGGCGGCGAGCTCACCGCCGCGCTTGGCAGCCGCATAGTCCGCGCTCCCGGTATCAGCAGGATCTCCAGCTACGACCGGCGCGCTCTCGTCAGCCCCGGTGGAGATCGGCCACTGGTACACCGACCGGCTTGACACGTAGCCGTAATGGCCGACCCGCCCGGCGAGCAGCGCGGCTGCCTGCCGTACCGCCGCCGGCGCACCGGACCAAGTGTCGATCACCGCGTCCCATGACGCCACGCCGAGCGCGGCTCGCAGCGCGGCCGGGTCCGCGCGGTCCGCGTGGCGCGCCTGCGCGCCGGGTGCAGGCGGCCCGCTGACCCCGCGGTTGATCGTGGTTACCTGATCTCCCCTGGCCAGCGCGGTCTCCACGACTGCCCGGCCGACGTGATGGGTCCCGCCGAGTACAAGAAGCCTCATGCCGGCCACTATGCCCGTTGGGACGACGCGATGTTCTTTCACGGCTGAGTCCAGTCACGCCTGAGTCCAGTCACGGCTGAGTCCAGTCATGGCCGAGTCCCGGCACGGCGAGTCCTGTCACGGCTGAGTCCAGCCGGCTGAGTCCGGTCACGGCTGGCACCAGCCGGGCGCCAGCGGGCGGTGCGAGACTGACACCGCTGCCCGTTTCACTCTCCATCCCTTCCCCCTAGCGGGAAGACGGGAAGGACGCGCCATGGCCGGCTCCCCCTTCGACCAGGTTGCCGATGCCTACGACGCGGCCCGGCCGTCGTATCCGGATGCCATCTACGACCAGCTAGAGCGAGCCGCAGGACCGCTGGCTGGCCAGCTGGTACTCGAGGGCGGCGCGGGAACCGGCATCGCGACGCGGCAGCTGGCTGGCCGCGGCGCTCGGATGATCGCTGTCGATCTGGGCGAACGCATGCTCCGTCGTGCCCTGGCCCATAGCCCGGGCCTATGCTGCCTCGTGGCCGACGGCAACATGATGCCGCTGCGGACCGGGTCCATCGACCTCGCTTGCTTCGCCCAGTCATGGCACTGGTTCGACCCCGTCCGGGCCTGCGCGGAGGTCGGCCGGATACTGAGGCCAGGCGGTCACTGGGCGGCCTGGTGGAATCGCGCCGCCGCCGATGACGAGGACTGGTTCGCCGACTACCAGGTGGTCCTGGCCGCGACATGTCCCGGCTACGAGAGACGCTGGCATCAGGACGCTGGCTGGGCAGCCGAACCGATCGCCGCTACCGGGCTTTTCGAGCCGGGGACGTTCTTCGTAGCGCGGTGGACGAGGACACTGCGGATCAGTGAGTGGCTGACCGAGGAGCGGAGCAAATCGTACGTGGCCGAGCTGGATCCCCCCCAGCGTGACCGGCTGTTGGCACAGATCAGCGACATCATCGGCACGCGGTTCCGTGACGGCCAGATGTCGGTTCCTTACCGGACCAGGCTGTGGCTGGCCCGCCGACGTTGATCCGCCGCGCTGCCGGGGGGCTGACCGCCCGCTATTCGGCCACGGCCCGGTAGCCGCCCGCGTCGGTGCCGAATGCAATGCCGTAGATGAGGGAATGCAGCCGCTGTTGCTGCTCAAGCAGGCCCGGGAGCTGCTCCGGCATGATCTCTGCCATCTCAAGCAGGTCGAACCTGACGTCCGCGATTACGTCGGCCATCCCGGCGACGAGTTCTCCCGCGTTGGTCGTACCCTCAAGATCACGATCAGCGCGGCCGATGATCTCGGCTCTGACCAGCAGGTCAGCGATCTCCTGCGAGCAGCCAAGGCCCGCCTCGATCAGGTCGCTCCACCTGCGGCAGATCCTCCGCAGGCCGGTCGCCGACCGGTACCCAACGAAAATCGACTCCCACTGCCTGGTGATGAATTCGGCCCAGCCCAGCAGGCCCACTTCGTCGGGATCGTGATCGTACACGGCAGGAACCCTACTGCCGTCGCCAACAGATGGCACCAGCGTCGCATCGTGCTTACCGCGCCTGCCCGATGGCTCGGAGCAGATGGCCTGGAGCACAGCGCGAGCCGTCATTCAGCCAGCGTTCAGGAACCTCGGCTTTCATGGGACCGGCAACGCGGCGTCCTCACAAGCCCGCGCGCCATAGCATTGCTTCCGGCGGCGCAACCGCCGAGACAGCGCGCGCCGGGCCAGCCCCCGGACGGCGGAGCCCGGGACGGGCTGCGGCGCCCCGCGTGGTAAGGCCAGACAGGCCGGGAAGGATAAGGCAGGCAGCATGGGCAAGGCGGAGCGGAACCGGCGGCAGAGCGCCCAGGAGAAGATTGCGGCCCAGCGGGCCGCCGCCCGCCGCGCAGAACGCCGTCGGCAAGGACTGATCGCTGGCGGTAGCGTTATTGCAGTCATTGCGATAGTTGTCGCGTTTGTCCTAGTCAAGACCCTGGGTAAGTCATCGGGCACGGCCGCCGACCCGGCCTCGGGCACGACGCTGGCCGCCAGCGTCCTGCACAACGTGACCGCGGTGCCAGCCAGCGCCCTGGACGCGGTAGGTACCGGCAGTACTTACAAGGGCGCAGTCCAGCCCATCTCCGGCGGCACCCTGCTGACATCGGGCGGCAAGCCGGAGATCGTCTACGTAGGCGCCGAGTACTGCCCTTACTGCGCGGCCGAGCGGTGGGCAATGACGATCGCGCTTAGCCGGTTCGGCACCTTCTCCGGGCTGCATGGCATCCACTCGGCACCGTCGCCGGAGGTCTACCCGAGCACGCCCACGCTGACCTTCTATAAATCCACATACACCAGCAAATACCTGGTCTTCTCCCCAACGGAGCAGCAGACCGTGAATCATACGGCGCTGCAGAGCCTGACCTCGCTGGACAACCAGCTGATGGCCAAGTATGACGTCCCGCCCTACGTACCGAGCTCGCAGTACGATGGGTCCTTCCCGTTCGTCGATTTCGGCAACAAGTACGTTATCGACGGTGCCAGCTACAGCCCGCAAGTACTGGCCGGAGCGACCTGGAGCCAGGTAGCGGCAGCGCTCAACAATCCGTCGAGCCCGATTGCTAAGGGCGTCGACGGTGCCGCCAACCTGATCACAGCTGCGATCTGCAAGACCACGAATAACCAGCCGGCCAATGTCTGCACCTCGGCCGGAGTCACGGCGGCGAACGGGGCACTGTGATGGCCAGCCAGAAGGAGGGCCGCAGCACGACCGGCCAGCAGGGATCCAGCCGGCAGCCTGGCTCTGGTTCTCAGGCCGGCCGTCCTGCGGGCGCCGGCAGCTCAGGGACCACGGCTTCTGGCACGCGGGCCAGCGCCCCGGCCGGCGCCAGCAGCGGTCGCGCCAGCCAGGCGGGCAGTCCTCGCGGCAGCTCAGGCAATCGCGGCGGCTCAGCCAATCGCGGCAGGCGACCGGGCGATCCGGGCGGCCCTGGCAACGGCGCCCGGGACCGGGGCCGCCAGCAGCGGCCCAGCCAGGCCACAGCCGCGACGTTGCCCCAAGACGACCTTCGGCCGGCCGGAACCCCCGGCCAGCCGCATCCCGCTGGCTCCAGCTGACCACGCTGATTCTCTCGCTGGCCGGCCTCGGCGTATCGATCTACCTGACCATCGCCCACTACACGAGTTCGACGATCCTCGCCTGCCCCGCTAACAGCTTCATCAACTGCGGCGAGGTAACGACCAGCTCGCAGTCGATCATCTTCGGGATCTTCCCGGTCGCGGTGCTGGGCCTGGCGTTCTATGTGTTCATGGCCGCGATCAACTCGCCCTGGGCGTGGCGATATGACTTCTCGCCGATCCCCTGGCTCCGGCTGGGCAGCCGTAACATCACGATCCACTGGATCCGCCTGGGCGCCGTCATAACCGGCATCGCGTTCGCGCTCTACCTCGTCTACGCGGAACTCGTCGAAATCGGCAAAATCTGCGAATACTGCACCGCAGTCCATATCATCACGTTCGCCCTCTTCGCGCTGATCGTGTTCGACGCGTCGTTCCGGAGCGGCGCGACCGCCCGCCGCTAGCCTTGCCACAGCAGGATGAGAGGGAACGATAGGCAACCTAGTTAGGCATATAAATGAGCAAGGCCGACCGGAACAGGCAGCAGGCGGCCAGGGAACGGATCGCCGCCCAGCGCGCTGCCGCGCGAAAGGCCGAGATTCGCAAGCGGATGCTGCTGGCCGGCGGCAGCGTCCTCGTCGTCATCGCCATCGTGGTGGCCTTCATCGTCATCAAGGCTGCTGGCGGGTCGCCCAAGGCGGCGGCCGGCTCTGCCACTGGCACGCCGCTGCCGGCAAGTGTGAGCCGGCAGATCACCGGCGTGCCGGTCAGCACGCTAGCCAAGGTGGGTGCCGGCACCTGGTACCCCGGAACGATCGAGCCGATCACCGGGGCGGCGCTGACCAGCGGGGGCAAACCCGAGGTGCTTTACGTCGGAGCAGAATACTGCCCGTTCTGCGCGACCGAGCGGTGGGCGATGGTGGTGGCGTTGAGCAGGTTCGGGGCGTTCTCGCCATTGCATGGCATTCACTCGTCCCCGACTGACACCCCAGCGAGTATCCCTACTCTGACTTTCTATAAGTCCACGTACTCGAGCAAGTACCTGACCTTTACACCGGTCGAGGTGCAGAAGGTGGACCGCTCGCCGCTTCAGCAGCTCACCGCCGAGCAGCAGGCGCTGCAGGCAACCTATGACGTCCCGCCGAGGACCAGCACGGCGGGCTCGATACCGTTCGTCGACTTCGGTAACAAGTACATGATCAGCGGCGCCACCTACAGCTATGCCGTCCTGCAGGGCAAAACCTGGGCCCAGATCGCCGCCGCCCTGCAGGACCCGTCGACCCCGATCGCGAATGGCGCGCTCGGCTCGGCCAACATGCTCACCGCGGCGATCTGCAAGACCACCGGCAATCAGCCCGCCAGCGTCTGCGCCGCCGCGCCGATTCCCGCGCTCCAGACCAAGCTGTAGCGGCAATGACATAGCGCCCGTCGCCTGGGATGCGCCGACCCGCAGCGCCGCCGCCCAAGCCGTGCGGCTCGGGCTGGCTCGCTCGGCACAGGTCTAAGAAGGCCACCTACCTCAAGATCCTCGACACGCTCGAAGACACCATTACCGCGAGCTGAAAACCGGCCTGGGCCTGGACCACTTCGAGGGCCGGTCCTTCGCCGGCTGGCACCGCCACGTCACCCTCGCCGCCCTCGCCCAGGCGTTCTGCACCCTTCAGGGGGAGAATACGGGTGGCGTTGGCGCGCTGTTAGCATTCGTTCAGCACGGGGTGGCCGGGGGCTTGTGCCGCTGGTGGTGATGGTCTTATGTCGGCAGGGACACAGTTTTGCCTGCTCGGGCCGCTGCTGGTGCGCTGCGGCGGGGTCGCGGTGCCGGTGCTGCCAGGGAAGCAGCGGGCGGTGCTGGCGGGTCTGCTGCTGAATCCCGGCCGGGTGGTGTCAGTCGATGAGCTCGCCGAGATCTTGTGGGGAACCGCGGCGCCACCGTCGGCGAGGGTGACCATCCAGAATAACGTGATGCGGCTGCGGAAGGCCCTGGGCGACCGGTCGCGGATCGGCACGCAGCCGCACGGTTACATGATCCGGGTGGAGGCTGGCGAACTGGACGTGTCCGTGTTCGAGGCCCGGCTGGCCGCCGCGCGGGCGGCGGCGCGGGATGGCCGGTGGGAAACTGCCGTGGCGGAGGCTGGTGCGGGACTGTCGCTGTGGCGGGGGGAGCCGCTCGCGGACGTGCCGTCGGATCTGCTGGCGGTGCGGGATGCGCCGCGGCTGGCCGAGTTGCGGCTGCAGGCGCTGGAGACCCGGATTGACGCCGACCTGCGGCTGGGCCGTCACGCCGAGGTGATCACCGAGCTACGGCGGCTGACCGCCGCCCACCCGCTGCGGGAGCACCTGCACGCCCAGCTGATGCTCGCCCTGTACCGGTGCGGCCGCCAGGCCGAGGCGCTGGGCGCCTACCAGGACGCCCGCAGGGTCCTGGTGGAGGAGATCGGTGCCGATCCGGGGACCGGACTGCGAGAACTGCACCAGCAGATCCTCACCGCCGACCCTGCCCTGGCCGTCCCGGAGTCGGCGTCGGCTGCGGCAGACCGGACCGGGCCGGTGGTGCCGCGGCAGCTGCCGGCTCCGGTGACCGCATTTCGTCGGCCGGGCCGCCGAGCTGGCCGCGCTGACCGGCCTGCTGGACCGGCGCGATGAGCAGCTGCCTGGCACGGTGGTGATCAGCGCCATCGGCGGGACGGCCGGGGTCGGCAAGACCGCGCTGGCGGTGCACTGGGCGCACCAGGTCGCCGGGCGTTTCCCGGACGGGCAGCTGTATGTGAACCTGCGCGGCTATGACCCGGACCAGCCGATGTCCGCTGCGGACGCGCTGGCCGGGTTCCTGCGCGGCCTGGGCGTTCCCGGCCAGGACATCCCGCCGGGGGAAGACGAGCGCGCCGCCCGGTACCGCAGCTTGCTGGCCGGCCGGCGGATGCTGGTGGTGCTGGATAACGCCGGGTCGGCGGAGCAGGTCCGGCCGCTGCTGCCCGGCGCGCCGGCCTGCACCGTGGTGGTGACCAGCCGTGATTCGCTGGCCGGGCTGGTGGCCCGGCACGGCGCCGTCCGGCTGGAGGTGGACCTGCTGCCGCTGGCCGACGCGGCGGGCCTGCTGCGGGACCTGATCGGCGCACGGGCCGACGCGGACCCGGCCGCGGCTGGCGGCGCTGGCCGCCCAGTGCTGCCGGCTGCCGCTGGCGCTGCGGGTGGCAGCCGAGCTGGCCGCCGCCCGCCCGGCCGATCCCCTCGCCGACCTGGCCGGTGAGCTGGCCGACCAGCAGCAGCGGCTGGACCTGCTGGATGCCGGCGGAGACCCGCGGACCGCGGTGCGGGCGGTGTTCTCCTGGTCTTACCGGCACCTGGACGCCGCGGCCGCCCGGGTGTTCCGGCTGGCGGGCCTGCATCCTGGCCCTGATTTCGACGGCTACGCGGTGGCCGCGCTGGCCGGCACCGGCCTGGAGCAGGCCCGCCGGATGTTGGATGTGCTGGCCCGCGCGCACCTGATCCAGCCCGCCGGCCTGGGCCGCTACGGTCTGCATGACCTGCTGCGTGCCTACGCCCGCGAGCTCGCCGCTGCCTGCGACGGCGGCGAGCAGCACCAGGCGCTGACCCGCCTGTTCGACCACTACCTGCACACCGCTGCCGCGGCGATGGACACCCTGTACCCCGCCGAGCACCACCGCCGGCCACGTATCCCTGCGCCATCCACTCAGGTCCCGCCGGTCACCGGCCCCGCCGCCGCGCGGGGCTGGCTGGATGCCGAACGGGGAACCCTGGTGGCCGCCACAGTGCACGCCGCCGAGCACGGCTGGCCGTCACACGCCACCCGGCTGGCCGCCACCCTGCTCCGCTATCTGGACCGCGGCGGTCATCACCCGGAGGCCATCATCATCCATTCCCGCGCCCGGATCGCCGCCCGGCAGGCTGGTGACAGCGCCGCCGAGGCGGCCGCGCTGAACGCCCTCGGCCTTGTCGCCGTGCATCAGGGCCGCTACCAGCAGGCCACGGGCCACCTCGAGCAGGCCCTGGCGCTGTTCCGGAAGTCCGGCGACCGTACTGGCCAGGCCCGGGCGCTGAACAACCTCGGCATGGTCAGCTATCACCAGGGCCGCAACGGGCAGGCCTCCGACTGGTGGCGGCAGGCCCTGGCCCTTCATCGCGAGAACGGTGATCAGTTCGGCGAAACCGTGGTGCTATGCAACCTTGGTTACGTCGACTTGCGGCAGGGCCGTTATCAGCAGGCAAGCGGGCGCCTCGGGCAGGCCCTGGCCCTGGCCCGGAAGACCGGTAACCGGGGCACGGAACCCGTCGCGCTGCTCAACCTCGGGCAGGTTAGCTTGCGGCAGGGCGCGTATCAGCAGGCCACCGGGCTGCTCCAGCAGGCCCTGGCCCTGTTCCGTGAGATCGGCGACCGGGATCGTGAGGTCACGGCGCTTGCCCGGCTCGGCGAAGTCTGCCTGCGGCTGGGCCGCCATGAGCAGGCGGTCGGCAACCTCCAGCAGGCGCTGGCCCTGGCCCGCGAGACCGGCGAGCGGGACGATGAGGCCGACGCGCTTAACGGCCTCGGCGAGGTCCTCCTCGACACCGGCCAGCCTGGACAGGCCCGCGTCCAGCATGCCGCCGCGCTCGGCCTTGCCTCCCAGATCGGCGGGAAGTACCAGCAGGCTCGCGCCCATCACGGCCTCGCCCGAGCCCACCAGGCCGCCGACGACACCGGCCGGGCCCGCCACCATTGGCAGCAAGCCCTCACCCTCTACAGCGGCCTCGGCGTTCCCGAAGCCGATCAGGTCCGCGCCGAGCTCGCCACAGCAGGCCACGACGACCCCGAGCGGTAGGCCTCGCGCGGGGTCGGCGATCCCGGCTATTCGGTCGGCTTCGGGGTGCAGATGCCGGAGCACTTCCGCGCCGGTCACATGGCCATCGTCACCGGAGTGGTGCAACGGGCTGATCGGGCAACGGCCTCATGTGTGACTCATGCTGGTCTGCTCCCTTCGGGAGTGTTCTTTCGGGGATGGGCGATGGGCAGGCGTTGCCGCTGGCCTGCGTGTTGCGGTTTGCTTGGCTGGCTGGGTGGTGCAGGGCGACGCCGGCGATGACGAGGGTGATGCCGGCGATCTCGATCGCGCTGGGGATCTGGGCGAGGACGATGACGCCGACGATCGTCGCGCAGGCTGGCCGGAGGGCGGCCATGGCGGCGTAGGTGGCGCGCGGCAGGCGGGCCAGGGCGAGCTGGTCGAGGCCGTAGGGCAGCACCGAGCAGGACAGGCCTACGCCGACGCCGGCGAGCAGCGCGGCCGGGTCGGTGAACGCGCGCGCGGCTTGCCATGCGCCGATCGGGGTGACGGCCGCGGCTGCGATCAGCGTCGCGAGGGCGAGGCCGTCGACGCCGTTGAGCTGCGGTCGCTTGGCGACCTTGTCGGCGAGCACGATGTAGAGCCAGAACAGCGCCGCGTTCGCGAACGCGAACGCGAGCCCGGCCAGGGCGCCGGCGAGTCGTATGTCGGTCAGCAGGTAGACGCCGGTGACGGCGAGCGCGAGCGCGAGCGTGTTGCGCGCGGAGCGCGCGCCGAGCGCCGCCAGGGCGATCACCGGTAAGAACTCGATGGCCGCGACGGTGCCGAGTGGCAGCCGGCTGATCGCGAGGTAGAAGCAGGTGTTCATCGCCGCGAGCACGGCCCCCCAGCCGAGCAGCAGGTTGCGGCCCTGGCGGTCAAGCGCAGCGACCATGCGCCACGGACGACGCCACGCTGCGAAGATCACGGCCGCCGAGACAATCCGCAGCCACACCACGCCCAGGACCTGCACGCGGGCGAACAGCAGCACCGCGAACGACGTCCCGAGCTGGCTAACGGCGGCGCTGGTGACGAAGTAGAGGTGGGCCGGCGGCCGGGTCGCCAAGCGAGCTGCGGCGCGTGCTGGGCGCGCACCAGGCGCCATAAGCATCCTCATGGGAGTAGCCTTGCCAACGGCGCCAGCACGCTGTTAGCAGATGATCATCACCTGGGAGCAGGCTTTTCCGCGGGGGCGCAGCGGGCAGCAGGAGCCCGCAGCACAGCATCACGCTCAGACATCCGGTGCACTCGGCCGCGGCCTCCGTGGTGCGATCAGGACGGCGAGCCCGCGACCCTGCCTTTCCCGTTATCCCGAGGGTTAGCCGGCCGGGTGGCCCGGGGGGATTTCACCCCCGGACTCCCACAGACTCCGTACGTTACGTAGGGTAGGCCGCCGACGAGGTGCCAGTTGACCTGGTCCTTTTCGACGCCCCCCCTCCGAACCAGCCGTGCCCGCTTTCCGTAGCAGTGGCGGGTGGGTGGGCCGCCATGAGGGCTGGACGCAGTTCCTCGGTGGTCCACCGGGGCCGACATCAGCCCGGGCCGGCACGAACCGGGCCGACACGAACCAGGCCTGCACGAACCAGGCCGAGGCGGGCCGCCACGAACCAGGCCGAACCAGGCCGGCGCGAGGCCGTCGAGCCTTGTCTCGTCGGCCTCTTGCGGAGTTTTGTTAGACTAGCGAACTGTACGGCTGACGCACCAAAGAGTGGGCGGGCCCTGGCCAGACGACTGGCCAGTCAACTGGCCAGATGAGGGGTCAGCCGGGATGACTGGCGACATTCAGGGCAGACATGACTGGCGACCTGTGGGACGGGATGACTGGCGACGTTCGGGACGGGAGCACTGGCGACTATCGAGTTGACCCGCCAGGGCAGCCCAGGGCGCCCCTGCCTGGGGAAAGCGTGTCGCAGCTGGTCCTGACCATCATGCGGCTGTTCCGCGGGCTCGAGCGCGTCCAGGCCGGCCTGACGCCGCAGCAGTACCGGATCCTGAAACTGGCTGGCGCGGGCGGCGAGCGCTCCGCCCGGCTCGCCGAGCGGCTCGCTGTCGCCAAGCCGACGCTTACTGCCACTGCCGACGGGCTGGTCGCGGCCGGTTTCGCGAGACGTGACACCGAGCCAGGTGATCGGCGGGTGGTCCGGCTCTGCCTGACGCCGGCCGGGCACGCGGCGATCGAGCGGGCCGACGCGGCCTACTGCGGCTGGCTCGACCGGCTGCTCGGCGGTAACACGGATGCGGACCAGATCCTGGGCGCTTTCGAGATACTCGACTCCGCCCTTGAGGAGTTGCGCTGCTCGCGGCCGGCCGTTTCTGATCCCCAGCGCGAACAGGCTGAGCAGGGCGACGAGCCCGCGTCATCCGTTAAGCACAAAAGAACAGTCAGCCAACCGCGAGCGCAACGAGCGGCGCGGCAGGCCGCCGGCCAGGACGCCCCATGACCGCGAAGGAACATAGCACGGCCAGCGCCGGGACGGCGTCGCAGGACCGGTGGCTGCGGCGGCTGGCGGCGCACTGCTGGCGGTATCCCGGCCTGGTGCTGATGGCGCTGGGCGGCAGCCTGCTGGCCACAGCCGTCACCGCAGTGATCCCGCTGATCCAGCGTGACATCATCGACAACTCGATCCTCGCCCACAAGCAGCCGATCTGGCCCGGGGCCGTCCTGCTGATCATCGCCGCGCTGCTGACCTTCGTCGGCGTGTACGTACGCAGGTATCGCGGCGGCCGGCTATCCCTAGATGTCCAGCACAGCCTGCGGACCGAATTGTTCGGCTCGCTGTCCAGGCTGGACGGGGCCCGCCAGGACCAGTTGCATACCGGCCAGATAGTGAGCCGGTCGATCTCCGACCTGAACATGGTTCAGAGCCTGCTCAGCATGGTGCCGATGCTGCTGGGCAACGTTGTGCTGTTCGCGGCGTCCCTCGTCATCATGGCGTTCCTGTCACCGCTGCTCACTGTCATCGCGCTCGCGGTCGGGCCCACCTTGTGGTTCATCGCGCTCCGGTCCAGGACCCGGCTGTTCCCGGCGAGCTGGGACGCTCAGCAGCAGGCGGCGAACGTCGCAGGAGTGGTCGACGGCGCGATCACCGGCGTGCGCGTGGTCAAGGGCTTCGGCCAGGAAGAGCAGGAAATTGAACGGCTCGAGGGCGCCAGCCGATGGCTCTACGCATCTCGGGTACGCGCGGTAAGGCTGATGGCCCGCTATAACCCGGCGCTGCAGGCCGTCCCGGCGCTCGGCCAGGTCGGCGTGCTCGCGCTCGGCGGCTGGCTGGCGATCAACGGGTCTATCACGATCGGCACCTTCTTCGCGTTCTCCGCGTACCTGGCTCAGCTGGTCGGCCCGGTCCGCGCGCTGACCGCGCTGGTCACGATCGGCCAGGAGGCCAGGGCCAGCGTGATCCGGGTGTACGAGGTGATCGACTCCCGGCCGGTGCTGACCGAGAAGCCGGACGCGGTGCCGCTGCCGCCGGGCGCCCCCGACGTCCAGCTTGACGACGTCAGGTTCGGTTACGTGCCCTCCGAGCCGGTGCTTCGCGGCCTGTCACTCCACGTGCGGCAGGGTGAGACCCTGGCGCTTGTCGGCACCTCAGGCTCCGGCAAGTCCACGATCTCGCTGCTGCTTCCCCGCTTCTACGACGTGCGCGGCGGCGCCGTGCGGGTCGGCGGGCAAGATGTCCGCGACCTCACGCTGGACTCGCTGCGAGCCTCAATCGGGCTGGTCCTTGAGGACAGCTTCCTGTTCTCCGACAGCGTCCGGGCCAACATCGCGTACGGCCGGCCCGATGCCACGACGGAGCAGGTCATCGCCGCGGCCCAGGCCGCAGAGGCCGATGAGTTCATCACCCGCCTGCCGCGGGGCTATGACACCGTGATCGGCGAGCAGGGCCTGACCCTGTCCGGCGGCCAGCGGCAGCGGGTCTCGCTGGCCAGGGCGCTGATCACCAACCCGGCCATCCTGGTCCTTGACGACGCCACGTCGGCGATCGACGCGCGGGTAGAGGCTCAGATCCATGCGACGTTGCGCAAGGTGATGGCTGGCCGGACCACGCTGATCATCGCGCACCGGCGGTCTACCCTGCAGCTGGCCGACCGGATCGCGGTGCTCGATGAGGGACGGCTGGTCGATGAGGGGACCCACGAGGAGCTGACCGAGCGCTGCGCGCTGTACCGGCTGCTGCTGGCCGGCCCGGGTGACGACGCGGAGGGCATCGACGCGGGCGAGCTTGACTGCTACTCCAGCGACGCCGAGCACCGCGCCGCCGACGCCGCGGCCGACGGCCACGCGGGCGAGGCAACCCCCAGCTTGTGGGGACCGGTGACGGCACCCGACGGCGCAGCGCCGGCCTCGGCCAGCGCGATAGCAGGTGCGGCGGGCGGCGCCGGCATGGCGGGCGCCGCCGGCATGGCAGGCGCCGGCGTGGCGGGCATCGCCGGCATGGCGGGCGCCGGCATGGCGGGCGGCGCCGGCATGGCGGGCCGCGGGAACCGGCTACGGGCGGCGGGCGGCGGCGGCGGTCGCGGCAGCATCATGGCCGATGTGCCGCCGAGCCCCGAGTTGCTGGCCAAGGTGGACGCGCTGCCGCCGGCCAACGATGTGCCGGACGTGAACCAGACCTGGGCCCGCTCCCCCGACCCGCACTTCACGCTGCGCAAGCTGCTGAAACCGTTCGCCGTCGCGCTGACCATCGGGCTGATCCTGGACGGTCTGGACGCGCTGGCGAGCATCGCGATGCCCGCGCTGGTCCGGAGCGGCATCGACAACGGCGTGCTGGCCAAGGCGTTCGGGGTGATCATCATGATCGCGCTGCTCGCGCTGGCCATCGTGCTGGCCGACTGGGTGATCAACTCGGTGCAGACCAAGGTCGTCGGGCGCAACGGTGAACGGCTGCTGTACGCGCTCCGGGTAAAGATCTTCGCGCAGCTGCAGCGGCTCGGTCTCGACTACTACGAGCGCGAGCTGTCCGGCCGGATCATGACCCGGATGACCACCGACGTGGATGCGCTTTCCAGCTTCCTGCAGACCGGGCTGATCACCATGGTCAACTCGGGGCTTTCGTTCATCGGGGTACTGGTCGCCCTGCTGTTCATCAACCTCAAGCTCGGCCTGGTGCTGCTCTCCATCCTCCCGGTGCTCGTCGCGGTTACCGTGGTTTTCCGGGCCAAGTCGTCGAAGGCTTACGGCGAGGCACGCGAGAAAGTCAGCGTGGTCAATGCCGACCTGCAGGAGAACATCGCCGGGCTGCGGGTGGCGCAGGCCTACCGGCGGGAACAGGTCAACGCCGACCGGTTCGCCGGCCTGTCCGAGGCGTACCTGGGGGCCCGGCTGCGCGCGCAACGCTACATCGCGCTGTACTTCCCGTTCGTGCAGGCACTCTCGACGGTGGCCGGGGCGCTGGTGCTGTTCGCCGCGGCTGGCCAGGTGCAAAGCGGGGCGCTCAAGGCAGGCGGCCTCATCGCCTACCTGCTCTACATCGACCTGCTGTTCTCTCCGATCCAGCAGCTGTCCCAGGTCTTCGACGGCTACCAGCAGGCTGCCGTCGGGCTCCGGCGGATCTCCGGCCTGCTGCGCACGAGGACCTCGACGCCGGAAGCAGCGCGGCCGATTGAACTGAACGGCAGGCTGCGCGGCGGCATAGAGCTGCGCGACGTGCACTTCACCTATACCGGCCAGTCGCAGCCGGCCCTGGACGGGGTCAGCCTCTCGGTCGCGCCTGGTGAGACCGTCGCCCTGGTTGGCCAGACCGGCGCGGGGAAGTCAACGCTGGTCAAGCTGGTGGCCAGGTTCTACGACGTAACCTCGGGAAGCCTCCTGGTAGACGGGGTCGATGTCCGCGACTACGACCTGGGCCGCTATCGACAGCAGCTCGGCGTGGTGCCGCAGGAGCCCTACCTGTTCCCAGGTACCGTGCGCGACGCGATCGCCTATGGTCGCCCGGAGGCGAGCGACGCCGAGGTCGAGGCCGCCACGCGCGCGGTCGGCGCGATCGAGATGATCGCGCGGCTGCCTGGCGGTTTCCGCCACGAGGTAACCGAGCGCGGTCGCAACCTCTCCGCGGGCCAGCGCCAGCTCATCGCGCTGGCCCGCGCCTACCTGGTGAACCCGGCCATCTTGCTGCTCGACGAGGCCACCGCGGCTCTCGACCTGGCGGCCGAGGCCGCCGTCAACAAGGCCATCGAGCGGCTCGCCGCCCGGCGTACCACCCTGGTGGTGGCGCACCGGCTGACCACGGCGGCTCGGGCCGACCGCATCGTCGTCGTCGAGCATGGCCGCATTACCGAAATAGGCAGCCACGACGAGCTGCTCGCTCGCGGCGGTAGCTACGCGGAGATGTGGGCGACATTCACCGGTGACGCGGAGCTGGTCGCCTGACCGGCCAGCTCACCCCCGGCCAGCTCACCGCCGGCCAGCTCACGGCCGCCTAGCTCACCATCGGCCAGCCCGCGATGGGGCAGCCCGGCAGGGTTCGCCCGCATCCGGCGCACATCGCGCGGGATGAGCGCGAGCGCTGTGGCGATGACGATCAGCGCCGCCGCACCGTACTGCGCCGCCGAGACGCCAATCCCTGCCGCGATTGGACCAGCGACCAGGGCCCCGACGGGCATCGCCATGACCGAGCCGAGCGCATCGTAAGACGACACCCTGGCCAGCTTGTCCGGCGGGATGCGGGTGGCCATGGTCACGGTCCACTGGACCATCATGATCTCCATCGTGATGCCGAGGCCGAACGAGGCGACGCACACCACGGGCAGCGGCCAGAGCATGGCCAGGGAGAGCGGCGAGATCGCGATGGCGGCGCCGATTCCAGCGACGAACAAGATCGGCCGCCGCGGCGTGAACCGCAGCGAGACCAGGCCGCCGACGATCAGGCCCACCGACTCGGCCGCCGTGATCGCGCCCCAGGCCGCGGGTCCGCCGAGATGAGCACGCGCCACCACGGGACCGAGCACCTGGAACGCTCCGTACCAGGCCATGAGGATCACGCCGAACTGGGCCACGATCGCCCAGAGCCAGGTGTGCGAGCGGAACTCCGACCAGCCATCCCGCAGATCGCGAAACATGCCCGAGCTCTCGTGGTAGCCGAACCCGGTGACCCGGATGCTCAGCATCAGGGGGATCGTGCTCAGCAAGCCCGCACCGCAGATGACCAGTGCCCAGCCGGGCCCGAGCGCCGCGACGAAGAATCCAGCGGCTACGGCGCCGCCCATCTGGCCGCCGTTCATCGCCAGCCTGCTCACTGCGCTCGCCTGCTGCAGTAGCTCACCAGGCACGAGTCGCGGCAGGAGCGCCTGCGATGCCGGGTAGAAGATCGCCATCCCGGTGCCGGTCACCATCTCCAGGGCGATCATCTGCCACAGCCGCGGATGGCCAGTTATAACGAGCAGCCCGAAGGCCCCCTCGCCAAGCGCGATCATGGCGTTGGCGGCGACGATGACCCGCTGTGGCGGCATCCGGTCGGCCGCCACGCCGCCGACGACGGTGAAGATCAGCGACGGCGCGATCTGCGCGGCAAGCACGTAGGACAGCTGCGCGGTCGAGCCTGTCGCGTCCAGGACGGCGAACGAGACGCCGACGAGCGAGAACGCGAACGCCGCCGGGGCAAGCAGGCGGTCGGCCAGCAGTAGGCGGAAGTCGCGAACCTCGAGCACGGGAAAGCGGCGCAGCAGCGCACGCGCGTACATGACAACATCCGATCTTGGTCAGAGGTGGGGCGCCCCAATGGGATCTGAGCCTCCCGCCGCGGGGGCCGGGCGGCTCCTTGATGCTAGCCAGCGACCCTGCCGGGGAGGAAACGCTTTTCGCCTGCCCGCGGTGGGCAGCCAGGGTGACCTCCAGAAGAGCTGCCGGCCGGAATGTATTAAACCCGGGACGACCGCCTCTGCCCATTAGAACGCCGTCACGGGGAAAAGGGGGCGGCTGCGCGAACGGCACGCCAGCCGGATCATGAACCCCATGCACCAGTAAAGCGGTCCCGGGCCGCTGGGAATTTCACATAAGCCGGGCAATGACGGAGGTAACACAGATGGCAATCACCCAGTCGGACAACCGCGTGACGTTGGATGTGGCCAGAGAGCGGCTCGTAAATCACGCGTTGTACGCCCAACTCACCAGCCGCGATCGTGTCCGCGTATTCATGAAGCATCACGTGTTCGCGGTCTGGGACTTCTTCAGTCTGCTGAAGCGGCTGCAGGCTGAGGTGAGCTGCGTAAGCGTGCCATGGCGGCCGCGCGGGTTCGGGGATCATGCAAGGTTTGTCACCGACATCGTGATTGCAGAGGAGTGCGACGAGGGGCCCGATGGCGGTCATCTCAGCCACTTTGAACTGTACCTGAGCGCCATGGACGAGCTAGGAGCGGACAGGCGCCCGATCGATGGCCTTATGCACCGGTTGTCGCTGGGCCAGAGCGTCTTCGATGCGCTCGATTGCGCCGACATCCCGCCTACGGCCCGAGATTTTGTCACCCACACGCTTCGGGTGGCCACAGAGGGAGCGCCCCATGAAGTGGCGGCCTCGTTTTGTCACGGGCGCGAGAACCTGCTGCCCGACGTCCTGGGTGGCGCGCGCGCCGGAATGAGCCAAGTCCTCGATGACGCTCCAGTGCTCAGACATTATCTTGACCGACACATCACGCTCGACCACGACGAGCACGGGCCTCTTGCGCTGCGCCTCCTCGCGGCGCTGTGCGGCGACGACGCAGACCGCGCCGAAGAGGCAGAGCGTGTCGGGGTAGGAGCGATCGAGGCTCGTAGCCGCCTCTGGGATGGCGTACTCGACGAGCTGGCCCTTGCTGCACCCGAGGTTGCTGGACATGGGGCGCTTCAGTCGTGATTGATGGGCACGATGGAGCTACCTCGGACTCGGCCGGACCAGGGAGCGGTGCCGTAGAGCGCTACCGCGTCCTCGCCCGGAAGTACGACTCGGCGAGTAAACCGGCCGGGCGGCATCGCGAGCGCGCCGTCGATCTGCTCGGGCTGCGAACTGGGCAGACAGTAGTCGACGTCGGGTGCGGGACGGGCGCAAGCCTTCGTTTTCTCGTCGCGCGCGTGGGCCCGACGGGCCGGGTGATCGGCGTGGATGTCAGCCCCGAGATGCTCGATCGGGCGCGAGCGCGCGTGGACGCCAGGGGCTGGGACAATGTCGAACTGCGGTGTGCCGCGGCCGAGACGATCGAGTTGCCGCGAGTAGACGCTGCGTTGTTCCTGCTCGTCCACGACGTGCTCCAATCCGACGACGCGCTCACCAACGTGCTGGGCGCGGTGCGGCCCGGCGGAACCGTTGTAGCGGCGGGCGCCAAGTGGGCCCCGTGGTGGGCCGTACCGCTAAACGGCTACTTGTGGTGGAAGGTCCGTCGCTACCGCAACAGTTTCGCCGGCTACCGGGAGCCATGGCAGCATCTAGAGGCGAGATTGGGCTCGCTCGCCGTGATGTCAACCATGCACGGCCTCGGGTATGTAGCCTCCGGTCACCCCCGTGAGGCTCGCGACTCCTGAGCGCGCTTCGGATCCGCATGCCCTCTCGTTGGGGCGCTTCGCCGGGCTGGCAACGCCCAGGAACTGCGCCAGACCGACCGTGCGGTGTACCCGCCGGGGTGAAGGTCTGCCCGGACCGGAAGGTCTCAAGCGTTGCTAGCTTCGGCTCCGGGCGGGAGCTGCAGGGCGTCCCGCCCAGGGCGAGGGCGTTGAAAGGCGCCACGGTTAGCGACGCGATCTTGTGGCCTGTCGTCTGCCCGGTGACCGCAGCTTGGATCGATGACGGCGGCTTCCCTTGCTCGACCCACCTGATCAGAGGGGTCAGGAAGTCGGCGGTAACGGAGGGGTCACCGCCGTCGAGGCAGTGGAATCCGCCGGGGATCATGTACAGGCGCCGGCGCCAGCCGCTGCCGCGTGGCCGCTTTCAGCATCCAGATCCACATCGTCATGCGCCGAGCCAAGGTGCTCGATATCCCGCGACCCGCGCCGCGACGCATGCACAATCCGCACCGCCTTCGCGCCGGAGGACGTCTTCACCGTCCGCAGATACGGGGACACCCGACCACGATACAGCCGCGCCTAGTGCGCAACTTCAGCAATCGCCCAGGCAGGCTCCGCCTGATACCGGCGAGGTGACAGGCACCCGCTGGTGTTCCGGGCCGGGTGAGCGCATCCTCCGTTCGTAGGCCACGTCCTGGAGGGTGTCATGGCGTCGCGGATCAGGCGGTCGGTGCCGGTCACGGTGAACGACGTGCTGGACGGGCACGTGAAGCTGGACCTTCAGTGCCTGGACCGCCTCTACCTGCACGGTTATCTCGGCCGGTTGCAGGTCAGCGGCCAGCTCGTGCAGTTCCTTAAGCATCGCGGCTACCCGATCCCGTCCGCTGCGTGCCTGCAGCAGATCGGGGATGCGTTCCGCCGCCGGGTCGCCTCCTTCGCTGAGGCCAACCACATCCCCGTGGTGCCGCTGAAAGCTGCCGACCGCAACGTCGAGGTCATGCAGCCGTACCTGGATGCGGCGGCCCGGACCGGGCGGTCGCAGGTCGCGGCGATCGGGGTGGCCCAGGAACCGCAGCGGGTGTTCATCGCCCGCAAGCGTGACACCGACCCGTCCCGGTGCCCGCAGTTCTCCTTCGACAAGAAGGACCGCCGGGTCACGGTGTACTACTTCTACCTGTGGGACGCGGGGTTCGGCCCCGGGTTCATCAAGGTCTGCACGTACTGCCCCTGGCCGATGAAAATCTGGGTCAACGGTCATGAATGGGCCAAGCAGCAAGCGCGGAAGCTGGGCCTGGGCTTCACCGAGCTGTCCAACGGGTTCGCCGCCTGCGATGATGCCGCGCTGCTGCAGCGGATCTGCGATGCGCTGCAGCCCGGCACCATCGAGGTGTTCTTCCAGCGCTGGCTGCACCGGCTCCCGCTGCCGCTCGGACCCGGCCGACAGGGACGCCGGCTGGTGGTGGGAGTGCTCGATGGCCCAGGTCGAGGTATCCCGCACCATCGTGTTCACCCAGCCCCGCTACGCCCGGACCTTCTTCGACGCCCTGGTCACCGACAACCTCGACCTCGGCCGCCCGGATACCATCGAGATCATCTTCGACCGGCGGGTCCGCGCGGACACCGTCAGCGAGTTCAAGACCAAGGTCGTCAGCCGCGGCACCGAGGTCACCGTCAACGCCTTCTACAAGCACTCCCGGATCAAGCAATACCTGAAAGACGGCCGCGCCCTTCGTATCGAGACCGTGGTGAACGCGCCGGGCGATCTGGGCTGCCAGCGGCGCCTGCATAACCTCGATGAGCTTCAGGCCCGCGCACGTGCGGTCAACGCGCGGGTACTGCAGACTGAACGTGCCTGGCGAGGCCTGTGTCCTTGCGAATCCAGTCTTTGAGCGGATCGCGCACCCGTCGGTGGATGCCGGCGGGCGGAGAGCTACAGCCATGCGATTTGGCGACTCTCGGGTCCAGGCCCTGGCCGGCGCCCTCGCCGTCACGCTGTGCGCCGTCACCGGCATCACCAACAGGAGCCTGCGCGCCCTGATGACCGGACTGCTCGGCACCCCCTACGGCATGACCCAGGCCAGCTACGACCTGGCACGGCTGCGCCGCAACGGCCTGATCACCCGTCGTCCTCACGCCAATACCTACGACCTCACCACCGACGGGCTGGCCTTCGCGATCTTCTACACCAAGGTCCACGACCGGATCCTCGCGCCGCTATTCACCGCCGGGCAGCCCCAGTCACCGCCGCAACTCCGGGCCGCCCTCAACGCCATCGAACACCACATCGACGAACGCCTCGCCGCCGCCAGGCTGCCTGCGGCAGCCTGAGAAACTCAGCTCAACTGTCAGACACCTACCGACAAAGGGTCGCTAGACCGAACTCGCAGGTCAGCGACCTGGGGTCAAGATCAAGTCCAATTCGTGGCCGAAGTCAGGGTAGACGGCTACTGCAGGCTCGGCTTCGCGTTTACGGCTGCGCGCACCAGCAGTTGGGTGGCTATCGCGACGATGGCGATACCGGCGACGGCAGCGGCCAATTCACCGCCGTCGAGCGGACCGGCGTAGCTGGAGCGGATGACGTTGCATATGAGCGATACGGGGTTAACTCGCGCGATCGGCTGTAGCCAGTCCGGGAGCAGTTTCATCGGAACGAATGCCGTGCTCATGAACAAGATCGGGAAGAATAGCGGCACGAGGGCCTGCGAGGCCTCGGCGCTTCCGGTCCGCATGCACACCGACAGCGCTATCCCGCCATAGGCTACGCCCCAAGCCGCGCAAAGCAGCATGCTGATGGGAACCGCCACCGGCCAGTTGGGGATGGAGACGCCGTCCAGGGCCGCGGCCGTAGTCAGGACGCCAGCGAACAGCGCGAACCGCGTCGCGTCGCCTAGACGCCTGGCCCAGACGCTCGTGGCGGGACCCACGGGGCTGGCGCGCATCCGGTCGTAAAACCCGGTCTGTAGCTCGACAGCGGTACTCACGCCAGCGGTCGCCGCTCCCAGCATCGACGCCATGATGATGCTTGCCGGAGCAGCATAGGTCGCGTAGTTCCCGTACGTGTTGAAGCCGGGTACCCGGATTATCGCCGAGAAGACGGCGGTAAAGATGGTGAGGATGAACAACGGCAGGGCGACCGGCACGATCAGGGTGGTGGTAAAGATCTGCCGGTACTCCCGGAGGGCCCGCCGGTAGAAAACCATGAATGCGCCTATTTCCATCGGCTGCCACCGCCCCTGGCCCGCCGCGCCGTCAGGTCCATCTTTGGTTTGACAAGGGGCTCGGGGGCCGGCTCGTGACCGGTGAAGTGCAGGAAGACATCGTCGAGCGTGGGTGTCTCGACCACCAGATGGCGGATCTCCAGCTCATGTTGAGCACACAGCGCCGTCACGGCTGTGATGGTGTCCGCATTGGCCGGGCTGAACGTGGCATCCTGCTCGCGAGCGATCCCGGCTATGCCGATCGCATCCGAAACCAGGGCAACCAGCCTCTGCGGGGCAGTGTCCGTGCCTATGCAGAGGACGCCTGCACCTAGTCGTCGCTTGAGTTCAGCTGGACGGCCCGAAAGGACTACCCGGCCGCGATCGATCACGTAGAGGCGATCGCACAGCAGGTCCGCCTCCTCCAGGTATTGGGTGCTGAAGATGATCGTCTTGCCCTCGGCCTTCGTATCACGGACGAGTTCCCAGACATCTCGGCGGGTACGTGGATCGAGCCCCGCGGTGGGCTCGTCTAGGACCACGATCGGCGGGGCGTGGACGAGCGACAGCGCGAGCGCCAGCCGACGCTGCATTCCGACCGAGTAGGAACCTGCAGTGCGATCCACAAACGAGCTCAGCGAAAACCGCGCCACGAGGTCGTTGATGATTCCGGGCCACCTATCGCGCTGGACACGATAGAGCGCGAGCTGCATGACGAAGTGGTCACGTCCGGTCATCAACGGATCGAGTCCGACATCCTGCAGCGCCACGCCGAGGAGCGGCCGCACGTCCCCGACGGCTGCGACGCTGTGGCCACACACGGTGGCTGACCCAGCCGTCGGCCTCAGCAGGGTGGTCAGCATCTTGAGGGTCGTGCTCTTGCCAGCCCCGTTTGGACCCACCACGCCGACGATCTCCCCTGGCCATGCCACCAGGCTGACGTCGTCCACGGCCTTCGTGCCGTCTGGGTAGGTCATGGCGAGCCGATCGGCGGTCACAGCTGGCGGCCCCGCCGGAGCCCCGTGCTTCGGCTGGGAATGGTTGAGTGCTTGTACGATTCGTGCCGCATTAGCGGGTCGTTTCACAGCGGTCATGTTCAGCGTCACTTCGATATATCCGCGGGCTGGGAGACGGCGAGCTCCGCTAGGGCGCGTTCCGCCCCGGTATTGCCAGCCGAGGAGACTGGTGCGTCCCGCCGGTCCCGCAAGGCCACACCGTAAAGGCGCTCGTCGTAGACCTCCTGCGACACGTCTGTGAACTTGTACTTGAAGGAAATGCTCCGCTCGATGGAAACCCAGCGCACCATTCGAGCCATCGGCAGAAACCCGTCGTGTGTAAGGCCAGGGCGGAAGCGGGTCATCTGTCCAGCCGGGACGATCCGGTCAGCGCCCGCGGCGGTTAGGTCGTCGGCTACCTCCCAAAGGCGGTCCCATGGCGCCACGCTCACGGTCTGCGTGTCCCGGTCGATCTGTTCCAGGACGTTTGTGAGATCTTCGTAGGGGTGGATGTATATGAAGCGGGCGAGCGGGTGTTCCGGAAGCCGGGTCACACCGTCGGTCAGCACCACGGTCCAGGTTGTGTCCTCCGGTGCGAGCACCTGCCATCCATCGGACTGCGCCTCGAGCCGTGCCCGCTGGATGTGGGCTTCCTGATCTATAGACAACCTCCGACGCGGAATCGCTTCTTCGTACCGGCCGAGTGAGCATGCGATGGCGTGAGCCAGTTCGTCCTGGCGTTCGGCAGCGTAGATCTCCTGCAGCGAGAAGCACGCCTCCTGGTCGTACATGACCGAGTCGAAGGCCAGGCGCGCTCCAAGCTCGACCGGCGAGCCCGCGCCCGGCAGGACAAGGCCGAAACTGCGCTTGGGACCGAACTCGATGAACTCGCTCCCGGGCGGGACCCTCTTCTTGAGCGCCTCGACTGTCTCGCCGCGACCCCAAACGCTGAGGACGTCCGAGCCGCCGATGACCGCGTGCTCAACCTCCGAGGCGGCCTCCCAGTACAGGCAGGACAGGGCGCGTGTCACTGGATGGCCGGGATCGGTGTCGTAAATGCAGTTCGCGAACGCGAGCGCCGCCACCACATCTCGGCTCGGGACCTTGGCGATGGTGATGTTCTTGGTCGCGAGGCTTCGATACAAGGCGAACAGCGAGGCGAGGGGCACGTTCCCCACCATTACATGAGCGATGATTCCCTTCGGCCAGCAGCGGTTGTAGACCGCGCGGCTCGGCCTCCATTCGTCCAGCAGCTGCGCGTCACCCAGGTCTGTCTCGACGAAGTCGTACTGTTTGGGGCGATCGAGTGTGCGCCCGAGGTACTCGACATCGGATTCGATGATGCGCTCGGCGTAGCCAGTCACCCGGGATCCCAGCTCGATCGCGATGCGACGCCAGTGGTTGGCGGGGTCCATCCAGCGATCTCGTACCTTCGCAAAGAAAATCGTGATGTCGTCGAATGACATCTCTCGGAGTGGACGGGGGTCGCTGGCCAGCATCGTCCTGGCGTCCGCCATTGTGGGGCGGTGCAGACGTACCGTGAGTCCCTCGCTGTAATCGAGGCTTATCGCATCGGGACCCGGGTCTTTCCTCCGGCCTGCGATCAGGACTGGCAGGTCGTGCATTTGAGCGCTCATCATGCCCTCTCCTAGCTCGAGGATGTCGTCATAGCGTCAGCTGCGAGGTGGGCGTACTTTCCCCGAGCCCACCGTCTCTCAATGGTCACCGTCTGAACGATCTCCTGGAAGTCCGGGATCGCGACGGTGCCGGCGTCCTGCCCGATCATCGCCGCCGCCGCCTGCACCGTCGTTGTCATGAGCAACCGCATGACCGGAGGATTGTGGGCGACATCGTGAGACGTCGCCTCGAGAACCGTCAGACGCCGGGGCGATTCGGTTTCGCCCGACAGCGCATACTCGACGGCCTGCACACGCACCCAGTCGTCCTGCTCCGCGGAGATCGCCACAACCGGACCGCGAATCTGGCCGATATCCTGACGGGCCTGCTCGGCACCGCCCCAATCACGATCGACCGCATCTTGGGCAAAGGCAAACCTCACGTCGTGCTCAACCACGTGATACAAGAGATCAGGGTCTGTTACCTCACCGCGGCGCCACATGTCGATCGCGTCGATTCCCGCGGCCCGGGCAATCGTATATTCAACGTCTGCTACCGGGAGAAGCATGACGCAACCAGCGACCGACTCGGATCGCGCTAGCGAGCGCGCCGCTGCCCGCGCCGAGAGGCTGGGCGAGATCACCACCACGGGCAGACCACTTTCCGCCACGATCTGCGACCTGAGCATTGAGCCGATATCGCCTTCGAGTGACGTCATCGAGAAGTCTGCTATGTGCCCATCGCTAAGGCCGACGTGGTTGCTAAGGTCGAACCGCACCACGAGGTAGCCGTTGTCGGCCAACGCGCGGGCGAACACTGAGTAGTGATGGATCCGCCGCTCGTAGCCAGGAGGGAGCAACGCAAGAGCGCGCGGCGGCTCCGCGCGCTGATGCATGGACAGCCACATAAGGCGCTGACCGCGATCGTTCTGGCACGAGCCCAGCTCAAAAGTGTAATCTTCCGTACAGCTCATTTGTCGTCCTGCGTCTCGTAGTTGCGGCTCATCATTTGTCGTCCTGCGTCTCCTGGTAGCGGCTCATCTTCAGGCCACAGCCCCGCTCCTCGATGCTCGTCAGGCGCCTCGTTAGGCGTAGCACCGAACCCGAGATGCCACACGGGCAGCGCTCATGGGTGACCGTGCCCAGATCGTCCGATAGAACGAACCCGGGGTAGCTGAGCGGGGTTGGATCAAGGTAGGCGAGCATCCCGGCCTCGCCCTCCGGGAGCGACGCCAGAGAGTTAGCGCTCCGCGCGTCGACATGCAGCCACGGCGGCAGGTGCTTTCTTGCGTAGCCGCATTCGAAGATCAGCGAATTCAGTTCCACCATGTTGAAAACGTCCCGAAAGCTTGATCGCGCGATTCCAAGAAGGTTCGTCCCGCGGCATTCGAGGTCTTTCCTGTCCACGGCTTCGGATTCGTTGCGCTTCCATCCGCCAGCGGTGATGATCACGGCGTCGTTCGCGGACAGATCGAGCCTGAGCCCCTGTCTGTCCATCCAATCGAAGAAGCTCTGCAGAAGCGATGGTGGAGTTACGATGATCGGCTGCGTGTCGGCGTTCAGCCCGGCGAGTGCATTGAACAGGGCATCCTGGAGAAAGCGCTCATCCTGCACGAAGTATTCGGCCTCGTTAACGAGCTCGGCGAGGCTGAGTGAGTAGGAGAACCATAGATTCCCCGCCTCCTCCTGGCGCGGGCCGAGCACGAGCGCCCTCCGCATTTCGCTCTGACCGAGGAAGTGCCTCAAGCCATGGAGGATGGTGCCCATAAAGCGCTCGAGCGTCCGGTCATCGCGCGGAACCACGCTCTTGGCGCCCATCGTCCCGCTGCTCGTGCACAACCGAACGCGCCCTTCGGTGCGGGTAGCCACCGAGCGACGCTTGAACGACCCCGAGCTGATCAGTGGGATCGAAGCCAGGTCGCCCGTGACCGCAAGGAGCCTCGGGTCGAAACCGCGCGCCTCAGCGAGCCGCGCGTATGCCGGCGATCCTGCCAAGTGGTGGTCGACAGCCTGCACCATCCACCCCAGCACGTCGCTGTGTGAGGGTGGCTGCCGGTAGCTGTCCTCGGCCGTGTAAATGATGTAATCTAGCTCGGTGTAGTCGGCGGGGCGAACGCGCTCGGTTGTGGCGTGGCTAACGGCGCGGATGATGTGGTCCGGGGTGGCGAAATCTAGCTCTGCAGCACCGGAACCGATGATGTCCTCGCCTGCGGCTCGCAGTGCCTTGGCCTCACTGTCGACCGCCAGCGTTGGAGACTCAGCGATCCGGCCGACTCGTTCAGAGATCATGCTCATGCTCACGTCGCCTCCGTCGATACGGCTACTGCCGATTGCCAGCACGCGGCGGCCTGGGCCGCATACCATTCGGGGCCAAACGCCCCAATTCTTAGGCTTGCGCCGCTTCTTGCGAGATGCCCGGCCAGCGACCCCGCTGCCTCGGCGACCATTTGGGCCGCTCCGATCGCCGTGGTCAGCTCTGCCAGGCCGAACGGCACCCCGGCACGCCGCATCAGACGGACGTCGACGAAGCCGTTGAACTTGTGGCCGCAGATATCGACGGCTGCCGGGGCCCTGACGGCGTGCCGGACCCCGCTTGCAACGTGCCCGCGATGGTGCTGGTCCGACCACTGCGCGAGGTCGGGAAGCGTTGGCGGGTAGAAGTAGTCCCGCTCCGTCACGTGCCTCGTCAGGGGCAGGTTTCCGGGCACGAAATGCCAGGCGTTGTACTGCATGCGTGCGGCAATTGCCCACAGGATGTCCGCCAGGTCCGCCGGAGCGTGTGCGAATGACCGCGCCAGATCGTTGCTTGGAGCGGCGCAGCAGTAGTAATGGGGAAGCTCCCAGCTGACAATCTCCTGCCAGTCCTCACGACCCAGCGCGTCGACGAGCGCGCGCAGCGATCGAAGACCACGGGACATACCGATATCGGCCGAGCAGATCTCAGTTGTGGCGCACACGATGTCGTGGATGAGCTCCTCGTACGCGTTGGCGAACCACGGTTCCGTCGTCCGGATATGGCCAGCGACAACGGCAGGGACCCATTCGGCGAGGAAACGGCGATAGCTGTCGAACCCGTGAAGCGACACCGACCACTTCACTGCCCACGTCTCCGCGAGCGCATCGAGGACGAGCGCACGCTCGGCCGGCGCCGGTTTGATCCACCGCACCCGCTTGTGGAGATTCACGCCAAAGATCTCGCGATAGCCCTGCCTTTGCCTGGCAATCGCGACTCGGCCATCTGCCAGGGCCTTCGCGCACTCGTCGTTCGCGTACGCTGCCGCCTGCTCGCTCGGAGCGAAGCAAGCCAGTTCCTCCGAGATCGCGTCAGCACTCCGATACATCTCGTACTTCTCGGCAAAGCGCCGACTGACGAACTCCGGCATCAGCTGGTTGCTGTTGAACTCCTCGAGCCCCGCTGGGCCGTCCGCCTTGAGCACCAGGCGGGCACAGAAGACCAAGGTGGCCTCCTCCGGGCTCCATCGGTCGGGTGGCGTATCGGCGAGCCGCTTGAAGAGGCCAAGCGGACTGGTCGGGAGCAGCACCTTTCCCGTGATGTTGTTCTCGCGGAAGTTGCTAAACACGTGCTCGTCGACGTAGAGCTGCAACGGTGCCGCGTGAGCGCCCACGCTGTGCAGGAGGCTGAGGGTGTCGCGGATCTCATTTGCGGAAGCCTCGCTGAGCCAGCGTCGCGCGACGGCGTGGCCGCCATCCAGGGCCGCGGTGCTGGCGACCAACGCACGCTTGTAGCGACCAACGGCCTCCTCGGACCACGACAGCCACACGAGAGGGAGGATGCATCCGAATTCATTGTCCGGCTTAGGTGTAATTCCCAGCGGCTCGGGACCCGTGAGCAGAACCCGTCCGTCGGGGCGCAGGCCGGCGACGCTCACCGGGTGCAGCCGCTCGACGCCGGCGAGCGTCACTTTCGCGCCACCCGTGATCGCCGCGTGGACCGAACGCCCCTGCGCCGTCAGCGCCTCCTCGCCAACGGCCAGCGGGATCCGTCCGCCGTAGGTCAGCAGGATCCTGAGCGCCGCGACTGGATCACGTGCGGTTGAGGCGTCGCGGGCGACTTGGGTGAGCAGCGAGGCAAACCCCTGACCCTCATCGAGCGCTTTACGGGGCGCATGGGGCTTCATGATCCGGCTCGGGCGTGGACTCCCCCCACCGTGCACTTGGGAAGTCTTATGTGGGTTCATCGTCATGTTCCCAGATGGGTCGCAGCTCAAGTTCATGGGTGAAGTCGCGGACAGTTACATAAGGATCCGAGCCGACGCTCGCATACCTCCAAAGTGCGCTGGGAGCGGGCTTCCAATCCGAGTCCGGATAGATGCAGTCGACCGGACAGACGCCAATACAGCGGTTGCATCCTGAGCAAAGCTCCGGGATGACCTTGACGTCGATGCCGTCGTTGAAGATCGCTCCGAAATGCGCCGGGCACGCCCGCATACACGAATCGCAGACGATGCACTCCGACGTCTCAATTTGCACTGGAGCGTTCTTCCATTTCGGGTTGTCCCGCTGTCGCGCGATGATCCGTGCCGTTCGCGCAGCCAGCAGTTCATCTCGTCCCACTACCAGCCTCCTGCTTGTCGGCTGTCGTTGCGGCAGCCATGTTTAGCCCAGCTTCCGCGGAAGCGCGATATTCGTCTGACTGGATCCTCTTGCGAGTGCCTCGCCCATACCGCGTTAACCCTAAGAGGGTCGCGAGGCGCGCTTGATACATCATGTTTGGGTTACGCCTCGACCTGCGCTCGCCGGCCGGGGGTGGGTCGCTGAGGCGAGCATGGCCGGGCCTGTCAGCGCATTCGCGGGTAACTTGGCGTGCTGATCCAAGGACATGGGTTCCCTTTTCCCGTGACGCGTTCTAATGGGCAGAGGCGGTCGTCCCGGGTTTAATACATTCCGGCCGGCAGGTCTCCTGAAGGTCCACAGCGAGCCGCCTCCGTGGTGGTAGTGCCTCGCCGCGTGCCGAACTGCGTGCGGCCCGAGCTAAGCGACCAGGTCGGCGGGCGGGCCGAGCTAAGCGTGCAGGTCGGCGGGCTTGCGTGGTCCGGGAGGACCAGACCACCGCCTCGCTCGCCTCGCGGACTGCTGCTCTGCCGACGCTCAGCAGCGGTAACCGGCAAGTCAGGATGCGCCGCCGACGCCCAGCACGGTCAGCAGCACAAGCACGATAGTTGCGCCCGCGAACAAGCCGTGCCCGACGACCACGGCCAGCGGAAAGTTGCGTTCGGCGGGGACCTTGACCACGGTCGGTGCCAGGCCTGGCGTGGAAGCTACCGTGATGCTGACGGAATACGTCGAGTCACGGTATACCGAAATCCAGCGGCGCAGCATCGTCAGGCCGAGCACCGCGACAGCTGCCAGGGTGATCAGGGACGTCAGCGCCAGCCTGTCGTCGTCCCCGTATAGGTACCCTATCCAGGCCACCAGGCCGGTTGCGGCAAGCAGCACATGGCCGAATACCACGGCGGCGGGCAGGCGGCTGGATGGACCGCCGTCCTTGCCGTGCTCATAATCGATGAGCCAGATTGCGAACATGAACAGGCCGTCGCAAGCGGCGGCAAGCCAGGTAATCAGGGCCGCGGTGGTCATAGGCTCTCTGTCGGCAGACGGCGGTCACGGACATGGGCGGCAGGCCGGGCCAGCGCCGTCAGCCGACCGCCACCCTTACCACGGAAGGACCTTACGGCCGGTTCAGCCAATTGAGGCCAGATCAACGCGGCACCGACTTAGGCGGGCCTTCGAGCTGGCCGGCGGCTGCTGCGCACCCGCGGGTACAGCCACTCCGGGCTACAGCTACAGCCACAACCACCACCGTCACAGCCAGGGATACAGCCAGGGATACAGCCAGGGATACAGCCAGGGATACAGCCACGCTGGGGACGCGCCGGCAGACAGCCGCGCTGGCGATACCGCGAGGCGGATTCCGCACGGCTTGTTGCGCGCTGCGGCTTGCGTGACGGCCGCCGATGGCCGACAGTCGTTCGGCATGAAGACCATGACTTTCCAGGTGCGGACGGGCAGCCGCGAAAGCGTGCACGACATCACCGCGCGGTGCGCAGAGTTCGCCCGCGCGTCCTCGGCCGGGGGCGACGGGCTGCTGCACGTCTTCGTCCCGCACGCGACGGCAGGCATCGCGCTGATCGAACTCGGCGCAGGCAGTGACGCCGACCTGCTGGCCACCCTCTCCCGCATGCTGCCCGCCGACGACCGGTGGCAGCACGCCCACGGATCACGCGGTCACGGCAGGTCGCATGTGCTCCCCGCGTTTGTAGCACCGTTCACGGTAGTGCCGGTGGTGGCCGGCGCACTCGCGCTCGGGACCTGGCAGGCCGTCGCGCTGGTCGATCTTAACCAGGACAATCCAGACCGGCAGGTCAGGCTGTCATTTCTCGAATAGCGCCGCCCGAAGGACAGCCTTCTTCTTTCCTTGGCGAGCTTCCAGGCTTCCGGCCACGCTGACGCCCGGTATGCGTTATTGAAGCTAATTCGCCAGCAGCGGAGCCAGCGCCTAACCGGCCACGTTGTGATCCTGGCCGTTTAAGCGACACAGCCGCGGGCCGCCGGGCGAGGTCTGCCCGCGCCCGCGCGGCTTACGGATCGAGGTGGTCGGGCAGGCCGAAAGTCGCGAACAGCTCCGCATCGACGAAATTATGATGGCCGGAGATCCGGTCCCCGGAAACCTCGATCACCTGGACGGCAAACGGCGTGTGGCCGCCGGCCGGGTCGACCCGGTAAGAGCCGAACGCGGCACAGCCATTGGCTGCAGCGGCAACCAGCCGCGAGCCACGGCAGCCGGCTCCCTGCCCGACGAACCAGCGGGCCACGTTGGCCGGGCCGCGCAGCCAGAAATCATAAGGCGGCATCGACATGATCACGTCCTCGTGCAGCAGCGACACCAGCGAGTCGATGTCGTAGCGCTGGAAGGCGTCCACGTAGCGGGCCAGCAGGTCCTGCTGCCCGGCCGACACCGGCTGCGGGCTGGACACGGCGGCATCACGGGCCGCAAGCGTGGCCCGGGCCCGCTGCAGCGCGCTGTTGACCGAAGCAACGCTGGTGTCGAGCAGGTCGGCCACCTCGGCCGCCTGCCACCTGAGCACCTCGCGCAGGATCAGCACCGCGCGCTGCCTAGCCGGCAGGTGCTGCAGGGCGGCGACGAACGCCAGCCGTACGCTGTCCCGCTGCGCCGCAAGCTCGGCGGGGTCGCCGTCGCCGGGCAATACGCGGCCGTCCGGGATCGGCTGCACCCACGCCTGCTCGGGGAGCACCGGGCCGATCGGCGATTCCGCCGTCGAACTCGGCCCCAGATCCATGGGACGGGCCCGGCGCTGGCGGCTCCGCAGCATGTCGAGGCAGACGTTGGTGGCGATGCGGTAGAGCCAGGAGCGGGCCGCCGACCTGCCCTCGAAACCGTCGATCCCCCGCCAGGCTCGCAGCATCGTCTCCTGCACCGCATCGTCGGCGTCGAAGACGGAGCCGAGCATCCGGTAGCAGTAGCCGGTTAGCTCCCTCCGGTACTCCTCAAGCTCGTCAGGCCGGACCGCAGTGCTGGTGGATTCGGTACGGATAGACGTGGATTCGGTACGGATAGACATGGAAACGGATCCTACGCGGCGGCACTGACAATCAGCCGGGTCCCGCGGTCAGCCGTCAGCCCGGCAGCCGTCCTGGCCGCGGCGCCTGGCATCGAGCCACAGCACAAGCACCAGCAGCAAGCACCAGCAGGCCGGCACCAGCAGGCCGGCCTACTGCAAGCTGTGGTCAGCTGCCCCGGGGCCGCGGCGGCGCGCCGCCAGGTCGAGGTCTTCGACCGATAGCTGATGACCGGCGGCACAGCGCAGCTCGGCGCGGACCACCTCTCCGCAGTCCCGGTGCCGCAGCTCCACCCCTGACGGGCCAAGCCAGCGGTCTCCCCACTGCATGAGGGCCGCCAGCGCGGGGAAGAGCTCGGCACCCTTGTCGGTCAGCCGGTAGGCCATCCTGGTGCGCTGCCCAGGCTCACGGTAAGGCTCGCGCGCCAGGAGACCGTCGCCGACAAGCTCACGGAGGCGGGCGGCGGCAACCGGCTGGCTGATTCCGACCCGCTCGGCGAAGTCGTCGAACCTGGTGGTGCCGTAGAACGCCTCCCGGAGGAGCAGGAACGCGGACCGCGTGCCGACCACCTCCATGGCCCTGGCGATCGGGCAGGCGGCGGCTGTCCAGTTCTCCCTGGGATCTAGCGGCCCAGTCAGGCGCAGCGTTTGCATGAGATCATCATAGCTGACTTGTGATGTATTAAGCCAGGTTCTAGAGTTGCTGACTATGGACCTCCTAAGTCAGACCTCACCGGCTACCCCTACCTCGCGAGCCAGTTCCGCTGCCGACCGGCCAGGCCACGTCCTGGCTATCGTGTCCGCCGGGGTGGTGCTGGCCAGCCTGGACCTGTTCATCGTGAACGTGGCCCTGCCCGACATCCAGAGCGCCTTCGGCAACGCCGGCCTGGGCGAGCTTTCCTGGGTGCTCAACGGCTACGCCATCGTCTACGCCGCCCTGCTGGTGTTCTTCGGCAGGCTGGCCGACCGGCACCGGCGCGATCGCGGGTTCCTGCTGGGGGTCGCCATCTTCACTGCGGCGTCGGCTGCCTGCGCGGCCGCCACGTCAGTGCCGATGCTGGTGGCTTTCCGCCTGGTCCAGGCGGCAGGCGCGGCGCTGCTCACCCCGACGTCCCTTGGCCTGGTACTGGCTTCTTACCCGCCCGAGCGCCGCGGCGGCGCGGTGCGTACCTGGACCGCGATGGGCGGCTTGGCCGCGGCGCTCGGCCCAGTGGTCGGCGGCCTGCTCGTCACGGCAAGCTGGCGCTGGGTGTTCCTGGTCAACGTGCCCATCGGCGTGGCCGCCCTGGTGGTGGGCTGGCTGAAGCTGCCGGAAGTGCCCGGGCACCAGGTGCCTCGCCCGGACGCTCTAGGGACCATCGATCTCACCGCCGGCGTCGGGGCCCTCGCGCTCGGGCTGGTGAAGGGGAGCGCCTGGGGATGGGGATCAGTTCGAACCACCGCCGTGCTCGGCGCCTCGGCCGTGCTCATCGGCCTGTTCGTCGCGCACTGTGCTCGTGCGCGCAACCCCCTGGTCGAGCCGGCCTTGTTCCGGGCGCGCAGCTTCTCTGGCGCGTCGCTTGTGGCCGCATCGTTCTCGGCAGCCTTCGGCGCCATGCTGCTGTCCATCGTGCTCTGGGAACAGAAGGCCTGGGGATGGTCGGCGCTTCGGGCTGGCCTGGCGATCGCGCCGGGGCCGCTCATGGTCCCGCTCTTCTCGTTCCTGGTGGCGGGTCGCCTAATCAGCCGAATCGGCGCCGCGATGGTGATCGCCATCGGCTCTGCCCTTTTCGCCGGCGGTGTGGCCTGGTGGGCGATCGCCGCCGGGCTGCAGCCCGACTACGCGCGTTCGATCCTAGGCGGCATGCTGCTCACCGGGATCGGCGTCGGGCTCACGCTGCCGACGCTGATGGCGACGGCCGCCGCGGCGCTGCCGCCGCCCTCCTTCGCCACCGGGTCCGCTGTCGTGAACATGATCCGGCAGATCGGCCTGGCCGTCGGCGTGGCCGTGCTGGTAGCGGTCGTCGGCGCACCGGACACGCACGCTGCTCTGCTGGCTGCGTTCCAGCGCGCCTGGTGGGTTACGGCCGCAATCGCCGTCTTCGGCGTGCTTCCGGCACTGCTCTACCTGCGCCCGAGGCCGGCCCCGGCAACCGCCAGCCGATGAGGCCTCGGCAGCCGCCCGCCGATGCGTTTGCCCGCGCCTGGTGATGGCCGGGCACGCGGCATCCGCGCCGATCCGGTCACGCTGGCACCAGGAGTCTCACCAGCCACTGGGACGGAGTGACAACCAATGATCTTGACGACTTTTCAGTAGATATCGCTGAAAAGTCGTCAAGATCTTTGAGAATCACCGGGTAAGCAGCCGGAGCAGGCTCGGTTTTCCCGGACTGCGCCGAACTCCTGTGGCGCCAGTGACAGAAACGACCACAGACACGACACGGACGCCCGTGATCAGCACCCGGCCGCTCGGACACCTTGAAGCCGCACGCATTGAAGCCGCACACCTGGAAGCCGCACACCTGGAAGCCGCACACCTTGAAAACGCACACCTTGAAAACGCACACCTTGAAAACGCACGCCCTGAAGCCGCACGCCTTGAAGCCGCGCCTGAAGCGGCACGCCCTGAAGCAGCCTGAAGCGGCACGCCCTGAAGCCGCACACCCTGAAGCCACACACCCTGAAGCAGCACACCCTGAAGCAGCACGCCCTGAACCGGCACGCCCGCGACGGCCGACCGGCTCGCGAAATTTCGCTAGGGTCGGTCAGGTGGCTCTGCCCGCGCTCTTCGATCGCCTGCGCTGTCCCGTGGTCGTGGCACCCATGGCGGGCGGGCCGTCGACCCCGGGGCTTGTCACCGCGGCGGCTGCGGCTGGCGCGCTCGGCTTCCTTGCTGCTGGCTACAAGTCAGCGGCGGCGATGAGCGCGGAGATCGAAGCAGTCCGATCCGCAGGCACCGAGTTCTTCGGGGTCAACGTGTTCGTCCCCGGGTCCCCGGCGAACGACCGGAGTGCGCTGACCCGCTACGTAGCGGGTCTTTCCGCCGAGGCCGGTGAACTCGGCACCGTGGTCGGCGAGCCAGCCTGGGACGATGACAGCTGGGAGCCGAAGACCGCAGCCCTGCTCGCCGATCCCCCGCCGGTCGTGAGCTTTACCTTCAGCTGTCCTCCTGCCGAACTCGTGGCCGGCCTCTCGCGCCGCAGGCAGCCTTGTCTGGGTGACCGTCACCAGCCCGGCCGAGGCTGCGGAAGCTGCCTCGGCCGGAGCTGACTGCCTGTGCGTCCAGGGACCCGAGGCCGGTGCGCACCGGGGGACCTTCGCCAATGATGACCGGCCCGCTGCAGAGCCCGGCCTAGTCCCGCTGATGGGCGAAGTGAGGCGAGTCACCGACCTGCCGTTGATTGCCGCCGGCGGCATCTCCGGCGGTTCGACGGTGGCCACAGCGCTCGCCGCCGGGGCCACCGCCGTGCTCTGCGGGACCGCGTTTCTCCGCTGTCCGGAGAGCGGCGCCCACCCGGCGTACAAGGCCGCTCTTGCCGATCCGCGGTTCAACCAGACTGCCGTCACCCGGGCATTCAGCGGCCGGCCAGCCCGCGGGCTTGTCAACAGGTTCATGCGCGACCATCCAGCTGCCCCCGCTGCCTACCCCGAGATCAACAACGCGACCAGGCCGCTCAGGTCGGCGGCGGCCGCGGCCGGAGACGTCGAACGGATGAGCCTGTGGGCCGGAAAGGGTTATCGCGCCGCGGCCGCCTGCCCGGCCGCCGAGGTCGTAGCGGCCCTCTGCGGAAAGTAACGCCTTCGCGCCCTCGCGACCTCGCGCCCTCGCGCCCTCGCGACCTCGCGCCCTCGCGACCTCGCGCCCTCGCGACCTCGCGACCTCGCGCCCTCGCGACCTCGCGCCCTCGCGACCTCGCGCCCTCGCGACCTCGCGCCCTCGCGACCTCGCGCCCTCGCGCCCTCGCGCCCTCGCGCCGGACGGGTAAGGCCGCCGCGGCCCCTAATCGATCCGCGGCCGGGGCGATGGCAACTGGATCGGTGGCCGTGGCGACCGCTAGCGGGTCCGCAGTGCCCGTCTGGCCCGGAGCGCAGCCGGAGCTCAAGCGAGTGGCCTGCGGGGCAGGGCGGCAACACGGCTGTACGATGCGATCGTGTTAGCCGGGACGAGCCGGTCCATCCCCCGCGCGTGCGCTCTGGTAGCGGCGGGCGCTATCGCCGTGTCGGCCGTATCGGCGCTGGCACCCGCCGCTCACGCAGCTCCGGGCCGCGATGTCGCCGCCGCCGCGCCTGGCATCGCTCCCGCGCCCGCCGGGTGGGCGAAAGTTTCCCGGCTGGGCAGCGTCAGCCTGCGCGAATGCGGAACCAGGCCGCGGACCTTCTGCGGCGGCATCGCGGTGCCGCTGGATTACTCGTCAGCGGCCAGCCCCCGGATTCACATCGGCTTCCGGTGGCTGCCTGCCACCCGGCATCCTGACGGCACGATCCTCGCGGTCGAAGGCGGCCCCGGCTACGCCTCGACAGGCAGCGAGCCAGAGTACCTGGCGATGATCGGCCGGCTGGCCCGCACCAGGAACCTGCTACTGGTCGACCTGCGAGGCACGGGTACCTCCACCCCGGTGAACTGCACCGCGCTCGAAAATGCCGGAAGCAAGCAGTACGGACAGCACTTCGACCAGCTGGTAGCCGCGTGCGGCGCCCAGCTGAACCACACCTGGCGCTACCGTGGCGGCGGCTGGGTGCACGCCTCCGACTTATTCAATACCGCCTACTCAGCCAGGGACGTCTCGCTCGTGCTACGGGCCCTGCGAGTCGGGCGTGTGGATCTCTACGGAGACTCCTACGGCAGCTGGTTCGCCCAGGTCTTCGCCTCCCGTTACCCAGGAACACTGCGCTCGGTGACGCTCGACTCCACGTACCAGGTGCTGGGCTCGATCCCTGGTACCGGACCACCGTCGTTACCGCCCGCCACGCCTTCGAGCAGGCCTGCAGCCGCTCGGCAGCGTGCGCGGCGGCCGCACCCGGCAGCCGAGCCTGGGCGCGGATCGCGGCGCTGGCCCGGCGGCTCGCCCGGGCGCCGGTCACCGGGGAGACGACCACCTCCGACGGGACCGCGGCAAGGCTGACCGTCACCGTATTGACCCTGGTCAACCTCGTGAATAACGCGGGCTTCGACTCCATCGTGTACACCGACCTTGATGCGGCGGGACGTGCCCTGCTGCGCCACGGTGACGCGGCACCGCTGCTTCGGCTCGCCGCCATTTCACTAGGCTTCGACGATACGAACGAGCCACTGCCGGGCTTCAGCGATGGCCTGTATTTTGCCGTGGGCTGCACCGATTACGTGCAGCTCTTTGACCGGTCCGCGGCCCCTGCGGTTCGCGCCAGGCAGTATCGCGAGGCGCTTCGCCGCGAACCTCCGCGCGCTTTCGCGCCTTTCACGCTTGCTCAGTGGACCTCAATGGACCAGTACACCGAGGCCTACAGCGCTTGCCTCGGCTGGCCCGCGCCTGTGCATCACGATCAGCCGATCACACGGCGCCCCCCGCTGGTCCCCGCCAGGCTGCCGGTCCTCATCTTGTCCGGGAGCCTCGACTCGCTGACGCCACGACTGCGTGGCGCCACCGTGGTCGCGCGGCAGATGGGGCGCTCAGCCCGGCTGGTGACACTCGCCAACCTGACTCATGTCACCGAGCAGGATCCAGGTTCCGCCTGCGCGATGTCCATCTACCGGCGTTTCGTAGCGGATCCAGGCAAGCTGTCCAGCCAGGGCACTTCCTGCGCGGGCCGGGTGAGCCCGGTTCATACGGTGGGAACCTACCCGGAGCGGCTCGCGGACACCGTGCCGGCGATCCCGTTGCCTGGAAACCGCGCCAGCCGCCGGGCGTTGCAGGCCGCATCGGTGGCGGTCGCCAGCGTGGGCGATGAGATCAGCCGCTGGCCGCTACTCAGCGGTGATCGCGACCTGGGCCTGCGCGGCGGCACGATCAGCTTCACCTCAAACCGCGGCCTGCGTATCTCGCTGCGCCACGTTCGCTGGGTGACCGATGCACTGATCGACGGCACCGCAACGTGGAATACGACGTCGGGCTGGGTGACCGCCCGGCTGACCGTGCACCCGGACGGCGGCCGCCTGGTCCGCCTGACCGCCCGCTGGCGGCCGTTCGGGGCCCAGGACCAGCCCGCCGTCATCCGCGGCCAGCAGGGCACCTGGCCGCTGGCCGCCGACTGCCCGGCACCCTGAAGGGGCGGCCGGCCCGCCACGACGCCGGCCGGGCCGGGATCACGGGGCCGGGCGGGCTGACAGGCCGGCGCAGCTGCGCAGGCTCGCGTAGCTTGCCGCCGCCCGTTTCGCCGCTGCGCCGGTCAGCACGACCGGCTGGCCTGTCGCCGAGACCACCGCGGGGATGAACCTGGCGGTGAGCGGCCGTTGCGGATGGATGGTCAGCTTCAGCACCCCGGTCGCCGTGCTGTAGGAGTTCTCCCACCACAGGAAGTTGCCCATGCCATAGGCGACGAACGTGCGGCCGAGCCAGCCGGAGCCCTGCAGCACGTGAGCGTGCGCGCCGATGATGATGCTGGCGCCGGCCGCAGCGAGCTTGGGCGCAAGCGACAGCTGGTTCGCGTCGGGGCACGACTCCCCTTCGGTACCCCAGTGCATGAAGACGATCACTATCCTGGCCAGCTTCCTCGCGGCTCTGACCGCGGCCAGCGTGCGGCGGAGGCTGATCGCGTTGGCCTCTCCTGGCCTTGAGCGGGTGGCTACCCACGAGGAGGCCAGCTCGGCGACCTGGGAGACGCCGATGATCGCGATAGGTGTTCCCCTGATGGTGGTGACATAGGGCGCCCAGGCAGCCGCCGCGTTGACGCCAATGCCCACGACCGGAAACCGGGTAGCCTTCGCGGCGGCGAGGGTGTCAGCGAGCCCGACCGGCCCGTAGTCGAGCACATGGTTGTTGGCCATCGTGACCAGGTCAACCCCTGCGTCACGAAGTGCGGTGAAAGCCGCGGGCGTGGTCCGGAAATGATAGGTCTTAGGCTGCGGGACGCCGCGGCCGGTGACGGCCGTCTCCAGGTTGAGCATGGTCAGGTCGGCCGATCCCAGCACTGCGGAGATCGGGCCGAAGGCACGGGCGGGATGCTTGAGCAGCGCGGCGGTGCGCCCGGTGAAGTGCACGTCGCCGGCAAAGGCCAGGGTAATGGCGGGCCCGGCCGCGGTCCCGCGGGCGCCGCCCGAAGCCGCCGGTGACCGACCTGCGGAGCCGGTGCCTAGCGTCGATCTGTCCTGCGCGGCCGCGCCCGTCGATGACCTAGCTGCCGATGGCGTGCCTGGCCCGGGCATGCCGGGCGCCGGTGCTTGCGGGCCGCAGGCAGCCAGCGCCGCCGCAATGACAACAGTCAGGCTGACGAGCAGTCCCCTGGCGGGCATCCGATCAGGATAGGGCCATGGGCGAGCCCCCGGCCGGCATCCGGCCAGGAAAGGCCATGGGACAGCCCCCGGCCGGCATCCGGCCAGGATAGTGCCATGCGAGAATTAACGTTGTGTCATCACAGCTGCACTGTCTGGTAACAGGGGCGTCTGGGTATATCGGCGGCCGCCTCGTTCCCGAGTTGCTGGCCGCCGGACACCAGGTCCGCTGCCTGGCGCGCGATCCGGGCAAGCTCGGCGAGCGGCCCTGGTCCGACGACGTCGAGATAACGCGGGGCGACGCGATGGACCCGGTCGCCGTACGGCGCGCCCTGGAGGGCATCGACGTCGCCTACTACCTCATCCACTCGCTGGGCTCGGACGGGTCATTCGAGCAGCGTGACCGGGCCGCGGCACGGGTGTTCGCCGACGCCGCGGCCAACGCCGGGCTGCAGCGGATTGTCTACCTGGGTGGCATCATCCCCGGCCAGGCCGACGAACTGTCACCGCACCTGCGCTCGCGCGCTGAGGTCGGCGACATCCTCCTGGCCAGCGGGGTGCCCACCGCCGTGCTACAGGCTGCGGTGATCATCGGCAGCGGGTCGGCGTCGTTCGAGATGCTCCGTTATCTCACCGAACGCCTGCCGGTGATGGTCACGCCGAAATGGGTGCGCAACCGCATCCAGCCCATCGCCGTCCGGGATGTGCTGCGGTACCTGGTCGGCTGCGCGACGCTGCCGCCCGATGTCAACCGCAGGTTCGACATCGGCGGCCCCGACGTCCTGAGCTACGTCGCGATGATGCGCCGTTATGCCCAGGTCGCGGGCCTGCCGCCGCGGATCATCGTGCCCGTTCCGGTGCTATCGCCATCGCTGTCCTCGCTATGGGTCGGCTTCGTGACCCCGGTGCCAGCAGGCCTGGCCCGGCCGCTGGTTGAATCACTAAGGAACGAGGTCATCTGCTCGGAGCACGACATCGCCGAGTACATGCCTGATCCGCCCGGCGGGCTCATCCCGCTCGACTCCGCCATCGGCCTGGCACTGCGGCACGTCCGCGAGGGCGCGGTCGCCACCCGCTGGTCATCGGCGGCCACTGCGGGCGCCCCGAGCGACCCGCTGCCGAGCGACCCGGACTGGGCAGGCGGCTCGCTCTACACCGACCAGCGCACGAGGATCGTCAGCGCGCCGCCCGAGGCAGTGTGGCGGCTGATCCTGGGCATCGGCGGCGAGGCCGGGTGGTACTCATTCCCTGCCGCGTGGGCGGTGCGCGGCCTGCTCGACCGGCTGGCCGGCGGCGTCGGGCTGCGCCGCGGCCGGCGTGACCCCAGCCGTCTGCTGGTCGGCGACGCGCTTGACTTCTGGCGCGTCGAGGCGATCGAGCCAGGGTCGCTGCTGCGGCTGCGTGCCGAGATGAAGCTGCCCGGCAGGGCCTGGCTCGAGCTGTCGGTGCTGCGCGACCAGGCAGGCCGGACTGTCTATGGCCAACGGGCGATCTTCCGCCCGCACGGGTTCATCGGGCACGCCTACTGGTGGTCGCTGCGGCCGTTCCACGGCGTCGTGTTCGGCGAAATGCTCCGCAACATCACCGCCGCGGCCGAGCGAGATCCGCGGGCCCTCGTTGTCCGGGGCAGCCCATCCGGCTGACCAGCTCGCTCGCCTACGACCTCGCTCGCCTACGACCTCGCTCGCCTACGACACCGCCAAAGCCGGGCTTGAGGCGGCGGTGAGGACGCCCGGGATCGAACTCGGGCCGTGCGGTGGCCTGGTCAATTCGGTGCCCGGCTTCGTCAGGACTCGCCTGCCAATTGTCGATGGCCGCGGCGCGCCAGTATCGCTGTCGCCGAATCGCTGATCCCGCTGCCCTTGCGGCTGCCTTCGACCTTTGCGTGTTGCACGTGTACCACATGCACGATGCCGAATGGTTCGGCGTATATTGCGAGTCGGCCTGGCAGATTCCCGTGCTGCTGCCCGACGACTCGGATGCGGTCTATTCGGCGTTCCTGGCACCTGAGTCCGATGTAGCGGTCACCGCGGGCCGGGAATCCTGCGGGCAGCCAAAGAAGGCAGGGCACATGCGGCTAGCCGCCGCCGGCGACCTGCTCGTCGGAGTGGTGGCACGAAACGGCATCGACGTCGCGACAGCGACCATGTGCCGGAAGCAGCGTGCCGCAACCGGCGAGGAGCTCGGCAAGCTCGTGCCTGGCTCTGAGGTCAATGTCAGCCTATGGGTGCATCAGGAGGAGGAAGGCGTCGTGAGCCGCCAGCTTGTGACCAGGCGCTTCAGGCCTAGGCGCAGCATCCACCGGTACCGTGCCGCGTGAACGCCAACGAGCCATTGCCCGACCAGAGCCTGGCGGACGCCGTCGTCGACCGCCTCAGGGCCGCGATCTCGAGCGGGATGTACGCGCCGGGCGAGCGCCTGGTCGAGCGGCGCCTGGCCCATGAGTTCGGGATCAGTCACATCCCGCTGCGCGAAGCGCTGGCGCGGCTGACCGAGGAAGGCCTGGTGGTGCGCCTGCCGCGGCGCGGCGCGCGGGTCGCCAGCCTGACCCCGCGGATGCTGGAGGAGGTCTCCAGCCTGCGCGTGGTGCTGGAGCAGCTCGCGGTGCGGCGGCTGAAAACCCGATTCACCCCCGACGCGCAGGCCGGCCTGCAGGCGATCGTCGACCAGCTGCTGTTCGCCGCCGACCGGCACGATCTGGCCCGGGTGCACGAACTCGACCAGCAGTTTCACCAGCGCCTCTGGGAACTGACCGACAACGCGCTGCTGGTCGAGGTGGCTGCACAGCTGCGCAGCCGGACCAGCCACTTCAACCGCGCGGCGGCGGCCTCGCTCGCGCCCGAGGAGCTTCGCAAGTGCGCCCACAGCCATCAGGAGCTGCTGGACGTCATCGCGTCGGGAGACGTGCGCGCGGCCGAGCGCGCCATGCAGAAACACGTCGAAGCTGCCGCCCGGCGGATTGCCGATGCGCAGCTCACCGGGACGCAGGAGGCATAGCCAATGCTGGCTGGCCGAAAGTCGTCTTTACCGACTCCAACCTTGAATCCAATCCGGTGCCAGGACTGAGAGCTTGATCAATTCGAGGCACTTATGAGCGCAAAGTCACTTTTGGGGAGTGGTGCGGATGGCCATTAGGCTGGCTTTCGGGCGCCGCAGGACGAAACCGGCACAATCCGGCGCTGTCCCTGGTGGATCCGAGTTCAGTACTGAGAAATCGTACCGAACCGCGGATCCACCAGGTCGCGGCCGGGCAGCTTGCTTAGCCCATCGGCAGGTGCGAGATGGTCAGCAGCCGTCGTAAGGCGCCCAGTTGTTCTCGCCGCCTTGGCCGAGCGCGTTGGCGAACACCTGGTTCTGCTCGGCCACGCTGGCGTCGCCGAAGTCAGCAGGGTTGCCGCCGTATGCAGCCCAGGTCGACGCGCTGAACTGGTAGAGGCCGTAGTGGTCACTGGAGTTCATGATCTGGGCCTGGCCACCGGACTCGCGGGAGACCACGCACTGGCCGAACGCGCCTCCAGGCACGGCACCGGAGTAGCTGCCGGCCGGCGCCGGGGCAGCCTGGGCAGGAGCCGCCTGGGCAGGAGCCGCCTGGGCAGGAGCCGCCTGGGCAGCAGCCTGTCCAGGAGCCGCCTGCGCAGGAGCCGCCTGCGCAGGAGCAGCCTGTCCAGGAGCAGCCTCGGCGGGCGCCGGAGCAGGATGTGCGTGCCGTGGTGTGTAGCCCGTTACAGTCGGCGGCGGTCCGAGGAGCGCAGGCGGGGCTGGTATCCGGGCGGGCTCCTCCGGAATGTACAGAACCTGCCCGGTATCGATGACGTCGGCCCAGCGGACCTGGCCGCGATTGCGCCAGTAGAGCACCGGCCACGCGGCCGGGTTGTGATAGAAGTGCCCGGCGATCGCGGACAGTGAGTCACCAGGCCGGACGGTATACCTGGCTGGGAGGCGGGAAGCCTGGTTCTGCTTCGCGGCCTGCTTCCTGCCATCTGTTATCAGCTGCCCGGGCGCGAGGCCCGGCTGGTAGGCGGCGTCCAGCACCGCGGCGTGGTGCGGGGCCGACTGTGCAGCCGGTGGGGCCGGAGGCGCCTGCGGTGTTAAGCAAAACGCCGCGGCCACGCCGGCGAGCGTGGGCGCGGCGGCGCTGGGCGCTCCGTGCGGTATCCGGATACGTGGGGGTTTGCTGTGGCAGCCCAACGGGCTCCTCTCTGAGCAGGGCGCGCTCACCGGGAAGCCAAACAAAAGCTGGCAGCTTCGGAGCGCCTGACATCTAGCGGAGCCTAGCGGGGGCAGGTCCCGCACACTAGGTAAAGCCGTCACAACAGGTCAAACAACCCGTCAGGGTGCTAAACTGCGCCGACTCACGGCCGCGGGCGGGGGCCGCCCGCGGGACGGGGCCGCCCGCGGGACGGGGCCGCCCGCGGGACGGGGCCGCCCGCGGGACGGGGCCGCCCGCGGGACGGGGCCGGGACGGGGCCGCCCGCGGGACGGGGCCGGACGGGGGCCGGGCGCCGACCGCGGGTAACGGCCTGCGGGTGACGGCAATTGCGCCGGATTGGCGCAGGTCGGGGACGGGGGCCAGGCAGGGCACTCCGAGGGGACGGAAGCGGACGCGGAAGCGGCTGCCAGCTATTACGGGCATGATTAACGCCACCTGACAGCATGATTAACGCCACCTGACAGTCAGTGAATCCCGGGGAGGTCAGCCGATGCCGGTTTCCCTTCGGGAACGGCTGCGGGGCTGGCCTGTCTTGCGCGGGGTGCTGCCGGTACGCCGGCAGCAGGTAACCGGCGACCTGCTGGCAGGTATCACGCTCGCGGCCCTGGCCATTCCCGAAGTTCTCGGGTACGCGAAGATCGCCGGAATGCCCGTCGTCACCGGCCTGTACACGCTGCTCCTCCCGATGGCGTTGTTCGCCGTCCTTGGCTCCTCGCGCCATCTCGTGGTCGGCGCGGACTCAGCCACCGCCGCCATCCTCGCCGCATCCCTGATCGGGCTTGCGGTTCCGGGGTCAGCGAGATACGTGCAGCTAGCGGGCCTGGCTGCCCTCCTCACCGGCGGCATGCTGCTGGTGGCGCGGCTGGCCAGGCTCGGCTTCCTGGCGAACTTCCTGTCCCGGACCGTCCTGCTCGGCTTCCTGGCCGGCGTCGGCATTCAGGTGGCCGTCGGCCAGCTTCCCGACATGCTCGGCGTACCCCACAGCCAGACGCGCACCGTTGGCATCGTCGTGCACACCGCGGCTGCGCTCCCGCAGGCTAAGCCTGCAACCATGGCCGTGTCGGCCGCGGTGATCGTGGTGATGCTGACTGCCCGCCGGATCACCCGCCGGGTCCCCGGGGCGCTGATCGCGGTGGTAGGCGCGATCATCGTAAGCCGCTTCGCCGATCTGGCCGGCCGCGGCGTGGCCGTGGTCGGCCCGGTCCCCCGCGGGCTCCCGCCGCTGGCCCGGCCGGACCTCGGCCCGCACGATGCCGCCATGCTGCTGGGCACCGCGGCGTCGATGTTCGTCGTCATCCTCGCCCAGAGCGCCGCGACGTCACGGGCCTACGCCGCGAAATACTCCGAGTCCTTCGATGAAGACACCGACCTGACCGGCCTCGGCGCCGCCAACGTCGCCGCTGCCTTCTCCGGCACTTTCGTCGTCAACGGCAGCCCCACCAAGACCCAGATGGTCGACGGCGCTGGCGGGCGCAGCCAGCTGGCCCAGCTGTTCACCAGCGTCGTCGTGCTGGTCGTCTTGCTGGTAGCCACGGGACCGCTCAGCTACCTGCCGACCGCTGCCCTTGCGGCAGTGGTATTCGTGATTGCCGCCGAGCTCGTCGACATCCCAGGCCTGCGGCGCATCCTGTCCGTCCGGCCAGGCGAATTCGCCGTTGCCGTGCTGACTACGGCCGCCGTCGTGGTCCTCGGCGTCCAGGACGGCATCGTGCTGGCGGTCGTCGCCTCCGTGATCGACCACCTGCGGCATAGCTACCGGCCGCTCAGCAGCGTGCTGGTGAAGTCGCAGGCCGGGCACTGGCAGGCCAGCCCGGTCGAGCCCGGCGCACGGACCGAGGAAGGCCTCGTCATCTACCGATTCGGCACCAGCCTCTACTACGCCAACGCCTCCAGGCTCATTCAGGACATCACGGCCCTGGTCATGCACGGCGCCCCGCTGCGGTGGCTGGTGCTGGACGCCGCAGCGATCGGTGACGTCGACTACACAGCAGCCGCCGTACTCATCCAGGTCGCCGAACGGCTCCATGCGCGGCACATCCGTTTCGCCGTCACGAGCATGCTCCAGCCGGTGCGCGCGCAGCTTGATAGTTACGGCATCAAGGCGGCCTCCGGTCCCGACGTCTACTACGAGACCCCGGGCGAGGCGCTCCTGGCCTTCGACGCCGCCAAGCGGGCTGCCGATCCGGCCAGCCACGTTGACTCGCCGCCTGCGCCGGACCCGGGCGAAGCCTGAACCGGGGACCGGCCGCATGAGCCCGGGGTTGGTGTCCCTAGACCGCAGCGGCGGCCGCGGGACACCAGCCTGGTCCGACCGGGCCTATCCTTAGATATCAAATGATTAGGCGGCTACTGATAGCCTTGGCTCATGCCGCCGCCCGCGCGGTCGCCGATCGGACTTCGGCTGGCCCGCTCCGCCAAGTCCGTAAGCCGCGCCTTCGACGACGCGCTGGCTGAGGCGGGCGGGTCACTGCCGGTCTGGCTCGTGCTCAGCTCGCTCAAAAGCCAGCGTCCTGGCAACCAGCGGGCACTTGCCGATGCGGTCGGGATCAAAGAGGCGACGCTGACTCACCACCTGAACGCAATGGATGCTCAGGGGCTGATCACCCGAAGGCGGGATCCCACCAACCGCCGGGTGCACCTGGTGGAGCTGACGGAGACCGGCGAGGCAGCCTTCGGCCAGCTGCGCGATGCGGCCATCGCGTTTGATCAGCGGCTGCGGCGCGGCATCAGCCGCGAGGATCTTGCCGCCCTCGAGGACTTGCTCGGGCGGCTGGAGCGCAATGTCACCGAGGGCGGCCGCTGAACCAGGTGCCGGGACCGGGCTGATCGGCTCCGGAGCCGGCAGGCTGACCGCGAATTGCGGCCGGGAGCCTCATCCGCCACAATGGCGGCTGGCGATGAAGCTCGCCCGAACCGCGGGATGGTCCCGCTGATGGCTTCTACCCTGAGTCCGTATCCGGGAGCGGAGGAGGCCATCATCGTGGGTGAGGGCGCGCCGGTGACCGTGCGGCCCGCTACATGAGCGCTGTGCTGCCGGTCCCGGTCATCCAGGTGCTGCAGGTGCTCACCATCGCTATAGCTGCGCCAGGTGTCTCCGGAGTCATCGCCAGGACCGAGGCACGACTGCAGGGCCGCCGGGGCCCGAACGCGCTGCAGCCATATTTCGATCTCGCCAAGCTGTTCCGCAAGGAGGCGCTGGCGCCTGAGGGTGCGAGCTGGGTGTTCCTAGCCGTGCCGCTCGCCGCGTTCACCTGTTACCTGACGGTGCCGCTGCTGATCCCGGTGCTGACCAGCTACCCGCTGCCGCTGGGGTACATGGGCGACATCCTCGGCGGCGGGTTCATCCTGTCGATGGCCAGCTTCCTGGTCGCGGTGGCCGCGCTGGAGACCGGCAGTCCCTACGCGCAGCTCGGTGCGAGCCGGGCCAAGACCTTCGGCGCGATCACCGAGCCCGTCGTCCTGTTCGTGGTCTTCACGGTGGCGCTGCTGACCGGTACCGACCTGCCCTACGCGCTGGCCGCTACCGTCCGGTCGTCCGCCGGGCAGATCATCCGGCCAGCCCATGTGCTGGCTGCCGCGGCACTGTTCATGGTCATCCTGTATGAGACCAGCCGGATCCCGGTGGAGACGCACACCGGGACCAACGAGTTCGGGATGATCGAGGAAGCCCGGCCCTTCGAGCACTCGGGCCCGTACCTCGCGTTGCTGAAATGGGGCTCGGCGGCCAAGCAGCTGATCCTCTACACGATCCTGATCAATGTGTTCGTCGCGCCGTGGGGGCTCGCGGCGACCCAGCAGGCCTGGGCCGTACTGGTGGCGATCGTGGCGCTGCCCGCCAAGGCATGCGTCCTCGGGTCGGTGGTAGCAGTGATCGACAACTCGTTCGCCAAGCTGCGCCTGTTCAAGATCACCGAGTTCGCCTCGGCGGCGTTCCTGCTCGCCGTGCTCGGCGTGTTCACGCTCTACCTCGGGGGCGGCTGATGGGTCCCGGCCACGCGCCCGACGTCTACGTCGGCGGCGCGAACGTCATCGCGGTGCTCATTTTGCTGGTCGAGTTCGGCATGTTCCGGCAGGCGCTGCTGCGCGATCAGGTCCGGCTGTACGCGGCGCAATCCGGCCTGATCTCGGTCCTCGCCGTCATCGTCGGCGCCGTCCGCCACCTGCCCGAGCTGTACGTGCTCGCCGTGCTGGCGGCCGCGCTCAAGGTAGTGGCAATCCCGCTGGTGTTCCGGCGGCTGCTGAGCGGAACCGACCCGGCAGGCGACCCGGCAGCCGAGCCGATAGGCGACCCGGCCATCGGAGCCGACATCGCAGGCAGCGGGGGGCTCGGGCTCGCGAGCACCGTGCTGCTCGCGATCATCGTCGCCGCGTTCGGGTTCTTCGCCGCGGGCGCGCTGCCCGTCAGCGGCAGCGGGGCACCGGCGACAGCCCTGTCGGTCTCGATATCGGTGGTGCTGGTGGCCTTCGTCCTCATGATCCACCGGCAGGACGTCGCCTCTCAGGCTGTCGGGCTGTTCTCGCTGGAGAACGGGATCTCGCTGGCCGCCCTGGTCGTAGCGGCCAGCCTGCCGCTCATCCTTGAGCTGGCGCTGTTGTTCGACCTGCTGCTTGCGGTGGTGGTGGTCGGCCTGCTGATCCGCCTGCACCACGGCCGGGCCGAGTCGCTGTCCACCGCCGACCTGACCACCCTGCGGGGCTGAGCCGTGACCGCCGTCATCGTCGCCCTGCTGGCCGTGCCGGTAGCCGCCGCCGTCTGCGCCCTCCGGCTGCCCGCCCAGGCAGCGGGCGCGGTGTCGGCAGCTGCGGGGATCGCCAGCTTCGCCCTGGTCGTCGCGCTCATCCCGGCCGCGTCCCGGCGCGACCTGAGGTGGCTCAGCCTGGTCAGGATCGACGCGCTCAGCGTGGTGTTCCTGCTGGCGACGGGCTTCCTGTACGCGTGCGTCGCGGTGTACTCGATCGGCTACCTGCGCCCCACCCGCAGGCACGACAGCGACGCCGTCTATGCGCGCCGGTTCTGGATCGGGCTCAACCTGTTCGCGTGGTCCATGCTGGCGGCCCCGATGATGAGCAACCTGGCGCTGCTGTGGATCGCCATCGAGGTGACCACCATCGTCTCGGCGCTGCTGGTCGCCCTGGAGGGCACCGACGGCGCCGCCGAGGCAGCCTGGAAGTACGTGCTGCTCGCCTCGGCAGGCCTGGCTATTGCCCTGCTGGGGACGATCTTCGCCTACTACGCGGGCGCCCACGTGCTCGGGCAGTCCTACAACCTGGCGTTCGGCCCGCTGCTGCGGGTGGCAGGCCAGCTGCCGCACACGGCGGTACGGATGGCCTTCGTGCTCGCCGTGCTTGGCTTCGGCACCAAGGTCGGGCTGTTCCCGGTGCACACCTGGCTGCCCGACGCGCACTCCGAGGCGCCGACGCCGGTCTCCGCGCTGCTGTCGGGCTCGCTGCTCGCGGTCAGCTTCTACGCCATCCTGCGGTACTACCAGATCGCGGTGGCAGCACTCGGCCCGCGGTTCCCGCGCGACGTGCTGCTGGTGTTCGGGGTGGCCTCCCTCTTGCTCGCCGCGCTCTACGTGCTGGACCAGCAGGACTACAAACGGCTGCTCGCCTACTCCAGCGTGGAGCACATGGGCATCCTGGCCATCGGGGTCAGCTTCGGCGTTCCGATCGCGCTTGCCGGGGTGCTGCTGCACGTCCTGGCGCATGCCGCGGCGAAGGGCAACGCGTTCATGGGCGCCGGGGTGCTGGTGCGCAAGTTCGGCAGCAAACGGATCCGCGCCGTCACCGGGGGGCTTGACCTGCTGCCGTGGAGCGGCCCGCTGTTCCTCGCTGCGATCCTGGCCCTGTCGGCACTCCCCCCGTTCGGGATCTTCCGCAGCGAGTTCGAGATCGTCACCGGCGGCCTGGCCGCATCGGACAACGCGGCCGCGGCCATCCTGGTGGTGCTGGTCACGGTCGCCTTCCTCGGGCTCTCGCTCGCGGCGAACCGGATGCTGCTCACGCCCCGCCGCCAGCCGGCGCCGGCACCGGCCGGCACCGCGGGTAGCGCCGCGGACGGAGCCGCGGACCGGGCCGCGAGCGGGCTCACCAGGGGCGAGCCGAGCGCGTGGATGGTGGTACCGGTGGTGGCGGGGCTGGTCGCGCTGCTCGTACTCGGGCTGCATCCGCCCGCTGAGCTGACCGGCCTGCTTGACCGGGCCGTCGCCGTGCTGCGGGGCCAGGGATGAACCCGCCGTCCGGTGCGGCGGCCTGCCCCGGCCAGGGTCCTGTCTGGCGGGCCGCAAGCGTGCCCGCGCTGTGGGACACGCTGGCCCGGCAGACAGCGGAGGGGCGCAGGTTCGCCGGGCTGATGGCCACCCAGCACCCCGGCAACCTGGTCCTGTCTGCCCATCTCGCCGGGCCGGAGCGGATCGCCACCCACGAGGCCGCGCTGCCGCCGGGCGCAGCCTCATACCCGGCGCTGACCCCGGTGCTCGGCGCCGCGTTCTGGTACGAGCGGGAGATTCACGACCTGTTCGGGCTCGTCCCCTACGGGCACCCCAGAATAGAACCGCTGGTGCTGCCGCTACTTCGTGAGCACGCGCCACGGCCACTGCCCGGCGCGCCCGGGCCGGCGCCGGCCGCCATCTGGCCGGACGAGCACTCGATTCCCCGGCACGTCATGGGCCCTGGCCTGTTCACGATCCCGCACGGCCCGGTCCGCTCCGGCGTGCTCGAGTCGATCGAGTACCTGGTGGAGACGCCCGGCGAGGACATCGCGCACCTGAACATGCGGCTGTTCTACAAGCACCGCGGGATCGAGAAACGATTCGAGCAGCTGACCGCGGCCGACGGCGTGCTGCTCGCCGAACGGACCGAAGGGGTGGCCTCGGTGGCGCACGCTCTTGCCTACTGCCACGCGATGGAACGCCTCGCCGGAGTCAGCCTGCCCTGGCCGGCCGCCCTGATCCGGGTGATCCACGCCGAGCTCGAGCGGCTTGCGGCGCACCTGGACACCGCCGTCCGGCTCGCCGACGCGGCAGGTCTCGCGGTGGCCACCGCCCGCTTCGGCCTGCACAAGGAACACCTCGCGCGGCTGGTCAGCCGGATGTGCGGGAGCAGGTTCGGCCGCGGCGTGGTGGTGCCTGGCGGGGTGCGGGCGCTGCCACAGGTGAGCGCCGCCGAGTTCGGCGCCGAGATCGGCCGCCTTGAGCGTTCGATCACCGCCGATGCGACGGTGCTGATGGGTACCGCGTCCTTCCTTGACCGGCTCAGGCGCACCGGCCCGCTAGGCCAGGACCGGGCGCGCGAGCACGGCGCGCTCGGCCCTATCGGCAAGGCGTCTGGATTCAGCGACGACGCCCGCCTGGACCGCCCCTACGACGGCTACTCCTCGCTGCACGTGCCCGGACTGCGTGCGCATACCGACGGTGATGCCCTGGCCAGGCTCCGGGTCCGCTGGGACGAGGTCCGGCAGTCGTTCCAGCTGCTCCGTGCCGCCGCCCCCCAGCTGAGCGAGGCGATCGGGGTGAGCGACAGCCCGCTGCGGGTGCCCTGCGAGGTGTCTGGCGGACGGGCGACCGGCTGGGCCGAGGCACCGCAGGGCGAGGTTCTCTACGACGTCGCGCTGCACGACGGCCGCATCACCCGGTGCCGCCCGCGGTCCGCCTCCTTCCACAACCTGGTCCTGTTCCACGAGGTCTTCGCCGGTGACATCCTGACCGACTTCCCGTTCATCGAGGCCAGCTTCGGGCTGTCGGTCGCCGGGGCGGCGCTGTGAGCCCGTGGGTTCTGCGCGGCCTGCGCAACGGCGTGGTCACGACCCGCTGGCCGGACCGGCCCGATCCTTACGCCGACGGCTGGCGCGGCCCGGCCATCGTTCTCGACCCGCACCCAGGGGCGGCGGGGCCCGCGGGGCCCGCCGCCGAGGCGGCAGGCCGGGCAGCGCTGGCTTCGCTTTGCCCCACCGGCGCCATCACGACCTCGGCCGACGGCTCCGTCCGGCTCGATCAGGGCCGGTGCATTCTCTGCGGGCGGTGCGTTGACCAGCGCCCGGACGTTTTCGGCTGGTCCCGGGGGCCAGCGGCCGCCGCGCTGAGCATGGAAGGTCTCGTCGTGCCGGCCGAACCCGGAACGGAGCAGGAGCTCGCGGCGGTCCGGACAGCGCTTCGCGCCAGGACTGCAGCACTGCGGCGCTCGGTGCACCTGCGGCACGTGGACGCCGGCTCGGACGGCGCCGAGGAGCAGGAGATCGCCGCGCTCCTTGGCTCCGTCTACGACATCAACAGGCTCGGGATCTTCTTCACCGCCAGCCCGCGCCACGCGGATGTGCTGCTGGTGACGGGGGCCGGCGCAGCACGGGATGGCTGAGCCGTTGCGGCGCACCTACACCGGCATGCCCGGCCCGAAGGTCGTCATCGCGGTCGGCACCGACGCCGTCAGCGGCGGCCTGGTCGGCGGTCACCCCGGCTCCTACGCCACCGCGGCTGGTGTCGGTGACGTGATCCCCGTCGACGTCTGGGTGCCAGGCTCGCCCCCGTCCCCGTTTAATATCTTGCATGCCTTGCTGGCCGCGCTCGGCCGGCTCCGTACCGGGCGGAGGAGCGGTGAACGGGCTCGGGGCGGTACTCGCGGCCGGGCTGGCCGCACTGGCAGCTGCGGGGGTTACCGACGTGATCGCCGGCGTCCGCTGCGCGCGGTTGCGGAGCGTCCCCTACCTGGCCGGCACGGCCGGAGCGGCCTGCCTGACGGTGGCCGGGGCAGGCGCAGTAGCCGGCCACCCGGTGCGGCTTGGGACGGGCGGCTGGCTTGGCGCCGGCACGGCGGGGCTGTCCGCCGACCGGCTGTCCGGGCTGTTCCTGTTGATCGCCTTCGGCGCGGCGGTGCCGGTGTCGCTCGCGTTCGCCAGCTGGGCCGTGCGCCCTGGCGCGGTCGGCCGCCGCGGCCTCGGCGCCGCTTACGCGCTCACCCTCGGCGCGGTCGCGCTGGTCATGACGGCGGCGGACGCGTTCACCGCGCTGCTGGCGTGGGAGTTGCTGACGGTGGCGTTCTACCTGCTCGCCGGGTTCGAGCGAGGGCGGCGGGAGCGCCCGGGCGGTGCCCTGATCACGCTGGCCTTCGGCAAGATCAGCGGAGCCGCGCTGCTGCTGGGCCTGCTGCTGCTGGCGGTCAGGTCCGGCTCCCTGGAGCTGGCCTCGTTCGCGCAGGTGCCGGGCGGCGCCGCACGGGCCACCGCGCAGACGCTGCTGATCACCGGCTTCGCGGTCAAGGTCGGCCTGGTCCCGTTCCAGGTGTGGCTGCCCCGCGGGTACGCCGCCGCCCCCGGCCCGGCCCGGGCGATCATGGCCGGGGTCGCCGTCAACGTCGGCTTCTACGGGCTGTGGCGCACGCTCGCGCTGCTCGGGGCACCGCCCGACTGGGTGGTCGGCCTGCTGCTCGTGCTGGCCGGGGTGACCGCGCTGCTCGGCATCGCGCACGCGGCCGTGGCGCCCGGACTGCAGCGGGTGATCGCTTACTCCAGCGTGGAGAACAGCGGTCTCATCCTGGCCGGGTACGGGGTCGCCCTGACCGGCGCGGCCACCCGCGACCCGCGGCTGGTCGCAGCCGGGCTGCTCGCCGCCACGCTGCAGATCGTCGCGCATACGACGGCCAAGTCGCTGCTGTTCACCGCCAGCGCGGTCATCGCGCCGAGCGGCTACGCAGACGCAGACCGCGACGACGGCGACGGCGACGGCGACGACGGCGACGACGGCGACGACGACGGCGACGGCGACGGCGACGGGCTGGACGGGCTGCGGGGCTGCGCGCGGCGGCTGCCGTGGAGCGGGACCGGGCTGGCGATCGGCTCGCTGACGCTCGCCGGGCTGCCGCTGACCGCCGGGTTCGCCGCCGAATGGTTCCTGCTGGAAGCGCTGATGCAGCAGTTCAGGGTACCCGGGCTTGGCTTCAGGCTGGTACTCGCCGTGGCCGGGGCGGCAATCGCGCTGACAATAGGCTTCGCCGGCGTCACGTTCGTCCGGCTGACGGGGCTCGTAGTGCTCGGCCCGCCGCCGGCCACCTCCGGGCCCGGTGAGACCGCTGAGCGGGACTATGGCTGGCTGGGCCGGGCCGCGATCATGATCCTCTCGGCTTGCTGCCTGGCCATCGCCGCGGCGTTGCCGCTGGTGATCCGAGTGCTAGCGGCCGGCCTATCCCCGGCGGTGCCCGCCGCGGTGACGTCGGGGGCGCTCAAATCGCCGTGGGTGGTGCAGCCGGTGTTCGCCGGGTTCTCGATCCTGTCGCCATCCTGGCTGTGGGTGGTGATGCCGCTGCTGTTGCTGGCCGTCCTGGCGTTCACCAGGCTGGCCGGGGGGCCCCGGATGACCCGGGTGCGGCGGGTACCCCCATGGCGCTCGGCCACCGCCGGGGTGGAGGGCGCGGACTGCTACACGGCGACTGGGTTCGCCAACCCGACCCGCCGGGTCCTGGCGACCGTGCTGCACACCCAGTCAGAGCTCCGGCCGCTGTCCCCGGCCGCAGGCACTGGCGGACCGCGGCAGCGCCCTGGCGCGCGGCTCGGCTACACCTCGGACGTGATCGAGGTGGTCGAGGCCTATTTGTACCGGCCCGTGCTGCGCCCGGTCATGGCCCTGGTGCGAGCCGCCAAGCGGTTGCAGTCCGGGCGGCTCGCCGCCTACCTCGCCTACATGCTGATCGCGCTCGTGGCCTTGCTGGCCCTAGTGACCGCCCTGGCCTGACCATGCTGGCCTGGCCACGCTGGCCTGGCCACGCTGGCCTGGCCACGCTGGCCTGGCCCAAAGGTCCCGCCCGGCGGGACCATCGGCAGTTCAAACAGGGACCCTTCCCGCTTTAGCATCCTGTTAGGAAGTGATCTTCAGCCGCTTGTCCTGGCGGCGCCCGGATGGGCCGAGATCGAAACAACTCGGGAAAGGGGGCGTCATGGACAAGTTGAACCCGCTGGACGCTCAGTTTGTTGATGCTGAGGATGAGGACAGGCACACGTCTATGGCGATTGCCTCGATCGCCGTGTTCGAGGGCCCGGCGCCGACCTATGACGAATTCCTCGACTACCTCCGCGGCCGGCTGCCAATGGTGCCCCGTTACCGAAAGAAGCTCCGCAAGGTACCGTTCCGCCTCGGACCACCGGTGTGGGTCGACGACCCGTCCTTCGACATCCGGTTCCACGTCAGGGAGACCGCGCTGCCGCCCCCCGGCGGTGATCCGCAGCTCAAAAAGCTGATGTCGCGGGTGATGGGCCAGCGGCTCGACCGCGACTACCCGTTGTGGGAGTACTGGCTGGTGAAGGGGCTCGCCGACAACCGCTGGGCGCTGCTGTCCAAGGTGCACCACTGTATGGTCGACGGGGTGTCAGGAACCGACCTGTATCACGTGATCTTTGACTATTCCCCGCACGCTCCGACGCCGGCCGTCCATGACCATGTCCTCGGCGAGCAGCCTTCGTCCCTGTCGCTCGCCGCCCAGGCGACGCTGGACATGGTCATGATGCCGGTGCGCGAGACGGCCGCGCTCGGCGGCGCGCTCGGGAACCCTGGCAATGCGGTCCAGCAGGTCAGCGACATGGCACGGGCGCTGCTGCGGATGACAGGTTCGCTGCTGCCCGCCACCGGATCGTCCCTGTCCGGGCCGATCGGCCAGCAACGCCGCTACACCTGGGCCCGGGCATCGCTGGATGACATCAAGACGATCAAGAGAAGGCTCGGCGGCACCGTGAACGATGTCGTCCTCGCCGTGATCAGCGGCGGTTTCAGGGACCTCTTGCTGGCCCGTGGCGAGACGCCTGACCAGTTCATGATCCCGTCGCTGGTTCCCGTCTCGGTCCGCGCCCCTGGCGAGGAGAACGTCCGCGACAACAGGTTGTCGGGGATACTCGTCTATCTGCCTGTCCACATCGCCGACCCGGTCGACCGGCTCACCGCGATCAGGGCGGAGTTGTCGGCCCTGAAGGCGAGCAAGGTATCGAAGGTCATGGAGACAGCGGTCTCACTGGGCCGGTTTACCCCGTACCCGCTCGCGTCGGTGGGCGTCCAGCTCCTCTACAAGCTGCCGCAGCACGAGGTCGTCACGGTCACCACCAACGTGCCAGGGCCGCGTCAGCCGCTCTACGGAATGGGCCGCAGGCTCGTGGAGATCGTCCCCTACGTCCCGATCGCCACCACGCTGCGCACCGGGATCTCGATCTTCACCTACTGCGACGAGGTCACCTTCGGGATCACCGGCGACTACGCGTCAAACCCGGACATCGAGGTGCTGGCCAGCGGCCTCGAGGACGGCGTCGCCGCCCTGCTGAAGGCCGCCAGGCGCGTCACCGCAGCACCCGTGGCACCCTCGGCACGCGCGGCACGCGCGGCACGCGCGGCTGCGCGCGGTAAGCCGGCGTAAGCACGCCAGAAGATCACTCCCCTGCAGCCGGTAGCCGATGTCAGTCGCCGCGGGCAGCCGGCCGGGCTGAACTGCGGGTCAATGGCAGCGCCGGCACATCGCCGCGAAGGAGCAGCAGCAAAGTGCCCGTCGCTGCTATTGCCGGGACCGGACTGCCTGCTCAGCCGGCATCCGGCTCGTCGCGAGAATCTGACGCGCACCAGCAGCACGGGCGACGGGCACGGGGTCAACGCCATGGACGTACTTCCCACCGCGCAGCAGCGATGCCACCGCCGCGGTCAGGCAGGCTGCGATGGCGAAGTAGAACGCGATCGCGAGCCCGTGCTCGAACGGTGCCGCGATGAGCGACGGGAAGAAGGTGTGGCCGGTCAGGTAGGCGGCGTGGCCCGCAGGCAGCCGGCTGACCACGTGCCCGAGCAGCGTCTGCACCGGGTTGTAACCGAGCAGCGCGGCGAACATGATCGAGACTGGCGGCAGCGCGGCGACCCGCGCCGCGTCCGCGCGCGGCACGCCCTGCGCGACCAGGCCATGGGTCAGGGTGGCCGGCAGCGTCGACGCGAGCCCGAGGATGATCAGCGTGAAGAAGATCCCGATGGACAGCACCATGGCCGAGTTCTGGAACGTCGCGCTCATCCCGGCCCCGACGCCGCGCTGGCCGGGCGGCAGGCTGTTCATGATGCCGGCCCGGTTCGGCGACGCGAACAGGCCCATGCCGATCCCGTTGATCAGCAGGATGACCGCGAACTGCCAGTAGACGAAGTTAACCGGCAGCATCTGCAGCATGAGGAACGAGGCAGCGGCGACCAGCATGCCCCCGGTGGCGAACGGCCGGGCGCCGAACCTGTCCGACAGCCAGCCTGACACCGGCCCGGCGATCAGGAAGCCGACGGTCAGCGGCAGCATCGCGATGCCCGCCCACAGCGGCCCCTGGCTGAAACTGTAACCGTGAACGGGCAGGTAGATGCCTTGCAGCCACATGATGAGGATGAACATCAGGCCGCCGCGGCCGAGCCCCGCCATCAGGCTGGCCACGTTCCCGGCAGTGAACGGGCGGAGCTTGAACAGGTCGAGGTGGAACATCGGCTCCTCAGCCTTCGTCTCGATCACGCAGAAGAGCGCGATCACCGCGAGCCCGCCGATGATCAGGCCGAGCACGAGCGGGCTGGTCCAGCCCATCGTGTGCCCGCCATAAGGCTGGATGCCGTAGGTGATGCCGACAAGGACGGCGATCAGTCCCGCGCCGAACGTGACGTTGCCCCACCAGTCGAGCCTGGCCGCCCGGCGCATCCCGAGCTCGCGCAGCTTCAGGTAGGACCAGATCGTCCCGAGCACTCCGAACGGGACCGAGACGAGGAAGACGAACCGCCAGTTGAGCGGGCCGAGCACGCCGCCGAGTACCAGGCCGATGAAGGAGCCTGCGATCCCGGCCACCTGGTTAAGCCCGAGGGCGAGGCCCCGCTCGTTGTGCGGGAACGCATCGGTGAGGATCGCGCTTGAGTTGGCCAGCAGCATGGCACCGCCGACGCCCTGCAGCACCCGCATCCCGATCAGCCACCAGGCGGCTGCTGTACCGTGCAGCCAGGTCAGCGAGAGCGCCACTGAGAACAGCGCGAAGATCGCGAAGCCGAGGTTGTACATCCGGACCCGGCCGAACATGTCGCCGAGCCGCCCGAAGCTGACCACCAGCACCGCGGTGACCACCAGGTATCCCATCAGCAGCCACAGCAGCAGGCTGGTGTTGCCCGGCTGCAGCGGATTGACGCCGATGCCGCGGAAGATATCCGGTAGCGCGATCAGCATGATGGAGGCGTTGACCGTCGCCATCAGCACGCCGAGCGTGGTGTTGGACAGGGCGATCCACTTGTAGCGGGGCCCTGGATTCGACTGGCTCAGCACTGACATCCCTCCGGAGCGGGGGCTGGCATCCGGCGCCGGCACGCTGCCGCGACGGCTCCCGGATGGTAAGTTAGTTGCTTGATGCAAACTAACGTAACTGGGGCAATGTTCCCGCAAGCGAGAATTAGCTGCGCGAGGACGAGGAACCATGGACCAGACACAGTCGCAGCACGCCGCAGGACCGCCGGACCGCCCAATCGACCCGGCGGCCGCACAGCTGCTCGCCGAGGCGAGCCGTAACCGGATGCTGGGCGCTACCGTGTTCATCAGGTATCTCGCGTCCCTGGACGGACTGGCCGTCGGCATAACCGAGCAACATGCCGCGGAACTCTGCTGGGCGCTCACGGACGGCCACCTCTACCGGCTGCTGGTCGCTCAGCGCAGCTGGAGCACCGCCGACTTCAACCGATGGCTGTCCGACAGCCTCGCGGCGGCACTGCTGCCTACCTGAACGGGCCGCGGCCATTTCGGCCACCTGCGACTCATGCCCACCTCATCCAGCATCTGGCACCGCCGGACCCCTACTGTGAACGAAACCGGGCAAGCAGGGCGATCCGGCCACCATGGCGCGGAACTGGCTGTCCGCTTGGAGGAATCGATGACGCACCTTCCCGTGACCACCGGACACCAGCTCGGCCGCCGGTCCTGGGCCGAGCCCTGGAAGATCAAGATGGTCGAGCCGCTGCGGATGACCACGCCGGATGAACGCGCGCGGGCGGCGGCCGAGGCCGGCTACAACACGTTCCTGCTCCGCTCGGAGGATGTCTATATCGACCTGCTCACCGACTCGGGCACGAACGCGATGAGCGACCGGCAGTGGGCGGCGCTGATGCTCGGCGACGAGGCTTACGCGGGCTCGCGGAACTTCTACGAGTTCGAGGCGGCCGTCCGCGAGACCTACGGCTACCAGCACGTCGTGCCGACCCATCAGGGCCGCGGCGCTGAGCACCTCATCAGCCAGATAGCGATCCGCCCTGGCCAGTTCGTGCCGGCCAACATGTACTTCACGACCACCAGGGAGCACCAGGAGCGCGCGGGCGGCGTGTTCGTGGACGTGATCATCGATGAGGCACATAACCCAGTGAGCGAGCACCCGTTCAAGGGCAACGTCGATCTCGGCAAGCTCGAGAGCCTGATAACGCGTGCGGGCGCCAGCCAGATCGCTTACGTGAGCCTGGCCGGCACGGTCAACATGGCGGGCGGCCAGCCGGTGAGCATGGGCTGCGTGCGCTCGGTCCGGGCGCTCTGTGACGCCTACGGGATACGGCTCTTCCTCGACGCGACCAGAATGGTGGAGAACGCGTTCTTCATTCAGGAGCGCGAACCGGGCTACGCGGACAAGACGATCGCGGAAATCCTCAAGGAGTTCTGCTCCTATACCGACGGCGCCTGGATGTCGGCGAAGAAGGACTCGCTGGTCAATATCGGCGGCTGGCTCGCTCTCAACGACCCGCAGCTATTCGACGAGGCCCGCAACCTCGTAGTCGTCTTTGAGGGCCTGCATACCTACGGCGGGCTGGCCGGGCGCGACATGGCGGCGATGGCGGTCGGCATCTCCGAATCCGTGCAGGAGGAACATATCCGCGCCAGGATCGGGCAGGTCCGCTACCTCGGCGAGCTCCTCGACGCTGGGGGCATCCCGTTCGTCAAGCCGGTCGGCGGTCATGCGATCTTCCTGGACGCGCGCCGGTTCTACCCGCATCTGCCGCAGGACAAGTTCCCCGCCCAGACACTTGCCGCCGAGCTTTACCTCGACTCCGGGGTCCGCGGAATGGAGCGCGGGATCGTCTCGGCCGGCCGCGACCCGCAGACCGGTGACCACAACCGGCCGAGGCTCGAGCTCACCCGGCTGACGATCCCGCGCCGCGTCTACACCCAGGCCCACATGGACATCGTGGCCGAGGCCGTGGAGGCCCTCTACGCCGAGCGCGCGTCGGTCAAGGGGCTGGTGATGACGTACGAGCCGCGTTATCTCCGGTTCTTCCAGGCCCGGTTCGAGCTGCCCGGGGCTTAGCCGAGCCACCGGCGCGGTGTATAACCAAGCCCATGCAGATCGGCGTCGTATTCCCCCAGACCGAGATCGGCGCCGACGTCGGCGCGGTACGCGCCTACGCCGAGCGGGTCGAGGAGCTTGGCTTCAGCCATCTGCTCGCCTACGACCACGTCCTCGGCGCCGATCCCGCGGTGCACGCGCCGTGGACCGGGCCCTACGACGTGCACACGACGTTCCACGAGCCGTTCGTGCTCTTCGGCTACCTGGCCGCGGTCACCTCGCTCGAGCTGGTCACCGGAATCATCATCCTGCCGCAGCGGCAGACCGCGCTGGTCGCCAAGCAGGCGGCCGAGGTCGACCTGCTGACCGGCGGCCGGTTCCGGCTCGGGGTCGGGCTCGGCTGGAACGCCGTCGAGTACGAGGCGCTCGGCAAGAACTTCTCCGACCGCGGGCCGCGTATCGACGAGCAGGTCGACGCTGCTGCGCAGGCTGTGGACCGAGCAGAGTCGTCACCTTCGAGGGCACCTACGAACGGGTCACCGGCGCGGGACTGGCGCCGCTGCCGGTCCAGCGCCCGATCCCGGTCTGGTTCGGGGCCCAGTCGCCGCGCGCTTACGAGCGAGCCGGGCGGCTGGCTGACGGCTGGTTCCCGCAGGTACCGCCCGGCCCGCGGCTCGACGAAGCCCGCGCGGTCGTGACGGCCGCGGCGCGGCGGCCGGCCGTGACCCGGCCACGCTGGGCATGGAAGGCCGGGTGAGCTGGACCGACGGACGGCATGCGCGAAGCTCGCGACCACGTGGCAGGTGGCGCGACGCGGGCGCGACGCACGTGTCCGTCAACACGATGGGCGCCGGCCTCGGTGCCGTCGACGGGCACCTGGCCGTACTGACCGAGGCAGCAGCCGCGCTGCGGCTGAGCGGCTGAGCGGCCGAGCGGCGCATCTATCGTGAGCATGAGCCGGCATACCGCCCCGGCGCGGTTGGGGGATCATTGACGCTCGCAGCGGTCGCCGCCGCCAGCACCGCCGTCACACCGTCCATCCACACCTACGGGTACTGGGCGGTCTTCCTGGCGGTCGGCCTCGAGAGCCTCGGCGTGCCCATTCCCGGCGAGACAACCCTGATCGCGGCCGCCCTGTACGCGGGCTCGACGCACCAGCTCAGCCTCGTTCCGCTGATCATCGTGGCCGCCGTGGCGGCCATCGTGGGGGACAACATCGGCTACCTGATCGGCCGGTTCGGCGGCTACCGGCTGCTGCGCCGGTACGGGCACTACGTGCGAGTCGATGAGGCAAAGCTCAAGGTGGGCCGCTACCTGTTCGACCGGCACGGCGGCAAGGTGGTGTTCATCGGGCGGTTCATCTCGGTGCTGCGTACCTATGCCGCATTCCTGGCCGGGACCAACATGATGCACTGGCGCAGGTTCCTCCTCTACAACGCAGCCGGGGGGATCATCTGGGCGGCATTGTTCACAGCAGGCGCCTATTACCTCGGGGCCGCTTTCCACGAGGTCAGCACGGTGGTGACCGTCATGGGCGCGGTTCTCGTGGTGGCGGTCGTGATCGCGGTGATCATCTACCTGCGCAAGCACCTGAAACGCCTCGAGGCGCGAGCCGAGAAGGCCTACCCGGGCCCGCTCGACGACCCGAAGGTGACCAGCGGCACCCGGTGACGCCGAGGGCGCCCGGCACGCGGGGGCTATCCGTGCTCAGCGGGCCGGCCGGGCCGCCGGGTCCGCCCCGTCCGCGTCGGCGCCGCCTCGGCTGCGTCGGCCGCGGCGCGCCGGGCCGCCATCAGTTCCGCCACCGCGTGCGCGCCGGGATCGGCGGTGCGGCGGAGCCCGTCCAGGGCTCCGGCCTGGTCTGCCGCGCTGCGGTTCTGGCTGAGCTTGTCCTTGGCCTCGATGTGGGTGACGGCCATCTCGACCCCGACGATGCCGCGAAGCTGCCCGTCGATATATGCCGGAGGGGCATCCTCGACCCGCCAGGGGTCCGGGATATACCGTTCGTGCTGGTCTGTCAGGCGGGTCACGATGTCGCGGAGCCACTCGGCGTCACGGTGGAAGGTCACCGGCCCGGTGAAGTGAACCGTGGTGTAGTTCCAGGTCGGTACGACCCGGCCATGCTCCTTGGTGCTCGGGTACCAGGACGGGGAGATGTACGCCTGCGGGCCGTGCACGATGGCGAGCGCGGGCACGTCGGTGCGGGCCGTGCTCCACTGCGGGTTCGCCAGCGCGAGATGACCGAGCAGCCGGCCGTGCGCACCGGCGCCGGTGTCCCAGATAACCGGCAGCAACGTGGAAGTCAGCCGGTCACCGTCAAAGGTGACAAGGTCAGCGGCCCCGGCCCGCTCGACGAAGGCCGCGACCTGGTCAAGGTCGGGTACCGCGAAGTGCGCCGGAACATACATATCGCCAGCTTAGATCCGCGGGTCAGCCGCCTCATGAGCGAACAGCACGAAGCGCGCGCTAGCCATCGGCGCACCACCTAGCAGCCACGATCATGGATGAGCCGACGGCTAGAGCGCGGGTGACATTGCCGCCGTTCAGGAATGCCGACGTATACGGGGTGACGACCTCGTCGTATTTGGTCTCGATGACGGTATAGCTGACACCTGGCACCGTGTCGCCGCCGGCGTTGAGGTTGGCCAGGAACGCCGAGCCCGCTTCCTGCTCCACGCATGCCTCGCAGGCCGGCGAGACGAGGCTCCGCGCCGGCGCCTGTCCATACTCGCGTCAGGCCATCGCCGGCTGAACCGCGGCGGACCGGGTAGAGTCGTCCGGGCCGGATCGGGTGCTCCCGCAACGGGAGGGTCACGACGGGGCGGTCGTCATCAGCTCGGTTATGAGAGAGCGAGCAACGCATGAAGGCTCTGGTCAAGGTCGCGGGCTGAGCCCGGGCTGCGGATCGAGGACGTGCCGGTCCCGGCGGTCGGCCGGGACGACGTGCTCATCCGGGTGCTGCGGACCGGTATCTGCGGCACCGACCTGCACATCTACGACTGGGACGGCTGGGCGCAGGCGCAACGTGCCCGTCCCGCTGGTCATCGGGCACGAGTTCGTCGGCGAGGTCGTGGAGGCCGGGCCGGACGTGCACGACCTGCAGTCCGGGGACCTGGTCAGCGGCGAGGGGCATCTGGTCTGCGGCCGCTGCCGCAACTGCATGGCCGGGCGCCGGGTCCAGTGCGCGCGCACCAAAGGGATCGGCGTCAACCACCCGGGCGCCTTCGCCGAGTTCATCGCGCTGCCGGCGACGAACGTGTGGCGGCACCCGCCGGACATCGACCTCGACGTGGCGGCGATCTTCGATCCGTTCGGCAACGCCGTGCACACCGCCGCTGACGTTCCCCATCCTCGGCGAGGACGTGCTGATCACCGGAGCCGGCCCGATCGGGCTGATGGCCGCGATCGTGGCCAGGCACGCGGGCGCCCGCTACGTGGTCATCAGCGACGTTTCGCCGTACCGGCTTGATCTGGCCAGGCGGATCGGGGTCACCCTGGCCGTGGACGCCGCCGCGACGACGCTCCGGACGCGATGAGCGAGCTGGCCATGCGGAAGGGTTCGACGTCGGGCTGGAGATGTCCGGCAAGCCGGCCGCGCTGCGGGACATGCTCGCGTCCATGACGCCACGGCGGGAAGGTCGCCATCCTCGGCCTGCCCACCGAGGAGTTCGGGATCGACTGGGCCCACCTGGTCACCAACATGATCACCATCAAGGGGATCTACGGCCGCCAGATGTTCGAGACCTGGTACGAGATGTCGGTGCTTATCCAGTCGGGCGTCGACATCTCCCCGGTCATCACGCACAGGTTCGACGCCGCCGACTACGAGCGGCGTTCGCCACCGTGCGCAGCGGGCAGTGCGGCAAGGTGGTCCTCAACTGGGCCGACCGGTATGAACCGACCGAAGAGGGGCCAGTCAAAGTGTTCGCAACGCCCGCGAGGAGATCCGCGCCGAGCTTGACCAGATCCGCGCCGACGGCCTGTTCAAGACCGAGCGCGTCATCGTCAGCCCGCAGCGGTCCAGCATCCGGGTCGAGGACGGCGCCGAGGTGCTCAACTTCTGCGCCAACAACTACCTGGGCCTGGCCGACGACCCGCGCATCGTCGAGGCCGCCAAGGAGGCGCTGGACCGGTGGGGCTACGGCCTGGCCAGCGTCCGGTTCATCTGCGGCACCCAGGATGTGCACAAGCAGCTCGAGCGGCGCATCTCCGGGTTCCTCGGCACCGACGACACGATCCTGTACTCCTCGTGCTTCGACGCCAACGGCGGCCTGTTCGAGACGATGCTCGGCGAGCAGGACGCCGTGATCAGCGACGAGCTGAACCACGCGTCGATCATCGACGGCATCAGGCTGTGCAAGGCCCGGCGGCTGCGCTACCGCAACCGCGACATGGCCGACCTTGAGAAGCAGCTACAGGCCGCCCGGACGCCCGGCGCCGGCTCGATCGCCACCGACGGCGTGTTCTCCATGGACGGCTACGTGGCGCCGCTCGGCGAGATCTGCCGATCTGGCCGAACGATACGACGCGATGGTCATGGTCGATGACTCGCACGCGGTGGGGTTCGTCGGCGCCCGCGGGCGCGGAACCCCCGAGCTGCACGGCGTCACCGACCGCGTCGACATCGTGACCGGCACGCTGGGCAAGGCGCTGGGCGGTGCCAGCGGTGGTTACACCAGCGGCCGCCAGGAGATCATCGACCTGCTCCGGCAGCGGTCCCGGCCCTACCTGTTCTCCAACTCGGTGGCCCCGGCGGTCGTCGGCGCCTCGCTGGCGGTCCTCGACCTGCTGGAGGGCGGCGACGACCTGCGGGCCCGGCTGCGCGAGAACACGGCCTGGTTCCGCCAGCGGATGACCGAGCTCGGCTTCGACATCCTGCCCGGCGACCACCCGATCGTCCCGGTCATGATCGGCGACGCGGCGCGCGCCAGCCGGATGGCCGACCTGCTGCTGCGAAAGGGATCTACGTCATCGGGTTCAGCTATCCCGGTCGTCCCGGTCGGCAAGGCCCGGATCAGGACGCAGGTATCGGCCGCGCATACCGCGCCGACCTCGAACGGGCGGCGACCGCGTTCGCGGCCGCCCGCGACGAGATGAGCTGAGACCGGGCCCTCCTTGGGCCTCACTCGCCGGCCGCCGCGAGAAAGCTCCCGCGCCCAGCGGGCGCGGGAGACTATTCCGGTGGTCGGCCGGGCCGGTGACCTGTTGGCGATAAGCACCGGCCCGGCACCTGTCACGCTGCGGTCTTCCGCCTCGGCGCGGTCTTGGCCGTGGCCTTCCGCCTCGGGGCGGACTTCGACGCCGTCTTCCGCCTCGCCGTGATCTTCACCGACGACGCTGCCCGGCTTGGCCGCCGACATCGTCTTGGCCGCCGCCGTCAGCGCCTTCGCTGCGGTGGTCATGGCCTTGGTGGCGGTGTTCATCGCCTGCATGGCGGCCGACATCGTCTTGGCCGACGCCATCCCCTTGCTGGCCGCAGAGGTCATCCGGGTCGACGCTGTAGTGACCTTCGCCGCTGCCGACGAGACCTTCCTCGCGGCAGGCGCCTTGACGGCCGTGGCCCTGGGCGCCTTGCGGGTCCCCGCGCCGGCGGCTGCCTTGCGGGTCCCCGTTCCGGTGGCCGCCTTGCGCGTCGCGGTGCGGGTGACCGCCTTGCGGGTCCCCGTTCCGGTGACTGCCTTGTGGGTCCCGGTGCCGGTGATTGCCTTGCTCGTCGCCTTGCCGGCCGGCGCCTTGCCGCCGGGCCTGACCTTCGGCCGGCTGGCCGTAGTCATGGACACACTGTCGCCGACGCGGCGGGCGCGGACGATATCCGCCGAGCCGTTGCGAAAGGCCGAGTGGGTCCTAGTTTGCACCTGCATTGATCTCCCCCCATGTTGATCAATTACGGGAGACCTATTCCACCATTGGCTGCTCCTTACACCAATGCGCGGTCAGTAATAAAAACGTGGTGCGATCTGTGCAGCGCACTTAGTCCGGGCAGGCCCGCTTTCAGCCGCGGGCGGGACAGTTTTAGCCGGCTTTCGAGTGCCGTGGATTCACCAGATGAGCCGCCTGCCAGGTAACGGGTCCGCAGCCCGCAGTTGCCGAATGAGGACCGCGAGGCTCACCGGCGCTCCCACTCCTGCGCAAGCAGCTGGTAGGAGCGGACCCGGTCAGCGTGATCGTGGGTGATGGTGGTGATGAGCAGCTCGTCGGCACCGGTGGCCTCCCGCAGCTGCTCGAGCTGGCTGGCGACCTGCTGCGCGGACCCGACGAATTGCGTGTCCACCCGGTCGGCCACCAGGGCCCGGTCACCGCCGGGCCAGGCGTATGCCCTGCTTTCGTCCGGCGTCGGGTACGCAATCGCGCCCGCACCGGACCTGATGCTGTGCACCCAAGGGCCATAGCCCGCGGCCAGCTCCCTCGCGGCTACCTCGTCCTGCGCCACGACCACGTCAGCGGAGACGCTGACATAGGGCCGGTCAAGCTCGGCAGAAGACTGGAACGCCGAACGGTACCCCGCCACAGCCTCCAGCACGGTAGCGGGACTGACATGGTAGTTAGCGGCGAATGGCAGGCCGTTCGAACCGGCGACGCTGGCACTCTGCCCGCCGCTGCTGCCCAGGATCCAGACCTGCACATCAGCGCCTTCACCCGGGACGGCGTGCGCCTCGACTCCTTCGGCCGAGCGGTAGCTGCCGCGCAGCAGGGCGAGGATGTCGTCGACCTGCTCTGCGTAGTCCTGCGGGTGGGCGCCCGGTTGCAGCAGCAGCTTCCGCTGCAATTCAGAACGCGGCGAGGCGAACAGCCGCTCGGCACGGAACCGCGGCGGGATGCGCAACCCGTTCGGTGCCCGCCCGTCTACCACCTGCGTCGCGCCGACCAGCGTCGGCTCGCGGTCGCCGCCGGGCGGCCTGCCGCCCGAACGGCCGAGACCGAGGTCAAGGCGGCCAGGATGCAAGGCGTCGATGAGGCCGAACTCCTCGACCACCGACAATGCGGTGCGGTGCCCGAGCTGGACCGCACCGGATCCGATCCGGATCGCCCGAGTGGCTGCTGCGGTGAGCGCGAGGACGACAGCCGGGGAGGTGCCGGCGACGCCAGGGTTGAGGTGATGCTCGCCAACCCAGTACCGGGCATAACCGAACCGCTCAGCCTGCCTGGCGAGGTCGATGCTGGCCCGCAGCGCCTGGCTGGCGCTGCCGCCGGAAGTGATGGGTACCAGGTCGAGTACCGCGAGCGGGGTGGTGGCCATGATGTGAGGCTATCTCTATCGAGATTATCGCTTAATCGGCTGGCGGGCCGGGCGGGCTCAGCCGCCCTGGGCTCCGACCCACACCGACTTGATGTTGCAGAACTCCCGTATGCCCTGGGCCGCTAGCTCCCGGCCGTGGCCGGAGGTCTTGATGCCCCCGAATGGCAGCTGCGGATAGGAGGTCACGTTGCCGTTGATGAAGACCATCCCGGCATCGAGGTCCCTGACGAACCTGGCCCGCTCCTGCTCGTCGTTGGTCCAGGCATTGGCGCCGAGCCCGAACTCGGTGCTGTTCGCTAGCTCTATTGCCTCGTCGATGTCGGCCACCCGGTAGAGGGTAGCCACCGGCCCGAAGACCTCCTCGGTATGCACGCGCATGGCCGGCGTGATGCCGGTGAGCACGGTCGGCGGATAGTACCAGCCGGGCCCGGCAGGCGACTTCCCCCCGCACAGCACCCGCGCGCCCTTGCTTACCGCGTCGTCCACGAGCTCCTCGACGTCCCGGCGCTGCTGCTCCGAGGCAAGCGGGCCCACGTCGGTGCCTTCGAGCATCGGGTCGCCGACGGTCATGCCGGACATCTGCCCTGCGAACAGGCTCTCGAAGTCGTCGCCAACCGACGAGTGGACGATAAAGCGCTTGGCCGCGATGCACGACTGGCCGTTGTTCAGGCAGCGCGCGACGGCGCCCACTCTCGCCGCGGCCGCCAGGCCCGCCGAAGGCATGACAATGAACGGGTCGCTGCCGCCGAGCTCGAGGACGACCTTCTTGATCTCGCTGCCCGCGATGGCCGCCACTGATTGCCCGGCGGGCCCCGAGCCGGTGAGCGTGGCCGCCACCACCCGGTGGTCACGCAGGATGGCCGCTATCCGGGCGGATCCGACGAGAAGCGTCTGGAAGGTCCCCTCGGGAAAACCAGCCCGGCTGAACAGGTCCTGCATGAACAGGGCCGTCTGCGGAACGCTCGACGCATGCTTGAGCAGCCCTACGTTGCCTGCCATCAGGGACGGAGCGGCAAAGCGCATAGCCTGCCAGAGCGGGAAATTCCATGGCATAATCGCCAGTACCGGCCCGAGTGACTGGTACGTAACGTAAGCTTGCGCGGCTCCTACCGCGTCAGCGTCGGCGGGCTCGTCGGCGAGGAACCCGGCCGCCCGGTCGGCGTAGAAGCGGCAGGCTGTTGCGCATTTGGCCACCTCCTGCCGCGCGGCGGCCAGCGTCTTTCCCATCTCGGTTGTCATCATCGCGGCGATCTGGTCGCGTTCATCATCAAGGATGTCGGCGGCCCGGCGCATCCATGCCGCCCGCTGCGTGAAGTCGGTAAGCCGGTAGCCCGCATGCGCCTTCGCCGCAGCCGCCAGGCAGCGCTCTACCTCCTCGTCGGAGATCTCGTCATAGGTCTTCAGCGTCTCCCCGGTAGCCGGGTTAACTGTCGCGATCACCACATGTCCTCATTTCGTTGCTCGCCGATGCATCGCCGGAACGCCGCTCAACGTCGCTCCTGCCCGCACCGGGCCAGCCACACGTCCGGGCCCTGAGGCTGGAGTTACCAGTACGAGAGCACCACTTGGGAACAACATTAGGCTGCGAAGACCCGGCCCGGCCGGCCGCCGACAGCACATCCGCTTCGAGTGCGAGCCGGTCCCGGGCCAGCGCCTGCCGGAATCCGGCGGGCGGGGCCGCCGTCCATGGCGAGGCGGGCTGAGGAGACCGTTATATAAGCCGTTTGGCAAGCCCGCCGGACCTATTCAGCTGATCGGGACCGGCTGCGGTCCGCGAGCAGCCGCTCGACCCGGGACAGCGTCTGTTTCAGGTTGGCTTCGGACGTGGCCTCGCGCGCGTCGTTCAGTGCCAGCCAGCGCAGCGGTGCCTCCGGGTGCTCGGGCCGTGCTGCGTCCGGAGTCCGGGTAGCCAGGACGAACCGCACGTCGGCGTGCTCATGTGCAGGTTCGGTGGCGCCCGCCGGGACGGGAACGATCACCACGTGCCTGATCTGCGCATCCGGCCACGGCGCCAGATCGGTCAGCCCGGTCTCCTCAGCGGCTTCGCGCAGCGCGATGGCAACCGGGTCGCTCTCACCCGGATCGCCGTGCCCGCCCACCTGAAGCCACGCCTGCTGGCGCTGGTGCCAGCGCAACAGCACGCGGCCGCCTGCCGGGTCCACGATCAGCGCTGACGCCGTCACGTGCAGGGGAATCGAGCGCAGCCATGGATCGGCGGCGGTCTCGGCGAGCGCGCGCACCCGGGCGACGTCGGCCGCCTCGGTGCCGTCCTGCGGACGGTACCCGCCGAGCATGCTGAGGATGGGGCTATGGACGCTGCACATCGACGACATAACCCTCCGACGGCACGCTGAGCGGCCACGGGCCGCCTATCTTGGCGCCCAACACCTTAGCCACTCCGGCAATCAGACCCTGAGCCTGGCCAGCCTGGGCGGTGCCGGACGGCGGCCGCGGGCTTCCGGTGATCGGCTGCGGCCCGGCTAATTCCCGGGCTACACTCGCGGAATATTTTTATCGAAATGTATTATCACCAGTACCGGAGGGATATAGATTGCGCAGAAATGCCGTATTCGGCGCGGCAGGTCTGGTGTCATGCCTGGTCTTGGCTGCCACCTGCAGCGGCGCCGCTCCTCCGGCATCCGCTTCGTCATCAGCTCAGCTGTGCCATCCATACCAATACCTGCAGGTAACCAACAGGTTAGGCGAGAGATTCATCGTCAGGAATGACAACTACGGCGGCCTCCAGGAGTGTGTCATCAACCACGGCACCCGCGCGAATTTCGCGGTTGCGCAGTCATCGGCGCGCTCAAGGACGCGCGAGCCGGTGGCCTTCCCCTACATATTCCTCGGTTGCAGCTGGGGGCTCTGCACCACCGGAAGCGGCCTCCCCGCGAGGGTTTCCACGCTCCGTGATCCGCGCACCAGCTGGGACATCTCCGCCCGCGCGAGCGGCGTCTGGGACGCGACCTACGATATCTGGTTCAACAAGGATCCGATTACCACCGGACAGGCGACCGGGGCGGAACTCATGATCTGGCTGAATTCGCACGGGAGTCCCGCACCGGGCCGTCATAGTGGCATCGTGTGGGAAGACCACGCGAGGTGGTACCTTAGAAGCTGGGTAACGCAACATGCTGGGATCAAATGGCGCCTTATCCAGTTCCGCCGGGTTCGGCCGACCTCGCGGGTCGTCCATCTCAGCCTGGGCGGGTTCATCCATCGGATGGAACGGTACCGCTGGGTCCGGCCACGGTACTGGATGCTCAATATTGACGCCGGATTCGAGATCTGGCGCGATGGCAAGGGCCTGGCGACGAACTGGTTCACCGCACGGGCCCGCTGAATTCCCCCCACACGGCAGCAGCCGGGGGGCTCGGTCCAGGGAGCCCTGGCCTCGGGCGCCCGAGTGGCCCGCGAGGTGCTAGCGGACCTTCATTAAAGTCGTTCTTGCCCGGCGGGATCGCCGTATCGCTTGGCCCCTGTCACCACGGTCAGGAACAGGTCTCGCAGCCGATCGCTCACCGTCTCGCCGGTCAGATCCTCGGTCAGGGCGAGTTCGACTACCCGCGCCGAGGGCAGATCGATGCCGGACCGCTCGCCAATTCGCACCGCGGCAGCGGTATTCGCCACTCCCTCCACCGTGCTCCCGATCGAGTGGACTGCCCCTTCCACCGTGCTGCCGTATCCGAGCAGCCGACCGAATTGGCCGTTGCGACCGTGCTGGCAGGTGACGTAGAGATCTCCGGCCCCGGCCAGCCCGAGCACGGTCGCCGCCCGGCCGCCCTGTGCCTCGGCAAGCGTCAGCATGTCGAGCATGCCGCGGGCGAACACCGCGGCGCGGGCGTTGTTGTAACTGGCGCCAAGCGCGCTCTGCAGGTACCGGTCGGCCAGGCCCTCGGCGAGACCGACCGCGACCGCTACCACGTTCTTGAATGCCGCCGCGGTCTCGGCCCCCGGCACGTCACTCGTGGTGAACACGGCCGTCATGGGCGTCATGAGCGCGGCGGCCACACGCCTCCTGGCCCCCGGGTCCGCCGAAGCGCAGATCAGGCCGGTCGGCGAACCCACGAAGATCTCGGCGGCGAGCGCCGGGCCGGCCAGCGCCACCACCGGCACGTCCCCGAGCGTCGCGATGGCCACCTCGGTAGGGGTCTGCAGCGTGCCCTCCGACCAGCCCTTGGTGGCCATGGCCCAGACCGCGCCAGGCGCGTCGATGCGCGCGGCCATCGACAGCGCCTCCGGAAGCCCGGAGCTGGACACCGCGACAAACACAACCTCGGCGTAGGGCAGCACGTCGGCCCATTCCTCAGCCGGGCGGCAGCGCACGTCCTGGTGGAATGGCATCCGGAGCGTCGGATGCGGCAGCCCGCGGCGCCATACGTCCACGACCGCCTCGTCGTGCTCGGTCGCGAGCAGGACCGTGTCGCCGCCGTTTCGGGCGCTGTGCACGGCCAGAGCAGTTCCCATGGCGCCCGCACCGAGCACCGCTATCCTCGTGGCATCTCCCATCCAACCAATGATCCGCTCTAGACGGCGCCGCGCCAGGGACCGAAGGCCTGTGTCGGCCGCCATAGGTCGGCCGTCCCGGGGTTCGGCTGCTTGTGGCCCGAATCGTCCCCGGCTGGTCAGCTGGCCAGGCGGTGCAGTGCTGTCTGGATCCGCCGCTCGGACACCGGGGCGGGAGTGCCAAGCGTCTGAGCGAAGAGGCTGACCCGCAGCTCTTCGATCATCCAGCGCACCGCCTGGTGATCCGCATCGCGACCGTCAGCGGCCGCCAGCTCTCCGCTGGCTTGCCGGAAGGCATCAGTGACCCGGTGCACGACCGCCATCCGCTCGGCGTCGCGACCGGGATCCGCCGGCGCCTTCTCCAGCCGCCTGCTGATGGCACGCAGGTACCTGACCAGGTCCGGCAGCCGTTGCGCGCCGGTCTCTGCGACAAACCCCGGATAGATCAGCGCAGCCAGTTGGGTGCGCATGTCCGCGAGCGCCGGTGCCAGCGCCGGGCTGGCGGCGCGTCCGAGACCGGCCTCGACCTGGTGCGCCTCGGCCAGGACCCGCGCGACGGCGGCGACCACGTCGGCCGCGGTGACCGCCAGCGCTTCCCTGGCTGCGGCCAGGAGATTCCCGAAGCCCGCAGCGTCCCAGGCCGGCCCGCCCGCTGCCGCGATCACCTGGTCAGCCGCGCACGCCGCGCAGTCCGCAAGCAACGCGTCGGCGCTCGGGTAGGGGTGCCTGCTCATCGCCAGCTTCGCGGTGACCGGAAGCCGGCTGGCGGCGGACCGCACGCCGGCCGGGACTCCGATCAGGAGCAGGCGGCGGGTACCGCGCCACATGGCCGCATTGGCCTGCGTCTCGGTCTCGTAGAGCCGTATATCGACCGCGTCGCCCGCGTCCGCGAGCGCCGGGTAGGCGCGGACCCGCCCGTCGGTGAATACCCGGGGAAGCGTGCCGAAGTCCCAGCTGCGCAGGCCGGAGCGGGCGAGGCCGCGGCCCGCCTCGGTAAGCTCCGCCTGCAGCCGGGGCGCCAGCTGCTGCCGAAGCGCGGTTAGGTCCTTGCCGCTCGCCAGCACCCGGTCACCGTCGATCACCCGGAAAGCCGGCCGCAGGTGGGCCGGCAGCCGGGACAGATCCCACGCCTCCCGGGGGATCTGCACGCCGCCCACGCGGCCAAGTTCTGCGCTCAGCAGCTCCAGTAGGTCACCGTGCGGCGGGCCAAGCCGGGCAAGCACGGACCGTGCCGCCTCCGGAGCGGGCGCAAAGACCCTGCGCAGGTGCTTCGGCAGGGACCGGATCAGCTCCGTCACAAGTTCCGCGCGCAGGCCGGGCACCTGCCAGCCGAACTCCTCGCCGGATACCTGATTGAGCTGAGCGAGCGGGATGTCCACGGTCACCCCATCATCGGGCGCACCCGGAGCGAACTCATACGACAGCGGAAACTCACCCCACCTGCCGGGATAGTCCGCGGCGCGGACCTGCTCGGCGGCCGGGCCGGCGAGATCGGCAGGAGTGAACGTCAGCAGGCCGGGTTCGGCTGCACGAGTCTTCTTCCACCATGCATCGAAATGCCTGGCCGATGTCACCGCTGCGGGTATCCGCCGGTCATAGAAGCCGAACAGAGCGGTGTCATCAGCGACAATGCCGCGCCGCCTCGCCTTGCGCTCCAGGTCCTCGGCCTCCGCGAGCAGCTGCCTGTTCTGGTGGAAGAACCGGTGGTGGGTCTGCCAGTCGCCCTCGACGAGGGCGCGCTGGATGAACAGCTCCCTGGCCGCCGCCGGGTCGATCCTGCCGTAGCTGACCTGCCTGGCCGCCACGACCGGCAGCCCGTACAGGGTTACCTTCTCCGACGCCATAACCGCCCCGCGCTTGGCGTCCCAGTGCTGGTCGCTGTAACTGCGCGTGACCAGGTGGGCGGCCAGCGGCTCCACCCATTCGGGCGCTATGCGCGCGGCGACTCTCGCCCACAGCCTGGACGTCTCGACCAGCTCGGCCGCGACCACCCACTGCGGCGGTCTTCTCGCCAGGACGGAATCTCCGAAGATGGCGAACCGGGCACCGCGCGCGCCGGCGAACTCGGCCGGGCCGCGCCGCTTCCCGCGCGGCTTCTGGTCCGCCTCCTTCATCCCGATGTGTGACAGCAGGCCGGCCAGCAACGACATGTGCACCCGGTCCGCAACGTCCGCCGGGAAGCGCGGCGCAAAAGTGGCCGGCGGGCTGGCCGTCGCAGTGGCCAGGTTCGGCGCGACCCCGGCCTCCGCCGTCCGCTCGGGTGCCACCCGGTCACGATCATGCGCGGCGACGACGCCCAGCTCCGTCGCCGCCTGCCGGAGCTGGGCGTACACGTCCTGCCACTCCCGCACCCGAAGGTAGTGCAGGTACTCACGACGGCACATGCGGCGGAACGCTGATGCCGACAGCTCACGCTGCTGGTCGCGCAGGTAATCCCACAGGGTGAGGAAGGCAAGGAAGTCGGACTCGGGCTCAGCGAAGCGCGCGTGCATGGCGTCGGCTGCCGCGCGCGATTCCGCTGGCCGTTCCCTGGGATCCTGGATGGACAGGGCTGCGCTAATGATCAGCACCTCGCGGGCACATCCGTTGCGGCCGGACTCCAGGATCATCCGGCCGAGGCGCGGGTCCACCGGGAGCCTGGCGAGCTTGCGGCCGACGTCAGTCAGCCGGGACCTGCCGCGGGTGGCGGAGAAGGCACCGAGCTCGGCCAGCAGGCGCACGCCGTCAGCGACGCTCCGCGAATCCGGCGGGTCGACGAACGGGAAGTCGGCGACCTCGCCGAGGTCGAGCGCCGCCATCTGCAGGATGACCGATGCCAGGCTGGTGCGCAGGATTTCCGGGTCGGTAAATTCAGGCCGCGAGCAGAAGTCCTCCTCGCTGTAGAGCCTGATGCACAGGCCGTCGCTGGTCCGCCCGCACCGGCCGGTGCGCTGGTTGGCCGACGCCTGGGAGACCGGCTCGATCGGCAGCCGCTGGACCTTGGTCCGGCGGTTGTAGCGGGAGATCCGAGCGGTGCCCGGGTCGACGACATACTTGATACCCGGGACGGTCAGCGAGGTCTCCGCCACGTTGGTGGCGAGCACGACCCGCCGCCGGCGGTGCGGCTGGAAGACCCGGTGCTGTTCAGCGGCGGACAGCCGGGCGTAAAGCGGCAGCACCTCCGGGTCCTCGGTGCCCGGCAGGGCGTCGGTGCCCGCCAGGGCGTCGGCGGTGTCCCTGATCTCCCGCTCGCCGCTGAGGAAGACGAGCACGTCGCCCGGCCCTTCAGCGCAGAGCTCGGCCACGGCATCGCAGATGCCCTCCACCTGGTCCGCTGGCGCAGTGCCCGGGTTTTCCGGGCTGGCGAGCGGCCGGTACCGCACCTCCACCGGGTAGGTGCGCCCGGACACCTCGATCACCGGCGCTTGATCAAAGTGCTTGCTGAAGCGCTCCGGGTCGATGGTGGCCGAGGTGATGATGACCTTCAGGTCCGGCCTGCTCGGCAGCAGCTGCTTCAGGTAGCCGAGGATGAAGTCGATGTTCAGGCTGCGCTCGTGCGCCTCGTCGATGATAAGGGTGTCGTAGCGCAGCAGCTGGCGGTCGCGCTGCAGCTCGGCCAGCAGGATGCCGTCGGTCATTACCTTGACCATCGCGGCGTCGCTTGCGGTATCGGCGAAGCGCACCTTGTATCCGGCCACCGCGCCAAGCTCGGTCCCCAGTTCCGAGGCGATCCGTTCCGCCGCGGCGCGGGCCGCGATCCGCCTCGGCTGGGTGTGCCCGATCTGGCCGGTCACGCCGCGGCCGAGCTCAAGGCAGATTTTGGGCAGCTGCGTGGTCTTACCTGATCCGGTCTCCCCCGCGATGATCACCACCTGGTTATCGCGGATGGTCTCGGCGATCTTGTCTTTCAGCTGGCTGACCGGAAGCTCGGGCGGGTAGGAGATCGCGGGCACGGCAAGTCTGCGCGCCTCGACGCGGGCCGAGGCCGCGTTAAGTTCCAAGCAAACCCGGCCGAGCGCCTGTTCCCGCGCCCGGCTGTCCCGATGGGCGGCGGCCCTGTCGATACGGGCGCCTAGCCGGTGCCGATCGCGCAGTATCAGCTCAGGCAGCCGAGCACGCAGCCCAGCGTGCGAGGGTATCAAGGCGGCAGTCTCCAGGGCGGGCGGCAGTACATGACAAGGGTGGCCAGAAAGGCCCCGCAGAGCTAACGCTTTTGCGGCCCGCCTGCTTCCGCTGGCCCCTCAGCCCGAGGCCGAGCCGAGCGGATCCGCGGTTCGGCACGGCTCAGTGGTGCTGGTATTCCAGCGGTCGCCGCCGCATCCGCGGCAGCTGGAGCTATCTCAGGCCGGACCCCGGCACTGGCACCTGCCGCCCCGCGCCGCGTGCGATCGATGCGAAGGCGGCTGCGTCGTGCACCGCGGCGCCGCCCGGATCGTTGTTGAAGTAGGCGAAAACGTCCGCTTCGTCCGGCCACGTGGCGGTCATCCGCTGCACCCAGCCGCGCAGTGCCAGCTCGCCGTAGCGCGGCCATGGCTGCGCGGCGCCCTCGTGGAACCGCAGGTAGCCCCAGTCTGCCGTGCGCCACAGCGGGGTGACCGGGCGGCCGAGCCGGTCCGCCCAGCACAGCGCGGCCCGGTACCGGGCCAGCAGTTCACGGATCTCGTCGGTCCACCACGACGCGTGCCTGAACTCAACCGCCACCCGCACCGGGCGGCCAGGGCCGGCTGGGGCAGCCGGGGACGCGGGTCCGGCTTCCGCCGTCAACGGGAACTCCGAGAACGCGCGCAGGCAGCCATCCAGCGCCGCAGGGTCGGCGGACAGGGTCGGCGGCAGCTGTAGCAGCACAGGGCCAAGCCGGTCACCAAGGCCGGAGGCTGCTTCCAGCAGGCGCCGGACCGGCTCAGCCGGATCCCGGAGCCGCTTGACGTGGGTGAGATAGCGGCTCGCCTTGACCGCCATCACGAAGCCCTCGGGCGTTCTTGCGCGCCAGCCAGCGAAAGTCTGCGGGCCGGGCAGCCGGTAGAAGCTGCCGTTGTTCTCGAGAGTGGCAAAGTGCCCGGCGTAGCACTCAAGCCAGCGGCGCTGCGACAGGCCGGCCGGGTAAAGCACGTCCCGCCAGTCACGGTACTGCCAGCCAGAGGTGCCGACAGAACAGGCATCGCTGATATGCCCCCCTCGGGTTATAGCCATATTCGCACTGCTTCGCTGAACCGGGGCGCAGCCGGTGTGGCATCGAGGAGGCTGGATCATGGATCATGGATCCGGAGACCCGAGGTGCGGCGACGCGACCGCCTACCAGCCCAGCCCGGCCGGGCTGGTCGTGGTGGACGAGCCTGACGGCGCGTGCAGCACGCCGCCGGCGTTCTGCCACGGAGCGGCTGGCCTTGTCTCGACCGTTGACGACCTGCTCGCGTTCGCCAGGATGCAGCTCCGGGGCGGGTCACCCTCGATCAGGGTTACTCGTTCCCGCCGTCGACCTCGGCTGCGCCAGGCTCGGCTGCGCCGCCCCCGGCTGCGCCGCCCCCCGCGGCGCCGCCCCCGGCTGCGCCGCCCTCCGCCCCGAAGCCTGCCTCGGCAAGCAGCCGGCGCAGGTCGATGACCGTCTGCGTGTCAACGTCTTTGTGCGCGGGCGGGTCAAAGAATACGGTCTCAGACCCGATAGTCGCGGCGACCTTGCCTTCGGAGTGCTCCGACACTGAGCCGACCGCCGCCAGCAGGGAGAGCACGGCGCGCCACTCGATGTTGTGGCTCACCGGGTGCTGGAAGAGCTGCCGCAGCGTGGTGCGATGGTGGTTGCTGAGGTGCACAGGCCCCGACCCGGCGGACACTCAGGACCTGTCGTAGCGGGTGGGCGGGAAGGGATCCGGCTCGCCGCTGAGCGGCAGTTCCCCTTCGTCAAGCTGCCGCCGGATCTCAGCGCGCTCTTCCAGGTAACCATCCGTCCGGGTGACGTCGTAGGCAGGCGGCGCATCGGTCGCGGGGGGCACCTCATCGCTGTCATAGGCGTCGATGCCTGCATCGACGCGTTCTTCCTCGGTCAGCCGGGCGAGCTGGTCATCGTCGAGGTGCGCGGGCGCACCGCCATGTTCCCGGCGGTCGCGGTGAAACTGCTCAGCTGGCGGATCTGGAATCTGCTCTGTCACGGTGCCTCCAGCGTGGTCACGGTGCCTCCAGCGTGGTCACGGTGCCTCCAGCGTGGTCACGGTGCCTCCAGCGTGCCAAGAGAAAGCGCGTGCCGCCCGTCCCACCTGTCCGATGCTACCCGGGCATCCGCGAGGGCTGCGGGCGGGCGGCGGTCGCCTCGCCATAGCCTTGGCCATTTGACCGCGCCAAGCACGACAGGCGGGAGGGGCGCCGTCGCTGAGCCGGGCAGGCCCGGTCAGACTTCGACGAAGGCCCCCAGGGAGTCATGTCCCTGCGCGGTCTCGTCGTCGAACCATACGCCGCCCTCCGCAAGGTAACGGAAGCGGAACTTAGTGCCCGACGGCACGCTGACCACCGCGCTGCGGGTGCCGTTCGCGCGCCGGCGCATCGGGTTGGCGTACGGATCCCAGTCGTTGAACTCTCCCACCACGGACACAGCGCCAGGCAGCCCGTCGGCTGGCAGCACGAACGTAACGCGAACGACATTGTTACGGTCAGGCTTGGTTGTCTTGATCAACGCTTTCCCCGCTCCGGTCCGGCCTGCGACAGCGGCCATTCTGCACTACAAACGTTTCGACAGGGTTTCGCCCCATCCAGCAAACCATAACCCGAACGACTGCCGCGGTGCGTGCTCTTCACCATCGAGCGGCCGCGCATCGCGGCCACCTGGGCGTCCGCAACGGGTTGCAGGTCACCGTGACGGGTTACAGGTCGAGGTCGACGATCACCGGGGCGTGATCGCTTGGTCCCTTGCCCTTGCGGGTCTCGCGATCGACCCAGGCGTCCGACACCGAGCCGACCAGGGCCGCGTTGGCGTAGATCAGGTCGATGCGCATCCCCATGCCCTTGTGAAACGCCCCAGCCCGGTAGTCCCAGTACGTAAACGGGTGCGGGCCCTTGGCGATGCGGGGGACGACGTCGGTGAGCCCCGTCCCGCGCAGCGCGGCAAGCGCCGCGCGCTCCGCGGTCGTGACGTGGGTGGAGCCGGTGAACGCGGCTGGATCCCAGACGTCGGCATCGGTGGGGGCGACGTTGAAGTCGCCCATGACCGCGAACGGTCGCCCCGCCGCCGCGTCGGCGGCGACCGCCGCTTGCAGGGCCGCCAGCCAGCGCAGCTTGTAGGCATAGTGCGGGTCATCGGGGGTGCGCCCGTTGGGCACGTACACCGACCGCACCCTAACTGGACCGCAGGTGGCCGCGATGCTACGGGCCTCCTGCGGGTCCCCGTCCGGGAAGCCGGGGCCGCCTGGCAGGCCACGGACCACGTCGGCCAGGCCCAGCCGGGACAGCACGGCGACCCCGTTCCAGCGTCCGTCCCCCTGGTGTGCCACCTGGTAGCCGAGCGGCGCGACGGCGTCCGCCGGGAAGGCGTCAGCGCCGACTTTCGTCTCCTGCAGGCAGGCAACATCGGGGGCGGCGAGCTCCAGCCAGTCCACTAGCCGGGGCAGCCTGGCCAGCACCGAGTTCACGTTCCACGTCGCGATGCGCATTTCTCAGCTGGCCCGGCGATAGGCGCGGACAGCCAGCGGCCCGAACACCAGCAGGGTCCCGATGAGCCACACCATGCCCTGCCATAGCTGCGGCTCGAGCGACGTCGCGCCGGGAGCCGGGCCGAGCGCGAGGTACCGCATCGTATCGATGACCAGGGTGACCGGCTGGTTCTTGGCGAACGCCTGCAGCCAGCCCGGCATGGTCGCGATCGGGACGAACGCCGAGCTCACGAAAGTGAGCGGGAACACCCAGATGAGCCCGAAGGCCTGCACCGACTCCTCGTCCTTGACCGCCAGGCCGATGTAGGCGGACACGCAGCAGACAGTGAGCCCGAAGAACACCGCGATGGCCACCATGCCGATCGCCGGGCCGAGCCCGTTCAGGAACCGGAAGCCGATCCCGTACCCCACGGCCACGATGACCAGGATGGTCAGCAGCATCCGGGCCGTGTCAGCGATCAGCCGGCCGTTGAGCACCGCCGAGCGGGCCATCGGCATCGACCGGAACCGGTCGAGCACCCCTTTCTGCACCTCGCGGGCGAGCGCGATGGCGGTGCCGAACGACGCGAACGCAGCGGTCTGCCCGATGATCCCCGGTATCAGGTAATCGACATAGCCCCCCTGGCTAGTGACCGGGATGGCGCCGCCGAAGACGAGCCAGAACAGCAGCGTGAACATCACCGGCTGCACCAGCGTGAAGACGATGAACGCCGGCACCCGCCGCCAGACGATGAGATTGCGCCGGGTGATCGTGAGAGCGTCGATGGCCGCCCAGCGCAGCCGGTGCAGACTGGCCTGGCCGGGACGGTCCGGCGCGGGCAGCGTTACCGTCGTCGTCACTGTTCCTCTCCTGCCTTGCCCGCTCCCCGCCGGCCGCGGCGCCGGCGTCTGGGTGTCTGCGCGGTCTCCTCGGCCGAGTGCCCGGTAAGCGCGAGGAAGACGTCATCGAGGGAGGGTCGCCGCACCGCGAGCCCGTCGGTCGTCACCCCCGCTGCGTCCAGCCGCCGCACCGCCTCGACCAGCGCCTCGGAGCTGCGGCCACCGACTCCGACCGCAACGCGCCCGGACACGTCGTCCACGTGCGGCGCGGTGTCTGCGAGGGCGCTGATGGCGCCGACCGCATCGGAGAGACGGCGGCGCTCGGGCACCGAGAACTCCAAGACGTCGCCGCCGACCCGGTCCTTGAGCTGTTCGGCGGTCCCGGCAGCGATCACCTGCCCGCGGTCGATCACGACGATCTCGTCGGCAAGCTCGTCCGCCTCTTCCAGGTACTGAGTAGTGAGCAGGATCGTGGTGCCTCCGGCCACGAGCTCCCGGATGATGTCCCACATGCCGAGCCGTCCGCGGGGGTCGAGCCCGGTCGTCGGCTCATCGAGGAAAAGGACCGACGGTGACGCGACGAGACTGGCCGCTAGGTCCAGCCGGCGCTGCATGCCGCCGGAGAACGTTTTCGACGGCCGGTCAGCTGCCTCCTCCAGGTCGAAACGGGCCAGCAGTTCGGTCGCGCGCTTCCGCGCCACCGCGCGGTCCAGGTGGTAGAGCCTGGCCATGATCTCCAGGTTTTCCCGGCCGGTGAGTTCCTCCTGAATGGCCGCCGACTGACCGGCCAGCCCGATCCTGCGGCGCACCGCGTCGGCGTGCCGCACGACGTCGATGCCCTCGATCTGCACCCGGCCCGCGTCTGGTATCAGCAGCGTGGTGAGGATCTTCACCGCGGTGGTCTTGCCTGCCCCGTTCGGGCCCAGCATGCCGAGAATGGTCCCCGCGGGAACGGCGAAATCGACCCCGCGCAGGGCGCGGACCTCGCCGAATGACTTGTGCAGTCCCTCTACCAAGATCGCCGGGCCGTACCCCGTCACCGCCAAGGCAGTGTCCTCTCCGTTTGACGCCCACCAGGCCTATTAACGATGACGCTGGCTGATGGCCCGGTCCGGCCGATCATACGGCCTCGAGCACGCGGAACCCGGCGCCGGATCCCGGAGACGCGCAGTACCGAAGCGCGGATCCGCTCGGCCGCGGGCGGCTATGCAGGTTCCGGCAACTGCGGCCTTTCAGCCGCCAGCGGAAGGCGACGCCGGCGCCCTGCGTTGGCCCGCGGAGATGTCGGCCTGGCGCCACTATCCGACGATCAGCGGAGCCGAGCCGCCCCTGATGACCGCGACAGCCAGCCGGGCGGCCCCGGGGCGCCATGATGCTATCTGCACCTTGGCCGTGAAACTGAGCTCGGCCACCAGACTGTCTCCGTCGCCAGGCCAGCCGAAGCCCACCAGGGCATCGCTGCTGACCCACGTTCCTGGCACGATTGTCAGGCGCCCGCTGGCGACAGCTGCCACTTCGAGCTCCATCGCCAGTGCCCCCCCGTTCCCGCCGGAGCCGAAGCTGACCTGGAGCGCGAGAAACCCGCCGCCGGGGCTGAACGCGCCGTTCGCGGCCGAGCTGCCCGGGGGCAGCCAGGCAACGGTGCGCCGGCCCGTCGCCAGGTCCAGCACCCGCACCGGGCAGCGCCGAGCACATCGCTGCGTCCAGGCGATCTCAGTCGCGCTCGCCGCGATCACTTGGGTAAATGTGCGGCTAGCCCGCGGGGCGGCCGGGTCCCACAGCGTGTAGGCGGACAGCCCCGGCCGCTGGAGCACCGGCGCAAGCAGCAGGCCGCGGTCAGTCGCCCGATCGATGAGGTAACCGGCGGGAAGCCGGAGCGGTGGCCGGAGCGGCACGCCGCCGACGCTGACCTCCTGAGCCGTCCCCGCCGCCGCTACGGTGTCAGCATCCGGCGGGTAGCTGGTCAGCCATAGCGCGCCAGCAGTGACGGCCGGCGCGACATCCTCCGCAGTGCCAACGCGGGTCGCCGACCGCGAGTGATCGCCGAGGAAGTAGACAGGCAACGGCTGGCCAGCGCAACTTCCGCAGTGCAGGACGCCCGCGGAGCCGGGCTGGACCGCCCAGCCGCCGCCGACGCGGATGAACAGGTAGCCGACCCGCTCCCGCGGCAGGCCGCCGACCGGCTCCATGCGGCCGGTTGCCGGCCAGAACCAGGCGGGCCGCTCCCCCGCGACCGGCAGCCGCAGGCTGCCGTCTCGTAGCAGCGCCTGGCCGACGACCCCATCAGGTTCAGCCGGCGGCCCGGGCGCGGGCACGGCGGAGGCCGGCACCGGTAGCTGACTCGGGGTGGCTGCGGCCCGGGGACGCAGCGCCGGGGCGTCCCTGTGGCGCTGCACGTGCTGGACTATCAGGACGGTCAGTGCCGCGACCACCGCAGCGACAATTGCCAGGCGGCGCGTCCATCGGCCGGGCGTCCGGTCCCCGCCCTGGCTGAGGATGTCGCGCATCGCCGCACCGCCAACAGCACGCTGATCTGTGGCCACTACCGTCTGCGCACGACGATACTCCCGGATCGCGAGGGCATGACAGCACGATGCCGGCCGGCCCCGGCGGACGCGGCAGGCAGCTCGATGACCGAGAACATCATCCAGCGACCAGGTCAGGCAGGCTCTTCGGGGACGCCGGACTCGCCGGATACCTGATCGTGAACGCTTGCGATGTCCAGCTCCCCCCATCCCTCAGCTATCGCCTTGTCGAAGACCGCCTTGGCCGAGGCGAAGACCGGGAGGTCCAGGCTGACGTCCGCGGCGAACTTCTCGACCTGCTCGAGAATGGAATGCAAGGTATCGATCGGACCCGGCGCCGGCGACCAGGCACGCTGCCGCATGAGCGGGCCACGCTGTTTCCAGACCGCCGACGCGGCGATCGAGTTGTCGATTGTCTGCTGGACGAGTTCCAGGTCCAGTCCGCTGCGGCGGGCCAGCACCACGGCTTCAGCGGCGGCCACCGTGTGCACGGCGAGCAGCATGCTGGCGATGTACTTCAGGCGCGCGCCGGTCCCGAACGGCCCGGTGTAGACCCATGGGCCCGAGATAGCGTCAAGCACCGGCCGGACGGTGTCGATGCTGGCCGGGTCGCCAGAGGCGAAGGTGGTCGCCAGCCGCGGGCCGACCATGCTCGGGCTTCCGCTGATGGGACAGTCCAGCATGTCACCACCGCGGCCGCGGACCGCGTCACGGATCCGGCCCTTGTCCTCGACGTCGACGGTGCTCATCTCGATGTGGACCGTGCCTGGCCGCAATGTCGTGAGTGTGCCCGCGGGGCCGCAGACGACTTCCTCGAGTGCGTGAGCGTCCGGCAGGATCGACAGCAGCACCTCAGCGCGCTCAGCCACGTTGGCCGGCGAGGCAGCGACTGTCCCGCCGGCCGCGATCAGTTCGGGTGAGCCCTTGCGCCGGTAGCCGATGATCTCGAAGCCCCGCCCCGCCAGGTTGTGGGCGATCGGCATGCCCATCTTTCCCAGGCCGATAATCCCGACTCGGTACATCTCAACCTCCTGAAGCCAGGTAAGACAGACTGTATCCAGTGCCTATCTGCTGGCTGTTCAGTGCTGGCCGGACGGGCAGCTTGAGCATGTGACGCTGACCCGCTAGCGTGCGGTCATGTCCCAGGGCTGGCCGGCGATCTCGTACGAGCAGTGGCACGCGACCTGCGACACCCTGCACGCGCATACCCAGGTGCTCGGCAAGCTGGCGGCCGGGCTAGCGCCACCCGAGCCGCAACTACAGCACGCGGCCTTGCGGCTGACCGCACGGGGGTGGGAGACCGCCCCGCTGCCTGCACCTGACGGCTCGGGATCCCTGGTCGTAGTGCTCGATCTGCGAACCCACGAGGCTGTCGTCGAGCACAGCGGCGGCCTCGCTGTACGGGTGCCGCTCACCCCCGACCGGCCAGTCGCAGAGGTGACCCGCGAGGTGCTCGCGGCGGTGCGCGAGGTGGGCGGCGCTGTGGCAATCGACCCGGCGCCGCAGGAGGTGCCGTGGAGCTTGCCGCTGGACGATGACTACGAGCACGCGCGGTATGACCGCGATCAGGTGGCAGCTTACTTCGCCGCGGCGACCAGGGCGGCCATGGTGCTCGCCGCGTTCCGCGCCCCATATCGCGGGCGCTCGACGCCGGTGAACGCCTGGTGGGGCTCCTTCGACTTGGCCGTGAACCTGTTCTCCGGCCGGCCAGCCGACCCGCCTGCTCAAGACTTCATCATGCGTAATGCCATGGACGCGCAGGAGGTCGCGGTCGGCTGGTGGCCTGGCGATCCGCGCCACCCCGCGGCGGCGTTTTACGCGTATGCGCACCCGGCACCGGATGAATTCGGGCGTGCTGACCTTTCCCCAACGGCCGCTCGCTTCGACACCGCCCTCGGCGAGTACATCCTCGACTGGGACGATGTCCGGGCGGGCCCGGATCCGCATGCCGCCGCGCTCGAGTTCGCCCGTTCGGCATTCCGTCACGCCTGCGCGGTATGCGCATGGGATGCGGAGCTAGCCGCCAGCACCGACGGGACACCGCCGCCCGTCGCCTGACCGGCCTGGGCTGAGTACCCGTCGAGGACGCGCGGCCGGGATGCTCCGGGACGGTGGCACGACAGCGGCGCGCCTCAGCGTTTCCGTGCAACGCCAAACAGGCCCCAGGCCTGGGTGGAGTTGCCGGGAACGTCGGCGGGCGAGTCCGGCCGCCACAACGGAGGGGAGACGAGTCCGGGGTCTATGAGGTCGAAGCCGTCGAAGAAACGCATGATCTCCGCGCGGGAGCGCAACTGTAGCTGGGTGGAGACGCTGCGGTTGTACACCTCGCCGGCGGCCTGCGCGACGTCGGGCTTGCCGCTCTCATTTGTGGCATGGCCCAGCACCAGATAGCTGCCGGGCGCGAGCGCATCGCGCAGCCTGGCTACGATGCGCCACGGATCGTCCGCGTCGGCGATGAAATGCAGGACCGCGACGAGCAGCAGGCCGGTCGGCTGGCCCGGATCGATCAGGCGCCCGGTGACGTCGTCGGTGAGGATCTGCTCAGGTTCCCGCAGGTCAGCGTCGATGATTGCGGCGTTCTCGTTGCCGGTGAGGATGGCCTTGCTATGCGCGATCGCGACCGGGTCGATGTCGGCATAGACCACCCGGGCACCTGGGTCGGCCTGCGCGGCGATCTCGTGCACGTTGCCCTGGGTAGGAATGCCGGATCCGATGTCGAGAAACTGACGGATGCCGGCCTCGCTGAGGAACCGCACCGCCCGGCCAAGGAATTCGCGGCTGGCCCGGGCGGACTCCCGTATGTTGGGATCGACCGCCGCGATCGCCCGGGCCAGGTCCTGGTCGGCCAGAAAGTTGTGGCTGCCGCCCAGCCAGTAGTCGTAGACCCGGGCGACGTTCGCCCGCTTGATGTCAACTCCTGGCGGTACCCGGTCCGGCTCGTCAGCCATCGGGTCTCCTTATCTCCGCCTCCTGACGCCTGTGCCCGCCGCGCACTGCCGCTGGCTGTCGCGCCTGGGATTGCGGCTCTGCAATGCCCGGTCCCATGCCAATGCAGGCGTCCATGACGCGATGCATTAGGTGTGCTCACAGGATATCTCAGGGCATCGGCACGGCGGCTGACCATCCCGGGCGGAAAGGGGCGAATGGCCTGAGGCCATTTGCCCGCGGTGTCAGCTCACCGGGTGTCCCGCTCATAGCAAGCGCTCGAAGACGACAAGATCCCGTCCGGGCCCGTGGTAATCGGCTACCGGCCCGGACACGGTAAAGCCCATGGACCGATGGAAGCCGACGGAGCCGCTGTTGCCTGCCGCCGTGACCGCATTGACCAGGCGCCTGCCGTCGTTCCGGGCCAGTGCGAAGAACTCCTCATACAGCGCGCGGGCCAGGCCGCGGCCACGGGCCCGCGGCGCCACCCCGACGAAGTGGATGTAGGCGCGTTCGGGCTGGGACGGGGACAAGATGCCGATCATGAAGGCCTCCGGTCCGGCGGGCCCGTCGACCACCAGACTGGTGCGGTGAAAATGGTCCAGGAACAGCCGGGGCAACGAAGCAAGGACCGGCCGCCCCCACCACTGGTCCACGACAGCAGCAATGGCGTCGTAGTCGCCGGGCCGCGCCGAGCGGCTGCGGTGCCCGCTCGCTGATGTCACCCGGCCCATACTGCCACTTAAGTAACCGCTATGGCCGCCACTAAGTAGCCGCTATGGCCGCCCGGCCAGTTAAGCGTGCCCGAGCGTATTTCTGATCAGGTCGGATAGCCCGGCGGGCCAGACCGTCTCCGCGGTCGTGTCCAGTTCCGGGAGCGTCCACCATCGCCACGCGGCGATGCCATCGGCGGCGTGCATCGCCTCCACGCCACGGATCTCGCGGCAGGCCTGGTCGGTCCGGGCCAGGTACAGACGCTCGCGCTGGCGCACCAGCCGGCCCGCATACTCCATGATCAGCGTGCGCCGGCGAACCTCTCCGAGCAGGACGATATCGCTCCACCCCGTCTCCTCGGCCAGCTCACGGAGCGCGGCGGCGGGATAATCCTCGGCCTCGTTGAGCCCTCCGCCCGGCGTCGCCCAGTGGCTTCGGTTCGGGGGGCCATCGTCGTAGCGCATCAGCAGCACTCGGTCGTCGGGATCGAGCAGGATGACCCGGGCGGCGAGCCGCAGCCGGTATCCGCTCACCGCGGCTGCCCAACTGCGTGCCGCACCTGTGCCGGACTTCATGCTTCATTATGCCGGGCAGATTATGCCGGGCAGCCAGGGCTACGACGCGGCCACACATCCGCGCGACGAGCACCCGGGCCCACCCTGCCGTGATCCGGACAGCCGCTTGCGGACGATGATCTGTTTGTTCCTGATACCGGAATGACCAGGTGCACTCCGCTTGTTCCACTGGTTGTTTACCGATCCGCCGCGGCGAGGCGACACCCGGTAACAGACACTCCAGGGAGAGCACCTATGCGCCGCACCAAGGCCACGCAGGCCGCCACAGCAACCGAGATCCACAAGCCGGACGAGCAGTGGCAGCAGGAACTTACTCGCCAGCAGTACAACGTGCTGCGCCGCGGCCACACTGAGCCCGCCTTCACTGGCAAATACGTCCACGCCAAGGACAACGGCTCCTACTGCTGCGCCGGCTGCGGGAGCGAGTTGTTCCGCTCGGACGCCAAGTTCGCATCCGGTACGGGCTGGCCGAGCTTCTACGAGCCGGCCGTCGCGCTGGCTGTTGAGCTGCGGCCGGACAAGAGGCTGTTCCTGCGCCGCACCGAGGTGGTCTGTCGCCGCTGCGGCGGCCATCTGGGCCATGTTTTCCGCGACGGGCCCGCTCCGACAGGCAAGCGCTACTGCATCAACTCATGCGCGCTGGCCTTCGAGCCCCTCCGCTGAGCCGGCGCAAGCCGCCGAGGGCCCGCCAGATCGGGCCCGCTCACCCGATGGTGACCGCACACGTGGCGCGGCCGTGCTTCTCGAGATAGCGCTGGTGGTATTCCTCGGCCCGGTAGAACGCAGACGCCGGGGTGATCTGCGTGACGATCTGCCGCCGCAGTGAATGCTGCTCGACCTCTAGTGAGGCGATCGCGAGTTCCTGCTGGTCAGCGCCATGATAGAAAATCGCCGAGCGGTACTGGCTGCCGAAATCCCAGCCCTGGCGGTTGCGGGTGGTCGGATTGTGGATTCGCCAGAACGTCTCCAGCAGCTGGCCGTAACTGACCTGGTCCGGGTCGAACCACACCTCGACGGCCTCTGCGTGACCGGTGCGGTGCCTGCAGACCCGCTCGTAGGTCGGATTCGGGACGTGCCCGCCAGTAAAGCCGACGGCGGTCTGCAGCACTCCGCGGATCTGGCGGAAGGCCGCCTCAACGCCCCAGAAGCATCCCGCGGCGAAGGTCGCGCGCTCGGCTCCGTCCGGGCCGCGGCCCGGAAGCGGCGGTGCCGGCGCCGGGCGGCCCGACGCACTCCGGTTCCTGAGCTTAAGCAAGTCAACCCCTTTGATGTGAACTAGCGCGCAGCCATCGCCAGGAATTCCTGCACGGGCGGACCCGCGGCGCTGGCCGCCGACCCGGGCGCGCGCCCAGCTACGTACCGTCCATGCCGGGCGAGAGGTGTCGTCGGACCCGGTGTGACCATCGGGCAGCGTGACCATCGGGCAGCGTGACCATCGGGCAGTGTGACCATCGGGCAGTGTGACCATCGGGCAGTGTGACCATCGGGCAGAAGACGTCGCTGACGGGGCCATGTTGGCGGCGACCGGCAGGACTCTCGGCCCTGACCTGGTGGGCTTAAGGCCCTAGCTGGAGCCCTCCCGTGGCAGCTGAGCTGGTCATGGCCGCCGGTGGCGGCGGCAGGCCGCGGCAGCGGTACTGGCCGGGAACACCTGAGGGAGGACATGATGACCGCGAGCAGCGCATCATCTGGACACCTCGGCGCGGCGGCATCAGCGGGCAGCAAGCGCACGCTGGCAGCACGGCAGTTCACCGGCAGGTACCTCAGCCTCAAAAGCCTGAAGCGTGAAGGCACCGGAACGGCGACCCCGGTCTGGTTCGTGATCGAAGACGGCAAGATCCTCGTCGTCGCCGACAATCGCTCCTACAAGGTACGGAGAATCCTGCCGGAACCCGGCCGTTACCGGGGCTGAAGCCGCCGCCGCGGGACGCTGCGTAATCCGGGGTGCCCGCGCACAGGTCACGCGCAACAGGTACGGCCCGTCAGCGGGAGCAGCCGCGCGGAAAGCGTCGTGCTGATCATCACGCCAGGCACCTAGGCCGGGCTCAGCCTGGCGTTCCGCCGGAGCCGCCCGGACCTGCGGTCCCGGCCTCCGGCTAGCAGCAGCTAGCGCCTGCGCAGCTGTCGGCGCTCATGTTCGTCGCAGCCGCCCCAGATCCCGTATTCCTGCCCGGTGGCGAGCGCATACCTCAGGCACTCCGGCTGCACCGGGCAGCGGGCGCAGATCGCCTTGGCCTTTCGGATTTCCGCCAGGGAGCTGCCTGCCGCGCTGATCGGGAAGAAAAGCTCGTGGTCGGCGTCGCGGCAGGCCGCCGATTCGCGCCAGGATTCGCGGTCACGGCCGGGCACAGCCGCCTGTGGCGCGGCGTCCCCCCCGTGGCGACTGGCTGCCGGGGACGCCCGCAGCGCTCTTCATCCTGCTCAGCGGCTCTCCTCGATCTTGATCGCGTTTGCCGGGGCCATGAACGCCGGGACCTTCAGGCCGCACATCGTCCGGTGGGGGCGACGCGGTCGGGTGTCTGCCCGGGCGCTACCCTCTCATCAAGCTGATTAACATTGGAGTCATCAACATGACTAAGTCTACGATCCCGGATGGGCGGGCTGGTACCGACCCTGCGGTGCTGTCGATCAGCGAGGTCTCCCGGCGGACCGGAATTCCCGTCGCCGGGCTACGGAACTGGCAGCAGCGATACGGCCTGCCCAGGCCAGAGCGCTCGCCAAGCGGGCAGCGGCGCTACCGGGAATCCGACTGCGCGTTGCTTGCCGAGGTCCTGCGCGGCCGTGCCCGCGGGCTGTCCCTGCCCGCGGCCATGACGCAGGCGACTGGCGCCGCAGCGACCTGCCCCGAGACGTCGGTTTTCGCCGGTCTTCGGCGCCGCCACCCGGGCCTCCGAGCCCACGTCATGCCCAAGAAGATCCTGCTGGCGCTGACCAGGGCCATCGAGGACGAGTGCTGCGCCCGCGCCCAGCGGCCGATCCTGGCCGGATCCTTTCAGCACCTGCGCTTCTACCTGGCCGCCCAGTCGCGCTGGACCGACCTGGCCCGCAGTGCAGAGCACACGGTGGTCTTCGCCGATTTCGGGCGAAGCCGCCACCGGCCCGGCCCGCTCGTGGAGATCGCGATTCCCGGAAGTTCCCCGATGCACCGCGAATGGACCCTGATCTGCGACGCTCCGGATCATCCGGCGTGCGTCGCGGGATGGGAACACCCCGGGCAGGACCGCGCCCGCGACCCAGGCCGGATCTTCGAGGTGCTGTGGTCAGTGGATCCTCCCGTAGTACGCACCGCGGCCCGCATCGCAACTGCGCTGGCGGCCGAGGCGGCCCCCGAGCTTCCCGCCCTGCTCCAAGACCGGCTAAGCGAGCACGCCAGTGCCAGCTCGGCGGATCTGCGCCGGGCCAGCGGCCTGATCGAACGAACTCTCGACTACCTATCCCGGTGAAATCACGAGCCACAGGCGACGAGATAACGACCACCACGAGTTATGCGGGCGCACCTTCATCGCGAACGGCCCGGACGAAGTCCTCGACGTCCTGCTCCGTGGTGTCGAAACTCATCATCAAGCGCACCAGGCCGGTTCTCCGGCCGCTGATCTGGAGCGGGAACCGTGCGCGCAGCCGGTCCACCACCGCAGGCGACATGACGGCGAACACCGCGTTGGTGTCAACCTCGTGCAGGATCTCGACTCCGGCGGCCGACTGCAGGCCGGCTTCCATCCGGCGCGCCATCTTGTTGCCATGAGAGGCAATCCGCTGCCACAGGTCATCGCCGAGCAGCGCCTCGAACTGGGCAGAGATGAACCGCATTTTCGAGGGGAGCTGGGCGGTCGACTTCCGCGCGAACTCCGCGCCAGGCACCGCTGTCGGGTTAAGGATCACTACTGCCTCACCCAGCATCAGCCCGGTCTTCGTACCTCCGAACGAGACCACGTCGACGCCCACATCGGTCGTGATGGCCCGGAGCGGAAGGTCGAGCGCGACAGCCGCGTTGCACAGCCGCGCACCGTCCATATGCACCAGTATGCGGTGCTCGTGCGCAGCAGCGCACAGCTGCACCAGTTCGTCTACGGAATAGGCAACGCCCCACTCAGTGGGCTGCGTCAGGGACACGACTTCTGGCTGCGCCCAGTGAACCTCGCCCGCTGCCTCGGCGAAGGCAGCGACTTGCGCTGGCCGGAGCTTGCCGGCCTGCGCGGGAACGGCGGCCAGCTTCAGCCCCGCTAGCTGCTCGGGCGCCCCACCCTCGTCGGTGTTGACATGGGCATCCGCTGAGCAGAGCACGGCACCCCAGCGGCCGGTCATCGCCCGCAATGCGACGACGTTGGCGCCCGTTCCGGTCAGGACCGGGTACCCGAGCGCCGTGGTGCCGAAGTGACGGCGGAATATCTCCTGCAGGCGCTGCGTGACTTCGTCGTCGCCATAGCTCGGCTGATGACCTGCGTTCGCGCGGACAATCGCAGCCAGTACCTGCGGGTGGATGCCGGAACAATTGTCGCTTGCGAAACCGCGCGTCCCGGCGGCCGCGCCCATCAGCTCACCGCCATCCATCTAGGTCCGAGCCCCTTCGCTGCGCCCGCGGCCAACCGCACGGGCTGCCCAATCGGCTGCGGCCGTCATCTGATCGGTCACGGTATCAGTGACCTTGCTGGGCTAGTCCTGGGCTAGTCCCGGGCGGATCAGGTCTGCAGGCGCAGCAGACTCGGCTACTCGGGGCCCGCAGCCAGGCGCTGTGACAGGCTCGCTATCAGGGTGCCAACCTGATCTTCGAGCGGTGCAGCCGAGGCGAGGCGATTGTCGATGACCGCGTGGGGGGCAGCGGGCCTGGTATCGAGCCGCATGCTGGCAGCGAACCCCTCGAAGTCCGCCAGCTTGGCCGAATCCCGCTCGGACCCGCGAGCGGCAAGGCGATGGCGGAGAGTGGCCGCATCTGACCGGACCCAGACAAGGTGCACCGTTCCAGCACCAAGATCGGCGACCCATGAGTGCCACCGGCGAGCGTCGTGAATGTGCTGGGTGAAGGGAGCCGACAGCACGACGGGGCAGCCGTGCGAGCGGATCTCGCGAGCAGTGGCCGTGATCCCGGCATACTCGTGGACCTTGATGTGCCGGTCATACCACGGGCCTTCGCGCTCCCCCATCGGACGCGTGGCGGCCGTGAGCATGGCTGCCACGAACGATCCGTACATTGTGTCTTTATCAAGGAGCGCCTGGCCGCGGCACGAGATGCGCGAGCACGATGCTCGCTACTGTGCTCTTACCGGCTCCGGGCGGGCCAGCCACCACCCATGCAGGCGCAGGGACGGTCATGCGCAGCGAGTATATGACGCTGCGAGGTGGCTTCCCGCGAACGTCCGCAGCCCGCCAGGCGGCAACGCCGGCGCATCTGCTCATGTCCGGGGCCTCGCCTGCGGTCTCGACGGGGTGAGATCGTGCGGCGCCGTTCGTGACAGGACGACGACCCCGACGGCCATGACGGCAAAGGCCAGGACGCCGATAACGATTCTTGCCGGGCTGTCGGTGAAGCGCTCGTCGAACAGCCAGATGCTCAGGGCGATGCTGGCGAACGGGTTGACGATGACCAGCAGCGGCTGGGACACGCTCAACGGCCCGACGTGGAGCGCTGCCTGCTCAAGGAGCGTGCCAGTTACCGCGGCGGCGGCAAGCCCATACACCGGCCAGCGCGTGAGCATGCCGCCGATACCGAACGTTGTGAGCGTCTCGGTCGCCGTCTTGATGAACGTGGCCATCAGGGCCCACGCGAGCGCTGCCGCCACCGCAAAGACCGCGGCGCGGCGCACCGGTGCGCCTCGCATCCCCAGCACCGACAACAGCGCGATGGCCACGCCGAAAGTGACCAGGGCGGATAGCCATTGCGCCGGCTCCGGAGCGGGATTCCCGCCGGTAGGCTCGGCCACCGTGAGGAACACGGCCAGTGCCGCGCAGACGGCGAGGACCGCGGCCCACGCGGCGGGTGCCACGTCCTGGCGGATCCACGCCCGGCGCAGCACCAGGACGAAGACCAGCTCGGTGACGAGAATGGGCTGGACGACCGACAGCTCTCCGTAGTGGAGAGCGATGGCCTGGAAGGCGAACCCGCCCACGGCACCGACCCAGCCGAGCAGCCACAGCGGCTGCCGGAACAGGTAGGCGACCAGGCGCCAGCCCTTGTCCCGCTTCGGGGCGCCGACGCTCGCCGCGTGTTGCGTCAGCACGTTGACCGCGTTGGAGAAGGCAGCGGCCAAGGCAAACGCCACGGTGAGTGTCATGCCCAGCCCCTGTTCCCTCCGTCATCTCGGTACCGCCGACGTTGATCTCGTGGCTGGTCGCGAACGAGCCGAGCTAACTTTAGGCGAAGTCAGTGTCGGCCAGCGTGGTGGACCACGACGGCCGGATACGCCGCGCGCAGGCGAAAGCCGCGGCGCCCTGCAGTGGCCCATTCGCCGTCAGGCTCGCTTCCACCGGCCCGGGGCCGCCGGGGATGGCCGGGATCATCCCGACGATGCCGGGTGCGCCTTCTGAAGGTCGATCTTGACGACGAGCGAGCTCTCATTCGGAGTCGCAGGCCTGACACTCAAGGTGAGATCGGGGTGCCTCAGCCGGTCGCGACGATGCGCGCGAGCTGGGTGACCTGCTCGGCCGCCGCACGGGTGCAGGCGGCGCTCACGGGGTCACCGTCGCGTCAATGACGTCAAGCAGCGACTCCAGGTGACCCTGGGCCTGGCCGACCAGGTACATGGCACAGGGCAGGTCGGTGCCCGCGGTACGCCCGTCCAGCTCGGTCAGGAACTGGCGGGCCCGCTCGACATCCAGCCGAGCCAGCGGGCGCAGCCGAAGCCCGCCCGGGCTGGCGGGCGGGTCACCGGGCTGAGCGGCGCGGAGCCGCCGGGAGTGCGGGGTGGTTTCGTGCATATGCTCGGCCTCCTTGCAGGCTCAGGACGTAGGCTGCGACCCTTGGCCGGCCGCGGCGTTGTGTGCCGCGGCCGGGAAGCAGGGGGTACACCGAGATTCTTAGCTAGCGGGGCCGGCGGTGAGGGCGACGGTGGCGGTCTGGGACTGGCCGAACTGGTCTGTCCAGCTAATGCTGATCTTGTCGCCAGGGTGGTAGCTCCCCAGCACCGACTGGATGTCCGAGGAGGACGTGACGGCGTGGCCAGCGACCGAGGCGATCTGGTCACCCGCGGTCAGGCCTGCCTGGGCGGCTGCTGAGCCGGGCACGACTCCGGCGATAGTGACGCCGCCGCTAGTTACGCCGTACCCGCCGCCGTAGCCCCCGTAGCCGCCGTAGCCGCCGTAGCCGCCGCCATCGCTGCCGCCGAAGCCGCCGCCGTCGCTGCCGCCGAAGCTGCCGCCGTCGCTGCCGCCCGAGGAAGAGGTCTCCACGCCGAGGAACGCGGTGCCGCCGAGGTGCGCGGAAGACGATGGCGTGCCTGACTCAATCTGGCTAGCGATCGTGGATGCCTCGGTAACGGGGATAGCGAACGCCTGGGTCTGTGCTGACGTTTGCCCATCCTGCGACTGATAGCCGGCGGTGGAGGCGGCGGTGGAGGCGGCGGTGTCCATGCCGATGACCTGCCCGTAGCTGTTAACCAGCGGGCCGCCGGAATCGCCAGGCTGGATGCCGGCGTTGTGGCCGATCAGCCCCGTCAGTTGCTCAGCGGTGCCCGATGACTCATCGGAGGCGGTGATCGACTGGTTGAGGCCGTTAACTGTCCCGGTGGCCACCGACGGGGTGCCGCCCTTGCCACCGGCGTTACCGAGCGCGACCACCTTCTGGCCGGTCTGGGGGGTGGCGGAGCTGAGCGTGACCGTCTGAAGGCCGGATGCGCCCTGCAGCTGCAGTACTGCGACATCATGGCTCTTGTCGTAGCCGATCACCTTGGCGGTGTAGGTGCGCCCGTTCCCCACATCGGTGGCCTTGATCGAGGTTGCGCCATCGATCACGTGATTGTTCGTCAGTACCTCGCCGGTGGCGGTCAGCACCATCCCGGTGCCCGCCGCGGCGGCTTGCTGGTATCCCAGCGTCGATACCACGTCGACCAGGCCAGGGTCTACCTTCGATGCGATCTGCGACGTGGTCAGCACAGTGGCCGCCATTGCATCGGCCGTGCCCAGCCCGGCGACCACCAGTGCAGCCGCTCCGACCGACGCGCCAGCCAGCAACGCCGGGCGCCGCCACGGCCGGCTGCCCCGCTTGGCACCCTGACCGCCGTGCCCGCCTGGCGCGCCTGGTCCCGCACACGCCCCGTCGCCCTGCTCCTGCACCGGCCTGCTAACGCCCGGCTCGTCGATCGCGCCCATGTGGGATCCGCTCCTTCATTGGTCGTCATCCTGGTTCCCTGTTCGTGATAGTCGGGCACCAACCTGGAGGAGGGCTTCAAGGTCGTTGGATATCTGCTTACGTTCTCCTGATAGTTTCCTGACTGTCATCATTGATACCGACCGCCGCCACCGGCAAACGGAGGCGGACACTTGCGGCCACCGCTGTCCATCCGCCAAGCTAGCCTTGGCGGGAAGAGCGACCACGTAGTCGACCCTGGAGGTCTGACCTAGTTGCCGCACAGACGGCCTTGTCGGCGCTCTTCCCGTTCCAGGTTAGTCTTGTCCGGGTCACCGGCCTCACCAGCGGGTACTGCCTATGACGGGCGGGCCTCGGCAAGCTATGACGGGCGGGCCTCGGCAAGCTCAGGCGGGTCCGCCAGGTCAGCCAGGTCAGCTCAGAGCCTCGCGCCGCCGCGCACTGATGGCGGTTTGCGCATCCTGGTCAGCCGTTCCGCCGCAGGCGGCGCGACATCGCGACCGATGACGCTTACGCCCGAGGAGGTTTCCAGCACATCCTCGTAGCGGAGCCACCGCCGGCGATGCCGGGACGGCCATGCTGTACGCCCGTGTCTCATCCGCCGACCAGAAGAGCGAGCTGGACCGGCAGGTAGGTCGTGGAGGCATCCGAGTTAGATGGCGACCTGGTCAGGAACCTGGCCGAGGTCCTGACGTTGCCGTGCGCCCGGCTGTACGGCCGTCGCGGCGCAGCGAACCTGGCCAGTCGCGCGGTCGAGTCGCTAGGACGGGACGCCGCGCATGGCGAGCAGGTCATCGCTGGGAGTGGCCCGATCGGCGCCCAGACGGGGCGGGCCGGGCCGACTGGATCGGCCCAGCGGGCGACGAGCCCGTGTGCAGTGAGGAAAGGCCGCAAACGATCATTAAGGCCAACGCTCAATACCGCTTCCGCCCCACCGTAGTCTCGATCGGGACTTGGCGGCACGCAACGTATCCCGGCGGCTGATGTATCAGGGCGGCGAGACGCTGCTCTGTTTGTGCGGGCCGGTAATATCCGGGCTCTGCCGAACGCGGCTTCACCGGAGATGAAGGGGCACAAATGTCGTACAAATATGGCCGTCGGCCGCCCAAGAACGCGCCTGCGCTACGGCTCGGGAGCTTCCTTGCCAGCGGAGTTCCCGCATACCCGGCTGGCGAGGACTACCTCGCGAAACTGAGCGGCTGGCAGATGCTCGGCAACGACGTCGCGGGCGACTGCAACGCGGTCACCTGGGCTAACTTGCGCCGCCTGGTCACCGCGACGCTGACAACTGAGTACTACCCGACGCAAGCGCAGGTGTGGCAGTTCTACCAGACCCAGAATCCGGGCTTCGACCCGAACGGCACCAAGGACACCAACGGGCCGGGCAGCAATGATGATCAGGGCATGGACGTCCAGACCGGTTTGGAGTACCTGCACACGGCGGGCGGGCCTGATGGCGTCAAGGCCGTCGCATTCGCCAAGGTCGACCACACCAACATCGCGGAGGTGAAGGCCGCCCTGGCCATATTCGGCGGGCTTTGGCTGGGAATCGAGGTGCTCGACGCCAATCAGCAGCAGTTCGCCGAAGGCAAGGCGTGGACTGATGTGGCGGGCTCCCCGATCGACGGTGGTCACGCAATTCTGGGCGGCGGCTACGGGACCGATATCAAGTTCATCACCTGGGCCAAAGAGACCCGATTCGCCAAGTCTTTCTGGAACGGCATCGTCCAGGGCGACCCGCTTGTCGAGGAGGCGTGGGTCGTCATCTGGCCCGAGCACCTGGGCACCACGGGTTTCGAGCAAGGCGTGGACCAGGCCCAGCTGGCCGCCGACTACCTGGCCCTGACCGGCAGCGCGCTGGCGCTGCCGCAGTAAGGGGCCCGGGCCCCGCATTCAGCAGGCCAGCACATCCAGTCCCAGGTCCAGCGCGGGGCTTGAGTGGGTGAGGGCGCCGACGGCGATGAAGTCGACGCCCGTTCGCGCCACCGCTTCGGCCATCTCCAGCCGCAGGCCCCCGCTGGCCTCCAGGCGGGCCGCAGGATAGCGGCCCGCCTGGGCCACTGCGGCGCGCAGGTCAGCCAGCCCCATGTTGTCGAGCAGGATAAGCCCGGCGCCGGCGGCGAGAGCGTCACGGACCTGTGCCAGGGTGTCGCATTCGACCTCGAGTGGCAGGCCGGGAGCGGCGGCGCGCACGGCCCGGATGGCCGCCGCGATCCCGCCAGCGGCCGCCACGTGATTGTCTTTCACCAGCGCGGCATCACCCAGTCCCATCCGGTGGTTCACGCCGCCGCCGCAGCGCACGGCGTACTTCTCGAGCTGGCGCAGCCCCGGCGTGGTCTTGCGGGTGTCGCGAACCGTGCACCCGGTACCCGCCACTGCGTCGGCCCACTCCCTTGTCGCAGTGGCGATCCCCGACAGATGGGTGAGGAAGTTAAGCAGGGTCCGTTCGGCCCCGAGCATCTCCCGCAGCGGTGCCCGGATCCGCAGTACCTCGGTACCGCTGTCGACCCGCTCGCCATCGGCGCGCAGCGGCTCGGCCGCCGCTGGCGGCACCCCGGCGGCGTCCAGCACGGCAAGGGCGACCGGAAGGCCGGCCAGCACGCCAGGCCTCCGGGCGACCACGCCTGCCACGGCCCGCGCGCCGGGCGCGGCCGTCGCGGCCGACGTGACATCGGGCCCGTACCTGAAGTCCTCGTCGAGCGCGCCGCGGACGGCCCGCTCGGCATCCTCCGGCTCGATCCCCGCGGCGAGCAGCCTGTCTTCGACCGATGGGTGCAGGGTCATGCACTGGCCCCGATCCCTGCCCGCGCTGCGCCTGTGATCCGCAGCTGCCCTTCGTCCACGCGCAGAAGCGTATGGTGCGCCGGTTCATCCGACGTCGCCGGCGTATCCCGCCACCGATGGCACCCTCGGCTCTCCGCCCGGGCCTGGGCAGCCACGGCAACCAGGACCGAGACCGTGTGCAGACTCGCCGCCTCTACTGCGGTGAGGTCCAGGCGCTGCCCTCCCGGCGGGGCCTGCTCCAGCGTCCAGGCCAGCCGCTCCAGGCCCTCGCGGTCGCGCAGCACCCCGGCGTGCCGCGACATGGCTGAGGCGAGGGCCGACCGGCCCTCGGGGCTCACCCCCGTGCCCGCGGGCGGGAGCCGCAGGCTGGCCGCCGGCCGTGGCAGGCTCCGCCCGAGGAGATCACCGACGTGCCGTCCGGCGATCAGGGACTCGGTAAGTGAATTGGACGCAAGACGATTAGCGCCGTGCACACCGGTCGACGCGGCTTCCCCGACGGCGTACAGGCCCGCAACCGAGGTCCGCCCGTCCATGTCGGCCAGGATGCCGCCGCAAGCGTAGTGCGCGCCGGGCGCGACCGGGATGGGCTCAGCCGCCGGGTCGATGCCCCGTGCCATGCAAAGGGCAGTCACGGTGGGGAAATGCTTCTCCAGGGCCGCGCGCCCGAGCGCGGTGGCGTCGATCCACAGGTGATCGGGGGGCCCGTCCCCGCGCTGCATCCGCTGCTGCATGGCCGCTGCCACGATGTCCCTGGGGGCCAGGTCTCCCAGCGGATGGCACCCGGCCATGACGGGCCGGCCCGCCGCGTCAACCAGAACCGCCCCGGCCCCGCGAAGAGCCTCGGTGATCAGGGGGCACTGACCACGGGACGCTTCCTGCCACAGCACAGTCGGGTGGAACTGCACGAACTCGAGATCGCGCAGCTGTGCTCCGGCGCGGGCCGCCAGCGCCAGGCCGTCGCCGGTCAGCCCGGCCGGATTGGTCGTCGTCGCGAACGCCTGGCCGAAGCCGCCGGTGGCGAGAACGACGGCCCGCGCCCGCACGGTTCCCGGACGCAGCTGCCGGCCGGCGCCGACCATCCCTACCAGCAGCCCGCCGACCGCGCCGCGCTCGTCGGTCAGCGCGTCCAGCGCGACGCCGCGGGTGAGAATCTCGATGGCACTGGTGAGCACGGCGGCCCGGAGTATCCGGTGCACCTCCGCTCCGGCCGCATCGCCTCCGGCATGCACGATTCTGCTGCGGCTGTGGCCGCCCTCCAGATGGAGCGCGGTGCGCTCCAGCCGGGCTCCCAGCCCGGCCAGCCGGGAGATCTCGCCGGGCGCCTCGGAAACCAGCGTCGCCACAGCGGCCGGGTCGCACAGCCCGGCACCTGCATCCAGCGTGTCCCGCTGGTGCATGGCTGAGTCGTCTCCGGGGCCGATCGCCGCGGCCAGGCCCCCCTGGGCCAGTGCGGTAGCGCCCCCGCCGAGATCCTCTTTGCTGACCAGCATCACCCGCCTGCCATGGCCCGCAGCCACCAGGGCGGCGCTCATCCCTGCCGCTCCCGACCCCACGACCACCAGGTCGGCCTCCCGTTCCCAGAGCGGCTGCGACCTGGGCAGGTAGCGGAGTTCCTGCCCGCTCACTCCCCGGCCGCCGACGGCGCCCCGACAGCGATCATCGCCTCGACCGCCCGGCGGGCCTTGGCTGCCACCGCGGGAGGGACGTGTACCTCCGCCACGCCGTCGCGCAGGCAGCGCAGCAGGGCCGCAGGCGTCGTCATCTTCATGTACTTGCACACAGCGTCCGGGTTAACCGGCTCCCATCGCACTTCCGGGTTCGCCCGGCGCAGCTGATGCAGCATGCCGGTCTCGGTAGCCACCAGCACGGCAGGCGCAGTCGTGGTGCGGGCGGCGTCAAGCATGCCGCCGGTGGACAGCACCCTGGTGCGGCCGGCCGGCAGGTCACCCGCGCCGGCCTGCCACAGCGCTGCGGTCGAGCACCCGCATTCGGGATGAATGAACAGCTCCGCCTCGGCCTCAGCGGCCGCTTTGCGGCGCAGCTCGGCCGGGCTGATGCCAGCGTGCACATGGCACTCGCCCAGCCAGACATGCATGTTGGCACGGCCGGTGGCGCGGCGCACATGGGCGCCGAGGAACTGATCCGGCAGGAACAGGATCTGCTGGTCCGCCGGAAGGGATGCCACGATCTGCACCGCATTGGCCGAGGTGCAGCACACATCGGACTCCGCTTTGACCTCGGCGCTGGTGTTGACATAGGCGACCACCACAGCATCGGGGTGCTCGGCCTTCCACGCCCGTAGCTGCTGCGCGGTGATGCTCTCAGCCAGCGAGCAGCCAGCCCGCGGATCCGGGATCAGCACCGTCCGCTCGGGCGCGAGGATCTTGGCGGTTTCTGCCATGAAATACACCCCGGCGAAGACGATGACACTAGCAGTGCTCGCCGCGGCCAGCCGCGACAAGGCAAGCGAGTCGCCGACGTGATCGGCGACGTCCTGGATCTCCGGAGCCTGGTAGTTGTGGGCGAGGATCACCGCATCGCGCTCCGCCGCATACCGCCGGACCTGCGTCGCCCAGTCCGCGCCGACCTGGCCGTCGGCGGCCGCGCTGCCATGGGCGGCTGCGCTGCCATGGGCGGCCGGGCTGCTGTCGGGTGCCACAGTGCTATCGGATGCCACAGTGCCGGTCATCAGCCGCTCCCATCACCCGTACGCCGTGGTTTTCGCCTTATGGTCTAAAACCTTGAACAACACTGTATCATGCCAACGTGCCAGGACATCAGCCGCAGGCTGGCGCAGCCACAGGCCACAGCCGAAGCGATCGGTTCCCTCATGAGGTGCTCGCGGTGGTCCTCCAGGTCCGCGGCGAGAGCCTGGACGCCCTGCTCTGGCGGCGCGGCGCGGCGCCGTTCGAGGGACTGTGGTCGCTGCCGGGCGGCCCGCTCGGCGCGACAGAGCGCCTCGGCACCTCGGCGGGAAGGCACCTGGCCGCCAAGGTCGACCTGACCGAGATCGCGCACCTCGAGCAGCTTGAGACCCGCAGTGATCCAGCGCGGGACCCCAGGGGCCGCGTCCTCGCCACCGCGTACCTGGCGCTGGTGTGCGCCGATATAGAGCCGCGCATCCCCGCAGACACGACATGGCATGCCGTCCAGGATCTCCCTCCGACAGCGTTCGACCACGGGTCGATCGTCGGGTCGGCGACTGAGCGGCTGCGGGCCAAGCTGTCCTACACCAACATCGGCTTCGCGCTTGCACCCGAGACCTTCACGATCGCCCAGCTGCGGGACATTTACGCTGCCTCACTCGGCCATCCGGTCTCAGCGACCAACCTGCAGCGGATTCTGACCCGCCGGGGCGTCATCGAGGCCACGCCCGCGGCTGTGCGGCCGACTTCATCCGGCGGCAGGCCAGCTACGCTCTACCGGTTCGCGGCCCGGAACCTGGTGGTCACCAACCCGTTCGCGGCCTTCCGCCCGCCCGCCGGCGTCGCCCGCGACGGGCCGGGGCCAGCCGGGCACGCTGCTCCCGCCGGGCTCGGCGTGGCGGGACGCTGACGCGTCCGGGCCTGCCCCAGGCAGGGCTCGGGCGTCGCGTCCTAACCCGGCCCCGTCCGCCTACACGGGCCGCCCGTCCGCTAGCGCAGGCCGCCTCCGCCGACTTTCCGCCGGTAGCGATGCTGCCCGAGGCCGAGGCTTCCGCTTGGACCACCCGGTCGCGCTGATGCTCGCCAAGGCGGTGCAGGGAACCCGGACTGCCCTCGCGCTTGACATACCTACCAGTTGCTAGATATACTTAGCAAAGAAGACAAGGACAACTGGAGGAAAGATGGCTGAGACCATTAGCGTCGGCCAGGAGATGGAAGGCTTCATCCTGGACACGGTTCGCAAGACTGAGGAAGTGGCGGTCGGGGCGATCAAAATCGCCGTCGACGCAGCCCAGCCCGTGGCATCGGAGATCCCGGCTGTAACCCCGCCGCTTGCCTACGACTTCGCTGGGCAGCTGCTGGCCAGCCAGCGGAAGTTCGCGGAAGACGTGCTCCGCGCGGCCGCACAACTCATGCCGGCCACGGCCAAGAAGGTCAGCGCACCACAGAAGTAGTGCACCCAGAAGGCGTACACCGCAGAAGTAACGCACGAGCAGCGCGGCGAGCCCGGTAATTCCGGGCCCGCCGTGCCACCATTTGCGGGCCTTCAGGACGCTGCCAGCAGAAAGCCACCGGCAGGAAACAGTGAATGTAGCGAGTCTGCTTTGACAGGAAGGCCCTGAGCCTGGACGATCCTCAACATGGCGAAAACTGTGAGCGTCCTCACTACTGATGACCTAGACGGATCGGCCGATGCTGAGACCGTGGCCTTCAGCTTCGATGGATACACTTACGAGATCGACCTTACTACCAAGAACCGTGCCAAGCTCCAGAAATCACTACAGCCATTCATAAATGCAGGGCGCCGGACCGTCCATCGCCGAACAGCAAAGTCCCCGCGGGTCATCGGGCCGAGGACCGACCGGGCGGCAGTGCGCAAGTGGGCCGCGGGGCAGGGACTGAAGGTCTCAGAACGCGGTCGGATCAGCGCCGAGGTGATGCAAAAATACGACGCTGCACATTAGGCTACGGCAGAACCTGGATCTTACGTCCGTCACCACGCTTGAAGCGGGCGAGTGCCTCAGCGTAGTCGGCCAGCGGTAGCCGGTCGCTGATCAGGACGTCGGGATCAAGTAGGCCAGCGGCGAACAGTTCTGCCGCTCGCTCGTAGCTATGCAGGACTGCCATGGAGCCAGTAATGGTGATTTCCTTGTTATAGATCCGATACGGTTCGATGGTGACCCTCGTTGCGACCGAGGAAACACCGAACTGCAGGAAGGTGCCACCCGGCCCCACCCGGGAAAGCCCGTCCTGAATTGCCGCGCCGACACCTGTGGCGTCGACCACCAGCTCCCACCCACGCGGACGATCAAGCTCGTCTGCCGAGGTGGCCGTCGACGAGCAGCCGAGCTCCGCCGCCGTGGAAAGCCGCCGCTGGTTGATATCTATGACGTCGACCGACGCCGCGCCGATGCGCTTCGCCAGCTCTAGCATCATCAGGCCCATCGTCCCCGATCCGTAGATGAGCACATGCGAGCCGAGCTGCGAGGTAAGGACGTCGTAACCGCGCACCGCGCAGGACAGCGGCTCAATCAGCGCGGCGTCTTCCAGGCGCAGGTGATCCGGCAGGCACACGCAGTTGCCGACCGGTGCCACGGCAAACTGCGCGGCTCCTCCTGGCACGCTCACCCCGATCGCGTTCCACCGTTCACACAGGTTGTTGCGCCCGATTCGGCAGTAGTGACACTCGTTGCAGTACAGCGACGGATCGACCGCCACGCGCTGGCCAACTGCGATCTCGCCGACGTCAGTGCCCCTCGCGACGATGACCCCGGCAAACTCATGCCCGGGAATGATCGGCAGAGACGGCGCGAACTCGCCGTCCAGGATGTGCAGGTCCGTACCGCAGATGCCGCAGGCGGCAACCTCCACGACCACCTCACGAGGACCCGGCGCCGGATCGTCGACGGTCACGACGTCAACCTCGTGGGGCTCTGTGATAACTGCCGCTCGCATTCTTGCTGCCACCTTCGCGGTCTAGAGTTCCGCCGGGATGGCGGAGCTACCTGGCCGGGCGGCATCGAGGAGGTCCTGTGCAGGCCGATCGTCTGAGCGGGCTGCGCCTTTGGAGCCGAGTTGGACAACGATGTCCGCGTGGGTAAGGTTTCGAAACGATGGTAAAGCAAGCAGCTGATGGCCCCGGGCCGGCGCGGCGCGGAGCGGTTGAAGACGTTGAACCGTACGCCCGAGCAACAGCCGCATCACGATGATCTTCTTGCGTGCCATCCGCAGCCGCGGGCATGGAAGGCCGGCCCTGCACCGACGTGTCTGCCCGCGTACCAAGCTCATCCCTAGGCGCTGCACGGGGATCGCGCCATGATCCTGGTCGCCGGCGAGGCGCTTATCGACATGCTCCCGGTGGCCAGCGGACAGCACTACTTCGACGCCCGGCCGGGAGGCGCGCCGTTCAACGTCGCCGTCGGCCTCGCCCGGCTGGGCCGGCGGACCAGCTTCCTGGGCCGCATCAGCGCCGACACATTCGGTCAGCAGCTCCGGCAAGATCTGGAAAACGCCGGCGTGGACCTTTCGATGGTCGTTCCGGCTTCGGAGGCAACTACGCTCGGGGTCGCGGCTCTCGATGCCTACGGTAAGGCTACATATACTTTCTATGCCAACGGGACCGCCGACTGGCAATGGGCGGAGCCCGAGGTTCCCTGGGTATTGCCACCTGATACCCGTGCCCTGTATGTCGGCGGTCTCGCGCTAAGGCTGCTGCCTGGCGCAGCGGTGCTGGAAGGGCTCATGCAGCGAGCCCGGCAACAAGACAAAGCGCTGATCTTCTTTGATCCGAATGTGCGCACCGGATTCGATTTCACCACTGCCGCGGAGCGCGTCCGGGTGGAACGTCAGCTTGAGTTTGCGCACGTCGTCAAAGCCAGTGAGGACGACATCGCGTTGCTCTACCCCGGCCGGGACTGGCGGGAGATCGCCGCCGCGTGGCAGCAGATGACTGCCGGGCTTATCGTCGTAACGCTAGGAGCCAGCGGCGCTTACGCGCTATCCTCCGGAGGTTTCGCGATAAACGTCCCTGCGGTCAGCACCGATCTTGTGGACACAGTCGGTGCCGGGGATGCCTTTGCGGCCGCGCTATTGGACGGGCTAGTCGGCGCAATTCCGTCCGACACCGGCCCGGCCGGCCTCCGGCGGATTCCCGTCGATGTGACACAGCGCCTGCTCGAGAGGGCATGTGCCAGCGCAGCTTTCACCTGCGGGCGTGCGGGTGCCGAAAGCGCCGATGCCCGGGCCCTTGAGGACATGCTCCAGCGCACCCGAGCTGAACCTGCTGCTGATGGGCGCTGAGGCCCGGGCGCTGGGGCATGGCGGGATCCGGCTGGTGGCCTGGGCCGCTGGGGTGCGCGAGGCTAGCTGCCTGGCGATCCGGAGCCGGGCGTGGCAGGCGATACCACCTGGGATGGCGCCACCCGGCTGCCGGGGGGCACCATCCCCGGCGGTCGTCGCCGCCTCTGAACCGTGGTCGGTTGAGCCGTGGCCGGTTGAGCCGTGGCCGGTGCGGGGCCGCCCCGGTCAGGCGGCGGTGGCGGGGGGTCCGTGGCTGTGCAGGGTGCGTCGGCCGTCGGGGCTGGTGGCGGTGACGGTGCCGTCGGGGTGCAAGGCGATGGCCCAGCCCCACCGGTGCACCGCGATCAAATGGTGGAAGGTGCACAGGTTCAGGAGGTTAGTGAGGCAGGCCGGGCCGCCTTTGGACCGCGGGATGAGGTGGTGCGGCTGGCAGGCCGCCGCGGGCTGGTCGCAGCCGGGGAAGCGGCAGTGCCGGTCCCGGATGGTGACCGCGCGGCGCAGGTGCACCGGGATGGTGTCGGTGGCGGCGCCGATGTCCAGCGGCAGGCTGACCGAGGCGATCAGGTCGCCGGGCAGCCCGGTCCGCAGGTAGGCGGCCAGCCCGCCGGGCCCCGACAGCAGGTCGGCGGCGCGGGCCAGGATGAGCCGCCGGGCGGCCCGCTCGGCCCGCAGCCGCCGGCCGGCGGCCGCGCCACCCCCGGCAGCGCTGCCAGTCCCGGCAGCGCCAGTCCCGGCATGGCAGTCCCCGCGGCGTTATTCCCGGTGGCGTTATTCCCGGCGGCGCTGCCATCCGCGGCGCCCCGCCCGGCGCGGAGCAGCGCGGCGGCGAGCTGGTCCAGGACCTGCTGGTCGATGTGGCCGGTGACGACCGGCACGATAGCGGCGTCGCAGTCCGCGCCCGGCCCGGCCGGCGGCCACGCCGCGGCCCAGGCCGCCTCGCCGCCGCCGCCGTCCAGGCCGCGGAGCTGATCCAAGGTGAGGTGCAGCTGGATCTGGGTGGGCTGCCCGGCCCGGGCCGGGACGCACCCGGCCGCGATCAGCCGCCGGCAGGCCTCCTCGAGTGCGTCGTGGCGGCGCTGCCGCATGGTCCGGGTGTCCTCGGGCCCGGCTTTCTTGCCCAGCGCCTCCAGCACCGCCGACAGCGCCGCGGTGGCCTGCGGCGTCAGGTCACCGTTCAGCTTGCCGGCCTGCCCGAACGTCACATCCAGGGTCACGCCGCGGTCGGTGAACCCGCCGTCCCCGCCGGTGTCGGGGCCGGCGGTGCGGCGGCGGATCTCCTCGGCCAGCTGAGCCAGACCGGCGAGCTCCGCGCCGTCCGCCGCCGCGCCGAGCAAGATCGCGTCCGCGTCCGCGCGGCAGCCCGCCGGCAGCTGGTCGGTCCACCCGCACAGCAGCCGGGCCCACGAACACGAGAGCTGGCCCGCGGCCAGCGCCGCGCCGACCGCGGGATGCGCGGCCAGCCGCCGCATCCAGCCCATCGCCCCGGTCGCCGCGCCGCGGGTGATCCGGGTCTGCCACGCCAGCCACGTCCTCGCCGAGCCCTGCCCGTCGTCTTGGTAACCGCCGCCCGCGTGGAACGCCCGCAGCAGCCGCGCCCGCGCCGCGGCGTGCATCGACTCCGCGCGCTCCAGCGCCCGCAGGCAGCCGGCCTGCTCGGCGGCGGTCAGCCCGGCGGCGTCCACCGCGGCCAGCGCCGCCAGCCCGGCCTGCGCCATCGCAGCCGCCTCAGCAGCAGTCCCCGGCACCGCGGGCGGCAGCGGGCGCCTGCGGGCGGCTGGCCGGGTAAGCACATCGGGTCGGCCTCCCTCCGGACTGCCTCGCTTCGATGTTGTGTTCGATACTAGCGGCCGGCACCGACATTTCGGGTTCTCCCCGGCACCGCCGCAGCGGAGTCGTCCCGGACAAGGCAAAGGCAAGACCGCCGGGCCGGCACCAGCCGGATCACAGCGAACCGGGCCGGCACCAGCAGGGCAGCCGCCAGCCGGGCCGGCACGAGCCGACACCAGCCGGGCGCCGCGAACCAGGCCAGCACGAACCGGCCCTGCACGAACCGGCCCTGCACGAACCGGCCCGGCACGAACCGGCCGAACCGGGCCGGCTGAACCGGGCCGGGCTGAACCGGGCCGGCAGCTGAGAGCTGTCCGAGCGCCCAACCGCCCGACGCGGGGACAGGCACCTGCGTTACAGCCAGCGGTCGCCGCACCCCCGGTCACCGCCCTGACCAGCACAGCCAGCGGCCCCGAGACGACGACTCAATCCGCGACACACAAGGCCAGTGCTTGACCGCCACGCCCGGCCCGTAAACCCGGCCTTGGGACTAGCTCCTGGTCCTGATAAAACGGCGGCTCCGGATCAAGCCGGGATGATCGAGGCGAATGTCGGGGCGCCTGGCTCGGGCGCAAGGCGGGTGGCGCGAGCGACGTAGCTGATGGCGTGGTACCACCCGGTGAGCAGGAGCAGATCGATTAGTTGCGGCTCGTCGAACGTGCGGGACAGCTCTGCCCAGAGCTCGTCGGGAACGTCGCCGGTGTCGTCCAGCACGTCGACGGTGCCGATGAGCAGCCGGTCACGCGCGGTCTGCCAGCAGTCGTCGGCGGGCCGTCCGCAGGTCAGGGAGACGACCTGCGCATCGGTGAAGCCGGCCCGCGCGGCGAAGTACGACACGTGGATACCCCACTCGTATTCGCAGCTGGCTCGAGCGCAGGTCCGGTCGATGACGATTTCGCGGTCGCGAAGTGTCAGCGTGAAGTGACGGCCGAGTTCGTAGGCCCCCCAGGGATGCATCGCCTCGGTCATCGCAAAGTTCCTCGCGAACGTCCGGAACAGCGCGATGGGGGCCGCGCCCGCCGGCATCATCTGCTGCAGAAGCTCTTCCACATCGGGATCGTAGGGTGGCTGGAGCGGGCTGATGCGGTCCATCGGGATCTCCTGTTTCTGATTTAGAAACAACCTCCGATTAGAGTATCGTTTCGGATTCAGAAACTGCAAGGGGCAGATGCAAGGGGCAGATGATGGGTGAAGCACCGCGGCCAGGCCGTCCGGTGCGCGGCTCGGTAAGCGGCCGACCGCTGATGGCCGCGCTGGACCTGCTCGGGCGCCGCTGGGCGCTGCGAGTGCTCTGGGAGCTGCGCGACGGACCGGTCGGTGCGCGCGACCTGCGGCAGCGCTGCGATGGCATGTCCAGCAGCGTGCTATACCAGCGGCTCAGGGAACTATCCGCCGCAGGGCTCGTCGACCGTTACGGGGACGACAGGTACACGCTCAGCGAAATCGGGCGCTCACTGAGTACGGCAATCGGCCCGCTGGACGCCTGGGCCAACGTCTGGGCGGCGACACGCTGAGCGCTGTTGGATGCTTACTTCGGGCAGGGTACGGACTTAGCCAGCGCACGCGCCGTGAGCTGCCTGGCGTCGTGTCCGGGCTCAGCACTTGCCCGGGTTGAATAGCGCGCGTGGGTCTAGCGCGCGGCGCACCGCGTCCTGCAACGCAAGAGACCCCGGATCGAGTTCCCGGCGCATGCCGTCCCGTTTCAGGATTCCGACGCCGTGCTCGCCGGTCACAGTGCCGCCGAGGGCGATCGCCGAGTCGAGCAGCTGCTCGAACGCTGCCTGGGCCGCAGTGCGTGCAGCCTCGTCGCCTGGCGGCGCGACGAGCAGCGGGTGCAGGTTCCCGTCACCGGCGTGAGCGATCGTGGCGATCTGCACGCCATGCCGGGCCCCGATCACCTCAACCTCGGCCAGCATCGCGGGGACCTTGGACCGTGGTACGCAGATGTCCTCGGTGAGCACCGGGCCGAGCCGCTCAAGGGCCGGGTAAGCCAGCCTCCTGGCCTCGAACAGCGCTTCAGCCTCCGTGTCGTCGGTCGACTGCACGACCCACATCGCACCGGCATCGGTCATGGTCACCGCGATTGCGTCCGATTCGGCCGCGCCCGAATCCCCTGCCGTGTCAACGCGGGCTAGCAGCAGCGCGGCCGCGTCGGCTTCCACGCCCATGTGCTTCCACTCCTCGACAGCCTCGAGGCACGCGCGGTCGAGCAGTTCGAGGGTCGACGGGATCAGCCCGCGCTGGGTGATCTGCGACACGGCCCGACCGGACGTGACCAGGTCGGCGAAAGCAGCCACGATGGTCCGCGGCGTGCCGCTCGGCGCGGGACGCAATCGCAGGGTTACCTCGGTCACGACGCCGAGCGTGCCTTCCGATCCGACGAACAGCCCGACCAGGTCGAGCCCGGCGACGCCCTTGGCGGTACGCCGCCCAAGTCGCACGGCGTCGCCGTAGGCCACCGGCCCGCCGACGACCGCCCGCAGGCCAAGGACGTAGTCGCGGGTGACGCCGTACTTCAGGCAGCAAAGGCCGCCCGCGTTGGTCGCGACGTTGCCACCGATCGTCGACCACTGGGCGCTGGCTGGGTCTGGCGGATACCACAGGCCGTACTCGGCGACGGCGGCCTTCACGTCGTTGTTGATCGCGCCCGGCTGAACGACGCAGAGCAGGTCGTCGGGATCGATTTCGAGGACCTGGTCCATCCCTGACAGGTCAAGGACGACACAGCCGTCGAGAGCGTTCGCGCCGCCGGACAAGCCGGTGCCTGCGCCGCGCGGCACGATGGCGGCGCCTTGCTCGGCGCACGTGCGCACGACGTGCTGCACATCGGCTTCCGACCGGGCCCGCACTCCGGCGGCAGCTCGCCCGGCCGGTGCCCACTCGGCGTCGTCGTGAGACATGGTGGCGAGCACGTCGGGATCGGTCACGACGCGGTCGCCGGGCAGTCCCCGGCTCAGCGCCTCGACCAGCCGCCCGCCCGGGGACCCGACGGCCGTCACGACAGCGCCTCCGCCAACAAGGCCGCCGCAAACGGGGCCGCTTCGAACATGGCCGCTGCGAACACGAAGGAGGCTGACCCCATAGAACGACCCTAGGCGGTGATCCAACTGGCACCCGACGCCGGACGACTGCCGGAGTCAGGGCCTCCGCACGCGGTAGTGCAGGTGGGTCACCCGGTCCCCCTGGACGACCTGAGGGTTGTCCAGCAGCAGCGGGGGCGCTCCGTAGTCACCGAAGAACCGGACGCCCGAGCCGAACACGACAGGCACCAGGCTGACAGACACCTCGTCGACCAGTCCGGCCGCGATCGCCTGCCCGGCGAGGTTACCGGCAGTCAGGGCGGCGTCCCTGTTTCCTGCGAAGGCCTGTGCCTGCCCCATCGCGGCGTGCAGGCCGCAGGTGACGAAGGTGAACGGCGCTTGGGAATGCGGCCAGTCGGCTGGTACCTGGTGGGTCACCAGGAACACCGCGTCGCCGATCGCCGGGCGCCCGCCACCCGCTGGACGTGTCGGCTATGAAGCCGTCCAAAGACATCGCCGCGGCGACGATTACCTTGCCCATTGCCGTGGCCTTTCGGCTGAAGCGCGCAAGCTCGTGCGCCACGAGGAGGGCAGCAACGGGGCTCGCCGCGTTTCCGGTGGCGACATCCTCGACCGCTCCCGCGTTGTCCCAGCTGCGGCCCTCGCGCGCGACGGGATCACGATCCGCTCCGATGACGGGATGGCCCGCGAAGGGCAGTTCCTCCTCGTCCTCCTCGGCGGTAAAGATCCTCGCCCGGACCCTGCCCGTATCGGGCTGGGAGTCGGCCAGGATCAGCTCGAACTGCGGCAGCCCCCACGCTGGCTACACTCCCCTAAGCGCCACCGCGGCGCCCTGCCACCGCGGCGCCCCGGAGGAGACATGACCGTGGCCGGACAGTCCAAGGTTCCAGGAACCATGCGCGTCTGCGTGCTGAGCCGCCCCGGCGAACTGGAGTTGCAGCAGCGGCGGGTACCCCAGCCGACTCCCGGGCACGTGCTAGTCGCTGTCCGCAGCGTGGGTGTATGCGGCTCGGACGTGCATTACTTCGAGCACGGGCGGATCGGCGACTTCGTGGTTCGCGATCCGCTCGTGCTCGGGCACGAGGTCTCCGGCCGCATCGTCGCGGCCGGACCAGGCGTTGACCCCGGCCGGATAGGCAGCCGGGTGGCGATCGAGCCAGGAGCCGCTTGCCGACGCTGCGCCCAGTGCACCGCTGGCCGGTACAACCTCTGCCCCGCCATGCAGTTCCTCGCCACCCCGCCGGTAGACGGCGCGCTTGGCGAGTACGTGCTGATCCGCGATGACCTGGCCTTCGATCTGCCGGAGCGGGTCAGCGACGATGCTGCCGCCCTGCTCGAACCGCTGTCGGTCGGGATATGGGCCAACGGCAAGGCCGGCCTCACCGTGGGCGGCTCAGTCCTCATTGCCGGGGCCGGTCCCATTGGCCTGGTTGCCGCGCAAGTTGCCCGTGCTAGCGGCGCGGCGACGATCGTGGTCAGCGACATTGCCCCGCACCGCCTCGCCGCCGCACAGCGCAACGGAGCCTCCGCCGCGCTGCCCGCTGCGGACGTGCCCGCCGCCTGCAAGGACTTCGATGCCTTCATCGACTGCTCAGGCGCGTCCTCGGCGATCACCGCGGGCATCCGGGCGCTGCGCCCGGCCGGGCGGGCGGTACTGGTCGGGATGGGCCCGGACGAATTGGTCCTTCCTTTCGCGTTCCTGCAGCAGCGGGAGATCACTGTGACCGGGACCTTTAGGTACGCGAACACCTGGCCGACCGCGATCGCGCTCGCGGCCTCGGGCGCGGTCGACCTCGATGCGCTGGTCACGGACCGTTTCCCGCTCGCGGAGGCCGAGCAGGCGCTGCGGTCGGTGACCCGGGAGGGGACCATCAAGCCGATCATCGAGCCGTGGCGATGAGGCGCACGGTCAGCGGCTTGCGTACGGGGCACAGGGATCCCGATTCCGGGCCCGGTCAGTAACGGGCCAGATCCGGCGGCAACAGATGAGATCCGGAGGCTGGACGCGCCCGGCAGCTGCGCCAGACCGCTGCCGCTGGGCGTCCGGGCATGCCCGCAGTCACCTGCCGGTTCAAACGACGCGGTCGCTGGCTGGGCCATGACATATGTCACGCCGAGCTCAGGATGCGGCGCACTGGGCGGGGCGCGGATGCGTCTCTAGCGTCGGGAGCATGATGAAAAGCGATCCACAACAGGGCCCGGCTGTCGCGTTGCGCGGCGCCCCTGCCGCTCGCGGCCGTAACCGCCTGCAGTCACTGGCGATGATCGCTGTATTCGACATCGCCGGCCCGCTGGTCACCTACTCACTGCTGCGCTCGGCCGGGCAGAGCACGGTGTCGGCGCTCGTCCTCAGCGGGGCGTTCCCGGCCTTCGGCGTGGCTCTCCGCCTGGTGCGTGACCGGCGCGTGGATGCCATCGGCGGCCTCGTGCTGGCCGGCATCGCAGTCGGTGCCGTCCTCGGCCTGACGACCGGCGACGCCCGGCTGCTACTGCTCGAGGGATCGGTGCCGACCGCGGTATTCGGCCTGGTCTGCCTCGGCTCGCTGCGCGCGAGCCGGCCATTGATATTCCGTTTCGCTCTCGAATTCATTGGCGCTGAGACCCCGAAGGGACGCGACTTCGCCGCCCGATGGCGTTACCCGGGCTTCCGCCGTGTCTTCCGCGTCTTCACGGCCGTCTGGGGGGTCGCCTACCTGGCCGAAGCGGCGGCGAGGGTCATCCTCGTCGAGACGACCACGACGGCGACCGCGTTGACCGTCTCCAAGGTGATGCCGTATGCCGTCGCCGTCGTCCTGGTCCGCTGGATGATCGTCTACGGCCGACGGGCCAAGCGCCGCGGCGAGGCGCTCGCCGCCGCGGCACAGGCCGCCGCAGCACAGGCCGCCGCAGCACAGGCCGCCGCAGCACAGGCCGAACCCGGATCGTGAGCCATCTGCCGCGCTCAGTGCCTGATCACGGCCAAGGCCCTGGCCGTGGCCTGCCGGCCGCTGACTGAGGATCAGCTGTGCGCGGTAGCCGGACTCAGCCCTGAGCCGCTACACGACGGACTGCGCAAGCTGGCCGCGCCGCCCAGTTGCTCGCCGCGGTCAGCGGCGGCGGGCGATACCGGAGCTGGGCGAGGTGTCATTCTCCGGAACGTCGGGCTGCGGGCATGGGCCATGCGGGCCGATAATGGCGGGCACAGCGTCCAGCAGGACGTTGCCGGCCATACAGCCATAATCCGGCAGCGGATGGCCGCACGCAGTGAAGGAGAGCACGGTGAGCGCTTCACCCGAACCAGGCCGCGTCGACTTCCCGAGTGCCGATCTGACCGTGACGGCATATCGCTGGGATCCCGACGGCGCTCCGCGTGCCATCGTCCAGATCACCCACGGCATGGGAGAGCACGCCCTCCGGTACGCCGGCTGGCCCGGGCGCTGAACGCGCGAGGAATGGTGGTCTACGCCCAGGACCAGCGCGGGCACGGGGCGACCGCAAGGTCCGCGGACGAGCTCGGCGAGATCGGCGCGCAGGGGTGGACCGAGCTCATCCACGACATCGAGCGGCTCATGACCAGGGCCCGGCAGGATTACCCAGCGGTCCCGGTGGTCCTGCTGGGCCACAGCATGGGATCCTTCGCAGTCCAGCAGTATCTCCTCGACCATAGCCAGGACGTGAGTGCCGCCGTGCTTACCGGGACCGCGGTCCTCGACCTCCTTGAGCCAGCGCTGGACCTCGACGAGCCCATCGATCTCGCGATGTTCAACGCCCCCTTCCAGCCCGCGCGAACCGACTTCGACTGGCTCAGCCGTGACGAGGCCGAGGTGGACAAGTACGTCAGCGACCCGCGATGCGGATTCGGGATCGACACGGCCGCGGCTAAGGAACTGTTCGTCGCCGCCCGCCAGCTGGCGGACCCCGACCGAGTAGCAGGAATGCGCTCAGACTTGCCGATCTACATCGCGGTCGGCGAGCTGGATCCCGTCGGCGGACAGCTCGCACTTGTCCATCCGCTCGTGGACCGCTACACGTCTGCCGGGCTCACCGACGTCACCCTGAAGATCTACCCGGAAGCACGCCACGAGATCTTCAACGAGACCAACCGCGACGAGGTCATCGATGACCTGCTCACCTGGCTGGACCACCGGCTCGGTTCTTGACGCCGCTGGCCTGAGCCCTGATCACGAACCCCGCATCCGGGTGCGGAGCCAACGTGCAGATCAGAATCTGGCCCGAACACCGCCCGCCACTTCCTCCGGGCTCAGGTCGATCAGCGCCTCTCCATATAGCCGCTCGAAATAGGTGGCATCGCTGCGGTACATCGGCTCCGGATTCGACCTGCTGAGCACCTTGAGCAGAACTTGGTGTCCGTGCTCGCGGGCCCGCGGACCGCCCCCGATCACGCCGAAATTGAACGAGGCCAGGTTCCATGCCCCGTAGGCGGCGAGGATCTGGGAGAGCCCCTCCCCCAGTGCCTGGCTGTCGTCGTCGGTCAGGTCCGTCACATCAGCCGCTCCGCTCACCACACCCCACACCTCGTGGAACCCGCTTGGTGCAAAGGGGGTCAGCCATGCGACGCGGCCGATATGTCCCACCCATCGAGGACCGCCGGCCTCCTGTTCGACCAGGGTGGCCCAATACGATCCGTGCCTGTCCTGCCATGCTCTCGACTGCTCTACCAGATAGCGCTGGCCAGTCAGGCCGTAAGCATCGTGAGCGGACTGGATGTGGGGATGAACCAGCGAGGCGCCCGAGGGCGGAAGGTAGTTGCCATTGATCGAACTCCACTGGGCCTGCGGGTCCAGGCGCCGCACGGCCTGAGCATGGCGGACCATCGCGGCGATGGCGTCGCCAACCAGGGCCGGTGTCAGGTCCTTCAGGTCGAGGAAATGCCGCCCGGGGTCATAGATGCCGACCGCGCTGTGGGTCGCGTACGCCATTATGTTGGGCACCACCACTGCCTTGCCGAGGCGGATGCGGCCTTCCGCCGTGAGCTCGGGAGGAAACGGGAAAGTAGCCGTCTCGAGGTGCTCGATGTCGAACGGGCAGAAGGCGGGCTTTGCCGTTAGCTCGGTCAGGTCCGGCCGCCTCGGAGGCCGCAGCTTTACCCCGGTGAGGATCCGCGCGCTCGCCCCGGTCAGCGGATCCCGCCGCCAGCGCAGCCGCACTCGGGTCCAAGTCCCCTTGGCGGCCAGGTCAGGCACTCTCGCCTCAAGGTCTCGTTCCTCGAAGTCGATCGCAACCACGCGGAGAGCCTACCGGCGATCCTCATTCCCCGTAGCGTCTGGCTCCGATAGGACCGGCCAGTCGGGTAAAACTGTCACGCGCAGCGGCCTGCCCGCGCAGCGGCCTCCCCGCGCAGCGGCCTGCCCGGCGGCCCGCCAGCGGCCTGCCCGCGCAGCGCCTCCCCGCGCAGCGGCCTCCCCGCGCAGCGGCCTCCCCGCGCAGCGGCCTCGCCTTGCGGCTCTCGCGCCGCCAGCTTACGCTGCCTAACGTCATTGATTATTTTCATACATATATACGGGAGCAGAATGCTCTTCAGCTCAGACCACGAGGCGTTCCGGCAGTCGGCGCGGGGCGTGCTGGAGCGGGAGATCGTGCCGCACGGGCAGGGGTGGGAGGATGCCGGGACCTTCCCCGCCCATCAGCTGTTCAAGGCGCTCGGGACGGCCGGGCTGCTCGGGCTTGAATATGACCCGGCCTACGGCGGCCAGGGCGCAGACCACTCGTACACGGTCATCCTCGGCGAGGAACTCGGGCGGATGGGCTGCGCCGGGGTCGCGATGGCCATCGCGGTGCAGAACGACATGGCCACCCCGTCCCTGCACAGGCACGGCAGCCACGAGCTGAAGCAGCGCTATCTTGCCCCGGCACTGCGCGGCGAGATGGTGGCCGCCATCGCTGTCACCGAGCCCGATGCCGGCTCCGACGTGGCCCGCATCACGACCCGGGCCGTGCGCGACGGCGACGAGTGGGTCATCAACGGGTCGAAGCTCTACATCACCAATGGCACCCAGGCGGACTGGCTCTGCCTGCTGGCCCGGACGTCTGCTGAGGGCGGCCATCAGGGGATGTCGCAGATCCTCTTCCCGACTTCCGCCCCCGGTTTCTCGGTCAGCCGCAAGCTACGCAAGCTAGGCAACAAATGCTCCGACACCGCGGAGTTGTCCTTCACCGACGCGAGGGTGCCGGTGTCGCACACGATCGGCCGGCCCGGACGCGGTTTCCAGCAGCAGATGAAGCAGTTCCAGAACGAGCGGATGATCGCGGCCTATATCGCAGTCGGCGCCATGGATGCCGCGCTCCGCCGGACCGCTGACTACCTACGTGACCGGCACACCTTCGGGCAGCCGCTGCTGTCCCGCCAGTATGTGCAGTTTCGGCTGGCGGAGCTGGCCGCCGAGCTGGACATGCTGCGCCATTACAACTACGCGTGCGCCGAGGCGTACCTGCGCGGCGAGGACACGACCCGGTTCGCGACGATCGCCAAACTGAAGGCCGGCCGCCTGCAGCGCGAAATCGCCGACACCTGCCTGCAGTTCCACGGCGGGTTCGGATACATGGAGGAAGCCTGGGTGTCGCGCTTCTTCAGAGACAGCCGGCTGCTGTCCATCGGCGGCGGAGCCGATGAGATGATGCTCCAGATTCTCGCCCGCCTGGACGGCTTGGCAGGCTGAGCCACGCGTGCCGGCTGGCCTGGGCCCCCGCGGGGCCGTGATCGCGGACATATCCTTCCTAGGCCACCCTCGCCGCGGTTTCATGTGCGGAGTTCGGTGATGTATCTGGCACTTCGCTGCGGTCTCTGAATAGGCGAGACAGCCGGCGAGTCGGAGCCTGATGCGACCGGGCAGCACCCCGATCTCGCCACCTCCAACCGAGCATGGGAGCTTTCCGATGGACCTGACAATGCCGGGAGGCATAAAAGTCACCACATACCAGCCGCCGGCCGGATTCGATCCGCTCACTGCTGACAATGCCGATCTCCAGAAGGCCGGCTTCCCCCGCGACCCGATGATGCACGTCTGGCGGCCCGCTATGACCACGTGCTGAAACGTCTCAAGGGCAAGCTGAATTACATTCCGCCGACTCTCCGGCACAATGCCGAGGTGTTTCACGGGCCACGCAAGAGGCGCCCGGAGGACGCCACTGAGACCTCGACCAACTGGTCGGGAGGCGTCGTATCCGCTCCCACCAGCGCGCCGTTCAGCTGGATCGAGGCCGACTGGGTCATCCCCGATGTGGATGCCCCCACCGAGAACCAGTGGTATTACTGCGCGAACTGGATCGGGATCGACGGTGACGGTTCCGGCGACGTGTGCCAGATCGGCATCGAGTGCGAGGTGTACCGCAGCGGTAACTCGATCATCCGCAACATCTACCCATGGTGGGAGTGGTACCCCGAGGCTGAGGTGGCGATCACCAACTTCAGTCTCAGCCCGGGAGACATGGTGACCGCCCTGCTGTGCACATCAGGCGGGGGCGCCACTGACGCGAGCGCCTACTTCACCAACCGCACCACCGGTGCCACCACCTCGCTGAGCTTTACCGCGCCCGCTGGCACGTCACTGGCGGGGAACTCCGCCGAATGGGTCGTCGAGGCGCCAACTGTCGGCGGCCAGCAGAGCGCCATGGCCGACTACGGCGAGGTGTTCTTTTCCGTATGCGAGGCGTTCGCGGGCACGGCAGGCGGCGGCGGAACCACCGTGAACGGCGGCACGGGCGACAACATCAACATGAATGACAGCGCAGGCAACGAGGTGTCCGCGGGCAACCTGATCACGCCGACGATCATCCAGTGCGAATACGTGGGAACGCTTCCCTGACCGCGTAGCGCTGCACCGCTGCTGAGGTTCACCCTCGACGGCCTCATCCAGCTGCTGCGCCCGTCCGGCCACGACCCAGCCACGCCAGCCCCCTCACCGCATGGCGTGACCGGCCCGATTAACGGCCCCGATCATTAGATCCCCGACGAATGGCGGTAAATCAGATATCGTATAGGACGTATCGAAGCGGCGCCTGCGCGACGGCTGTTATAGGCTGGTAGCGGTACAGATCGACTTCTTGTCCGTCTTGGGGTATATGTAAATAAATAGGAGCAGCATGGGGGGGCCTCAGCGTTACTGCACTGAGTGCGGCCATGAACTCCGCCCGGAAGCGGGATTCTGCACGGACTGCGGCCATCCCGCGGCGACGAGCAACCAGCCCGCCGCTCAGGCGGGCCCGGACAGTGGCACGCGCGACTCCCGGGCCACCACGAGGGCGTCCGCATCGGCTGGCCCTGATACCTCTCGCCGGCCGCGGCCGCCCACCGGGCGAGCCCACCCGCCGCCAGACGGGATCGGCGCCATACCCGCTGGCCCGAAAGTAGCCGGATACGAGCCGTTACCTCGATCAGACACCGAAGCTCCGGACCAGCTCCGGCCGCATCGGTCCGGCCCGCTGCTGATCATTGGCCTTATCATCATAGTGGCAGCCGGAATAGCCGCAGCGGCCATTCTGACGCTGCACCCATTCGGCCACCAGGCCCCCCCGCCCGCTACGTCGCAGTCTCGATCATCTTCACCGTCAGCGACGCACCCGTCGTCCTCCCCGTCACCAAACTCGGCGTCGGGATCGCTGTCCCTTCAGCACCAGGCCGCGGACAGCCTGGCCGCGCTGGTCAGCCAGAGTGCAGGCGATCGCAATTCGGTCAACACCGCGTACGACGACGTCATGGGGTGCGGGCCACATCTGGACCAGGATATCCAGACTTTCCGGAATTCCGCCACATCACGTCAGCAGCTCCTTAGCCAGCTGGCTAACATGCCTGCGCGTTCGGCGCTGCCCGTGCAGATGCTCCAGGAGCTCACGAGCGCGTGGCAGGTATCGGTCGAGGCGGATAATGATTTCGCCGCGTGGGCGCAGGATGAAGCCTCTAACGGATGCGCAACGAACCAGTCAGACGCTAACCTCCAGGCAGCAACCGGCCCCGACCGCCAGGCAACTGCTGACAAGGAAGCCTTTCTCAGGCTATGGAATCCCCTTGCGGCGGAATATAGTCTGACTACGTATCAGCAAGGCGACCTATGAGGTCTGCGCTGGCGCGCAGGTCACCGCATGTCCTTCCAGACGATGGCCGACAGCCCGTCGATCGTGTCGATGCCGTACTGCTCCGTCGGGTTGCCCGTCGTCAGGACGGCCATTAGGTAATCTCGCCCCCGGCCCGAGATCCATCCGATGCTGTTGATCTGCCAATCGGCATCGTTGCCGTTCAGCGGCAGCCAGCCGTTCTTTAGCGCTACCGTGACCCGGAGCGGTACACCACCAGAGACTCCCCAGCGCTGCGATGGCGTCACGTGCTCCATAAGCCGAAGTACATAGTCGCGCTGACCGGGTGCCAGCAGCGAGCCTGGCGCGAAGAGCTGCTGGAGCAAAGTGATCTGATCGGTGGCCGTGGTCGTGGTCAGGCCCCATCCCGGCCATGGAAATCCAGGACATTGCACGCAACTGGATGGCGAGGTGTGCCTGAGTCCCGCCGCGGCATTGAACGACCCGATTTCAACGGGTCCGCCGACTGCGTACCAGAGACTCGTGGCAGCGTCGTTGTCGCTATCCTCGATCATCCGCTGCGCCAGCGATGAATCCGCGGCCGGGAGTCCGGTGCCGCTTTCCCGGCTTCGGGCCAGGAGCGTTTCCAGAATGTCGACCTTGACGATGCTCGCTTCCGCTTGCGCCCGGCCCTGCCCTAGATTCCAGGTCTGGCCCGTGCCGATATCGTAAGCGGAGGCCAGAACGGCGCCATCGCGCCCGGTGACATACGACGCAGCCGCCGCCGAGAATGGATCCTGGTGCCGGGTCGGCGCCTGCGTCGGGAAGTTCGACGGGCTCTGGCCGGGAACAGGTGTGCGCGGCGGGGCCGCGGTGCCGCGCCGCGGGCCAGCGGTGCCGCGCGGCGCGGGCCCGCTCGCGCCGGACCGCTGAGACCCGGACGTCAGGAGAAAGACTGCAGCCAGGGCGGCAAGAACCGGGGCAGCCACGAGGACGGCCTTCGTCCACGGCGAGAACATCGTTCTGGCCCGAGAGTCTCCTTCCCTGGCATGGCTCATCCGTCGGAGCCGGCCGCGTCAGCCGGATCCGTGCGCACCCCTGGGCGGAGTCGCCGCGGCCCGCCGCTGACGTCCGGCACGGCCTTAACCATTTTGCGGATTAACATCCGGAAGCTCCGTATTTCTCAGCAGGACATGAGCGCTCTCCGGCCCGGGACAGCACTGGGTCGTATTTTATTGCCCTTCGGCGCACATTCCGGGCTTTCGGCCGCACCCGCGGACGGGCCAGGTCGGCCGCGATGCCCAGCGATGCCGCATTAGGGGGTCTTACGGGGCATAACGTACATGACGTAACAATACCCGAAAAACGTGGCTTACCCGTCGATCGGTCATTCTTGCGGCTCCGAGCCAAGAGTGAACCTTTCTAGTCCCGGCCATCGTATTTCAGGTAGTGTCGGGCACGGGCTGGGTTGCGCGGAGGGGATCATTTTAATGAGATGCAGGGCTTGCGACGCTGCTCTGGAGCCGGGAGACGCGTTCTGTGGTGCTTGCGGCGCGCCGTCAGGAATACTCGGCAATGGAGATTCTGGGCTCCGGCAGATCCCCGGAGCCCAGACCGCGACTACCACGTCGAGCCGTTTCTTCTCGCACGCTGCCGGGTCACCGCCGGGCCATATGACGAACGCGACGCGGTACCTGAGCGCCGCTGCCTACCTGAACCCGACTTATGCGGGCACCGTCATCAGGGAACTCGTCTCCTCCCATCGGGCGGTAGCCCCGTCGGTCGGGATCGATCTCGGGCCCATCATCCGGCACTGCCTGCGCGCTCGAAACAGCCGGCTTATCCGTGACGCTGCACTCACGATTTTACTCATAATAGGCTTGATCCTGGCTCGGCTGCAGACGGGCCTTATCCTGTATGTTACCTTTTTCGCTGGATTTCTGCCAAGCGTGAACTGGGCCCGGAAGTCACTGGTGACTAAGGCCTTCGCGATAGTGGGCTGCCTCATCCTCCTCGGCGGTTTCGCTTTGTCTCTGGCCGCCATAATTTTCTCTGCTAGCCTTCTCGGGTCTTTGGGCTCGACCGATCAGGGCCTTGGCGGGGTCGGGCAGCCTGCCTCGTTTAGGCTGATCACGCCGATAGGAATAGCCATTCTTGTCGCCATGATCGTGACCCAGGTCGCCTACATGTATGTCACGAGCAGGACACTGTGCGACGAGCTAGGACCGGACGCGCATCCGCGGCCCCCCCGCGGCACTCAGGTCGAATCCCGGATCGCGCGGGTGCGGGCGGCTCAGCACGGCAATCTGATCCTGTACTCCGGCGAGAACCCTTTCATCGGGACCGGCAAGAGAACACGAGCATGGTCGATAGCGATCGAGTTGCAGCGCACGACCGACGGCCGTCAGCACCAATGGGGCCCGTCACGATCCCAGGATTATGTCCCGATCGATCCGGTGGAGCTGCAGCAGGTCATCAGGGACCGCCTGCTCAAGCTGAAAGATGAGACGCTGCCGCCCAACGAGCGGATCAACGCTCTCATCGTGGAAGACCACATCGTCGGGCTGGGCCTGCATCGCTGGGACTCCCCGCTGATTGACCCAGTCCAGAAGGTGCCCTATTCGCAGGCCAGCCCCGAAGCAGTTGCGGCGCTGATCCGGAATCCCCAGGCCGGGTTGCGGTACTACCAGCGGGCCACCGTGTGCGACGTGGGCCAGTCCGTCTGGACCGGCCGGGAGAAAGTCATCGATGGCTCCGACCACGACATCGCAGCCTCCGCCTTTATTTATGTCGCGGTCGAAGGACGCATGTTCTACCTGGAATTTGTCGCCAGTGTCCTGCCGCCTGTCAATCACCGATGGTACGTTGTCGATCTACTACCGAAGATCTCAGCCGGTAAGTTCTTTGTCAAGGTACTGCTGGACGCCTGCTCCGCTATATTCCGAGATCTCATCTATGCGCCCTTCCGGTTGTTCAGCTCGGTGGTCACGATGGCCGGCGAAGGGCGTTCGTATAAGGAGGAGGCTGCCGCGTCGGAAGAGTATGTATACGGGGACATCGGCGCCCGGACGAGCGTACGGGAAATTGGCGCGGCAAGTGACCTGCAGACCTATATCCAGAAGCTCGACGCGGAGAAGTACACGAAGCTCGCTGAGCGGCTGGTCACCGACACGGTGCTGGATTTCCTGGCAGCTAAGGGAGTGGACACGTCCAGCTACGTGAACAGCGCCGGCACTGTGATCAACAGCGGCGTGGTCATCAGCGGCGGAATGTTTACCGGACCCGCCGCCTTCGGTGCGGGCGCGACGGCTCAGCAGCATAACCAGGCTCAGCCTGGCCAGGAGCTAAGAGCGGCCGGGTAGGGGAAGCTAGTTATCAGGGAGTGTCATGATCAACACACCTCAGGATCCGGCTCGTGGCGCTGACAACGCTGATGGACGAGGAATGCTGAATACCGGCGTGTATATCGGCGGCGGTTCCTTCGCCGGGCCTGTGGCGGCGGGTTACCAGGCCCACGCCGTCCAGTTCAATCATGGCAACGCCGGCGACGATGACCTGGCCCGGCTCGAGGACCTGCTGGGGAAACTGGAGGCTGGCGTCCGCGACCTGCACAGCGCGATAGCGGGAGACGCGCTCGACGACATCGGCAGCGTCCGCCACGAACTGGGCCGCCGCACGCCGGACCGGCCCAGGATCAGCCAGCTGCTAGACCGCATCACAACCGTGGTCGCCCCCGTCGGTAGCCTGCTGGAGGTGGCCGAGCGCGCGAGGGAGCTGATCACGGCCATCCTGCACTGATCGCGTTGGTCGGCTCCGCAGCACGGGGAAGCTGGCACCGACGGGGCGACGGTTCAAATTCCGGGGCCGGGAAGCCGCCGACGCCGATCCCGAACGGCTCCCGGCCTGGACCAGCGCTCTGAAGAGGTAGCGCCCGGCTCCGCACAGGCTCGCCATCATGCGACCGGAAAGGTGGCTCATGGCCCAGGAGCGGCTGGTAGCGGTGAGCTACCCAGCAGATGAGGAATACGCCCGGGTCAATTCCGCAGTCCTGGCTGGTGATGCCAGGGTCGTCTACACTCATGAGCTGGCTGACGCACAGCGCGCGCAGACCCTTCGCAATGCCGAAGCTCTCCTCGCGTGGGAGCTTCCCAAAGAGATTCCGGCCGGGGCGCTCGGGAGGCCCCAGGGCTCGGTTTAGTCCAGTTCCTGTCGGCCGGCGTTGACGCGATCGATTTCTCGGCGCTGCCGGACCGGCTGATACTGGCCAGCAACGCCGGGGCCTACGCGGGGGCAATGTCGGAGCACGTCCTGGCGATGACGCTCAGCCTGGCCAAACGCCTGCCGCAGCGGCATGCGGCCCTGGCTGCTGGCCGGTTCGACAAATGGGCGCCGTCCCTGACTTTGGATGGCGCGATCTGCGCCATCCTTGGCCTAGGCGGGATCGGTACTGCCACGGCGCGGTTGATGACTGCATTCGGCGCTCGGATCCACGCGGTGAACCGCACCGGCCAGACCGGCGAGCCCGCCGAGTTCGTAGGCACTCTGGCAGACCTGGACCGGGTGCTCGCGGTGGCGGATGTGCTCGTCATCTCGCTGCCGCTGACCCTGGCCACCCGCGGGCTGATCGGCAGCCGCGAACTCGCCCTGATGAAACCAACCGCCATTGTCGTGAATGTGGCCAGAGGCGCGGTTATCGACCAGGGCGCGCTGTATGAGCACCTGCGCACGCACCCGCGGTTCGGCGCAGGAATAGACACCTGGTGGGACGAGCCGACCGGGGATGCCCCGTTCCGGACCGATTATCCCTTCTTCGAGCTGCCCAATTTGATTGGCTCCCCACACAATTCCAGCATGGTTCCGGGGACCATGCTGAGCGCCGCCCGGCTGGGCGCCGAGAACGTGCGGCGCTACCTGCGGGGCGAAGCCGTCACCGGAGTGGTCCGCCGCGCTGATTACCGCGGCTGACGCGTACCTGCCGCCGCTGGCCGGGCGGATCGTTGCGGATCGTTGCGGTGAAGCGGATCGTTGCGGTGAAGCGGCCGCTGCGTGATCCTGACGACGGGGGATACTGGCTGGATGGGCTGTGAGGTCTCGTGGTTCGCCGCGCTGTGCGATGACGACTACGAATTCCTCGGCGTGCCGGACAGCGCGCTGCAGTCCAGCTGGGAGCACTGCCGCGGCATCGCGCTCGGAGCGGAAGAGGCGGGATACGACAGCCTGCTGCTGCCATCGGGCTATGCCATGGGAATCGACTCGGTGGCGTTCGCGGCGGGCATCGCCCCGCTGCTGCGGCGCATGCGGCTGCTGGTGGCAGTGCGGATGGGCGAGATGTGGCCGCCGCAGCTCGCGCGCCAGCTCGCAACCATCGATCAGATGCTCGGCGGCCGCCTCACGATTAACATCATCTCCTCCGGGCTGCCCGGGCAGACGCTGGAGTCCGCGCCCAGATACCGCCGCACCCTGGAAATAATGCGCGTCCTGCGCGATCTGCTGGATGGCAAGCGCGTCGACGTCCACGGCGACTACATCGACCTCGCGCTGGACCCGCCGCGCCTGCGCCCGGCCTCGGGCCGCTGCCCGCCGTTCTACTTCGGCGGCCTTTCCGAGGCAGCGCGCGAGGTGGCCGCCCAGGCGGCGGACGTGTACCTGATGTGGCCCGACACGATGCCCGCAGTCGAGGGGATCGTCGCCGACATGCGGGCGCGCGCCGCCCGCTACGGCCGCCAGCTGCGGTTCGGATACCGCGCGCACGTCATCGTCCGCGCCACCGAGCAAGAAGCACGGGCCGCCGCGCAGCGCCTGATCTCCCGCCTTGACGCCGACACCGGAGAACGCGTCCGCCGGCGGTCACTGGACACCGCGTCGACGGGCGTCTTGCGGCAGAACGAGCTACGCGGCATGGCCGGCGACGACGGCTATGTCGAGCCGAACCTGTGGACGGGCATCGGCCGCGCGCGCTCCGGAGCCGGCGCGGCCATCGTCGGCGACCCCAGCCAGGTGCTCGCCAAGCTGCGCCGCTACGGAGACCTCGGTATGGAGGCGTTCATCCTGTCCGGCTACCCGCACGCCGCCGAAGGCGACCTGTTCGCACGGCATGTCCTGCCCAGCCTCGACCACGGCCCCCTGCCGCTGCGCTGAAACTGCTACCAGCGCAGGCGCTGCCGCCGTCAGCGGCGCGACTTTGCCGTATTGGGGCTGGACATCTGGCCCTGTTTAGCATCACTCTGAACAGCATGGGGTGAGTGGCCGGTTCGGTCTGATCGTCATGTCTCGGCGTCGAGGGCGGTGGGAGCAGCCTCCGGTGAAGAGGCGTGGCACGTGATCTCGGGCAGGTCACCGGGGCCGAGTGGGGGCGATGGGGTTGTGGAGTTAGGGCGGAGTTCCTATGGCCAACCGCGAGGATCGGCGATGACAGCCGCTGAATCCGGCGACGTGGCTGGGCGCCCTGTTCGGGTGCCCGAGACCCTAACGGCGGGCGTCGTGCCGGGCCTGGTTTCGGCTGACCGGGATGCCGACCACGCAGTCACCGCGCTGTACGCTGGGCATTACAGGTCGCTGGTGCGGCTAGCTGAACTGCTGATACGCGATCTGGCGACCGCGGAGGAAGTGGTGCAGGAGTCATTCGTCGCGATGCACGGCCGCTGGCGCCTGCTCGACGACCGCGAGATGGCACTGTCGTATCTGCGGAGGTCTGTGGTCAACCGGTCTCGTTTCGTGCCGCGGCACAGCGCCGTCGTTGACCGGCATGCGCCGCTGCCACCGCCTGATGTGCCGAGCGCGGAGCAGGGCACGGTTGCGCCGCTGGAGCGGTCCGCGGTGGTCGCCGCGCTGGGTGCGCTGGCGCCACGGCAGCGCGAGGCGCTCGTGCTGCAGTACTACGGGGACCTGTCAGAAGCGCAGATCGCCTGGACGATGGGGATCAGCAAGAGTGCCGTCAAGCGGCACACGGCCCGGGCCAGGTCGGCGCTGCGCGCCGTGCTGGAGTGCGAGGCATGAGCCAGCGCGATCGTGACTATGACGAGTTCTTGCGCCGCGCGCTGCACGTGGCGGCGGACTGGACGGAGCCCGCTGACGATGGCCTGGAGCGGATCCGCGCCCGGCTGACCAGGCCGTACCCGTTGCCTGTTGCCTGGATGACGGCCGGATATTCCAAGGTGGCCTGGCGCGCTCGCGATGGCGTACAGCACGTCTCGGCGTGGCTGCGATCCTGGCGCGGGCCTGCGATTAAGCAATTCCGGCCTGCACTGCCGGCGCGGCTGCGCCTTACCGCCGTGCTGGCCATTGCGGGTTTCGCGGCGGTGGCGGGCACTTTGCTGTTGGCCCCGGTGTCACGACAGGCGATCACACATGCCTCGACCCTGCTGCCCCTTCAGAAGGGCGGTCCTGGGGGCGATACCGGAGGGCGCGGGCTGAACGGTCAGGGCACGAAGCTGCCCGCCGGCCAAGTAGCCGTGACCGCTCCAGCGCACGGCAAGAGGAGTCACGGCCATCCGGCAGCGGCCAGGTGCGCGGCGTCGGCACCGGCTCATGCCAGCCCCTCGGTAAGCCGAGCCGCCAGCCCGAGCTTGACCGCGCGCCCTACGCCTGACCCCTCGGCAAGCCCGGCCGCCATTGCGAAACCCTGCCCGAGCCCGGCCCCACGCGTCACGCCGAGCCCGAGCGTCACCCCCCCGGCGACCCCGACCCCCAGCGTCACGCCCAGCCCGAGCGTCACCCCCCCGGCGACCCCGACCCCCAGCGTCACGCCCAGCCCGAGCGTCACCCCCCCGGCGACCCCGACCCCCAGCGTCACGCCCAGCCCGAGCGTCACCCGCCCGACAAGCCCGGCCCCCAGCGCAAGCCCCAGCGCGAGCCCTAGCGCGAAGTCCAGCGCGAGGTCCAGCGCGAGCCCCGGTGCGAGCCCCGGTGCGAGCCGCTGATCCAGCAGCTGCGGCTCGGCTGCTAGCGCTGCGCCGTCAGCGGGCCGTGAGCGCCCGATCGTGAACGCTGGTTCCGTCCGCTGTGATGTTGGTGACGCGGCCGGGCCCAGTGACGCCGCGGTGCCGCTTAGTGGTGCACAGCGGCGAGCAGCGCGGCGTAGGCGCGAACCAGCGCCGCGCGCTCCAGCGGAAGCAGCGGGCTATCGGGCAGGCAACCTTCTGCGACCCATTGGTCGGACAGGTCCATCGCGCGGGCCCGGTGCACCGCCGCCGGCCTGACCTCGGCCTCGGGCTCACCGTAGAGGTAGCAGTACAGGCGGGTCACCGACTCGACCAGCTCATCCCCCGTGCCTCGCGGCTCGGTCGAGTACTGGACATCCCGGTGCACGCGCCACCAGTCGACCTCGAGCGCAGCGGCCTTCACCGGACTCGCAGGCTCGCCGTAGCTGAGCCTGACCAGTGCGTAAAACCGTCGCATGCAGGTCCGGGCCCCGTCGGGATTGTTGTCGGGAAAGGGGGCCCACAACTGGTTGGCGCGCAGCACCAGCCAGGCACCGTGCAGGGTCCGGTACCAGTCCATCCCGAAGCCCGCCTTGACCAGCCGGACGGACGCCACCAGCACCTGAGGCCAGTTACGCAGGTAGTAACCAACCCACGCCTGGTATTCCAGGTCGGCGATGCGGACCGGGTCGAACGACCGGAGCCTGCTTGGCTTGCCGGCCGGGCGGCCGGCTCCTCCGGGCTGCCATCGGCTGGCCCGATCCCCCACGAGCTTCCCCCCTTTTTCTTCTCGTTAATAAAGCCAACCTCGGCCGGATACGCCGCCCTAGCCGGAGATCCCCACATCCGGCTGCCGTTTCAAGTACTGGTCCGCGAGGTTCGGCGGCGCGCATGCCAGCCAGCCATCGGTAATCGCGTCTCGCAGCGCCTTCTTAGATACTTTCCGCAACTGAATGAGGACAGCAGAATACCCATCGAAGTGCGGAATCGTAAAGAATGTTCCCGGCTGCGCGGCCAGCATTGCCTCCTTCTCGCCGAGATCCTCGACGCGAACAGCCAGAATAGGCCCAGCTGGCGGGGCCTCGTCGCCGAACCGCTTCAGATCCGCCTTACTGAACGGACGTTCCCACGCGAACGCCTTACGGGCGACCTTCCAGGTCCGGTTGCCGTGCCGTTCATCCTCGGTGACCTCGGGCAGCTCCAGGGCTATCACTGCCACGTCATCGATAGTCGCCACAGCCCGTACCGTACTGCGGCGCAGCAGCCCTGATGCCCGGCGGGTGGCGGGTGGCAGGCTGGTCGTCAGCTGACGCCGTTGGCACAGCCGACCTGGCGGTGGCCGTTCGATCTGGCGGTGGCCGTTGACCGGCCGCTGGCGGGCGAAACCGTATCAGGGCGTCCTTCTTCTTGCGATGATGACACCGGGTGGCGGCGGCTCGGTGTAGAGCAGCTCCATGAGCGCCGCGCGGTTCTTCAGCACCTGCCGCTGGTTAACGTAGCCCTTGTCGGTGATTTCCCCGGCCTCCAGGTCGGCCGGGCGCCCGAGCACGAGGAGCCGTTCGATGCGGGATGCTGATCCGACCATTTCGTTGTGTACGGCCAGCAAATGCCCGAGCACGTCGTGCAGGATCTCGTCCGCCACCAACTCGCCGGCGAGCTGGGGGATCCCCGCCGAGCAGGGAGCGCGCCTCGACCGGGTTCAGCCACGCCAGTGCGCTCACCCGCTCGCGATTTTCGCCCGCGATGACCGCGTCGGCCAGCACCGGTGCCGCGGACAGCAGCGCGTTGCGCACGGCACCGACGCGGATGAAGGTGCCGGTGACAAGCTTGAAGTCCTCCGCGATCCGGCTGCGGAAGACCACCCCGGCGTCCGGGTCCGCGGGGTCGGCGAAGGTGACCGCATCGCCGGAACGGTAGAAGCCCTCGTCGTCGAACGCCTCGGCGGTCAGGTCCGGCCGGCCGAAGTAGCCTGGGGTGACGTTCGGGCCCTTGACCCTGACCTCGTAGGCGTCCTCGACCGGGGTGAGCTTCGCCTCGATACCGGGCATCGGCGTACCGATACACCGGGCGTCGGTGTACTCGAAGTTCGCCATCAAAACCGCCGGCGAGGTCTCGGTCGTGCCCCATCCGCCGGTAACGGGGATAGCGTGGTCGCTCAGCTTCGCGGTCAGCTCACCGAGCCGGTCACGCAGGCCGGCCGGCAGGGCGGCCGCGGCGTTGAACAGCAGCCGCAGCCGGGAGAAGAAGTGCCGCGCCAACTCCGGGTCTGCCTCAAGGCGCCGGCACGAGTTGGGCGTAGCCCGCCGGGACATTGAAATAGATCGTGGGTGCGACGTCACTGAGGTTCACGACCGACTGCTCGAAAAGGCCGGGCATGGGGCGCCCGCCGTCGATGTAGATCGTCCCGCCGTTGGTGATCATCATGCCCACGTTGTGGTTACCGCCGAACGTATGGCTCCACGGCAGCCAGTCGACGATCACCGGTCGCTCGGCGGTAAGGATCGGCCACACCTGCCGGATCATCTGCTGGTTGGACGCCAGATTCCGGTGCGTGTTCACCACGCCTTTCGGCCAGCCAGTCGAGCCCGAGGTGAAGAGGATCTTCGCGACCGAGTCACCTCGCAATCCGGTGAAGGCATCGGCGACCAGGCGGGCCCGGCGTACACGCAGTGAACTCGGCCAGCCGGGCGGCGCCTGGCCGGCTGCCGGAGCTGACGATTGCCGGCACCTTGCCAAGCGCGTCCAGGGCAAGCTCGAAGAGCTCCGCGTCCTCGGCGAAGACCGCACCTGGACTGATCAGCTCGGCGATCGCCTTGATCCGGGCGTGATCCCGGCTCTGCAGCGAGTAGGCGATACTGACCGGGGCCACGGGCACTCCCGCCGTCATGGCTCCGAGCGTCACAAGCAGATGGTCGATGCTGTTGCCGGACAGCACAAGCAGTGGCCGTTCGGGACCCATGCCCCGCTCGAGCAGGCCCTGCCCGATCGCGTCGGCTGCGGCGACGGCCGCACCGTAACTGCAGGTACGCCACGATCCGTCGGCGCTGCGCTCGGCGACCATCAGATGGTCCGGGCCAGCTGCTGCCCACGCCCGGACGCTGTGCACAATAGTGAGCGGGTACTCCAGCAACGGCTCGGGGAGCGCAGCAGCAGGCTTCCGTCCGCCTGTTCCCGCATCACGACTCTCTGGCGCGCGAACAGTGGCAGGTCAGCGTAGGCAGTCATAATCGTGTTTCCCATCTTCGTTTACGGTCAACTGGGCCATGGTCGCGGCAAGCCCGGTCGCGGCGGCCGGTGTAGAGCCACAGGTTCCGGAAGGCAGCGCGGGCGGCCTCCGGCTTTGCCGGGGTCCTCGGCGAGGTACCGCCGCTCATCGGCGCTCTCAGGCGCCTGGTCAGCCACGGATCAGGGATCAGTGCCCCCGGTGGGTCACGGGGGCGTGGATAAAGTGATCATCGTTCCCCTTGATTTAAGCTCTCTCTCTAGAGAGCAACCTCTACTGACGGTAGCGACAGGGCCATAAGTCCCCTTAGCTGCCGCAGAGGGCGGCTCAGTCATACCACCACCTTCCCCAGCATTTCCACGCGTAACCGCACGGTAGCGGCTGCCAGCACGGCGGCAGTGCCTACGCGTTTGAGGAGGATTGCGCCGAACGCGAAGCCGCAGCGGACCCGATCGCCTGGGCAGCCCGGGTTGCCGGCTTGGCCGGGGACCGGCCGGCCAAGGGCGAGCACGATGACCTCACCGGCCAGGGCGCCTGCTTCTACGGCTGAGCCGCGCGCCGAGCAGGATCAGGTCGGCGACGAGGACGAGCACGCCGATGATGAGAACGTAGAACAGGCCCTTGACGACCACGCCGACGATTCCCAACGCGACCGCCACAATGATCAGCAGCAGGAACAACGCCATCTCGCGCTCTCCGATCCCTCGGGCGTCAGCGACGTGCCAGCCGTCGCTCGCCACCGCCGCCAGGTGAGTAAGTCAGGTCATAGTGCTTGAAGATCGCCTCTTCGTCGCCGGCAGGCAGCTCCCCGTCAGTGCCGATCGACGGCGCGCCCCGCACCTGGCTGCGGGCGTAGGTGACCTTGACGTATCCCGGACCTACCGTGGCTCCGGCCAGCGGCACGAAGACAAGCCGGTGCCGTGTCGGCAGGCCGACTGTGACGGTCGCGAACGCGGGCTCGTCGGTGCCTGTGTCCACATAAACCGATTCCAGCGTCCCGATCTTGCGCCCCCCGCTGTCGACCACTTCCTGGCCACGCCACTCCCTGATGTCACCCATCCCGTGCATCGCTGTCCTCCTGTCCCTGCCCGCTTCCCTATCTCCTCAGGCTTTCTATCTCCGCTATCTCCCCAGGCTCGCCCCTGCCCTCACCCGGGGCGAGCGACGCCCACCCTCCTGGCCTGACACGCGTCCGGCGCCGCCAGCTGAAGGCAGCCTCTCATGGCCGCCAGCCAGCCCGCGCCACGACCGCCTGCCGCCACCCCTGGTGTCGCCGACGGCCTTCAGCGCCGCACCGCGCCGGCCAGCGGCCCGCAAGCTCCTGGTTCGATAACCCGCAAGCTCCTGGTTCGATAAAGCGTCACCACCGTCACCACCGTCACCTCCGTCACCGCTATGGAAGGCGGGCCCTGAACACGTCGCTGGCGGAAGCCCTGTCCGTCATCCTGCTCGTAGTCGTGCTGGCCTGCGCGCTGGTGCGCCCGTGGGGCTGGCCGGAGGCTGTCGTGGCGGTCCCCGCCGCCGTCGTGCTGCTGGGCACCGGGGCTACCTCGCTGGATCACGCCCGCGCCGAGGCGCAGCTGCTTGGGCCGGTGATCGGATTCCTGGCCGCGATACTCGTGCTCGCCCAGCTGTGTGACGACGAGGGGTTGTTCCGCACCTGCGGGACGTGGCTGACCCGCACCGCGGCGGGCCGGCCGTGGCGGCTGCTGCTTGCGGTCTTCGTCCTGGCCTCGGTGATCACGGCCGTGCTGGGCCTGGACGCCGCGGTGGTGCTGCTCACACCGGTGGTGTTCGCCACCGCCGCCCGGCTGGGGGCACGGGCCAGGCCGCATGTGTACGCCTGCACCCACCTGTCGAACACCGCCTCCCTGCTGCTGCCCGTCTCCAACCTGACCAACCTGCTGGCGTTCGCGGCGAGCGGGCTGAGCTTCACCCGCTTCGCCGCGCTGATGGCGCTGCCGTGGCTGGTCGCCATCGGGACCGAGTACGCCGTCTTCCGGCGGTTCTTCGCCACCGACCTGGACGCCGGTGCCCAGGCCCCGCCTGCGGCCGAGCGGCCCGACGTACCGCTGTTCGCCCTCGCGACCGTGGCCTGCACCCTCGCCGGGTTCGTGGTCACCTCAGCCGCCGGGGTGAACCCCGCGTGGGCGGCCCTGGCTGGCGCGGCGCTGCTCGCCGCCCGCGCCCTGGCCCAGCGCCGTACCACCCCCGCTGCCATCGTCACAGCCGCGAACGTTCCCTTTCTTGCCTTCGTGCTGGGCCTGGGGATCGTTGTTGGCGCGGTGGTCGACAACGGGCTCGGCGGCGCTCTGCGGGACCTGGTGCCCGGCGGCATCTCGCTGACCTCCCTGCTGGGTACCGCGGCGCTGGCCGCCGTCCTGGCCAACGTGATCAACAACCTGCCCGCCGTGCTGGTACTGCTGCCGCTGGCCGCCGCCGCGGGGCACGGCGCCGTCCTGGCGGTTCTGGTCGGGGTGAATATCGGCCCCAACCTCACTTATGCCGGATCGCTGGCCACCCTGCTGTGGCGCCGCATCGTGCGCGCGCACGACACCGACGTCGACCTCGGAGAGTTCACCAGGCTCGGACTGCTCACCGTGCCTGCCGCCCTGATCCTGGCGGTGCTGGCGTTGTGGGCTTCGCTGCACGCCATCGGAGGCTGATACCCGTGATCGTGGTCGCCTGGATCGTCGAAGGGACCTGGCCGGCCTGTGTCGACGCCGCAGGTACCCTTGCGCCAGAACGCGCCAATATCACCTTGCTGCACGTCACCGGCGACGACGTCCCCGCTGCTGCCCACGGCGCCTACGCCGGCCTGTTCGGCCGCGGCCGCCCTGAGCGCGACCCCGGCACCCGCCTCGAGGAGCTGGCCGCCGCCTCCGCACAGCGACTCCTGCGGGCCGCCGCCGAGCGCCTCGGGCGGCCCTGCACCCGGCTGGAACGATCCGGGCGGACCGAACGCGAGGTCGTCGCCGCCGCCGAAGGCGCCGATCTTCTCATCCTCGCCCGCGACGGCGACCGTACCCGCCTGGGACCCCGGAGCCTGAGTCCCGCCTCCCGCTTCGTCGTCGACCACGCCCCCTGCCCCGTCCTGCTGGTCTGGCCCGAAACCGCACCCGGCATCGCCACCATCCCGCCCGCGCCTCACCACCCTCCGCGCCGCCCCCCGCGCGGCCGGACTAGCAGCGCCAGCGGGCGGGCGTGGGCACGGGCTGGCGCCGGGCCGGCGCCGCATCCTCAGTGAATCGGCTCTGCAGCTTGCTTGGCCCCGATGGCTAGCCCGCTCTCGGGGTCAAAGAGGCGGAGCAGGCGGCGGACCTGGAAAGTTCATGTGCCCGCAAGCCCGCGCTTCGTCGCGTCGGGGTATTTGGAAATAATTCGAAATTGCGGCGCAGCGGTGACTCCGTCCCACCACTCGTTGAACCGCGTTATCACGGTAAGCGTGTCCTGCCAACTCGTGACGGGGACACATGGCACGCCCACCGCCAGTACCGGATAATCATTCCCGATCTTATCAAGCCGATCACCTACGAATAGCAGCTCCTCAGGCGCCGCGTGAATCTGCATCATTAGCTTGCGAATTCCGTAGGCCTTGTCGATACCCATGCGCGTAACATCAATCGAGGTCGAACCCCCTCCCCTCACCTCGAACTCAGGCAGCAACGGCGCGACGTGGGCGACGAGCAGGCTCTTCTTCGTTCCATCAGGGTCCCACGCGGCCTTGGCACTGAGCGGGGCGGCTTGCCCGAGAGCGGAGTAGGTGACCTGGCTGCCGCGGTCTTCAATAAGTACGCCCCACGGATGCTCTTCCCAGTACCCGAGCGTCCTTGACGCTTCTTCGAGGACCTGCACGATCCGATCCTTCTCCGCCGCGGACAGGTCCTCGGAATAGATCAGCGACCACGCACACTGCTGTCGAGAGTAGTAACGCGTGCCGCATGTCGGCATCAGATGGAGTCGACTGAGGACTTGCTCCGGGGCGGTTAGCCGGTCGAGGACCTGGGCTTGGAACTGCTCAAACCGGGAGGGGGGGTTGGGGGGGAGCGCCTAGCTCTCGCTGTGTATGCGGGCGCGGTTCATGCACAGCAGACTACGACGACGCCACGCCGACCAGGCCGGCCTGCCGCCCGTCCGGCGAAGTTGCTGCTGGGGCGGGACCCGCCAGATCACCGGCATACTGTGAGCGGAAGCGAGGCGTCCGGTGAAGAGTGCCGATGGGCTGGGCGAGGGCGCTGGAACGGCTGTTCGGTTTCCTGCACGGCCACGTGCTCGACGAATTGCAAGAACTCGTAGAGAAACCTGAAGAGACCGACGACCTGCTGCGACTGGGACTGCACCGGCTGCCGATCGGCGAATTCCCCCTGCTGCGCAGCCTCGCCCCGGTGCTGGCCACCTACGACGGCGCCGCCGAGCTCGAACGCGGGCTCGACATCCTCCTCAACGGACTGACAACCACGCTCACCCCCGGACCCGGTGGATAGCCCCGCGACATCGAGTTGCGGCGAGAACCCGAACGCGAGCCGCCGGCCGCCCGCTGATCCGCCTGGGCAGGCTAGGCAGCCAGTAGCGGCGTACCACCGCGGGTCAGCGGCCTGCGCCGCAGCTGACAGGGCACCGCCCGGACAGGACACCGGCGGGCAGCGTAGTGTCAGGGGCGAAAGCTGGCGAACTAGCCGCTGGGTCAAGACCCCGCCTTGCTGCTGAAGCAGGAAGGCATGACCATGATCAGCGTGGATCTGAATACAAGCGAACGGGACGGCAGAGTTGTTGTCGCGTTGCGCGGAGAACTTGACATAGCAGACGCCGCGAGCGTCGCGGCTGCGCTCGCGGCGGTCGCAGCCAGCCAACCGGAGATCATCGTCGATCTGTCATTCCTGGAGTTCATCGACTCCAGCGGCGTGGCAGCGCTAGCGCGCGGGCGGAAGCTGGCCCGGTACGCGGGGGGTGACCTGCTGCTGGCCGCACCGCAACAGCAGGTGCTGCGAGTACTTGCAGTTACCCGCCTGATCGAGGTCTTCTCCGTCCATGCCAGCGTGGACGAGGCGATCGGCAACGGCCAACCCTCCCGGTCGGCGGCCGGGCGCCCGATAATCCTCGCCGTAACGTGATCATGGGCGCGTGCTTAGTGTCAAGGCCGAAGGACGGCAGCCACCCCGAGGCCGCCGGGCCCCACGCGCCCGCAGCGCAGGCCGGCGACAACGGGTGGCCTGCACCCGATCTAACGCTCGCCATCAGGGGTCAGCCACGGATACCTCGAGCCGGCCCGCCGCCCAGGGTCTCGCGCTGGCTGCGCCGATGACAGCCAGCCGGCCGGGCCGGATCTGGGGCCTCGTCGCCAGGCAGGCCGCCAGCCGCGGCGGACGTGTGGCCGCCGCGGATGTGTGCGCGGCAGCCGTGGCCGCAGTTGAGGTCACCGGCGCCTGGCTGAATGCCGCGAGCGGCGCGGAAGCGGGCCACCTCATGTGGGTGACTGATCAGGTCAGCGAGCAGCTCGCTGAGCTCCAGCTGACCCTGGGACAGGGCCCGTGCCCGGATGCCGCTGCCACCGGCGGATTGGTACTGGCCTCGGATCTGAGCGAGAAGGAGACCGGCAGCCGCTGGCCTGTCTTCGCCCCGGCCGCCCGAGAGGCCGGCGCAGCGGCGATCTTCGCTTTCCCGCTGCGGATAGGGGCGATCCGGGCCGGGGTCATGGGCCTGTACCGGGAGCGGCCCGGCCCGCTGAGCGCCTTCCAGCTGGGCGACGCGCTGATCTTCGCCGACACCGCGACGCTGCTCCTGCTCGACTCCCAGGACCAGGCGGCGGCCGACCCCGCAGGGGGGCCTGGCCCAGGCGGCCAGCCCGCGGACCTGACCCTGCACCGGGCCGAGATCGACCAGGCCACCGGGATGCTCACCGAACAGCTCGGAACCGGCATCGCGGACGCATTCGTGCGGTTGCGCGCCTATGCTTATGCCAATGATCTGCGGCTGACCGACGTTGCCCGCGACATCGTGGCCCGTCGGCTACGGCTGTCCCCCGACCTCGATCCGTCCCGTGATGGTGAGGCGTGAAGCATCCCGATCGCCGGCGCGCACGCCGCCTGTCCCGCCCCGCGCGACGGATCTTGCTGCATCTCTGGAGAGGGTGAGCGGGGATGGATGGAGAACTGCTGTCGGAAACGTTCGTCGAGCTGACCGACACCATGGTCGTGGGCTTCGATGTCATCGACTTCCTGCATGTCCTGACCGACCGCAGCGTGCAGCTGCTCGGTGCTTCAGCGGCCGGGCTGCTGCTGGCTGACCCGCGCGGTGAGCTGCGCGTGGTAGCCGCCTCCAGCGAAGCGGCCCGGCTCCTAGAGCTATTCCAGATCCAGAACGACCAGGGCCCTTGCCTGGACTGCTTCCGGGCCGGCCAGCCCGTCTGCGCTGCGGACCTGGCTGTCACGGCGCAGCGGTGGCCGCGGTTCGCGCCTGCCGCCCAGCAGGCCGGCTTCGCCGCCGTGCAGGCCCTGCCCATGCGGCTGCGCGAGCAGGTCATCGGCGCGCTGAACCTCTTCCGCGCTGATCCCGGGCTCTTCCCTCCCGCAGACATACGGGTCGGCCAGGCTCTGGCCGACGTGGCTACCATCAGCCTGTTGCACGAGCGCAGCATGCGCCGCAGCGACACCCTCAACGAGCAGCTGCAGACCGCCCTGAACAGCCGGGTCATCATCGAGCAGGCCAAAGGCAAGCTCGCCGAGCGCCTCGGCCTGGACATGGACCAGGCGTTCGGCCTCCTGCGCGACCACGCCAGGGCCCGCAACCGCCGCCTGGCCGACCTCGCCCAGGCCTTCATCGACGGCTCGGAAACCCTCCCTGGCCAAGCCGCGAGCCGGCACCAGCAGCCGCCACCGGGCGGGCGGCCAGTGCACCACCGCACTCGGCCTGGCTAGTGGCCCGGTGAGTGCTGCCTGGGCCCGGCAGGACTCAGCCGGCCTCGACCGCGGCGCCACACTCCAGGCAGCGGAATGGACGGCGCTTGGCGACGGATCGCCAGATGGCGTAGAAGACGAACGGGAATCCCACCTCCGGGGCTTCTCGTGTGGCCTGGACCGTTCCGTGGGTCGTGCACCGACCGGTCCGGGTTTCAACTTCCTTGGCCATGTTCTTCCTCCTGCGCACCCCCGCGGGACGCATGCGTCAGGCTCCGACTCGCAGCGCGTCGAACACGTCGCGCAGCCGTCCCACAAGGTGCTCCAGCTGGTGCATGGATTGGATGATGGCGCGGTCCGAGGAGGCGGCGGTCTGCCCGGAAAGCACCGTGACCAGTTCCTCAACCGCTGTGAGGCGTGCGGAGAACACCGCCAGCACGGGTTGCGCTGTCGCCGGCGCGGCTGCGGCCCCCTGCAGCGAGTCAGCGAGCCGCGCTTGCAGCAGTGCTGCCTGCTCGGAGAGTTGCCGATTCTTCAGGTACAGATCCACGAATACCGACACCTTAGCGCGCAGCATCCACGGGTCGAACGGCTTGGCGATGTAGTCGACGGCGCCGGCCGAGTAGCTGCGGAACCCATAGTCGGGCTCGCTGTTCAGCGCGGTGAGGAAGATGATCGGCACGTCCCGCGTCCGCCGCCGTCGCCTGATGTGGGCAGCGGTCTCGAATCCGTCCATTCCCGGCATCAGGACGTCGAGGAGGATGACGGCGAACTCGTCGCTGAGCAGCGCCTTGAGGGCGGCGTCCCCAGAGCGCGCCGACACCAGTTCCTGGTTCAGCGAGCTGAGGATCGCCTCGAGCGCGACGATGTTCTCCGGGCGATCATCCACTAGCAGGATCTTGGCCTTCGCTGCCACGTCAGCGGCTCCTAACGCGAGTTGGCGAGTCTGCCCTCGGTGCGCGGCCCGGCGCTGCGCTGAAGCCAGCTCCGCATCAGGCGCAGCAGGTGATCAGTCTCCACCGGCTTGGGGACGTAATCGGACGCGCCTGCCCTGATGCTCTTCTCGCGGTCTCCCTTCATTGCCTTCGCGGTAAGGGCGATAATCGGCAGCTCAGTGAATTGCGGCATCCGCCGGATCGCCCGCATGGTCGCGTTCCCGTCCAGTTCCGGCATCATGACGTCCATTAGCACCAGCGAGATGTCCTCGTTGTGCTCTAGCGCCGCTATCCCGACCCGTCCGTTTTCCGCATAAAGCACCTCGGCCCCATGCCGCTCAAAGACACCGGTGAGCGCGAAGACGCTGCGCGCATCGTCATCGACAATCAGTATCCGTGCCCCGTTCAGCGCGTCTGCGCCGTTGCCGGCGGCCGGCATCGCGTCGGCGGGCGGACCGGCTGTCGGCTGTCTCGCTGCGACCGAAGCGCTCGTTACCTGGGCGGTCGACACGCTGCCGACTCCTTGCGGGTGCGGCCTGACCGGCAGGTACAGCGTGAACGTGCTGCCCTTACCGGGCCGGCTGGACGCGCGGACCTCCCCGCCGAGCAGCCGGGCGATGTCCCGGCTGATCGAGAGGCCGAGACCGGTACCGCCGTAACGACGGCTCGTCGTTCCGTCAGCCTGCCGGAACGCATCGAAGATCGAGCTGAGCTTGTTCTTCGCGATGCCCACGCCCGTGTCCGACACCACGAACTCGATCACCTCGGATGCCCCGCGGAGCGCGCCATCAAACTCCTGCTGGCCGGCGCGGCCCACGGTGAGCCTGACTTCGCCGGACGAGGTGAACTTGACCGCGTTGGAGAGCAGGTTGCGCACGATCTGCTCGAGTCGCTGTTCGTCAACGAAGAGCCGGTCCGGCGTGCCGGAGCGCACCTGGACGCTGAAGCTCAGCCCCTTGTCTTCTGCCATCGGGCGGAAAGTCGCGTCGACGTACTCGACAAGCGCCGTCAACGGCAGCTCGGCGGGATTGACGTCCATTTTGCCTGCCTCGACCTTGGACAGGTCCAGGATGTCGTTGATCAGCTGGAGCAGGTCGGATCCAGCCGCGTGGATGGTGCTGGCGAAGTCCACTTGCTGACCGGTCAGGTTGCCGTCCTGGTTCTCGGCGAGCAGCTTGGCGAGGACGAGCAGGCTGTTCAGCGGCGTCCGCAGCTCGTGCGACATGTTGGCGAGGAAATCCGACTTGTACCTGGAGGAAATCGCGAGCTGCTGGGCACGCTCCTCGAGCGTGCTGCGTGCCTGCTCGATCTGGCGGTTCTGCATCTCGATCGCGCTGTTCTGCTTGGCCAGCAGCGCTGCCTTGTCCTCGAGCTCGGCGTTGGACCTGCGCAGCTCGGCCTGCTGGCCCTGCAGCTCGACCGATCGCTCCTGCAGCTGCGAGGTAAGCCGCTGAGATTCGCTCAGCAGCGCCTCCGTCCGCGAGTTTGCCATGATCGTATTGATGGCGACGCCGATGGTCCCGACGAACTGGTCAAAGAAGGCCAGGTGCACATCGCTGAACCGGGTCAGCGATGCGAGCTCGAGCACGCCGAGGACCTGGTCCCCGAACAGGACGGGTAGCACGGCTATGCTCACCGGCGCGGCCTCGCCCAGACCCGATCCGACCTTGAGGTATCCAGCCGGCGCATCGGTGATCAGAATGGGGGTGCGGTCAATTGCTGCCTGGCCGGCCAGCCCTTCGCCGGCCTCGAAATGCTCCAAGCCGCCTTTCGTAAAGCCGTAGGTGGCGATCCGGCTGAACTCCTGTCGCTGGCTGCGGGTACCTGCAGCGTCGCTGGCCAGGTAAATAGCGCCGTACTGCGCGGAGGTCAGCGGCGTGAGCTCGCCGAGGATGAGCCGTGCCAGCTCCAGCAGATCGCGGTGACCTTGCATGAGTCCGGCAATCCGGGCGAGATTGGTCTTCAGCCAGTCCTGCTCCTGATTGGCGCGGGTAGTCTCGCGCAGGTTAGCGACCATCAGGTTGACGTTGTCCTTGAGCTCGGCGACCTCGCCGCGCGCAGCCACTTCGATGGACTGGGTCAGGTCGCCTTCCGCGAGGCGCTGGCAACCCCGGCGATGGCCCGGACCTGTGTGGTCAGGTTGCCTGCCAGCTCGTTGACGCTCTCGGTCAGCCGTTTCCAGGTGCCGGAAACGCCTTCGGAACCGGCCCGCCCGCCGATGACCAGGCGCTGATGGTGTTCCGCAGCCAGTAGGCGAGGCTGCGCGAGCCGGCTCGGGTCAGGTGCTGGCGTCGGCCCGGAAAATCGGCCAGCCGATCTCGGTCTCCCATTCGACGGGGTTCGGCGTGGTCGCAGGGTTTCGCAGGTAGTACTCCCGCAGCGGACCGTCGATGCTGATCTCATGCGCGGTGGCGTAAGAACCCAGTGCGCTGTAGGTGAGATCGGCGTTGTCCAGCGAGCCGTGGTGCGTCATGATCGCCAGCTCGGCGGCCGGCACCTCCAACGGCACCACCCGGCCGATCGGCCGGGCGCTGCCCTCGACCGGGATGAAGACGGTCGCCTGGCCGCGGTCGTGCTGGAAGATCTCGCTCGCATAGAGTCCGCCGCCGGGCCCCGACGGGCGCAGGCGCTGTGCCCGGACGGTGGCACGCAGCTCGCCGAATGCTCCTTGCCACCAGGCGAGGATGTCCTGGCGGTCGACGTCCTGCCGGATGGCTACCGCATGCACCGCGGGCACGCTACGGTGCTCGACCGTGATAGGTGCATGCGGGCGCTCCAGGAGATTGCGCAGCGAGTCGACTGCGGCGCGGGTCTGGGCTAGTTCGCTCTCCAGCCGGTCGAGGTGCCTTGCGATCAGGGTGTTGCGCGTCGCCGAGTCGGGCGCGGCCAGTACTGCCTTCACGTCGGCCACCGGCATCTCCAGGTCCCGCAGGCGTCGGATGACCTGCGCGGCCGGGATCTGGTCCCGGGAGTAGTACCGGTAGCCGGTCTCGGGGTTCACGTCCGCCGGCTCGAGCAGCCCGGCCTGATGGTAGTGCCGCAGCGTCTTAACGCTGAGATGCGTCATCCGCGAGAAGTCACCGATGGTCAGCTGTCCAGGCACGACCCCAGTCTGAACTCTCCCCAGGCCGGAGAGTCAAGTCACGATGAGGCTCTTGACTCTCCCGCAGCGGGAGCGGCGAGCGTGGATATCGGTCACCAGCCGGGTGGCCGGAACCGCACATCCACGATCTGGCCAGCGAAGGGGCATCATGACAACCGCTACCGTACTCACCGGAATCATCGCCCAGCACGTCGCCGCCGTTAACGCCTTCGACGAGGACGCGATCGTCGCGACCTTCGCCGATGACGCACTTGTGAACGATGCGCGCCGCGAGTTCTGGGGCGCCGCGGCCATCCGCCGCTGGGTCGCCAGGGAGATGGTCGGCGACAAGGTCACCCTGCAGGTCACCGAGGTGATCGGGCACTACGGGGAAAGCATCGTCCGGGCACGCTACGACGGCGAGTATGACAAGGCCAATCTGCCCGAAGAACTGATCATGACCAACTACTTCACTGTGCGGGACGGCAAGATTGTCACCCTGATCGTCATCCGGAACACGGCAGCCGGCTACTGAGCGACTCGCGTGCTTCCCGCGCCTGGGCCCGGCGGGCCTCGGCACCGGGTGCTCGTCAGGCCTTCGTAAACCGGAGTTACCGTTCCATGTCCTCCCGGCGGGCGGTCGCGTCCTGGAGCCGTCGCTCCGCGTGGCGGGCGGCGCGGTCGGCCCGGTCGGCGTCCTTGCGCGCCTGGCGCACGGCGCGGCCAGCGTTGGCCTGTGCCTCCAGCGCCGCATCGAGTTCCGCCTTAAGACGGCCAACGTTGTCTGCGGCTGCCCCCGCAGCGTCATGGGCCCGGGTCAGCGTAGCCTGCGCGCTTTCCCTGTTTCTTTCGGCGTTAGCGGCGTCGCTGTGTGCGTCCTGCTCCTCCTGCCTGGCCCGGCTCAGCTGCTCACCGCGAGCCGCCGCCGGGTCCGCCCCGGTCCGCCTGCCTGGCTGAGCTCGCTTCCCGTCTGCCGCGGGACCGGCAACAGCGGGCGCGGTGCTGACGTCGATGCCGGGGAACCCGCTGCGGGACAGGCCTGAGGTGAGCCGGCCCTGCGACAACTGCCGGGCGGCCTGCTCATCGGCCAGTGCCGAATGCAGTGTGTCCTCCAGGCCCCGGGCCGTGCTGGCGGACATAGCCTGCCCGGCCGCGTTCGCCAGGATCTGTGCGTGCTGCAGCAGCGCGGAGATGAGCAGATGCTGCTGGCGGGAATCGCGTCGCAGCCGTTCGGCGTCCAGGGAAGCCGTCGCGTGCCGCAACGAGTCCCCCAGTTCGAGCAGCGACCGGACCTCGTCAGGATGCGCGCGCACGAGCTGGTTCGCCAGCCACGCGACCTTGTTCGGCTTGGCAAGCTTGCCGATCGCCGTGGCACCCTCGCCGTCGCCGTCCGCGCGAGCCTGCTTCGCGCGCTCGCCCCGGGCCGCGGTGAACTCATTCAGCGGCCGGCCATACAGGTCGTCAGCTGCGGCATCAGCAGCGTCAGGCCGACCAGACCCGCCGCGCCGCGCCATTGATCCTCTCCCGCCCGCGGAATCAGCCACCATCGCCTCATCCGGCCCGGGCTGGGCTGCACGCTCTCGCAGCGATCAGGCCCGCTGGCGGCGAGGCCTGGGCGCGGCGGCCCTGGAACTGGGCAGCGGCGCGGCGCCCTGGCCGTCCCCTGCCGGACCGCTGGCTGATCCCGGCACGCGGCCCGCCTGTGTCCATCGCTGGGTGCACGAGGGCGTGTCCGCGCAGTACCAGTGGACGTCCGCGCACGCCGGGCCGCCGTCGGGCATCATGGACCTGGCCGGCAGCCGGATTCCGCACAGCCAGCATGCATGCGTTCCGGTGACCCGCCATGCCGCCAGCTCGCCGACTTGCTCTATGGTGGCACCGGGCTGCGTCAAGGGTGTCGGGCTCATAGGGAATTCCCCCTCTCACGCCAGGCCAGCAGGCTGACCCGGTCGCGCAGGTCTCGCCGTTGCTGTCCCGGCTCTTGGGAGTTGTGCCTGTCGTGGTCAAATCGAGATAAATTCGGCCCGGCCTGCTGACAGGGTGTCATGAGGACGGGCACGCGCGCAGCAGTTCGCCAAGCGCTGCGTCCGCGTCATTGCCGTGCCATGCCGTGCCGCTGCTGGCGGAGACCGCTACCGCCCGGCACCTCGCATGCACCCTACATGGCGCCTTCGACGCGACTGTTTGCTTCGCGCGAATCGGCTGCTCTGCCGGCGATGCGGACTAGCCGATGTCGGGCTCGTGGGCTAGCCACAGGACGGCCAGCGGCGGCAGCGTGAGCGTCGTGGAGTACTCGAGGTCTTGCCAGCCGGTGGGCTCGGCGGCGACGGTACCGGCGAGGATGTTGCTGCCGCCGAACTTCGCGCTGTCGGAGTTGAGGATTTCTGTCCAGCGTCCCGGATGCGGAAGCCCGATTCTGTAGTCATGGCGGGGCACCGGCGTGAGATTCGCCACGCAGGCAATGCTGCGGCCGCCCGACACCGGGAACCGGAGAAACGACAGCACGCTGTTATCTGAGTCGTTGGGGTCGATCCAGCGGAAGCCCTGCCAGTCGAAGTCCTGCTCCCACATTGCGGGCTCGCTCCGGTACACCCGGTTGAGCTCGCGAACCAGTGCCTGCACCCCGGCGTGCTCCGGGAAGTCGAGCAGGTGCCAGTCGATGCTGCTGTCGTGCTGCCACTCATCGTTCTGGGCGATCTCACCGCCCATAAACAGCAGCGGCCGGCCGGGATGGGCCCACATCCAGGTCAGCAGGGCACGCAGGTTCGCCAGCTGCTGCCAGCGGTCCCCCGGCATCTTGGCGAGCAACGACCCCTTTCCGTGCGCTACCTCGTCGTGACTCAGCGGCAGGATGAAGTTCTCGGTGAACGCGTACAGCAGCGCGAAGGTGAGCTCGTGATGGTGGTAACGCCGATGCACGGGGTCATTGGCGAAGTACACCAGGGTGTCGTTCATCCACCCCATGTTCCATTTGAACCCGAAGCCGAGCCCGCCCAGGTAAGTCGGGCGGGAGACCGCTGGCCAGGAGGTGGACTCCTCGGCGACCAGCATGATCGAGGGGTGGTGCCGGTACACCACCGCGTTGGTCTCCTTGATGAAGTCAATAGCCTCCAGGTTCTCCCTGCCGCCGAACCGGTTGGTGATCCACTCGCCCTCCCGGCGCGAGTAGTCCAGGTAGAGCATCGACGCCACCGCATCGACGCGCAGGCCATCGAGGTGGTATTCCTCGATCCAGAACAGCGCGTTCGCGATCAGGAAGTTCCGGACCTCGTGGCGCCCGTAGTTGAACACCAGCGTGCCCCATTCCGAGTGCTCGCCCAGGCGAGGGTCGGCGTGCTCGTACAAAGCCGTGCCGTCGAAGCGCGCCAGGGCCCAGTCGTCCTTGGGGAAGTGCCCGGCGACCCAGTCGACCAGTACCCCGATGCCTGCCTGGTGCAGCCGGTCGACCAGATAGCGGAAGTCGTCGGGCGTCCCGTGCCGCGACGTCGGCGCGTAAAACCCCGTCACCTGATACCCCCAGGAGCCGGAGAACGGGTGCTCCGCGATCGGGAGGAACTCCACGTGCGTGAAGCCGAGGTCGGTGAGGTACTCAGGCAGGACCTCGGCCGCCTCGCGGTAACTCAGCGGCCGCCAGGCGCCCTGGGCGTCCTGAGTCAGCCGCCACGAGCCCAGGTGGCATTCGTAGATCGACACGGGAGCATGCAGCAGGTCGGTGCTCTGCCGGTTGGCGACCCACGCTGCGTCCTGCCATTCGTACCTGCTCTGGGTGACGATGCTCGCGGTGGCCGGCGGCACTTCGGTGCCGAACGCGAACGGGTCCGCCCGCAGGCTCACGTATCCGTGCTGGCTCACTACCTCGAACTTGTAGTGCTGGCCTGGGCCGACCTTGGGCAGGAAGATCTCCCAGACCCCGGAGCTGCCCAGTACTCTCATCGGGTGAATGCGGCCGTCCCAGCCGTTGAAGTCACCGACGACCCGTACCGCCTGGGCGCTGGGCGCCCACACCGCGAACGACGTGCCGGGCCGTCCTTGATGTACTCGCACCTGCGCGCCGAGATGGCGCCATAGTCCCTCGTGCCGGCCCTCGGCCAGCAGGTGAAGGTCGAGCTGCCCGAGCGTGGGCCAGTACCGGTACGGATCATCGGCTGTCGCGACGGCACCGCCCGGGTAGGTCGCCTCCAGTAGATAGTCCGGGATGTCCGGACCTTCCAGCACCCCGGCGAACACCCCCGCGCCGTGCACGCGGCTCATCTCGATCCGCTGCTCACGGGCGAGGATAACCATTCCGATTGCGTCGGGCCGCCACCCGCGGATCACCACCCAATCGCGACCGTCGTCGTCCCGTACCGGGTGCACGCCAAGCAGGCTGTGCGGATCGTGGTGCTGACCAGATACCAGACGCTCAAGGTCCAGACCGTCCATCGCCAGCCCGAGATAAGCCGGTGAGTCCATGTTCTCGCCCTCCCGCGCGGATGCTCGCGCCATTCCGCGAACGTGTAGATCAACCCAGTTTGCACCCCTGATCGCGATCACGGCATCCCAATGAACGCAGGAGCACGCGCACCTGGTGCCCGCCCTGGAACAGCTGGTGGCCGATCACCCGCCGGACGGGCAGATATATGCGTAGCTCATGCTCGCGCTGTACCGCAACGGTCGGCAGGCTGATGCCGGGCCCGGGCACACCGGGCCCGTATCCCCGGGGTCGCGGTGCCTCCCGAGAATGATGGACCGGCCGGCGAGGCGCGTCGCGCTGGCGCGCCCCTCGCATGGAAGAGGTTTTGCCGCCGTGCCAGATACACCCGCCACCGGCTGCGATCACGGGCGGAGCTACTTGCTGGGCGGCCCGGGGTAGAATCCGGCGTGATCCCCGGGTTTGTCGTGCTGCGCAGCTACCAGCGATCCTGGCTACGCGGCGACCTGATCGCCGGAGTTACCGTGACGGCCTACCTGATCCCGCAGGTCATGGCGTACGCGGTGGTGGCGGGCGTGCGTCCGGTCGCCGGGCTGTGGGCAGCGCTGCCGGCTCTGGTGATCTATGCCGCGCTCGGTTCGTCGCGGTCCCTGTCGATGGGGCCGGAGTCGACGACCGCACTGATGACGGCGATCGCGATCGGGCCGCTGGCCAGGGGTGATCCGGCGCGCTATGCCGCGCTAGCCGCCTCGCTGGCGCTGCTGGTGGGGCTGCTGTCGCTGGGTGCGTGGCTGCTGCGGCTGGGCTTCGCCGCGGATCTGCTGTCGCGGCCCGTCCTGGTCGGCTACATGACGGGCCTGGCGCTGATCATGATCGCGGATCAGCTCGGCCGGGTGACCGGTGTGCCAGTCACCGGGCAGGAGTTCGTCGCGCAGGCCTTCTCGTTTGCCCGTGGCATCGGCCTTGCCCGGCCGGCGACGGTCGCAACTGCGGCGTCAATCTTGGCTTTCCTATTCGTGTTGCGGTGGCGGTGGCCTAAGGCGCCTGGCCCGCTTCTGGCCGTGCTGCTGGCCACCGCCGCCGTGGCAGCGTTTGGCCTGGACAGCCACGGCGTCGGGGTCGTCGGGAGGATCCCGGCAGGCTTGCCGGTCCCGATGCTGCCCGATGTTCGCCCGCATGACCTGCAAGAGCTGCTGCTCCCCGCGTTCAGTGTGGTGATCGTGGCTTTCAGCGACGACGTGCTGACCGCGCGGTCGTTCGCGCGGGAGGGTGAGCAGGTACGGCCGAACGCCGAGCTTCTGGCGCTTGCCGTCGCCAATGCGGGATCGAGCCTGTTGCGCGGATTCCCGGTCAGCAGCAGCGCGAGCAGGACGGCCATCGCCGTCGCGGCGGGGAGCCGGAGCCAGCTGTACTCGCTGACCGCGGCCGGATCGACACTTGCCGTCCTGATCTTCGCCCGGCCCGTGCTCGCGCGCTTCCCGACCGCCGCGCTCGGCGCGATCGTCATCTACGCGGCGGTCCTGCTGATCGACGTTCCGGCCTTCCGGCGGCTGCTCGCCTTCCGGCGCAGCGAATTCGTGCTGGCAACGGCCGCCTGCGCGGGCGTCCTAGCCTTCAACATTCTTTACGGGGTACTGCTCGCGATCGGCCTGTCGGTGGCCGAACTGCTGATGCGGGTGGCCCGGCCGCATGACGCCGTCCTGGGCCGTGTCCCCGGCCTGGCTGGCATGCACGACCTGGATGACTACCCGGACGCGCAGACGATTCCCGGGCTCGTGGTGTACCGGTACGACGCGCCGCTGTTCTTCGCAAACGCGCAGGATTTCCGGCGCCGCGCGCTCGCCGCAGCCAGCCATCCCCCGGACCCGGTCCGCTGGTTCGTCCTCAACGTCGAGGCGAACGTCGAGGTGGACTTCACTGCCCTCGAGGCGCTCGACGCGCTCCGCGAGGAGATCACCCGCCGGGGAGCCGTCTTCGCGCTCGCCCGCGTCAAGCAGGACCTGCTCGCCCGGCTGCAGTCCTTCGGCCTGGCCGAGAAGATCGGGGCGGAGCGGCTCTTCCCGACACTGCCCACCGCGGTCGAGGCTTACGAGAAGTGGGCTGGCCAGTTTCCTCCGGCGTCGAGCCAGGACGGCGGCCCAGACAGCTGAGTCCGGCGCCGGCAGCCCGCTGAGGCGGTCCGGGTCGACGGAGCTGCTGCCCCCGGCTTGAGCTACGGTGTCTGGCTGCCGCCGCCGGGGTGGTGCTCGACAACCGCGTCGGAGGAGGGGAAGAACACGCTCTCGTGGCCATCGCTCCAGCGAACACGGTAAGGCGGCGCGCCATCCCCGCCGTGCACCTCCATGATCACAGCCTTACGGTCTGCATCACCCACGTGATGTCCCTTGATCACTAGCTCATCGCCAGCATTTGCACGCATCATTTCCTCCCTGTCGTCATCACGGCCGTGACGGCGGCCCGGGACGCTTCATGCCAAGAGCGTCACGCGCAAGCGTTCCCTTCGATAGGGACGAAGTTCCTTCCGTGCAAGGGGCGAAGGACCCGCCGCCAGCCCCGGAGGCTTCGACCGGCCTCAACCCCGGTGACCAAGGGCCCTACGCGCCCGCCTGCCGAGCAGGCAGTCTGGCTGGAAGGAGGCGGTCAAACATGGTCAGCACCGCGCAGCGGCCGGCCAGGCAGGATGAGAGCGTGCCAGCGCCCAGGCTCGTTGTGGCGCTGGGAAGACCGGACCGCGAAGGCAGGAAATTCTGGGTAGCGTCACCCGACCGTCTCCTGCGTATGCTGGCCCTGCTCACCGAGGCAGCCGACGAGGTACGGCTGGTGTCCCTGCCGCCGCAGTCACTGTTCCGGCTCCGGCGGCTGCTGATCGCTGTCAGCGCGGAGGTCGAACGGTCTGTGTCCCCGGCCCTCGCCGACGAGCTGCACCGTCTCCTCGGCCATGGCGGGACGGAGCCTGACGCTGCCGAGCTTAGGGTCGAACTGGTGGCCTTGCTCGGCTGGGTCAGCGGGTTGGCGATCGGAATGCTCAGCCAACTTGAAAACGCGGCAAACGACCCGCGCACGGCAAGCGACCCGGCCTTTCTTTCTGTCCTTTGACATGCACAAGATACGACCTTGGGCGGCTCGGGACCTCGGGCCGTGGCGATCTCAAGGCAGTGCGGCGACGATCTAACCACTGGAGGTGGTTGCAGGTGGCTGCCGTTGACGCGGCCGGGCACGAGGTGGCTGTGCCGGCCGGATATCCCTTGGCGTGGGAGTTCGACGGCCTGCTCAGGAACGGCGAGGCAGTCGTGGTCCGTCCGATCCAGCCGGCCGACGCACCAGCGCTGGTCGGGTTGCACGCCACAGTGTTGCCCGGCACGCTGCACCGGCATTTGCTCCTCGCCAATCCGACACTCAGCCCCGCAGCGGCAGCGCGCTTCAGCGACGTGGATTACGACGCTCAGATGGCCTTTGTCGCGGTCGTGTCGGGCCAGCTGGTCGGGCTGGCGAGCTACGACCGCCTCGGGACCGCGGCACCGGCCGCAGCGGCCAGCTTTATCGTCACCGACGCATACCAGCGCCACGGAGTCGCGACACTGCTGTTCGAGAGCCTGGCGGAGTATGCGCGCACGATGGGGATCATGCGCTTCCACGCCGAGGTCGTGGCGAAGAACCTGGAGATGCTGGAGGTGCTGGTGGCGACGGGCTTGCACTGCACCCGCCAGGACAGCGGTGCCACAGCCCGGCTCGACATCGACCTGCGGCCGACGGCGGAGTACCGCGCCTCGTGCGACAAGCGGGAGGCGACAGCGGAGGTCGCTAGCATCGCGGCGATCCTTCGTCCAGGCTCCATCGCAGTCGTCGGTGCCGGGCGCGACTCGGGGAACGTCGGCCACCAGGTCGTCCGGTCCCTGCTCGTCGGCGATTTCTCGGGAACTGTCTACCCGGTCAATCCGCACGCGCGGGCGGTCTGCGGCGTGCCTGCGTTCGCGGGGCTGTCGTCACTTCCCGAGCCGATCGACCTCGCGATCGTCGCCGTTCCCGCGCCAGCCGTCCCGGCCGTGATCGAAGAGGCCGCCTCGAGTGGCGTGCGCGCCGTTACCATCATTACCGCAGGCTTCGGGGAGACCGGCCGGTCCGGCGCCGCGGTCGAGACTGAGCTGCTCGGCGTCGCTCGCAGGCACGGGATGCGTATCGTCGGCCCGAACTGCCTCGGTGTCGTGAACACCGATCCCGAGATCCGGATGGACGCTACCTTCGCCTCGCTCGATGCGCTGCCGGGGCGCCTGGCCCTCGTCTCGCAGTCCGGGGCGGTAGGGGTCCTGCTCGGCGAAGAGACACGCGCCGCTGGCATCGGACTCTCATCGTTCGTGTCGGTCGGGAATAAGCTCGACGTGAGCCCGAACGACCTCCTGTGCTTCTTCGAGCGCGACGACCTGACTTCAGTGATCGCGCTCTATCTCGAGTCCATTGGCAATCCTCGCAAGTTCGCCCGCATCGCCCGGCGGGTCGGTGAGACGAAGCCCATCGTGGCGCTGAAGGCGGGCAGGACATCAGCAGGCGCCCGCGGGGCCCGCTCGCATACCGCTGCCGCGGCGACTCCGGAAGTCACAGTCGCTGCGCTCCTCGAAAGCGCAGGTGTCATCAAGGTTGACCGTCTGGAGGAACTCCTCGATGTCTCGGCCATCCTGCTCGCCGCGCCGTTGCCCGCGGGGCGCCGCGTCGCGCTCGTCGGGAATACCGGTGGCCCGCTCATCCTGGCCGCCGACGCGTGCGAGGGCGGCGGGCTGACCGTCGCGGAGCTTGCGGAGAAGACGCAGCACGCACTCGGCGAGGTCCTCGTCCCCGCCGCGGCGGTCGCCAACCCTGTCGACCTCACCGCGGACGGGACTGCGATGATGCTCGAGAAGACGCTCGAGATTGTCCTCGGCGATGATGCCATCGACGCCGTGATCGTTATCGCCCCCGAAACCTTGGCGATCTCAGGACCGGCGGTACGAGAGACCCTCGCGCACGTCGCGCGACTTGCCGACAAGCCGGTCGTAGCCTGCGCCGTCGGGGCAGGCACCCCGTCCGGTTCGGGCGGTGCGGCGGCTATCGCGACGGTTCCAGGACCGGAGCGAGCGGCAGCGGCCCTCGGTCATGTCTGTCGCTACGCCGAATGGCGCCGGCGCCCACGGCCCTCCGCCGCCGAGCCCGAAGAGCGGTCCGACCTGCCGACGATCAGCGAGATCGTCGCCTCGAAGCTCGCGGGCAGCGACACAGGGGGCTGGCTTGACCTCGAGCAAGCGGCGCGCCTGCTCGAGGCGTGCGGGGTGCCTGTGCTGGCCACTCGTGGCGCGACGAGCGCGGAAGATGCAGCGGTGGTGGCCGAGTCCGTCGGGTTTCCCGTCGTCTTGAAGGCTCGCTCCGGCGATGTGATCCACAAGTCGGATGTTGGCGGCGTCGCGCTGGGACTGGACAACGCCGAGGCGGTACGCAGAGCGTACGAGACGATGGAGGCACGGCTCGGCGCGCAGATGGGCGGGGCGGTCATCCAGCCGATGGCGCCGTGGGGTGTCGAGGCCATCATCGGGCTCGCCTCCGACCCCGATTTCGGCCCGGTCGTGATGGCCGGACTCGGCGGGGTGATGACCGACCTGCTTGGTGACCGTGCCTTCGCCGTCCCGCCGCTCGAACCCGGCGTGGCCGACGCCATGGTCACGTCGCTGCGCGCCGCCCCGTTGCTCGATGGCTATCGAGGCGCGCCGCGGGTAGACCGCCAGGCGCTCGTGGCGGTGCTCGACCGGATCGCGCACGTTGCCGAGGAAGTTCCGGAACTGGTCGAGCTCGATCTCAACCCCGTCCTGGTCAGCCCGACCGGGGCGCTCGCCGTCGACTGCAAGGCGCGGCTGGCGCCGCGCCAGCCCGGTCCCGGCCCGCTGTTTCCCGCGCTGCGCCGGCGGCCGCGAGTTTGAGCAGCGGCCCGGGACCGCCAGCACGTGGCCGGCAGGCCCTCGTTTTCGCGGGAACCCAGCGCCGCCAAGACCCAGAGACTTTACTGTGGCGTTGCCCGGCCAGAGAAGTGAGTGAGGAAAATGAACAAGGGAGCGCGGACCTTGACCGTGGCGGTGGCCGCGGCCGCTGGTTTTGCCGCCCTCGCCACAAACCCAGCGGTCAGGCGGGAGGCGCGGCGGGTCGGTCGGTTTGCCCGGCCGCTGCAGCGTAGCGAGGCGCTGGCGCCCGTGCCGCCGCGCCTCCCGCCCGGCCGGGTGATCAACCTGCCCGGCCGCGGCGAGGTGTTCGTCCGCGACTCCGGCGGCACTGCCGCGGACCCGGCGGTGCTGCTCCTGCACGGCTGGACCGCCAGCGCTGACCTCAACTTCTTCCCGGCCTACGCCGGGCTCGCCGAGTCCTACCGGGTGATCGCGCTGGACCTGCGCGGGCACGGACGCGGAATGCGGTCAACCGAACCGTTCAGCCTTGAGGACTGCGCCGACGACGCCGCCGCGCTCCTGCGCCAGCTCGGGGCCGAACACGTGATCGCCGTCGGATACTCGATGGGCGGCCCGGTCGGGCTGCTGCTGGCCCGGCGGCATCCTGGCAAGGTGGAGGCTGTGGTCATGCAAGCCACGGCGCTCGACTGGCACCGCACGGCCCGCGAGCGGATGGTCTGGCGCGTGCTGTCAGTGCTGGAGTTGAGTTTGCGGCTCGGTACCGGCGCCGGCTTTGTCGACCGGGTCCTTCGCCAGGTAATCGAGGAGCAGCCCGAACTCCACGCCTACCGGCCGTGGCTCGCCGCGGAGTTCCGCCGCGGGCTGGCGCGCGAACTCGCCGACGCGGGGCAAGCGCTGAGCCGCTATGACGCTCAGCCGTGGGCGGGTCAGCTTGGCCTGCCCGCGGCCGTGCTCATCACGACCCGGGACCGGCTCGTGCGGCCTTCTCAGCAGCGGAAACTGGCCGAGGTGCTGCACGCACACGTGATCGAGGTTGACGCCGACCATGACCTCCCACTGGTCAATGGCGCCGAGTACGCGCGCCTGACCAGGCTCGCCGTCGACACTGCCGCCGCGGCCGCCGGGCTCAAGACCGGCGTCTGATTGGCCTGAGAAGCCGCGCGAGGCGTTGTGAGCATCAGTTACGCCCCTGGTCGTCGCGGGTCTGCGCGCGGCGCTCCGCTTCCGAGATCGCCCAGGCGGCGTTGACCAGGCCGATGTGGCTCAAGGCTTGCGGGAAGTTGCCCAGCAGCTGACCCGAAACGGTGTCGACTTCCTCGGCGAGCAGCCCGACGTCGTTCACGAAGGCGATCGCGCGCTCGAACACCGCGCGGGCACGTGCCAGCTGCCCTGCGAGAGCGAGCGCCTGGGCGAGCCAGAAGGTGCACAGGAGGAAGGTGCCCTCCCCGCCGGCGAGGCCGTCGACACCCGCTTCGGTCCGGTAGCGGTAGACGAGCCCTCGGTCATCGGTGAGCCGGGCGTCGATCGCGTCGATCGTCGCGAGCATCCGCGGGTCGTCGGCAGGCAGGAAGCCGACGTTCGCCATCATCAGGTTGGCGGCGTCGAGCGCGGTGCTGCCGATGTACTGCGTGTATGCGTGGGCTTGCTCGCTCCAGCCGTCGCGGACCACCGTCTCCCAGATCTCGTTCCGCGTCGTCTTCCACCGGCCGACCCGGTCGCCGGCGTCGATCCGGTCGGCGAGCGCCACAGCGCGGTCGAGCGCGGCCCAGCACATGACCTTGGAGTAGAGGAAGTGCTGAGGAGCGCCGCGGACCTCCCAGATGCCCTGGTCCTTCTCCACCCAGTGCGTGGCGGCAGCGTCGGCACACGCCACCAGGAAGCGCTTGGTGTCGTCGTCGAGGTCGGAGAGCTGGTCGGTCAGCCGCCTTGCCGCCCCGAGGAGCTCGCCGTACACGTCGATCTGCTGCTGGTGCCACGCACCGTTGCCAACCCGGACCGGGCGGCTGTCGCGCCAGCCAGGCAGGTGTCCGAGCTCGCGCTCAGACAGGTCGTGCTCTCCCCCGATGCCAAACATGATCTGCAAGCCGCCATCCGGTCCCACCGACGAGGCGGCCGCCGTGGTCATGAACGAGAAGAAGCCGGCGGCCTCGTCCGGGCACGCGGCGACCCACAGAGCCTCCATGGTGAAGCTCGAGTCGCGGACCCAGCCATAGCGGTAGTCCCAGTTGCGCTCGCCTCCGGCGTCCTCTGGCAGCGACGTCGTGGCCGCGGCGACGACGGCGCCGCTGGGCTGGAAGGAGAGCCCCTGCAGGACCATGCCGCTGTGGTGCACGAGGTCCGCCCACGGGCCGTCGTATGCCTGATGAATGTCCGACCACGACCGCCACGCCTCGACGGTGCGGGTCAGCACCTCCGCGAGGTCCGCCTGCGACCACACGCGGGCCGGAGTCTCCTCCAGCGTCGAACGGTGTACCGCCAGGTACACCTGCTCGCCGGCGCGCAGCCTGCGCCGCCCGTGGGCGCGCGGGCCGTCGATGCTGAGGCCGTCAGCGGTCAGGACCAGCCACTCGGCACCGCCGCGGGCGGTGACGCCGCCCGCCACGTTGTTGAGCAACGGCACGATCAAGCCGTACTCGGGGCGGGGCTGGTAGTCGACCTCGACTTCGACCTCGCCGTGGGTGCAGGCAAGCTTGCGTACCAGCAAGTGCGGCACATCTCTGCCGAGCCGGTGTCCGCCGTTGTCCGGACCGAGTGCCATCGCGTCGGTCAGCACGAGCGTGCCGGCAGTGGTGCTGAACGTCGTCTCCAACACCAGCGTCCGGTCGAGATAGCGTCGGCTGCTGGTCCAGCTGCCCGCCGGCGACACCTGCCAGTGCCCGGCCTCATCACCTAGGAGCCGGCCAAGCACCGACGGGCTGTCGAAGCGCGGGAAGGCGAGCCAGTCGACAGAGCCGCCGGTCGTCACCAGGGCGGTCGAGTGGCGGTCGGACAGCAGGGCGTGGTCGGCAATCGGCGTGGTGGACATCAGCAGGCTCCCATCCGGGGCTGTCGAATAGCTGTAGCCACAGTGCGGGAATTTAGCACTAGTGAGGACGCCGCCGTCGCTGGCTGACGCCCAGCCGCGCGGGGCCGGCCGGCCCTCCGGCCGCTCGAAACCTGCGGGCGGTGAGCCCGGGTCTACCGGTCCGCCTGGCCTGCCATCTGGTGAACATGGGACCCCTGGGCGCTCTGGCGATTCTGGGAACCAGGGGGCGTGAGAGCCCTGCGCGACTGGGCTTACGGCGGCGGTAGGGCGCTCGCCGGGCCTGCTGGCGTGAATGTGCAGCACTATGAGAAGAATCACCTTTTAGGCGGCAGGCAGCCAGCCAGGAATTGTTGGCGTACCGGGAATTTTCTGGCATCCGCCCACGTGGGAGGCTGCTCCGCTCCGTGCGAGCGTCTCGCCAAGCCGGAAACGACAGCCGGAAATAACGGCGTCGATAGGGCAAATCCCGGAAAACGGCCGACTAAAATTTGGCGTTAACTGGGCCTGTGTATAGATTCGTACCGAATGACCGTACGGAAATGAGGGCAGGATGGCAGACCCCTAACCCTGGCTGCACCGCGATGGATGCGGATCCGGCTCTCTGCTACGAGAGGATGATCCATGATCCATACGCCAGCTGTGGTCACAGCGGCAGCGGTTCACCGCGAAGCAGCCCCCAGGCCCCCAGCGGATTTCGTCGTGCGCCCGGGTAATTCCCTCAGCGGGATCGCCGCCCGGTACCGAATCGAGTGGCCCGGGCTTTACGAAGCCAACCGGGCAGTCATCGGGGGAAACCCCAACCTGATTAGCGTCGGGGAGCGCCTGCGCATACCCTCTGCGGCGAAAGCAGCGCGTCTCGCTGACTCCTACACGTCACCTGTGGCCGTGATGGTGGCCGTCTCCCCGGGACCTGCGACCCCAGAGCCTGTGGCTGCGCAGAGCAGCCCGGCGCAGGCTGCCGCACCAGCGCAGGCTGCCGCACCGGCGCAGGCTGCCGCACCAGCGCAGGCTGCCGCACCGGCGGGCTCCTTCCAGCAGTGCGTCATTTCCAGGGAGAGCGGCGGCAATGCTCAGGTCATGAACGCAAGCGGCCATTACGGCCTCTACCAGTTCAGCGCCTCAGCCTGGGCCGGCGCCGGGGGCAACCCCGCTGACTTCGGGAATGCATCCGTTGCCGAGCAGAACCAGGTATTCGCCACGGCCTACGCCCAGGATGGGACCTCGCCGTGGGCGCCATATGACGGCTGCTGACGCCCGGCACGCCTGGCCGTCACATGACGGCCAGGCAGAGCCGACCAGGTAACTGCCTGCGGGCGGCGACCGCCGGACCAGACCGCGGTCGTCGCCCGTCAGCTTGTCTCCGGCGGCGGCAGGCCAAGCAGGCCGCGGATCATCCGCACCGCTTCCTCCACCGGCTCGTTAGCCGCCTGCAGCCGCCAGAACCGGCGGCGCACCTGCCAGCGCGGCTCCCGGCTGGTGGCACTCCTGCGGGTAAGGTGCGGCGGGCTGAACCGTCGGCTTGCGGCGAACGTGGCAGCAGGTATGAGCGAAACACAGCTGGCGGCACCGGGGCAAGCGCAGCAGGCGGCACCAGGCCGCTGGCCGAGGCTGGCGCTGCGGATCGCCGGGGCGGGGCTGCTCGCCGCGACCGGCGCGATCCACCTGGACTTGTACCTGACCGGCTACCGGTCGATCCCCGTCATCGGCTGGCTGTTCCTGCTCCAGGTGATCGCGGCGTTCGGGCTCGCAGCCCTGGTGGCCCTGTCGGGCAGCCGGCTGGCTACCGCCGCCGGCGCCGTGTTCGCGCTTTGTACCCTGGGCGGTTACCTCCTGTCGGAGTGGGTCGGCCTGTTCGGGTTCACCGAGGTCCGTACGACCGCCGGGATCGTCGCCGGGGTCATCGAGGTGGCGGCGTTCGCGGCACTGGCCGCAGCCACCCTGGCCGCAAGTCCGCAGAACGGGCCCAGGCAGTCCGCTGGCCTGGCGGGCAGGCTGACAGCTCGCCTGCAAGACGCGGGACCCACCGCGGCCAAGGCGGCCGCCGGGCTTTCGGTCGTGGCCTTGGTAGTGCTCGGAGCCGCGGCCGCCACCGCGGGGGGCCAAGGGCCAGGCGCGGCCACCGGCGCCCTGAAGACCGCCACCGTCGGCGGCGTCCGCGTGCTCACCAGCTCCCGCGGCCTGACGCTGTACTGGTTCGCTCCCGACACCCCCACCAGCTCGGCATGCAACGGCAGCTGCGCCGCCTACTGGCCACCAGTAGGCGGCCCCGCCCGCACGGGCGCGGGCATCCGCGGCAAGCTCGGCACCGTCAAACGCGCCGACGGGTCGCTGCAGGCGACCTACAACGGACATCCCCTCTACACCTACATCGCCGACACCGCACCGGGGCAGGCCCACGGCAACAACCTCAACCTAAACGGCGGCCTCTGGCACGAGATGACCACGACGCAATAGCCGCCACGTGCCCCCCGCGCCCGGCCATCCCGGCCGCGGCGCCACGCCGGTAGCCCATGCAGCCGGCGCCGCCTCGCGAAGTACACCGGCGCGATGTGCCTGAGTTACGTAAACGTGCCCTGGCTCTGGGTCCGTGCCAGTGGGAGGATGCGTCCGTGGGCGATGACAGGGACACCGAGCTCGCCGACGCCCTGGCAGAGGTCGGCCGGAGAGTCGGGCAGGCCATGACCGATGCACTTGAGCGCGTGCGATCGGCCTTCGATGCGCTCGCAGAGGCAGCGAGCCGTCCTGAGGTCCGGGCGGTGATCGAGCGCGCGGAGCAGGCCTTGCGGCGCAGGCCCTGCCTTTGCTTCTGCTCGCGGGCTCATCCGGATGACCGCGGCATCTGCGAGCCGCTCGGCGCGGTGATTACGGGTCAGTGCAGCTCGGGCTTGCTGGGCAATCTTGATGTGCCGTTGTGCGCTCCGTGTGCGGCGGCTCGGGCCGCGCACGAATTCGCTGGGTGATAGACCTGAACTCGCCGGACTGGGCCTGCACCCGGCCCTCGGGCGGGGAGATGGTTCAACCCTGGTTGCCGACAGGCCAGGTGTGGACAGGCAGCCCGGTGTCCGCGCACCGGAGGTAGCGGCCGAGCATGACGGCTAGCGCATGCTGCCGGTTGTGATCTTGCTCGGCGTTGGCGAGGGTGGCGCACTGCCACGCCGCGCCGGTTTGCCCTGAGGCCGCCCGCGCGGATATTACGTCGAGCAGGCTGGCGGCCTCTGCTGGTGCCACGCCGGCCTCGAGCAGACCCTGCCGTGCCGCGGGGATGAGCTCGGTCACGAGTTCGGCTGCGGGCAGCGTCCGGATCTGATCGCGGTGCCAAGCTGGCCAGCTCAGCTGGGCGGACAGGCCCTGCTCGGCGGCGCGGTAGAAGCCATGATCGGCGCGCTCGAACGGCAGCGCGTAGGTCCACTGCTGGTCCTGCCCCGCTAGCCACAAGGACAGCCCTATCAGGAAGGCGGCGTTGGCCAGCATGTCGGTCACGGTGGGGCCAGCGGGCAGAGCCCGCATCTCGATCCGCAGGTGCCCGCCTGAGGCCGGGTCGTAGAGGGCCCGGTTCCAGGGCCACACGGTGCCCTGGTGAATCCGGAGCTCGTCGAGTGGCGGCGGATTCCGCCCGGCGCCGCAGGCCGCCGGCTCCAGGCGGCCGAGCACTGGCAGCAGCGGCTGGTGCAGCCGGACGCTCTGGGTGAACAGTTCCAGCGGCCCGCCGCGCAGCCAGCCCGTCCCCAGTCCGGCCCGGGCCAGGCGGCGGCGTGGTCCGTGGCCCGGGCGATCATCGGCCGCCTGCTTGTACAACGCGATCCGGGTCTCCTGCCAGAGCCGGTGGCCAAGGAACGTTGGCGAGTTGCCGGACGCGGCCAGCACCGGTGCGGTGGCCAGCTGGACCGCGTTGTAGGTGCGCGTGAAGTCGGCGGGATCGACCCGCAGGTGCACCTGGAATGAGGTATTCGCGCCCTCCAGCCCCAGGTCCTCGGTGGCCAGGGCGAGCGGGTCCGCGCCGGCGATCCGGATCCGGGCCGGGGCGCGGCGAAGCCGTCGCATGCCGCTGTTCAGAGCGCGATAACGCGCCGCGTCGGTCAGCATAGCGGGACCTAGGTCAGCCTGGCTGAGGGTGGGCAGGATGCCAATGAGCGCGAAGCCGGCCCGCATACTGGCTGGCCGCCTCGGCGGCGCGATTAAGCAGCAGGTTCAGCTCGTCGCCTAGCGCGGTGAACGGCCGGCCGGCCAGCAGGGCCGGTGAGGTGTTCAGCTCCAGGTTGGCGCGGTTCAGCTCAACCGTGACCAGCGGATTGGCCGCCGCGGCACAGACAGCCTCATTGCGCGGGAGCAGCAGGCCCGCGCCGTCGATGAGGAACGCCTCAAGCTCGGCGCCTATCGTCGCCGGGCCCGCCCCGAAGCCGGGCCGGTCAAGCAGCTGCCCGAGTTCGGACAGGCATTCCTCGAGCCGCTGCCGGAACCGCGGGTAGTCACGCTCGTCGAACTCTTCTTTGCTTATGGCCGTTCCCACGGCCATTCCTCGTCATCGTGCACGGCGGGGCCGCCGGGCCGTGATAAGCCGCGCTGGCTGGCAGGGCCGCCGGATACCGAGATCCGCCGGCCGGTCAGCGCCGCGGGCATGATGCGCACGTAATGGCTGTTGGCACCGGGCGCCCACGAGTCAAGCGGCAGCTCGCGCAGGCGCGCCCGCTCCGCCGGGTCAGTGACCTCCACGGCCTCACCGCGGACCACGACGCTCCAGCCGGTGTGAGCCGCCGCCTCGGTCCCGTCAACCTCGAACGCGACCCGGGCGCCGCAGCCGACGATGTCCAGCTTCGTTCCCTCGTCGGTGCGAAACACCACCATATGGCGGTCGAGGACGAAGTTGACGGGAAGCACCATCGGCCCGCGGTCATCGACAAAGGCAACCCGGCCCAACTGCTCCCCGGCCAGCAGCCCGAAGCACTCGCACTTGGTCAGCTCCTGCCAGCGAACCTGGCGCCCTCCCCCGCTTGCGCGGCCTGTGCGGGCTGGGCCGGATCGGGTTGAACGCCTGTCTGGGGAATAGCCGAGTGACCGGACGGCAGCCGCCGAGAGACTGGCCATGACTCCTCCCGGTTCGCACCACGCAGTACCGCCAATACCACCAGCTGACTGTGGCCAGAGGCCATGGTATAGATGCAAACGTCTGCGGCCTGCGGGACCTTTGTCTGGAGGCGGCAACCGCTGGGGTATGCTGACGGCAGCCCTTGCTCAGGCAGCCTGAACGAGTTCCCGGCCCGGCCTAGACCGCACGCCAGTCTCGAGATCGCCTTGCTGCGTTCCCCTAACTCCGCGAGGTGAGACAGATGGCCGCAGCCATGGTGAGCGCGCGTCATGACGGCGCTGGGCCGCTCCCGGCCGCCAGCTGCCGCACGGCGGAGCACCTGGAGCTCCCCCGGCCGCTGCAGCTGCTGCGCACCATCACATGGAGCCTGACTGAGTCTGCCGGGCTCCCGATCGCCGCGTATGCTGCGGCCGCCTGGCTGGGCGGACGCGATGCCGGCCTGCTGGCGGGACTCGCGGCCATCTGGGTGACCGCCGTTATCCGCAAGATCGTCACCGGGTCCGTCCCCAGCCTGCTGGCAATCTCAGCGATCGTGCTCACGATCCAGACCGGTATGGCCATCGCTACCGGCGACCTGTGGATCTTCCTACTGCAGTTCCCGCTCGCGAACCTCTGCATGTGCGTCCTGTTCGCCCGGACGGCCCGCGGCCCGAACCCGATCGTTGCCCGGCTGGCCGCCGAGGTGGTCGCCCTCCGGCAGCCCGCTACCGCCCACCCGGGCCTGCATCGCTTCTTCCAAGGGGCGACCTGGCTGTGGGCGGGTATCTTCCTGCTGCTCACGGCCAGCCTCGCGGTGCTGATGGTGACCGAGCCGAGCGGCATATTCCTGATGCTCTCGACCGCCGCAACCGCCGCGCTCGTCGTCATCGGCGCTGGAGCGTCCACCCTGTGGTTCCTGTCTGTGCTGCGCCGGCTCGGGCTGAGCCTGCGTTTCGCCACGGCCTGACGCTACCGGCAATACGCCCCGGCCAGGCGGGGGGTGAATGCTAGCCGGTCGCGGCCCGCGATCGGCTAGCCCCATGCGCATCCGCATGCGCACCCGCCCGCGATGCGGATGCCCGGTTCTCAGTCAGCCTGGTCCGATTCCGCCAGGTCGATCGCCAGGCCGAGCGCCTCGGCGATCTTGGCGGCCGCTGACGCCGTCCGGGGGGTTCCCACGATCGGCGCCACCGCGACGAGCACGTCCTGGGCCTGGTCGAGGGTCACGCCGACTTCTGCGGCGGGCCGGATGTGAATCAGGTACGACGAGGCTGGGGCGTCCACCGCGATGAGGGCGGCGAGCCGGACGAGAATGAGCGACGCGGGGTCCAGCTCTGTGCGCTCCAGCGATACTGCGTTGATGTCGAGAAGCGCCTCAAGCACCGGGTTCTCTCCTGTGGCCATGGTCTGACTCCTATCCGCCGGCGACGTCCTGACCGACCCGTGTCGGCGGCGCAGGCCCGGTGCGCCGTTGACGTCAGGTGCATTCTGCCGTACGCGCGGATGCCCGGTAATAGCGGATGCCCGGTAGCCGGAATCGGGCAGCTACCGTCCATGCGAGCCAGCCCCCGGCGGCCGCCGGCAGCCCGCCATCCCCGGGAACAAGGTTTCGGCCCGTGCCGCAGCCGATCTGCCGTGCGCCTACTGGAGTCCGAAGAATCTGCGCACGCGCCCAGACTTGCGAGCCAAGACCCGGAAAAACGGGAGCGAGAACATGACCTGGGAAATGCTTCCGTACCGCTCGTAGATCGCCGCATTCAGCTCCATGGCAAGCACGATTCCTCTCCCGAGAATGAAGAACCATCCCAGCGTCACGATGGTCGTGCCAATCGCCCCGTAGAGCTGGCTTGCCCGGCCGAGCCGATCCGGAAGATAGAACTCACTGATCGCGTGCATGACCGTGATAATCAGAGCCACGAGCAAGGAACCTGGCAGCAGCGCTCCCGGGTCATCGGTGACACGCGGCAGCATCATCGAGACGCCGAGCCACGCTAGCCCGTAAATCACCAGGGCCGGGACAAACGCAAGCCCCGCAACGCCCAGCCCCAGGTCTTCCCTGAGTCGATTCACGAGAATAGCGATCAAGGCCATGCCGCAGATCAGGCCCGCAATTCCGCCCGCCGTGCGCAACGAAGCCCGAGTTCCCGTCATCGGCAGCCGCCACGCTGCCGCGCTTGCTGCCCGCAGGGCCCTGCCCAACGAACGGCCTGCGGTCAGCACCCCGAACAGGCCGATCAGCATCGCGAACCATCGCGTGACCCCAGGCTGGTGAAAAGCCTCGCTGATCTCCGCCCCGAGGCTACCGGACACGCCAGCAGTCCTGCTGACCTCGCGGGCATCGACGAATCCGGCGGCGAACCCCGCAATGCCCACTACAAGGAGCAGCAACGGCACGAAAAACAGGAACAGGCGGAACGCGATCGCGCTACCCATGACCGGTCCTGCCGATTCCCGGTCCCGCCTATAGGTCCCGATGATGACATCGACCACGGGAACGTGCTCGTACCGCGCCAACCGCTGCCGGACTGGAGTCAGGCGCGCCCGGGTCGCTTCAGCCAGCCTCCGGAACGCTGTGACGGCAGGGCCGGCTGCACCGGCATGCTCATCAGCGCGCTCGTCACTCATCCCGCCCGGCTCGGGCATCTCTCGCCATCCAGAACATCGCCGCGGCCCGGTCCGAGTCGAACTTGCGCTCAGGCAGGCCTTCACGTCAGGCTCTCACGCTCAACAGCCGGGCAGCAGACCGCGCGTCACTGGACTGATATTATTCGATACCTGTTCAAATGCGACTACGGGCAGTTCGCTGGCATACCCGGCCACCGGGACCGTCTAGCGGCGCGAGGACGGCTCCAGGAGGCCCGAATCGAATTCGAGCACGGTCAGGCAACGCGCAACGGTCACCTGGGTGACCCGTCGGGGTTACCCAGGTGAATAGGGCGGGCTGACAGCATTCCACCCGCTCCTTCACGGTGCTGGCCGGCCGGGCAGCGGGTTTCCAGCGGCCCGGGGCGGGGCAGGTGCATCAGATGCCTCAGGGTACCGGCGGGACCGGAATCGTGATCGTCGGCGGTGCCATGGCCGGGGGCAACGCCGCTGTAACCCTGCGGGAGGAGGGTTTCCGGGACCGGATCACTGTCATCGGCCGGGAACCGGGCGTCCCCTTTGGCCGGCCTCCGCTTTCCAAGACGTACCTGCGGTCGGAGGAGGGTCTCGCGGACTGGTATGTCAGGCCTGCCAGCTGGTACCAGGAGCACGACGTGGACCTTCTCGTTGGGTCCAGTGTTGCGGTCATCGATACGGCCGCGCATACAGTGCTCCTTGGCTCAGGCCGGGAACTGCACGTACCAGAAGGTCTTGATAGCCACGGGGGGACGGAACCGGAGGCTCGGGCTCCCGGGGGCTGGCCTGTCTGGCATCCATTACCTGCGGACGGTCGCTGACTGCGAGGCGATTAAGGGCGAAGCTGTGGCGGGCCGGCGCGCGGTGGTAGCGGGCATGAGCTTCATCGGCTCCGAGGTGGCGGCCTCGCTGACGCAGCTCGGGGTGCATGTGACCGCCATCTTTCCCGGCAGATTCCCCCTTGAGCGGGTGCTGGGCGGGGAAATCGGAGCGCTATTCGGTGCCATCCACCGCGCGAACGGCGTCGAGCTGCTCGCCGGAGATCAGGTTGCCGCGTTCGAAGGCGCCGAGCGGCTGGAGGCGGTCACGACAGCTAGCGGCGTTCGCGTGGCATGCGACTTCGCCGTGGCTGGTGTCGGGATCGAGCCCGTGCTCCCGGCCGTCGCGGGCCACTCGATCGCGCAGGATAACGGTGTTCTGGTCGACGAACTGTGCCGGGCCAGCGCCGCCGACGTCTACGCGGCCGGCGATGTCGCGAACCATCTTCACCCGGTATTCGGCCGGGTCCGTGTCGAGCACTACAACAACGCCGAGAAACAGGGTGCCGCGGCGGCGAGGTCGATGCTGGGCTCGGGTGCTCCCTATGACTACATCCATAGCTTCTGGTCAGATCAGTACGAGCACAAGCTCGAATATGTCGGCCATGCCACGAAGTGGGATGAGTTCGTGGTCCGCGGGAGCCTGAAGGAAGGACGGCTAGTCGGGTTCTACCTCGTCAACGGGGTGGTTCGGGCAGCGGCCGGGCTCGACCGTGGCGGTGACCCCGAGCTGGACCCCGACTCAGAGATGGCAGCGGCCGCGCGCCTGGTTGCAGTGCGAGCCCGGCCTCCGGTCGGACTGCTCGCCGACGAGCAGGCGGACCTGTGGTCGGTGGGGAAAGAGCCGTGAATGTCGCTCGGGCTGCTCGCCTAACCCCGCCTAGGCATTTGAGAAGAGGGGGATGTTCGCCCCGCTGGCCGGGGCCAGCGGACTATCCAGCAGCGCGAGGATCAGTTTTGCGACATCGCCGGGTGTCAGGCCCGGACGAAGTTCGGGATTGGCCCGGCGAAGCATCTTCGTGTCGACCGCTCCCGGACTCACGCAGATGGCGCTGATGCCGTGCTGCCTGCCTTCGACGGCGATCGCCTCCGTCAGGCCGATGACTCCGTACTTGGAGACGTTGTAGGCGGTCAGCCCCGGGAACTTCTCGGTGGCGTAGATACCCGAGAGCGAGCCGATGTTGACGATCCGTCCTTCGCCTGCGGTGCGCATGGCGGTGAATGCCGCGCGGCAGCACAGGAACGAGCCGGTCAGGTTGACCCCCAGGGTCTCTTCCCAGATGTCCCACGTGGTCTCGCTGAACGGCGCGGACGTCAGCACGCCCGCCGCGCAGACCAGGGCGGCGAGACGGCCGGTCTGCGCGGCGGCTGCGAACAGCCGCTCGACATCTGCGACCTTGCTCACATCTGTGGGTATGGGCGTGGCCTCGCCGCCGGCGGCCTGGATGCCGCTGGCGACGCTGGCGAGAGCGTCGCGGTCCCGGGCCGCGAGAACGACGTGCGCCCCGGCGCCAGCAAGGGCCTCGGCGGTGGCGGCTCCGATTCCCCGGCTGGCGCCCGTGACCATCGCGACCCTTCCCGCCAGCCAGTGCCCGGGGTCACTCATTGCGCGGCTCCGGCACGCCGGCAGTTGACTCGCCGGTAGAGCTGCTCGTGAGCATCCAGGCTCCGTTCCAGGTCGAGATGCCTTTCGGCATGCTCGCGGCATGCCGCGCGCGAGAGCTGAGCCGTGCTCCGGACGCCATCTGCGGCCGCATGGATGTCATCTGGCGCGACCAGGAAGCCGGTCACGCCGTCCACGATTATCTCGCCGAGCCCACCGCGGTTGAACGCCACGACAGGAGTCCCGCACGCCTGAGCGTCAGCGGCAGCCATGCCGAAGGGCTCGTCCCACCTTGCCGGGCAGATAACGACCGCTGCGCGGGCCATTGCCGCCCACATAGATGTTCGAGGCATTCCCTGATGCACTGCCACGCCTGGCGCGTCACTTCGGGGGTCGATCTGTTCTCGTGCGTACTCGGCGTCGTAGACGTCGCCGTAGACGTCTATCCGGGCTCCGGCGGCCTGGGCGATGTCGATCGCCTCGGCGGCTCCCTTCTCGGGACTCAGCCTGCCGGCGAAAACAGTGCCGTCGCCTGCCCCATCTGACCAGGGAACGGAACGCGTCGGCACGTATGGCGGGAGGATCGCGTCGACTCGGGCGACCTCGCGCCAGGTGCTCGCCTGGAACGCGGACACGCAGGCGACGGCCGGCGGCTGACCGCCCTGCGCTGCCTGGCGAAGCGCCGCAGCGATCGCCGCGTCCGGTGGCAGGTGGAGCGTGTGCACGACGGGCGTGTTCAATCCGGTGGCGAGACTGATCGCCGGGGCGTCGAAGGCGTGATTGTGGACAACGTCGTACCGGGTCTCCCGGACAGCGGAGTAGGCACTGGCAAAGGCCGACGCAGCCGGGGCCGGGTCAGGGTTCGGTGGAGCGGCGGCTCGGTACCGGGTGGCTGCCAGAGATCTCGGATCGACCCCGGTATCGATGACCGTGACCCCCGGTATCTCCGATCCCGTGGCGGCGTAGACGTAGACCTCGTGGCCTCTGCTGACCAGGCCGCGCGCTAGATCGGACACGAAGGCCTGCGAGCCTCCGCCCTGCGGCTCGCGGATGGCTGATACGAGCGGCGCCACGATCGCGACCTTCACCGCTGTGATCACCTTGAACGCGAGGTCGCGCGGAGGATTGATGCCAAGCACCTCATACGGGACTCGCCGGCTGCCGCGGCTGCGGACCTCCGAGACCGCGTGCGGATAGAAGATCTCGGCCAGCTCGACTGCCTCGCGATGGCTCGCGAACTCCGCAGACATCGGTCCGGCGAAGCTTTCGTACTGGTAATTGCGGGCGGCCAGCCAGCCGATGTTGTTCGGCCAGATAATGGCGACGCAGCCACCGGGCCGGCAAACCCGCTCCATCTCGGCCAGGCCGACGTCGCCGCCATGGCCGGGGGCAGGGGTGAGGACAGAGCACGCGACGACCAGATCGGCGGAGTCGCTCAGCGACGGGCAGGTCGTCGAAAAACCCGTGCGTCACGCTGGCGCGGTACCCATGATCGGCTTTCGCGAGCTTCCGCTCGAGTATCTGGCGCAGGCCTGCCGCGGGCTCGATAGCCACGACCTCCCGTCCCCGCTCGATGAGCTCCAGCGTCAGACGCCCTGAACCGGCGCCGACCTCGACGATCCGGTCCGCGCTGCGCGGCAGCCAGCCAAGTATCCCGGGATGGAGCCGCTCGGCGCTTGCCATCCGCTCGTAAAGCTCCGGCTCGAGCCGGTACAGCAATTCCCAGGCCAAGGTTACGTCGGCCCGGGGATCGCAGCCCTTGTCAGTCGCAAAGCGCCGCGCCTCGTCGCGGGTGAGTACCCGGAGGTCCGCAGCTGTGTAGCGGCTGCGAAGCTCCCGGCCCGGGCGGGCCGGGTCCTCAGAGGTGATCACCGACCTCGGCCCAGTTCTTGTCGGTCTCCGAGACTCGGACCGACCGCAGCGACCCTTCAGGAAGCTCGCGCTGAAGCCTTTCCCAGAAGGTCACTGCAAGGTTCTCGGCCGTCGGGATAAGTCCTTCCAGCCACGGAACGTCGGTATTCAGATTGCGGTGGTCAACGTGCTGGATGATCTGCTGGTACATGACGTCCGAAAGCTGCTTCAAGTCCAGGACATAGCCGCTGGCGTCGTCGATCTTTCCGGCTACCACGACGTCTATGGCGTAATTGTGGCCATGCAGATTGACGCATCTCCCGAACAGCCGCCGGTTCTCGTCATCTGATAGGCGCGGATTACACAGCTGGTGCGCAGCGTTGAACGTCTCGCGGCGGCTCACCAGCACGGTTACCGGGCTGGTCATGGCTCTGAGTGGCAGTGACCACATCCGCGTACCTTATGGCCGTGATCAGCCATCTGACGCGCCTCCAAGCTCTCCGCTCGGCTGGTCGGCAGCCCGACGATGTCGCTTCGGCTGCGACAGTGCCTGAGACCAGCAGCCCCATCGTTTCCACGGATCCTTACGAGGCCATCACTATGACGGCCCTGGCCTGCTAGCTCAAAGCTTACGGCCCAGCCCTTACCCTGCCTTGCCCGCCCTCTTCAGGCTTGTGATTTGCGTGCCGTCCGGGGTATCAAGGAGCCGCCGTCAACGAGCCACCGCGAGGGAGCGTTCTGCGCAGGCCGTCGCTGCCTGCGGTGGTTCTCCCGCTGAAGCCCTGCCCGGCGCGTTGCGCCCATTCCGCATCCGTGATCGCGTCCGGATCAGCCGGAAGGTAATGGCTGAGGATGAGCTCGCGGACCCGTGCGCGTTCGGCGACGCCGCCGACCTCGGTGACGTCGGTGTGCAGCGCGGCCATCCGCTCCGAGGGCGGCACCGGTGGTGCCGTGCCGCTCGAGGTAACCGAGGTCGGCGACCTGGTGGACGAGGATGTCGGCACCCTGGGCGAGGGCGATCAGGTCGTCGTTCACGGTGGTGTCGCCGGAGAACACGACCGAGCCGTCCGCGGTGTCGAAACGATAAGCCAGAGCCGGAACCGCCCGGCCGTGCGTCACCGCGACGGCGGTGACCCGAACGACGCCATCGTCGAAGACTACGACCGGAACCTGGGTGATGCCCTCGGTCCTTGCCGGGACGGGGATGTCGATTCCCCGGACGAGCGCGCCCGCGTCCGGCATGCGGGCGTCCAGCGGCATGACGTTCAGGTGGTAGGCGTAGCCGGCGAGGATGTTCTCGACCAGGTCCGCCGTGCCGGGGGCCGGCAGTTCCGGATGGATCGTGGTCTCACGATGGAAGTTGGCATCACCTGCCGGCAGCGTTTCGGGTCGCGACGGCCCGTAGACGCGGATCGGCGGGAGCGGGCCGTTGTCGCCCGCGCGGACGCCCCACCCGTAAAGGAGCATGCCGGCCAGATCACCGGTGTGGTCGGCATGAAGGTGGGTGAGGAACACGGCCTCCAGACGGGAGAAGTCGAGCCCCGCGTCGGCGAAGGCGGACGGCGACCCGCGACCGCAGTCGATGACGAAGACCCGCTCGTCGACGATGAGCGCCGACGAGATCCCCGCGCGGCCGGCGACGGGCATGGGCGCGCCCGCCGTTCCAAGCAGTACCAATTCGGTTGTCATGCCCACCTATTCTCCGCTGTCTCGGGTCTTCCGGGCGGTCAGCTCGACGACGCGGGAAACGGCGCGCTTGCGGGCGGTCTCGCCGGTGGCCAGCAGCTCGCGACGGGCCCGCTGGTCATGGACCTGTGACCGTCGTCGGCGGCCAGCGACTTGCTCTTCCGACGGTACCGGCGCCCTCTCGCGGGCCGCTCAGCGTCGGCCAGATCACGCAGGCACTGGAGCCCGGCGGCCGCCGGTAGACCCGTGGGTCAGCTGGTGCTACCGAGCAGGCATGGCGCCACAGCATACCCGGACAGGACGTGACAGACCCCGAAATGGGGATTGACGCTCTCGCGGAAACGGCATGGGTCGCCCGGCAATGCGCCATATGGCCCGCCTACCGGGTTTTTCAGAATCTCTACGGTTTTTCCTGTGGCGTCGATCACGGGCGTGGCGACCAGATAGATGTCGAGGAGCATCGAACGATCAACCACGCCCTGGACCGGCAACTTTAGCTGCATGTACGTCTTCGCCCTTCCGTTCTGCGACTCTTGGCTCCGGGCTTGACGCGCACCAGTCCCTAGAGGAACGCCCCGATGACGCTGGGCAGGGCCTGCACGATGCCCGGCAGGACCTGCGTGATGCCACTCAAGAGTTGTTGCCAGTTCTGCGAGGCCTCGACGCCGTCACCCTCAGCGAGGGTGGCGTACGTCGCTGTCCGGTCAACCGCCGCCTGCACGGGCAGCCGCAGTCCTGCTGATGTCGTCGCGTCCATGTCGTTTCCCTTTCTGCTTACCACACGGTCGTGCTGCTGTGACTGGCGCGATCATCCACTATGTGTCGCGCCCATCAGCCCTAATCGCCACGAGTTATAGTCCCGGGCACTTTGGCGGGGCCCATTGTCCTGTCCGTCCCGCAACTGGCTGGCAGCTGGACTCAACACCGGCGCCCTCAGCGAGGGTGGCGTAGGTCGGTGTCCGGTCAACGGCCGCCTGCACAGGCAGGCGCAGTCCTGCTGATTTCGTATCGTTCATCCTCGTTATCCATCCCTAAGCCGATAATCGGCCTTCGCGTCCCATTATGTGTTCACGTTGTAATACGTGGCGTAGCACTGCTGCTGCGCGAGCCCAGTGAGGTGGTCACAGACGGTCTGTGCTGCCTCGACTCCGGCAGCGTCCACATGACCCTGGCCGGTCAGGAGGCCCCGGGAAACGGGCGGGCTCTGGACTGGGAGCCGAAGACTCACAGTAGGTTCCATTGTCGTTCACCTTTCAGGTGCGTTCTCATCGCTTTTGGCGCGGCTTCAGTTCCGCGGCGACCAAGGCGGGTGGCGGTGCATGCGACGGCGCGGGTGCGGCCTGCGCGGCGGCGGAAAGCGCGTAGCAAATCTGCTGCGCTTGCCCGGTAAGCGGGGCACAGGCGAGCTGGGCTGCCTCGACACCGACAGCGTCCACATGACCCTGGCCGGTCAGGAGGCCCCGGGAAACGGGCGGGCTCTGGACTGGGAGCCGAAGACCCACATTAGGTTCCATTGTCGTTCACCTTCAGATGTCGGATGGCCCGTGGGCCGAGCGGACGGGATCTGTCCCGTGCGGTTGTGGGTCAGGACGCGATGAAGAACTGATGCGTCGGTGCAAGGCTGACCGGCATCTCGTCGCTGACGTCGATCGTGTACTGGTAGACGGATCTGGCCCGTTGATCGTTTTCGGGATCGAAGAAGGTTACCTGGACGTCCCAGCAATCGGAGTCCATCCGGCAGTAGGGGCTCTTTGCGACGGTGATGGTGTCGAGTGTGTAGAGATTCTGCCCGCCCGGCAGGTATCTGTGCCGACAGCAGCCCTTGCTGTACCCCCTCCGCGAAGACGAACGCGTTCGTCGCGGCGTAGTTCAGGGCCCGATCGGCGGAACTCTGGCCGAGGTTCCGGAGCTGGTAGTAGACCTTGTCCAGGAAGTCGCGAAGGTCATGCGGGCCTGCTGCGCCTGGGCGCCGGTCTGCATCTGCTCGACACCGGTAACAATGGCGTCCACGAGCTGGGTCTCGTTCCAGGTGTAGAGGCCACGGGGCTGAGCGATCACTACCGGCAGCACCTGCCCGGAGAATAGCCGCCTGGTCCGGCTGGTCAGTGCCCCGGGGATGGAGACCCGCGAGACGTAGTTCGGGTTGTCGGCAGGCAGCGCCTGATTTCTCAGCGCAGACCGGAGCACCTCATATACATCCTCCGCGTAGGCCAGCTCCGCTTCGATGGCGTAGATAGGCGTGAGATCGAGGTTCAGGGTCCAGATCAGCTTCGTGGATTCTGACTTATGGTCGTCCAGGTATTCCACGAGCTGCCTGACGTCGTAGGGATTCGGCGGCACTGTGACTGGCGTGTCGCCGTTGCCGCCGCCTATCTGGTGGCGCGGCATGAGCTGCCGGAAGCTGTCCCTTCGGGCCTCAGTCCCGAAGTCGAAGCCGATCGCTCCGATGGCGAAGATGTACGACTTCTTGCGGCTCCGCCTCCACAGCCGCAGTCTCCCGCAGGGACGACCCCGCTCGACGGAGCAGCGAGCGCTGGCCGCCTTGACAGGAGCACGCAGAGTGCGCGGCCGGAGCAGCGCCGCCGGACGCCGCGTGCCGGAGCGTGCCTGGTGGGCTGCGGGCTCCGCTGGAGGACCGCCGGACGCTGCAGCGATACCCGCCTCGAGGTATACCGGGAGCGGCATCAGGCGGCCGCGTCGCGTAGGCCGGCGGGGGCAGTCGCAGCCGGCGGCGGTGATTCCCGCCTCGGAGGTTTTCCGGGGTTCCGGTGTCACTTTCGGCAGTTAAGGAGCCCGCAGCCGGGTACGGGGCCCCGGTGGTGTTGTTACTCGCCACTACCGTCCTTCTTCCCTTTGTTACGGAGGCGTATGCCCCAGGAATATTAAGGGTGCCGACAAGATATCGGCGACACTCCGGGCTGTCCCGCGGCTGGCAGGGAACAGCGGTCTCGAGAAGGGCTTCGCCCACTGCCCGGGGATCGGGTGGTCTCCCCTGCTGAACCTGGGCGCTGAGCAGTAGCGCGGCGACCCCGGAGACAATCGGGGTCGCAAAACTGCTGCCAGTCAAGGACACTGTTCCGCCACCGGGGGCTGCGCCGCTCGATATTCTCGCCAGGCGCGAGAATCCCGTTTGACCTGTAGGCCTCCCCCCAGTTACTTGTCTCGAGCGGTTTCCCGTCTGCGCCGAGCGCGCCGACGCCGAGCACCGATGGGACAGCAGCAGGAACATGCAAACAGGAACAGCCGTCATTCCCGACAGCTGCAACAACAAGCACGTTGTTGTCCTCGCACAGTCGCAGCGCCCGCTGGAGCATGTCCTCCGCTTGCCCTTCTGGTGACTGCTGGCCCCCGCTGATGTTGATGACGTGGGCACCCTCTTGGACGGCCTGCTCGATCGCTCTGGCGAGATCGAGCTGCGAGAGGTGGCGTTCGTCAAAGTCCTGGAAGACGGGAGCGATCAAACCCCGGCACCGCGGCGCGATACCGACGACGGGGCTGTCCGGCTGACCCAAGATCAAGCTTGCGACGTGCGTACCGTGAACCGACATCGGACCCTGGCCAGCGGGATCCTGCACCAGCGTGTCGAGTCGCGTGATGCTGGCGCCATTAAAGCACGGGTGAGTTAAATCCACCGGGCCATCGAGAACAGCGACACGAACCTCGGGGTCGCCGTACGCAGAATTATCCGCCGGCCGGAGGCCAGTCAGTACTGCCCGGACATCCACATTCAAGCTCCCAAGCGGCTGCCGTTTACCTGATGTTAGAAATACCGTTGGCCGATGTTTTCAGAAATGCCCTGGGCGCGCCTACCTCGTTGCTGCTCTGACAGCGAGCGCATGGATTGATGCCCGCTTGCCCCAGCACTACCTCAGGCAAATTACCGTCACGGTAGTGTTAACCGGGAATGGTTGTTGTGTCAAGACTCCTTCCGCTGTCCGGCCCATCCCGTGCCCGCCGGACGAAGGGCCCGCGACGATGTCGCCGTGGCCTGGCTGGCGGCCGGATGCCGGCCAACGCCGGCATCCGGCCGCCCACCCTGACAGAGGACTCCGCCCCAGCGCCAGATACCTCGCAACATGCCTGTTTCGCTCATGTCTGCGCAGCGGCTGTCACCTGCGGTAGGGCATGGGTGACAGCCGGTCAGGGTTTCCGCGCGGAACTGAACACCTGGATGTACTCCTCAACAGCGCGGATCACGCATTGCGTCGCCGCTACGGCTTCGGCCCGGGCTACTGCGGCGGCGTTGCGGCTTGCCGCCAGGGCCTGCGGGTCCCGCCAGACGGTCTCGCTGATCAGATGCCCCGAGGCCGGGTCGGCGAACAACAGGGCGCTATGGAATCCGGCGGTTTCCGCCAGCAGCGGGACGACGGTATCCCCGAACACCTCGATCGCGTCGTCGACCGCCGACGGCTGGACATACATCCGCGTCAGCCGGACCCCCTCGCCGCCGCGCAGCGGTGCCTCCCGCTCGAACACCGGAATCCGGTAGCGCTCGGCAGTGACCGTTCCCCTGGCCCGTCGGATCAGTTCGCTGCGCGCGGGCGCCACCACCCTCTCGCTGTCCCGCAGCGCATCGTCCGACGCCCAGAACGACTCGAGTATCGCGACGCCGTCCTCCGGGCTGGCCAGCAGCGACAGCCCCAGGTTGCCTGGCTGGCTCTCTACCACCGGGCGGACCTCGCCCTCGACGTACTTGATGGAGTCACCCAGCAGAACCGGATCCGCGGTCATCACATTGAGACGCACATGCATCACAGCGGCCCCCAAGGTTCTCAGCGATTGCCCGACTAGCCCTCTGTCGCCGGCACCAGCAAGTGCATTCCCCAACGCTTCCCCCCCGACGGCGGACGTGTCAAGCCGCCCGATTAGGTTGACTCTGGACCATCGCAAGACCCGTTATCGACGTAAATGTCAGGACCCAGGACCCGGGACCCGGGACCCGGGACCCGGGACCCAGGACTGAGGACCCAAGCCGCCCAAGCCGACGGCACACCGGGGCTAGCTGGTGCCGCCGCTGCCTAGCTGACCGTCAGCCGCGTCATGCCCGCGGTCGCCCACGAGCTGGCCCGGGGTCCCGCGGTGCGCCGCTGCGAGCAGCGCCTCGTACGACCGCACCAGCGCGGCCCGCTCCAAGGCGAGCAGCGGGCTGTCCGGGCGACGGCCCTGCGCAACCCATTCATCGGAGACCTCCATCGCGCGAGAACGATGCACGGCCGCCGGGCGGACGTCGGATTCCGGCACCCCGAACACGAACGCATACAGGCGCACGAGCGCGTCAACCAGCTCGTCGCGGGCGGCGGGCGCAGGCTGGCCCGAACGATGAACACGCCACCACTCGACTTCCAGCCGCGCCGATACCGCCGGGTCCCTCGGCTCGCCGTAGGTGGCCCTGACCAGCGCGTAGAACCGCTGCATGCATCGCCGGGCACGCTCCGGATCGTTGACCGGGCCGGCGCCCACAGCTGGTTGGCCCGCAGCACATACCATGCCCCAAGCACGGTGCGCGGCCAGCTCATCCCAAATCCGGCGCGCACCATGCCAACCGCCGCCGCCAGGAACTTGAGCCACCGCCGCTGGTAGTACGCGACCCAGGCGTCACACTCCAGGCCCGCCACGCGGGCAGGGCTGAAGGATCGCAGCCGGTTTGGCCGTCGGCCCGCGCGGCCCGGGCTCACCAGCGAGCCGAGCGACGACCGACCACTGCTCATAAGCCCGTCAATGTCCATGACTCCCTCCCTGACCGCCTGGCGTCCGCAGTAGGCGGTCCCGCCAGTCAAAGGCTCACCCGCCCACTCCCCAGGGCCAGCGGCCACCGGACATCCCGGCTGATCCTCCGCCAAGCGGGTGACTCCGGCGGAACCTACGGGAAAGCGATCGTCTCACATCGCCCGCACTGCCGCGCACTGGAGTCCGGGACGTGCCCGCAGTTACCCGGGACCGGCGTTACGTCCCGCCATGATCGCGGCAGCTGGATATTACCTGAGGCTGCGCGCACGGATTCATCGCGTGGCCCGTGACTGGCGGTGCGGAAGCCTCAGCGCCACCCTCGAGGTGGTATGCGGGTGATGACGGCCGGGAATGCGAGACGTACCCTCGAAGCGTCCGCGAGCGAGACCGCGAGCCGGATGGCAGCTGACGAGATCAGGGCCGCGCAGGGACAGCGGGCCTGCCCGTGCGTTATCGATGTGGCGCCGACGAGCCCCCGGGAGGGTGATCCTTATGACTGACCCCGAGCCGCCGAGGACCGGAGATGACCCTCCGGTTGGCCCTGACGCAGGCCTCGACAACGATACCCGCCTGGCCAATGGGGCACGGCTTACCGGCACCGTCGCCGGCATGATCGTTGAGCAGGTCCGCCAGACAGCCAGGTTGTTGCCGCGGCCTGGCCACAGCGGCCCGCAGCGGCCAGACCTGGTGCCGCTGCCTCAGCTACTCGGTCAGCTGGCAGCGGATCTGCGGGAGCTACGGCCGCGCGGCCGGCGAGCCGCGGCGCTCCGCCAACTGGCCAACACGGTCGAGCGCACCAAGCCCGAATGAGTCAGATCACGCCCGCGCCCGGTACCAGTGCCGGGCACTACGCCTTGCGCGTCGCCAGCCGCCCTTCGGCGAGCGCAGCGGTGTCGAGGTCGTCGAGCGAGGTGACGACGACATCGGCGCCGGCCGCAGCGAGCAGTCCTGAGTCGTCGGCTCGTGCGATCCCGATCGCGGCCATGCCGCCGGCTTCGGCAGCCTCGATGCCGGCGGACGCATCCTCGAGTACCACCGCGCAGCGCGGCTCGACGCCAAGCTCGCGCGCGGCGGTCAGGAAGATCTCGGGGTCCGGCTTGCCGTGCGCAAAATCGCGCCCCGAGACGTCGGCGTCGAAGTAGTCCAGCAGCGAGACGCCAGGCCGAATCGACGGCGACGAGATCCCCTGCTCCTGCGCGAACTTGTCGAGCCGGATCTTCTGCAGGAACAGCGCCGCATTCTTCGACGACGACGCGTCTGCGATCAGCGTGCCCGCATCCTTGGCCGCGATGACAAAACGTAGCGCGTCGGGATACGCGGTGAAGTCACCTGCGTCGATGAGGCGCACGAGCATCTCCTGCTTGCGCCGCGCGAACTCGGCAACGCGCTTGTCGGCGTCGGGTACCTGGAAGTAAGCGAGCGCGGCGCGAGCACCGCTCATGCGCGGCTTGCCCGACATGTACTCCTCGTAGACGTGGGACGTGAACGCCGTCGGCGACCACGTCGTGCGGTCGCGGATGTCACGCCAGTCAGACTCCATCAACTCGCGCAGCGACTCGCGCCAGGTCTTCTCGTGCGGCGAGTCGACCAGAACCCCGTCCACGTCGAAAATCGCTCCCCGAAACATCGGCATGCGCCCTCCTCTCACGTCGGCCGGCGGCCCGGTGGTCATCGGGTCGGGCGCTGACAGGCCCGCCGAGTCCGCAGCCCGTGCATGATTCAGGTCGGAGGCCGCCGGCCCCGCGGTATCCATGCGCTCCTAATGCTGGCCGGCCCGCGCTTATCCCGAGACTCGTGATCGTCTGGGAATACGCCAGCCCGGTCAGTTCGCCGCCGGCTATCCGGCCGCACGGAGGGCCGTCGCGGTCATCCGCATGTTGCCTCATCCTCGTGGGCGGCCGTGGGTCGGCCGCGGTGGCCGCCCAGCGCGACGCGAGGTCCAGGAGCGGGTACGAGGTCCAAGAGCGCGGTGGGACTTAAGACATACAAAGCGGACGCTAGCACCAGCGCTTGTAAGTGAAAATTCTGAATTACATTACAGTTAGATAACAAAGCATAACGGCCGGGACGATCGCGCACCCGCGCTCACCGGAGATGAGCATAGCTATTCCTCTGCCTGCGGCTGCCGAGTCCCCGGTCCGCTTCCCCAGGATCTATCTACCTAGATAGAGTAAGCGGATGCGTCGTGGTTCAGGATTCTCCGCTCAGACGCTGCTGGTGCTCGCGGCGCTCGCTGGCGAGCCAGCTGACTGGCGGCACGGCTACGACCTCGCGAAGCAGACCGGCCTGAAGTCGGGGACGCTGTACCCGATCTTGATCCGGCTGGCTGACCGCGGTCTGGTCGAAGCGTGCTGGGAGGACGGGCGGCCGGCCGCCGCCCGCCGCGGCACCTGTACCGGCTCACCAGCGATGGGCTGACCCGCGCCGGGGCGGCGCTGGCTGACGCGCCGGCCCGCGCCCAGGCGTCAGCCGGCTCGATCCGCGGCGTGCCGCAGGGCGGATAGCTGCTGCTGGGTGCCGATCGCGATCATCACGTATCCCGCCTCGATTGGGGTCTGCACAGGCGGATTGGCCAGGAATATTCCGTCATGCCCGCGGAGTGCTAGCACGAGCGCCCCGGTCGTCTCGCCCACATTCGCCTCCCGCAAGGTACGCCCTGCCAGCCGGGAGCCGGCGCGCACCGATACCTCCTCCAGGCGGAACTCCAGGCTCCCGTCGTGCATCACGACATCAAGGAACTCCACCACGTTGGGCTGCACCGCTGCTGCGGCGATTCGCTGGCCGCCGATCCGCTGCGGGTTCACTACCCGGGTCGCGCCCGCTCGCAGCAGCTTCGGCTCCGACGCCTCGGTGCGGGCACGGGCGATGATGACAAGATCGGGCCGCAGCGCCCGGGCGGACAAGGTCACGTAGACGTTCTCGGCGTCGGTGTTGATCGCGGCGACAAGGGCCCTGGCCCGCATGATGCCGGCCTTGCGCAGCACGTCATCGTCGGTGACATCGCCGAGCAGCGCGGGATAGCCGCTCGCCGCAGCACGCTCCGGGTCAAGGTCAATCACGACCACCGGAGCAGACTGGCCGACCAGGTAACCGCCAACCGCGCGGCCCACCCGGCCCCAGCCGCAGACGATCGTGTGCCCGCTCATCCGGGCGATGTCGCGTTCCATCCGCCGCCTTTCGAAATGCTGCCGCAGATGACCTTCCACCAGCGATTCGAGTACCACGCTAAACGCGTACAGCGCGGTGCCGACGCCGGCGAGAATCAGCACGATCGTGAATATCTTCCCCGCCGTGCCCAGCGGGCGGACCTCGCGGAACCCGACCGTCGTAATCGTGGTAACCGTCTGGTACACCGCGTCAAGCAGGCCGAATCCGAGCACGAGGTAGCCGATGGTGCCCGCGACCATGACTCCAAGCACCGCCAGCAGCGCGAGCTGGATGCGCCGGAAAGTGCCCACCAGGCAATTGTGGCTTACCTGTGGGCGGCCCCGCCGCCCGCCAGCTTGCCTCAGGGGCTCAGCTGATCTCCATTGAGGAGAGCCACGACCTGTGCCAGCGTTTCGTCGCCGCCGACGTTGCCGGCAAAGACGACGTAGGGCACGCCGATCGCCTCAGGTGCCGCATCGATCGGGCGGAACACCGATATCAGACCGGGAAACAGCTGGCCGGCCACCTCCGCGCGGCGGATGCCCAGGCCGTGCAGGGCAACGTCGTGCGAGGTGATCCCGCCCTTGGCGATGATCCAGGCGGGCTTCGCCGCCAGCGCCTCACGGACGGTCCGGGACAGGGCCGCAGAAACCTCACGGGCGATGGCCAGGCTTCCCGCCCCGTCGCTGCCCCGGACGAGGGTGCGGCTGGTGTAGAGCAGCACATCCGATCGGCCGAGCGCCCCGGCGACCTGCCGCGCGGTCGCAGCTACCAGATCCTCGTGGCCGCCGATGATGGAGGCCACGTCGAGCTCGATGTCGGTGGTGGCGCCGCGAGCGCGAAGCGCGGCAACCTGCCGGCTCGTCTGGCTGACATGAGACCCGACGACGATCAGGCCGTGCTCGCCGCCGCGCGCTGCGCAGGGCCCGATTTCGGCGCCGCGAAGCGGCGCCCGGGGCGCCATGCCGCTCAGGGCCCGCACGAACGACGGCCCGGTGCGAAACAGAAACGACTTGCCGGCGCGCTCGGCCAGCAGCACGCCGCATGCCACCGTCTCCAGGTCGGAGTATTCGGTGGCATTGACGACGACCCACCTCCCGTCCCGCACGTCAGCCAGCAGATCACGGACCCGGGACGGCCCGCCGAGCCTGATGTCGGCGATGCTGACGCTGCAGACGTCGCCGCGGTCAATAGCTCCGCCGCTTTTCTGCGCGACGAAGTCTCGCAGGTCTGATGCGGTGTAGCCGAACGCGGGATCCCGCGCGAATTCGGTCTCGCCGACGGGGACCAGGTCGGGGCCGATGTGAGCCCAGTGGATATCGGCGGCGGTCAGCCGTCCGGCCTCCAGGAAAGCAGGGACCAGCAGCACGCCGTCGAAACCGCTGCCGAGCACCTCCCGGCGGACCGCCTGCAGCGCCGTCACCTCCGCCAGCACATGGCCGCGCAGCGTCGAGTCGCTGCGGCTGGCGAGCTGGATCCGCGCGCCACGTCGTTCCGCAACGGCGATCAGGCCGGCTGCGGCGAGCGTGTTTCGCCCGACCGCGGCCGGCTCAGTGAGGCTGCGGGTATTGGTCAGGACGAAGCACGTCGAGGCCCCGTCGAAGGCGGCCTCGTAGGCGCTCTCCGCCAGGACGGTCACGACCTGGACTCCGTGTACCGCCTGCGACCCGGTCGGGTCGTCGTCCAGCACGCCGAGCAGCAGCCCGTCCGCGGCACGCATCGCGCGGATCGACTCCCGGAGGGCATCGTCATCCGGGATGGCTTCGGGTAGTCCGGCGAACACCTCGGATGCGGCCGGCAGGCGGTCCCGCGGCAACCCGACCCTTTCCCTTGGTCAGCTGCAGGTCATCCAGCACTTAGGATCACTGTATTCGACGCCCCATGGCCGGCCGGGGACGGAGGCGCCGTGGTGAACGTGGTGGTAACTGGGGGGGCCGGCTTTCTGGGCTCGTGCCTGGCCCGGGAACTGCTGGCGGCAGGCTCGCTGCCGGAGGCGGGCAGCGGGGCAGGCCCGTTGTCCCGGCTGACGCTCATCGACCGTTCGCCGGTTCCACCTGATCTCGCCGTCGACGGGCGGGTGGCTGCGATCCGCAGCGACCTCGGCGACCTGCTGGACTCCGCCGGCGCCGGGCCGGACGCGCTCGCCGGAGCCGAGGTGATCTTCCATCTCGCCGCGGCGGTCAGCGCGGAATGCGAAGCGGACTTCGATCTGGGCATGCGGGCGAACGTGCACGCTACCGAGTCACTGCTCGCATCGTGCCGCGCGCTCGGGACGACCCCGGTCGTGGTGTTCGCGAGTTCCGTCGCGGTCTTCGGGGCCTCCGGCGAGCACCCGCTCCCGGCGGTCGTGGACGATCACACCGCGACGAATCCGCAGACCAGCTACGGCGCACAGAAAGTCATCGGCGAGCAACTGCTAGCCGACTACACCCGCAAGGGGTTCCTGCGCGGACGGGCCCTCCGCCTGATGACGGTCAGCGTGCGCCCTGGGCCCCCCAACGCCGCGGCGTCGGGATTCCTGTCGGGCATCATCCGGGAGCCGCTGGCCGGCCAGCGCGCGACCTGCCCGGTCGACCCGCGCACCGAGGTGGCGCTCGCCTCGCCAGCCAAAGCCGTCGGCGGGCTGCTGCGCGCTGCCACGGCGGCCGACGAGGCCTGGGGCGGTCGCACCCCGGTCAACCTGCCCGCGCTCACCGTGACGGTGGCCGACATGGCCGCCGCGCTGCAGCGGATAGCCGGGCCGCAGGCAAGCGCGCTGATCGACTGGGCCCCCGACCCGGCAGTGGCCAGGATCGTCACGAGCTGGCCCGCCCGGATCCGCGCTGAGCGGGCGGCTCGGCTGGGCCTCACCCCGGATCCCGATTTCGACTCGATCATCAGGATGCATCTCGCGGGACCGGGCAGCTCCAGGAGCTGACGGGCGGCGCGGCCGCCGTGCGTCAGGTCCAGAGGTTTGCGCGCCGGTCCTCGACGCGCTTGGCCTTGTGCGTGGCCCGCGGCAGGCTGCCCGGCGGGAGGACGCTGACCTCGGCGCTCACTCCCGTCAGCGCCCTCAGCTGTCGGCCGAACCGCTCCGCGAGGTCGTGGTCGGTCTCGTTGAGGCCGGGCTTGCGCTCCAATTCCACGGTCAGCCTGTCGAGGTGCTCGACTCGCTCCACCACCAGGCGATACTCCCCCGTCTGACCGTGATCGCCGCGCACGAGCGCTTCGACGTCGCTCGGGAAAATGTTGACCCCTTTGATGATGACCATGTCGTCGAGACGGCCATGCGTGCCGCGCATGCGCATCGACGTCCGTCCGCAGCTGCAAGGCGCCGAGGTGAACGAGACGATGTCGCCGGTACGGAACCGGATCATCGGCCGCGCCGACTTGCGCAAGGTGGTCAGGACCAGCTCGCCCCGCTCGCCCTCGGCAACCGGATCGCCCGTGGCGGGGTCGAGAACCTCCGCCAGGATGTGGTCCTCGGCCCAGTGCAGCCCGTCCTTCTCCTCGCACATGCCGGCGCAAGAGCCGAAGATATCCGACAGCCCGTAGTAGTCGTAGACGGACGCGCCCCACAGGTCCTCGATCCGGGTCCGCGTCTCGGGGATCGAGCCGCCGGGCTCGCCGGCGACGAAGATGCGGCGCACGGCAAGGTCTCGCCGGGGATCGATGCCTTCCTTGCCTGCGGTCTCGCCCAGGTACCAGGCGAAGGACGGCGTGGTCCACATCGCCGTCGCCTGGAATTGCCGGAGGATCAGCAGCAAACGCTCGGACGGCAGGGTGCCGGCGTGGATGCTCAGGGCACCGAGCTTCTGCGCTCCAAGGACGCAGGGCCCGCCGACGAACAACGAGAAGTTCAGGCAATGGCAGTAGCGGTCCGCCGGCCGCAAGCCCGATGACCAGAACTGACGTGCCTCGTAATCGATCCAGTCATCGAAATCGCGTGCAGTGAACGGGGAGGCCGTCGGCACCCCGGTCGAGCCGCTCGATGCGGAGATATAGACGACGTCGTGCTCCGGGACCGCAACGAGGTCGCCGAGCGGCGGGACGGCGAGCTGCCTCTCGCGCAGCGTCTGCTTGTCGATGAACGGGAACCGCCGCAGATCGTCGAGGCTGTTGACATGGCCGGGATGCACGCCGGCGGCATCGAAGGAGGCATGGTAATAGGGCGATCGCTGATAGGCGTGCCGCAGGTGTGCCTTCAGCAGACCGAGCTTGAGGGCATCCCAGTCCGCGCGAGGCTGAGTTTCGACGGCTTCATCCCAGTACGCTGAGTCATCGGCGAGGGTGCTCGTCGGGTGGGCTGTCATTAGCGATTCCTTTAACGGATACAGGCGGCGGACAGTGCCTGTGCGCCCACGCCCGGGCAGTTCAGCGGCACCGCCGCACCCTTGCGCTCGCCCACAGGGCGGCCGACCTCGCACCGGGCGCTGTTCATCCGGTCCAGGTCAACGTCACGCCGGGAGTTGAAAAGGCGGGCACCGGCAATCACGCTCTTCAAGCCTGGCACCGCGAATCGGGGCAAGTCAATCTTTCCTACCAGTTTAGTTTATTGGCCTTGGCAGTGCGCTCCCGGAGCTGGCGGACGACCGCTTCCGCTACGTGCCCGGCTGGGGAACCGGCGAGTTCAGGGCAGCTGACGATGAGCGCGCAGTCCATCGGACGCCGGAGAGCGTACCGGAGAATCGAGAAGCTACGGTTTACGGGCGACGCCTCCGTAAACCGAGACGGCGCCGTCACTCGGGGTGCTCGGACTACCGATATCGCAGGGATCGGGGCGCCATCGGGGCAGCGAAATCACGCCGGGTTCGATGAGGTCAAGGCCGGTGAAGAACCGCTCGATCGCCGGCCGGGAGCGGACCTGCATCGTCACCCCGCTGCGTCGGTACACGGCGGCGACTCCTTCCCACGCCGCCGGGTCGAAATCGCCGGTGAGGTGCGACAGCGCCAGGTAACTGCCGGACGGCAACCCCGCCAGCAGCCGGCCGACCAGGCCGTAAGGGTCATCAGCGTCTGGGATGAAATGCAGTATCGCGATCAGCAGCAGCCCGACCGGCTGGCTCAGATCCAGCGTCCGGAGCAGCTCCGGAGAGCTGAGGATCTTGCCGACGTCGCGAATGTCGGCGTCGACGTAGGCGGTCCTGCCTGATGGGGCGGTGGTGAGCAGGGCCCTGGCGTGCGAGAGCACGATGGGGTCGTTGTCCACGTACACGATCCGCGCCCGCGGCTGGATGTCTTGCGCGATCTCATGCACGTTAGGGGACGTCGGGATGCCGGTGCCGATGTCCAGGAACTGGCCGATGCGCGCCTCACGGGCGAGGTAGCGGACCACCCGGCGCAAGAATGCCCGGTTTTCTCGCGGCGGGATCCGTGAGTTCGGATTGGCCTGCAGGCCCGCCTCTGCGGCGGCCCGGTCAGCGGCGTAGTTATCTTTCCCGCCGAGCAGATAGTCATAGACGCGCGCTGGGTGCGGCCGGTCAATGTGCAGGTCAATTCCACCGGACGCCGAATCGGCCCGGCCAGGGTCCTGCGAGTTCGTCTCCGCCATACCGGCTCCCTGCCTGTAACCACCGTGCCGTTGCTCAGCCCAATCCCCTGGACGCAGGATCAGGATAAGGCCATTACCAACCCGAACGTCAGATGAAGGCCAATCGCCGAGAAAGGATGACAACCGGGACGGCACGCCGGAGCGCCCGTCCGCCGCCGGCCAGCCCGAAACTGCGAGTCACCCGGGAACGTAGGTCCGCGGAATAGGAGCGAGCGGACGGACCCTAAACACAGACGACCTTATGGCCTGGACGAAGTTGCGGATGATCGTCTCGCCGCAGGTCGTGAGGATCGACTCAGGATGGAACTGAACGCCCTCGGTCGGCTGGGCGGAGTGTCGCAATGCCATCGGGATCCGCCCACTGGCCGTCGCGGTGACCGACAGGACCGAAGGCAGCGATCCCTCATCCACCATCAGGGAGTGATAGCGGGTCGCCTCGAATGGCTGCGGCAGGCCGGCCAGGAAGCCGCGGCCGTCGTGCGCGATCGCGGAGGTCTGGCCGTGCACGGGGCGGGGGGCGGCAACGATCCTGGCCCCGAATGCGGCTGCGATCGCCTGGTGTCCGAGGCAGACGCCCAGCAGCGGCGCCTGGCCGCCGCAGGCTCGCACCACGTCCACGCTGATCCCGGCGTCAGCCGGGGTGCACGGTCCTGGCGAGATCACCACGCCGGCCGGCCTGAACGAGGCCACCTGCTCAGCTGACACCTCGTCATTGCGGACGACCTCCACGCGGCAGCCGCTGGCCGCGAGCATATGTGCGAGGTTGTAGGTGAACGAGTCGTAGTTGTCGATCAGGACCGTGACCGGGCCGGCGCGATCCCGCAGTCTTCCCGGCTGTGCCGGGGGCCGGAGGCGCCCCGGTCGGCTCGCCGTAGCGGCTTGGCGGCTGGGCGGCTGGCCGGCGAGGAGCACCGCCATCTGGCTGGCGACCGGGCCGGCCGCCCAGGCCGCCGGGCGGCCGGTGACCGACCGGACGGGCCGGACGCCGTGGACGGCGTTGGTGACGAACACCTCGCTGGCAGCCGGCAGCCGTGCCGTGCTGATCGGCGTCACGCTGACGGCCAGGCCCGCCAGGCCGGCCGCGCGCAGCACGGCGTCCCTGGCGACGCCGGGCAGCACCCGTCCGTCTGCCGGCGGGGTGTGCAGCACCCCGCCGATCACCGCGAACACGTTCGCCCTGTCCGTCTCCAGCACGTCGCCGTCAGCGTCCTCGATCAGCAACTGCTCGCCGGGCTGCAGCGCCATCGAGCGGGCCAGGTCCGTCAGCAGCCGCCGGTCGAGCCACTTGTGCGCGCCCAGGCCGCCTCGGATCACCGTCGGCCGCAAGCTGACTTCCGCAGGCGGCTGGTCAAGCGGCACGACCTGGACGAGGGCGCGCAGCGGCCCGCCGGCAGCCTGCACCGTGATCCGCAGCCGTCCGGAAGGCTTATCGGCGAGCCGGGCCGCCAGGTCGTCCCGGAGGGTCCCTGGCAGGCCCTTGCCGAACAGCTGCCGGGCGCTGGCGTCCAGCCGGGCAGCGTGGTCCGCCAGGCCGCGCGTGGCCCCATCGACGACCAGCAGCGACGTGAAGACGCCGGCGGCGGGCCGCGGCCGCAGCCACGGCCTGGCCACGGCGCCGCCAGGCCGGGCCCCGGCCGGGGGCAGGCCAGGCTCGCGGCCGAGGCGGCCGCCGATGGCGCGGATCAGCGGGCTGGCCTTGAGCAGGCATTCTCGGTACTCGTCGTCAGCGGCCGAGTCCGCGACGATGCCGCCGCCGCTGCCCAGCCACACCCGTCCGGCGTGGAACTCGAACGTGCGGATTGCGACGTTCAGCTCGAGGCCCGCGACGGGGCTGCGATACCCGACGGCACCGGTATAGATCTCCCGCGGGGTGGCCTCGAGCTCATGGATGATCTCCACCGCCCGTACCTTCGGGGCGCCGGTCACCGATCCGGGCGGGAAGGTTGCGCGGATGAGGTCGTAGTCGCCGGCCCGTGCGCCGAGCGTTCCGCGCACGTCGGAGACCAGATGCCAGACTCCCGGATGGGGCTCGGCGCCCAGCAGGCGCGGTGTCTCGACGCTGCCCGCGGCGCAGACCCGGCTGAGGTCGTTGCGCATCAGGTCGACGATCATCACGTTCTCGGCGCGGTTCTTGGCCGACCGCTCCAGCTCGCCCCGCTGCCGCCGGGCCCGCCGCTCGCACGATGACCGCCGGTGCGTGCCCTTGACCGGCCGGGACAACACGGTCCTGCCCTTCCTGCGCAGGAACAGCTCAGGCGACAGGCTGGCCACCGCGCCCTCCGGCACCCGCATGAAAGCGGCGTACGGCGGCTGCAGGACGGCCACCGCCTGGCAGAACGCGTCCAGCGGATCCCCGTCGAAGGGGGCCCCCAGCCGCAGGCAGATGTTCGCCTGGAAGATGTCGCCCCGCCGGATGTACTCCACGGCCCGGTTGACCGCCGCTTTATGCTCGGCCGCCGAAGGCGCCAGCAGGAAGTCCCCGCAGCAGTAGCCGCGAGCCGACGGCGCGAGGGCGCGCGGCCGCCGCGACAAGTCCTCGAACCGGCGCTCCAGGGCCTCGTCCCGGCCGGCGGTCCACAGCGCTTCGAAGAACCACTCTCCGGTTGACTGGTCGCGGCGCAGGACATGGTCGTAATAGCCGAACCACCACGCCGGCAGTTGCCTGGCGCCGCCAGGCGCCGGCGGAACCGGCAGGACCTCGCCGCCGAAGCCGAAACCGAGGTAGCCGATCCAGCCGCCGCCGAAGCCGGGAGATGCGGTATCGGCAAGCCCCGTTCGCAGCTGCCAGGCGCGGTCAGCGTCGCCGCCCGCGCCGCCGGCCCCGCGCCCGCGACGCAGGGCCGGTCGAGGACCTCCGCGAGGGACTGCGGCGGGCTGCGCACCAGCGCCGGCTCAGAGCTGATCACATCGGCGCCATCAGCCCAGGCCCCGATCAGCGCGATCGGGTGCGCATCCGACCGCACCAGCCTTAGAACATCAACCGGAGCCAGGTCCCAGCCCAGCGGACGACGCACAACGCGAGAAGCAGAGCCAGGCCGCACCTTGCCTCCGAAACAGCGAACGACGATGTCTTGCCAGTGAATCAGCCAGCGCCCACGGGCCGCGACCGGGTAAGACCCGGCGCAACTCCCCGGCAGCACCCTGGCAGCAGACACTCCCGAACCATTGTCTTCGCAGGCCGGATCGCGCCGGCGTCAGCCTACGGCCAGCCGCCGCCGTCCTCGGCCGCACGGGCAGCGATAGCCTGGCCGAGGCGTTGCAGGGCCCAGGGTCTTGTCGGCCGCCGGCAGTCAGTGCGGATCCCATTCCAAGGTGAAACGAGGGGACAGATGGATGAGGACCAGGCGCGGACGCGGCTTCGCGCCGAACGCGCCGAGGTGGCAGGTCTGCTCACAGATACTGAGGAGGCAGGACTGCAGGACCGGGCAGCCGAGGACGAGACAGGTGACATCGCCGATCCTGCCCAGCCGCTGACGGCCGAGGGCATCGACGATGCCGTCGCGGCAAGTTTGCGCGATCGGCTGGCCGCGCTGGATCGTGCGCTGCGGCGACTGGACGATGGCACCTATGGCCGTTCTGTCCGCAGTGGGCTGCCGATCCCCGATGATCGCCTCGATGCCGACCCGGCGGCAGAGCTTACGGTCGAGGAGGCCCGGCGATCGCCATGGCGAAGCGAGCCTTGACCGCCGACGGATGTCACTTACGATGCTCGGGTTGGGATACGACGTAAGGCAGATTTTTTCCGTTGGGCGGGCGAGAAATGACCGGGCGCATGGGGAAGACCAGGAACATATTCCTGGTCTGGCTGGTATGGCCGTTAATCACGTTTGGCATCTACCGCATAGTCTGGTGGTACAAGATCAACCGTGAAGCGCGCGATCTGGACGAGCAGATCATCGTGAGCCCGGGAGTGGCCGTGCTCGCCATCACGCTCGGCGCCTTCATCATCGTGCCGCCGTTCGTCTCGATCTACAAGACCGGCGAGCGGATCGGCCAGATGCAGGCGGCAGCGGGCTTGGCGTCCAGTTGCGCCGGCGTGCTCGGCCTGATCTGCAGTTTCGTATTCGGCTTGGACTCGCTCTACTACCAGTCCGAGCTGAACAAGATCTGGGCGCAGCTAGGCGGCGCGCCGGAGGGAAGTCCGGTGACGTTGCCGGGCCCGCCGAGCGCGGCGGCCGGCTGGCAGGAGCCTGACCGGGGCACGGGTCGGTAATCACCAGTCAGGCTGCGCCCCGTCAGTGCTTGCGGTTGGCTCGCGAGACGGCGGCGGTGATCGTCTGCGCGTCTGCCCTGACGGCTACGCCTGCGACCAGTACGGTCGGTGTTGCGCTGACCCCGGCCGCGGTGGCGCGCGCGGTCACGTATCGCGGCCAGCCCAGGTAGGGCGCATCGGACAAGCACGCGGCGAACGCCGCGTCGGCGAGCCCCACGGTACGGCCGATGCCGGCGAGTTCAGCATCGCTCAGCCCTGGCCCGCCCTCGGGTGGCTGGTGGACGAAGAGCGCATGCGCGTAGCCGGGAAACCGGCCTCGGTCCGCGGCGCAGCCCGATGCTGCGGCCGCACGGGTCGAATAGTTCGTCGTCGAGGCTTCATCGAGGAAGTTCATGGGGTGGTAGGCGAGGCTTGCCAGCCGGCCGGCCACCAGGCCGGTCAGCGTCGGTGCCGAGGACTGCTCAAATCGCCGACAGAACGGGCACAGGAAGTCGATGAAGATGTCGACGCGGACCGGGCCGTCCCCGATGACAACCCCGTCGCCTTCGGGTGTCGCCCCGGCGGGAACGCGGCCTGGGGTGATCGGGTCGGTCATAGCCCCTCCAGAGATATCGAAACTACGTCCTGGACGACGGGTCACGCCTGGGTCGTCCCGGGTGCCTGGCGGGCGGCCGTTATCTGGCTGCGGAGTGCTTTCAGCGCGGCGACGTAGATCTCTGAGAAGGTGGGGAAGGGCTGGATGGTGTCGCGCAGGACATCGAGCGGCACGCGGGCCCGGATGGCCAGCGTGGCCTGCTGCAGCCACTCGCCGGCTTCGGGGCCGAGTGCGTAGGCGCCGGTCAGCCGTTCGCCGTCGCTGAGGAGGGTCAAGAAGCCGTTGGACTTCGCGTAGGCGCGCGTGTAGGTGGCGGTCTTGGCCACCTCCGACAGTGGGGTGGTGGCGCTGAACCGGGCCTCGGTGGCGCCCACTGAGGCCGCTTGCGGGTCGGTGTAGATGACGTCCGGCACGGCCTGGTAGTTGGCCTCACGAGGCTCGCCGAGGATGTTCGCGGCGACGACCTCACCCTGGTACTTGCCCATGTGGGTCAGCAACCGCACGCCGGTGACGTCGCCGATGGCCCACAGGCGCTCACCGGCGCGCAGGTGCGCGTCGACCGGGATACCGTGGCCGCCGGCCTGGATGCCGACCGTGTCCAGGCCGACCCCGCTGGTCCGCGGGCGCCGGCCCGTAGCCACGAGCAGGTGGTCGCCGCGCAGTTCGCGGCCGTCGCCAAGGGCCAGGACGTAGTCATCACCGTCGCGGCGCGCGGCGGTGACGGGCACGCCGAGGACGAGCTCGGCGCCGTCGGCCCGCAGGACCTCGCCGAGCGCCTCGCCCAGCGGCGCGGGCTCGCGGGCAAGCACGTGCGCGGCGGCCTCGGCGAGCGCGACGCCGCCGCCTAGGCGGCGCACGGCCTGGGCCATCTCGGCACCGACCGGCCCGCCACCGAGGATGAGCAGGCGGCGCGGGATGGCCTTCATGCCGGTCACCTCCCGGTTGGTCCAGACGCCCGGCAGCTCGCGCAGGCCCGGGACTGGCGGCACGACCGGATCCGAGCCCGTCGCCACGACGACATGCCCGGCGGTATGGCGCACGCCGTCGACCTCGACCACGCCCGTCCCGACGAGCCGACCGGTGCCGCGCAGCAGGTCGATGCCCTTGCCCGCCAGCCAGCGCTCCTGCCCGGCGTCGGAGTAGTCCGAGACCATGAAGTCACGCCAGGCAAGCGCCGCCTGGACGTCGACCTGCGCGCTGCTCGCCGCTTCGCGCGCCTCTTGTGCCGCCTCGCCCGGACGCAGCAGCGTCTTAGACGGGATGCACGCCCAGTACGAGCACTCGCCCCCGACCAGCTCGCGCTCGACCAGGGCAACCCGCAGCCCGCCATCGGCCAGCTCGCCCGCACAGTGCTCCCCCGGCGAGCCGCCGCCCAAGACGATCACGTCGTAGTCGCTGTTCATGCCGTCCTCCCCTCCTTTGACGCCAGTGGCCGCCACCATCCCACCGGACTGATCCTGGCATCCACACTCGCGCCAGTCATCATCGGAGTCCATAAGCACAGCCGATCGCCTGGCGGAGCTGGTCTGTGGCCGGCAGCCGGCGCGGGGCTTTCATCGGGGTCAGCGCTGGGGATGATTAGGTTACCAAAGGTGGTGATCCACGACCCCCGCGCAGGCGAGATCCGCGGCCACAGGCAGCTGCGGCGGTTCGTCAGTCGGAATCAATCCTGGCTTGCCGAGCGCCATGCCCGTACCGAGACCGTGGCCGCCACCGTCGTCGGCGGGCGGGCCGTGGTAGAACTGCTGGCGCACCTGGCCGGTGACGGGCAGGAACTGGCTTGGCCGGTGGCGGTCGTCGCCGAATCCCCAGACGATTGGTCGGTGGTGTTCCGCACCTACTGCAGCCAATAGCACTGCACCGTGACCGACGACGGCGTGCGCTGCGCCCTGGAATACAACTGCGTCCGCTGGGGCAGCCACGACCTGCCGCCCCAGCCGGGAATCAGCATCTACGAGCGCGGCCCGGACGGACTGCTCGCTGCGGCCCGCGTCTACGACGACATCGAAGCACCCGTCAAGCGCGCCTGAGGCGCAGGCCTTGCGACTGTGCCATGGCAGCGCTGTCTCATGCTGGCCGGGCTGGGGACGCTGCGATGGCTTCGCGGACTGCGTCCTGGCCGGCTGAACCGAGCCAGCCGATGATGGCGCTCGCGGTGTCGGCTGGGGCTTCGAGCTGGGGTACGTGGCCCACGCCGGGCATTTCGATCAGCGTCCAGGCCGGGTTGGCGCGGGCCGCCGCCCGGGCAACCGTGATCGGCACCATCCGGTCGCCCGCGCCGTGCAGCAGCAGCACCGGGCAGGTGATAGAGCCGATCGCGCGCCGGTACGCCCCGCCGCGCAGCTCGCCGAAGGTGGCGATCATGGAACGGGCTGAGGCGGCGATCTCCCGTTCGGCGTCGGGCGACGCAAGAGCCTGGCGGGCCACCGCAACATGCTGGGCGAGCACGTCGGCGGGCACCCGTGAGGCATCCACGCAGCTCAGCGACAGCAGGCTAGCAACCAGCGCCTCTGGCGACATGCGGCGGCGCAGGCGCATCAGCAGCGGGCCAAGGCCGGGCGCGGCGTAGGCGGCCAGCATGGGGGTGACGAACCGGTCCGGCCGCGCAGGCACCAGCGGCAGGACCGGGTCGACCAATACCAGGCCGGCCACGGCGGCGGGAGCAGAGCTGGCCTCCAGCAGGGAGAGCATTCCGCCCATCGAGTTGCCGATGAGCCTCACCGTGGCCGCGGGCACGGCTTCGATGAAGCGGTGCAGCAGAGACCGCAGGGCCGGTATGTCCGTGCCGCGTCCCAGCGACCGGGTGAGGCCATGCCCGGGAAGGTCGGGGGCGAACACCCGGCAGCGGCCGGTCAGCAGCGGCGCGATCGCTGACCAGTTCACCGCCGAGCCGGCCAGCCCGTGCACGCACACCACCGCCGGCCCGCTAGCCGGCCCGCCGAAGTCGAGGTAGTGGACAGGGCCGTCGAGGTCGATCCACCGCGAGCGTGCCCCGGCGACCAGCGCCCGCACGTCATCGCCGACCGGGCGCGGATCGGCAGCCGCCGGGCCAGCCTCCGCGGCATGGCCCTGTGCCGCTCCGGTCAAACTCCGTGCAGGCGCCAGTCCCGTGGCTGCGACCATTGCGCGACAGCCGGCGGCCAGGGAGCGGCCGCCGCCGAGGAGGCCGTCCACGGCCCGCGAAGCAGCTGGGACACGAGCCTGATCATGATCTGCGCTGAGCGCCACCTGCGAAGCGGCTCCGCGGTTAATGAGCAAGGTCAACCTCCGGTCAGGTGCAAGGGCGGCGGCCCGGCCTGGCCTTGCCTCCTCGGAAATCTTCGCAACATTGTCAAACGAAATGCGGCCCGATGTCACCCGGTTGCCGCCGCCCGCCGGAGCCATGTCGCCAGATCCCGCTTTGGGCCTCGGCCCTGGTGATGTGACAATGCACTGTGGCAGCCGAGCTGACTAGTGACCTTCGTCCCGTTTGCGATAGGTACCTGGTCCCGGTGTCCTGCTCGTGACACGGTCCGTTGCGGGGCGCCTGGCCCTATGACAATGAGTCGTCCAGCTCGCCAAGCGACTCGATGAGCTCGAGGTTGGCGGAGTAGTCAACGGGGCAGGCGATCACCGACACGGTGTCGGTCGGCCAGCGCGGTGCGCAGCGTCGGGAGCAGCTCGCCGGCCGACCTGATCCGGTATCCGGTCGCGCCGAAGCTCTCGGCGTACGCCACGAAGTCAGGGTTGCCGAAGGTGGTGTCCACGTTGCGGCCGATTTCCAGGTCCATCTTCCAGCTGATCAGGCCGTAGGCGTCGTCGACCCAGATCAGGATGACGAACGGCAAGCCGATCCGGAGCGCGGTCTCGATCTCTTGCGAGTTCATCAGGAACGCGCCGTCGCCAGTCGCGACGAGCACCCGGCAGTCCGGCCGGGCGATCTTCGCCCCGATCGCGCCTGGCACCGTCCAGGCCATCGTGGACAGGCCGTTGGAGATCAGGCAGGTGTTCGGCTCATAGGTCGGGTACAGGCGCGCCATCCACATCTTCAGTGCCCCGGTGTCGACCAGCACGATGTCGTCGCGGCGCAGCGCTGCGCGGGTATCGGCCACGATCCGCGGCCGGCTGCCAGCGGAAACCGATCATCGCGTCTGGCCCCGGGCCAGCTCCGCTGGCCAGCAGGGCACGGATGCGATTCTCGGCCCGGAGTGGCTTGCGGTGCGCGGCCCGACCGCATCGGCGAGCGCGTCGAGGCTGCTGCCCGATTTCGGAGTGCAGTCCGACGGCGACGTCGTAGTGCGCATCGACCTCGGCGGGGAACCGGTGCAGGTGGATGATCTTGGTGTCGCCGTGCGGGTTGATCCGCACCGGGTCGAACTCCTGCAGTTCATACCCGACGGCAATGATCAGGTCCGCGCGGTCGAAGCCGAAGTTGACGTAGTCGTGGCGCATGAACCCCACCGCGCCCAGCGCTAGCGGGTGATCGTCGGGGAACACGCCCTTGCCGTGAAACGTCGTGGCGACCGGGATGCCCAGCGTCTCGGCGAAGCGGCGCAGGGCCACGCCCGCGCCCGCCCTGCGCCGCCCCGTGCCCGGCCAGCACGATCGGGTGCGTGCGCCGCGCGCAGCAGCACCGCGGCGCGCTCAACCTGCCCGGGCGACGGCTCATCCGGCCGCGGCACGTTCACCGGCGAGCGGCGCTTCAGCCCGCCCGGCGCCGGCATCTGCCTCCACATCCTCGGGGACGGCCAGGTAGACCGCGCCGGGCCGCTCAGTCTGGGCAAGCTTGAACGCCTTGCGGATCATCTCGGGCACCGCACCCGGCGTCGCCACCAGCGCTGACCACTTGGTCACCGGGCGCGAACATCGACACCAGGTCCACGCCCTGGTGGGACTCCTTGAAGCTGCGGTACATCCCGACCTGCGCCGACAGCGCGATCAGCGGCGTCGAGTTGGTGGTCGCGTCCGCGGTACCCAGCAGCAGGTTGATCGCCCCGGGGCCCAGCGTCGCCGAGCACACCCCGGCCCGGCCCGTGAGCCGGCCGTAGATTTCGGCCATGAAGGATGCGCCCTGCTCGTGACGCGTCAGCACATACCAGATCGACGAGCGGGAGATGGCCTCCACCAGCCTGATGTTCTCTTCGCCCGGAATGCCGAAGACGTGCGTGACGCCCTCATTCTCCAGGCACTCCACGATCAGGTCGGCAGTGCTGCGCGAATGCTCCGTCACGATCACGAGGCTAGGTCACCCGGCACAGCAGCCAACAAGCCGGCTGACCGTCATTCGCCGGCCGACGGGTCGAGATCCCGCGATTGTCGTTACCGTACGAAGTCCCCCGGCCCCGCAGCTGGTAGGCGGGTCATACGGTTCGGTTTCATTCCCCGTTAACCGGAGAGCACGAGCTTCCGGGGATGGCGGGTTCCTGGTCGGTAGCCGAGCCTGCTGGATTCTCGGGCGGATCAGGCGCAGCCCTACCCAGGCCGCCGCGGTTCCGACAGCGACGCCGACGATAGTGTCAGCGAGCCGGAGGATGGGCTGCTGCCAGTCGTCGTGCGGGCTCACGGCGGCGGCCACCATGACGACCGCGGTGGTGATCCCGGCCGTGATCGCATCGCCCGGCCGGCCGATCAGCGTGGCTGCCAAGGCGCTGGCTCCGATCAGCACCGCAAGGGCCCATGGATGGAATGGCAAGAAGATCAGGTAGATGAGGCAGAAAACGAATGATACGAAGGTAGCGGATATGCGGGACAACGCGGCCGGCATGCTCTGGTGATAGCTGAAACGACATACGAATATGGTCGCGATCACGGCCCACAGGCCGCCAAGCAAGTCATCCGGCGTGGACAGTGAATGAACGCGGGCCAGCAGGTAACTCACGATCCAGTAGGTGAGCAGGCATGCGGCGGCCAGGACGACGCAATCAATAACGGCTCCTGTGACCTCTGCCCAGCTGAGCTGGCGGCCGCGCGTCATGGCAACCTGCACCTGATCAACGGCCTGTTCGACGGCAACCGAAGCCGGGTTCCGGTCTTGGCGATCGCCTCGCACATCCCCAGAGAAGAGATCGGCACGAATTATTTCCAGGAGACTCATCCGCAGGAGCTGTTCCGCGAGTGCAGTGTCTACTGCGAGCTTGCCAGCATCCCCGATCAGGTCCCGCGGGTCCTGGAGATCGCGATACGGACCGCCTTGCAGCGCGGCGGGGTCGCCGTCGTCGTTGTGCCCGGTGAGGTGTTCCTCGCCAGCGCCCCGTCCGGCGTGCAGCGGACGCCGGTGCGGGCACTGTCGTCGGTTATCCGGCCGGCGGAGCCCGCGCTCGCCGCTGCGGCGGAGGTGCTGAATGCCGCCAGCCGGGTGACCGTCCTGGCCGGCGCTGGGTGCGCCGGGGCGCACGACCAGCTCATCGGCCTCGCCGCCGCCCTGGAGGCGCCGGTTCTGCACGCTTTCCGCGGCAAGGAGTATGTCGAGTACGACAATCCATATGACGTGGGGATGACCGGGCTGATCGGGTTCAGCTCGGGTTACCGTGCGATGGAGCACTGCGACGCGCTGGTTATGCTCGGCACCGACTTTCCTTACCGGCAGTTCTATCCGAAGGCGGTGCCGGTGATTCAGGTCGATGTGCGCGGCGAGCAGATCGGCCGCCGGGTGCCGGTCGAAATTGCGCTCGCCGGCACCGTGAAGGATACGGTCGATGCGTTGCTGCCGCTGATCACGGCTAAGCGCGATTCGGCGCACCTGGACCGGATGACGGCGCACTACCGGCGGGCGCGCGGCCGGCTGGACCGGCTGGCCGAAGACGGCCGGGGCACCTCACCTGTGCACCCGCAGTTCACCGCCGCGACGATCGATCGGCTGGCCGCGGCGGATGCTGTCTTCACCGCGCGGATGTTGGCACGCCGTGCATCTGGGCTGCCCGCTACCTGCGCATGAACGGTACCCGCAGGCTGATCGGTTCCTTCAACCACGGGACGATGGCCAACGCGCTGCCGCAGGCCGTCGGGGCGCAGGCAAGCCAGCCCGGCCGTCAGGTCATCACCTTTTCGGGTGACGGCGGGCTCGCGATGCTGCTCGGCGAACTCATCACACTGCGCCAGCAGCATCTTCCGGTGAAGGTCGTGGTGTTCAACAATGGCGCGCTGTCGTTCGTCGAACTGGAAATGAAGTCAGCCGGGATCGTCACCTACGGCACTGACCTGGACAACCCCGACCTCGCGGGGATCGCCAGGTCCGTGGGCTTGTTCGGCGCACAGGTGGCTAAGGCGGACGAGCTCGAGGATGCGCTGCTGGCGGCGTTCGAGCACGACGGGCCGGCCTTGGTCGACGTCCGCACAGCCCGGCACGAGCTCGCGCTACCGCCCAAGCTCAGCTATGGCGAGATCAAGGGCTTCACCCTGTACGCGACCAGAACGATCCTGTCCGGGAACGGAAAAGAGCTCACCGAGCTGGCGAAGACGAACCTGCGGGAGCTGGACATCGAATGAGGAGCCCAGGCTCTCGGTGCCGGACCGACGGCGGGATGTGCGCGAGGATCGCCGCGGGCCATCGGTCAGGGGACCAGGATGACCCGCCGATGCGGTGGCTGGCCGCACCGGGACCATCCGTCAGCGGCCCGGTCCAGCGGAAGGGTCTCCCGATCCGTGGTGAGCCGTCCGGCTGCGGCGTGGGCGAGGATCTCGTGCAGCGCGGCGGCCTTCTGACTGTGGCTGAGGGCATTGTTGGTGTAGCCGAGGACGGACAGGGTCGCGCCGCGCAGCGTGGCCGACCCGAGACGGGCCTGGGGGCCCGCCGCCGAGCCGAGGTTAATTAGCCGGCCGTGCGGCGAGAGAACACGCAAGGCAGCCTCGGCCGGCTTGCCCCAGACCGGGTCGAGCACCAGGTCCGCCCGTCCCGCGGTGGCCTCGGCCAGCCGGCCGGTTATCGTGTCCAGCTCATCTCCGCCGACATCGGCGACGGCGTCCGCGCCGAGATCGGCCGCGCGGGCCCGGCCGTAGCCATCCCGGCACGCCGCGATGACCCGGCCCGCGCCGAGCAGCCGGGCCGCCTGGATCCCGACCTGCCCGACGGTGCCGCTAGCGCCAAGCACGAGCACGTGTTCGCCCGGCTGCAGCCCGCCCCGCCAGGTCAGTGCCATCCAGGCGGCGATCGCGGACAGGCCGAGCGCGGCGGCGAGGTCGTCGGGCACCGCGCCGGGCAGCGGCAGCACCGACGATTCCTCCGCCGCGCACAGTTCGGCCATGGCGCCGTCCCCAGGCCGCATGCCCGCGTCACAGCTGAACCAGACCCGCTGTCCGGCCGGCAGCAGGTCAGCTTCCTGGATGACGCCGACTCCCTGGGCACCGGGCGCGTAGGGCAGGGCCGGCGGCCCGAAATAGGACGTGCCCGAGGCGCAGAGCAGGTCCAGCGGGTTGACCGGCGCGGCTGTCACCCGGATCAGGGCCTGACCGCGGCCGCGCCGCGGAGCCGGATGCGAGCCTAGCTCCGGCGGCTGCCCGTGCTGGCGGACGAGGGCCGCGCGCATCGCGCCCGTGGCCTGCCCGGTCCCCGTCCCGGAGCCCGCGCCTCCCCGGGCAGCTGCGCTCCCGGCCTGGTCAGGCCGGCGTGTCACTTCTGCCGCCGCCCTTCCACTGCGCTGAGCCCGCGTCCCAGCTGGTGTAGGTGTAGGGATTGTCCAGCACTTTGGTCTGCGGGATCTCCGGGTGCATGCCCTCCGCCCAGGCGTCCGGCCCGAGCTGGCCCTGGAGGTACTCGACGGTCTGCTCCACCGCCTGCCGGGCCCTCGCCAGGTCCGGGCCGACCAGCCGGTGCTCGTGCTTCACCACCCGGCCATTCACGACAGCCGTGTGCACATCGCCGCGCTGAGCCTGGAACGCGACGTGCCCGTACGGGTTCAGCAGCGGGAACATCACCGGCGAGGCGTCGTTCTTGATCAGGATCAGGTCGGCCTTTTTACCCGGTTCCAGGCTGCCGACCACCGAGTCCAGGCCGAGTGCCCGCGCGCCGCCCCGGGTAGCCCAGCCGACCACGGTCTCGGCGCGGAGGTGGCAGTGCGTGACGGTTTCCTGCCGCCCGTGGGCCTCCAGGTGCTCGCGGGACCGGTCCGCGCCCAGCGTGGTCCGCATCGCGGAGAACAGGTCCCCGCTCCACCACACGCTGGTGTCCATGGACAGTGAGACGGGGATCCCGTGCTCACGCAGCTGCCAGGTGGGCGGGTAACCCTGGCCCGCGCTCTGCTCACTTTCGGTGCTGACCGAGGCCGCGCCGCCGGTGGCGGCGATCCGGTGGTATGAGTCCCTGGTCAGGGTGGCCGCATGCACATAGATGGTGGACGGCGTCATGAACCCGTTCTCGTGCATAAGCCGGATGCCGTCGTCGCTGGTCGCGCCCCACACCCCAGCGTGCGTGGTCACCGGCACCCCTAGCTCGCGGGCGACCTCGAAGGCGGCCTTCTCCGGGAATTCCGGGTCACCGGTCACGTCGAAGGCCATCTGGAAGCCCAGCATGTCATCGGCCGAGCCGAAGCGCCTGCTGACGAAGTCGCGGAACTCCGGAGCGGCCGACCACTCCCACGGACCCTGCTGGATGTTGCCGTAGGCCAGCACGAATCGCCCGGGCACCTCGGTCAGCGCATCCACTGCGGCCTCGGCGTGCTCGACTGTCTGCAGCCCGTGCGACCAGTCCACGGTGGTGGTCACCCCCGCGTCGATGGCCTCCAGCGCGGCCAGCAGGTTGCCCGCGTAGATGTCCTGCGGCCGGAATGCCTTGCCCCACTGCAGGTAGTACCAGACGAAGTACTGGGTCAGCGTCCAGTCCGCGCCGTATCCGCGCATCGCGGTCTGCCACATGTGGCGGTGAGTGTCAATCATGCCAGGCATGACGATCCCGCCGGACGCGTCGATCTCGGCTGCGCCCTCGGGAACATCCAGGCTCTCGCCCACCGCCGCGATCCGCTCGCCGACGATCAGGACATCAGCCGCGTGGTGCACGGTGTGCGCGTCGTCCATGGTCAGCACGGTGGCGTTGCGGAACACCAACGGCCTTCCGGCCCTCAGATCAGGGCTCGATGCGAACGTCAAGACGGACCTCCACTCTGAGCCTGGCGAGAACTCATTCGGACGGGTGTCCGTAAACAGCCCGCTTTAGTCTGAGCGGAAGCGTGGCCGGTTCGGCCTGGCTCTGTCAAGAGCAAGAGACAGGGCCGGGAGGCGGAGTCAGGACGCAGACCCGTTCCGCATGACAACAGATTGGCGGCCGTTGTCCGCTATACGGACAAGTTCGCCGGATCACGCTACAGTCGTTGCGTTGCTACCAGTCCCCGGGAGATCGCATGGGTCGCCGTGACGCAAGCCCGGATTTTATCGAGGCACTGGCCCGCGGCCTCGACGTGATCCGCGTCTTCCAGCCGCGCCAGCCGGCCATGTCGCTGGCCGCGGTCGCCGCCGCGGCCGGCCTGGCCCGGCCCACCGCCCGCCGGATCCTGCTGACCCTGGAGCATCTGGGGTATGTGCGGGCAGCGGGCGGCGGGTTCGAGCTCACCCCGCGCGTACTTGAGCTCGGGATGACCTACGTGCTGTCCCGCAACCTGTGGGAGCTGGCCCGGCCGCACATGGAGCGCCTGGTGGCGCAGACGCACGAGTCCTCCTCTATCGCCCAGCTGGACGGTCCGGATATCGTCTACGTGGCCCGGGTTGCAGTACCGAAGATCATCGCGCTGGCGGTAACCATCGGGACCCGCTTCCCGGCGATGCAGACCTCGCTGGGCAAAGTGCTGTTGGCTGCGCTCCCGGCCGGGGACGCTGAGCGGGTGCTGGCCGAGCCGAGCCGGTCACCGGTCACCGCCCGCTGGCGGCCGGGGCCCGCCGAGCGGGCCGCGGAGCTGCGCGCGGTGCGGGCCCGCGGCTGGTCGCTCACGGACGAGCAGCTCGCCGCCGGAATCCGTTCGGTGGCCGCCCCGCTGCGGGACGGCGACGGGACGGTCATCGCGGCGCTGAACGTCACGGTGCACGCTGCCGAGACGCCGGTGGAGATCCTCACGGGCGAGTACCTGCCGCTGCTGCTGGCCACCGCCGGGGCGATCGGCGCGGACTGGGCCGCCTACCAGTCGGCGCCGGAGATCACCGTCTCCGCCGCAACCCGCCCGGCCATCAGCGTCTAGCCAGTCCCCGGCACGCGAGCTTAGGGAGCCGCCATGGCCACTGTTGCCGCGGTCATCGCCTCCACCCACCACCCGTTCTACTACCGCGCGAGCACGTCGGCCGGCCCGGACCGGCCGCCGTTCGCCGATGAATGGGTGGCTAAGATCGAGGCGTTCCGGCAGACCCTGAACCAGGCCCGGCCGGACGTGCTGGTCATGGTGGGTTCCGACCATTTTCACCAGCTGTGGCTGGACAACATGCCGCAGTTCCTGATCGGCAAGGCGCCGTGCTACGACGCGAACTTCTACAACGAGGAACGCGAATTCGGGCTGCCCCGCATGTTCCTGAAGGGGCACGAGGACCTGTCGGCCTATCTCCTCCGGGAGGGCATCGACGCCGGATTCGACCTAGCGTTCAGCAACGAGCTGCGGATCGACCACAGCATCACGTGCCCGCTGATCACTCTGCGGCCCGAGGCGGACCTGCCCATCGTGCCCATCTACACGAACATCTTCGCCCCGCCGATGCCGCAGCCCAGGCGGTTCGTGGAGCTGGGCAAGACCATCCGCCGGCTGGTCGAAGCCTGGCCAGGTGAGCAGCGGGTGGCGATCATCGGCACCGGGCACCTGTCCCTGGAGCTCGGCGGCCCGCGCCAGTTCGGGCCGCACGGCCCGGACCCCGAGTTCGACCGGAAGGCGGTCGGCTGGATCGCGTCCGGGGATCTGGATTCCGCGCTGGCCGAGGTCAGCCTTGACAGCCTGGGGGAACCAGGCAACGCCACTCACGGGTTCATGGACTTCATGCTGATGATGGGCGCAGCCGGGCCGAACGTGACGGCGGATTACGCCGACTCGCTCGACCTGTTCCACACGATGGAGGCTTACTTCACCTGGTACCCGGATGGGGTGGACGCGCCGTGAGCAAGTACCTGCTGAACAAGTTCCTCTACACCATCGACCGCGATCCGCAGCTGGTGGAGCGGTACCGGGCTGACCCGCGGGGCACGGTCTCCTGGTGGGAAGCCGAGCAGGCCAATGTGATCCTCAACTGCCCCAGCGGGGAGCGCAGCACCTGGCTTGAATTCACCGAAGCCGAACGCGCGGCGCTCGCAACTCACGACTACGTCAAGCTGTTCGAGCTGGGGGCGCATAACTTCCTGACGCTCACCCTGTTCATCGCCCTGTTCGAGCGTGACTATGCCGAGCCACTTGGCTTCCAGCGGGAGTACGCAGCCCGCCTGCGTCACTGGACCGTGCCCTACCCGGACATCGCAACCTGACTGCCGGGGCTCCGGGAGCGACGGCGACCACGCCACCAATCGCCAAGCTCAGCGACGGCTACGATCATCTACGCTGTACAGCGTGCCGGACACAGACGATTGGGATGTCGCAGTTGTCGGTGCTGGGCCGGCCGGGCTCGCGGCCGCGAGAACTGCCGTCCGGGCCGGGGCACGAACAGTCGTGTTGGAGCGAGCAGCGCACCCGAGGTATAAGACCTGCGGCGGCGGCCTGATCGGCCTGTCGCTGGCGGCGGTCGGGGAAGGCGTGTCCTTGCCTGACCGCGATCACATCAACGCTGCGACCTTTACCCTGCGCGGAAAGCACATGTTCACCCGCAGGCACAAGGACGCGCTGCTGACAATGGTGCTCAGAGATGAGCTGGATGATGCGCTCCGCCATACTGCCGTCGGCGCTGGCGCCGTGGTGCGGCAGAGGTCAGTAGTCCGCTCCATCCGCCAGGACGAGAACGCCGCATTCGCGAGACTCGCAGACGGATCTGAGGTACGGGCGCGGGTGGTGGTCGGCGCCGACGGCTCGTCCGGAGTCAGCGCGCGTCACGTCGGCGCGGAATTCTCGCAGGTTGACCTGGGCCTGGAAGTGGAGGTTCCCGTTCCCGAGGCGATCCAGCGAGAGTGGCGGGGAAGGATATTGATCGACTGGGGACCGATCCCTGGATCTTACGGCTGGGTCTTTCCGAAGATGGACCGGCTCACCGTCGGTGTAATAGCCTCGCGCGGCCAGGGAGAGCGGACGACGGAATATTTTCGCGATTTCGTCAACCACCTCGAGCTCGGATCATTTGAGCCCGTTCATGATTCGGGTCATCTCACGCGGTGCCGCACGAATAAGTCTGCCCTGCGCAAGGGACGTGTGCTGGTGGCGGGAGATGCCGCGGGCCTGCTCGAGCCATGGACTCGCGAGGGCATAAGCTTCGCCCTGCGGTCCGGCGCCCTGGCTGGAAGGCTTGGCGCGAAGGCGGCCATGAGCCATGGGCAAGAAGATCTTGACGCAGCTCTCGACGGGTACGTGTCCGCTGTGAATCGCGCGCTAGTACCGGAGATGGATGCAGGGCGGCGTATTCTGGCGGCGTTTTCTCGTCATCCTGGCGTAGTCCATGCGGCCCTCGCCACGCGTCCCGGGTGGCGCGCGTTTGCCGAGTTCTGCCAGGGCGAAATGACATTCCCCTCGGTCGTCGACCGCCCGCTGATAGGTCCGGCTGTCTCCTTCATCGCAAAGGTCTAACGAGCCGGCCAGCCGGGTGGGCTCGGCAAAACGCACATCTGCCTGGCCTGGCCCGCCTGGTGCCCTGCTCCGATAGCCATTGCCTACAGCTTCAGCGCGTCTTGGCGCCGTAGCGTCAGGTCAGTGTCTGCGCCTGGCTCCGCCGGGCGCGCGGCCGGTCAGTGGACGCTAAGAGCTGCAGCGGATAAAGTCGCCGCTAAAAGCCCCAGGTGTGACGGAACGCGAGGGCCGGGTCGGTGGCGGACGGCGTACTCGGGCCGATCGGCTACCTGGCGGCGGAGTGGCGGCGGTCATCGAGCCCCGCAGCCTCGCGGGCATCCTGGTGTAGCCGGAGGTGATCGGTTGGCCGCGCTCGCGGAGGCCGGGCAGTCTTATGCGTTGCTGGCCGATGGCACCACGATCACGATCCGGGCAGCGGGGCCAGGAGATTACGGGCCTGTCAGGCGGCTGCACGAGGCGATGTCACCGGAGAACCTCTACTTCCGCTTCTTCAGCGCGAGCCCGGCCGCCGCCGAGCAAGAGGCCAGCCGGGTGTGCCGCGAGGCCGGCCCGGACCACTTAGCGCTCCTTGGCCTGCTGCACGATGAGCTGGTCGGAGTCGCCAGCTGCGAGCTCATCACCGACCCGAGGGCCGCGGAGATCGCCCTGGCGGTTGCCGACGGCATGCACCGGCATGGCATCGCCACGTTGCTGCTCGAGCACCTGGTCTCGCGGGCCCGTGCCGGCGGCGTGCAGGTCCTCACCGCTGAGGTTCTGCCAGACAACAGAGCCGTGCTGCGAGTGCTCGGCGACCTGGGGCTGGCCGTGCGGCGCAGGTCCGTCGACGGGGTGGTTGAGGTGTCCATGCCGATTCCGCACAGCACGGCGCTCGGCGAGGTCAGCGCCTACCTGGACGCGGTCGCCGGCCGGGAGAAGCAGGCCGACGTGGCCAGCCTGGAGCCCCTGCTGGCGCCCCGGTCGGCCGCGGTGGTCGGCGCCGGTCACCGCCCTGGATCGGCTGGCCGGAGGATCCTGCGCAATATCCGTGACGCTGGCTTCGCGGGCGCTCTGTACGGGGTCAGTCCGCACGCCGACGAGATCGAGGGCATCCCGTGCGTCCCGTCGATCGCGGCGCTGCCCGAGGCCCCCGACCTGGTGGTGGCGGCGGTGCCAGCGGCCAGCGTCCTGGAGGTTGCGCGGGACTGCGGAACGCGCGGAGCCAGATCTCTGGTGGTGATTACCCCGGGTCTCACGCCAGCGCAGCAGTCCGCCCTGCTCGAAGCCAGCCGGCGTGCGGGTATGCGCCTGGTCGGCCCGAACTGCTCCGGCGTCGCGGTGCCGGGGATCGGGCTGGACGCCACGCTCGCCGTGCACCGCTGTTCCCCCGGCACGACCGGCCTGGCCGTCCAGTCCGGGGGGGTCGGCGTAGCGCTCCTGGAGCACTTTTCCCGGCTGGGTATCGGGACCTCGTCGTTCGCCTCGGTCGGCGACAAGCTTGATGTCTCCGGCAACGACATGCTGATGTGGTGGGAGGCGGACAAGACCACCGAGCTGGCCGTGCTCTACCTGGAATCCTTCGGCAGCCCGCGCAGGTTCGCCCGGACAGCGCGCCGGGTGAGCGCCAAGATTCCCGTCCTCGCCGTCCACGCCGGGCAGTCGGCGCCGGGTCAGCGTGCCGCCGCCTCGCACACGGCGGCGGCCGCCGCGCCGCTGATCAACCGGCAGGCATTGTTCGAGCAGGCAGGCGTTATCGCCACCGCTAGCTTGGGCGAACTGCTCGACGTTGCCGTGCTGATCGCGTCCCAGCCGATCCCGGCGGGCAGCGGTGTCTGCATCGTGTCCAGCGGCGGAGGCGCGGGCGTGCTGGCTGCCGACGCCTGCGCGGAAGCAGGCCTGGCCGTTGCCACGCTGGGCCCAAAGACCCGCAGCCGCCTCCGGGACGTGCTGCCCGCCGGCTCCGCACTCGGCGGGCCGATCGACACGACCGCGGCTGTCAGCGCGGCGGCATTCCGCGAGGCCCTGCAGATCGCCGGCCGCGAGGAAGGGGTGCATGCCCTGATCGCGCTGGTGATCCGGAATGCTCCCCTCGACCTGATCCCTGCTATCACCGGCGGGCCGCTGCCGGTCCCGGTCGCTGCGGTCGTGCTGGACCAGCCCGAGGCGGTCCAGCTGCTGCACAACGGCGGAGCCGGCCCGGCCGTGCCCGCGTACGGCTACCCGGAAGCGGCCGCCCGTGCCCTGGCCCGGGCAGTTCGCTACGGCTCACGCCGATCCCGGCCAGCCGGCACGGTGCCGGAGATCGGGGATCTCCGCGTCGCGGACGCGCGCTCGATCGTCAGTTCCTTCCTCACGCGGATGCCGGGCGGCGGCTGGCTGTCCTCCGGTGAGGCCGACGACCTGCTGCGCTGCTACGGCATCCCGATGGTGGAGTTCCGTCAGGCGGACGACGCCGACGCAGCGGTCCGGGCGGCGGCTAGCCTAGGCGCTCACGTGGTGATCAAGGCCGTGGTGCCCGGACTGCTGCACAAGACCGACGCGGGAGCAGTAGAACTGGACCTGCGCGGGGCCGACGAGGTCCGAGCGGCGATGGACCGCCTCCAGGACAAATTCGCCGGCCGGATGTCCGGAGTGCTGGTCGAGCCTATGATCTCAGGCGGCACCGAGACCATCGTCGGCGTCGTGCAGGAACCGGTGTTCGGCCCTGTCGTGGTGTTCGGGCTCGGCGGCGTCGCCACCGAATTGCTCCGTGATCACGCGGCTCGCCTCGCTCCTCTCACCGGCGCCGACGCCGACGACCTGATCCGCTCCATCCGAGCGGCACCATTGCTCCTCGGTCACCGCGGCCAGCCCGCGGCGGACATCGAAGCGCTGCGCGACGCCCTGCTCCGGGTGTCACGGCTCGCCGATGACCTCCCCCAGGTCGCCGAGCTGGACCTGAACCCCCTGATCGCCCGCCCGGCCGGTGTCATCGCCGTGGACGCACGCATCCGGGTAACCAGCCACCGTCTGGCCGACCCGTTCCTGCGCCAGCTTCCGCTGGCGCGGCACGACACGACGTAAGCCCGGCCGAAGGCAGTCCAAGAGGAGCCCGGCCATCAACGGGCCGGTCGCGCGTCAGTCCTCCGGGTCCGGTCCGGCTGTCTGATCATCGGGCGGGGCGTCGATGATGGGCACCGGCTCGAGGCCGACCTTCTCGGCGATCCGGCTCAGCAGCACGTCCTGCGCGGCGAGGTGGCCTTGCACGTGCGCCACTTCATGCAGGGTGGCGCTCGCGTCGTGGAAGGTCGCCTCCGAGCGCTTGTCCGCCGCGGCGGCCTGCACGTTCTGGCCGACCATGATGACCGACAGCAGCACCAGCTGCAGGAAGGTCTGCGCCACCCAGGTAACGATCTGCGACGCGCCGCCGCGAATCGCGGCCGGGAGACTGATCAGGTCGAACAGCGCGAACGCATAGGCACACCACATGCTGCCGACCGCGGCCGTGATCAGTAGCGCGACCTTCGTATTGAACCGGTTGATCGCGGTCCCCCGCGGCAGCAGATCAGCCACCTTCACCGGGCGGTCGGCGAGCCGCGCGGCGATGCGCGGATGGCGTATGTGCTGGTAGATCGCCATGACCTTGCCTCTCGACTGGAAGGACGCTCCTGCTGGCTAAGACCCCGGCCAGGTTAGCTGCACGGACGCCTGCGCTTGACCCACACGATGCCGACGATCACGGGCCAGGGTCCGCTGCCTCCCGCATCGCTAAGCTGGATGTAGGTTTCCGGTCAGCGAGGAAAGAGCAAAGGCATAGTGACACCAAGGCCACGAAGGCCTACCCCGGGCCAACACCACCGCAGGCGCTGCCACCGCATGGTCGCCGCAGCGACGCTGACCGTCCTGCTCGCCGGCGGATGCGGCGATGGCTCCGCCACAGCCAGCAAGTTAACGCCGACGTCGGCCAGCCCAGTCGCACCTGAATCGTCGGGCCCGCAGAGCTTCGCCAGGTTCGCGGGCACCTGGTCCAGACACAGCGGAAGGCTCGTCATCCGTGACAACGGGCAATTCACCATATCGTTGCGAACCTACCGGTGGTGCAGCCAGAACCCGCCGCCCTGCGACAGCCTCTCCAGCAATGCCATCCGCGACGGCGACAACGCCAGCGGACAGCTGTTGTCGGTGTCGGGCAAGTCGGCCACGGGCCAGGTGACGCACACCACCGACCAAGCAGACACGCCGAAGGGCCGGATGATCATTACCCTTAACACGCGAACTGACATCGTCTTCGCCAACAACGTCAACTACTGCGGCCCGAGTTCTCCCGTCACTGCCTGTGGCGCCTGAGCCCAGCGTGCGCGGCGCGCCAAGAGACCAGCGGGAAAACCAGGCGACCTCGACCGCAGGCCAGGGCACCGGCCAGGGTGTTTCACGGGCGCGATGAGCCCGCCCGGAGCGCGACCATGTAGTGGCATTGACAGCTGGTCTGACAGCAGGAGCACAGACCAGAGACGGTGGACATGAAGCTCGTTGAATCCTTGCGCGGTCCGCCCGGAGCGTTGGCTGGCGCACGACCCGCTCCGTGAACTGGCGGCGATGGTCCCGGCAGAGCTGGTGACTATCGGCGCGATTTCGCGGTGGCACTTTTCTGCCGGAGGAGACCATGCAGCTGGCATTTGATTCCGCGACCGACCTGGCGCGAGCCCTGCGGCGCGCGGCGGATGCGCACGCTAGGCACGAGGAGCAGACCGGGCGCCCAGACCCGGACTGGCCGAGCTGGTACGCGCTGTACCTGGAACGAGAGCAGGCCGGGCTCGAGCATGAGCGCACCTTCCCGGCCCGCCTTGACGGAATAACGGTGCCCGTAGCGATCGTTTCCAGTCGTACGGAGGCCGAACTGATCGTTGGCATGTTGCGCAATCACGACTTGAGAGCAGCGGTGGCGGCGGACGATGCCGGAGGACAGGAGCCACAGCTGCAGGCGCAGGGTGTCCGCGTGCTGGTTGCCCCCTCCGATGAAGCGTCGGCCCGTCGGCTCCTTACCTCCGTCAATGATACCCATGCGAGATCGTCCGACCCGACGCCTTTCAGCGGCGGATAACGCCTCGATGATAAAAGGACCTAATCGATGGCCGGCTATGCAGGCGAGCTCAAGCGCAGACCATCCAGGAGAAGAGATGCCAGACAACTACCGGAAAGATCCGCAGGCCATCTCGCGGCTGACGCCCGAGCAGTACCGGGTGACGCAAGAAAGTGGGACCGAGCGGGCGTTCAGCAACGCCTACTGCGACAATAAAGAGCCCGGCATCTACGTGGACATCGTCTCGGGCGAGCCGTTGTTCGCCTCAGTCAGCAAGTACGACAGCGGCACCGGATGGCCGAGTTTCACTGTGCCTCTCGAGCCGGGCAACGTGATCGAGAAGTCCGACTGGAGCCACGGCATGCGGCGGACCGAGGTTCGCTCGGCGCACGCGGACAGCCACCTGGGCCACGTGTTCAATGATGGCCCTGCGGATGCCGGGGGGCTGCGGTACTGCCTGAACTCAGCCGCGCTCCGGTTCATCCCGCTCGGCGACCTGGAGACTGAAGGATACGGGGCCTACCGCGCCCTGTTCGATGATGCAGACGGCGAGGTGCAACGATGAACGAGACGACCGAGAAGGCGATTCTGGCCGGCGGATGTTTCTGGGGGATGCAGGACCTCATCCGCCGCCGCCCAGGCGTGCTGACTACGAGGGTCGGCTACACAGGGGGGGACATCCCCAACGCGACGTACCGGAATCACGGCACCCACGCTGAGGCGATCGAGATCGTCTTCGACCCTGGGCAGATCTCCTACCGCGACCTCCTGGAGTTCTTCTTCCAGGTACACGACCCGACGACCAGGAACCGCCAGGGCAACGACGTCGGCCTCAGCTACCGGTCGGCCATCTTCTACCTGAATGACGAGCAGAAGCAGGTCGCGTACGACACGATCGCTGATGTCGAGGCCTCCGGCTTGTGGCCGGGGAAGGTGGTCACCGAGGTGGAGCCAGCCGGGCCGTTCTGGGAAGCCGAGCCTGAGCACCAGGACTACCTCGAGCGCTATCCGAACGGCTACACCTGCCACTTCGTCCGACCAGGCTGGAAGCTCCCGCATCGGCAAGAAACTGTCGGCCACTGAAAGCGACTCAAGGTGACTACCCGCCGGAGGCGCTGCGACGCGCTCTCCTGTACGGCCGCGTGCTCTGGGTCAGTGTGAAACCGGCTCATCGGCACGCGGCGCCTGCAAGTGCCCGAGTTCGACGGCGCTCACCACGAGGGAAGCGAACGCTGCGATCTGAAGGACGGCCCGGATCCCGTGCGGCAGTGTCTCGTGGAACAGCACGAACCCGGCCGCGATCGGGACCACGTTCGTCACCATCGTGGCCGTGCCAGCGGCCGTCAGCGCATCGCCTCGCTGGTATGCGGACTGCAGCACGCTCGTCCCGGTGGCGTAGCCGACGATGAGCGTGGCGAGCGCAACGAGCCAGAGCCCGCCGTAGCCGACGAGCTTCGCGGAGATGTCGCCATCCGCGAGCAGCAGACCGGCCGCCAGGCCGAGCGATGCGGCGCGGGCGAGGTGCATGGGCTTAGCGATCAGCAGCGCCGCTCCGGCGCCGCACGCCGCTAGCCAGGTGACGATGCCGGCAACCCCCGGTGGGCGATCGGATTCCGTAGTGCCGACGACCGAGAGCGCCAGCAGCGTCAGCCCCGCGAGCGCCAGCACGACGGCGAACCGCTCCCGCCGCGCGAGCCGGGACGGGTGCCCGCGCGCCGTCGCGAACGCCAGGACGGCGACCCCGGACGCTGTCACGGCCTGGACGAGCGCCAGCGGCGCGAGCCGCAGCGCCGCCACATACATGAGCCAGCCTGCGCTCTCCGCCGCGAACGCGGTGAGCCAGCGCCGGTCGCGGAGCAGGAAATCCACCGACCGGAACGGACGGTGTGGCGAGAGCGGCGGGAGCGCCGCCGCCGCGTCGTGCTCGAACGAGTAAGCCGTGTTCGTGACCAGCGCAGACGCAAACGCGAGCGTCAGTCCGATCCATGGCTCCGGCATCCCGGGGAGGTTACCACCGCCCGGGCCGCACCGGCCGCCCACGCCTGCGGGTCGGGTCACAGTGACAAGAACCCGGCGGCGGGACGCCCGGTGGTCGGCAGCCGCAGCGTGGCGATGCCGACCACCTGTCCGGACAGGTCGACGAGCGCTCCGCCGCTGTTGCCGGGGCTGATGGCCGTCCGGTCTTCCGGCCGCACCGAATCAAGCCGGGGCTAGTGGCGGATAGCGGCGGCCAGCTGACCGGCGAGCAACTGCGGCGCCTGGACAAGCGAGGGCCCGTACCAGGTGAGGTGGCGGCCGCTGACCAGCGCGGCGTCGATCCCGGGAAAGCACTCCGGTCCATCGTCGGCCGTGAAACGGTAAGGCTCGTCCGGCAAGACGATCAGGTCCGGGCCTGCGGCCAGGATCTGATCGACCGGGATCCTCGGATAACGGTCGGGGTGCCCTGCGTAAAGGTTCTCGATACCGAGCCGGGCGAGGACGTCTCCGGCGAAGGTTTCCCGGCCGATGACCATCCAGGGTCTGCGCCAGATCGGGACCACGGCCAGCCGCCGCTGCTGCGGGCTCGGGAAGTCCCAGGCCTGCGCCGCCGCATCGAGCCAGCTGGGCGCGGGCAGGCGGCATGCGACCGTAAGGACGCGATGCAGCGACGACAGCGCCTGCTCTAGCGTGCGGACCACGGTCACCCACACCGGCACGCCAGCCGCCCGCAGGGCCGCCAGGTCAGGCGGCCGGTTCTCTTCTTCGTTGGCCAGCACCAAGTCCGGCCTGAGTGCCCGGATCCGGTCAAGATCCGGGTTCTTGGTCCCGCGCACTCGGGGCACGTCGAGGCCGGCGGGTTCACTGCACCAGTCGGTAGCCCCGGCCAGCAGGCCCGGCGCGGTCGCCGCGACAGTCTCGGTCAGCGAAGGTACCAGCGACACGACCCGCGTCACCCGCTCCGGGACGTTTACCACAACTCCTGTGTCGTCCCGCGTGTTGTCCGTCATTTGTAGTCAGGGGCGCCGGGCACCACGGTTGCGGTCCGGTCCCATCCTCCTTTCAATGCGCACCCTGTACGTGCGGTCTCCCGTATACGGCTTACCGATGATCTTATTTGACACGATTTCGCTGCCTTCGACGCCCCATCTTCGACGCCCCATGCGGGCCACGATCAGCGGGTACGTACTTCGCGGTGCAGGGCGGCCAGCGTCTGCCCGCTGCCCGCCAGGTCCTGGCCAGCAAAACCCCGGCCCTGTCGTGCGGGCTGTAGGCGAACAGCAGCGCATCCGCCAGGTCGCCGGCCGGGAAGATCCGCCAGGCTGCCCGGAGCCGCCAGCTAGTGTGCCGAGCCAACGCACGAGGGCGCTCAGCCAGTGCTGCGTGTAATGTAAGCGGCGGTGGTGTCGACGCGACGTGAGGAGTGGCGATGAGCCGGGCTAGGCGGATTCGGAAAGTGGTGCTGGTCGCCGGGACGGCAGCAGGGATCGTCTTCGTGATCGTCAAGCTCCGAGGCACGCAGGAACTCGCCGTCCAGACCGCCGGTGACATCGAAGCTCAGATAGACGCTTTGGACCCGGTTGCCAGAGCTGCGGTCGTGGCGAAGTTGTCCGCAGACGCGGCCAAGGACGTCAAGGCAAGAAGGGCCTGATTCGCGTCAAGCAAGGCCTAGGGCGGCGGGTCTTATGGCCGCGGCCCGCCAGCATTGTGACCAGCAGCATCGGAGGGCGCCAGCCCAACGGCTCGTGTGGCAGTCGCCGGATCACGCGTCAACCTTGAGTTGACGAGAAGCGGGCGTCAACTTATGGTTGACCCATGACGACAGCTGAACCCGTCACCAGCTCGATCCGGCTCGACGATCTGATCCAAGCCATCAAGAAGACTCACTCCGCCGCCCTCGACCAGCTCACCGATGCAGTGCTGGCTGCCGACCACCTCGGTGACGTGGCGGATCACTTGATCGGGCACTTCGTTGACCAGGCGCGCCGCTCCGGCGCTTCCTGGACGGAGATTGGCCGCAGTATGGGCGTCACTAAACAGGCGGCCCAGAAGCGCTTCGTCGCCAAGGGCGAGACGCCGGACCTCGACGCCAGCCAGGGATTCAACCGCTTCACGGACCGGGCCAGAAAGGTCGTCGTGAAGGCGCAGGAAGAAGCCCGCGCAACGGGCAACAGCCAGATCAGCGTGGCTCATCTGGTGCTCGGCCTGGTGGGGGACCCGACCGCGCTTGGCGCCCGGACGATCGTCGCGCAAGGCGTGTCGCTCGACGCCGCCCGCCAGACCGCCACCGCGACGCTGCCGGCGGCGGTCGACTCTTTGCCCGCGCTTATCCCGTTCGACGCGCACGCCAAGAAAGCCCTGGAGTTGACCTTCCGAGAAGCCCTGCGGATGAACCACAACCACGTGGGCACCGAACACATCCTGCTCGCGCTGCTCGAACTCGAAGACGGCACGGGCGTCCTCGCCGGCCTCGGCGTCGACAAGGCCACCGCCGAAGCGTTCATCGCTGAAGAGCCCAATATCCTCACAATGGATCGACCCTCCCCATAGTTAGAATACTCTGCGGGATGCCTGTACTCCGCCAAGCCTATTTTTAGGCATACACCACATGGCGATGCAGCAAGTGGCCTCTTGAAAAATCGCAGCTGCCGTTCCAGGCTTCTTCGTGGCGGTGGCGCTGGAGGAGCGTCCGCACTTTATTGGAGGAGCGGCTGTACTTTGCCGGAGGACCGGCTGCACTTTGTTGGAGGAGCGGCTGCAGTTTATGGAGTGGTGGGCGAGTCGATTGCGAAGGTCCTGAAGTTCTGCACAGAGGAATCGTTGCGCGACGTTTATTCTGACCCGAAGGGCGGGCGCCTAGGATCTGCAGTGGAGGCGGATTACGATGGTCGGGATCGCCAGAGGGGCCGGCCTGCCGCGTCGGCTTGGCCGGCCACCTGGGCCCCTGAACCTGGCCCGTGAACCTGGCCCGGCTGCTGGTGAGCATGCCAGGCAGGCATCCCGGCCAGAGTGAAAGCACGCTGCACGCGCTGATCGAAGCCAAGGCCCGTTGAGGAGAGTTGCCAATGTCAACCAACACCGGCGCCCAAGAGGCCCGTGCTATCGCCGAGGCGGCGCGGGAGCAGGACTGGACTCTGCCGAGCTTCGGCAAGGGCCTGTTCCTGGGTGACATCCGCCTCGATCTCATCTACCCGCAGCCCAAGCTTCCCGCGGAGGAGGTCGCCAAGGGCGAGCAGTTCCTCGCCACCTTGCGTGACTTCCTGCAGGAGAACGTCGACCCCGATCTCATCGAGAAGGACAGCCGGATACCGGAGGAGGTGATCGACGGCCTCAAGAAGATCGGCGCGCTGGGGATGAAGATCCCGCATCGGTATGGCGGCCTGGGCCTGTCGCAGGTGTACTACAACCGGGCCATGATGCTCGCTGGTTCCTGGCACCTGAGCATTGGCGTGTTGTTATCGTGTCACCAGTCTGTCGGCGTCTCGCAGCCGCTGCTGCTGTTCGGCTCGGAGGAGCAGAAGGAGCGCTGGCTGCCCAGGATGTGCACGAACCTGCTGTCCGCGTTCGCGCTCACCGAGCCCGGTGTCGGGTCTGACCCGGCGCGGATGAGGACGCTGGCCGTGCCGACGCCGGACGGCTCCGGGTACCGCATCACCGGCCGCAAGCTGTGGACCACCAACGGCACCATTGCCGATGTCATGGTGGTGCTGGCGAAGGTGCCGCGCAGCGAGGGCCGCAAGGGCGGGATCACCGCGTTCATCGTGCCGCGGGATTCGGAGGGCATCGTCACCGAGACGCGCAATCAGTTCATGGGCATCCGCGGCATCGAGAACTCGCTCACCCGCTACACCAACGTGTTCGTGCCCAAGGAGAACGTCATCGGCCGCGAAGGGCTCGGCCTGAAGATAGCGCTGAGCACGCTCAACACCGGGCGGATGGCTATCCCGGCGAACTGCGCCGGGGCGGCGAAGTGGTGCACCAAGATAGCCAGGGAATTCGGCAACGCGCGTATCCAGTGGGGCAAGCCGATCGGGCAGCACGACGAGGTCGCGCAGAAGATCGGGTCCATCGCCGCCACCGCGTTCGGGCTGGAGGCCATGCTTGACGTGACCAGCCGGCTGGCGGACGAGAAACGCAACGACGTGCGCATCGAGGCGGCGCTGGCGAAGCTGTACACCACCGAGCGCGGCTGGCAGGCGGTCGACGACCTGATGCAGGTCTGCGGCGGCCGCGGCTACGAGACGGCCGCGTCGCTGAAGGCGCGCGGGGTCCGCGGCGTCCCGGTCGAGATGGTGATGCGCGACATGCGCAGCAACCGCATCACCGAGGGCTCGACCGAGATCATGCACCTGATGATCGCGCGGGAAGCGGTCGACCAGCACCTGGCGGTGGCCGGCGGGCTGATCGCCGAGGGCGTCCCGCTGAAGGAGAAGGGGAAGATGCTCGCGCAGGCGGGCGCGTTCTACGGCAAGTGGTACCCGAAACTGGCGGTGGGCGAGGGCCAGAACCCGACCGCCTTCGGTGAGTTCGGGCCGCTGGCCAAGCACCTGCGCTACGCCGAGCGGGCCAGCCGCAAGCTGGCCAGGTCCACCTTCTACGGCATGGCGCTGTGGCGGGCGGAGATGGAGCAGCACGGCGCGTTCCTCGGGCGGATCGTGGACATCGGCGCGGAGCTGTACGGTATCTGCGCCGCGGTGGTCTACGCCCGGACCATCGCAGCCGAGCGGCCCGATCGCGCGGCGTCCAGCCAGGAACTGGCGGACGCGTTCTGCGAGCAGTGCCAGCAGCGCGTGGAGCGGCTGTTCTACGGCCTGTGGCACAACGCCGACAGTGCCACGTACTCGCTGGCGCAAAACGTGCTCAGCGGCCGCCACACCTGGCTGGAGGAGGGCGTGCTCGACCCGTCCGGCGAGGGTCCCATGGTGCCCGACCCGGGGCAGGCCGACGGTACCGCGCCGCTGGCCCCCGTCGGGGCGAAGGCCCCCATCCGGGCCAGCTCCTATCCAGGCCAAGGCCCACATCCAGGCCAAGGCGCCCTGACAGCCACGCGAGTCCCGGCGCAGGAGGCCGCGGCGGTGATCGACGAAACCGCCGCGGTTCCATCACGAAGCAGTGGAACCGCCAGGCCGGTACGGCCAGCCCAGATCAGGAGGCACCAGTGAGCAACCCCGGGCAGCCAAGCCCGTCGTCATCCCCGGCAGTGCGGATCGACCTGGAAAGCGAGCGGGGGTATGGGCGGAGCCCGCAGCTCCAGGCGGAGTTCGAGGCAGCCGCTGAACACCTGCGCCAAGCTGACGGGTACACCGATCCGCAGGACCCTGAGCACCGCAGGCAACTCCGCGCTGACCTAGCGCTCGAAGGCGGGGGCGTGAAGGGCATCGGGCTGGCCGGCGCAGTACTGGTCTTGGATGAGGCCGGGTACTCGTTCGCCCGCGTCGCGGGAACGAGCGCGGGAGCTATTGCCGCGAGCCTTATTGCCGCGATTTCTAAGGCCGGCCAGCCCATGACGGCGCTGCGCGGCTACCTCAATCAACTGCATTTCACCGAGTTCATGCCCGAGGGCAAGATCCACCATTTTCTCGATCACCTGGGCGGAGCCGCCGAGAAGGCAGACGACCTGGCCATCCTCGCTCACCGGCCGGGGCTGTACCCAGGGACCTACCTGGCGCAGTGGCTAGGGCCGATTCTGGACGGGCTCGGCGTGAAGACCTTCGGCGACCTCAAGATCGGCCAGTCCGATGATCCCGGCATGAGCCTGCCGCCCGACCGCCACTACCGGCTCGTCGTGCACACCTCGGACATCACGCGTGCGCTGCTGGTGCGGCTGCCCTGGGATTACAGCTATTACGGGTTGTCCGCCGACGAGCAGGACGTTGTCGGGGCGGTGCGCGCGTCCATGTCCATCCCGTTCTTCTTCGAACCGGTCACGGTCCAGGCCAGCGAGGCCGACATTGACGTGCCGATGCCCGACGGCAGCTGCATCCGGCAGCACTATGACGCTGGCACCGTCACCTGGGTCGACGGCGGCATGCTGGAGAACTTCCCCATCAACGCGTTCGACCGCGCTGATGGCGGCCCGCCCCGCTGGCCAACCATCGGGATCAAGCTGTCCTCGCTGCAGAGATCGTTCTCGGCGACCCTGGCATGCAGCACGGCACGAAGCGTGGCGATCCGGGCCCTGCACACGCTGATGAACGAGTGGGACCGTTATGCCGTCGAGGAGACGACCGCCGCTCGTACCATCTTCGTGGACCGGGCAGGCCTGACGGCCACCCAGTTTGACCTGACGCAAGCCCAGCAGGACCAGCTGTTCCTCAACGGGGTACAGGCCGCGACGCGGTTCATCATCGAAATGTCCAAGGCCGGCGGCATACCGCGAGACGCCGAGCAGGCCAAGCAGCTCAGCACGCACCGGGCGGCCCCGAGCGCTCCGAGCAAGTAACGCGCCTACCGCGTGTCAATATGTCAATCCTCGAGCTCGGCGAAATTTAGCCCCGGAGCGCCACCACTTCGTCCACCCCTGCCCGGAGGTCATCGGTAAGCCCGCCGGGATCGGCGATCGCCGAGGTATCGGTGTTGATCCCGATACAGCACTCCCCGTCGAGGGAGACAAGGGCGATCATGGCGGCGCAGCCGGGCAGCGGGCCGAACGGGTACATGTGCGTGATCCGCGAGCCCGCGATGTACACCGGGTAGGGCACCCCGGGGATACCGGCAACCTGCACGTCGTTCGTGCTGGTTAGCCAGCCCGAGACGATGCCGATGACAGGGGCGGGCAGCAGGCCGAGCGCCGGGGCTAGCGCCGCTGGCACCGTGTCGGCCGCAGCGGCACCGGCCGCGCGGGCGGTCAGTACGAACTGCCTCACGGCAGCGATCCTGGCGGCCGGGTCGCGCTCGGCCATGGGCGCGGCGAACCTGGCGCCGGTGAAGCGGTTCCCGCCCTGCGGGTCATCCTGGGCGCGCAGACTGATCGGGAACCCCACGGTGAGCCGATCGAGGGGGGCGCCGTACCGCTCGTGGTAACGGCGGAACCCGCCGATCACCGCGGCCAGCAGTCCGTCGTTGACGGACCCGCCCGCCGCCTTCGCTCCGGCCTTGAGGTCGGTCAGTGGTACGTCGATGACGTCGAAGTGCCAGCCGCCGCCGCGCCGGGCAAGCAGCGCCGAGCCTGGCGGGGGGGCCGCGTTCTGGCCTGCCCAGCGGGCGGCGCCAACCGCCCGCCCTGCTACCCGCGAGGCCGAATCCCAGGGCCGTGCCAGCGCGCCAAGGAGCCCGGCGCCCTCACGCAGCACCGTCACAGGTGTGGACCGGACCGCTCCCGCGACCTGCGTGGCGAGCAGCCCTGCGCGCGACGCCTCGGACGCTGCCGGCACCGCAGGCTCGGGCCGATGCGGGTCATGCTCGGCGCTGCGACTGTGCAGCCGCATCATCAGCTGGACCGCGCCGAGCCCGTCGGTGACACTGTGGTGGCTCTTGACCGCGTATCCGGCCTGCCCGCCTGCGAGGCCCTCCACGAGCAGCGCCTGCCACAGCGGCCGGTCGCGGTCGAACGGTTCAGCGGCGAATTCCTGCACAACGTCGAGCAGCTGGCGCAGCGAGCCGGGGGCGGGCAGGCGGACCCGATGAACGTGCCAGGACAGGTCCAGGTCGCCGACTGTTACCCAGGTCGGGGTCCCAACCGCGAACACCGGCTCGACCACCCGCTGCCGCATCCGCGGCACCATGCGGGAGGCCCACTCGTGCGCGGCGAGCAGCCGGCCCCAGTCGGGGGCCGGGTCGAGCAGCTCAAGCAGGCTGACGTTGACTCGCAGCCGGGGGTCCGCCGCCTCGGCGCGCCACATGGCTGTTTCCAGCGGATTCATCTGGGCGGAGACGCCCCAGTCCAGCGGCATCGCCGGCGGCGGACCGGGGCTGGCCAGCGCCGTAGCCTCCACCCGACCGGAACCGGCAGTTGGCCAGCTGGCGAGTGTCGCGAGGTACTGCCCGCGGACCTCGTCGACGCGGGAGTCGAGGTCCCCGGCCGCCCAGCCGGTTGTCTGGACCGGGGGAAGGACCGCGATTTGCACCGTGCCCGCATGGATCGTCGCTGCCCCGCGCCACATCAGCTCACCGGAGTTGCGGATGACGATCGGCACGATCGGCACACCGGCCTGCATCGCGACGTGAAAGGCGCCTTTCTTGAAGGGCCCGGGTACCGGGGTCGCCGACCGGGTACCCTCCGGCGCGATGGCCAGCGAGATCCCATCACGCAGCTTCTGCACCGCCGGTTGGAGGGCCTTAAGCGCCTGGGCGGTATCGTGCCGATCGACGAACGCCACGTCCGCGAGCCGGAACATCAGGCCGAACCCGGGGGTGTTGGCCAGTTCCTTCTTCGCCACGCCGGTGAACGCGCCGCGCAGCAGCTTGGCCAGGATGAGCACGTCGAGCTGGCTCTGGTGGTTGAAAATGAAGACGGCAGGCCTGGTATTGAGGTGCTCAGCGCCGCGGACGTCCAGCCGCATACCGGCCAGCACGCTGCCTACCTCGCCGGCGAGAGTGATGCCGAGGTCGACAGCCTCGCGCCGGGAACCAGTCACCGCCCCCAGCGCTGCGCCCGTGGTGAAGCCGCCCAACATCCCGGCAAGTCCCCCCGCTGTCCGGGCGAAGTCCCCGACCCCAGGCCGGCCGCGGGAGTGGAACCGGGCCACCGGCCACCCGTAGTGCCGCGCCGCCGCTTCCAGGTCACGGCCGGGATTGATAGCCCGCGGCCGCCCGGCGGTCCGCAGGAACGGCACGTCCTCGTCGCCGTTGGAGTATGCGTAGCTCTCCGCCAGGTCGATGTCGTGCTCACCAGCGAACGCGCGGACCGCCGCGGCCTTGCCTGCACGCCACAGCAGCGGACCGCCGGGACGGCCGGTGCAGATGCCGTTCACCATCTCCACCGGTGAAACCAGGATGTACTCCACGCCCATCGCCCTGGCCGCGGGCGCTACCTGGAACCGGGTCGCTGACGAGGCCAGCACGACCGTGTGCCCGGCCCTGCGGTGGGCCTCGACCAGCCGCCACCCCTCCGGGTACAGCGAGCCGGAGATTCCCTGGACGAACAGCCGCTCTCCGAGCTCGGCGAGCTCGTCCTCACTGCGCCCGGCCCAGGCGTGCATGCCCAGCTCGGTGAACCGCTCGAAGTCCTCCTCGGTGGTCACGCCGCGAAGGCCCGTGAGGAGCATCCGCCCCAGGTCGGCCGGTGCGATCTGCAGCGACCTCAGGTGATGGCGGGCGAACGCAGTAAGCGAGTAGCCGTCGATCAGCGTGCCGTCGAAGTCGAGGAATGAACCCACGTGCGGGCCCTTCGGCCCAGCCTCGACGTCGGCGATCAGCTGCTCTTCTGACCACAGCCCGGCGGCGGGCTGGCTAGGGTGCGACACCAACTGCCTCCCGTCGATGCACTGCATCGATCTCGTCAATCATGATCAGCCGGGTGACGACGTCACGCAGCCGCGCGGCGAAGGCCCGCCTGCTTGCGGCCAGCTCATCCCCGCCTGGATCTATCAGTTCCAGGTTCGCGGCGAGCTTCATCGCGCTCAAGAACAAATCCCGCGACAGCGATTCCGGCCCGTGCAGGCGCCCCTGCAGCAGCATCTGCTGCCCGACACCGCCGCATTCGGCGAGGAACTCGTTTTCCACGACCGGAAGGCTGGGGAGGCGCACGGCGAGCCGCTCGGCGACAACGAGCTGCGCGTCCAGGAACGACCGCAACACACGGTTGGCCACCAGGACTTCCGAGCGCTCCAGCACGGCGCGCCCGTCGGCCGCCGTCTCCCAGCCGGGATCCAGCCGCTCAAGTTCGGCGCCGAGCTCCTCGCGGTAGGACGCCTTGTCCGGGAAAAAGAACTCAAACTTCAGCTGGTCACGCAGCCGCATCGCCTCATCCCAGCGGTCAGCGGGCGCACTGAGCAAAACGAGTTCCGCGACCGCGCGATCGACGAAATGGTGAATCGCGCTGTTGCGGTAGTACGCGGCTACCAGGTGCTGGCCCCGTTCGATGGCGTAAACCGGCTCCGCCCCGCCGGTGTAGACCGTGACCACGTTCTGCTGGGCGAGCGCGTCAAGGACGCGCCGCACCCCGGCCTCGGTTCGCAGCACGTCACCCGAATGCGGCAGCCCGCGTTCGGCCAGGTAGGCGCGCAGCGGCTCGAGCACCCCGCGTACCTGGCCCAGGGTCAGCGCTCGGTCGCGGACGCCCAGTAGCGCGAGCGTGACCAGCGCTGTCGCTGTCACCGGGGTGACCCGGTTGATCCGGACAGCCACCTCGAACGCCACCTTCTGCAGCGCAAGCCGCCGGGTATCAGGGTCGTCGTGGTGGCCCGCGGGCCCGAGGGCCTCTCGCAGCGAAAGCGGTTCCGCAAACCGCACGTGGACCGTGCCGATCCGGGTGAGCTGTCCCCTTGCGTAGGACGCCAGCCAGCCAAGCCCTTCTGCCTTCTTCGCCGCTCCGCCCTGTTCAGCCGCCATCGCCGACACCTCGCGGAGCTGGTCGTAGGTGATTGCCACCGGCACCAGATAGGCATCGTCGGCCCGGCCGCGCGCGACTGCCTCGGCTACGTAGGCCAGCAGGCCGTAGCGCGGCGGGCGCAGCTTGCCGGTCCGCGAGCGGCTACCCTCCATGTACCACTCGAGGTTGAAGCGCTTGGCGAGCAGGTAGCCGAGGTACTCGCGCAGCGCCAGCTTGTAGATCTCGTCGTCGCCGAAGCTGCGCCGCATGAATATGATCCCGGCGCGCCTGGCCAGCAAGCTGATCGGCCAGATCCGGAGGTTGTCGCCGCCAAGGACGTGGTTGCGGGGGAAATCATGCTCGGCGAGGACGTCAGCTAGCAGGAGCGGGTCCGCGTATGAGCGGTGACTGGGGAGGAAGACTAGCGGATGGCGGCGGTTCAGCTCACGCAGCCGACCAAGGCCGACCGTGTCCGCCTGGACGTCCCACGCGTGGGCGTGCAGCGGGCGCAGTGCGCCGGAGAGCAGGTCGACCGCGATCGGGCTCATGGAGGCAACCAAGTCGCCAAGGGCCGCCCGGGTGCGGTCCGCCGCCTCCGGCTCGGTCAGCCCAAGCCGGGCGGCGAGCGTACCGACCTCGGCGCGGAACTCCCTGCTGTCCTCGATCGCCTCGATGACGTCTTTCGGCACCTTGTAGCGGTATCCGAGTAGCGCCCGCTCGGAACGATCTAGTGCGAGCCTGGCCTGCCGGGAAACGAAATGCGCGAACGAGCCGCCGCCGCCCCAACGCTCGCGCAGCGCCGCCACGGTGGCGGGTTCGGCGATCACCATCCGGCCCCGGTCGGGCTCGCGCCGCAAGATGCGGGTCTGCCAGAACACCGGTGGCCGGCGCGGATTGACCTGCGACAGGATGTCCGCCCAGCGGACCCGCCGCTCGCCGTCCCGCTCGCGCGGCAGCCACGCGACGCGAGCGGCAGTCACGACCGTACCCGGCGGGGCTGCGGCTAGCGACCGGGCCAGTTCCGGGCCGTCCAATGGCAGCACCTCGGACGGCTGGACGTCCACCTCGTGCAGCCACCGTTTCACCAGCGCTCGCTCCACCTCGCCCGCCGGCGCCTCAAGCAAGATCAGCAGTGCCTCGCCACCGGCAGGGCCGTCATCTGCCGCGGGCTGCGCTGGCTTCGGGCCGCCCATGCTCGGCTCCTTCCTTCATCCACATCCTTGCCTATCCTGTGGCTGAGGTCACCCTGCCTGTGCGGGGCTGTCGGGTCGCCGCCCTCGCTGCTTGCTTCTACCCGGTGGTGGGAGGATATGTCGCTCTGTCAAAATCGAAGTGGCCACGGCTGTTCTGCGCACCGCACGCAGTGCACCACCTCGCGGAGAGGGTGGAGAGGATGCTGATGAGCGCATCGGCCGCTCGACTGGTCGAACAGGTGGTGGACAACGCCCGCTATCCCCTGCGGGATCCGTCCGGCACCGGCTGGCGGGATGTCGTCTCTCGTGTCCGGCAGGACCTGCATACCGTTGGCTGCAGCGTGCTGCCCGACTTCGTGCGGCCCGCCCTGCGCGAGGCGCTGCGGCGGGAGTGCGAGGAGATCGCACCTCGGGCGTACTACGACGTCGAGACGGTCAACGCGTACAACACCGACGCGGACCCGTCTCTGCCGGACGGTCATCCGGCCCGGATGACGATAGAGCGCGGCAACGCGTTCGTTGCGCGCGACTGCATCCCCGAGGAGTTCATCATCCACCGGCTCTACACCAGCCCGCTGTTCCAGCTCTTCGTCGCCAGGTGCTTTGCGCTGCCCCAGGTCCACGAGCTGGCGGACCCGCTTGTCCGGGCTGTGCCTCAACGTCATCGCTCCGGGACGGGCGCATCCGTGGCATTTTGACACGAACGAGTTCACGGTCAGCATGGTCACCCAGGAGCCGGAGGCGGGTGGCGTGTTCGAATACTGCCCGAATATCAGGTCGGCGCGAGCGGAGAACTTCGACGATGTCCGCGCCGTGCTGGCCGGACGCGGTGACCACCTGATTCAGCCGCCTCGCGTTGCGTCCGGGCTATCTCCAGCTGTTCACGGGCCGCTACTCCTTGCACCGCGTGACCTCTGTGGACGGGACGGCGCGTCACTCGGCGATCTTCGCCTATAGCGAGCGTCCTGGCGTGATCGGCACCGTCGCGCGGACGCGGCAGCTCTTCGGCCGCGTCGCGGCCGCGCACCTGGCCGCCGACGGCCGCGCGGTGCGGGTCGACCAGCTGATGGACTAGGGCGCCGCCCTGCCCGTTCCCCGTTCCGGACACCGAGATCAAGGATGATCGTGCACATCAGCCAGGAACTGTCTCCCCGCACCTTCGGCAACGAGGATCGTCTGCCACGCGTGCCGCTGCCCACCTTGGAGGAGAGCTGCGACAGGTTCCTCGAGTGGTGCGGGCCGCTGTTGACCGCCGACGAACGGGCGGCGACCGAGACCGCGGTGGCGTCATTCCTGCGCCCCGGCGGTCCCGCTCGACAGCTCCACGCCGCGCTCGAGCAGTACGACGCTGCCGACGGCGTGCACAGCTGGCTCGACACGTTCTGGCCGTACCGGTACCTGGGCCGCCGCGACCGCATCGCGCTCAACGCGAACTTCTTCTTCCTCTTCGAGGACTCCGACCAGGGACAGGTGGAGCGGGCGGCGGGGCTCGTCGCCGCGGCCGTCGACTATAAGCTCCTGATCGACGAGCAGCTCCTCCCGCCAGCCGTCCAGCGAGGAGCAGCCCCTGTCCATGGAGCAGAACAAGTACCTGTTCTCGCGCCACCCGGATCCCGGGACCGGTGCAGGACAGCGTCCGCACGCCCTACAGCGAGGACTGGCCGGGCCCGTCCCGGGAGCGCCACATCGTGGTCTTCGTCCGCGGCAACATGTTCCGCCTGGACGTGATCGGCCCGAACGGCCGTCCGCACGCCCTGGACGAGATCGCGGCCGGGCTGGTCGCGGTCATGGAGGCCGGTGCGACCCCGGCCGCGCCGGGCACGGCGGTCGGGCACCTCACTACGAAGGCGCGGGCGGAGTGGGCGGCGAGCCGGCAGGCGCTGCTCGACTGCGATCCCGGCAACGCGGAGAAGCTCGACGTGGTGGAGACCGCGCTGTTCTGCCTGTGCCTCGAGGACGCCACCCCCGAGGGCCCCCGGGAGGCGTCCGATCTGCTGCTGCACGGCGACAGCGGCAACCGGTGGTTCGACAAGGCCCTGTCGCTGATCGTCTTCGGGGACGGGACGGCGGGCCTCAACGGCGAGCACTGCAAGCTGGACGGCACCACCATCGTGAGCTTCATCGACGCGGCCCTGGGCTCCTCGGCGGAGGAGCACTCGCGCCGGTCGGGGGCCGAGTCGCAGGGGACCCCGACCTGCGCGCCCCTCGATTTCGTGCTCGACGCCGGCCTGCGGGCCGATGTGCAGGCCGCCGCCGCCGCGTTCGCCGCGTACGCGGCCGACACCGCGTCCTGCATCCTGTCGATCGAGCGCTTCAGCAGCGAACGGGCCAAGCAGCTGCGGATGTCGCCGGACGCGTTCGCGCAGATGGCCTTCCAGCTCGCCCACCAGCGCGCCAAGGGCCATGTGGGGGCCACGTACGAGTCGATCGCCACCCGGCACTACCGGCACGGGCGCACGGAGGCGATGCGCGTCGTCACGCCTGAGGTGGTGCGGTTCGTGACCGCGATGGACGACGCGCAAGCGGACGAGCGGACCCGCAGGGCGGCGTTCCGGGCGGCCGCCGAGAAGCACGTGGAACGCGCGCGGGAGTGCCAGATGGGGCACGCGCCCGAGCAGCACCTGTGGGAGCTGCAGCTGATCCAGAAGCGCCGCGGCGCGGAACTCGGCGTGACCGAGCCGCTCGCCCTGTACGAGACGCCGGGCTGGCTGAAGATGCGGGACGACTACCTGAGCACCAGCGCCGCACCGTCCACCCACGTCCAGTACTTGGGTTTCGGGTCGACCAGCCGGAAGTGCATCGGCGTCGGCTACGTGTTGCTCCCCGATCGCTTCGACCTCTACCTGAGCACGCCGCGAGCGGTGAGCGAGCAGATGTCCGTATTCGCCGGGAAGCTCCCGGAGGCGGTCCGCGAACTGGAGGATCTGCTCACCGCCGAAGACAGTGGATGATCGAAGCTCAGCGGCTCGAAAGGGGTGCCGATGCTCGATGACGGGGCGTTGACCAGTGATCGCAAGGCGGACTTCACCTGGATCTACAACCAGCCGGATCCGAGGGCGTACTTCCGCACCCTGAACGACCTGGAGTACCAGGTCCCACAGCAGGCGCTGCCCATCTTCGAGGCCGTGCTCGCCGCTGCGGTGCGGGAGCGGGCGCCCTCGGACGGTCCTCGACGTCTGCTGCTCCTACGGGATCAATGCCGCGTTGCTGCGCTGCGACGTCGATCTGGGCGAGATCGGCGCCCGCTGCACCGATCACCGAACGGGCCGCGCTCCCACCCGACGAGCTGATCAAGGCCGACGCGGAATTCTACGCCCACCGGCTGCGCCGCCCCGACCTCGCGGTGCTCGGCCTGGACGTCTCGGCGCCCGCGATCGACTACGCCCTCCGAGCGGGCCTGCTGGCACAGGGCTGGGCCGAGGACCTGGAGACGTCCGATCCGTCCCCGGCGCTAGCCGCCGGCGTCCGGGACGTCGGCGTGATCATCTGCACCGGAGGCGTGGGGTACGTCGGGCCCCGCACCTTCGACCGGCTCCTGCGGGCCATCGGCGGTCCGCACGCCCTCTGGCTGGCGATCTTCGTGTTGCGCGTCTTCGCCTACGACGAGATCGCCGACACGTTCGCCCGGTACGGCCTGGTCACCGAGCGGATGCCGGGACTGACGTTCCGGCAGCGGCGCTTCGCCGACCCCGAGGAGTTCGAGGCGGCGAACCACGACGTCGTCCTGCGCGGCCTGGACCCGACCGGGAAGGAGGCGGAGGGCTGGTACCACGCCGACTGTTTCCTCACCCGCCCGGCGGCCGCAGCTGCGGAGACACCGGTTGCCGAGCTACTTGCCGGAGTTCTGCCCGAAGGCGGTCGGTGCTGGGAATCTGCACGGCCGGTGCGGGGGCGATGACTGCTTCCTTCAAGGTCGATCATGCCGACCCGCCGCACCGCGCCGATCAGGATCGCCCGGTGGCGCGCGGCCTGCAGCAGGCCACGCGCCACCAGGGTTATCGCGGCAGCTTCCCGCGCAAGCAGGGCCGGGGCGAGCTCAGCGGATACGGTAGTAGGCGGTCGGGTGCCACCACGGGCCGAACTGGATCCAGCCGACCGGCTGCCCGGCCGAGTGCGCGCCGAAGGTCCAGTCTCCGTGCGCGTATAGCTCCACGTGCCCAGAGCCGTAGAACGCCAGATCGCCCTTCTGCGGGTGGCTGACCCGCACCAGGTCCCGGCTGCTCAGCATCTCGTAGGTGGTGCGCGGCAGGCTGATGCCGACGTGCCGGTAGGCCTCCATGACCAGCCCGGAGCAGTCATAAGCTGACGGCCCGGTACCGCCGTATTCGTACGGTTTGCCGCGCTGGGATTCGGCCCAGCGGAACGCGCGAATCCGGATCGGCACCGACCGCGCCCGTGCACCAGCGCTCAGAACGGAATGAGCCGGCGCGGCGAGAGCCGGGCCGGCGGTGAAGGTCAGGGCTGCCAAGACGGCAGCAGCGGACAGGGACAGCAGCTTGAGACGGTTGCCGGACACCGGCACCCCTCCCCATGTAGGGGGTGCGCTCACCGTGCGGTGCAAGGTGTCAGCCGGGGACAGGGGCGGAACGAGACCGCGGAACGCCTGACCTCTGCGACGTTAGCGGTCAATGGCTCATCTGTCCGGCGAATCGCCGATAAGCCCCGTAACGGGCTGGATGTGAAACCTTGCCCCATTCCGGCAACGGCCCGGGGCTACGCGGCCACTGGCTCCGGCAGGAAACGCTGCAGCACGCTGGCGTCGCCGCTGGTCTCCAGGCCGTGATCGGTCAGCTCAGCGGCGGTGCGCTGGCCGGCGAACAGGGCGAGGATGAGCTGCGGTTCGCCCCGGAGGACGAGGTCCGGCGCTGCGGCCGGGCCGAGCCGCAGGCTCGATCATGTACCTGCTCCCCCACCGGATGATGGCGCCGAGGACGGCTGCAGCTCCGCGCCGGCCTTGGTCAGGTGGAACAGCGTGGTGGCGACGGGAGGCGGGGCGCCTTCCAGCCGGATCAGGCCGGCCGACTCGAGTTCACCGAGGGTCGGAGAGCAGTTCCCGCGTCGGAATCCCCGGTTCACTTGATCACAAGTGGATTAACCGGCGATCCGGCTGCCCTGGCGATGTTCAACGGTGCGGCCGTGTAGAGAAAGCTGTACTGATGGTCGGCCGCGCAGTCGGTCGCGAGGCGCTCGAGGTCAGCGATTTCGGTGAGAGCCACTCCCAGGTTGCGCATAAGGGCGTTGTGCAGGAGCAGCGCTGCGCCTGAGGCCGGATCGTAGGTGACCTCGTTGGCCATGGTGTCAGTGACCAGGTTGGGGAATTCCATCTCCTGGAACCACTCGACAAGCGCGTGGCTGTACTCCAGTCCGGGCTCGCAGAACCCGTCGTAGAACTCGGGGCCCTGATCAAAGAACAGTTGCAGGAAGTTGGTCCGGATGACGAGGATGTCTCGCTTCTCGATTTCAATTCCTTGGGCCTGGGCACATCCGATCAGGTCTTCCTTGGCGAACGTCTCGCCTTTGCCGAGGTGCTCCTTGCCGCGATAACGCGCCATGTCGAGCAGGATGCCTCGTCCGGCAACGCCCTTCTCGGCGATCGGCTGCACGCTCGCGTGTTCGAGGCCGCCCACTGTCGACCTGGCGTCGTAGCCGTTCCATATCCGCCCGTCGTACCAGACGTGGCCGAGAGCGTCGTACTGAGTAGACCCCTGCAAGAACGCCGAGATCTTGTCGTCGGCGTAGTGCAGGCCCCCCGGGAACGCGGGTGCGCCCTCATTGTCCCAGCTTGACTCATCCAAGACCTGGGTCCGTACGGCCGGCTCGCGTCCGGGCCAGCAGGGATCGCCTTGGGGATCGCCAATCAACCGCTGGAGCGTGATCACCTTCCCCTGCTTGACGTGGGCAACGCCGCGGAGGACCTCTTCGGCGGTCAGGTAGTTGAGGCTGCCGACTTCGTCGGCCGCCCCCCATTTCCCCCAGTTGGTGGGCGAGTCTTTCAGGATGTCACCTACGTAGCTCACCTCGGTCACGTCGATCCTCCAGTTCATCTTCCTGATCGAACGTTTCGTCCGCCCGGCCGACGGCTTCAAACTCCCATATTGGCTGAGATTCCAGCCCCATTCCAGGGTGGCCGTCGGCCAGCGGATGGTGGACCAGGTTCATCGCCGGCCCGGCGAGAAAAGCCGGCGGCGTGGCGGCTCAGCGGCTCGCGCTGGACCCGTGACCCGCTCCCCGTCGCACGCTGACGCCGCGCTCACGCTCGTGTTCTCCGAGCCCAGGCAGGCACCAAAACCGGTGCCGCCTACTACGCCACCGGCAGCCAGGCCCGGCAGCCCGGGCCAGCCGGCGACGTGCTCATCTCATCCACGCCAGTTGGTTTCGATACCGCTGCGGACTCCGTCCAGCCGGCCCGTGCCGACTGTTCGCTGGCCTGCGCAGCGATGCCTTCTTTGCCGATGCGGACGGCGCCTTTCAGGATTCAAATGGACCGGGCACGACGCGTTTGCTAACAGGAACGTCCGCCGCTACGGGTTGCCATCGCCTGCCTGCTCGCCACCCTGACCCTGATCGGCGGGGCCACCACCCTGATCGGCTTGGCCGCCCCCGCCGAGGAACCCTTCAGCGCTCTTCTCGCCCTGCTCGATCTGGTCGCCAAAGCGCCCGCCGGTCTGCTGGTCAGCAAAATCCCCAGTGCGCTGAAGCCCCTCGTCAACCTGGTCAGGATGCTCGTCGGCAAGTTCCTTGGCCTTGTCCGCGAACTCTCCGAAGTCCGGCACGAATGCCCCCTTTCGGGCGGAACGCCGATGACATTCCGCCACCCTCAGTCCAGACTTGTCCCGATAGTAACCCCGACGCGCTGGCAGTCACCCGGCGGGTCACCAGCCACGCGTCGGCCAGGCCGGCTTGTTATCGCGATACCCGCCGGTGATCCCAATATCGGGCGGGCGAGTACCGAGCCTCCTGGCAGCCCGCAGGGAGCAGCGGGCATAACAGCGTCAGGCTCGCACATACACGCAGCCGGCCAGTGCGGCGTGCCCGAGCGGGGAGCGGCATGCCGCTCCCCGCGATGATTACCAATCGTTCGAACTCGATACGATAGTGATCGCTGCCAGAAGCAGTGCACCTTAGTGCATCACCTGCCCGAACGGGTGGCACCGCGGTAGCCGAGCAGGGGACGCCATCGCAGTGTCCAGACAAGGAGGGACGCATGGCCGGCAAGTTCGTGCTGAAGAAGGGCGACAGCGGCAAGTATCACTTCAATCTCGTTGCCGGAAACGGGCAAGTGATTGCGACCAGCCAGACTTATGAGCGCAAGCACTCAGCCCTCGAGGGTATCGAGTCCGTGCGGACGAACGCACCCGACGCATCGGTAGCGGACGAGACCGGAGAGTAGGCAACCACGTCGCTCTTTGGCCAGCCTGGCCGGGATACCTCATTCATGGGCCGGACTCCTGCATCCGTGTGAATTCATGGGCCGGACTCCTGCGTCCGTGTGACCAGCGGGCCCGTAAGTCGGCCCGTCACCCAGTGCCTTAGCAGAGCGGTAGCGCGGGTCAGGACTGGACTCGGTGGCCAGGAACTGCGGGCCGCCGGGACTGACAGTCGCATCAGCCGCCGGTGATCGCCGGGTCGCTGGGGTGCTGGGTGAGCGGCGTGGTCTCCACGCTCGTCCAGGCGTCCAGCGGCAGGGACTTCAAGATCGCCTGCATCCCGGCAGCGTCGCGGGCCCGCCACAGGCCCAGCGCACGCCCCTCGCCCGGCAGCAGCCAGAGCCGGCGGAGGTGGCCTTGCCCGGCCAGTTCACGCGCGCGTTCTGCCTCGCGCGCCTCGGCGTCGCCGACAGCCTGGCCGGATGTGCCATCCGGGACGGCGATGGTGAAGGCGGTCAGGAACTCCATGGCTGCTCCCCTTGCGGACCTGGGTCCGGCTCGGGTGAGCGCCGGGTCATTCGGGTGCGGCGACAGTGGCGTGACCTCATCGGTGCGCCACACGCGCAGCGGCATCGAGGCGAGCACTTCCTCGAGCTGGCCGCCGCCGCCGGCGGCGAACAGCCCGAGCGTGCGCCATTCCCCCGGTTGCAGCGGCGGACGCCACAGGCGAAGCAGGTGTCCCTGCGCCGCGAGCTCGCGTGAGCGTGCGGCCTCGCGGGCGCGGATGTCCTCGACCGCTGCTCCGGAAGTTCCCTCCGGAACACGGGTGGTCATAGTGACGAGATACTCCATGGTCAGCGCCTCCGGGGTCGACGGCAGTGCTCGGCACGGTTCTGGCTGACGGGCTTGTGCGAACCGGCGGTCGTCTCGCCGACCCAGCACAAAGCACTGCTGGCCGAGCAGCCGGGCTGTGCTTCTTCCGCGTGCTGGTGGGCGATGGTGGCGGGGTGCTCGGGCGATTCAACCTGGTCGACGCGGCAGACGGCTCAGCCGAACTCGGCTAACGGATTGCTCCGCCAGCCGAGACGTTCGACGACGCGGTGGACTCCGAACCGGGGACCGAACCGTCGGCCGGGACCTAGCACCTGGGCAGGAACCGCGGTGGCGGAGGTGTTCAGGCAGTCAGGGACGGCATTCGCGGGCCCGCAGTTATCGGGGCGGTTGCCCGTCACGACGGAACTGGTCAGCGGAACGGATCCGCCGCCGAAGTTGTAGATGCCGCCGCCATCACCGCCTGCGGAGTTGTCAACGACCCGGCTGCTCGTGACGGCCACCGTCCCCGGGCCCGGGCCTGGCCCCGAGTAGCTGGAGTCAATGGTGTTGTCGATGCCGCCGCCGTCGGCGGCCGCCTTGTTGCCGCCGATCTTGCTGCCAGTGAGCGTGATCGTCGGAGTGGACTGCCCGAAATTATCCGCGTCGGCCGGTATCTGGTAGATGCCGCCGCCCGAGCTTGCCGCGTTCTTGCGGAAAGTGGAGCCGGTCACCGAGATCTGGTCATCGTTGTACAAGCCGCCGCCCGCCGACTCTGCCCGGTTGTTGCGGAACGTGGAACCGGCCACGTCGGAATACCATTCGTTTTCCATGCCGCCGCCCACGGGAGCCGAGTTCCCGGTGAAGGTGGAGTCAGTCGCCGCCACGTAGTCAAAGTTGTAGATAGCGCCGCCGCCCGAGGTAGCGGTATTCCTGGTGAAGGTGTCGCGGGTCGCCGTCAGGGTGCCGCTTTGCGGGCTGTCGATGTCGATGGCGCCACCCAGATCGGCGGTGTTGCGGGTGAAGGTACTGCGGGATACCGTCATCTGAATGTCCTGTGAACCGGAACTGATGCCGCTGCCGACGTTGTCAGTGAAGGTGGATCTGCTGACCGACAGGTCGCAGTACGCGTAGTAGGAGCAGGTAATGCCACTGCCGGTATTGCGGGTGAAGGCAGACCTCGTCACCACGAGGGTGGGAGGGCTGCCGACGGGAAAGCTCTGGTAGTTGATGGCGCCGCCGGCGTTGCCGGTGAAGGTGCTGCGGCTAACCGTGTCGCTGCCAGCGTTGTAGTTGCCGAAGTCAGTAATGGCGCCGCCAGTGTTGCCGGTGAACCTGGCCCGGGTCACGATCAGCGGCCCGGCGTCGTTGTCCTCGTCGCCATCGTTGATGGCGCCGCCGGCATTGCGGGTGAACGTGGTGCCGGTCACGGTCAGCGCTCCGTCGGGAGAACCGTCGTCGTTGATGGCGCCGCTGGAGTTGCCGGTAAAAGTGCCGCCGGTGACCACGATGCTGCCACCCGCCGCGGAACCGCTGTAATAGCTGATGCCACCCCCGGAGCCGTTGCGGAAGTTCAGCCGGCTGACCGCGAGATTGCCCGCAGCCGCCGTGAGGATGGCGAAGGGTGGGGTGCCGGCGGCCGCGCTGCGCTCCAGGGTGGCCCCGTTGCCCGCGATGGTGAGGTTCTCGCTGATGGCGGGCAGCGCGGTGGTCAGGACATACCGGCACGCCGCGAGCCGCAGCGTCTCGTTGCTAGTCGCCGCCGTGATGGCGGCGGCGAGGGCGACGGAGCTGCACGGCACCCTGACCGTCACGGCAGGCGCGGCCAGCGCCGGCGCGGCCGGGCCGGTGACGATGGCCGCTGCCAAGCTGGCGGCCGCTGTGCTCGCTAACTTAAGACCCATTTGCCGTTATCCCCCCGCGATTCTCGCTAACTTCAAAGCCCAGTTGCCTGTCATCCCGTTATCACTGAGTTGTACGTCACAAGGGCCGCAGCTAACCAGAATGTCGTGCGATGCCCGTATGAAATTCAGCACACGGCCCAGGTGGATTCACGAATCATCACAACCTAGCAAGGACTGCGGGACTGGGCATGGGATCACTTTCTTTCAGCCGCTTGCATTGACGCCAGGCCCAGTCCGGCCACCACTCAGGCGGGAGGCGGACGATGTCGAGATCTTTCGGACCGAGGACGTCCGGGTCGGCCGGGCCGGCCCGGCCGACCCGGACGTCATGATCAGACGAGGTCGAACCGGTCGAGGTTCATCACCTTGCCCCAGGCCGCGACGAAGTCGCTGACGAACTTCTCCTTCGCATCGTCGCTCGCGTAGACCTCGGCGACCGCGCGCAGCTCGGAGTTCGACCCGAAGACGAGGTCGGCACGGCTGCCGATCCACTTGACCTCGCCCGTGGCGGCGTCGCGGCCCTCGAACTTGGCCGCGTCATCGGATGTCGCCGTCCACGTCGTGCCCATGTCGAGCAGGTTGACGAAGAAGTCGTTGGTCAGGGACCCGGGGGTCGTGGTGAAGACGCCGACCGGCGACTGCTGGTAGTTCGCGCCCAGGACGCGGAGGCCACCGACGAGGACCGTCATCTCGGGCGCGCTCAGCGTGAGCAGGTTCGCCTTGTCGATCAGCAGGTACTCGGTCGGCAGCCGGGCGTCCTTCCCGACGTAGTTGCGGAACCCGTCGGCCTTGGGCTCGATCACGGCGAACGACTCCACATCGGTCTGCTCCGCCGACGCGTCCGTGCGGCCGGGCGCGAACGGCACCTCGACGTCGAAGCCGGCACTCTTGGCGGCCTGCTCGACACCCACGCCGCCGGCGAGCACGATCAGGTCAGCGAGCGAGATCTTCCTCCCGCCGGACTGCGCGGCGTTGAAGGACTCCTTGATCCCCTCCAGGGTACGCAGCACCGTTGCCAGCTCGTCGGGGTTGTTGACCTCCCACCCGCTCTGCGGCTCAAGGCGGATGCGCGCGCCGTTGGCGCCGCCGCGCTTGTCGCTGCCGCGGAATGACGACGCCGACGCCCACGCGGTCGACACGAGCTGGGAGACCGACAGGCCCGCGGCGAGGATGTGGCCCTTGAGAGCGGCGATGTCGGCGGCGTCTACCAGCGCGTGGCTCACCGCCGGGACGGGGTCCTGCCAGATGAGCGTCTCGGACGGTACCTCGGGCCCGAGGTAGCGCACGACCGGGCCCATATCGCGGTGGGTCAGCTTGAACCACGCGCGGGCGAAGGCGTCCGCGAACGCCCCCTGGTCCGCCATGAAGCGCCGCGAGATCGGCTCGTAGACCGGATCAAACCGGAGCGAGAGGTCGGTCGTCAGCATCATCGGAGTGCGGCGCTTCGACGGGTCGTACGGGTCGGGGACGGTGCCCGCGCCTGCGCCGCCTTTCGGCTGCCACTGGTACGCGCCGGCGGGGCTCTGGGTGAGCTCCCACTCATATCCGAAGAGGATCCGGAAGAAGCTGTTGTCCCAGGTAATCGGGGTATCAGTCCAGATGACCTCGAGACCGCTGGTGATCGCGTCGCCGCCTACGCCGGTGCCGAAGGTGCTCTTCCAGCCGAGGCCCTGCTGTTCGAGCGGGGCAGCCTCGGGATCGGGGCCGACGTTGTCCTCCGGGCCCGCACCGTGGGTCTTGCCGAAGGTGTGACCGCCGGCGATCAGGGCGACCGTCTCCTCGTCGTTCATCGCCATCCGGCGGAACGTCTCGCGGATGTCGCGGGCCGCGGCGAGCGGGTCCGGGTTGCCGTTCGGGCCCTGCGGGTTGACGTAGATGAGGCCCATCTGGACCGCGGCGAGGGGCTCCTCGAGCTTCCGGTCGCCGGTGTAGCGCTCGTCGTCGAGCCAGGTGGTCTCGGGCCCCCAGTAGACGTCGTCGTCCGGCTCCCAGACGTCCTCGCGGCCGCCGCCGAAGCCGAAGGTCTTAAAGCCCATCGTCTCCAGGGCAACGTTGCCCGTGAGGACCATCAGGTCGCCCCACGAGATCTTCTGGCCGTACTTCTTCTTGACCGGCCACAGCAGCCGGCGGGCCTTGTCGAGGCTGACGTTGTCCGGCCAGCTGTTGAGCGGCGCGAAGCGCTGCTGGCCGGCCCCGGCGCCACCGCGGCCGTCGCTGATCCGGTAGGTGCCCGCGAGATGCCACGCCATCCGGATCATGAGCGGGCCATAGTGGCCGAAGTCGGCCGGCCACCAGTCCTTGGAGTCCGTCAACACCTCCGCGATGTCGCGCTTTACGGCGGCGAGATCGAGGGTCTTGAACGCCTCGGCGTAGTTGAAGTCCTCGCCGAGGGGGTTAGCCACTGCCGGGTTCTTGGCGAGGATCTTCAGGTTGAGCTTGTTCGGCCACCATTCACTGTTGGCGTCACCCATCGTGGGGTGCGTGAGGCCGGGCACGACCGGACATCCCCCGCTCTCCTGGGTCGCGCCTTCGGCGACTACTGGATCATGGTTCTCTGTCATGGGAATCCTTCCGGGCTAGGCGGATCACGGTGCTCAGGGAGTGCGGGCGGTGGAACAGCCGGGGCATTGGCCCCAGTAGATGACCTGGGCCTCCTCGATCGAGAAGCCGTGGTCGTCGGACGCGGTCAGGCAGGGCGCCTCGCCGACCGCGCAGTCGACGTCAGCGACGACACCGCACGACCGGCATACGACGTGGTGGTGGTTGTCCCCGACGCGTCCCTCGAACCGGGCCGGGCTGCCGGCCGGTTCGATGCGGCGCAGAAGTCCCGCCGCGGTGAGCGCGTGGAGGGCGTCATACACGGCTTGAAGTGAGACATGGCCGACACGATCGCGCACCCCGGAGGCGATCGCCTCGACGCCGAGGTGGTCACCGTCCCGGACGGTCTCGAGCAGTGCGACGCGGGCGGCCGTCACCCGCAGGCCGGCACCGCGCAACTCCCCGGCGGTGGTCGGAGTCTGGGATGCGGTCATGGCGCCAAACCTACCTTCATAAACGCTAACAGCTCAAGACAACGAGTTCTCCAAGTCTAGTTCCGCGCCGGGCAACGTTTGCCCCGTTGTGGCGTGTCGTCCTGAGTTGTGGCGTGTCGTCCTGATTGGTCGTCTTGGCGGCGCGTCACGGTGGGGCGCTGTCAACCTGCTCCAGGGCTAGTCACCTGCGGGTACGGTGCCCCGGTGGCGTTGCGTCACCGCGGGTACGGTGCCCCGGTGGCGTTGCGTTGGCCATTACGGGCTGGGCGGCGGGCGTTGGGCTGGGGTAACCGCGGGTGGCCTGGACCGCCCGGTACACCATGCGCGCGTAGACGACGGTCCCCGGCATCTGGGGATGAACCTGGTCCGGCCACAGCAGGTAGGTTCGATGCCTGATCGTGTCGAACCAGTCCGCGAGCACGATGCTCGGGTGCCGGTGGATAAAGGCCGCGATCGTGGCGTTAACGTCCTTGCTCCACCCGTCGGGCACATAAGTGTTGATAAGCACCAGTTTGCGGTATGGTCCGATCAGCTGCACCAGTTGCTGGAGCTCGCCAGTGGTGACGATGTAATTGGTGCCAAGGCCTACCATCACGATCGGGCGCAGTCGGCCGCTGCTCGCGAGATTACGCACAATTTCCAGGCCGGCCGGCATCTGCCGGTCGGGCTTGGCGTCGATGTAGATGCCTGGCAGCACGGATTCGAGTGCCATGGCGCTTGCCGACATGACCGAATCGCCGATCGCGGTGACCTCCGTCCCCGCTACCCTGCGCTGGGCGGCTGAAAGTGCGGGCTTGGCCGCAGGCCCGGACGCCGGCCGCGACGCATGCGCCCTGGTGGCCGCGCCAACCCTCTCACCCATGATGATCTGTTTTTCCATGCCGGATGGCCCGGCGGGCGCGGCGAAGGCGCTGCACCCGGCAGTGCAGGTGACGGTCAGGATGGCTGCCGCTCGCAGTACCGGCAGCGCCCGCAGCGGCGAGCGCCAGGCGGCCGGGCTGCTAAGGGCTGGCCTGGCCCGGAAGCCGTCCCGAAGGATGGGCTCGTCCAGCCGCTTCCAGGGCACAGCCGCGAAAGTCAGTGCGCGGGAAGCGATAACGGCGAACCCCGCAAGCGCACGGACGCCGTCGAGGCCGGCGACCCTGCTCATATGCCTGGCTTGGTCGCCGGCATCAACCGCGGGCGCTGTTTCCTTCCGCGCTTGCCTGGGCCGCCTGGTCTCGTCTCCAGGCATCACCATACGTTTCTTTACTAATTCCTTGGTTCCTCCGCTCACAGCAGTCTTTTTCGCCACGCAGAGGCGAACCCAAACGCCGGGTAGGTGAAATAGGCGGAAGGTGCGGGTTACCTCCTCCGCATCGGAGACTAGCGAAACTGGCGCGGCGCCACCGCTGGCCAACTTCAGATCGCTTCGCTCCCGGCGTGACGGCCAGCTTGGCAGCCCCGGAACTGGCCGCCGGTGAGGCCGAGCTGACCGTGGTCACCGAGTGGCAGCAGCGCGTGAGATGCGGGCCTAAGCTTGCCGCCGCCTTTCAGATCGCCTTGGCACCCTGCTAAACGCGTCGCGAGCCGACTCCGCGCATCAAGCGTGGATAGACTTCCTGGCGGGAACAAGATAATGGATGGTGTCAGTCCTCGCGAAAGGATCGTATGCATGAGAGTGGCGTTTGGCGCTGACGATCAGAACGAGTGCACCAAGGCAGTTATCGAGCAGCTCAGCAGTATTGCGGAAATCCAGATCTTCAGCAAAGGCAGCTGGCCGGAATTCGCGAGGGACATCGGCCGTGCCGTCGCGGCAGGTAACGTCGACTTCGGCGTCGTGATGTGCTGGACTGGCACGGGGACCTCGATCGCGGCTAACAAGGTCCATGGTGTCCGGGCGGCGTTGGCCTGGGAGCCTTGGATAGCGCGAAACGCTCGGCTGTGGAATGACGCGAACGTTCTTGCGCTCAGTCTCAAGCGGCTCGCGCCTGATGTGGCGGTGGAATGCGTGAATGCGTTCCTTGAGGTGGTTGCCGAAGATCCTGAGGAGTCGGCCAACATAGGCCTGATCAGGGATCTGTGAAACCGACGCCGTTCGTCAAGCGGGGCGGCCGCTTGACTCCCATATCGCGAGCGGCACCAGCGCTCGCACACGGCGGTGGGCGACCGGGTCATGCGGGCCGTGCCGGAGGCGGTGCCTGGTCGCCGTGGATGACCAGCACCGGGCAGGAGGCGTGCTCGGCGACGTTCGCGCTGACCGAGCCGAGCAGCAGCCCGGCGAAACCTCCGTGGCCGCGGCTGCCGACGACCAGCATGATCGCGCCCTCGCCAGCTTCGAGCAGGACTCTGGCGGCGCCCCCCTCGCGTACCTGCCGCTGCATACCCGCCGGGGGCTGATCACCGAAAGCGGCCCGCACGGTGTCATCGAGAACCTTCTCCATGTCCTGGCCCGGGTTCCACTCCGGCGGCACCGAAGCCCATCCGTACGAAGAGGGGAACTCCCAGGCGATCACGGCTTCAAGCCGCGCGTTGAAGATCGCGGCGAAGTGGGCGCCCCACCGCAGTGCCTGCTGGGAAGGCCGTGATCCGTCCACGCCGACGACAATCCTGCCCTCGCCGGTACCAGGGCCTGCAGTCATGGTCCGCTCCTAGCATCGATCAGCTTCCGTGTGAATAAGCTGGCTTGGTTCCCGGCTTCATGATCAGGTTAGGCGATGGTGCTGACAATTTCCGGGCTGTCGGCGGACTCGCTGGTGGTCACGGTGGGTGGCCGTAGCTGGGGTGGTGGTGCACCCGGAGCGCCGATCATCTACCCGGCAGCAACCGCGGGTAATAGCCTGGGAGGGATGCCGGTGGGCACCCGGTCAGGGCCCGCACCGGTGCCTGGGAGGGCCAGATGCGTATCAGCGACGTACTTCGCGTCAAGGGCGGGCAGGTCGTCACCGTCACCCCGGACACGGACGTGTGGCACCTTCTCGCGGTGCTCGCCGAACACCGAATCGGTGCTGTCGTCGTCTCTCACAACGGCACCTCGGTCGACGGAATCGCCAGTGAGCGGGACATCGTCCGGGCATTGGCCGAGCGAGGCGCCACGGTGATGTCTGAGGCGATCACGGCTATCTACACAGCCGAGGTGCACACGGTTACGCCACAGACCCCACTCGAGGAGGTCATGCGCATCATGACCGAGCACCGGGTCCGGCACGCGCCGGTCGTGGTTGACGGCGGCTTGCGGGGCATCGTGAGCATCGGCGACGTGGTGAAGAACCGTATCGACGAGCTCGAAACCGAGCGAACCGCATTGACCAACTACATCACAGGTAGCCGCTAACGTGTCGACACAGCTTGCCGACGCCTCCGACGATCTCTCGAGAGCCTCGTAGCGGCAACATCCGCAAGTTGCTCGCTTCTGGATGAGCCCGTCGCGGGTCCGCGGCGCCCCAGTTTTTGGTCAGCTACTGGAGCCCAGCGCGGACGGACGTGATGCGCTGCGTGTTGAAGCCGAGCCAGTGCATCCGGCCGACGTAGCGCGCGTGCTCAACCTTGAGGCAGCGGTCCATGATCACCGTTACGCCGCCGTCCTCGGCGATCCGCGCGGCGTCGGCGTTGATCACGCCGAACTGGCACCAGAGGGCGCCGGCGTGGATCGCCACCGCCTCCCGCGCGATTCCCGGCAGTGCGTCCGGCGCGCGGAAGACGTCCACGATGTCCACCGGCACGGGTACGTCCAGCAGGCTCGCGTAGCACGTCTGTCCGAGGATCTCCGTCTCGCGGGGATTCACGGGGATCACGCGGTAGCCGTGCCGCTTGAGGTAGTAGCCGACGAAATTGCTGGCCCGCAGCTCGTTGCCCGACAGGCCCACGATCGCGATCGTAGCAGCGGTGTAGAGCACGCGCTGGATCGTCAGTGAGTCCTGGTATCGCGCCAGATCGGTCATGCCGTCGCTACCCTCTTCCCGCTGTCGCGGCGACCCGCGCGAAACCCTGCTCCAGATCCCAGATCAGGTCCTCGACGGACTCAGTCCCGACCGACAGGCGCACCGTCCCCGGCCCGACGCCGGCCGCCCGCAGTTCGTCCTCGCCCAGCTGGCGGTGCGTCGTGCTGGCCGGATGGATGATCAGGCTCTTCGCGTCGCCTACGTTCGCCAGGTGGGACCAGAGCGTCACGCCGCCGATGAGCTCCTGCCCGCCGGCCCGGCCGCCGGCGCAATCGAACGAGAACACCGCGCCGGCACCGCGCGGCAGGTACTTCTCCACGAGCGGCCGGTACTTGCTCCCCGGCAGGCCGGGGTAGGTCACATTCGACGCCAGCTCGTGCGACTCGAGGAACAGCGCGACCGCCCGCGCGTTGACGACGTGACGTTCCATCCGCAGCGACAGCGTCTCGAGCCCCTGCAGGAACAGGAAAGCGTTGAGCGGCGCGAGCGCCGCGCCGAGATCGCGCAGGGTCTCGGCCCGGAGCTTCATCAGGTAGCCGTACGTCCCGAACGTCTCGTGGAATTGCAGGCCGTGGTAGGCCGGCGACGGATCCGCGACCACGGGAAACCGGCCGTTGGACCAGTTAAACGTGCCAGCCTCGACGACCACGCCGCCGATGCTCGTGCCGTGGCCGCCGATGAATTTGGTCGCCGAGTGGATCACGATGTCGGCGCCCCATTCGATTGGGCGGCACAGGTACGGCGTCGCGAACGTGTTGTCCACGACCAGCGGCAGCTCGCAGGAGTGCGCGATGGCCGCCAGAGTCTCGATGTCCAGCACGTTCCCGGCCGGGTTGCCGATCGTCTCGCCGAAGAACGCCTTCGTGTTGGCGCGGACCGCCTTCCGCCACGCTCCCGGATCGTCGGGATCGACCCAGGTGAGCTCCACGCTCATCTTGCGCAGCAGGTGCTTGAACTGGTTCACTGTCCCGCCGTAGAGCGCCGAGGACGAGACGACGTGATCGCCCGGCTGCAAAAGCGTGAAAAGCGCGCCCGCCTGCGCGGCGATCCCGCTGGCGAACGCCACCGCGCCACAGCCGCCCTCCAGGTTCGCCACCCGCTCCTCGAACACCGCGACGGTCGGGTTCATGATGCGCGAGTACGTGTTCCCGTACTCCTGCAGGTTGAAGTACGCCGCCGCGGATTCTGGATCCTCGAACACGTAGCTGGTCGTCTGGAAGATCGGCACCGCACGTGCGCCCGTGTTCGGGTCGGGCCGTTGCCCGGCGTGCAGCTGCCGTGTCTCGAATCCGAACGCGCGGCCCGCCTCGGCAGGCACAGTCTCGGCACGAGCGGGCTGGTCGGTCACGAAGACCCCTTCCTCGACTTCCTCGACGTCATCTGCCGGCCCCCGTCTTCGGCCGGGGGGCGCTTACTCAGAAACCGGCGGATTATGGGCGTCTGCCGGGCTTCCTCCAGCAGGAAGCAGTCGTGGCCGTACGGTGCCTCGATCACATGGAACTCGGCCGGCTTACCGAGAGCGCGAAGCGCGTCGGCAACCTCCCCCGAGGCGGACGGCGGGTACAGCCAGTCGGAACTGAACGCGATCAGCAGTGTGCGCGCCGAAACGCCTTCGAACGCCTGTACGAGCGATCCGCTGCCATGCTGCCGCGCGAGATCGAAATACGTCAGCGCGCGCGACGTGTAGAGATAGGTATTGGCGTCGAAGCGCCTGACGAACGAGTCCGCCTGGTGCCGCAGGTAGCTCTCGACCTCGAACTCCGGTTCGATGATCGTGTAGCGGATATCGTCGGCGAACTGCAGCCGCCGGCCGAACTTGTCGTTCAGCGCCCGTGCGGACAAGTACGTGACGTGGCCGACCATCCGCGCCACGCCCAGGCCGGCCTCCGGCGCGTCGCCCGTGCCGTAGTAGTGGCCGCCTTGCCAGGCCGGGTCGCCCATGATCGCGTCACGCGCGATCGCGTTCCAGGCCAAGCCCTGCGGATGGAGGGCGTGCGTGCTGGCGATCGCCACGACGGCATCGACGTGATCAGGAAACAGGATCGCCCACTCGAACGCCTGCATCCCGCCGAGCGAGCCCCCGGCCACCGCCGCAAGCCGCCCGATACCGAGTGCGTTCAGGAACGCGCGCTCGGTCCGCACCATGTCCGCGACGGTGATCACGGGGAAGTCCGGCCCGTACGGCTTGCCTGTCGCCGGGTCGATCGACGACGGCCCCGTCGTCCCGCGGCAGCCGCCGAGCAGGTTCGTGGAGACGACGAAGAAGCGGTCAGTGTCGAACGCCTTGCCGGGGCCGATCATCCCGTCCCACCAGCCAAGGCCCTTGCGGGCCGCGCCGTCGCGATCGGTGGCCCCGAACCCGTCGCGCGTGCTGGATTCGGGCGGCGTCTTCGCGAAGCCCGCCGCGTGAGCGTCGCCGCTGAGCGCATGGCACACCAGGATGACGTTGTCGCGGCGGGGTGAGAGCTTACCGTAGGTCTCGTACGCCACGCGAACCGGGCGCAGCTCCCGCCCGCAGTCCAGCCGCACCGGCTCCGGCAGGTCAAGGTACTGTGTCTGGACCGTGCCAACTGAGCCGGCCGCGGGCGTTGAGGCTGGCTCGGCCATGGGGGCTATGGTAGCCCGGTCCATCCAGTGTATTGTCAACCATCTCCATAGGGAACAAAAGGCAACAGAGCAAAAGGTGGTATTGCGGACATGACTACAGTCACCAACGGAGTCAACGTGCAGGCACTGCTCGACGCGCGAGAGGTGCTCAAGGGTGCGCCTGAGGCCGCTCAGTTCACCTGGCGCGCGTCCGCCAAGTGGCAGAGCGGCGTCCACAGCACGATCAAGGTCCAGAGCTTCTTCGGCCTCGGGCAGGAGCAGGACCACAAGGAAGAGTGGACATTCGAAGCCGACCACCCCGAGGTTTTCGCGGCTGAGGACAACGGCATCACGCCAATCGAGTACCTCCTCGTCGGCCTGGCGAGCTGCCTGACAGGGGGTATTGCGTCCGTAGCAGAGAACCGCGGCATCCAGCTCCGCTCGGTCGAGTCCACGGTCGAGGGCGGGCACGACATCCGGGGGATCCTCGGTGCCGACACCGACGTCCGCAACGGCTTCAACGACATCAAGGTGACGTTCGCCATCGACGCGGACGCGTCGAGGCAGGAGATCGAGGCGCTGGTCGCCCAGTCCCAGAAGCGCTCCGCCGTGTTCGACGCTCTCACCAATCCAACGAACGTCACCGTCGAAGTCGCCTGAGGGGCCGAGCCATCGAGCGCACCACCACGGTCGTCATCGGCGCGGGGCACGCGGGCCTCGCCGCGAGCTACTTCCTCAGCAACCGGTCGATCGACCACGTCGTTCTTGAGCGCGGAGAGGTGGCCGAGTCCTGGCGGCGCGAACGCTGGGACTCCCTGCGGCTGCTCACTCCCAACTGGCAAAGCCGCCTGCCGGGCCTTCGCTATGAAGGCCCGGATCCAGACGGCTACATGACGATGGCCGAAGTGACCGAGTTCATCGAGCACTTCGCCAAGGTCTCGGGCGCTCCCGTCCGGACTGGGGTGAACGTCACGTCGGTGCGACAAGCCGATGATGGATACCACGTGACGACAAGCCACGGCGAGATTCACTCCCGGACCGTGGTCATCGCGAGCGGCGCATGCAATCAGCCAGCGGTGCCGCCGTTCAGCGATGCGGTGCCTGCGTCCGTCGAGCAACTGACGCCGCTGCGCTACCGCGACCCCGCCCAGCTACCCGACGGCGGCGTGCTCGTCGTGGGAGCCTCCGCGACCGGCGTGCAGCTGGCCGCCGAGCTGAGGCGATCGGGCCGGCCGGTGATTCTCTCCGTGGGGGAGCACGTGCGGTTGCCGCGCACGTACCGCGGACCCGACGTGCTGTGGTGGATGGACGCGTCGGGTGTGTGGGACCAGCGGTACGACGAGGTTGAGGATCTCACCCGGGCCCGGCGGCTGCCGTCGCCCCAGCTCGTCGGATCCCCTGAGCGGACGACGCTGGATCTCAACGCGCTCGCCTCGATGGGCGTCGAGCTGGTGGGCCGCTGGGCGACGGTACGTGACGGCAGCGCGCTGCTCTCCGGTGGCCTGCGCAACGTGTTCTCGCTCGCGGACCTCAAGATGGAGCGCCTGCTGGACACGTTCGACGAGTGGGCCAAGACTTCAGGGTATGACCCTGAAGTCGGCCCTCCCGAGCGGCTGGCGGCCACACGCGTGCCCGAGTCGACGCGGTTGCGGCTTGACCTGCGAGGTGGCGAGATCGCCGCGATCGTGTGGGCGACGGGTTTCCGGCCTGACTACGGGTGGCTCGACGTGCCGGTGGTCGACGCGAAGGGCCAGCTGAACCACGAGGGCGGTGTAGTCGAGAGCCCGGGACTGTACGCCCTGGGACTGCCCGTGCTGCGGCGGCGCAAGTCCACGTTCATCTGCGGTATCGAGGACGACGCGCGCGAGGTGATCGATCACCTCGCGCGGTACCTGGCCGTGCGCCGGTGATCCCGACCGCCGCGATCTTCGGGCCGGCTATCAGGTACCCGCCCGGCAGCGACTGGCACTGTCGTGATCCGCTGGGACGGCCCGCGGCAGCCGACAGGCTGGACCGTGCCGCCTCCTGAGACCGACCCAGCTATGCGCTGAGCATCGACTGCGCGGATGCGGAGACGCTGGCCAGCTTCTGGGCAGCGGTGGTCGGCCGACCGGTCGATCCCGACGCCACCGCCGGGTCGGCCGGCATCGCCGCCAGGGATGTGGCCATCCCGCGCCGCGGCTGCTGTTTGGCCAGGTACCTGAGCCGAAGGTGGTCACGAACCGGCTGCACCTGGACCTTGTCACCGCCGAGACCCAGCGACTGCTCGGCCTCGGGGCCGGCGTGATCGCCACCGTCAACTCGTTCATCCCGCAGCAGCGCCTGCCGAATGCCCAGCTGATCATCTACGCCGACTCCGGCTACGGGGCGCACTTCCGGTACCCCGGGAATGCTGGCCGGGACGGGGCTGGACGGGTGTGGCATCGCAGCCGGGTGCGCTGGTTCGTCGCCGCCGCGGTAACCGTCTCAATGTTTCAGTTCGGTCACCCACAGATGCGTCAGGGGAACCAGAAATGTCGGCGCTCGCCGCTAGTATCGAACACAACAGCGAACGATGACAATCTGGAGGGAGGACGCCCGGGATGTGCTTACCCGGCCAGCCGCCGGCTGCCGCGGCAGCGGCTCCGCGCGCCGCCGCTGAGGCGGTAGCGGCGGCCCCCGGCACCGCGGCCGGTACCGCGGCTGCGCCCGGTACCGCGCCGGGCAGTGCGGTGGGTGCTGCGGCGGTGGCGCAGGCCGCGCTGGGGGATCTTGCGGCGATGGATGCGGCGGCGCTGACCGCGGCGGAGCAGGCGGATTGCCTGCGGGTTCTGGAGCGGGCTGAGTCGGTGCATATCGCGGCGCGGGCCAAGATCTTGGCGGCGTTCCACGCCGGTGGCGGGTGCCAGGACGATGGGCACGGGTCGGCGAAGACGTGGCTGGCGTGGCAGACCCGGGTCACCCGGGGTGCCGCGGCCGGCGCGATGGGGTGGATGCGGCGGCTGGCCGCGCATCCGGCGGTCGCCGGCGCGCTGGCTCGCGGTGAGCTGTCTGGTTCCTGGGCGAAGCATGTCTGCGGGTGGAGTGAGTTGCTGCCGGAGGCCAGCCGCGGGGCGGCTGATGAGATCTTGCTGGCCGCGGCGGCGGGCGGCGCGGACCTGGCTGATCTGGCCGCGCTGGCGGAGGAGATGCGCCGCCGGACCGCCCGCCCGGACGGTGACGGCGGGGATGACGGGTTCGCCGGCCGGTCGCTGGACCTGGATGTGACGTTCGGCGGTGCCGGGAGCCTGGCCGGCGGCTTGACCCCGCAGTGCACCGCGGCGCTGTCGGCGGTGCTGGAGGCGCTGGGCAAGAGGGCCGGGCCCGAGGACACCCGGACCATGCGGCAGCGCCGCCACGATGCGCTGGAGGAGGCCTGCCGGCGGCTGATCGCGGCCGGGTGCCTGCCGGCCCGGGCCGGGCAGCCCACCCAGATCCAGCTGCAGATGACCTTGGATCAGCTCCGCGGCCTGGACGGCGGCGGCGGCGAGGCGGCCTGGGCGGGCGCCGGCGTGGCAACCGGCCGGGCCGGGCGCGGACTGCGACGCGGCCATCGTGCCGGTCGTCACCGGCCACATCGACCAGCAGGTCCTGGACCAGCTCGCCGCCGCGCTGCTCCGCGCCGGGCGGGGCGCCGCGGATGGCAGCGCCGCCGGGAATAACGCCACCGGGAATAACGCCACCGGGAATAACGCCGCCGGGAATAACGCCACCGGGACTGCCGCTGCCGGGACTGCCGCCGCCGGGACTGGCGCCGCCGGGGATGGCGCGGCGGGGGGTGGCGCGGCCGCCGCCGCCGGCTGCGGGCCGAGCGGGCCGCCCGGCGGCTCATCCTGGCCCGCGCCGCCGACCTGCTGTCGGGGCCCGGCGGGCTGGCCGCCTACCTGCGGACCGGGCTGCCCGGCGACCTGATCGCCTCGGTCAGCCTGCCGCTGGACATCGGCGCCGCCACCGACACCATCCCGGTGCACCTGCGCCGCGCGGTCACCATCCGGGACCGGCACTGCCGCTTCCCCGGCTGCGACCAGCCCGCGGCGGCCTGCCAGCCGCACCACCTCATCCCGCGGTCCAAAGGCGGCCCGGCCTGCCTCACCAACCTCCTGAACCTCTGCACCTTCCACCATTTGATCGCGGTGCACCGGTGGGGCTGGGCCATCGCCTTGCACCCCGACGGCACCGTCACCGCCACCAGCCCCGACGGCCGACGCACCCTGCACAGCCACGGACCACCCGCCACCGCCGCCTGACCGGGGCGGCCCCGCCGAAACTGCGGCACCGCCCGAACCACCAGGGCGGGCACTGACCATCGGCGGCCACCCGCAGACACCCGCGGGGCTGGCACCAACGAGGGGATGCGGATGCAGCCTCGCCGGGATCACCTGCACTCGCGGGCTCAGGCTGGCTGTCTGTAGGCGTGAGCGTAAACCTCAAGGTCGGTGGCTTTGACGGTGAGCCATACCTGCTTGCCAGGGCCGAGCGACAGTTCTGCAACGGCTGCGGGCGTGACGTCTACCAGGGCGGGCGGCTGCCCGTCGAGGTCGAGCCTGACGCGATCGGCCAGCAGCGTGAGCCCGGCGACCTTCGCGGACCAGGTGTTGCGGGCGCTGCTGGGCTGTGGGTGCTGATTGCTCACGACAACGGCCGAGGGGCGCATCGCGACGAGCACGTCGCCGCGCTGGCCCTGGTCTGGGACGACGAAGCTCCCGCCTCCGGCGACTGCCACCTGGGAGCCGTCGGCGTGGCCGACGTACAGGTTCAGGCCGACGAGCTTGGCGACATAGCTGGTGGCGGGCTTGCTGGCAATGTGCGCGGGGGTGCCTTCCTGGACGATGCGCCCGTCTTCGAGGACGATGAGCCGGTCAGCCAGCACGAGCGCTTCGAGCGGGTCGTGGGTGACCAGCAGGCACGGCCCGGTGAACTCGGCCAGGTGCCGCTTGAGCACAGCCTGCACATCAAGCCGAGTGCCGGCGTCCAGGGCAGACAGCGGTTCATCTAGCAGCAGCAGGGCTGGCTGCCCGGCCAGCGCGCGGGCCAGCGCCACCCGTTGCGCTTGCCCACCGGACAGCTGGTCAGGCTTGCGGCCGACGAGGTCGGTCAGTCCGAGCCGGTCGAGCCAGTGGCTGGCGGCTGACCTGGCTGCCCGCCTTCCCAGGCCCCGGGCACGCGGCGAGAACGCCACATTGTCGGCTACGGTCAGGTGCGGGAATAGCCGGTAGTCCTGGAACACGAAACCAACCGGCCGTCCGGCGGCCTCGACAAAGGCTCCGGTACCGGCGTCGTCCAGGACCTGCCCCGCGAGCGTGATGCGCCCGGCGGAGACGGGGACCAGGCCGGCCACCGCGCTGAGCAGCGTGGACTTCCCGGCGCCGTTCGGCCCCAGCAGGCCGAGAACCTGACCAGGTGCCGCGGCCAGGCTGACCGCGATGGTGAAACTGCCGCGCCTGATCTCGGCATCGACGATGAGGCCGTCACTGCCCTCGTCCGTCATGAGGCTGAGCCGCCCCGCAGCCAGCGGTCGCGGAGGGAGACCAGAACCACGAGGGAAACCACCAGCAACACCAGGCTGAGCGCGATCGCCGCATCGGGGTCCGTCTGAAGCGCGTAATACACGGCGATAGGCATCGTCTCGGTCTGGCCGGGGAAGCTGCCGGCGAAGGTGATCGTCGCCCCGAACTCCCCCAGCGCCCGCGCCCAGCACAACACGGCGCCCGCGCCCAGGGACGGGGCGACGAGCGGCACCGTGACTCGCCGGAAGACGGTCATCCGTTTCGCGCCCAGTGTGGCCGCGGCTTCCTCGAAGCCCTGATCCGCGGACCGCAGCGCCCCCTCGACGGTGATGATCAGGAAAGGCATGGCCACGAAGGTCTCGGCCATGACAACAGCCAGCGGGGTGAACGGGATCGTCAGCCCGAACCAGTCGTCCAGATAGCGGCCGATAAACCCGACCCGGCTAAAGGCCAGCAGCAACGCGACCCCCCCGACCACTGGCGGAAGCACCAGCGGCAGGGTCACCAGCGCACGCAGCAGCCGCTGTCCAGGGAAACTGCTCCGGGCCAGTACCCAGGCCAGCGGCACCCCGATGACCAGGGAGATCCCCGTGGTCACGGAAGCTGTCCACAGGGAAAGAACGAGGGCCTGGGTGGCGTCGGCCCCGCTGAGGGCCGCTCCGAGATGGCGCCAGGGGGCGCGGATCAGCAGCCCTGCCAACGGCAGCACCAGAAAAGCGACGGCGATCAGTGCCGGCGCCAGCAAGGGCGCCGGCACTGATCGCGAAGCACCGCCCCGCGCGGTCCGCCTGGCTCGTTCCGGGGCTGTCAGGTGCGACGGCGCGGTACGGGTCACCGTGGCGGCTCCGGATACTAGGTCAGGGCTTCTCGAACCCCGCGGCTGCGAACACATTCTGGCCTGCGGGTGACAACACGTAGGCGACGAAGGCCTGGGCTTCGGACTTGTGCTTGCTGCTGGTGATGGTAGCGATCGGGTAGAGCGTCGAGGCGTTCTCGTTAGCCGGGATCGTGATTCCCTTGACCTTGGTGCCGGCCGCCTTCGCGTCGGTCACGTAGACCATGCCCGCGTCGACGTTGCCGAGTTCGACCTGGGTCAGCACCGCCGTCACGTCCGTCTGGAGCGTCACCGGCTTGACGGTGATCCCGGCGTTCTTGAACACCTCGGCCGCCACCACCCCGCATGGCACCTGCGGCTGGCACAGCGCCACCTTGACGGACTTATTCGCCAGGTCGTTAACGGATGTCACTTTCGCGGGGTTACTCGGGGGCACGGCGACTTCCATCTTGTTCTTGGCGAAATCCTGCGGATTGGACGCGTCGCCGGCGGAGACGACCTGGTCCATGTTCGCCGGGGCTGCCGAGGCGAACACGTCAGCCGGCGCGCCGCTGGTGATCTGCGTCGCCAGGCCGGAACTCGGCCCGAAGCTGAACTTCACCGTATCCCCTGGATGGGCGGCCTCGAATTGCTTTCCGAGCAGGGTAAAGGTCCCCGTCAGCGATGCCGCGGCAAAAACGGTGATCGTGCCAGGCGACGCCGACGCGGCCGCGGGACTGCTCGGGGTGGAAGTCGAGCTTGAACCACCGCTGGAGCAGCCCGCAACTGCGACTACCGACAGCCCGGCTATGGTGAGAATGAAACGGCGCACTGTTAGCTCCTTGGTGGAATCGTGCAGGCCGGGATCACCTGGTCTTGGGGATCTCGACAGAGACGTTGGTGGCTTTGACGGCGGCAACCGCGAGCATTCCCGGCTCCAGGCCGAGCTCGTCCGCGGCCTCGCGGCTGAGCAGCGACACGAACCGGTGCGGCCCGGCCTGGATCTCTACCTGAGCCATCACGGTGTCTCGGACCACCCGGCTGACCAGGCCGCTGAACCTGTTCCGCACCGAATGCGCCACCACCACCCTGCCCTCCCCGTGATCGGCCGACTCGGCCAGCTCCTGCGCGAACCTGGCCAGCGCCACTCCGTCCACAGCCAGCCGCCCAGAGGGGTCCGTGGTCGTTTCGATCCGGCCCCCATCTGCCCAGCGGCGCAAGGTGTCAGCGCTGACCCCGAGAAGGTTCGCGGCCTCCTTGATCCGGAACGTCGGCATCTTGCGACTCTAACGCAGATGCAGCTGCAACCCGCAATATCTGGCGCGTCCACGCCAGCTAACACTCCCCGGGGGCGCATCTGTGTTCATCGCAGGGCGGAACAGTCAAATTACTCAGCCCTCCCCCGCGGCAGGCTCGCTGCGGAGCCCGGGCATGGCCGCGAAGCGTCCGGCGATGCCTATGGCAGCCTGGTGCAATGGACTTCGACATCGCCCTGCAAGTCATAGGTGTCGTGCACTCCGCCCATACGGAGCTCTCCACGACGCCGATCCAGGCGAGTCTCAACCGTGCCGAGCACGGGACCCTCGAAATAGCTGACCGCTACCTGGCGGGTCTGGACGGACTGGCAGACTTCGACTACGCCTGGCTGCTGACCTGGCTAGACAAGCTGGGCGAACCAGGGACCGACCCCCCGCTCAGGCAGGTTCCGTTCCTGTTGCGAAGCCAGCAGCGCCCAATCGGCATGTTCGCCGCCCGTGGGCCATGGCGGATCAACCCCATCGGGCTCAGCCTCATCCAACTTCTCGACGTGACCGGCCAGACCATACGTTTCGCCGGTGTCGACCTCATCGACGGGACACCCGTCATTGACCTCAAGCCGTACGTCACCCGCTTCGACCGGCCGACAGGCAATCCGCGATGCGGCTGGTTCGATCACGTAACGATCAGCGACGGCGTTACGCCCGAGCAACTCGCCCGTCCCAGGCCGCCAACCTGACCAACGCTTGGACGTGCCCCGGGTCGCCCTGCGCCGCCTGGGCACCCTCAGTCGCCGGTAGCGAGGATCACTTCAGACGCCTTGATCACCGCGGTGACTTCGCTGCCCTCAGCGAGGCCGAGGTCGCGGACCGCCTCGACGGTGATGGATGCCACCAGGCGCACGCCGTTGGCGTCAAGCTCGACGTTGGCTATCGCCTCGCCAGCGGTGATGCCCGTGACCCTAGCCGGAATCTGGTTGCGCGCACTCAGTCGCATCATGCACCCGCGTTAAGTGATCAAGGTAGCTTGACATCAAGGCTATCGCGAGGCCAGCAGGCAGCCGACGACCGTCGAGGCGTTCGCCGCCCGGCTTCACCTCAGCGCCCCCTCGCTGGTATCCCGTCATTGGGGCGGGCCAGCGGGCCCGGCCGCGGCTGGCTGGTTGGGTACGAAGCGCCTGACCTTGCCGGTCCTGGGATCGCGGGCGATCGCCTCAGCGCGGCTGATCGTGACGTGCGGCTCGGTCACGCCCGCCTGGCGCAGGCTCTGCTCGACTGCTGCCGCCAGCGCGGCCTCGTCGAGGCCGGCGTCGGCGACGACCGCGATGCGGGCGCCGCGCGCCGTCTGGCGGACCTGGTACTCGCGCACCTGCGCGGCTCGCAGCAGTGGCGTGGCCAGCGCGGACGGGTGCACGCTGGTGGCGCCGTAGCGGAAGACGTCGTCGCTGCGTCCTTCGACGCTCCCGCGCAGGAAGCCGCGGTCGCTGATCCCGGCCGGGGTGAAGCGGTCGGTGAGCTCGTAGCGGATCAGCGGCTGGGTGAGGTTATGCAGGTTGGTGACCAGCACGCGAGCGGACGCCGTGCCATCGGGGACCGGCCGGCCCGCATCGTCGACGCACTCGGCGAGGCAGGCGTCGGTGGCGAAGGTAAACAGCCCGCCGCCGGGCTCACTGTGGCCGACGAGTCCCTCGGTGGAGACGAACATGTTGATCACTGGGACGCCGAACGCACCGCTGATGGCCTCGCGATCTTCCGCAGTGAGCATCTCAGAGATCGAGGTGACGGCTCGCAGCCGCAGCCGCAGCCGTCCCGCGCTCTGCTCCCTGGCAAGCTCGGCTAGCTTGCTCGCGTGCCCGATCAGAGCGGGCGGCTGGGCCGCGTTGAGGCGCTCCACGATCCGGGCGGTCGGCCAGGTCGCCGGGGCGGGAACCATGCGCAGCGGCGGGCCGGTGGCCGTGGCAGCCGCCAGCCCGCTGGAATGCACCGCCGATGCCGCGCCCACGATCCCGATCACCAGGCCGTCGGCCGGCCGTCCGCCGCTGGCCAGGAACTCGGCCATCGCCCGGCGCATGACGGTGGCGGCGAACTCGGCGTACTCCTCGGCCGTCTGGACGAAGACGCCGCGCAGGCCGGAGCTGCCGCCCGAGACCAGGCACACGTAGTCACCGAGCAGCAGGGCCGGCTCGGCAGCTGATGCGGCGAGGTGCGGCTCCACCAGAGCTCGCGTGAGCCGCCGGTCGGTGACGACCTCGTCGAAGCTGTCCATCATCTGCGCCTTCGTCATGATGGGCAGCCGCGTCAGGTCAGCCAGCCCGAACCGGGCGGGGTCAATCCCGGCGAGCCGGGCCGCATGGAAGGGCGAGCGGTCGATCGCGCGGGCCAGCACGGCCCGCAGCCGCATGCGCTGCAGCCCCGCCAGCTGCCCGGCGCTCCAGCTGAGGCGCTCGATGTGGCCGGCAATCCGTCCGCCGATGGCCGCGGCCATCCGGGCGCGGAGCATGTCAAGGTCCGCGCTGGTGGTCATGGTCATGATTGCCTCAATTCTGGGATCTGGCCGGATGCGGGCGATCCGGCGAGCAATGTGGCGAGCTCGCCAAGTACCGACGGCGCCTGCATGAGGCTGACGGCGTGCGGGTCGGCTAGCTGCTCGAGGGCGAGACCTGTCTCGATGGCCAGCAGCAGCTCAGCCATCTGCCGCGCCGGGACCGTGCGGGCGTGGCCGGTCTGCTCAGCGACGGATGCCACGGCGCTGGCCACCCCCTCGACGGTGGCGGCATGGGCAGCCGCATAGCGGCGGCTGAGCTCGGGATCCCTGGCCGCGTGCACCCGGAACTCGGTGACCAGCAGACGCCAGCCCGGGGCGGCGCGTTCTGCCCGCCATGCCAGCTCAACCAAGGCGGAAAGCCCGGAACGGGCCAGCTGCCTGCCAGCAGACGCGTTCTGCCCGGCGCGCTCGGCGATCCTTTCCGTCAGCAGGGCGAGGAACATGTCGGCCTTGCTGTCGAACCGGGAGTAGACCACACCCTTGGAGAAGCCCGCCTCGTCAGCGATCTGCTCCAGTGTCGCGGCGTGATACCCGCGGGCCAGAAACACCCGCAGCGCGGCAGCCAGCAGCAGCGCGCGATTGCGGTCATTCTGCTCAGCACGGGACAGGCGAGGGCTCATACCTATAATATTTAAATACCATCGGTATCAACGTCAAGCGCGAGGGGGGCTCCTCCTGGCAGACCCGTCCGGAGCCGAGGACGAGCTGGTCCGCGACGTGTGCGGTCTGCTCCTCGCGGTCACGGCGCTGAAGAACTGGCACGGCTCCAGGGCACGGAAGCCTGAAATGAACGACTACGTTTCAGGCAGCGGAACTACTAGGCGGGCTGCCTTGGAGTCCGTGCCGGCGCCTTGGTCCCCCGGAAACGCACAGCGTATTCGTTCGTGTCGACGTGCACATCAGTAAAGCCGGCCGCCTCAACGCGAGCATGCAGACCGGACGGATCGACCGGGACGTAAATGTCATCGTGATGCAAGTTGCGCAGGTCGGGACTGTCGAGGCTGTCCTGCCCGGCCAGTACGCCGCCGGGACGCAAGAGCCTGCAGATCTCGGCAAGCACGGCATCTTGCTGCTGCTGCGAGGGCAGGTGGTGGAGCATTGTCAGGCACACCGCACCGCTGAACCGCCCGGCGGGCAGCAGGGTTCGCGTGGCGTCGGCACAGACCACCTCGACGTTCGTGTTCGCCAGCCGGGCGGCCAGGGCAGTGGCGAGGTCAGGGTTTATCTCGACCGCGGTCAGCCTGGCGACCCTGGCGCGGAGAACGTCGGTGGTGAGCCCGGGGCCAGGACCTACTTCCAGCACGTCGTCACCGAGGTCGACGGTTTCGAGAACCCAGGGAATGATCCAGCGCCGGACGGCTTCGGCCCACTCGGCACTCGAGCACAGGGTGAGATGCTCCCGGTTCATCGCTGTCCCTTGTGGCGTCGTCGAGTCGCATCGTATGACATCGCACAACGGCGGCGACGACCTCGTCGGCGTGGTCACGATCCGTGGCAGAGCGTCACTGGTAGTTCAGTGCGGGATACCAGTCTCCCCTGCCGTGTGGCGTGAGATCAAGGAGGTGCCACACCGGGCTGAGCAGGTCGATGCCGCGCTCGCGTCGGTCGTCGGCCAGCTGCGCGCCCTTGGAGTAAACATGACGCACGGTGCCGTCGCCCGCGCGGGTGAACACCGAGATCCACTCGGTCTGACTGCCGTCGGCCTCCTCACTGCCAAGATCGTACTTAAACGTCGTATCGCCGGCGCTGAGCAGGCGCAGGTTGCTCCAGCCTCGTGATGCCGCGTGGGCGCCGAGGGCAGCGGGCTCGGCGGCGGCGATCACCGCAAAGTCGACGTTCTGCGTCAGGTGGGGCGCCGCCGCGTCGTACCCGTCGATCCACATCGTGCACAGCGGGCACGGCTCCGTCTGGGCCTTGCCGTACATGAAGTGATAAATGACCAGCGTCCTGTCCGGAGCGCTGAACAGTTCGGAAAGCCGTACGCGGTCACCGCTCGCAACGTCGACCATCTCGTAGTCATCGACGACGGTGTCAATGGGCAGCTTTCGCCGCAGCGCGGCGACCCGCTCGACATGATCGATCAGGTCCAACTCGGCAACCCGCAGTTCCTCACGCTGACGCCGGTACTGGTCGGATTCCTTCAGCAGGGTGAAGTTCATGTCCATGCTCCTGTCCGGTAGCCACGGTGCTCCGAGCCGCGAACATTCATCAAACGCGGGCGAAATCGGCCGACTGTGCCTGCCGCCCGCAACCGATCCTCGAAAATGTACTCATCGCCCAGCACCCATCACAAGGGCGGACCGGCGGCTACCGTCACCGATCCTGGTCAGGGCCGCCCGGCGCCCGGCGCGGGCGCCGGGAACGCCACCACCCGCCCGCTGGGCTGCGCCAGTTCGGGTCCGCCGAAGTTCTGGCCGACGACGAACAGGTGCGGGTCGTGGCCCCGGCTGAGCGCACATGCGAAGGCGCCACGGTCCAGGCTGACCGTTGCTAGCACCTCGCCGCCCTCGCGCACCCGCACGCAGTGCTGGTTGCCCACGTCCGCGTACCAGACAGCGCCCTCGGCATCGATGCAGATCCCGTCGGGGTGGTCGCCGGGCGTCTGCGCCCACACCCGCCGGCAGCCGAGGCCGCCGTCCGCGCCGATATCGTATGCCGTGAGCCGGCTGGCGTACGACTCAGCGACGATCAGCGTTCCGCCTTCCGGGGTGATCGCCATCCCGTTGGGGAACGCGACGTCGCCGGCGACCTGACGGACATGGCCGTCCGGTGTGGCGAGCACTACGAGGCCCGGCGCGAACTCGCCGCCGGGGAAGTCAAAGCCGATGGTATTGACGTAGGCGTTGCCCCGATCGTCGACCACGATGTCATTCCACGGCTTGGTCGAGACTCCGGACAGGTCAGCATGCGTGACCAGCGACCCGCCGGGCTCACGGCGCAGCAGCCGCCCGTGCGCAGAGTCCACGACCAGCAGCCGCCCGTCCGGTAGGAAATCGATGCACATCGGGAACGACGCCACGGTCGCCACTACTTCGTGGCTGCCGTCGGCGCCGAGCGCAATCACCTGGTTCGCGCCCCAGTCAGAGAACCAGAGTCGTCCATCGTGCCAGCGCGGTGACTCGCCGAACACAACTCCGTCCATCAGGACTTCAGCTGCGCCCACCTTTAGTCTCCTTCGCGTCGACGGCCTGGTAAGGCAGACCGCGCCGGGCTCCGGAACTCATCGCACACCGCCACGTTCATCAGGATTCGTTTCGGGTGTTGTCATCGGTCATGTGATCGTCTATCAGGAAGCGATCTGCCCGAGGTCAGGTTGCAGCGTCAGCGGTCCCGGATTCAGCCGGTCACCGCGCTCGGTCGAGCGCCGCTAACGTCGGCCCGATGACGATGACCGCTGGGTTAGAGATGGCCGGTGCCGGGCCGGGCGTAGCCAGGTCATGCAGTGCGCATCGCGTGACCTGCTGGTCCGGGGTCGCCGCCCGCTCGATGCAGGCTACGGATGTCCCGCGGGACATGCCGTGCGTGAGCAGGCTTTGCGCGATGAGCGTCCGGTTAGCAACTGCCATCAGCAGCACGAGAGTCTGTCCCGAGCGCGCCAGCACAGCCCAGTCGACCGGGCTGTCAGGATGAGCCGGGGGCAGGTGGCCGGAGACGACAGTGAAGGATTGTCCGGCGCCACGGTGTGTCAGCGGGATCCCGGCCAGAGCGGGTGCTGCCGTCGCGCTGGACAGCCCGGGGACGACCGAGCACGGGACGCCGGATGCTGCGCAGGCCAGTGCTTCCTCGCCGCCCGTCCCCAGAATGAACGGATCCCCTCCGTTGAGCCGGACCACCCGCCGTCCGGCCCGCGCGTGGGTGACCATCGCCACGCCTATCTCTTCCTGACTCAGCCGCTGCATGCCGGGTGCCTTGCCCGCATCAATCAGGAGCACGCCAGGGCCGAGCTCTGCGGTGAGGCCGGGATCGACGAGGCGGTCACTGATGACGACGTCTGCGCTGTGCAGTGCCTGCCAGCCGCGCAGCGTGATGAGGTCCGCTGAGCCTGGCCCGGCTCCGACGAGAGTCACGTGGCCGGCGGCATCCGGACGTGCCGCGGCAGCGGAGGCGGGTGCAGGTCGCCAGGCGGGCGAGACGGACCTGGCGAAGGAGTCAATGATGCGCTGGTGGTGCTCGGGTGCCGCGGCCGCGATGCGGAGCCAGTTGTTGTCCAGCCCGGGGAAGGTGTCGCCGCGCCGGACCGCGATGCCAGCTTCGCGGAGCCTGGAACGCACCTGCGCGGCATTGGATACCCGGACGAGAAGGAAGGGCGCTTGCCCGGTGGTGTCGGTCGCCACGCCGGGCACGTTGTTAAGACCAGCAGCCAGTTCTGACCGCCATCGGGATATCCGGTCCGCATGCTCGTCAGCCCACTTCAGGGCTGCGGGTTCGCTGCAGGCGATGAGCGCTTCCAGCGCGAGGGTATTCACCGGCCATAGGGGCTGCGCCAGGCTGAGCTCACGGACGATCTCGGGCGGGGCAAGCAGGTAGCCGACGCGAAGTCCGGCCAGGGCCCAGGTCTTCGTCAGGCTCCGGACCACGACGACACCGGGAAGGTCAGATCTCCCGGAAAGAGTCGCTGGCTCACCGCGGACCGCATCGGCGAATGCCTCGTCGACCACAAGGGTCCGGCCTGGCCGCGCAAGCTGACGCAGCGCGCTCACGGGGTGCAGCCGGGCGGTCGGGTTCGTCGGGTTGCCGATCACGACAAGATCGGCGTCGTCCGGGACAAGCCCAGGATCCAGCTCGAACGGCGGAGCGAGGAGGATCCGCCCGACGTTGTGGCCGGCCGCGCGCAGCGCGGCCTCCGGTTCGGTGAAGGAGGGGTGCACACACACCGCGCGCCGCGGAGACAGACCCCGGGCGAGCAGAGCAAATGCCTCAGCTGCGCCGTTGGTGAGGAGCACCTCGCTGGTGTCGCGGCCGTGCCGGGCAGCGACAGCGGCCAGGGCATCGTCCTGGCTGGGGTAGGACGCCAGCCGGGTCATGGCGGCCTGCAAACGGGCAAGCAGCCACGCTGGCGGCCGCGGCAGCCGGACATTCACGGCAAGGTTGAGGTCCGCGTCCCCCAGGTCCTCGTCGCCGTGATGGTGCAGGTCGCAGTCTGCTGACTCGCCGGCCGCCAGGCCGTGGGTCATGGCCTCCCGGTGGCTGAGAGACATCACCGGTGCCGCGCGCAGCGCGGCCCTGGCGGGCTCGGTCAGGCCAGCCCAGCCGTCGGCGCCGATACCGACGACCGTGACCGGCTGGTCGGGCGGGATGTCGTTGTCGTGTGCGTGCATTCCTGGCACCGTATCGCGGCCGCCACACGCGGCTGGCCGTCCTTGACGGCGGTCGCGCCCGCTTGTAGCGTCCCTTTTGCTCTGAGCCTGGCTCAGGGTGCCAGCTGGTCCAGCGAAGTCCGGTGCAAGCCCGGCACTGTCCCGCAACGGTGAACGAGACCGAACTAGAAGCTCAGCTGCAAGCCCGCGGCCTGATGTACCGGTTCTTCGGCCGGTTCGCGGTCCATCACCCGCACCTGGCAGCTCTACTTCGCCGGGCTGATCTTCGGCATCGGCTTCGACACCGCGACCGAGGTAGTACTTCTCGCCGCTCATCATCGGCAGGATCGAGATCCTGGGCATCCTCACCGCGGAGGTACACCTGCACGGTGCATTCTGGTCCCTGATGGCCAACTTCAACATTAACGTGGCCGGGTTCTGCGTTGCCGGGCTGTTCGTGACCGGCGACCCGCTGGAGCAGTGAGGCATGGTGCGCAGCAGATCATGACGCTAACCGGGCCGCAGCCGGTGACGACCGGGTCTCTGCTGGTGGCAGGGACTGCCTCGGATGCCGGCAAGTCCGTACTGACGGCCGGCATCTGCCGCTGGCTGGCGCGGCAGGGCGTGCGGGTAGCACCCTTCAAAGCGCAGAACATGTCGAACAATTCGATGGTCACCGCGAGCGGCGCCGAGATCGGCCGGGCGCAGGCCATGCAGGCGGCCGCCTGCGGCGTGGCCCCCGAGGCGGCCATGAACCCGGTGCTGCTGAAGCCGGGCAGCGACCTGACCAGTCATCTGGTGGTGCTCGGGAAACCTGCGGGAACCACCAGCGCGGCAGGCTACTGGCGCACCGGACCGGGCCGGGACCGGCTGCTGGACACGGTGCTCGGAGCCTACGACGATCTCCGGTCGAGGTTCGACGTCGTGATCTGCGAGGGGGCCGGCTCGCCTGCCGAGATCAATCTGCGCGCCCACGACCTCGCCAACATGGGCCTGGCCCGAGCCCGCGGCCTTCCGGTACTGCTGGTCGGCGACATCGACCGGGGTGGCGTGTTCGCTGCGCTCTACGGCACGCTCGCCCTGCTCGATCCAGCTGACCAGGCGCACGTCAGCGGGTTCGTGATCAACAAGTTTCGCGGCCACCGAGAGCTCCTGGATGACGGTCTGGAGCAGCTCGCCGGGCTGACCGGCCGCCCGGTCCTCGGTGTCCTGCCTTACCTGGCGCGGACCTGGCTAGACGCCGAGGACGCGATGGCCGTCGAGGGCCCGTACGGAGATCAGGACGGGGCGGTCGCCACCGGGGCGCTTACGGTCGCGGTGCTCCGCCTGCCGTGCATCTCCAATTTCACCGATGTCGACGCGCTGGCCCTGGAGCCGGGCGTCGCCGTCCGGTTCGTGACCGCTGCCGCCGAGATCGCCTCGGCAGATCTAGTCGTGCTGCCCGGCACCAGGTCAACTGTCGCCGACCTGGCCTGGCTCCGCCAGCGGGGACTCGGTTCGGCTCTGCAGGCCAGGGCCGCCGACGGCAGGCCGATCCTGGCCATCTGCGGCGGCTACCAGATGCTCGGCACCGTCATCCGGGACGGCATCGAGAGCCCCTGCGAGGCCGTTCCCGGCGTCGGGCTGCTGCCCATCCAGACGCGCTTCAAGGCCGGCAAGACGCTCGGCCGCCCAGCAGGCTACGCCGGGCGCGTGCGAGTCAGCGGCTACGAGATTCATCATGGCCGCGTCGACGTGGACGGGGGCCAGGCCTGGTTCACCAGCGAGCCGGACGGCGGCCACCCGATGGACGGCTGCCGCTCCGGCCCGGTGCACGGCACGCTCTGGCACGGGATCCTGGAGAACGACGGGTTCCGCCGTGCTTATCTCGCCGAGGTCGCGGCGCTGGCCGGCCGGGCGTTCGTCCCGGCTGGCGACGTCACCTTCGAGGCCGCCCGTCAGCGGCAGTTCGACGCCCTCGCGGACGCCGTCGCCGAATACCTCGATACCGACGCGCTGCTGCGCTCGATCGAGCACGGGCCTGGTACTGGCCTGCCCGTGCTGCGAGCGGGGACTTAATGGTCCGGTCCGCGGCTCGGCGCTCCGGCCGGGCTCAGCGCGCCCGGCTGCCGGGGTGGCCGGTGGCGGGCGGCATCGCGGCCGGTGTCCTTGCCGACGCACTCGCCGGAGACCCGCAGCGCGGCCATCCCGTTGCCCTGTTCGGCCGGGCGGCCGCCGCACTGGAAGGGCACCTGTACGCCGACCGCCGGTCCGCGGGCGCGGCTTTCACTGTGGCGAGCGTCGCACTCGCCGCAAGCCCGGTCAGCGCCGCCGAGCGGCTCGCCGGCGGCAGCATCCCGGCCAGCGCCGCTCTCACCGCCGCCGTCACCTGGGCGGTGACCGGCGCACGCTCGCTAACAGCGGAAGCAGCTCGGATCCGGGACGCGCTGACGGCGGGCGACCTGCCGGCCGCGCGCCGCCTGCTGCCGAATTTGTGCGGCCGGGACCCGCAGCATCTCGACGCGAGCGCGATCACCCGGGCCGTTGTGGAATCCGTCGCGGAAAACACCAGCGACGCCATCGTGGCGCCCCTGTGGTGGGGCGGCCTGGCCGGACCGTCCGGACTCGCCGGGTACCGCGCGATCAACACCCTCGATGCCATGGTCGGGCATCACTCCGCGCGCTACGAACGGTTCGGCTGGGTCTCGGCCTGGGCAGACGACGTCGCCAACTGGCTGCCGGCGCGGCTCACCGCCGTGCTGACCGCAGCGTGCGCTCCTGCCGTCGGCGGCAGCCCGGCGGCGACGTGGCGGGCCGCCTGCCGCTACGGTGCACGCCATCCCAGCCCGAACGCAGGCTGGTGCGAGGCAGCCTTCGCCGGAGCTCTCGGAGTCCGGCTCGGCGGCCCGCTCAGCTATGACGGACAGCCGGAGCACCGGCCCGAGCTCGGCACAGGCCGGCCGCCAGGTCCTGCTGACATCACGCGCGCGGTCCGGCTAAGCCGCGCCGTGACGGCCGGGGCGACGGCGGTCGCCGCATCACTCGCAATGGCTTGACGAATGGTTGACTTCACCTGGGCGGCCGGGCACGGACTGGACATCCCGATCTGGGCAAGCTGTCGGCTGCCGAGCGGCACCTGGTCTCCCGGTTGGCCTTCCCGGCTGCCGATTACCCGGGACGGGCCACGGACGCCACAAGCGAGCTCGCACCGACTCAGCCTCTATCCTGACCTGGTGCGCCTGGTATCCCTGCTCCCGTCGGCCACCGAGATCGTTTATGCGCTGGGCCTCGGCGACGAACTGGTCGGGGTCACCTTCGAATGCGACGAGCCACCGCAAGCTCGCCGGGACAAGGCAGTGGTCGTGGCCGGCCGGGATACCCGAGGTATGGCTCCCGGCGAGATCGACTCTTATGTCCGCGCGCAGACGGCAGCGGGCAACGATCTGTACACCCTGCACGCCCGCGCACTCGCCGGCCTGGAGCCCGAGCTGATCTTGACCCAGGATCTGTGCCGGGTCTGCGCGCTGCCGTCGGGTCAGGTTGCGGAGGCCCTGGACTACCTGGGCTGCCAGGCCAACGTGCTTTCGCTCGACCCGCATTCGCTCGAAGACGTACTGGATTCCATCCACGCCGTGGGTCAACGTGCCGGCGTGCCGGAGCGCGCGTCGGAACTCACCGCCGGACTACGGGCCCGGCTGGGTCTCATATCGGCCAGCGTGGCCGGACGGTCCCGCCCTAGGGTCGCGGTGATCGAGTGGGTCGATCCGCCTTTTACCGCCGGGCACTGGATACCCGACCTCATCAGCGCAGCAGGCGGCGAGCCTGTAGCAGCCAGCCCAGGCGCGCGATCGGCCACGACGACCTGGGCGGCCATCGAGTCAGCGGCGCCAGAACTGATCATTGTCGCGCCCTGCGGGTATCACCTCCCAGGCGCCATCGAGCAGGCGCAAACCGTGGCCCTCGCATTCCCTGGAGTGCCCGTCTGGGCGATCGATGCCGACGGTCTGGTCGTGCGGCCGGGTCCGCGCCTGGTCGACGGCGTCGAAGCGATTGCCTCGATCCTCCACCCCGATGCCGTGCCAGCAGCCCGGCCGGGAACAGTGAGCAGAGTATCGCCGCCAAGCTAGTCCGAGGCAAGACGCCCAACGCCCGGCGCGGCCACCCCCGCATCGCAGGTTTATCAGACCGGGGCTTGGCCTACTTCGGCCTGCCCTTGCCGTCCTGAGGCCACGATGTGCGCAGCGACAAACGCGCGATGGCGATGGTGATCGCGCTGGCCAGCACCGTCAGGCCAGCGAGCTGCCCGCCGATGAGACTTGGATCGAGCGGGAGAGTCTCCGACACGGTCGTGGCCGCGGAGTGATTCGGGTCCTTTCTCCGCTGTCCTGTGGCGCTGGATGACGCGCCCGAACCGGGCGAGGGAGAGACCGTGGGAAACAGCCCGGATGGGTCAGCCGGCGAGCTCAGCGCGCCGCCGGTCAGCGGAGGCAGCGATGCCGACGGGAGCGTGCTACCCGAGCCGGGCGAGGGAGAGACCATAGGAAACAGCCCGGCTGGGTCAGCCAGGGACGTGAGCGCGCCGCCGGTCAGCGGAGGCAGCGATACCGACGGGAGCGTGCTACTTGCCGCGCTCGGCGATGGCGATGGGCTTGCGCTCGCGGTCGGGGTCTTGCTAGGTGTCGGCCTTGCGCTGCGCGTCGGGCTCGCGCTCGCGGTCGGGGTCTTGCTAGGTGTCGGCCTTGCGCTGCGCGTCGGGCTCGCGCTCGCGGTCGGGGTCTTGCTAGGTGTCGGGCTTGCGCTGCGCGTCGGGCTCGCGCTCGCGGTCGGGCTCTTGCTAGGTGTCGGGCTCTTGCTAGGTGTCGGGCTTGCGCTGGGCGTCGGGCTCGCGCTCGCGGTCGGGCTCTTGCTAGGTGTCGGGCTTGCGCTGGGCGTCGGGCTCGCGCTCGCGGTCGGGCTCTTGCTGGATGTCGGGCTTGCGCTGGGCGTCGGGCTCGCGCTCGCGGTCGGGCTCTTGCTGGATGTCGGGCTCGCGCTGGGCGTCGGGCTCGCGCTCGCGGTCGCGGTCGGGGTCTTGCTGGATGTCGGGCTTGCGGTGGAAGTCGCGGTCCTGGTCGGGCCCGGACTCTTGCTGGACGTCGGGCTAGGCGTTCCTGACGTGGAACTCTTCGGGTTCTCCAGCACGACCGATGCATCCGCGACGACAGTTTCCAGCTTGACGTTCTTCGGGTCGAGTGCGCTGGCGGATGCCGCTGGACGGTCGGCGCACGCGCTCGTCGCGCTGAGCCAATGATCCTGGTATGCGTTAGCGACAGCGGCACCGGAAATACCGCTAGAGACAATGAAGATCCCGGCCATGAAACTGAACGTGACCCTGTGGGCGCGCCGCAATGTCACCGACACTCCTTCGCCTCCGTGCCAGCCCCCGCCGGGATGCGGTTCATCGCCGGGATGATTGATGGCCTTACGCATGTCCCGGCTGACCCATCCCGACCTTCACCATTCGACACCCGCTGCCGCGCGGGATGCCATAGACCGAGAGGAAGAGCTTCATCCTTACCAGGTGGCTGCTCGTGGCGTGCGCCCTCGCGCTGGCCGCGGGCTGACCGGGCGCGGTGTCTTCTTCCTGGCCGGCGCGCTGGCCAGCCTGCCATCCGCGCCGCGGTTCAGCCCTGCAGGTCGAGTACCAGCTTTCCCCTGATCTTGTGTGCCGCTAGCAGCTCGAACGCCTCGTTGACCTGGCTCAGCCGCAGCGTTTTGCCGATGGCGACGCCGAGGCGTCCGTCGGCCAGCGCGCTCAGCGCCTTGGCCAGCGCGGCGTCAAGGATCTCGTCAGAGTCCCGTAGCCCGCCATAGCCCTGGATTTGCAGGGCCGAACGGTACAGGACCTGAAGCGGGATCGTGCCGGTCGGACCGGCCGAGGTCCCGAAAGCCACCAGGCGACCGTGGGGCGCCAGCGACTGGATCGCGGCACCGGTAAAACCATCCCCGAGCGGATCGAAAACGACAGTCGGCTGAAGCTCCGCGACCGCGCTGGCGAGTGCATCCGCGCCGACTGTGACGACCCTATCGGCGCCCTGGGCTTGCAGCCATGCGACGCTGCCCGGGTCGTTGCTCTGACCCCAGACGGTGGCACCGAGCCGGTGCACGAGGGACACGATGATCGATCCGACTCCGCCGGCCGCTCCCAGTACCAGGACCCTGTCATCCCTGGTCACGCGGGCCAGCTCGGTCGCTGTGCGCCAAGCGGTCACCCCGGCCACGCCCATCACGGCGGCCTGTTGCAGTTCGATGCCGGCGGGCACGTCGATGAGCGCGGCGCGCGGAACGATGGCCCTGGTCGCCCAGATGCCATCCCGCGTCGTGCCGACCCCGCGGCCGAACACGACGACGGGCCGGCCCTCGAACATTCCTGCGCCCTCGGCGCCCAGGGTACGCGGAACCGGCGCGCCGGCGTTGACAGTGCCCAAGGCCCGGTACCGGTCGACCGGATTCACCCCGCCGAACAGCATGTCGACCTCGGCCTCGTCGCCGCCAGGTGCGGGCACGTCAAGCTCGGTCACTTGCAGCGGCTTGCCGTGCTCGACAAGCCGTGCCGCCACCGTTTTCATTTCCCGCTCCCTACGCCGCGCCGCCGATCAGTGCCCGTGCCGCTGCGGCGATATCGGGGGCGGCGAGGCCGGCCGCAGCGAGCAGTTCCGCCGTCGTCCCTGAGCCAGGCATGTCGCTAACGGCCAGGTGTGCGACTGCGGCGCCGCTGACCCCGCGTTCGGCCAGCACCTCAAGGACAGCCTCGCCGAGTCCGCCTTCGGGGTGGTGGTCCTCGACCAGGACGAGCCGGCCGGTCTCGCGAGCCGCGGCGACGAGGGCGGCCGCGTCGATGGGCTTGATGGAGTACAAGTCGATGACCCGCGCTGGGATGCCTTCCTCGCCGAGCGTCTTCGCGGCGGCGACGCAGTTGTGCAGGGTGACGCCGGCTCCGATGAGGGTGACCTGGTCTTCCGCTGTCGCTTTCAGCACCTTGGAGCCGCCGATGGGAAATTGCTCCCCGTCTGGGTACAGGACAGGATAAGCGCCGCGGGTGGTCCGCAGGTACTTGACGCCCGGCCGGTCAGCCATCGCCACGACCAGGGCGGACGCGCTGGTGGCGTCGCTGGGGTACAGCACGGTGGAGCCGTGCACGGCCCGCATCATCGCGAGGTCTTCCAGCGCCATCTGTGATGGCCCGTCGGCGCCGATCTCGACACCGGCGTGGGAGCCGACGAGACAGATGCTGGCCTGGGAGATGGCCGCCATCCGGATGAAATCGTGCGCGCGGGTCAGGAACGCCGCGAACGTCGACGCGAACGGCACGTAGCCCCGGACGCTGAACCCAACCGCCGCCGCGACCATCTGCTGTTCGGCGATGAACATCTCGAAGTACCGCTCGGGGTAGGCCTGCGCGAACTGGTCAGCAAAGGTCGAGTTGCTGACCTCGCCGTCCAGCCCGACGACGTCGAGCCGGGCGCCCAGGGCCGTCAGTGCATCGCCATAAGCCTTGCGGGTCGCTGCCTTGGCCCCAACCTCATAAACGGGCATGCGCACGGCGGCATCACCTGGCGCGGGCCGCTCCGGCCGTCCCGAGGGATCAGGCCGCTGGCCGCGTATCCGCAGATTCCGCTCACCGCCCAGCTCGACGATCGCCCGTCTGGCCATCTCGGCGGGAAGGGGCTTGCCGTGCCAGTTCTCCCGGTCCTGCACCTCGCTGAACCCGCGACCCTTCTCGGTCCGAGCCAGGATCACCACTGGCCGGTCACCCCGCATGCGGCCCGCGTCGGACAGGGCCGCGTCGATGGCGGCGATATCGTGACCGTCGACCTGCAGCACCCTGGCGCCGAACGCCTCGGCCCGCCGGGCGTAGGCGCCGAGGTCCCAGGACAGCTCCGTCGGCCCGCGCTGCCCGAGCCGGTTGACGTCGACGATCGCGATCAGATTCGACAGGTGATAGTACGAGGCCTTGTCCAGCGCCTCCCACATCGAGCCCTCGGCCATCTCGCTGTCACCGCACAGTACCCAGACCCGGTAGGGCAGCTTGTCGAGATACTTGCCGGCCAGGGCTATCCCGACTCCGTCGGGCAGTCCCTGCCCGAGCGATCCGGTCGCCACGTCCACCCAGGGAAGGACCGGTGTCGGGTGACCCTCCAGTGGTGATCCCAGGCGCCGGTAGCCGGTCATCAGCTCCTCATCCGAGACGACACCGACCGCCTTGTAGACGGAGTACAGCAGCGGCGAGGCGTGTCCCTTGGAGAAGATCAGGTGATCATTGCCGGCCTCGCGAGGGCTGGCCCAGTCGTAACGCAGATACCGGCCGACCAGCACGGCCAGCACGTCGGCGGCCGACATGCTGGAGGTCGGATGCCCTGACCCCGCCGACGTGCTCGCGCGGATCGAGTCAACCCGCAGCTGCTGGCCCAGTTCGCGCAGCTCGTCGATGGTGGCAAGCTCCGCGGATGTTGCCGTCAGGTCGCTGCTCATGCTTCACCCCATGCTGCTATCGGAGGACCGGAACGCCTCGGCCCGCCCTCTCAGCTGGCCGCGCGGCCAGCGCGAGGCCGCCCGACGACCCCGTACCCGCAACGCGGCCCGCAGAACACCGCCGGCAGCCACATCATCGAAGTCAGTTCGTAGTTTTTTTCTACGATGTCAAGGGGTTCTTTCAGATGCCGTGGTCAGCAGCCTGGCGACATGTGCGAGTACGTTGTGCACCTCAGCAAGCGTGAGCCGTGTTGTTACTGGATCGGTTTCGGCGGAACGTTCTCATGCTGGCGGACGGCGGGCGCGGCCAGACCTTCGCTGGCCTGCTCTGGCGCTGGACCGATGTAGCCAACCTCGATCACATGCTTCATCTCGCGCCAGATCACCAGCCAGCCGGTGCCGTCGGAGGCATCGACTCGCAGCCCCCATACTGGCGATCGCGCGACCGGCGGGCGCTGCTGCAGCCGCTGCTCGATCATGTAGAACCGCCTTGAACCCGGATCCTCCCGCACGGCTGCCGGATCTGCTGCTAGCCGCTCCAGCGCTCGCTTGAGCAGCTCGCCGAGCTCGTCAGCCCCGCGGGCGCCTAGTTTCTGGTACGCCTCCCACGCGGCCGGTGCAAAATCGAGCAGACGTGAAGTCAAAGCTTGTCCGGCTTCGCCCGGATCATCCCCTCGGGGTGTGCGAAACTGTTGATGATCTGGTCCACGAGCCCCGACCGCCACAGGTCAGCTTCGAGGGCGGACATCGGGTGCAGGACAATTGAACCATCTGATTGCATAATGACGCCCAGGTGGGTGCAGGGATGCGCCCAGCTGCGCAGGAACGCCACCCCGCGATCGTCCAGCTCGATCACCAGCTGAGTGGCCTCGGCGCCCATGATCATCACCTTAGACGATGAAGTCGCTCATGTCCGACTTTATGCGTGAAACCGGTTGCCTGCGGAGGTCGGCTGGACCGCGCGGAGCGGGCCCGCTCGCGGCTTTCAGGCCGCAGGACTTGGCTGGAATGGCGGGCGGCCCGCGGGCGCCGGGTCGGCAAAAGTGTTGCCGGAATCGGCGCGGGCGAGCTCGGCCTGGACGCGATCATGAGTGTGGGCTGGCTCATCTGCGGCTAGCGCACCTACGGTGCGGCTAGCGCACCTACTGAAGGCCGACACTGGTTTCGCCTCACCGCCTGCTGCCTTTAACAAACAGGCAGCTCACGTTCAGCTTTCGCTCATCCTGGGCCGGCACACTCTGCTCTGTTGCGGAATCACGCATGGCAGGCAGCCGGGCTCCCGAATGGGTGCCGGGGCGCTTCCCGGTAAAGGAGAATGCAAGGTGCTCCGCGGAATGACACGTCTATCAGCAAGGCCGCGCGCTCGCGCCGGCCGTTCCTTCAGGGTTTTGTGCCCGATTTCGGTGGGTAGCGCAGTGCTGCTGCTCACGGCCGGATGCGGGCTGATTGGCTCGTCGAGCGCCAGCCCGTCGAGTTCGCCGGGTTCGGCGGCGAGCGGGTATGTCAGCTGCCTGCGTCAGCATGGCGCCAGCATCCCGACCGCCCGCCCGACGAGCGGAGCTGGCGGGTTCGGCGGGTTCCCGGGCGGCGGGAGCACCGCGTTTGCGCAGGCCCGGCGGGCGTGCGCGGCACTGCGCCCGAGCGGCGGATTTGGCGGCGGCGGATTCGGCGGCGGCGGATTCGCCGCGGCCTTCCAGGCCTTCCGCACCTGCATGTCCTCGCATGGCGAGACGATCCCCGCTGCTCGGCCGACAGCTCCGCCCGCCTCTGGATCGCCGGGCGCAGACCGCTTCCTGAACGGGCTGAACCCGAATGATTCCAAGGTGGCCGCCGCGCTGAAGGCCTGCCAGTCCAAGCTCCCGTCGTTCGCGTCCGGTGGCTAGCTGCCCTACTGCTCTGACGTGACGCATACTCGGGGATAATCCGGCCACGCCTGACGATCGTGATTGCCTCAGCTGCTCAGCGTGACTGGTCAGCTCCGCCATTCGGCGCGGCTTGAGCTCTGGGGACAAGAAGGGGTGTTGGCCAGGGCCGCCACGGCGTTCGCCATGATCGGGATGCCGATGCAGGCTCCGAGCCGGTGCGCGGCGGGCAGGATGGGATCCTGGCCGGCGAACGACATGGTCCGGCCCGTTCATGCTGCCGCGACCTCGTCGTCCAGCCGGGTAGCCGACGGCGCCGCGGGCGCGCCGCGGCGGAAGAGCAGGGCGGCGAGCACGGATCCGGCCGCGAACATTGCGGCGGCCCACCAGAACGCGATGGTGTAGCTGTGCACCTGGGCCAGTTCGGCAAGTGCGGGTGCCGGGTGGCCGCCGGTCATCAGCGGGGGGCCGCGGTGGCTGGCCAGGTAGCTGGCGGCGGCGCTGGCCGCCATGGTGTTGAGCAGCGACGTGCCGATGGAGCCGCCGACCTGCTGGCCGGTGTTGACCATGGCCGATGCGGCGCCCGCGTCCGACGGCGCCACGCCGGCGGTCCCGGTGTTCATCGACGGTGACATCACGAAGCCCAGGCCGGCGGATGCGAGCAGCAGCGGCGGCAGGACATCCGCGGGGTAGCTGGAGTGGACGCCGATCCGGGTCAGCCAGGCCAGTCCGGCGGCGGCGGCGAGCATGCCCGGCGCCACGAGCCACCTGGGGCCGATGCGGGGCAGCAGCACGATATTGGCCAGGTTGGCGCTGACGATGATCGCGCCGGCCATGGGCAGGAACGCGACGCCGGCCATCACCGGGCTGAAGCCCAGGGTCTCCTGCAGGTAGTAGGTGAGGAACAGGAAGATGCCGAACATGCCGGCGCCGGTGAGCAGGATCGACAGGTAGGCGGCGGCCCTGTTGCGGTCCCGGACGATCCGCGGCGGCAGCAGCGGCTGGCGGGCGCGCGGCTCGATGAAGGCGAACGCCGTCAGCGAGACCGCGCCTGCCGTGAGGAAGCCCCAGGTGGCTGGCGCGTGCCAGCCGTCGCTGGCCGCGTTGGCGAAGCCGTAGACGATGCAGAACATGCCGCCGGCCTCGGCCGCCAGGCCGGGCAGGTCCGGCCGCGGCCGCCGGCTGGCCGGCTGCTGGCGCAGCAGCACCACGGCTCCGGCACCCGCGATCGCGGCGAAGACGAGGTTGACGTACAGGCACCAGCGCCAGTCCAGGTACTGGGTTAGCAGCCCGCCGAGCAGCAGGCCGACCGCGCCGCCGGCGCCCGCGATCGCGCCGAACACCCCGAACGCCTTGCCCCGGTCCCTGGTGCCCTCGAACGTGGTGGTCAGCAGCGACAGCGCGGCCGGGGCCAGCAGCGCGCCGAAAGCGCCCTGGCAGGCGCGGGCCGCCACCAGCATGCCGAAGCTGCCCGCCGCGCCGCCGGCCGCGGACGCGGCGGCGAAGCCGACCAGCCCGGCGATGAACGTGGCTTTGCGGCCGATCAGGTCGGTGAGCCGGCCGCCGGGCAGCAGCAGGCTGCCGAACGCGAGGGCGTAGGCGGTGACCACCCACTGACGCTCGATGTCGGAGAAGCGTAGGGCGTGCTGCGCCGAGGGCAGCGCGATGTTCACGATCGTCGCGTCGAGCACGACCATCAGCTGGGCCAGCGCGACGACGGCCAGGATCAGCCAGCGCCGGGGGCCCGGGGCGGCCACCCCCGGTGCGGGGGCTACTCCCCGCGCCGGGCCGGGGGTGCCCGCCAGGCCCGGCCGGCGCGCCGCCACGGGCGGGCTGCCCTGGCTGGTCCGCGCGGCTGGCCCGGTCCGGGTGGGCGCTGGAATCTGTGCGGCGGCGTTGCTCATGATGCCGGTCCCTTCGTGTCCGCCGGGCAGGTACTTTCCGCAGCCTAGAGCAAATTTGCAGTCAAATGCAATATTGCAGTCTGATGTATACTTGGCGCATGACCGAAGCAGGACTGCGAGAGCGCAGCAAGGCACGCCGCCGGGCAGCGATCATCCGCGCCGCCTACGAGCTGTTCGCCGACCGCGGCTACGACGCGACCACGATCGCTGACATCGCCGAGGCGGCCGAGGTCTCCCCCCGGACCGTCGCGATGTACTTCCCCGCCAAGCAGGACATCGCGCTATCCCGGTTCAGCGACGGAGTGGCCAGCCTCACCAGCGCGATACGCGGCCGGCGGCCCGGCGAGAGGGTCCACGACGCCTTCGGCCGCTGGCTGCTGACCAGCCAGGCCGAGCCAGAAGAACGCGAGCTCTACCGGCTCGCGCGCCGCATGTTCGCGGCCAACCCCGACCTCGGGGCCCTGCGCACCGCCCGGATGGCCGCCGCGGTCCGCGAAGGCACCGCCATGATCGCGGCCGACACCGGCAGCCCCCCCGACGCCATCGCCCCCCGGCTGGCAGCGGCCGCAGCCGCCGCGATCGCGATGGAGATCATCGACACCGAACCGGGCGCAGAACGCGACCAGGCCGTCGCCGCCGCGATGCGCTTCCTCGAAGCCGGCACCGCCGCGCTCTGATCACGGGGCGGCCGCGCAGGACCACGTAACAGCCATGGCTCGAGTCGATGGCAGTAACTGGACCTGGCAGATCCCGGCCTGCCGCTCCCCTGTGGCTTCGTCACCCTCCGCTCAGCCGGACCGGTCAGAGGGGAGCTCACCCGACGCGACTAACCGTCGGGCGTCCTGCCCTTCACAGTCCCAGCTGGCCATCTCAGTTTCGGGAGGCGATCGTCGCGCACCCGGTCTGGCTGGTGCGTTCCCGCAGCGCCCGGCCAGCCGCTCACGCCGCACCGGTCAGGGGCTGCAGGACCATCCCGAAAACCGCGCGGACGGCAGTGCGGCCAGCTTCGAGCGCTGCTTGCAAGACCGCGCCGTCAGTGGCCAGGCCGCTTACCCGAGGGCAGGCAGCGGCGGGCCAGATGGATGCGACCCACGGCTGCCCGCTGATCCCGGCATCGTATCCGGCCAGCAGCCGGTCGTCGGCGGCCAGCCGCGCCGCACCGGCGAGGAACGCCTCGCGGAGCGCGGGGCTCTCACCCCGTAGCGCGATACGGGCGATCACCCGGGCCGAACGCGCCGGCCTGCCGCCACCGGGATGAACCTCGGGCCGCCGCGAACGCAGCACCAGCACGTGCGTGGCACCGTGGTCGAGCGCGCTCCGGTACGGAACCGATTCGGACAACCCGGCGTCGTAGAACCGCCTGCCGCCGAGAATGACCGGCGGGCCTGCGAGCACCGGCATGGCGGCGCTGGCGCGCAGGGCCAGGCGCAGCCCGGCCGGGTCGCGGATCAGCGGGCGCAGGTCGGCTGACCGCCCGGTGACGGCATCGGTGGCCAGCGGGTGAAACTCGACTGGGCTGCCCAGCACCGAGCCGAAGTCCATCGGGAAGACGGTCTGGTAAACGTCCTCGATCAGGGCGCGCACATCGACGACAGGCCGGCGGCGCAGCAGGCGCGAACGGCGGATCAGCGCCTTCGCGTACCTAGGGTCGGCCCAGCCACGCAGCCCCTCGGGGCTGCTGCTGAGCAGCCATGCACCGGAAATGGCACCCGCGGAGGAGCCGTAAACCGCGTCGAACGCGGTCACCAGGCCGAGCTCATTCAGCGCGAGAGCCATACCCGCAGAGACAGTACCGCGCATACCGCCGCCCTCAATTGCGAGGGCGACCCGCAACGCATCGTCACGCTTCCCCGGCCGGCTGCCGGCGAGTGCTCGGCCAGCGAGCACCTTGAGCACTTCATGCGATTCCGGGTGCATCGGCTCCCTCCCGGGTCAGCAGCGGACCGGCACGCGTCCGGGAGCCACCGCGTCGTGGCGACCAGCACACCACCAAACGCCTGGATTTCGAAGGCAGCCTGGCCGTAGCAAACACGCCCCTCATACGACGAACCCAAGTATCAGGCAGCCGGTGCACCTAGCGCGAAGAATCCGCCGTTACAGTCCGGGGCTCGATGACCTAAGACGTGGGCCGACGGGTAAGTTCCTGCGTGCGGTGGTTACAGCCGCACGAAGTGGTAGCCGTGGTCGCGGAAGAAACGAATGATCGTCGGCAGGGCGCGGACTGTCGCCGGGTTACCGATGGGCTGGTTGTGCATGAGCACGACTGGATGGCGCAGCACGCCGCCCTCATGTTCCGCAATCCGGATGATGCGCTGCACCCAGTACGATGATCCGGAGCCGTCCGCGAGATAGTCCTCGGTGTCGACCGACCATAGCCACACCGCGAGGCGGCGGTGCTGAGCCAGCCGAAGCGTGGTCGCGTCGTAATCGTTGTACGGTGGCCGGAATACGCACGGCGCGAAGCCGACGATGGATTTCTGCTCGTCGGTTGTCTTATCCAGCTCCGCGGCTTGCTGCCCGGCGGACAGGCCAACCATGTCGGGGTGATTCCAGGTGTGATTGCCGATCGCCTCGCCGGCGTCTGCCTCGGCGCCCACCAGGCTCCGACGGTCGGCCTCGTTCTCGCCGATGTTGAAAAAGGTAGCCGGAACGTAGTACCTGCGCAGGATCGCCAGCACCTGCGCGGTTGTCCTGCCGGGGCCGTCATCAAAGGTGAGCGCCACCGTCTTCCCACCGCCAGGCGCGGATGTGTTGGGCCCGTATGGTGCCGCCGGGCAGCGCCGCGCGGCGGCTGCGGCGGCTGGTACGGGCCGGCTGGTACCACGATGAATAGGCAGCAGCACGGCGTGCCGCGCCGGCACGGCCTTGCGGGCCGGCTGCGCGTGACGCGGACCCGCGGTGCCGGATGCGCAGCTGATGGCGGTACCGGCGACGACGAGAATGACCAATAACAACAACGTGGATCGCCTGCTGGTAATTGTGAACTCCCTCATCGACATCACGCGGCAACGCGCCCGTGCGGGCGGCACCGTCCTTTCACTTCTGAGACGACACGGCGTGACGCTCGGTTGAGGGGAACGGACGGGTTTCTAGCTGTCTATCCGATATCGCGGCGTCTACCGGACCTGCGCGGCTACGGCCAGCCCACCATGCCGTCAGCGCGCCGCCGGATCGAGCCTCCGACGTTCACTGCTGAGTGGAGGCCAGACCCGCGCGGCACCCGCCGTCCTCTATCCGAGCGTGAGCATCGCCTCGGTGACCTCGCCGACCGCCGCATCGGGGATCGCAGTGGCGGCCTCCTTGAGGACGAGCAGCCGTGCCCCGGGGATTTCGCGCGCGATCGCCTCGCCGTTGCCGACGGGGAAGAACCGGTCGCGGCGGCCGTGGACGACGAGCGTGGGGACCTCGATCTCGGGCAGGCGCTCGCGCCAGCGGGGTTTGCAGTCGAGCCTGGAAAACACCATGCCCATCTGGTTGGCCATCTGGACCGGGGGTGCGGTGCCGGGCGTGCGGTCCCAGATGCGCGCAGCGATTGCGCGCGCGGCGACGGGGTCGTCGCCGAGGATCTCCGCGCCGGCGGCGGCGAACTCCGCAACCGCCTCGCGGTCGGTCCAATCGGGCATCGGACGCGCGAACAGCCGGCTCATCGTCGCCTGGTCATGGTCGGGGAGGTCATCGTCGGGCGGGCCAGGGGCAACCGCGCGGGTGCCGACCAGGGTGAGCGCCGAGAACGCGCCCGGATGGTCGAGCACGGCCACCTGGGCGACCATCCCGCCGACGCCGATCCCCGCGAGGTGCGCAGGCCCCCCGCCGAGCGCGTCAGCAAGGGCCGCCGCGTCGGCGGCGAGGCCGCGCAGGGTGTAGGCGGGCGCCTCCGGATCCGTCGTCGTCGACTCCCCGCTATCGCGCAGGTCGTAGCGCACCACACGGCGCCCGCCGGCGGCGAGGCGCTCGCAAAGCGCGTCGGGCCAGGAGAGCATCGTCGTCCCGCCCGCGAGCAGGACGAGTGGCGCGTCGTCGTCACCGAACGACTCGATGCCCAAGGCGATCTCATTGACGTTGACAGTGGTCAGCGTATGGATTCACCCAGGCCCTGGGACGCCGCAGAGATTTGCCAGCACCTGGCCGGCCGCGTGCACCGGCAGGGCCCATGTCTGCAGGCCGACCACGCCGTCGGCTTCGATGCCGCCTGACTTCTGCGCTCCCTTCACCGCGGCGGCGGTCTTCGGGCCGTAGCTGCCGTCAACGACGAGCAACGGGTTGGAACTTGGCGCGAAGTCACCGCGTCCCTCGTTCAGCGCGGTCTGAAGCTTTTCGACCACCGTGCCGCGAGATCCTTCGGCGAGCGTTGGCGGCTGTGCGCCGTCGCCGCCGAGCGCTGCCCAGGTGTGCCGGGCCGACGATGCCGTCGACGGCGAGGTGGCTGTCGCGCTGGAACTGCTCCACGGCCGATTTGGTTACCGGCCCGAAAATGCCGTCGATCTGCCGGTCGCTCAGGATCCGGCGGACCAGGAGGTACTGCGCCCACCTGACGGTGGGTCCAGTCGCGCCTTCGGAGATGGTCTCGGGAGTGGTCATGGCTGGCCCCGATCGCCGATGGTCAGCGGGGCGGCACCATGCACGAAACACGTAACTGACGCGATCCTCTCATTCCCCATGGCGTCATCATCTGCCGGTAAACCAGCCAATGCAAGGGCGATATCTCCGATGTGACGGCGTTAGCCAGCGCACCTGCGCACAGAGCCATCACGCTGAGCGGGAAGACGCGGCGTTTCGGCAGGTCAGGTGCCGGCCAGCGCGATGGCGACAGCGGCCAGGACGCGGATGAGCCGTCGAGTGTCTCAGCCTGAGCTGTCCAGCATCGCGAGCAGCGGGTTAAGGCGCGGATCTGTTCTGTAGGTATTCAGGTAGCCGGGCTGCCAGAGGAGCGTCCCTTTCAGGCCATGGTCCTCGACGTACTTTACCTTTGCGGCGACCCGGGTCTCGGTCGTGTCGTAATAATTGCTTGCGACACCGATCCCGAGGAGAAGCTTACTCGCCGGTATGCCTGCTTGCGTGTAGGCAGTGACGCTGCTCACGCCGTTATCTTGAAAGGTCTCCATATTAAGGGAATTGACATACGGCGCGATCTGCGCGGCGATATCAGGCGGGATCTCGCCGACGTCCACGTCAGCTGACAGGTACATGCTCTTCCCCGGAAATGCCGCGTTCAATGCGCTGCGCAGGCCCTTGACCAGCGCTATGTAATCCGCCTGGTTCTGCGGCACCTGCTCTTCCCAGTCGACATCGACACCGTCAAAACCGTATCTCGAAACGAAGGAGACAATATTACTGATAAACGTCGCACGGTACTGCGGGCTGGCCGCGCTGGCAAAATAATTCCCTTCGTTCACCTCGCCGATAGCCATGATGACCGTCTTCCCGGCATTATGCCCAGCCGTCACCACCGCCCTTATGTTCGACAGCGAATCCAAGTCACAGAGACAGATCCCGCCGGTAAGAGTTGGATCGAGCCCGAAGTCGCTGATGACCGTATACGGCGCGAAGTTAAATTTGTCAGGCGGGATGCTGGCCTGTATCCAGCCCGGATACGAGGTGAACGATTCGTAGTGATGGCCACCCGGGCTAAGGCCTGCAGTCCCCGTGCCAGCCGACGGAGCAGAGCTGCCGCCGCATCCAGCGGCCAGCAGCACGGCCGCAGCCGCCGCGACCCCGCAAGCCAGGCGGCGAAGCCGCTGCCTGGCACGCTCACCACCCAGCCGCACCAGACCCCCGCAATCCAATGTGCCCTCAGCCTTCTCTGCATCAGCTGCAGCCACGTCCAAACCCGCAGGCACACAGCCGTCCCTCGCTTCCGGCCGTCCTGCGCCGCCGCGACGGCCCCATTAAACCCGACGCTCCGGCCTGTGCTGCTCCGGTCGCGCCGGATCCCTGCCACCTCGCCACGCGAACGTGCGCGCCACGAGCGAAGTTCCAGCTGCACGCTGCCGCGCCTCGGCCCGGGACAGCTTCCGGACACAAGACGTTCGGGCCGTCGTGGTCCGTGCAAGCCGACACTGACATCCCTTCCGCAGCTCGGCCGGCCCCGGCAGCCGCCAGGCCCTGAAGCAGGCCCGGCCGGCGACCCCGCCGGCGACCGCCTTTCGCGTTTCAGCGATGACGGGTCGTGTGAGCGACACTGGCAGACCTCGTGGGTGAAAGGACACGGATCGGGTGGCTATATTGTCCACAAAACCGATCTATATTGTCAATAACTCGTAGTACTCAGCCGCCTTCGATGTGGTCGGCAGCTCTGCCGTCGGAGTGGCTGCCTCAGCTGCGTCCCGAACAAGGCCGATACGCGCTCACCGGCATCGGCCTTGTCGGAGTTTGCGAACGGGCGCCCCGAAATCGACCGCCCACACGCACTATGCATGCGAGGCACGGGCAAGGAGCCACAGCCAGGTTACTGCGAGGCCCCGCCCGGCACCTCGCCCGTGAGTTGCCACTTCGGCCTAGCGCCGGTTTTCGTCGAGGCCCAGGAACAGCTCCATGGTCCTGCGATGCGCGTAGTTCATTTCGTCCACCACGCTGGCCACGCGCCGCGCGATCCGCACAATCACGGTCATTGCCATGCTCCTCTCTTCTCACCGACCGCCTCCGCGGTCGTGCCTCAAGCGTCGCCGTAAGGCCCCCGGCGCCGGATCGGGCGAATGCCTTAATTCCTGCCCAGCATTAGCCTTAGGCCAGGTAGCCCGAGAGCAGGCAGCCGCCGGGCGGATCACACCGCCGGCGTCGTTAACCCCGCTGGCCGACGGGCTGGTGGATCTCCGCGATTGGAACCTGTTTCGAGTGTGGCGAGCTGCTTTCGCTAAGCCCGCTGCCGCGGGCACCGCAAGTAGCACGCCGGGCGGACCCGCTACAATCGCGATCACCCTGGACGGGAAGACGCCTGCGTCGTCAACGAGTCGCGGACGGCAACCGCTGCGAGGTCGCCGATGCGGTGATCGGTGGTCCCTGGTCCGCGGTCTACGGCCAGGCAGAGTACCGCCTGCATGGCCAGAGGCCGTCGTGGCGCTGACGATGAGCCGGCCGGGAGGGGAACCTGATGGATGGGCGCACTGCGGTCATCGCGATCGGCGGCAATTCCCTGATCAAGGACAAGTACCACCAGACGGTCCGTGACCAGTACATTGCCGCGAGCGAGACCTGTTACCAGATCGTCAACATGATCAGGGATGGCTGGGGCGTCGCGATCACCCACGGCAACGGTCCCCAGGTCGGCTTCATCCTGAGGCGGTCCGAGCTTGCCGCTCATGAGCTGCACGAGGTGCCGCTGGATGTCTGCGGCGCGGACACCCAGGGCGCCATCGGCTATGAGCTGCAGCAGAATCTATATAACGAGTTCCGGCGCTACGGAATCGACAGGGACGCGGTCACGCTGGTCTGCCAGACCGAGGTGGCCGCAGACGACCCGGCGTTCTCCAAGCCGAGCAAGCCGATCGGCTCCTTCATGGACGCCGGGCAGGCTGACCGGCGCCGGGCAGAAGGCTGGGACGTCGTCGAGGATGCCAACCGCGGCTGGCGCCGGGTGGTCGCCTCGCCGCAGCCGCTGCGGATCGTCGAGCTGCCGGCCATCAGGCGGCTGCTCGCCGCCGGCACCGTGATCATCGCGATCGGCGGCGGCGGGATCCCGGTGGTGGCTGATGAGTCGGGCCAGCTGCGCGGTGTCGCCGCCGTCATCGACAAGGACCTGGCCTCGGCCCTGCTGGCCAACGAGATCGATGCCGACCTGTTCGTCATCTCCACCGCCGTGGAGAAGGTCGCGCTGGAGTTCGGTACCCCGCGACAGCGCTGGATCGACCACCTGACGCTCGCGGAAGCCAGGCGCTATCTCGCGGAGGGCAGGCATTTCGCGGCTGGAAGCATGGGCCCGAAGATCCAGGCTGTCGTCTCCTACCTTGAGCGGGGCGGGACGGAGGCCCTCATCACCGACCCTGACCACCTCGAGCGCGCCCTCACCGGTCAGACCGGGACGCGGATCACCCGCGACTGACCAGCACCTGCATCGCCCGTTGCCGTCCGTTGCAGCGGATGCGAAGGGCGTCGGCAGCAGCGTGGGGAGGGTACGGCATGAAGATCCTGGTCGCGGACCTGGATGGCACGCTTCTGGGCGGCCAGCTGACCGACCGGCGTCGGCTGAATGCCGCTCTGGCGCGTCACCCGGAGGTGACGATAGTTTTCGCGACTGGCCGGGGGCTGTCCTCCGTCCGCGCGGCGCTGCGGGACCCGCTGCTGCCACGGCCGCGATGGATCATCGCCGACGTCGGGGCCAGTGTCATCGACGGGGCGGACCTGACACCGGTCAATGCCATCCAGGAGGATCTGCGGGCCGGCTGGCCCGGTGCGCGGCGGGTGCGTGCCGCGCTGCGCCGCTTTCCCGCGCTGAGCTATCAGAAGGGCGTGGCGCAGGACGGCCGTTGCTCGTTTGACCTGCATCCCGAGGAGCTGACACCGGAGATCACCGATGCTGTCCGGGCGCTGGGGTGCCGATGGCTGTACTCGGCGGACCGCTACTTCGACGTGCTGCCTCTGGGCGCGTGCAAGGGCGCCGCGCTGGCGGCCCTGGCCCGGCAGCAGCAGTGGCCGATGACCTCGGTCCTGGTCGCCGGCGACTCTCTCAACGACTTGTCGCTGTTCCAGCTGGGTGCGCACGGCGTGATCGTCGGTAACGCCGAGCCCGGTCTCCTCGAGGCCGTACCTGCGGACGGCACCGTGCACCGGCCGGTCGAGCCGGGCGCAGCCGGCATCCTGTCGGCCCTCCAGAATCTCGGCTGGGCGGAACGCGACTACCCGCTTGGAATCGGCATGTGAGGCCGGGTGGCCAGTTGCCCGGACATGGCCCATGTGCCAGCATGTGCCCATGCCGGCGTCAACGCCGTTCGATCGCTGGTGGCCGGACGAGTGGAAGCGCACCTGGACGGAACTTCTCTCCCTGGCCCCGGCCGCGGGGGCATTGATGGGCCTGCCCTTGCCGCAGACGCTGCCAGGGGACCCCTTCGGCGCGATCATCGACGCCGTCCGTGCCCGGCTGATCGGCAAGAACAGAACGTTCCGGGTCAAGGGCCGCGACCTCACGATGGTTCTCGATGACATCTCGGTCGACGGCACGGATCTCGCCCGGTCGATGGGCCAGTACGGCGAGGTCCGCATCGCCGCGCGCGCCGTCGAATGGGAAGGCGGCCGGCTCGAGCGGATGGAGATCCGGGCCAGAAATGTGCACCTCCGGCCCGGCGCGGCACCGACGCTTGTCGCCGCACCCGTGCTGTGGGAAGTGGACATCCCGGCATCGTTCGCGTCGAGTTGGCTGGCTGCCGTGGAGCCCCGATTCGACCTGGCTATCGGCGCTAGCGGCGCGTACATCGGTCTTGCAGGCAGAGCGCCCTGGGCGCGGGTGGAAGTCGAGACGGGCGGCGAAGGGCGGTCGATCCTGCTACGGCCACGCGCCCTGCACGTTGGCAGCCGTCGTCTGCCGTTGCGGCTGCCCGCCTACCACGTGTCCCTGGCCTCGCTGCCCAGCGACGTCGTGCTTACGTCTGTTGAGCCTCATTCCGCGGGCGTCGTCATGCGAGGTTTCGTCAGCGAGTGGCGGCGGTCTCTGTCCCAGGGCGACGTCGAGAGACTCGTCACCGTGCTACGCGCGGGCCAGGGCCGCATCGACATTTGACCACGAGTCCGGCAGCACGCCTCTCTGAGCGCGCCTTCCTGCAACGCTGACGCCGCCGCCTACCGGGCGCTTGGGGACCCGCGAGCATCCTCAGCCTCAGGTCATGATCCTGAACACGGCCGTACTCGCCACCCGTCGACGTGGGTCTCAACCTTTCTCGATCGGCACGCCCTATTAGGTTTCCCCACTCGGCCCAAGAGCCGTCGTAATTCTTGACGTCCGGCAAGCCGAGCAACTCATGCAACACGAACCACGTATGTGCCGAGCGCTCACCGAGCCGGCAGTAGGTAATTGCCGGCTCACCGCCGAGGACACCTTTGACGGCATATAGCTCACGTAGCTCGTCCGCGGACTTGAACGCACCGTCTTCCGTGACAGCCTGTTCCCAGGGGATCGACGTCGCGCCCGGGATGCGGCCGCCCCGCTGCGCGCCCTCGTTCGGGTAGCCAGGCATCGTGACCATATCGCCTGAGTACTCCTGCGGGGAGCGAACGTCTACGAGCAGGTGGGAACCGCTGAGCGCGCTCAGAACCTCCTCGCGCCTGGCGCGAATCGAGGCGTCACCGGCCTTTGCTGTGAACGTCGCGGGCTCGAAGCGCGGCTGCGCGGTGGTGACGGGACGGCCTTCGGAGATCCACCGTTCGCGGGGGCCGTTGAGCAGCTTTACGTTGTCGTGCCCGTAGTACTTGAGATACCAGTACATATAGGCTGCGAACCAGTTGTTACGATCACCGTAGAGGATGATCTGATGTTCGTTTGAGATCCCTCGGCTGCCCAGCAGGTTGCCGAAGTCCTCAGGGGCGAGGAAATCGCGCTTGACCTGGTCTTGCAGGTCGAGCTTCCAGTCAAAGACGATTGCGCCGGGGATGTGAGTCTCGCGGTAGTGGGCCTTGCGGTAGAGGGCAGGATTCTCGTCGACTTCGACGATCCGGATTAGGTCATCATTCAGGTGCTGCTCGAGCCAATCGGGCTCGACGACAACTTCCTTCGCATAATCAGCCACTGTGCCCTCCTGCCCGTCTGCCAAAAGGAATTACCTCTCGGATCAGCCATCAGCCGTGCCGCCGGCCGGAACTACGCCGGGATCAGCTCGCGCAGCGCCCGCGCGACGTGGACCTTGACCATCCGCCTGCGGTAGGAGAGCGGCAGGTCAAGGGAGTCCATCGGCTTGGTGGCTGACATTGCCGCCTCGGCGGCCGCGACGATCGCCTCCTCGGTGAGCGCCACGCCCACGAGCCGCCCGGCCGCATGCGGCACCGGCAGCGGCGCGGTCGCCACCGCCCCGAGCACGAGCCGCGCCTCGGTGCACGTCCCGTCGGCATCGGTGCGAACGGCGGCTGCCACGCCCAGCAGCGGAAAGTCGATCGCCCCCCGGCGCCGGAACTTCACGTACGTGGCCCGCAGGCCGTCCGCAGGTGGCAGGTCGAGCGCGATCAGCACCTCGTCGCGCTGCTTTTGCAGGTAATCTATCCCGTCGTCCATCGTGTACAGCTCCGCGATCGGCAGGCTCCGCTCACCGCGAGTGCTGACGAGCCGGACCGAGGCGCCGTACATGTGCGCCACCGGCGCGAGGTCGGTGGAGGAGACTGCCCAGCAGCGGTCGCCGCCTGGCGCCAGGCGGCACACGTCGGCGCCGGCCTTCATGCAGAAGCCGTGCGCGCGACGCCGGTCGTAGGGCAGGTCATAGTAGTTACAGCGGGTGTCGACGCAAAGGTTCCCCCCGACCGTGCCGGCGTTGCGGATCTGCGGGCTCGCGACCAGCGACGCTGCTCGGGCGAGGGCCGGATAGCGCTGCATCACCTCGCCTGCCGACGCGAGCTGGTGCAGTCGCGTTCCCGCGCCCACCGAGACCCCGGCGTTGACGTGAATGCCGGCCAGCTCGGCGACGCGGCGCAGGCCTACCAGCACCTCGGGCTCGAGCTGGCGCCGCTTCATCTTGGGGTACAGGTCGGTGCCTCCGCCGACCAGCTGCGCGCCGGGGTGCTCGGCCAGGAGCTGCGCCGCCTCGGCGGTCGTGGCCGCCGGAAGGTAGGCGAACTGCGGCAGGCGCATCACGGCGCCACCCACTGCCCGCCCGGCGGGTCCACCTTGACGGGCTCACCGTAGTCAAAATGGGGCATCTGCCTGGGCCCGACGCGGGGCTCGTTGTCCTGTGCCTGCTGCTGGAGCCCCCTGAAGACCTTGTCTGGCGAGATCGGGATCTCGTCGACCCGCACCCCGACCGCGTCGTAGATGGCGTTGGCGACAGCGGGGATGACCGGCAGCAGCGCCCCCTGACCCGCCTCCTTGGCACCGAACGGTCCCTCGGGATCATCGGTCTCGACGAAGAAGGTCTCCACCTCGGGCATTTCCAGGAACGTCGGGCTGCGGTACTCGAGGATCGACGGGTTCTTCAGGTAGCCGCGGCGGAAGGCCTGCTCCTCGAAGAGCGCCTCCCCGAGCGCCATGTAGACGCTGCCGACGATCTGGCCCTCGGCTGCGACGCGGTTGACGGGCTTGCCGAGGTCGTGGCCTATCCAGACGCGATCGATGTCGACGACGCCCGTCTCCGGATCGCATTCCAGCTCGACGATCGCCGCTGTGTAGCTGTACGCCGGCGACGGGCCGACACCGGAACCCACATAGGGTCCGGCGAGCTTCGGTGCCTTGTACGAGCCCGCGGTTATGAGCGGCGGCTCTCGCACCGAGGCGGTCTGGACCGCCGCCCGCCAGTCCATGCCCACATTCGGATCGTCGCCGTCGAAGATGCGGCCGTCGCGCGCAATCAGATCTTCGGACTGGACTCCGAGGTCGGCCGAGACGGCGGCAAAGATCTTGTCGCGCATGCGCTGGGCCGCCTGCACTGCCGCGTTGCCGGCCATGAAGGTGACGCGGCTCGAATAGCTGCCGAGGTCGATCGGCGTCAGGTCGGTGTCCGATGTGATCAGCGCGATGTCGCGCGGCCGAAGGCCGAGCACCTCGGCCACGAAGGTCACCAGCATGTTGTCGGAGCCCTGGCCGATGTCGGTCGCCATCGAGTAGACGGTCACGCCGCCGCCGCGATCGACCTTGATCTGCACCTCCGACTGGGACATGTCGCCGCTATTGATGGGCAGCCCGGCGCCGCACATGTACCCGCTGGCTGCGAAGCCGACACCCCGGCCGTACGGCAGCCTTCCGTGCTTGCCCCGCCAGCCCGAGGCCGATTCGACCAGCTCGATGCACTCCCGCAGCCCGCACGTTGTCACGCGCATGTAATTGATGGTCCGCGAGAACGGCTCGATCAGGTTGCGCAGGCGAAGGTCGATCGGGTCGATGCCGAGGTCCGTCGCAACCTTGTCGAGGTGGCACTCCAGCGCGAACCGGGGCTGCGGCGTCCCATGTCCGCGCTTGGGCCCGCACGGGGGCTTATTGGTCAGCACGCGCACGGCCTCGAATTTGTACGCCGGCACGTCATAGGTGACCGCCTGCAGCGCGCCGGTGTAGTACATCGAGGCGGCCCCGTAGCTGCCGAAGGCGCCACCGTCGAGCATGTTCCTGAACGCCATCGCGGTCAGCGTCCCGTCCTCCTTGAAGCCGGTGCGCACTCGCATCAGCACCGGGTGCCGGCCGCGGTGGGCGTAAAAGACCTCCTCGCGCGTGAGCGTGAACTTCACTGGCCGGCCCGTGATCATCGCCAGGCGCGCGGCGCAGATCTCATGCGAGAACGGATCGCTCTTGCCGCCGAAGCCGCCACCGACCGGCGCCGCCACCACGCGGATCCGCCAGGGCTGCAGCTCAAGCACCTTGGCGAGCGCGCGGTGGAGGTAGTGCGGCACCTGGGTCGAGGACCAGATCGTCAGCCGGCCGCGCGGCTCAGGCTCCCACTGCGCGACCGCAGCGTGCTCCTCCATCGGCAGGTGGGTGTTGCCCTCAAAGAAAAAGAGGTCCTCATAGCTGCGGTCGGCGCGCTCAAACCCGCCGGCGACATCGCCGAACTCGAGCGTCCCGCGCCGGTTGACCTGGCGACCGAGCCCTTCGCCGTCGATCAGCGGCAGCCCGGGCTTCAACGCGTCCTCGATCGAGCTGACCGGCGCCAGCTCCTCGTACTCGACTTCGATCAGCCGCAGCGCCTGCTCCGCCGCCTCCTCGTCGATCGCCGCCACGGCGGCGACCGGCTCGCCGTGGTAGCGGACCTTGTGCAGCGCCAGCGCGTGCTCGTCCTGAGCCACCGGCATGATGCCGTAGCGGATCGGCAGGTCGCTCCCGGTGAGGATGCCATGTACGCCGGGCAGCGCCGCGGCCTGCGTGACATCGACGCGAAGGATCTTCGCGTGGCGGTACGGGCTGCGCAGCAATCTGCCTACGAGCATCCGCGGGAGGTGGATGTCGTCGGCATACATCGTCTGGCCCGTGGCCTTCGCGTGGACGTCGATCCTCGGGTCGCTCCCGCCGACGGCCGCGGTGTCCCGCGCCGAGGTCTGCCTGGGATCGGTCGTGACGGTCGTCACGCTGCGCTCCGCAGGCGCGCCGCGGCTAGGTCGACGGCCTCGACGATCGCGAGATAGCCGGTACACCGGCAGAGGTTGCCCGCCAGCGCCTCTCGAATCTCGCTCCGGGTCGGCGCCGGATTGCGCTCCAGTAGCGCCTGCGCCGACATCAGCATCCCCGGCGAGCAGTAGCCGCACTGCGAGGCGCCCTTCTCGGCGAAAGCCTGCTGGAGCGGGTGCAGCTCACCGCCCCTGGCCAGGCCCTCGACCGTGCGGATCGCACTGCCCTGAGCTTCGACCGCGAGCGTCAGGCAGGAGAACTGGGGCAAGCCGTCGACGAGGACCGTGCACAGGCCGCACTCGCCCTGCTCGCAGCCGTGCTTTGTCCCGGTGAGGACCGCATCCTCGCGCAGGACCTCGAGCAGCGTATGACTGGGTACGATCGCCAGCTCGTACGACTCGCCATTTATGTTCAGCTCGACGAGCTCCTTCGTCATTGCTGCCATCGTCCCTCCCGGGGTGCTCCGAGCCGCAGCGACGTCTGCGCCGCGGCGTCCATGACGGGTTCTGCGAACTCATTCAGCTGCTCGCCGTCTCGTGACTTCGCGCCGGCGACGCAGATCACGCCGATCGCCTGCCCCTCGCCGTAGACATCGACGCGGTCACCGCGCACACTCCGACCAGGCACTCCTCATTCTCGGGCGCGTAAGGCAAGGACCGTTGAGCCGGAGGCTTCGCGTCACGGCATCGCGCTGGACCAGGTCGTACCGCTCGAGGGTTGTCAGCAGCCGGCACCGTGCTTCCGGAGACGCCGGGCTGCCGGCTCAGCTCAGAGGTGCTCATGCCGCGCTGGCCTAAGGCGTCGAGCTCGCGCGCGCCCCCGGCGGCCTTAGCCACGAGGACCATACCCACAGTAGAGAACAGTATCTCTTCCCGGGCGACGCGTAAATAGTGCTTTTTCCGGTTATGAACGCGGCGCTGATTCTGCGCGAGGCCGGAGAACCCGAGAAGTCGTAATCGAGCCCGGCGATGGCTCGGCTGCATACGCGCGGCTGCGCGAACGGGGCAGCGCGCGCGGCCGCCGCGGCCGGTACCCGTTGCGGTGCGTCGCCCGCTCCTCCGGACGCCGCTCACCGGGCTGAGCCCCGACGTGCCTGCTCACCGCCTGCTCCATCAACTGCTCAGCGACCGATTGCATGACTCGCGCACCCGTCAGCGTGATCCTCCGACACGCCTTCCTGACGGCCTGCTCGATCGTCAGCCTTCCGTTCCGGTTCGGAATTCCTCGGCTCAGGCTCATGAAAAGGATTAGCAATGATGGGTACTTCCCCCACGCGGCCCGCCGGCCCGCCCGTCATATCTCAATTCTCAATGCAATCTCGACGCCATCGCGCGAGCAGTCTCTCCAACCGCGCGTCCGAGTTCCTTTTCAGACAGGCTGGTGCTGACGTAGACCACTGCGACCGCGCACACCTGAACCGGATGGCCGGGCACGGTCAGTGGGACAGCCACTGACCGCAGGCCAGGTATCACCTCGTCGTGGCTGGTGGCGTAGCCCGCGCGGCGCACCTCGTCCAGCAAGTCGCGCGGCTGGACGTCGGCGACCGCGCGCCACTGCTCGGCGTTCATCGCGGCCTGGATGGCGATTCCCGGCGCGCCGACGGCCAGCGAGTGGCGCGCGCCGGGCCGGTATACCACGGCCGCGGCGGTGCGGCTGGGTGCGACGGACACCAGGGTGACGCACTCGGAGCCGCTCAGCACGACGAGGAATGCGGTCATTGCCAGCTCGTCGGCGAGGGCGGCGAGCTCGCCCTGGGCGACCGCCTGCAGGTCGGCCTCGATCCCGCGGGCCAGCGCGGCGAGGCCAAGGCTCAGCCGGACCAGTCCGGCTTCGTCGCGCCGGACGAGTGAGTGCTGCTCGAGCGTGCGCAGGAAGCGGTAGGTGATCGAACGGTGCAAGCCGAGAGACTCTGACAGCGCCGCGATCGACATCGGCTGACCGCGCTCGGCCAGCACCTCGAGCAGGCGCAGACCGCGGGACAGGGTCTGCGACTGGGCAGCCGTCTTGTCGCTCACCGATTTCTCCTCGCGCACTTGCATTCGGCGTTCAGCCGGTGCATCCTTGTTCAAAGAAAGAACGTTGCATTCTATATTAGAACAGCTGGGTTTGGTAAGGTCAATTGCGTGGGGCTGGAATGAACCGCGGGGACCCTGGATGGCTGGCGGCTGGCCCGGGCTCACCGCTCTACCGTCCGCCGGAACAGCTCTTCCGTGGCAGCCTGGGAAGATTCGCCACCGGAGTGGCGATCGTGGCCTTCGACCACCCCGACGGGCGGTTCGGCCTGACGATCAACTCGTTCACGTCGGTGTCGATGCAGCCGCCGCTCGTGCTCGTCGCGATCCGGCAGTCGGCCAGTTCACACGTACGGCTGGAGGGCACGGCGTTCACGGTCAACATCCTGGGCGCCGAGCAGCAGGAACTGGCCCTGACGTTCTCGGGCAAGCCCGGGCGGCAGCCGACCTGGATCGAGGGGCGGCATGCGCCCCGGCTGGCCGGCGTGCTGTGCTGGTTCGAGTGCACGCCGTACGCTCAGTATCCCGGCGGGGACCACACGCTGTTCCTTGGTGAGGTCCGCGACTACGGGTCACGCGCCGGGGATGCGCTGGGCTTCTTCAACGGCTCGTTCACCACGTTCGGAGAACGCAGGCTCGGCCACGAAGACCTGCTCTGAATTCCCTCTAGCCCGGACCCGCGACCGCGTCATTCAAGGAGAAAGTAATGGGCATCCGTACCGGCCAGCAGTACCTCGACAAGCTCAACTCCATGCACCCGCACGTCGTCATCGACGGCATGACCGTCACGAAGGACATCGCGGAATATCCTGCGTTCCGCAACGTCGCGCGGACCTACGCCCAGCTGTACGACATGCAGTTCAGCCCGGAGCACCAGCAAGACCTGACCTACACCTCGCCGACCACCGGTGATCTCGTGAACGCCTCGTTCCTGGTGCCCCGCAACCTGGCGGACCTCGAGCACCGCGGTCGGGCGGTCCGGACCTGGGCCGAGTTCTGCAACGGATTCCTCGGGCGCACCGGCGACTATATGAACTCAGCGCTGACCGCGCTGTCCGCGGCGCAGCCGTGGTTCGCGCAGGCCGGCCCGGAGTACGGCGAGCGCATCCGGGCGTACTACGAGTACGCCCGGGAGAATGACCTGCTGGCCACGCATACGCTGATCCCGCCGCAGGTCAACCGCTCGGTGTCCGGCGGCGAGCAGGGTGGCGGCCAGCTGACGGCGCGCGTCATCGAGGAGCGCGCGGATGGCATCATTGTCCGCGGCGCGCGCATGCTGGCCACGGTGGCGCCCATCGCCGACGAACTGCTGGTCTTCCCGTCGACGGTGCTGCGCGGGACGGCGGACGACGCGCCCTACAGCTTCGCCATCGCCCTTGCGAACGACACCCCCGGGCTGCGGTACCTGTGCCGCGGCTCGCTGTACAACGGCGGCAGTGAACTCGACGAGCCGCTGGCCTCCCGGTACGAGGAGATGGACGCCATCGTCGTCTTCGACGACGTGTTCGTCCCGAACGAGCGGGTGTTCATGCTCGGCCACCCCCAGCTGTGCAACATGTTCTACAGCGCCACCGGAGCGGCCTCGCTGATGACCCACCAGGTCGTCACGCGCACCATCGCCAAGTCGGAGTTCTTCCTCGGGCTGGCGTGGGAGATCGCCGACTCCATCGGGATCGACGGCTTCCAGCACATCCAGGAGGACCTCGCCGAGCTGATCGTGGACGTGGAGATCGGCAAGGCATTGCTGCGCACCGGCGAGGTCGAGGGCGGCACCAACGATTGGGGCGTCTACCTGCCCCGCTGGGATACCGTGAACGCCGCGCGCAACTGGTATCCCAAGGCGGCGCAGCGCTTCCCGCAGATCATCCGGAAGTTCTGCGCGTCCGGGCTGATGGCGCTGCCGGGCGAGGCCGACATCGCGTCGGATGCGCTCGGGGACATCGAGCGCTACATGCAAGGCAAGTCGCTCACCGGGCCGGAGCGGATCCGGCTCTTCAAGCTCGCCTACGACGCGTCGATCTCCGGCTTCTCCGGCCGGCAGGCGCTGTATGAGTACTTCTTCTTCGGTGACCCGGTACGGATGGCCGGAGCGATGGTCGCCGGCTACAACTCCGAGCCTGCGCGGGCCCGGGTGCGCGAACTGCTGGCCCGCGGCGAGCGGCCGGCGACCCTGGTCTAAGGATCAGATACGATTTCACATACGATCTGCGAAACGGATCTCGATCCACCCGTAGGGGCGCGGAGGTGCTCGATGTCGGACGGCCAGTCGTTCGGGGCACTGACGATGCGGCCGGGCAAGCTGATCGCGGTCCACCTCAACTACGAGAGCCGGATCGCGCAGCGCGGCCGCCGGCCGGAGCATCCGTCGTACTTCCTGAAGCCTGCAAGCTCCGTCTCAGCCAGCGGAGACACCATCGAGCGGCCCGCCGGCACCGAACTGCTCGGCTTCGAGGGCGAGATCGCCCTGATCATCGGCGACCCGGCGCGCCGGGTCGCGCCCGAGCAGGCCTGGAGCCACGTTTCAGGCGTCACGGCGGCCAATGACTTCGGTGTCTACGACCTGAGGTGGGCCGACCGGGGATCGAACCTGCGCGCCAAGGGCGGCGACGGGTTCACCCCGCTCGGACCCGGCGTTCTAGACGCCGCCGGGCTCGACCCGGCCGGCCTGCGCGTCCGTACCTGGGTCAACGGGAAGCTGGCGCAACAGGGCACCAGCGCGGAACTCGCCTTCCCCTTCGCCCGCCTGATCGCCGACCTCTCGCAGCTGATGACCCTCGAACCGGGGGACGTGATCCTCACCGGCACCCCGGCAGGAGCGTCGGTCGTCGTGCCCGGCGACGTCATCGAGGTCGAGGTCGACGCGCCGGATGCGCCGCAGGCACCCAGCACCGGCCGGCTGGTCACCCGGGTGGCCGACGGTAGCACGCCGCTGGCCGGGTACGGCGCGCGGCCGAAGATCGACGACCTGCAGCGCGAGGAGGCCTGGGGCAGCCGGGCCGCAGCCGGCCTGCCGGCCGCCTTCGAGCTCACCCCGCGGCTGCGGGACAAGCTGGCCAGCGTCTCGACCGCGACCCTGTCGTCACAGCTGCGCAAGCGGGGCTTCGACGACATGTCGATCGACGGGCTGAGGTCGACCAGGCCGGGCACGAAAGTGGTCGGCCTGGCCCGCACGCTGCGCTTCATCGCATTCCGAGACGACCTTTTCGCCACCCGCGGCGGCGGATATAACGCGCAGAAGCGCGCGTTCGACTCACTGCGTCCCGGTGACGTGCTGGTCATCGAAGCGCGCGGCGAACGGGGCACCGGCACCGTGGGTGACATCCTCGCCCTGCGCGCGCAGACGCTCGGCGCGGCGGCAATCGTCACTGACGGCGGAGTGCGTGACTACGCCACGGTCGCCGACCTTGGCATACCGACCTACTCCCAGGGCCCGCATCCCGCCGTCCTCGGCCGTCGGCACGTGCCCTGGGACGTCGACGTCACCATCAGCTGCGGCGGAGCAGCCGTGCAGCCCGGTGACGTGATCGTCGGAGATGCCGACGGCCTGGTCGTCATACCGCCCTTGCTGGCCGCGGAACTCGCCGACGCCGCGGCCGAGCAGGAACGCGAGGAGGCATTCATCGCCGAGCAGGTGGCCGCCGGCCAGCCCGTCGACGGGCTGTATCCGCTGAACGCGACGTGGCGCGAGAAGTATGAGCAATGGCCGCCCGGAACATGAGCGACCTGGCGCCCAGCAAGTCCAAGCTCGCCCACACCTACCTGCGCGAGCGCATCATCGAAGGCCAGTTCGGCCCGGGCTACCGGCTCGTGCTGGCCGCGATAGCCAAGCAGCTGGGACATCAGCCCGGTGCCCGTGCGCGAGGCGATCCGCATGCTCGAGGCGGAAGGCCTGGTCAGCTACGAACGCAACGTCGGTGCCATGGTCGCCATGACAGGCGAGGCCGAGTACGTCACCACCATGCAGACCCTGGCCATCGTGGAGGGCGCGGCGACCGGCCTGGCCCGCGGCCTGCTGGACCCGGCCGACCTGGACCGGGCCCGCGAGGTGAACCGCCGGATGGCGGGGTCCCTGGCGGAATTCGACCCGCGCGAGTTCACGCTCCTCAACAGGGAATTCCACGCCCTGCTGTTCGGTAAATGCCCCAACACGCACCTGCTCGATCTGGTGCACCGGGGCTGGGCGCGCCTGGACGTGCTGCGCGACTCGACGTTCGGCTTCGTCCCGGGCCGGGCCCGCGAGTCGGTGGCCGACCACGAGCGGCTACTGGCCCTCATTTCGGGCGGGGCGAGCGCCTGGGACGTCGAGTTCGCCGCCCGCACGCACCGCACGGCGGCGCTCGATGCCGTTCTTGCCCACCACTGCGATCAGTTCATCCGCTGAACCTCAGCCCGTCAGACGAGAGCAGGCTGTTATGGCTTACCGAACGGATCCCGCCGAGTTGCGCGGATCGATCACCCCGCTGGTCACGCCGTTCACCGCCGACGGCGCGGTCGACCACGCCAGCCTGGCCAACCTGGTGCGCTGGCAGCTTGCCCACGGCACGCACGGGATCTCCATCGGCGGGTCCACCAGCGAGCCAAGCTCGCAGACCACCGAAGAGCGGCTGGCCGCGATCAGCACCGTCGTCGACACAGTCGGCGGCCAGGTACCGGTCATTCCCGGAACCGGATCGGCCCGCCTGGACGAGACGCTGGAATTGACCGCGGCGGCGCGGGACCTGGGCGTCGACGCTGCCCTGATCATCTCGCCGTATTATGCGCGGCCGACGCAGGAAGCCCTGTACGTCTGGTACAAGACTGTGGCAGAGAACTTCCCGGACCTGCCGATCGTGGCTTACAACGTGCCGTCCCGCACCGCGGTCGACATCGCGCCGGCCACGATCGCCCGGCTCTATCACGACGTCGGGAATTTCGTCGGCGTCAAGGAGACGACGCGGGACTTCGAGCACTTCTCCCGCGTGCTGCAGTTGTGCGGCCCGGACGTCGTGGTCTGGTCTGGCATCGAGCTGCTCTGCCTGCCCCTGCTGGCGCTGGGGGGGGCTGGATTCCTCAGCGCGACATCGAATATCGCGCCTGGCCGCGCACGCCCAGATGTACGAGGCGTGGAGCAAGGGCCATTACGACACGGCCCGGCAGCTCCACTACGGCCTGCATCCCCTGGTCGACCTGCTGTTTGTGGAGACCAACCCGGCGCCGGCCAAATGGGTGCTCGCACAGCGCGGGCTGATCGCGTCCGATCACGTCCGCCCGCCGCTGATCACGCCCACCCCGGCCGGCCTGGACAAGATCCGTGACTACCTCGCCGCGGGCGCAGAGTACCTGACCGCGGCCGACGGCTACACGTTGGCGACAGGAGAGCCCAGATGACCATTTCGCAAGCTGGGCCCGTCGCGCGCCGCCTGCCAGCGGGCCTGCCCGATCGCATCCGTCATTACATCGACGGGGAGTTCGCCGACAGCACCGACGGGACCACGTTCGACGTGCTCGACCCGGTGTCCAACCAGACCTACATCACCGCGGCCGCGGGCGGCCCGGCGGATGTCGACAGGGCCGTGGCCGCGGCCCGGCTGGCCTTCGCCGAGGGGCCCTGGCCCCGGCTGGTGGCCCGGGAGCGGGCCACGGTGCTCAACCGGATCGCGGATGCCGTGGCCGAGCAGAACGAGACGCTCGCGGAGATCGAGACGTTCGACACCGGCCTTCCGATCACCCAGGCGCTCGGGCAGGCGCAGCGGGCGGCGGAGAACTTCCGGTTCTTCGCGGACCTGATCGTGGCCCAGGCCGACGACCTGTACCAGGTGCCGGGGCGGCAAGTGAACTACGTCCACCGCAAGCCGGCCGGCGTGGCCGGGCTGATCACGCCGTGGAATACCCCGTTCATGCTGGAGAGCTGGAAGCTCGCGCCGGCGCTGGCGGCCGGATGCACGGTGGTGCTCAAGCCCGCCGAGTTCACCCCGCTGTCGGCAGGCCTGTGGGCCGGCATCTTCCGCGAGGCGGGCCTGCCCGGCGGCGTGTTCAACCTGGTCAACGGCCTGGGCGAGACGGCCGGTGATGCGCTGGTGAAGCATCCCGATGTGCCGCTGATCTCGTTCACCGGGGAGACCACGACCGGGCAGACGATCTTCCGTAACGCCGCGACGCACCTCAAGGCGCTGTCGATGGAACTGGGCGGTAAGTCCCCGGCCGTCGTCTTCGCCGATGCCGACCTGGACGCGGCGATCGACTCGACGCTGTTCGGGGTCTTCTCCTTGAACGGGGAACGTTGCACGGCTGGCAGCCGGATTCTCGTGCAGCGCCCGGTCTACGGCGAATTCGTCGAGCGGTACGCGGCCCGCGCCCGCAACATCGTGGTCGGTGATCCCAATGACCGGCGCACCGAGGTCGGGGCCCTGGTCCATCCGGATCACTACGCGAAGGTGATGGGCTACGTCGAGCGTGGCAAGCGGGAGGGGCGACTGGTCGCCGGAGGCGGCCGCCCGGAGGGACTCGGCACCGGCAATTACGTCAGCCCGACGGTATTCGCCGACGTCCCGCCTGCCGCCTCGATATTCCAGGAAGAAATCTTCGGCCCGGTCGTCACCATCACGCCGTTCGACACCGAGGACGAGGCGCTGGAACTGGCCAACGGCGTGAAGTACGGGCTGGCCGCCTATCTGTGGACCACGGACCTCGAGCGCGCGCACAAGTTCGCGCATCAGGTACAGGCCGGCATGGTCTGGCTGAACTCGCATAACGTCCGTGACCTGCGGACCCCGTTCGGTGGCGTCAAGGCCTCCGGCCTGGGTCACGAAGGCGGCTACAGATCGCTGGACTTCTACTCCCAGCAGCAGGCCGTGCACATCACGCTCGGCCCGGTGCACACGCCCCGGTTCGGCGCGCACCCGGAATGACCATCCAACGAGGAGAGCCTCAGATGACCGACACACACGCCACCGCATTGCCCGCCCCAGACATCATCCGCGCCGCTTACGCCGAGCTGATCGTGACCGACCTCGAGGCGTCGCGCCGCTTCTACCGCGACGTGCTGGGGCTGGTGGTCACCGAGGAGGACGAGAACTCCGTCTACCTGCGGGGATTCGAGGAGTACCTGCACCACTCCCTGGTGCTGCGCCGGGGCGACGTGGCCGCGCTGGCCACGTTCGGCTACCGGGTCCGCTCGCCCCGTGAGCTGGACGTCGCCGAGGCATACCACCGTGATCTGGGCTGCCGGGTCGAGCGCCGCCGGCCGGAACCCGGCGCGGCCTCGGGGAGACGGTGGCGGTGCAGGATCCGCTGGGATTCCCTGTCGAGTACTTCTTCGCCAGCGATCACGTCGAACGCCTGACCCAGCGTTTCGACCTGCATGGCGGCGCTCCGATCACCCGGCTGGATCATTTCAACGTGATGACCCCGGACATCCCGGCCGCCCGGGCGGTCCTGGAGCGCCTCGGTTTCCGCACGTCAGAGGATATCCAGGACAGTGACGGGATGGTCTATGCGGCGTGGATGTTCCGTAAGCCGACCGTCCACGACATCGCACTCACCGGCGGGGACGGCCCGCGCATGCACCACATCGCGTTCCACACCCATGAGCGCTCGCAGATCCTGCACGTTTGCGACAAGCTCGGGGCCCTGCGGGAAACTGACCAGATCGAGCGCGGTCCGGGACGGCACGGCGTCTCCAACGCGTGCTACCTCTACCTGCGCGACCCGGACGGTCACCGCATCGAGATCTACGCGCAGGACTACTGGACCGGCGACCCGGACAACCCGGTGATCACCTGGGACGTGCACGACAACCAGCGCCGGGACTGGTGGGGTAATCCGGTCGTGCCGAGCTGGTACTCCGAAGCGTCGCCGGTACTGGACCTCGACGGCAAACCGCACCCCCTCGTGCAGCCTGCCGGCCCGCGGGAAGCCGATGTGACCATCGGCGCCGATGGCTTCTCCTACACCCGGAGCAGCGAGGCGCCGCAGCAGCACCAGGAGTACAAGCTGGGCGAACAAGTCTGAGCCGCGGCACGAACTCGGTGGTGATCTGCGCGGACCCTGGCCTGCTCGGCCTCAGCCAGGAACAGACGGCGGCCATGAGATCAGATCGCACTGGTTGTCGCATTGGCTGAAGCCGCTGACGCCCCGGATGAGGGCTCGGCCGATCGGCGGCTGATCCGGGCTATGAACGCGACGGCCACCATCACCCAGGCGGCGACGGCCACCCAGAGCATGAACCGGCTGAGGGGTTCCATGAAACTGAGATGGGCGACTTTGCCAAACGACAACGTGGCCACGCTGTACATCCCGAGCGGGAACACCACGCTCCAGAGCGCGGGCTCATAGCTGAGCGGCCAGTGCCGCCGGACGTGCCGCCACAGACCGAGCACGACGAGCAGCGGGATCCACCAGGTGCCGAACGCCCAGAGAACGAACGAGAACCCCTCGACGAATCCGGCAGTCGCCCCGCTGACGGGCAGGGTCGCGGGAAGGCCCAGGATCCCGGCGCCCGCCAGGACGGTGATCGCCGTAGCGCCCATGAGGATCCAATAGGACGGCCCGAGGGTCTCCGGGGTCATGGCAACTGTCAGCCACCGCAGCAGGATCAGCGAGACGAGCAGCAGATACAGCACCAGCCCGATGCCCCACAGTCCGACGGCTGTCGGCGCCAGCAGCGCAGCTTGCGACGGCCAGACGGGAGCCAGGGCCGAGGCGGCGACCGACAGCGACTGGGTACCGACCACCCACAGCAGCCAGGAGCCGTTGACGCCGCCAAGAACCGAGTCGCGCTCCCGGGCCAGCAACAGGCTGGCGGGCACGCCGTAGGTCAGCACGAGCCAGATAACAGCGGCCAGGCCGGCAAGTACCGCCGTGGCCAGCGGATGACCGGCAACCCCGAGCCGTGTCCCGAGTACCTCGATCCCGGCCACGATCGTGAAGAAGCCGAAAACTCGCTCCGGCGCCTGAATGTCAGCCGCGACGCTGGAGCGGAACCTGGCCAGCCGGAGCACCAGCGCAGCGCTGAGCACAACCAGCCCGATCGACGTAGCGGCGAGCAACGCACGCGACAGCCATGACGGCCCCAGCAGGAAGGTGCCGGTCGAGATGATGCCGCTGGCCATCACGAACGCGAAGTAGCCGGGGTACAGATCTTCGATAGCTGTAGCTGTCCGGCTCAAGGATCGGGTCCGCCCGCCGGCAGCACCGGTACTCATAGGCAAGACCATCCTTCCCGCAGTCCTGGCTAGCCGCCCGTCGCGTCTTTTTACCACGGCGGTCAGCGACACTAGGTACCGTGACGCTCACGGGCCTGTTTTCCGATGCCGCGGCCACGGTGTGCCGCTCGAGCCCTTGATTGGGCGGTTGACCTCCACTGTTGGCAGCAGGCCGGGCGCAGCAGAAGAACTATGTGGTGGACTGACGTCACGCGGCAGCGCGAGGACGGCAGGAGCCGGGCCCCGTTCCCGTCGCGCAGGCGAAGATGAGGCGCGGGCTTACGGCCTGCTTGCGAGGCCTCTTCGGTGCTGTTGACGGGAAGGACCGGGGCATGACCGACAACGTGCCGGTGAGCCGGGAGAACGGTCCGGCGAAGGACGCAGCCGCACCGGGCGCGGACGCGACGAGCAGCGCGGCGGCCCGGCAGGTCGACCCGGCGACGCTGGGGCCGGCGTTCGCGCGTACGCGCCACGTGCTCATGCTGGAGTTCGGGGATCGCCGGGATTTCGATAACCCGCGCCGGGAATGGCGGCGGCTGTTCTCGGAGTTGCTGGGCACCTTCGCGCTGGTCCTGGCCGCCGCTGGCGGCGGGCTGCTGCACGCGAAGGGCCAGATCAGCCTCTCTGCGGCGGTCGTTGCCCCGGGCCTGATGGTGACGGCGGTCATCTTGTTCATGGGCGCGGTCTCCGGCGCGCACCTGAACCCGGCGGTGTCGCTGGCGTTCGCGCTGCGCGGCGACTTCCCGTGGAAGCGGGTCCCGGGCTATGTCGTTATCCAGCTCATCGGCGCGGCGCTGGCCTGCCTGTTTCTGCGGCTGGTGTTCGGGAACATCGAGCATCTGGGGGCGACGCTGCCCGGTGCCGGTTACAAGAACTGGCAGGCCCTGCTGATGGAGATCGTGCTGACCGCGCTGCTGGTGAGCGTGATCCTCGGTACCGCGTCGGCCGCGCAGAACGTCGGCGCGATCGCCGCGCTCGGCGTCGGCGGCTACATCGCGCTGGCCGGCCTGTGGGCGGCACCGGTCAGCGGCGTGTCGATGAACCCGGCCCGCTCCTTCGGTCCCGCGCTGGTCAGCGGTGACTGGACGAGCTACTGGGTGTACGTCGCGGGGCCGGTCGCCGGCGCGCTGATCGCGGTGGGCTTCGCGATGGTGCTGCGCGGCCGCGGCGGCGACGTCATCTCGCGTGCGGCGGGCTCAGGCGTGCTGGACCCGGGAGCCCTCACCGCCAAGGCGGAACTGGCCGAGGAAATCGAGCAGGGCAAGGTCGTCCCCCCGGGCATCGCCGACACCGATCCGCATCGCAGCCGGTGAGATGGGCGCCCGACTAGCTGGTGGGAGCCCGACGAGCCGGCAGAGCTGCTCCCGGTCGTCTGGGATTGAGCCGCCAAGCTGGCTGTGGCAGCATGTCCCGCAGAGGGACGCGACATTGGACGCGGGGAGCGGGCCCACGGTGACTCCAGGGAAGCGTGCCAGCGGCTGGTTGTTCGGTCCGAAGGGGCTGCTGCACTCGGGGATCTTCGCTTTCCCGCTCGACATGACCCATTGTTATCGCGGTGGTGTCTGCGCTGCCCGCCGCGCGGGGCGGCCCCGCACCGCGTTCTTACCGCAGCTGAGCGGACTCCAAATCCTCGCGGCAAACGGTGGCGGGCGAGGAACTGATCGCCACCGGATCGATCACTTATCGAGGCAGCAGGCTGAGCATTGCCAACGCCGTAGTCACCTACCGGGCCGTCGGATTGTCCCCGGCAAGTCCTGCTGCCTAAGACAAGTCCTGCTGCCTAAGAGGAGGCATGCATGTGCAGGTTCGCCGCCTATCTCGGTGAGCCCGTGCTCATCGAGGATCTGCTGTATGAGGCCGACAGCGCGCTGGTCCGCCAGGCAGTCGATCCCGAGTTGATGTCCCTGCTCAACCTCGGCGGGTTCGGGCTTGCGGTGTGGGATCCAGGATTGCCCGACCCGCGACGGCCGTTAACCTATCGCGTGCCGGCGCTCCCGAACTTCGACCGAAACCTCCGGGTGCTCGCCGGGAAAGTCCGGGCGCGCGCGCTAGTAGCGCATGTACGAGGAGTCCTTTATGACAGCCGCGAGAGCGTTGGCTCGCACAACATTCATCCGTTTCTTTTCGAGGGCGCGAGCCTCGCGCTCGCCCAGAACGGCGACCTCTACGACTTCGGCCGGATGCGCTACGACCTGCTCGAACACATCGATCCGCAACTCGCCAGGCTTATCGAGGGCAACACCGACACCGAGTGGGTCTACGCGCTTGTGCTCTCCCAGCTCGAGCACCCGTTCCTTCCGATCGGTCCCGAGGAGGCCGCGCGCGCCGTCGAGCGCACGCTGGAGATCCTGCGCGAACTGCGGGAGCGGCGCGAGATCGCGACCCAATCGCCGGTGAACCTCGTGCTCATCGACGGTACGTGGATGCTCGCGACACGCTATGCCTACGACTATGGGTGGTATCCCGATGACGGGTCGTTCTTCGCCGGCGAGCGCGAGCACGACTTCACTTCTTTGTGGTACGCAGCCGGCGGACGGTTCGGCCGCCGGGACGACGGGAGGTTCGGCATGGCCGACGGAGCGACGACCTCTGCGGTGATCGCGAGTGAGCCGCTCACCAAGCACACCGCAGGCTGGCTCGAGGCCCCCGAGTATTCGATGCTCGTGTTCACCCCGGCCGAGGATGGGAAGCTCGCCGTCGACACCCGAGAGCTGGCGTCCTGAGCGCCCTCGGGCCGGCGAACGGGGCACAAATCGCGCTGGCCGAGATCCCGCTGTTCGCCGGGATCGCTCCCGGCGCCGTGGAGCGTCTTGAGCGCTTCATGGCGCGGTTCGAGATCGCCTCCGGCGAGCGGCTGTTTCACCAGGGCGATCAGAGCGGCCGCATGCACGTGATCGAGCACGGACGCGTCGAGCTCCAGGTCGAGCTCACCGGCGGTCAGACTCGAGCACTGGCAGAACTCGGCCCCGGAGAGCTGCTCGGCGAGACCTCGCTGCTCGGTGATGGCAGGCGCAGCGCGACCGCGGTCGCGCGCGAGCCAACAACCGGATGGGTGCTCGATCGAGCCGGTTTCGAAATGCTTCGCCTCGACGTCAGCGCGGGCGGGCCCGAGCTCATGGCGCGGATCGCTGAGCTGGCAGTGGCGCGTCTGCGCGCGCGCTACGAGACGGTCGCCGCCGAGCTGGGCGGAGACGTCGACAGTCCGGCCAGCACGGCGCCACGCGAGGCTGGTGTCCCGGCCGCGCCCGCGCTGGCGACCCCGGGCTATCTCCGGGGACTGTTGTGCTTCCGCGAGTTTTGCGATCACGAGCAGATCGCGGCAGCGATCGGCGAGACGACGCCGGTCGAGGTCCCACGCGGAGCGGTGGTGGTCGCGGCGGATGAGGTCCCGGCCAGTCTGCTCGTCGTCGTGCGTGGCGCAGTCGAGGTATCGGTGCGCCACGGCGGAACGGCGCAACGCGTGCGGCTAGCCGGCCCAGGGCGCTTCGTCGGGCACGTTGGCGTGCTCGACGGCGGACCGAGCCCCGTGGTAGCCCGCACCCGGGAGCGAGCAGTGCTCATCCACCTCCCGGGCCAACGTGTGCGGGAAATGCTGCGCGAGCCGAGCGCGGTCGCGCGGCGCTTCTCGGCGGCGCTCGCTGAGGACGTGGCACGCGCACTGCGGCAGGCGGAGCGACCAATGGCCCGGACACTGGCGTTCTCAGCTACAAACACATGTTCGCATAACCCGTAGGACGCCATCCGCAGGTTCTGGCGTTGTGGCGCTGAAACGATCTCGCGTCAGCGAGCGCGCCCGGCGGGTCTGGCCGCGCGGGACACAGGCGATCCGTTATGCCGATATCGCCGGGCCGGTCCGCGGCCGGGGCTGGCTCAGATCATTGCTATTCGGTTGTCCGGCGGCGGAAATATCGGGACGCGAGCGGCGCCGCCACGGCGAGGATCAGCACCGACCAGGCCAGCGACGCCTCGATGGGGTGTTGCATCGGCCAGGCGCTGATCGACGCGGACGGGTTCGGATTGTCCCAGAGCTGGCGGGCTCCGGCTGTCACTGCACTGACCGGGTTCCAGTCCGCGGCGGCCTGCAGCCAGCCGGGCATGTGCTGGGTCGGCACCATCGCGTTGGACACGAACGCGAGCGGGAACAGCACGATGAATCCGAACGAGGCGGCCGACTCCGGGCTCTTGCTGTTGAGTCCGACGCATGCTGCAACCCACGACAGCGAATAGGCGAAGAACAGCACGAGGGCGAAGCCCGCGATGATCGGCAGCAGGCCCGCGCTGGTTCTCCAGCCGACCGCCAGCCCGGTGACGGCGACAACGAGCGCGCACAGGCAGGCCGTCAGCAAGTCTGCCAAGGATCGGCCGACTAGCACCGCGGGCCGCCACATCGGCAGCACCCGGAACCGGTCGATTATCCCTTCGTGCAAGTCGGTGGCCAACCCCACCGCCGTGCCCATGGTGGACGTGGTCAGGTTCAGCGCGAGCAGCCCGGCCAGGATGAAATCGGTGTAGCTGCCGCCGGGGATCGGAATCGCGCCGCCGAACAGGTAAATGAAGAGCACCGTGAACAGCACTGGCTGGATCGTGACGTCGGATAGTTGCATCGGCTCCCGAGAGATATGCACCAAGTTGCGGCGCGTCATCGAAACCACGTTCCTGACCCGCTCGGCCGCATTCTGGGTGATCAGCCGGGTTCCGGCCGCGTCGCGCGGACGCTGCGCGGTTGTCGGTGTCATGCCTGCGCCCCTTCGCTCTCGCGCTCCGCCGCGCCCGCGCCTGGCCCAGCTTGTCCGGCGCCTGTCCCTTTTGCACTTGATCCGTTGTTGTCAGCGGGCACATGCGCGCCGGTGAGCGCGAAGAAGACATCGTCCAGCGAGGGCTGGCGAACCTCGATGTTGTCCACTAGCATCCCGGCCTGGTCCAGCGCCCGTACCAGGGCAGTGGCCAGGCCGGGCGCGCTGTCCACGGCAGCGGCGAGGCGCAGCCCGTCGGCGCTGACTGATACCCGGCCGCCCACCAGGGGCGCGATCACCTCGGCGGCTTCCGGCCTGGGCTCGGCAAGCGTCACCTCGACGTGCGCGCTCCGGCTGCGCTCTTTCAGCTCGCGCGGCGCCCCGTCGGCGATCACCTGGCCATGATTGATCACCACGATGCGGTCAGCCAGGGCGTCCGCCTCGTCCAGGTACTGGGTGGTCAGCAGCAGCGTGACGCCCGAGCCGATGAGCTCTCTGAGCACCTCCCAGACTTGCTGCCTGCTCACCGGATCCAGGCCCGTGGTCGGCTCATCCAGGAACAGCACAGGCGGCCGCGTCATCAGGCTGGCCGCCAGGTCCAGCCGGCGCCGCATGCCGCCGGAGTAGCCCTTGACCACCCGGTCGGCGGCGTCTGCCAGCTCGAAGAGCTCAAGTAGTTCGGCGGCCCTCGTCCGGGCCTGGCCCGTTCCCATGCCGCTCAGCTCGCCGACCAGCACAAGGTTCTGCCGGCCGGTCAGCAGCCCGTCCAAGGTGGCGTCCTGCGCGGCCACGCCGATCTGCCTGCGCACGGCGGCCGGGTGGGCCAGTACGTCAATACCGGCCACCCTGGCCTGGCCCGCGTCCGGCAGCGCCAGCGTGGTCAAGATCCGCACGGCTGTGGTCTTCCCGGCTCCGTTCGGGCCGAGCAGCCCCAGCACGCTCCCGGCTGATACGGAGAAACTGACCCCGGCCAGCGCGCGCGTCTCGCCGTAGCTCTTGAACAAGCCATCGGCCTCGATCATCGTGTCAGCCATCGCCAGTCATCCTCTGGCAGCTCAAAGATCTCTCCTTACCTAACGGTCGGTAAGTGCAGCGCTAGCATAACATGCTTCTTACCGAACGTTAGGTCAGCGCTCAACAGGCGCTAAAATAGGCCCGTGACACAGGCAGAGGCGGCACCCGCGGCCGCCAGCGCGCCCGCCCGGGATGATCAGCCCGGCCGCGACCAGAGCAACGGCGGCCAGGCCGGCGCATCCACGCGCGAAAGGATCCTCGACGTCGCCCTGGAGTTGTTCACTGACCAGGGTTTCGACGGCACCTCCATGCGCGAGATCGCCGAACGGCTCCACATCAGCAAGCCCGCGATCTACTACCACTTCGCTTCCAAGGAAGACATCCTGATGGCGCTGCACATGCGCCTGCACGAACTCGGTAAGGCAGCGCTCGCACGTTTGACGGGCCAGACAGTGACGCTCCAGATCTGGGGCTCGCTGCTCAATGAACTGCTGGATCAGATGGTGGCCCAGCGCAAGATCTTCATGATGCACGAGCGCAACCAGGCGGCCCTGGAGAAACTGCACCGCAAGGACCACGACGACGAGCACGACGACATCCAGCAGCGATTTCGGCAGGCACTCGCCGATCCGTCGCTGTCGCTGCGCGACCGGGTCCGGATGGCGTGCTCATTGGGCGCGGTCTTCGGTGGGCTGTTCATGGCCGGGGACGCGTTCGGTAACGCTTCCAGTGCCGAACTCGGCTCCCTGGTCCGGGACGCGGTCCGCGACATTGTGGCCGACCGCAGCACCTAACTTAGGCCCGGGACAACCGGCAGCCTGGCCGGTGCAGGTACCTGTCGAAAACCGGGGCCGCCTGGGGCGGAGGCGTCCCATTCCGCGGGTACCCTCCGAAACGGCCCGGCGGTCACTCACTGGGTCGCCGCCATCTCGGCCCAATCAGTCTGGTTTCGGGCCGTCCTTGCCGCGGTCCTCCGGATCCCGGAGGGCGGTGTCCAGCCGGGCCCGCGCGCCGCGCAGTGCCTGTTCCCGGCGGTCCAGCTCGCTGAGGCGAGATTGGGCCTGGCCGGTCCGCTGCCCGCGCAGGGCGTCCGCCATCTCCAGCGCGCTGGCCAGGTGGTCTGTGCTGGCGGAGTAGCGGCGCCCGACGGCCTGAATCAGCTGCCGGGTGGTCTCCGCCAAGCGGTACTGCAGGTCGGCGCGGGCCCGGCCGATCTGGCTACCGGCCAGGTCGCGGACCTGGCCGAGCACGTGATCGCGGGCCAGCCGGCGTCCGAGCTGGCCGGGCAGCCTGCGGCGCACCGCCCCGGCCAGCAGCTCCGTCTGGTCGACGTTCTCGGCCACGGTGTAGAAGAACCCCCGGTCCGGCGTCAGCGGCTCGCCCCTGCTCGGCAGGGCCAGGTCCAGTCCGAGTTGTTCAGCGGCCGCGTCGCGGACCGCGTTCAGCTCAGCCGCAAGCTGCCCGGTGAGGCGCGCGTCAAGGCTGCTGAGGCCCTCCTCCAGTCGCTCCCGTTGCGCTTGCCGCCACAACTCGGCGGTGGCGATCGTGAGCTGGACCAGGTGCTCTCTGCCCTGCCGCTCGATCTCGGCTGGCGCCGCGGTGGCTAGCTCGCTGTCGAGCAGGGCGCCGATCCTGGCCCGCAGATCCGTGGCCAGCTGGGCGGCCTCGCGTTCCGCTGCGTCGTTCAGCTCGGCGAGCAGGCGCCTGGACTCGGCGGTCACAATGGCGGCGGCGTCCGCGCCGCGCTCCCGCACCGCTTCGAGCCGGCCGGTGAAGGCCGTCACCCGGGCCATGGCCTCCGAGCTGCGCATCTGGGCCGCACGCTGCGCGAGCGCGACCTCATCCAGCAGGGATTCGGCCAGCCTGCGCAGCTGGCCGGCCGCGGACCGCGCGAGGTCAGCGGCCCGCTGGGTCTGGAGATACGTAGCGAAGTCAGCGGCGAACTCAGCGAAGCCAGCATCACCGCGCGCGGATAGCGCCGACCGGGCCGACACCGGGTAGATCCGTGCCGCTCCGCGGGCGGCCTGGCGGATGGCCCCCTCGGTGAACGCCATCGCCTCGGCCAGCCCGGCTGCGTCCAGGTAGTCCGCCTTGTTCAGCACCACGAATGTGGTCACCGAGAGCGCGGTCACTCTGCCCAGCAGCTCGCGCTCGCTCGCCGAGACTGGTGGATCCGCCGTCAGTACGAAAACGGCGGCATCCATCGTCGGCAAGGTGCTGTCTACCGCGGCGGTGTTGTGCGCATGCACCGAGCCAGTCCCGGGCGTGTCCACAATCTCCACGCCCCGGGCGAGGATCGGGGCATCAAGCCGGACGGTGACTCCGGCGATGGCACGGGAGTTGGCCGGATTACCCCGTTCCGTAACCAGGTCCTCAAGCGCCGCCAGCGGAAAACGGTCCGTGCGGCCGTCAAGGAACCTCACCTCGGCATCCTCATCAGCCCCGTGCGTCACCGTCGTCGCCAACGCGGTCAGCGGCGTGACGCCGACCGGCAGTACTTCGCGGCCCAGCAGCGCATTCACCAGCGTGCTCTTGCCCCGCTTGGCCTCGCCGACCACCAGCACCCGCAGCCGGGCTGCCCGCAGGCGAGCCCGCAGCGCCGCGAGCAGCCCGGCATCCGCGGCGGGAGCCAGCGCGGCCAGCTCGTCCAGGGTTACCAGCAGTGCGTCTGGCAGTTCGGGTGCGCGCATTCGGCCTCCTACCATGTCAGGCAGGGACCGTTGGCGGCAGTGCCGCGATTTGTCGGCGGGCCCCTCCGCCGGCGCAACACTCCCAGGCTAGCGGGCTCACCCGGGAGCCCCGCCGGAGCCACCCATCAGCTCGCGCCGGTGATCCTCGGTGCCCGGCAAGGCCTGTTCGACGGGTCCGGCGAACCGGCGGAACTCGAGCACCTCGGATTCGTCCGCAGGCCGTAGCGCTCCATGACCGCCTGGAGATGTCGGTGGCACCCGCGGTGATCACTTCGCCCACCTGGGCAGCGCGACGTGACCTGCGACGGACAGGATGAGTCCATGTCCGCCAACAGCACTCCCGCCACCGGCTCTGCGCGCCGCAGATCGGCCCGGCGGAAATCGATGACGGCGCATGCCGGGGCGGGCGGCGACGTCCGATGAGGGATGACGTGCGCCAGGCGCTGGCCATCGATGCCTCCTCGAGGATCGAGGATCGCACCATCGACATCACCACCACGGGCCGGCGTTCCGGCGAGCCGCGGCGGATCGAAATCGCCTTCTACCGGCTGGGCGACGACATCTACCTGAGCGGGATCCCTGGACCCAAGACCCGCGACTGGCTGGCCAACCTGGCCGCCCAACCGCAGCTCACCTTCCACCTCAAGCACGGCGTCGTCGCCGACCTGACGGCCACGGCCACGGTCATCGTCGACCCGGCGGAGCGGCGCCGTGTCCTCGCCGTCTTCGTCGAGGAGTTCAACCGCCGCCACGACCTGGACAGCCCGTGGCCGCAGGCCATCCTCGATGAGTGGGTGGAGCGCAGCCCGCTGGCCAAGGTCACCTTCATGGAGGCCGACTGACAGGATCCGACCGCCGTCACTTCGGCGCTGGACGGACTCCAAGACCCGGAAGCGGTACTGCGCAGATTCTCGCTTTCTTCCGGGCCAGTGCCTGATCACGAGTTCACATCACCGTTACAGCACTCTAAAGCTGAAGCCGAGGAGATCAAGCGGCTGCAACCAGCAGCACCGCTGACCGCAACGGGTCGAAGACCAGCAAGATCGCTAGCTCAGACAAACTGCTTCACAGCATCACCTCGCGCTCTGCTGGGCGCACAAATAGTCAATGCTAACGGAATGCTAACAGAATGCTAACGCGGCCCGCGATGCTGAAAGCATGATTAGCGAGCAATGAAAGTCAGCAACGAGCGAGAGGATCAGGCACAGATGCGAATACTTAAGGGACGCCCCCTCAGCCGCATCACGTACACGTCAGCTGCGCTGTGCGTAGCGCTACTCAGCGGTGCCATGGCACTTGCGGCGGTGGGCGCCTCGGCGAGCACGGCTAAGGTCGCGTCAGCGAGCACATCCAAAGTCACGTCCGTGACCACCTCGACGCGCATCGACAGGACGTGTCAACCCCGAAATGAGGGCATCCACACATGCGAGTGGCTGCTGGAGTCGCTGTTCCATTCCAAGCTTTTGCCGCATGGTGAGGACACTCAATTCCAGACCTGGGCGTCCATGGATGGAGGCCGCGTGGACAGGGAGATCGTTCAGGTAATACTTGAAATGAAGTCGTGCATCGTACCAGCTTGCGGGATCCAGGTGGTAGGGGAAACAGGCCTGGACCCTGCTTCAGGTTATGGCAACATTTCGGCGCATGTCGCCAATCGTCTCTGTGCCGAGGGCCCGGCGTCAGAATATCGCGCTATCTTCCAATACAGGTACTGGGAACCTAAGCCCACGAACAAATGGGTTTCAGGCTGGTCGTACGGTGGCTGGCAGCCCACCTACAACATCAAGCCATGCGACGATGGTGTGCACATTGGGTGACGCCAACGTAATGGCTCTGGCGCTGAACGCAGTACTTAGGTTTGGCTAGTGTCGCAGGAGAGCGGGCGCCGCAGATGGGTGCCCGCTCTTCGCTCGCAATAGCGCCTTCCTATAGGAACGGCGTCAGCGCCAGCGGGCCGGAAACAATGCCGCTTAGCGTAAGAGATCTTTGGCGGACGACTGACGGACTGTTGGCGCTGAGGGTACTGGCCGCGTTCGGGCCGCGGGACGCGGTCGATGACGCGGTCGCGGCGGCCAGCCACAATAAAGCTGGTCAACCTGCCCTGCCCACCCTCGCAGCCTGACCGGCAGATGATCAGCGAAAGCTAGGCGGCATTGGGCCATGGAGGCGGTATGGCTGCTCAGACGGACTGACACAACTGTTGCCCATTTTGGCCGTGATACTCGTGTTAGCATCCGATCAGCACGGGACGGATGGCTTTCAGCAGGGTGGTGCGGGCCGGTGGCAACGGGGATGGAGTTCTGCCTGCTCGGGCCGCTAATAGTGCGCTGGGGCGACGTGGTGGTGCCGGTCGCGCGAGGGAAGCAGCGCGCGGTGCTCGCGGCACTGCTGCTGGCCGCCGGCCGGGCAGTCTCGGTGGATGATCTCACGGAGGTGCTGTGGGGCACCCGGCCGCCGTCGTCTGCGCGGGTGACCGTGCAGAACCATGTCAAGCGGCTGCGGCACACCATGGGGGCGGCTGGCGGGGCTCGAATTAGCACGGAGCCGCGCGGGTACGCGATCAGAGTGGGCGCGGGTGAGCTCGACGTGACCCGGTTCGAGGCGCTGCTGGAGTCCGCGCGCGCGGCAGCGAGAGAAGACTCGTGGGACACCGCGGCCAGGCAGGCGCGCGGGGCGCTGGCGCTGTGGCGGGGAGAGCCGCTGGCGGACGTGGAGTCTGATGTGCTGGCGGCGCGGGAGGTCCCGCGGCTGGCCGAGCTGCGGTTGCAGGCCGTGGAGGCGCGTATCGACGCCGACCTGCGGCTGGGCCGTCATGCCGAGGTGGTCAGCGAGCTGCAGCAGCTGGCCGGCACCCGATCAGCTGCGGGAGCACTTCCACGCCCAGCTGATGCTCGCTCTTTATCTGTGCGGCCGCCAGGCCGAGGCGCTTGAGGCCTACCGGACCACGCGCACGTTGCTGATCAGCGAGCTTGGCGTGGAGCCCGGGGCTGAGATCCGGGGGCTCCATCAGGGCATCCTTAGCCGGAATCATAAGCGGGACCTGGCGCTGTCCCCCGAAGCGGGCCTGGCGAAGCTCGCTGGGACTGTCGGCTATGCGCCGCTAGTAGTGCCACGCCAGCTACCCGCCGATGTGGCGGCATTTACCGGGCGGGCCCGTGAACTGGCCGAGCTTGACCGGCTGCTCGCCGTCGGCGGCAAGCGCGGCGACGCGGGCGGGGACTCTGCGCCTGCGGGGATCTCGGCGATCACCGGAATGGCCGGGGTCGGAAAGACGGCGCTGGCAGTGCGCTGGGCGCATCAGGTAGCCGAACGCTTCCCTGATGGGCAACTGTATGTGGACCTGCGCGGATATGACCCCGGTCAGCCGATGCCCGCGGCTGACGCGCTGGCCGGGTTCTTGCGCGCGTTGGGTGTGCCCGGCCGGGACATCCCGGCGGAGGAACAGGAGCGGGCCGCCCTGTACCGCAGCCTGCTGGCCGGACGACGGATGCTGGTGGTCCTGGATAACGTCAGTGAGGTAGAGCAGGTCCGGCCGCTTCTGCCCGGCGCCAAGGGGTGTGTGGCGGCGGTGACCAGCCGCGATTCGCTGAGCGGCCTCGTGGCTCGGCACGGCGCAGCCCGCCTTGACCTCGACCTGCTCCCGCTGCCCGATGCGGTCAGCATGCTGCGGGCGCTTATCGGCAGCCGGGTGGACGCTGATCCGGCGGCGGCGGTGGCGCTGGCGGATCGGTGCTCGCGGCTGCCGCTGGCACTGCGGGTGGCGGCCGAACAGGCCGCTGCGCTCAGCCCAGCCCCCGTGAGGGAACTCGTCGGCGAACTGGCTGATCAGCAGCGGCGGCTGGAACTGCTGGACGTGGGCGGCGACCCCCGAACCGCAGTGCGGGAGGTGTTTTCCTGGTCCTGTCGACACCTGGATGCCGACGCCGCCCGGGCCTTCCGGCTGATTGCCTTGCACCCCGGCTCCGACTGGGGCCATTATGCCGCCGCCGCGCTCGCCGGAATCACCGTTAATCGGGCCGATCGGATGCTCCGCCTGCTGGCCCGCGCGCACCTCATCCGCCCAGCCGGTGCGGGTCGCTATGGCATGCACGACCTGCTCCGCGACTACGGCGCCGAGCAAGCCGTCCGCGACGACGCCGAACTGGCCCGCCGGGCAGCGCTGACCCGGCTGTTCGATTACTACCTGCACACCGCCGCCGCCGCGATAGACACTCTCAACCCGGCCGAACTGCACCGCCGTCCCCGCTTCCCGGCAGCCGCCGGCCGGCCCCCACGGTGACCGATCCGGTAACGGCGCAAGCCTGGCTGGATACCGAACTGGCTACCCTGGTCGCGGTCAGTGCGCATACCGCCGCACATGGCTGGCCAGGCCACGCCACCGGGCTGGCCGCAACCCTCTACCACTACCTCGATACCTGCGGCCACTACCCTCAGGCCGTCACCATCCACGGCCACGCCCGCAGCGCCGCCCGCCAGGCCGGCGACCTGCGCGGCCGAGGCGACCGCGCTGACCAATCTGGGCGCCGTCGACGCGCGGCAGGGCCAATGCCAGCAGGCCGCAGGCCACCTCCAGCAGGCACTGGACCTGTTCCGCGAAACCGGTGACCAGGCGGGGCAGGCTCGCGTGCTGATCAGCCTCGGCATCGTCGATGAGCGGCTGGGGCTCTACCAACAAGCAACCGAGCGCCAGCGGCAGGCCCTAGCCCTTTTCCTGGAAACCGGCGACCGGGTCGGAGAAGCCCGCGCGCTGGGCAACCTCGGCATCGCGGCTGAGCGGCTGGGCCACCACCGGCAGGCCGCAGGCCATCTCGAGCAGGCACTCGCCATATGCCGGGAGACAGGCGACCGGGTGGGTGAAGTTCGCGCCCTGGGCAACCTCGGCTGTGTGGATTGCCGGCTAGGCCGCTATCAGCAGGCCGCCGACCACCAGCGGCGGGCCCTGGCCATTTGCCGGGAGACGGGTGATCGGGTTGGTGAGGCTCATGCGCTGACCGAACTGGGCGTCATTAGCGGCCGGCAGGGACGTTATCAGGAGGCCGCCGGCTACCTCTGCCAGGCCATTGCCCTGTTCCGCGAGATCAGTGACCGGCACGGCGAGGCAGCAGCACTGAACGGCCTCGGCGAAACGCTACTCGCGGCCGGCCAGCCGAGCCAGGCCCGCATCCGGCACGCCGCCGCGCTCGGCCTGGCCAGCCAGATCGGTGGCCAGTACCAGCGGGCCCGCGCCCTGAGCGGCCTCGGCTGCGCCCACCATGCGGTCGACGACCTAAACCAGGCCCGCAGCTACTGGCGGGAGGCCCTCACCTTCTACACCGATCTCGGCGCCCCCGAAGCCCGCACGATCCAAGGACACCTGACAGCGCTCATCGGCGCGCCGCCGCCGCCTGATGTAGCCTGAACAACATCGCTGTGCGGGCTACCGTGCTCGGCAACCGGTGCGGCGACGCCTGCTGATGCTGCGGATTGTGAAATCCGATGTCGAGCGGCGAGCTGACGTAATGGGCGGCATCTCAAGGCGTGTCGTACGCGGCAGCACACCGCTGGTCAAGGCAGGGAAGCTGCCCGTTCCCGCGTACCAGGCAGGGCCGCCCGCGGCGGGAAGCCTGCCGGCACGGCGGCGCCCTGCATTCCCGTCAGCCGATCGTCAGCCTGCCAGCTCCGTCGACCCGCAGCTACGCTGCCGCACCCAGCATCCGGTCGGTTACCTCGCCGAGCCTGCTGCGGAACTGCGGGTCGTAGGCCGGCGGCAGGGCGCGAGACGTCCGGAGCCCGTCGAAGAATTGGCCGGTGACCCGTTCGAGGACCGGATCGGTGATGAGGCGCATTGTCGCCTCGGCCCCTTCCTCAACCGTGGAGACCGGGGTGATCTCGCCGCGTGTGACCATCGCGGTGTTCATGAAGGTGGCCGGGTGCAGGCAGTTCGCCGTCACCCGGGCAGCGTCGAGCTCACCCGCCAGCTCGAAGGTGAACGCGGCCAGCGCCAGCTTCGACCGGCGATAGGCGTCCACCCCGTTGTACCCGTGCTCGAACTCTGCATCGGCGGGGTCGAACGCGACCTGGCCGAGCGACCCGATGTTGACGATCCTGGACGGCGCGGACGCGGTCAACAGCGGCACGAGCAGCCTGGTGAGCAGGACCGGCGCGAGATAATTGACGGCGAACCGCAGCTCGTGGCCGTCCGCGCTCAGCTGCCGCCCCTCGCCCGGCGCGCCGAAGCCGATCCCCGCGTTGTTCACCAGCACATCAACTCGCGGCACATCCGCGCGGACCAGGGCCGCAAGGTCCCGCACCGCACCGAGCGAGGCCAGATCGGCGACATAGCCCCGGGCCCGGCCGCCAAGCTCCTCGCAAAGGCCCGCCACCCGCACGCGATCACGTCCGTGCACAAGTACTTTCCAGCCGGAACCCGCAAGCTCACCGGCAAGGTAACGGCCGTGCCCGGCGGTAGCACCGGTGATGAGCACGGCAGGAGCGGCGTCAGGCATCTGTCCTCCAGCACGGTCGCATCCCGATCTTGCGGCCCCGGCTCCGTGAATGCAGACCCAAAGGCCCGAGCACCCAGATGCCCTGATTCTCCCCCGGCAGCCGCAAGCCGGCGGGCACCTGGTCGCGAGCGGTATTCCCCAGAGGCCGCCGGGACTATGCTGCGGCTGTTCACGGCGGGCATGGTGGCCGGATCCCTTGCCTGGCGCCGGTACCGCGCGAGTCTGTCCGTCCGGCGAGCCCCGTCCGTCTCGCGTGCCGTGGAGAATGGCGTCATGTCGGCATCCGGATCCCTGGCGCTGCGTGGCGAGACTGGCCAGCGGGCCGTTTACGGGATGTTTCAGTGACGCCGAGTGAGTTGATGGAGCAGCTGTCCGGGCTGCGAAGAGCGCAGATTGGCGGGCAGCGGGCGCCGCATAAGCCGCTGCTGTTGTTGTGGCTGTTCGGCAGGTTCGCGGCAACCGGTTCGGCACTGGCGCCTTATGCCGAGGCCGCGGATCCGGTGAGCCAGCTCATCAACGACTTCGGGCCGCCGGTCAAAAGCCCGGCGCTGGAGCGCCAGCGAGCGGCCATGCCCTTCGTGCACCTTGAGCGTGAACTATGGGAGCTTCACGATCGCAGTGGCGATGACATAGGCCCAGACGCGCCCGAAAGAACGCGATGGCTGCTTGATCACGGCGCCGTTGGCCAGTTCCGGCCCGAAGTCACCGCCCTTCTCACGGACAGCGCGACCCTGGCCGCAGCCGCGCGGCTGCTCCTAGACCAGCACTTCACGCCCGTGCTCAGCGAGATGATTTGCGCAGCAGTCAAACTTGATCTCGCCATCCTCGAGGTACCCCAGATCTCGCGGGCCTCGGCGCGCCGGCCACGCGCGCCGGGCTTCGCCGAGCAGGTCCTGCGCGCCTACGCTTACCGGTGCGCCATGTGCGGATTCGACGGCAGGCTAGGCCGCAATCCCGTTGCCATCGAAGGTGCGCACGTGCGCTGGCACAGCCAGGACGGCCCAGACGACCTGGCGAACGCGATCGCGTTGTGCTCACTGCACCACGCGCTCTTCGACTGCGGCGTCCTCGGCCTCAGCCCGGACCTGCGGATTACCGTATCCCCGCTCTATGTCGCGACCAGCCAGGCTGGCCGGGCCATCGACACCCTCGCCGGCCAGCCACTGCTGAACGTCCGCCCAGGCCAGCCGTCCGTCGACGTCATCCACGTCACCTGGCACGCGATCCAGGTCTTCAAAAGCCACGGCCACCGGGCCGCCTGAGGACGACCCGATGCGCGGCAGAAGCGAGTATCGCCGTTTTCGCAATCATGAATAATCATGCAACCCGGCCCGGTCTGTCCAGGCGTCGGTACGAACGATCGTTCTGCCCGGCAACCGCCCGGCGCGCGGCCGTGACATGATCTGGGGCATGCCCCAGCGGGTGACGCTACGGCCAGTCAGCAAGGACGATTTGCCACTCCTGCACAAGCTGACGCAAGACCCTCAGCTCACGGGCGAGTTCGAGCAGTACGGGTGGTATGCCCCCCGGCTGTTTCAGCGAGGCTGGGAGGAAAATGGGCTCATCAGCGGGGACGGCGGAACGTTGATGGTGGTCTGCGGCGATGACGTGCTCGGCGCTGTGAGCTGGCGGCGCCGCCCAACCGCACCCGCCTCCCACTGCTGGGATCTGGGCATAGGACTGCTTCCCCAAGCCCGTGGCCACGGGTACGGCACCCAGGCACACCAGTTGCTGGTGCACTACTTGTTCGCGCATACCACCGTCCACCGGATCGAGGCCGCTACCGAGACGGGCAACATCGCCGAGCAGAAAGCCCTGGAGAGAGTCGGGTTCAGCCGGGAAGGCATCATGCGCGCGATCCGCTGGCGCGGCGGCGCATGGCGGGACGAAGCGCTGTACAGCATTCTCCGCACCGATCTGCCCGCCTAACACGCAAGGGGGTGGCATTCCCGGCTACGCCGCCATGCCCGCGGGCATCCAGAATCCGCACCGAAGCGCCGCAATGGCCATCACGATTCCGTTCGCTGCCCTTGTCCCGGCGCCGATTCGAGTGCTTCGCCCGCGACCTGGAAGCCCGCGGCCGGTCTCGTGCCAACCATCACCCGGCGGCCTTCCGCAGCCGGCCGTTAAGACTGTCGCCATTGACAAGTCGCCTATCAATATGATATCAGATTGATAAGTGATCGGGTGGCCGACATCACAGTCCACAGGAGGCGATCCCGATGAACGCACCCAACGACAGCGCCGCTGCGAAAGACCTGCGCGGGTGGTGGCTATCTCCCCCGCGACCCGGCATGCACCGCCTGATCAACCCATGGGAGTACCGCCACCTCCGCGTCTGTGGGGTCACGCGTATTGCCGGTGGCAGTGTCGCGGCCGCCGCGGGCGTCGTGTGCCTCTCGTACGACGTCTACGGATGGGCGGCCTTCTTCCTGGTTCTTGGGGCGCTGAATCTCGCCGGTGGCTGCTGGTACCTCACTATCGCTCGCTCCGCATCTGCCCGAACCTGAGCCTGGTCAGACGCCCGCCGGGGCGACGATGCCCGTACTCGCGGATCTTCCGGCAGATGGTCGCTGGGACATGCCGAGCGCAGCAGCGCCCGCGGCAACAACACCGGAGCGGTAGCCCCCCGCACATGCCTGGCAGCGGGCTTCCCTGGCCCAGATCGCCCGGCTCCTTGTCTGCCCGGCGGATTGCGCGTAGCGTCCGTTGCAGGGAGTCATGCTCGTCTGTCCGCCTGTAGACGAGATTAAACTTGCGGCTGCTCTGGACCTCGGTGGCGCCTAGCGCGCGGCCTTGCCGAGGTGGCATATGGCATCACCTTCCTGTCAGCGGGTTCCGCTCTCCGTCTGCGACTCACGGGCCGTCCTGCGGCACCACGACACAGTGCCGCTGCGTCACCACGACCGCGGGCATGCTGGCGGCGCCGGTACATCATGCCGGGCATGGCGTTATTTTGGCGGCTGCTGCGATGCCTGACGGTTCCGCAGGCGTGGGTCCCGCCGAGACTTTCGCCGCGCGCGATCCGCTCGCGGATGAGGACAGGCTGCACGTAGTATTCGGGGCCGGGCAGGTCGGTCGCGTGCTCGCGGCCGTCCTCGCGGGACGAGGCCTGAGCGTCCGGGTGCTGTCGCGGCACCGGCCGCCGGAGCTCACGGACGGGATCGACTGGCGGGCGGCGGACGCGACCGACCCTGATGCGGCCAGCGACGCGGCCAAGGGCGCCGCCGTTGTGTACCAGTGCCTGAACGCGCCGTACGCCCAGTGGCCGGAACTCTTTCCGCCGTTGCAGCGGGGAGTGCTGGCCGCTGCCGAGCGCACCGGCGCGCTGCTGGTGGTCCTCGAGAACCTGTACGGCTACGGGCCGACCGGGGGCAGGCCGATGACCGAGGACCTCCCGCTGGCCGCGACGACGGTCAAGGGCCGGACCCGGGCCGCCATGACCGCCGAGCTGCTGGCCGCCGCCGAGGCCGGCCGGGTCCGCGTCGCCATCGGGCGGGCCTCGGACTTCTTCGGCCCCGGCGTCACCGACGGGTCAACGCTCGGCGAGCGGGTCTTCGGCAACGCCCTGGGCGGCCGGCGTGCCGACTTCATCGGCAACCCTGACCTGCCACACACCTACAGCTACGTTCCCGACATCGCCGCCGGCCTGGCCACCCTCGGCACCGACGCCCGCGCCGAGGGCGAGGTGTGGCACCTTCCCGGTCCGCAGACCGTCACGACCCGGGCACTCCTCGACTTGGTGGCCGGCGAGGTCGGCCATCCGGTCGCCATCCGGTCGGTGCCCAAGCTGGCCGTGCGCGCCCTGGGACTGGTCAACCCGATGCTGCGGGGACTGGCCGAGTTGTCCTACCAGTTCGACGAGCCCTTCGTCCTGGACAGCAGCAAATACGAGTCCGCCTTCGGAGCAGCGGGCACCCCGCTGGCCGCCGCCGTTGCGGCGACCGTCGCCTGGTACCGGACCCGGCCGAGCACGCCATGACAACCGAACCGGAGGCGGTCAACGCCATGACAACTCAACCAGCTGCCAGCACGGCTAAATCTGCGCCGGTGAACGCCGCTGATCTGACCCCGACCGTGGCATGGTCGAGGCGGGTGCGGCGCATCGGCGGATTCATCCAGGCCGCCTTCGCCGCCTTCTGGCTGATCCGCGCCAGCCTGGCGACAGGCGGCCGCGCAGAAGACGTGCTGGTCGCGGCGTCCGGCGTAGCGGTGATCGGCGTGTTCACCTACGCCATCAAGGTCACCGCCGGCACCGCCCCCCGCCCGGCCGGGCCGGAGGCCAGGCGGATCGAGCGGCTGGTGACCCTTGCCACCATCATCGAGCTGGTCGCAGCCTTCGTCCTGCCCGTCATCGTCATCGCGGCTGGCCGCTCGGACTGGGTGCTGCCGTCTATCGTGATCACGATCGGGCCGCTGCTGCTCTACCTCGACCACCTGGTCCACATCCCCCGCTACCGCGTGGTCGGCTGGGCGCTGACCGCGGGGCCGGTCATCCTCGTCGCCGTCATGTCCGGCAAGTCGCTCGCCGTGACCACGGGCTTTGCCGCCGGGGTCGTGCTCCTGGGCACCGCGACCGCCGGTTTCCACGACCTCGCCGGCCTCCGGCTTGCTCGTTCATCAAGCCCGGCTGGGCTTAGCGCGACGGCCCGATGATCATGCACCAGACCGACAGCCCATGACCGGCTTTCGGCCGTTCTTCAACCCTGCCACCGGCGAGTGGATCACCTACACCGCCATCGCCGCCGACAGCGACGGGCAGCTGGTGCGGTTCAACTGGCGCAGTGTGCCCGGCGGCGTCATCACCGAGCACATCCATCCCCGCCAGGAGGAGCGCTTCACCATCATCTCCGGCGAAGCCCACTTCACCCTGGGCGGCGAGCATCGCGTGGCCGGAGCGGGCGAGACGATCGTCGTGCCCGCCGGTGTCCCGCACTCCGAGGGAAACCCCGGGCCGGGCGAGATCGACGGCGTCGTCGAGCTCCGCCCAGCGCTGCTTACCAAGGAGTTCCACGAGGCGCTTGCCGGCCTGGTGGCCGACGGGAAGACCACGTCCAGGGGCGCGCCCAAGAACCCGCTCCAGCTCGGCGCCACGTTCTGGCATTTCCGCCACGAAAGCCGGATCAGCTCACCCCCCATCGTGGTGCAGAACCTCATGCTCCCGCCGCTGTGGGCGCTGGCCAAGCTCTTCGGAATACGGCCCTACTACGACCGCTGGGACAGCCGGATCTGAGCAGCTGGCTACCCGCGGTGGTGACCCAGGCTCGACCTGGCGCGCCATGGAGGGCCGCTGGCGTGCTTGCCGGAGGAATACTGGGATGAACGTGACCGCTGCTCCCGCGGCTGCGGCGCATCTTCGGCCTGTGCGAACGATTCTTTCTGCTCGTCACGTATGCGTGGCTCAGCTCAGGCGCCGGCGCCGGCGCCTGAACAGCAAGTCCCGGCAGGAGGACACCCACCCTCAAGTCCAGTGGCGAGGTCGCCGTGCTCCCGGGTGGCAAGCGCCGCGCTTTTAGGCGTGAGCAACGGGCAGGACGGTGCCAGTGCTGGTGGGTGGCCCCATACGCTTAGGTGATGCGTGGTTCGGTCACGGTTCATATGGCGGCATCCGCTGACCTGGTCTGGGATCTGGTGAGTGACATCACCCGGATCGGGGAGTTCAGTCCGGAGACGTTTGAGGCGGAATGGCTCGGCGGCGTTAGCGGGCCCGAGGTGGGGGCGCGTTTCCGCGGTCATGTCCGGCGCAACGGCCGGGGGCCGGTGTACTGGACTGTCTGCACGGTGGTGGCGTGCGATCCGGGCCGCGAGTTCGCCTTCGCGGTGGCCGGGCCGGGCGGAATGACCGTGAACACGTGGCGCTACCAGCTGGAACCCAGCGCGGCGGGTACCGATGTCACCGAGTCGTTTGAGCTGGCCGACACCCCGGTCATGCGCCTGTACTGGATGGTCGCTGGGTTTGCGCGCGGCCGCACCAACCTGGACGGCATGCGCGTCACCCTGGAAAGGATCAAGGCAGTCACCGAATCCGCCGGTCCTTCCCGGTAGGCCCGACGCCGAAGCCGTACCGCCGAAAGCTCGGCCCGGCGTGCGGCAGGCCCGGCTAGCCCCGGCTGCTGGCGGCCCCGTCCGAGATGGCCTGCTCGTAAAGCTGGTGAATCTCGCTATTGAGGTAGACGCTGTAGGAGATGGACGAGGTATCTCCGCCCTCCTGGTAGCCGCCGATCACGCCCACGATCGTGCCGGTCCGCGACTGCGTGTCGAAGTGGGTCACCCACGGGCTACCGCTGGTGCCGCCGGTGTACCCGCCGCACTCGAACCGCAGCTGGGTGGCACTCTGCCGCGACGTCCAGTTGATGCAGGTGATGGGGGCGTCGGCGCTGGCCGGGTACCCGGTGACCCGCACCAGGTACTGGTATCCGGAGTCGATGGCAAGCCGGCTCGCGCCCAGCACCTGCTGGATGTTCTCGCCGTTGTGCGGCTGGAGCACGACGAAGCCGACATCGAAGTCGGGATCCGACGACTCCGCCCACTGCGGGGCGACCAGCAGGCGCTGGGGCGTCCAGACACCGTACGGCGCGTCACCATCCCGGTAGCCGGGGATGAACGCAATGTCTTCTTTGTAGCCGCTGCCCTTGCCGCCGTTAATGCAATGCGCGGCGGTGATCAGCAGGTCCTTGCCAGGACTTGCCACCACGCTCGCCGTGCAGAAATGCTCACCGCTGGCGTCACGCTCGAACAGCGCCCCGACCCGCAGCGCGACCACCGCCGTATGCGAGTTCGGGGATTGGCCTGGAAGCGGGACGAGCCGCTGCCCGCCCCGCACTGGACGGGCGCCGAGGAGCCGGGAACGGGTCCAGAATCCAACCGGGCCGCTGGCGCCGGGCTGCCGGTGGCCAGCGGCCGGCACCGCAGAACAGCCGCTAACCAAGATCATCGCGATGGCGGCAGCCAGCGCACCATGCCTTATCCCACCGAGCCTCATCCCCGCCGTGATTCCTCTCCGCCGTCCGACTCTCGCCCTGCTGATTGAATGGCCGCCTCTTTGCATTGGCCCCGGCCATCCCAGACTCGATCCAACGAGCGGCCCGACCAGTCTGCATAATTATGTATCGTCCTTTGCGCAGAGAACGCGCTCATGTGCCGCATACAGCGCGCGTCAGGTCAGGCAGGATCTATCTCCCGCAGCCGGACCATCACGCACCAGCACGCTGACCGCGTCCGGTCCTATCAGCTACTCGCCGAGGAGTGGCAGCGCAGATGAGCCCCGCGGCCGCCAAGCTGTGCTCGTACCGCTCGTCGTGCTGCAGCACGTCTCCGTGGCCGCGCTGCTCGGAGTGACTGCCTCCGACCACGACGTTGAGCAGCGACCAGCTGCCGGCCATCGCCTCCGGTCGGCAGGAACCAGTGAAGCGTCGCGGTCACAGCGGGCCCCTTTGCGGCACGGGGTGCCTACCGGCACACTTACTCGACAATCCCTATAGGGATAGCATTAAATGGGAGTTACGTACGCTCTAGGCGTCAGCATTAAGCCCTGGCCTGGTGACCGGCAACCCTGGTACCGCAGCAGCCCCCGGTATCGCAGCGGGGCCGCCTGGCCCGTCGGGTCGATGGACTAATAGGGAGCAAGTTCTGATTATGTCGAGACCATTCTCCCCGCACCTCGCCGTCGCGCTCGACGGCGCCGGCTGGCACCCCGCGGCGTGGCGCGAGCCGCAGGCGCGACCGAGCGAGCTCTTCACGGCACGCTACTGGGCCGACTTGATCAGCGAGGCCGAGCGGGGCATGCTCGATTTTGTCACGATCGAAGACTGCCTTGGCCTGCAGCCCGCCGGCTACAGCGAGCCGACCGGGGCGACCGGGCCGACCGGCCAGGTGCGCGGGCGGCTGGACGCGGTGCTCATCGCCGCTCGGGTCGCGCCGCTGACCAGGAACATCGGGCTGGTTCCGACCGTGGTCGTCACCCACACCGAGCCGTTCCACATCTCGAAGGCGATCGCGACTCTCGACTATGTCAGTACCGGCCGGGCCGGCCTGCGAGTCCAGGTCACCGCGCGCCAGCACGAAGCCGCGCACTTCGGCCGCCGGACGTTCCCGCAGTTCAGTTTCGAGGACCGCGCTGACCCCGCGATCCAGCAGCTGATCAGCGAGCTGTGCGACGAGGCCGCCGACTACGTCGAGGTCGTCCGGCGGCTGTGGGACAGCTGGGAGGACGACGCCGAGATCCGCGACGTCGCCACCGGCCGGTTCGTCGACCGGGAGAAGCTGCACTACATCGACTTCGCCGGTGACTATTTCAGCGTCAAGGGTCCGTCGATCACCCCGCGGCCGCCGCAGGGGCAGCCGATCGTGACCGCGCTGGCGCATCAGAGCGTGCCGTATCGGCTGGTCGGCCGGTCGGCCGACCTCGGATACGTAACGCCGCGCGACGCCGGGCACGCCAGGGCCATCGTCGCCGAGATCCGCGGCGAACAGCAGGCCGCCGGGCGCGCGGCTGACACGGTGCATATTTTCGGCGATCTTGTGGTTTTCCTGGATGAGGACGCCGGTGCTGCGGCCGACCGGAAGGCCCGGCTCGACGAGCTGGCCGGCTTGGCGTACACCAGCGATGCGAGCATCTTCACCGGGACGCCGTCGCAGCTGGCCGACCTGGTGAAGGACTGGCAGGCCAGCGGCTTGTCCGGCTTCCGGCTGCGCCCCGGCGCGATCAGCCACGACCTGCTGGCGATCACCAGGGGCCTGGTGCCGGAGTTGCAGCGCCGCGGCGCGTTCCGCACGGCCTACGAGGCCGACACCCTGCGCGGGCTGCTCGGGCTGGCCCGCCCCGCCAGCCGTTACGCCATAGCCACCAGCTGACCGCCCGACCGAAGACCGACCGACCGAAGACCGCCCGACCGAAGACCGCCCGACCGAAGACCGCCCGGCCGAAGACCGCCCGGCCGAAGACCGCCCGGCCGAAGACCGCCCGGCCGACGACCGCCCGGCCGACGACCGCCACACTTGCGGCCCGGAAGGACCCGACATGAGCAAGCCGCTCAAGCAGATCCACCTCGCCGCGCATTTCCCCGGCGTGAACAACACCACGGTGTGGAGCGATCCGCGCTCGGGCAGCCACATCGAGTTCAGCTCGTTCGCCCACCTGGCTCAGACGGCGGAGCGGGCGAAGTTCGATTTCCTGTTCCTCGCCGAGGGCCTGCGGCTGCGCGAGCAGAACGGCCAGATCTACGATCTCGACGTCGTCGGGCGCCCGGACACGTTCACCGTGCTCGCCGCGCTCGCGGCGGTGACCGACCGGCTCGGCCTGGCCGGCACCATCAACTCGACCTTCAACGAGCCGTACGAGGTGGCCCGGCAGTTCGCCAGCCTGGATCACCTGTCCGGCGGGCGGGCCGCGTGGAACGTCGTCACTTCGTGGGACGCCTTCACCAGCGAGAACTTCCGGCGCGGCGGCTTCCTGCCGCAAGACGCACGGTACGAGCGGGCCCGGACGTTCCTGCAGACGACGTGGGAGCTGTTCGATTCCTGGCGCGGCGACGAGATCATCGCCGACAAGCGGACGGGCGAGTTCCTCGCCGACGGCAGCGCCGGCCGGTTCGCCCACCAGGACCCGCACTTCGACATCAGCGGCTGGTTCAACGTGCCGCGCAGCCCGCAGGGCCGCCCGGTCATCTTCCAGGCCGGCGATTCCGACGAGGGCCGCGAGTTCGCCGCGTCCAGCGCCGACGCCATCTTCAGCCGGCACTCCACGCTGGATGCCGGGCAGAACTTCTACGCCGACGTGAAGGGACGCCTGGCGCGCCACGGCCGCACCCGCGATCAGCTGCTGATCCTGCCCGCTGCGACTTTCGTGCTGGGCGACACCGACGACGAGGCGCGGGAGTTCGGCCGGGAGGTGCGGCTGCAGCAGGTAAGCGGGCAGACCGCGATCAAGTTCCTCGAGCAGCTGTGGAACCGGGACCTGTCCGGCTACGACCCTGACGGCCCGCTGCCCGGCATCGACCCTGACCCCGGCGAGAACACCATCTCCCGTGGCCGGGCGAGCGTGCGGATGTACCGCGACCCGCTGGCCACCGCGGCACTGTGGCGGGCGAAGGCCGAGGCGGAGAAGCTGTCGATCCGCGAGCTGATCGTCGAGGTCACCGGCCGGCAGTCGTTCATCGGCGCGCCAGCCACCGTAGCTGAGGCGATCAACAGCTTCGTCCAGGCGGATGCGAGCGACGGGTTCATCCTCGTCCCGCACATCACGCCCGGCGGCCTGGACGAGTTCGCGGACACGGTCGTGCCGCTGCTGCAGGAGCTCGGCGTCTTCCGGACCGAGTACGAGGGCAGCACGCTGCGCGAGCATCTCGGCATCGCGCCGGTGCAGCCCGGCGTCTCCGTCCCCCGGGCCGCCCGACCCGCGGGCTGTTCCTGGTCGAATCCGGCTACGCTGAATCCGCGGCGCTCGAGACCTGGCTGAAGGCGTCTACTCCGCAGCTCACAGCGAGCCTGGCAGGACAATCTGCGCGGTGAAGCAGGTCAAGCTGCGGGCTGACGGATCGCCGCTGCGGTGCTGGCACGAACCGCGTCGAGCGGAACATCGGCGATGCGCGGGCGGTTCGGGAGCACCCACTCCGGACAGGCCACCTGGCTCGCGCTGCGCTGGCACGGAGATAACGGCGCTCATCGCTGATCCCGCAGCCCTGCCGGTCCCCTTATCACCGCCACAGAAGGCGGCCCGATACTCCCCCGGACCAGATCTGGATTTCACCCACGGTGGATCACAGGCGTCCGCTGAGGAGGCCCGTCCATACCGGCCGCGGTGTAATGACCGGCCGGCGTGCAACAATCGGCACATGCCGGAACGACTCGAAGTGCAGCGGGCTGTCGCCGCATCAGCCGGCGAGATCTTCGCCGTGCTCAAGGATCCCCGGGGACACGTTGCCATCGACAGCTCCGGCATGCTGATGGAGGCCAGCGGGGACATTGTCGCCAAGGCGGGCGACACCTTCGTCGTGCACATGGACCGCGAAGCGCTCAACGACTACCCACTCGGTCGCTACGACGTCACCGTCGAAATCGTCACGTTCGAGCCGGACCAGGAAATTGCCTGGACCGTCCACGGCCAGCTGGACCTCGGCCACGTATACGGCTACCGGCTGGAGCCCATCAACGAAGGCACGCTCGTGACGTCCTACTACGACTGGTCGGCGGCAGAGCAGAGCTGGAAGGAGGCCGCCATCTTCCCGGTGATCCCCGAGAGCGCGCTGCGTGCCACGCTAGGGATCCTGGCCCGCACTGTCGCCCCCGGAAAGCCCCGGCCCGCACCCTCAACCCCGTGACATAAACCCCCGCGCGCGACGTGGTATAGCTCCCGGAGAGCAATCCTGGCCATCCGCTGCTCGTGCTCGGGATCTGGCTAGCCGGTCGCTGGCAGTGTCGGCCTGCGTAGATCTGCTGCACCTAGCCGAACGCCGCCGCGCGCCGCAGCGAATGGGTTCATCAGTCGTGGCCAGGGATCGGCTCTGCTAGCGCCGCCCGCGAGGCAGGCGCCGGGAAGGGGTCGGCAAAGTACTGGGTCTCGTGCGTGACCAGATCGCCGGTGAGCTCCATGACGCTCACCGAGTAGGTGGGCACGCCGTCATAGGTGATCAGGCACTCGTTCACCCACAGATCGCCGCCGCCTCGGATCCGCAGGACAGTGAAGTGGCGTTCAGCCGGGTGCCCGCCGCGCTGCGCCTGGATCTTTGACCGGCCCCGGAAGCGCTCCCCGGACTGCGGGTAGTCCAGGATCGCATCTTCGGCGTAGATCGCGTGCTCGGTGTCGATATCCCCACTCTCGGAGGCCTCCCAGTGCTGCTCCAGCCGGGCCCGGGTCCTGGCGTCACGATCCATTGCGCTTTTCACCTTCGCCACGCTAGCAGCAGGGATCTGACTGCCGCCCGTCACCTTCGCCACGCTAGCAGCAGGGATCTCACTGCCGCCCGGATCAGATGATGCCGGATCGAGGTTCGGCCACTGCTTGGTCCTGCCGGGCTGGTCAGCGTCCCATGACAGGTTTGCCCCGTTGGGCGTGATCGCGGGAGCGGATCGAGGGCCGCCTCCGAGCTGGATCGGGGCGAGCGGTCGTCGCGGGCTCCAACGGTTCGATAGCACGCCGCTGACGGGGTCCGCGTTATGCTCCAAGCGGATGAGGAGGTCGGCCATGGCAGAAACACCCTTCACGATCAGGGCCGACGCCAGGTGTACCGATGGGGTCTGCGGCAAGGTAACTCGCGTGGTCGTTGACCCGGTCGCGCGGGCGGTCACCCACCTGGTGGTCCAGCCGAGGCACTGGCCCGGCCTGGGTCGGCTTGTGCCGCTCGAGCTTGTCGATGCCGCGACACCGACGGAGGTCCGGCTGCGCTGCACTCGGGCGGAGTTCGACCAGCTCCGCTTTGCCGAGGATACGGATTTCGTGCCGAGAGCCAACCTGGACCAGTACTCAGGCTACAGTGCGGAACAGATGCTCACGCTGCCCTACTACGGCCGGATCGCCGGCGAGAATGTGCCCAAGGCCCGGGAAGATGAGCCGACAGGCGCCTACGGCTCCTTGCCCCCGGGCGAGGTCGGAGTGCGCCGCGACAAGCGCGTCTATGCCACCGACGGCGAGATCGGGCGAGTCGAGGGGCTTGTCATCGACCCTGACAACCACCACGTGAGCCACGTGCTCCTGCAACAGGGGCATTTGTTTGGCCGCAGGCAAGTGGCCATCCCGATCGGCGCTGTTACCGGGGTCGTGGACAGCGTCCAGCTCAACATCACCAAGCAGCAGGTGGAGAACCTGCCGCCCGTGAACACCGATCACCCCAGCGGATAGAGCGTCGGCCTGCTGCTGGCCTCCCTGGCCGGAGTCAACGGGCGATATGGCCTCAGCCTGCTGTGCCGGCCCCGAGGGAGCTAGCCGAGCTAGGTCCGGCTAGCGGCGAGGGCGAGGGCCAGCGATTCGGGCCCGGCTGCAAGCAACGATGCGGCCTCCCAGGCGCCGGACGATCGCGGGTACCACGGCATTGTGCGGGACAGCCTGGCCTGCAGCGAGCCGGCCGCAGCCTCTCAGCAGTCTTGTCAACGGCCGTGCTGACACGATGCTGGACGGGATCGCAGTGATAGGCCGGGCGGCGGGAATACAAGCATGTCGGGCAGGCGCAGCGAGTTCCACGGTGACGTCCAGGACGCCCCGTTCGGGCAGGCCCGACGACACCAGCCCGACGTCGGCGAGCAGCGCCAGAGATCTGCGGTTGTCGGCTTCGACGACCGTGCGCAGCCGCGTGACCGCCGCTGGGCGTCGCTCCAGCAATGCCGAGACGAGCGCTGTGCCGACGCCTCGTCCTTGCCAGTCGTCGGCGACGGTGACGGCGGTGTCGGCAGTGGCCGGATCATCGGGGTACTGCAGCAGATGGGCGACCCCGACCGGTCCCTCCTCGCCCTCTGGCGGCAGCGCCACGAGCACGAGCGCAACGTGCGCCGCCCCGTCAACGCTGTCGACAAGCCGCCGGATCATCGAGTCATCAAGTTCACCGAGCGCCCCGAGGAACCGGTGCTGGCGCGATTCCCTCGACAGGCGGCGGAACCCGTCGCGAAGCATCTCGGCATCGGTGGGAAGCAGCGGCCAGATCAGCGCAGGCGTGCCATCCCGCAAAAGAAACTCCCCCGGCAGCGCCTGGCCGCCCGACTGAGCCGCAGGCGCACCGCGCGGTGCCGTCGCGCACTCCGTCGGCTTCACCAAATAACTTCCTTCCCCGCGTTTCCCCAAGTTCAGAGATCAACCATTGTTCTATCTTGCTACCTGCGGATTTCGGGAACGTCACATATATGTAAACACATTCGCTTTGTATACCATGACATCAGCGCTGAATCTGGACGAGTTTCCGTTATATACCGTAAACGTTCACCTCCAGGCAGCCGTTGTCACGGCAGCCGTCACAAGATCGCCAGATGCTCAACACCCGTAACCGTGTCAAACCGCGACTTCATGCTAGGTACAGGCTTGCTTAACCTAACCGCTGCCGCGCGGTCGCGGCGGTATATGTACGCTCGCGTCATGGCCAATGCGGCAGCAGCGTCCGCGCCTGGCGGCAATGCCTTCCAGGCGATTGACGATTCCAAGATCACCCGGTTCCAGTGGAAGATCATGTTCGTGTCGGGCATGGGCTTCTTCACTGACGCCTACGACCTGTTCGTCATCGGAATCGTGGTGGCCCTGCTGAAGACCCAATGGGGCCTATCGACGGGCCAGGTGTCCTGGCTGAACTCCGCGACCCTGCTGGCGTCCGCCTTAGGCGCGCTCGTCTTCGGGCGCATCGCCGACATTGTCGGGCGGAAGAAAATCTACGGCTACGAGGTCCTGATCCTGGCATTCGGGGCCATTGCGTCCGCATTCTCGCCGAACTTCACCTGGCTGCTTGTCTCCCGGATCATCCTCGGCATCGGCATTGGCGGCGACTACCCGGTCTCAGCGACGATCATGAGCGAGTACTCGGGGAAGTCGACCCGGGGGCGGATGGTCGGGCTGGTGTTCGCCAATCAGGCCGCCGGCCTGATTGTCGGGCCGCTGCTCGCGGCCATCCTGCTCGCCTCGGGCATGTCGGACAACCTCATCTGGCGGCTCCTGCTCGGGTTCGGGGCCATACCCGGCCTAGCGGTCTTCTACCTGCGGCGCCAGATCCACGAGACGCCCCGGTTCGCGATGGCGGGCGGGGCCGACGAGGAGGCCGAGGCCGCCATCGCCAGCGCGACCGGGGCCGCGCCGCCCCCGGCGTCGATAAGTGAGTCCAAGGCGCGGCACCCGCAGGGGGCGCTGGAGGGCTTCAGTACCCTGGCCCGAAGCCGCCGGATGATGATCTGGCTCATCGGCGCGGCGGGCGCCTGGTTCCTGCTCGACTTCTGCTACTACGGCAACACCATCTCCACGCCGGCGATACTCAAGCTGCTGAACCCGCACGCCTCGGAGCTGCACAACGTGCTGGTCCAGCTGCTCATCTTCGTCGTGTTCGCCCTGCCCGGCTACATTGTCGCGATCCTGCTGCTGGACAGGACCGGGCGCAAGCCCATCCAGATGCTGGGCTTTGGCATGATGGCGCTGGCGTTCCTGCTCATCGGCCTCATCCCGAGCGCCACGACCGTTGCAGCGCCGTTCATCATCCTGTACGGGATCAGCTACTTCTTCACCGAGTTCGGGCCGAACATGACGACGTTCGTCTACCCGTCCGAGATCTTCCCGGTGGCAGTCCGCACCACGGCTTCCGGCATCTGTGCCGGGGCCGGCAAGATTGGCGCGTTCGCCGGCGCCTTCCTGTTCCCGGATATGCTGGCGTCCTCGATGGGCATCCGGGGCGCGGAGATCGTCTCCGGCGTGGTCGCCGCCGCCGGTCTGCTGCTCACCTCGGCTACCCTGCCTGAGCCCAGGGGGAAGAGCCTTGAGCAGCTCGAAGAGGATGCCCTGGCCCCGGCTCCAGTGCGGGCGAGGGTGCAGCCGGCGTGACTGCCTGGCCGGCGTGGCGGGGGCCCGCAATTTCCGCCGCACGGACTCCAGCAAGCACCACGCGCAGAGGAGCTGAGTTGACAGTGGTGAACGTAAGCCCGGCTCCTGACACCACCGAGGAGGTGAAGCGGCGCCGCCTCGTCGGCCGTACGGCCGCAGTGGACGCGCCACGAAGCTCATGACATACCGCATCGTGGTCGGCGTCGACGGCTCGCGGCACGGAGAAGCCGCGCTCAGGTGGTCGGTCGAGGAGGCCGAGGCACGGTCGGGTGAGCTGGTGGCCGTCTTCGCCTGGCAGGTTCCCTTCGTCTCCATCCCTGGCACTTTCGACCGGGGGGAACTGGAGCAGGCCGCCAAGGAGCTTCTCATCGAGACGGTTAGCCGGGTGATCCCGACGCCCCCGATCCCGTTGCGCACCCTGGTGGCCGAGGGCGACCCGGCCGCGGCGCTGGTCGAGGCCTCCAAGTCGGCCGACCTGCTCGCGGTGGGGACCCGCGGGCGGTCGCCGTGGGCCGGGCTGCTGCTCGGCTCGGTGAGCCAGCGCTGCGCCGCGGGCGCGAGGTGCCCGGTCGTCCTGATCAAGCTCCCAGGCGAGCTGATGCCAGACCCCTGGCCCGACACGCTAGCGAGCGCCGCCGAGTAAACCGCCAGCGGCGCGGCGTTGCACGCCAGCTTCGCGATCTACCGGGCGCTCGATGCCAGGCCGCGGATTTCATCGTCCCCCTCCGCGGCCCGGTGCCAGTGTCTCAGTTCTACGCGCGCGGCGTGCCTGCGATGCTGCCGGGATGAGGCATTGGGGCCGTCGCGATCTCTATCCGGTTGGCCCCGCCTTGATCAGGGCGCCCAATTCGCGGGACAGGTCGGCGGCCTCGGCCGCCCCGATCCGCTGGAAGATTTCCAGCGCCTGCCGCAGCCTGTCGTCTGCCTCGGCGGTGCGGCCGGCGGCAAGAGCGCACCGGCCCAGGCCAGCCAGCGCGTGCGCCTCATCCCAGGAGCTGCCGATCTGGCGGGCCAGGCCCAGCGCCTGCCGGTGGCACAACCCGGCCCTGGCCAGGTCACCGCAGACCCTGTGCAGCGTCCCGGCCTCGTTGACGGACTCGGCCTCGCCGCCCGGCTCGCCGATGTCCCGGTAGATGCTCATCGCCTCATCCAGGTCTCGGGCCGCGCCCGGATAGTCCCCGGTCAGCCGCCGCACACGGCCCACGCAGGTGAGGGCGTTGGCCTGACCGAGCCGGTCGCGGACGTCGCGGTGGATGCCCAGCGCCTCCTCCAGGTCCCGGGCCGCGCCCGGATAGTCCCCGGTAAGCCGCCGCACGTCCCCCAGGTAGGTCAGGGCGCGCGCCTCACCGAGCCGGTCGCCGATGTCCTGGTAGATGTCCAGCGCCTCCTCCAGGTCCCGGGCCGCGCCCGGATAGTCCCCGGTCATCCGCCGCACGTCCCCCAGGTAGGTCAGGGCGCGCGCCTCGCCGAGCCGGTCGCCGATGTCCCGGTGGATGCCCAGCGCCTCCTCCAGGTCCCGGGCCGCGCCCGGATAGTCCCCGGTCAGCCGCCGCACGTGCCCTAGGCTGTGGAGGGCGCCAGCCTGGCCGAGCCGGTCGCGGAGGTGGCGGTGGATGCCCAGCGCCTCCTCCAGGTCCCTGGCCGCGCCTGGAACGTCACCGGTCAGCCGCCGGACGTCCGCCAGGTTGGTCAGGGCGGCGGCCTGGCCGAGCCGGTCGCCGAGGTGCTGCGCAGCGCGCAGGGCGGTGGCATGGCGAGTGATGGCCTCGGCCCACGGGCCGTCGTGGCTCAGCAAGGCGGCGATGCCGGCGGTGAGGGCGATAATGCGGGCGTGCTGGCCGGTTCCGGTGACCTGATCCAGGCAAGCGAGCAGGCTGGCGCGTTCGGCCCGGGCCCACGCCAGGGCCTGCACGGGGCCGGCCAGGACAGGAACAGCGGCCGGTATCGCGCGGGCCGCGGCGGCGGTGCGAGCCTGGCGGGCGAGGAGGGCGTCGGCGAAGGCGGCGGTGTGCTGGTAGTAATCCAGCAGCCGGGTGGTGGCCAGCTCCCGGTCACCGTCCGAGTCGAGCCGAGCGCCGAGGGCGCAGGCGTGGGCGCGGATCAGGTCGTGCAGCCGGTACCGGCCATGGGCCAGCTCGGTGAGCAGGTAATGGTCGTACAGAGCCTCCAGGCCACGGCGGGCGGTGGCCAGGCCGGCGCCGTCCAGGGCAGCGGCGGCGTAGCCGTCGATGTCAGTGCCCGGGTGCAGCCCGAGCCGCCGGAACAGCCGCTGCTGCTCGGGTTTGAGGTCCTCATACGACAAGTTGAACGCGGCGGTGACCGACAGGTTCTCAGTGGCCATCAGCTCCAACCGGTCTTGCGCTGCCGACAGCTCGGCGGCCCGCCCGGCCAGCGACCAGGCGGGATGACGGTGCAGCTGGCGGGCCAGCATCCCGATCGCTAGCGGCAGGTACCCGCACAGCCGGGTGATCTCCCGGACCGCCGCGTCTGCCGGGCTGAGCCCGGGCCGACCGGCCAGCCGGACCAGCAAGCCGGCAGCCTCATCCGGCGGCAGGATGTCCAGGCTGATCGTCCTCGCGTCGTCCAGCGCGGACAGGTGGCGCCTGCTCGTAACCAGCACCAGGCTCCCATAGGCGCCGGGCAGCAGCGGAAGCACCTGCTCGCTGCCGACGGCGTCGTCGAGGACCAGCAGCAGCTGCCTGCCAGCCAGCCAGCCCCGCCACAGCGCCATCCGCGCATCCGCCCCGGGCGGGATCTGCGCGGCCGGAACCCCCGCCGTCAGCAGCAGGCTGGCCAGTGCGTCGCACGGGTCGACCGGCTGCCGTCCGGGGGTGTGCCCGTGCAGCGGCAGGAAGAACTGGCCGTCGGGGAAGTTCCCGGCCAGCCGGTGCGCGGCGTGCACCGCGAAGGTCGTTTTGCCGACCCCGGCCATGCCGCCGATCGCGTCGATGCCGACCACCCCGCCACTAGCCGTCATACTGGCCAGCGTCCCCATCAGCTGGGCCAGCTCAGCCTGCCGGCCGGTGAAGGCGGCGATATCCCGCGGCAGCGTCCGGGTCGCCGCGGCATGGAAGGCTCCCGGCGCCTGGCCCTGCCTGGCCGCCAGCACCTTTGTGGCCGGCCCGCGTCCGCGCGCGGCGGCGACGAACAGCGCGCGCACCGGCTCGGTCAGGCCCAGCGCATCGGCCAGCAGGCCGGCCGTGTCCCGGTGGGCGGTGCGGTGGATTCCCCGTTCCAGGTCGCTGACCGACCGCGGCGACAGGCTCGCCGCCTCCGCCAGCTCCTCCTGCGTCAGCCCAGCCTCAGCCCGTAGCTGCCGCAGCAACCCCGCGAACCTCCAGACCAGTCTGCTCCGCCACCGCCCTCAACGCCCCTCAAAACCCTGCCCGCGGTCGCCTGCCTGGCACGGCCAGGACCCACTCCCACAGCCTACGCACGCCCGATCAACCTCAGCCACCCCGCTGGCACCGGCCAGCCCGGGAAACCCCCTGCTTCCGCTGGCACCCGGCCCGCCCGAGCCCCCGCCTGGCCCGTACCCCCCATCCGCGCCTGACGCGGCCCACCTCCACTTCCGGACGGGCCGAATTATGTGGGTGTTCGCGTGGGCCGTCGCGTGTGGCGAACCCCTCGGCCGCTGGCGATGCTGGAGCCGATCACGGCTGAGCTCATCAGCTGCGACCCGGCCAGTCAACCCCAGAGCCTGACCTAGCCCTCCAGGAGATCACGATGCACCGCAGGCAGCCAACAGCAGATAACCAACCCCTGGGCCGCCCGCCCGCACCAGGCACGGCAAGTATGGCGAGCCCCGCCCCTGGCCCGGCCAACCTCGCCCAGAGGCGGCAGCTGGAGAAGTCGGTCTCCTGGTCGGGCCGTGAACGGCTGCGGTGTCTTTGTTACCGGCTCCGCCTGACGGTAGCGGAGATGAACTACGCCACCCGGAGGATGGTCGAGGTGCAGGCACCCTGGATAGCTGACGACCGCCCACGCTGAACCTGCCGGCTTCGACTGCCGATGTCCGATGCGAGTTCCGGCGGTGGGGCCTTGAGGCTACGCGGCCTGTTCCGCCGCCGGGACGGATCGGGGACGGCGGGGGTTCACCCGCTGGGCTGAATCCGGTGCCGGGGCAAAGCCGGGGCGACCTCCCGAGGCTGCGCTGACCGAGCGGTCTCGAGCCGCAACTGGGAGCCTGCGGCCGTCCCGGAGCGCCGGTCACGCGCTTGTACCGTAGTCCTAATCGGAAATAGGGTACAGCCATGGCGGGAAGCACGGGACTGTCGGCCACGGCGCACGTGGTGCTCGGGCTGGTGTCGATCAGGCCCATGGCCGGGCACGACCTGGTCGCTTACGCTGAGCGGTCGATCGGCAACTTCTTTCCCTGACCAGGAGCCACATCTACGCCGAGCTCGAGCACCTGGGCCAGCTGAGCTTGCTGGAAGCGACGGAGACCGTGCAGCGGGACGCGCCGACCAAGAGGGTGTACCAGATCACTCGTGCAGGCAGCAATAGGTCTGCTCGCGGCGCTGGTGGACCGGCTGGCAGGCCTGCCGGACTCAGTACTCCGCCGGTTGACGGCGATGTTCGGCCTTCGCCACGAGCAGGCGAAGGTGGACTGGGCCACCGATGCGCGCCCGATACTGCCCGCGGCCACGGCACCGGAAGAAGAAACGCTGACGGCCTGCATGGGAGGCTGGCGTGCTGAGCACGCTCGCGAGTTTGGCGATCCGCCGGCCGCGCCAGATGCTGCTGCTGGCGCTCGCGGTGTTCTTAATCTCGGCGGCGTTCGGCGCTACCGCCATCGGCCTGCTGAACGCCCGGAACCCGTTCAGCGACCCCAGTTCCGCCAGCGTCCGCGCAGAGCAGGCCATCGAGAATGCCACCGGCCTGGAAGCGAGCCCGGGCGTGCTGGCGCTGGTCTCGGCGCCACCAGGCACGCCCGCGGTGAGTTCTGTTGCCCGCGCGATCGCGGCCGTCCCCGGCGTGGCCGCAGTGACAGCTCCCGCCGCCGGTCACGGCGCGGGCCTGGTCTCGATCAACGGCCGTGCATCGCTGGTCGTCGCCACGCTGCACGCCGCGCCTAGCCCGAACGCGGTCGTCTCTGATATCGACGCTGCGCTGCGCGGCCGCCATGACGTACTGCTCGGGGGCGCGGACGTCGCCGGGGTGCAGACAGGCAAGCAGGCGGAGGCAGACCTCGGCTTTGCCGAGGCGATAGCGTTCCCGGTGCTGGCGATCCTCGCCTTCTTTATCTTCCGGGGGATCGCAGCGCTGCTGCCCCTGGCGGTCGGCGGGACAGCTGTACTGGCCACGTTGCTTGTCCTGCGCCTGGTTAACGTGGCGCTACCGTTGTCGATCTTCGCGGTGAACCTGGTGATCGGTCTGGGTCTCGGACTCGCGATCGACTACAGCCTGTTCCTGGTCTGGCGTTTCCGCGAAGAACTGCAGCGACAGGCCGGCACGGAGGAAGCGCTCCGGGTGACGCTGGCCACCACCGGCCGGACGATCCTGTTCAGCGCGTCCACGGTCGCGGCAGCGCTGGCCAGCCTGACCGTCTTCCCGCAGCGCTTCCTGGTCTCGATGGGGCTCGGCGGCGCGCTCGTCGCGCTGATCGCCGCTGCCAGTGCGCTGCTGATCGTGCCCTCGCTGCTGGTGCTGCTCAGCCGGCGCATCGGCCGGGCCAGGCCGCGGGCGGACTCGGGTGCCTGGTACCGGCTGGCTACTGGCGTGATGCGCCGACCCGCGCTGGTCGCCGCGGGCACCACGGTGCTGCTGCTGGTGATCGCCGCTCCGGCGCTTGGCGTGCAGTGGAGCGGCATCGACGCTACTGTCCTGCCCGCCAGCCAGAGCGCCCGGGTCGTCTCGGACACAATCGCCCGCGACTTCCCGCCATCGAACGGCAGCAACACGATGCTCGTCGCGGCGGCCGCGCCGGCCAACGCACGGCCCAGGCTGGCCAGCTACGCCGGCCAGCTGGCCACGCTGCCCGGAATAGCCCGGGCCAGCGCCCCGGTCCGGCTCGCACCCGGCACGTGGGAGATCACCCTCGCCAGCCCAAGCGACCCGATATCGCCAGCCGGCCAGCGAGCCCTGACCGCGGTGCGAGCGCTCCACCCGCCGGTGCCGGTCCTGGTCGGCGGGCAAGCCGCCGACTTCGCCGACCAGGGAGCGTCGATCGCGGCCACGCTCCCGCTCGCCATCACAATCCTCGTCCTAGTGACCCTGCTCGTGCTGTGGCTGATGACAGGCTCGGTGATACTGCCGGTCATCACCCTGCTGACGAACGCCCTCACCGCCGCCGCGGCAACCGGCATCCTTGTGTTCATCTTCCAGGACGGTCGGCTCACCGGACCGCTGGCCTACACCAGCCAGGGCGGCATCGAGGAAACAGACTTCCTGATCCTGGCCGCCATCGCGTTCGCCCTCTCCACTGACTACGGCGTGTTCCTGCTCGCGCGAATCAGCGAAGCGCGAGGGCCGGGCGTACCCGAGCGCGACGCCATCACGACCGGAATGCAGCGTACCGGCAAGCTCATCACCGCAGCGGCGATCCTGCTCGCGGTCGCCATTGGGGTCTTCGCCACCTCCAAGCTCGTATTCCTCAAGGAAGTCGGCATCGGCGCCGCCGCCGCCGTGCTCATCGACGCCTTCATCGTCCGGGCGCTGCTCGTGCCGTCACTGATGGCATTGCTGGGACGCCGGACCTGGTGGGCACCAGCCTGGCTGACAAGGCTGCACCAGCAGCTTCCCGTCAGCGAAACCGCAGACATCCAGGCACCCAGCCGCCGGCCACCAGGAACTCTAAAAAGACCAGCCTTGCCGCCGTAACCTGGGGATTGACAAGATCAGCTACGCTGCCCGGTGGTTCCGCAGCGGCCGGATCCGGTGGCCTGGGATGCTGCCGCGACGGCCTGGGATGCGATCGGGCAGCCCTACCCGCTGGCCCGCGCGCTGCTGCAAAGCGGCCGGGCGAAGTAAGCAGCAGATCGCCTGATCCCGATTTCCGACGCGGACCGGGCGAACAGGTTCCAGGAGGAGCAGGCGGGCTTCGACCTGCTCGTGGACACCGGGACCGGCCTGGCCGGCCAGGGGAAACGGGCCATCGTGCCCGGCTGTGAGCCCGAGGGCCAGGTCAGCGAACTTCGGTGTAGTCGCTGCGGTCCAGCTGCACGAGGTTGGTGTAGTCGCTGCCCTCTGGCTCTGCGACGTCTGGCTCTGCGACGTCGGTGTACTGGCTGCCGTTCAGCCGCACGACGCGGGAGCCGCCCCCGGACAGCAGCTGCCGCACGTGCCGCATCCCGCTCATGCCCGCGAGCGCGACAGCTATGGCGGCAGCGAGTACCGAGCCGCCGAACAGCGCGAGCCCGCCGATTACGTATCCCAGCATCATCATGACCACTGCGGCCAGCAGGGCCACCGGCACGGCCGCCACCAGCAGCAGCGCGAGCAGCGTCACGGCAATCATGGCCCTGGCCGACCTGTCCGCCGTCCGCTCCGCGTACCAACCGGTCATCACGCTCACCTCTCAAGGACCAGAGCCCGTCAAGGGCCAGGCCTACCCAACCAATACGATATATCGCGTCCTCTGTTGTCCAACGCGCCTCCCGATCAGAATCATCCCGCAACCGTCTGGCGCGCTGCCCGCGGGCGAACACCCACCGCGCCATGCGGCATGGAGCGAGCGTGGTCGCGCCCGGCCGTATCCTGCTCCGGGCGACAGCGCCGTATCCTGCTCCGGGCGACAGCGATGTGGACGGCTGGATTGAGACCAGGCGCTCGGACTCCCGCCGAGTGCTCGCTTCGGTTTGATGCGCGGCATTTATGCGAACGAGCTACAGCGGCTCGATGCCTACGCTCGTGCGCGCCGCCATAGCTGAACAGAAGCCCCTGGGGCATATGGGCCGGGAAGTAACAGTGCTGCACGCGATCGGGGCACGGCCTTCTTCAGCCAGCGTCGCGCTGGCTACCTGACGATTTTGATGACGCGTTCCATGCCGAGGGTGGTGTGCTCGCGGTGGTCCTGGGTGTCCATGAAGCAGGCCAGCACCCAGTAGCCATGCCGGTTGTGGATGACCTGCTGCTGGTAGGCGCCGTGGGACAGGACGTTGAAGAAGGTGTAGAGACCTGTGGACAGGCGCTGCGCCTTGCCGTCCTTGCCATCCTTGAGCAACCGAGCAATGGCGTGCGCGCCCGCGGCGTTTCTTGCACCGACGGCCACGATCATGTGCACCAGGAAGCCTGGTCGCTACCTCCAGCCCGTCGGACTGCTATCTCGGCTGGGGGTCGACACCCGGCACGAGCGCCACGGCCTTGGCGCAGCGATGATGCAGGACATGTTCGGCCGACTAATCGGCGTCGGACGAAATCGGGTGCAGAGGGCTCCTCATCCATTGCGAGACCGAGGAAGCCAGGGCGTTCTGCCTCCACCTTGTGCCAGACTTCGAGCTCAGCCCAACCGACCCGCTGCATCTGCTTCTGCTGATGAAAGACATCCGCAAGACCTTTCCTCAATAGGCACTGGCGGACACGGATCACCGTGACGACTACCGAACAGCACAAATCGTCGCGAGACTCTTGCGGCCCGAGGCACTGTCAAGGAAATGGACACGAACATCTGCGCAGCTGTCCTGGCCTCGCCTCAGCTGAGCACGTGTACCGCTTCAAAACTAATCGCCTGGCGTTTGAGCTGGGGTTCATGAGCTCAGCTACCCGGCCTGGTAGTACTCGTTGATCACGCCACCAAGGACCTTTTGCCGCTGAACCGCGACCTCGCGGATTAACAGACTGGCTCGGTCAGCGGGATGAGGGCACGTCCGGTTCGAGTACACAGAGTGCAGAGCCACAGCCGAGGCGCAGCCGCCGAGTCGGTCAGGACTGGATGAAGGCCAGCAGGTTAAAGCGGCCAGCCATGGCTGAAGACAATCGGCTGGCCCGAGCCCCAGTCCTTGTAGAAGATCTCCGTGCCATCGGCCGTCGTAATCGTGCCCATGCGCTGCCTCCGTTGGTCAGGGCGCTGACGCCGAAACGCCCGCACCGGCAGCGTAACAATCTTTCCATTTGCGCTCCAGGCCGCTCATCTACCATCGCGCTAAACCCGCGGGATCGGCATCCGATCTGGAACGTTACAGGCCGGGCGGCTCACGACGTCGCGATGGAATGACGGAGGGAGGCCATTTCCTATGGCTCGCTCATCGGCATGTGCGTAGATGCGAGACCGTGGCCCGATGCGTCCTTGCCGTCGGTTCGAGTGCGCGTTATCCAGCGCCAGCCATCACGGTCACTGCCGTGCAGGAAAGCGGAGAGGGGGATAGATAGCTCCCGGAGGTCACGCGGGACTGGGTAGCCATCCCAGGACTCGGAGGTCCTGCCCGGAGGCGGCGGTGAATGTGTCGCGCTTGTCGGAGGGGAGCCCGAACCAGGGCGCCTGCAGGGTGTGTGGATGAGCCGATCTCCTGGGCCCCCCGGTGAACTGAAACCCTCTGGGTAGAGCGAGGCTAGGGCGGTGGGGGCGGCTGGTCACGCAGGTATGCCAGCAGCAGGGCGAGGTTGCTGATGAAGGCCTCGGCCTGGCTTTCCTCGAGCTGGCGCAGGAAGGCAATCACGGGCTCGGCATTGCGGTGGCGCATCTCGGCCACGGCGGGCTTGGCAGCGTCCGACAGCGAGACGATGATCCGGCGCCGGTCGGCCTGGTCGTGGTCCCGCTCGATGAGGCCGGCCCTGGCCAGCTCCCCGATCACCAGGCTGGCGTGCGCGACAGTCATTTCCGTCCGCTGGGCAAGGTCGGAGACGCTGAGCGGCCCGCTGATCGCCAGCATGATCAGCATGCCGACATGACGCTGGCCGAGCTGGCCAGCGTCCCGGAGCACGGCGGGGATTTCCTCGGCGCGGCGCTGGTAGGCGAGCACCAGCTGCGGCAGCAGTGGCGCCAGCCTGGCGACGTAGGGTCCAACATTATTCAAGTCTCATTGACTTTCTACTCGACTTGACTAAAGTGTAGCTCATGGCAGTCACGTAAGGAGCTGTGACCGCCGAGTGTCAGGAGACTGAGATGACCGAGTCAGTCGAAGGGTTCCTCAGCGAATGGGCCAGCGCCGGGCGCGGCAGCTACCGGGGCCGCCGGCACCCCTTGTGCACCATCCATCCCCGGCGCCACCAGCCATCCAGCTAGTGAAAGGAGCATCGCATGAAGACATTGGAAGGCCAAGTAAGCCTGGTCACCGGCAGCTCAAGGGGCATCGGGCGGGCCATCGCCGCCGAATTCGCGCGGCAGGGCGCCGGGGTCGCCGTCCATGGCCGGGACGCTGGCGCCGTGGCCAGCGTGGTGACCGCCATCCGCGATAACGGCGGCAACGCCACCGGCGTGACCGGGGATGCCACCAGCTTCGCCGATATCGAGGCCATGTGCCGCCAGATCGAGGACAGCCTAGGCCCGGTGGACATCCTGATCGCTAACGCGGGTGCGAGCCTGACTCCGCCGGCGCTGCTGGAGGACATCCCTGAAGACGGGTGGCGGGCCACGGTCGACGCCAGTCTGCTGGCCACCTTCCTGACGCTGAAGAGCTTCCTGCCCGGCATGAAAGCCCGCGGCCGCGGGGCGATCATCACCCTGGCGTCCTCGGCTGGCCGCCGGGCCGATGCCCGGGCGCCGATCCCCTATGGCGCGGCGAAGGCCGCCTTCGCCCTGATGACGCAGGGCGTGGCCGCCCAGGCCGGGCCGTACGGGATCAGGGTGAACTGCATCGCCCCCGAGACGATCCTGACCGCGCGCACCCGCGAGCAGATCCCGACCGCGCAGCAAGCCGCGATGGCCGGATTCCATCCGCTCAAGCGACTCGGCGTACCCGAAGACGTCGCCGCCGCCGCGGTGTTCCTGGCCTCCGATGCCGCGGCCTGGATCACCGGCGTGATCCTCGACGTCAGCGGCGGCGCCGTCATGACCTGAGACCCAGGGAGGACAAGACATGGAAGCCAAGATCGTTAACCCGCGGCCGGAGTATCAGCGGGTGGCGCTGATGGAGCCCGCCTCCGCCGGGTACCTGCACATCGCCGCGGTAGCCGAACCACCGCTCGGGCGCACGCCGATCCCGCGCCGCGCTCGGCGCGAAGCGGTCCTGCTGTCCGAGCTGAAGACCTTGGCGGCCGGGCTGGAGCGACATGAAGCTGTTACCAGCGCCACGGTCTACCGGGCCGCACTGATCCCGCCGCCAGGCAGCGACGCGCGCCAGCTGGCCGCCCGCCCGGCCAGCTACGACGTCGCAGTCCTCATCGAAACCACCACTCCGGCCGCGATCAGCCACGTCGAAGCAGACCCCCGATACCAGCAGGCACTCGACGCGATCACCTCGACCTCCACCGAGCATCACCTGATGCGCGCCCGCTGCCTACGGCGAGTCGGCGACGTGGACAAGACCCGCCACGGCCTGTTCTTGTTCAACTATTTCGCCGCCAGGGACCCTGACGTGGCGCTGGACTTGTGGGATCACCTGGCCGGCTGGTATGCGGCGGAAACCGGCATGGACAACTCCACCCTGCTCGGGCCGGTCGGCGCCGCTGACTACGTGTTCATCAACCATGCTCGCTGGGATATGCCGCTGCCGGTCTTCGCCGCCCGGGTCTTCGGCAAGCGCGCCTTCCGCAGCTATGTGCTCGCCAACCTGCACGCCAACCACACGGCCGCCATGCCGATCCTCTACCGCCTCGCCTGACCACACGCACGACCCCAGGGCCAGCGCTCAGATCAGCCCGCAACCGAAGGAGCCACGATGAGCATCGAGCTGAACCACACCGTCGTCCCCGCGCACGACCCGAAAGCCTCAGCCGAGTTCCTGGCCGGTATCCAGGCGGCCTTGAGGGGCGGCCGAGAGCTGGACAATCGAAGCCGGGGAGGAAGCCGGGAAGACGGCCGTGCAGGACACCGGGCTGGCGATGATCCGGGCGCTGATCGACGGGGAGCGCCGCGGTCAGGTGCTGGGCTGACCTCGCCCGGGGCCGGATCCGCTTAAGACCGGCGCCCTCGGCATAAATGACTACTGCTGCGTAGCCGGCACGGGGCAGGGTTACCCGGCGCCGCTTACGCGGCCGACCCACGGCGGAGCAGCGCGGCTGCTGGCTCGCCGGCCAGCGGGCCAGTGCGGTCCGGCAGCTGCACGACAATCGCGTCCTGGTGGAGCGCGGCCCACACCAGGCCGTCCTCCAGCGGCACCTCGACGCCTGTGCCGGCGTCGCCGACGAGGAACTCGGTGGGCCGGCTCCCGATCCGGTAGCTTGCACCGGCGCCGGTCCCGTCGGCAAGGTCGGCCGCCACGAGCAGCACGGCGACCTGCTGCTCGGCGAGCTGCTCCGCAACGGCGCTGATGCCCCGAACCGCGGCAGGACCCGGCCCTTCGGTGAGCGAGGCAACGCGGTCCCCGACCGCGCGGGCGGCCGCGGCGGTGATCTCATCCAGGGCGGCGTCGATCGCGGCGCTGAGGTGATCGTCGAGGCCGTCAGCCTGGCGGCCGCCTGCGATGGCGCTAATCGGCCCGAGCGAGCCCGGCAGATGACTTTCGAGAGCGTCGAGAATGTGCTGATCACCTGTACCGAGGACGATGTGCGCGCCCACGCTGCCGGCGGCCTGGGACACGCGCCCGGCGATGAACTCGGCGTTCTGCTGGCCGCCGCTTTCTGGCTCTCTGTCGGTCACGTGCCGCGGGCCGTGGTGCTGCGCTGGCGGCCTGCCCGGATGAGGATCGCTTTGCGCACCGGGACGGTCACTGGCGGGGAACCGCTGGGCAGGCAGCTGGTCACCACCGGAGTGCGCGATAACGTCGGCGCCCTTACGGTCCGCCAGCACGACCACGTAGGCGGGCCGCCGTGCCGCGGCCACTGCCACTTCCCGCAGGTGCGGCAGCGGGCCCACCCGAACCGAGCTCGCGGCGGCGCCGGGTGCGAGCCAGCGCGCGAGCAAAACCTCCCCGCGCGCCGCGACCACGATCCGGGTGCCGCCCACGAAGGCATCCCCGGCGCCGGCGGCCAGCGCCTGGGCGGTCGCCTGATCGGCGCCGAGCCGGCCGGCCTCGCGGGCGGCATCCGCCCAGGCGACACCCCACGCATACTGCGGTTCAGCCGACGAATCCGGCACCGGGACCGCGGCGGTCACCACCAGGCCGGAAGCCGCCGAGCCGGGCTGGAGGGCGCGCAGCCCAGGGCCCAGCTGCAGCCGGCCGAGCCTGAGCACCGGAAATGTGATCATGGGCGCGTCTGCCATGTTCCCATCACAGCCGGCAGGTGGTGGGCGGGGCAACGCCGGGGGCTGATCTCGCCGACGGCGGCCCGGCCTTGGCCCGGACGCCGCAGGCGCGGTCTCATAGGAGAACCACCCGCTCACCGGATAACTAGGAGAAAACCCGCCATGACTGATCCCTTTGATCCGCCCCGGCCGCGTGACGACGCCCTGCAGGCGGAACTCGACTCGCTGCACGAACAGGAGCGCGAAGGGCACTCGACGCCGAAGGAGCAGCGTCGCGCCGAGCAGCTGGAGCACCGGCTGCACGTCGACGAGCACGGCGCCCAGGTGCGCGAGCGCCGGGAACAGGACCGCGAAACGGACCGCCAGAACGAGGAGGAACGCGCCCGGCATCGCCACTGAGCGAGCCGGGCAGGGATGATGAGAGGCACATGACTCAGTCCACGAGCACGGGTGGCGCCACCGCCACCGACTCCGAAACGGCCGGAGGCGGGAGGATGATCGCGCCAATGCGGTACGCGCTGGGCGACGCGCCTGGCCTGCTGAGCAGTGAGGACCTGCGGCGGCCGACGCCGGGCCGGGTTACCCGCATCGTCCTGACCGTCCCGGTCTGGGCGTTTAGCCGGTCGGGCACTTCCCGCCTACTGTCGGGAGAGGCAGCCCATACCGCCTGGTTTGCTGCCCACGTAGCTCCCGCCATTCCGCCGGGAGCTACCCCGCCGATCATCACGATCCGACCGATCACCAAGATCGCGACCCGCGCCTGATGTCGGCGGGCCTCGTACTGCCACCCGGCGCGGGACGCCGGATAGTCGGCGGCAGTCTCGACGCGACGGTCAAGATGACCACCGACTATCCGGCGTTGACATCGACGTTCGAGGTCGTCATCGGGCCGGGGTTTGATGTCGGCGCGCATGTGCACGCGGTCGGCGAAGAGATCTTCTATGTCGTGGAAGGCGAGCTCGACGTCCTGGCGTTCGAGCCGGTCGCTCGTGCCGTCGGTGATTGGCACCGGTGGGAATCGGCAACGGGCCAGACGTTCGCCACAGGCGGGCCGGGCGCGTTCATGTTCGTGCCGTCAGGCACTCCGCATGCCTTCAGCAACTCGAGCGACAAGCCGGTCAAAGTCTTCTTCCAGTCCTCAGTGCCCGGTGGCCACGAGAACTACTTCGACGAACTCATGGCGATCATGGAGACGAGCAAGGGCCGACCGGACGCCGGTACGGTGGCCGATCTTCGCGCCCGGTACGACATCGCGCAGATCACTGGCCTCCACTAGACCCGGGCCACGACGGAAGGACATCAGGCACGCCTGCCGTACCGGTGGTCGGATCGCGTCTCTGCCAGCGCCGGCCTCGGCCACGACCTCGCTGCCGGGCCGACTGGGCCAGCAGCACGAGAGACTTCGACATGCGTCTATATTGACAGAGCCCGATGTCTTATGGCAAGCTCAGCGTGCAATTAGATATAGACAGTCACCAAAGTCTTGTCCCGGGAGGTTCTCATGTCCAGCCGTGTGCAGCTCGCTCTCAACGTCGATGACATCGGCGAGGCGGTCGCGTTCTACTCCCGGCTGTTCGGTGCTGAGCCGGCCAAGCTCCGGCCCGGCTACGCCAACTTCGCGATCACCGAGCCGCCGCTAAAGCTCGTTCTGCTGGAGAACCCCGGCCAGGGCGGGACCCTCAACCACCTCGGCATCGAGTTCGCCGGCATCGAGGCGGTGGACGCCGAGCAAGCCCGGCTCGCCGAAGCCGGGCTCGCCTCGGTCGACGAGCGCGCGACGACCTGCTGCTACGCCAAGCAGGACAAGTTCTGGGTGCAGGGCCCGTCTGAGGGCGAGCGCTGGGAGATCTACACGGTCCTGGCGGACAGCCTGACCTTCTACGACGAGGATCACGACGGTCCCGGGTGCTGCGGCGAAGACGGCCAGGCATCGGGCGGGCAGGCATCCGGCCAGCAGGCCGCTTCCCGCACTCCCTCGGCTACCAGCTCCTGCTGAATGAGCCAGACCCGTGCTGGTGACCTACGGCCCTGACCGGCGGCCATGAATCCCGGCGATCATTGCGGGCGTGGCCGCGATCCTCGCCTATGTTGCCGCGGCTGTGGTCGCCGGGTGGGGCCGGGTCAGGGGATTGCTGCCTGGGCGGGGGCTGAGAGCAGCGCGGCCATGCGTTCGAGGGCGGCGGGGACGAGCCAGTAGTAGACCCAGGTCCCCCGGCGCTCGCCGTCGATGATCCCGGCTTCCCGCAGCACCTTCAGGTGGTGGCTGATGGTCGGCTGGGTGAGGTCGAAGGCGGTGGTCGGCTCGCACACGCATACCTCGCCGCCTTGATGGGCGCCGATCAGGGATACCAGCCGGAGCCGGACCGGGTCGCCCAGGGCCTTGAAGACCTGCGCCAGCCCGGCGGCCGTGCTGGCGCTGATCGGCTCGCGGACCAAAGGCGTCGCGCCGGCAGCCTCGGCACCCAGGTCGTGAAGATCTTCGACCAGGCGGCCCGCCCGCACCGGCCTGCGCCACCATGAGGCGGCCGCAGCCGGGTTCGATCCGGTCACCGCCGGATCCGAGGCCGACGACCACAAGGCCTACTACCCCGGCAGTCACCGCATCACGATGCGGTTCACCGGTGACCGCGACACAGGGCGGCTGTTGGCGTCCAGCTGTTCGGGCACCGCCACGCCGAGATCGCCAAGCGGATCGACATCGCCGCTACCGCGATCTTCCACGGCATGACCGTTGACGCCGTCAGCGACCTCGACCTGTCATACACCCCGCCGCTGGGCAGCCCCTGGGAAGCCGTCCAGATGGGCGCCCAGGCCTGGCTCCGCCAAGTCAGCCACCGCTAACCCGCTCCACCTGATCCGAGGAACCGCCATGTCAGCCGACCACGGAAGGCACAATCCCCACCGGCGCCGCGGCCGGAACAGAACCAGCGCAGCCGCCGCCGCGATCACGGTTCGGCGTGCCGAGCGCGGATGTCGCGGCGGGCAACTGGATGTGTTGCCTGGCGCCGAGGGGCGCCTGGCATCTCGAAAGGTGAAGCGGAGAGCGGGGCCAAGTCGGGGAGGACTGCGAGCCAGGCGGCAAGTTCCGAGTTCCGGCGCACCGCCGCGACCAGATTGACTGTGGGCAAGGCTTCCCAGCCGCGCCAATCCTTGATATCGCTGGCTGTCGGATCGAGCTGGGCCAGCGCGTCCATCAGCCGCGCGGCCAGCGGCCCGCTGGTCTGGCCTCCCAGCAACGCCAGCAGGGCGTCGCGCGCCCGGAGCTTGTCTTGCGCCGAAGGGTCGAGCTGGATCACCCCGGCTGTTAGCTCGCAGGCTTTCCAGCCGTCGGTCTGGGCGGCCAGTACGTTGAGAAACTTACGGAGAGCCCGCAGCTTGTCTTCTGCCGTGGCCGCGATCTGGACCACCGCGCCCACCAGCCCAGCGGTCTCACGGGCGCCGACTCGAGCATGCCGCAGCAGCCTCAGCAGCGCTGTGATCGTCTGACGTTCGCCTTGCGCTGCGGCAGCAAGCTGCGCTGCGCAGCTGAGCAGTCCTAGGGCCAGTGGGCCGTCTGGGTGGCTGTTTAACAGCCTTATCAGCGCGTCGCGGGTCTGGTGCTTGTCGTCCGCTGTCGCGGCGAGCTGCACCAGTCTGCCGAGCAGTCCCGAGACCAGCGAGCCATCGGTCTGGTCTGCCAGGAGCCTCAGCAGCGTCTCGCGGGCCTGGCGGTTGTCCTCTGGCGTGGGGTCGAGCCGACTCACCCAGCCCGTCAGCTCCTGAGCTGACCGGCCGTCGGTCTGGACGGCCAGCAACCTTACGAGCGCGCCACGAGCCTGGCGCTTGTCGTCCGGTGTGGGGTCGAGCCTGCTCACCAAGCCGACCAGCTGTGCGGCTAAAGCGGCGCCGATCAGGCAGGCCAGCGATCGGAGCAGTGTTTCACGTATCTGGCGCTTGTCTTCGGCTGTGGGGTCGAGCCTGCTTAGACGGTTCGCCAGCCGCGCGACCTGACGTTCGTTGCACTGGATGGCCAGCAGCTTCAGCAATGCGTCGCGGGCCTGGCGTTTTTCCTCCGCTGAAGGGCCGGCTTGGATTATCCCGTCTACCAGCCACAGGGCTGGGTTGCCGTGACTCTGGATGGCCAGCAATGGCAGCAGTGTTTCGCGGGCGCGGCGTTTCTCTTCTGAGGTCGGTCCGAGACGGCTCACGATGCCGACCAATTCAGCGGCCGTCCTGCCGTCGGTCTCGCTGCCAAGAAGCCTCAGCAGCGCCTCGCGGGCCTGGCGTTTTTCTTCGGCTGTCGGGTTTGCGCAGCTGACCCCGGCCGCCAGCCCGGTGGCTGCCCTGCCGTTGGTCTCGCCGGCCAACGCCCTTAGCAGCCTGCTGCGGGCCTGGCCGCTGTCTGCGACTGCCTGGGCGTGCCAGGTTACCCAGCTGGCCGGCTCGCCGCTGGCCGAGGTTTCGGCGTTGCAGGGCGGCAACGCGGGCAGCGCATCACGGGCCCGGCGGTTGTCTTCTGCCGCCGGGCAGAGCCGGCCAATGCATGCGCTGATCTCGCCGGCAACCCAGCTGCCGGCCTGGCTAGGCAGCAATCCGAGCAGGATGTCCCTGGTCTCGCGTTTCTCGCCGTCCGTGGTGGCGAGCCGGACCACCCTGTCCACCAGCCATAGGGTCTCCCACCCGCCGGGCTGGCCGGGAATTAGCCCGATCAGCGCAGCACGGGCCTGACGCTTGTCGTAGGCGGTCGGGCTGAGCTGGCTCACGCCTTCCGCAAGCTCATCGGCTACCCAGATGTCGGCCTCGCCGCGCACCAACGCGAGCAGCACGCCCCGGATCTTGCGCTTGTCCCCCGACGTCGGGGCAAGCTGCACGACTCCGCCGACCACCTTGCCCGCGAACCGTGCTGCCTCGTAACTGCTGCCCTGGCCGGGTAGTAATGCGATCAGCGCGTCGCAAGCATGACGCTTGTCCTGCTCCGTCGTAGCCAGCTGCACCACCCCGGCCACCAGCGTTCCGACGGCCCAGCCATTGCGCGGCTCGGCCAGCATCTTTAGCAGCGCATCGCGGATCAGGCGGTTCGAGTGAGCCCACAGCGCCGGACCGCCCAGGGCGCCAATGTGGCCTGACCTGGCAAGATCCACCCGGGCACGGCTGATCACCTCCGCGATCTCAGGCGACCAGTCCGCTTCGCCGGACTCGGATACCACGCGGGCGAGGAGTCCCCGGAAATCCCACCCAGCATCGATGATAGAAAGGTCTTCGGGGAGTTGCTCCGACCTCGCCGCCTGGCAGATCAGTTCACGCAGCAGTTGGTCACGCTGGGGATGCATGGCAATCGCCGCGGGAGCCGAGTACTCCCAGTCAGGGTCATGCCAGCAATGCGAAAGCAATTCCTCGGCCGCCTGACTAGCCGGAAGACGGGCAACATAGTCGGCCACCAGGTGCTCCCGGATGGAGCGGTGAATGAAGCGACGCAGCGTTTTTCCGGTGTCGACATCACTGGGGCCCAGCGGCATGGCAACGTGATCAAGTGCATCCTGTTCGGCCTCGCCCAGCCCGGCATGCTCGGTAAGAATGTCGTCGGTCCAGATCCCGATGCCGGAAACAGGATGACTCGCTTGTTTTTCGGGCCAGGCCCAATCCCGGAGCCTCTGAAGGCACGCGCCGACGTCAGGCTGGCAGTCCTCATCACCGCGCCATCGGCCGGTGAGCAGGCGGTTGAGCACCCTGCCGTAGAGATCGCGCCGAAACTCCGGCAGCGGCTCACGCCCCCCGACGATGCAGTAGAAGGCCAGGATCAAAGGCACCGTTGCGGCCTGATGAAGATCAGGACGCCGCGCGATCTCGGCAGCAAGCTCCTCCCCCCGTTCCGGCTGGTGGTCGAACCAGCGGCGAACAAACGGCTCAACGTCCTCGGGATAGCGCAACGGCTGGAGCTCGCCCACGCGGTCCGAATCATCTCTGTCATCGATGGCGAGCTGTTGGTTCCACGAACTCGGCCGGGTAGTTAGAACGATCCGCCACGGCAGCGTGTCGGCCTGGCGAAGCCGCTGCTGGGAGCCGTGGGCTTCGTCCAGAGAGTCGATCACCAGCAGAGTCGGTGCGTTCCGCCCGGCGAAAAACTCGCGCAGATCCGCACTCACCATGGGGCCGCCCAGGTCACCGAGCTGTTCCAGCGCGCTCGTCACTGCAGCTTGGCGGATGTCGCCCTCAGCGCTGAACAACCGTGAGCAGGTGGTGTAGAGCGGCAGCTCTACCTCATCAAGACCAGCACCCGCTGCCATAGCCTCCAGGGCACGCTCGGCGCAAACCCGGGCAGTTCGCTTGGCCAGCCAAGTCTTACCCGACCCCGGGCCGCCCAGGACGACCAGCCGCCCGCACTGGCGCGCCAGGTCATCAGCATCGAGATCCTCCTCACCTGCCCGACCCAGGGCCGAGACCCGCAGCTTGCGTTCGATAGCCGCCGGGGTCAGCACGGGACCGCCGAACCGCCGGTCCCGCGGCCACGGGTCAGTGTTCACCCATTCGATCAGCGCCCGGAGATACCCTGCAATCTCGCGCCGGTATTCCCGCTCAGCGGGCCCGCCCGCGAAATGCGGTAGCGAAGCGGGCAGCCTTACGCGGACAGATGAAGGGCTTGCCAGCTCGGTCAGTGCGTGGAACACCTCAAGCTCAAGACCAGCATCAGAGGTGAAGGCACGCACGACCATCCCGGCATCACGCAGCCGCTGCCGGAACGCCTCGACCGGGCCCAGATCGGCATCAGCCTGCCCCTCGGGCAAACTGACTGCCTCCTCTAGTAAGAACACCAGGCGGGGCATCCCCGCATCAGTCGCTGCGTCGAACTCCAGCTCGGTATACGAGATCCCCTCACCCGGAACCATCGAGCCGTACCGGAACCCGATCACCGCCACATAGATCTCGCATTCACAGACCCTTGCCCGGCAGTAGTCAGCAGGCGCATCGCCCCGGGCCGCGAAATATCGCATATCAACCGGCGTCATCCCGGCCCGCGTCACCGCGTCCAGGGCACCCTGAGCAAACGACCGGTCCGCAGGAAACCGTGCCATATCCGATGTATGGCTAACGAACACCTGACCCGTCTTCATCACGCCCGCCCGTCGGCTGCGCTACGGAACACCCGCCACAGCGCCATTCCCAAAATATCCTGAAGCGCGCCAGCCGCATCCCCGGCCGCGCCAGGCCCTGAAGCGGCGCGCCGCTGACGCGGCCAGCATGCGCCCGGCGAGCCCGCGTCACCTTCGCCGGGTGCCCTTGGCCGACGGTCACCGCTCCATGGCCGTCGGCAGGCGGGAACTGGGCGGGGAATTCAGGGACGCGGCAAGCGGGGTGCCGGCGACCGGGCAGTGTCGCTTGAGGGACGGCGGGAGTTCCTTTGGTACTTGCGGGGTGTCCGTACTTGATCGGCTCAGGACGTCGTGCGGAAGATTGATCAGGAAGACCGCGCGCCACGACACCGCGTCGGTCAGGTACCCGCCGACGGCGGGGCCAATCGCGCCCGCGACCGCACCCAGACCTGCCCAGGCACCGATCGCCCGGGTGCGATCATCGGGATGAAAGACCGCGTCGATGATCGCAAGGCTCCCTGGCGTAAGGAGAGCCCCCCCAATCCCCTGAACGAACCGGGCAACAATGAGCAGCTCGATCGTCGGGGCGGCCGCGCAAAGCGCCGACGCGGCCACGAAGACTGAGCGAACCGCCCACCAAGACAAGCGCCGCGAGCGTAAGCACATAGCCGTTCAGCGTCCACTGCAACCCCGCGACGCCCGCGCCGAGATCACGGCCGAAGCAAGTCGCACCGAGCCATACCCTCGACCCTCATTCCCCGCCAACTGCACCCTCCTCGGCGCTCCTCGCTAGGCTCAGTGTGTCTCCCCGCCAGTTCAGCGAGCGCCGCGGCCGAGATGCTGGGCGATGCGGCCGGCCAGACCGCTTCGCAAGCACCAGCCGGTTGAGCCGCCTCCGCCGAAGAGCTGATCGGGGGACAGACGATCGCTGCCCGTCTCGCTTGTGAGCAGAGGACCGCCCGGCAAGTGCAGGGCCCGCGCGCTCGCCTGGTCCGACCACTGCCCAATGCCCGCGCGGCCGATCATGATAGGGGTAAGGGATGACTTTTGGTAGCTCGAAAACGATGCGGGCGTGGGTAGTCAGCCAGCCGGGCCCGATCGAGACCAGCCCGCTGAGGTACGTGGAGAAACCAGTGCCGGCCCCAGCTCGCGGCGAACTGCTGGTTCAGGTCCTGGCCTGCGCCGTCTGCCGTACTGACCTGCATGTCAGCGAGGGCGATCTTCCGGTGCACCGTGAGCACGTCACGCCCGGTCACATGGTCGTGGGTACGGTAGCGGCCCTGGGCGACAGCGTTACCGACTACGCCGTTGGGGACCGGGTCGGCGTCGCGTGGCTGCGGTACACCGACGGGACCTGCGTCTACTGCAGCCGCGGCAACGAGAATCTGTGCCCCAACTCGCTCTACACCGGCTGGGATGCCGACGGCGGCTACGCAGAGTACACGACGGTGCCGGCGGCGTTCGCCTACCGGCTGCCCGCCGACGTAGCTGATGTCGAGCTGGCGCCGCTGCTGTGTGCCGGGATCATCGGCTATCGGGCGCTGCTGCGAGCATCGCTGCCGGAGCATGGCAGGCTCGGATTGTACGGATTCGGCGACAGCGCCCACCTGGTCGCCCAGGTGGCCCTGGCGCAAGGCGCGACGGTCCATGCCCTGACCCGCGGCGAGGCGTCCCAGCGGCTGGCTCTCGAGCTGGGCGCTGCGTCGGCGAGGGGCGCGTATGACTCCCCTCCGGAACCCCTGGACAGCGCGATCCTGTTTGCGCCAGTCGGGGATCTCGTGCCAGTCGCGATGCGGGCACTTGACCGTGGGGGGGTCCTCGCCGTTGCCGGGATCCATCTGACCGACATACCGCCACTGAACTATGAGCACGAACTGTTCTACGAGAAGGAACTACGCAGCGTAACCTCCAACACCCGTGATAATGGCCGGGAGTTCCTCGCATTCGCCATCCGTTACCACGTCCGGGCCACGACCCACGTGTACCCAATGTCAGGAGCACAACAGGCGCTGCAGGACCTCAAGGCGGGCCTGTTCGACGGGGCGGCTGTGCTCGTCAACGACCGGGACGCCGCGTAAGGATGTTCACTGCCAAGGATGGCAACCCGCTCCACGAGGCCGGTTGCTCACTGGCTTCACCGCGGCGAAGCCCGGATCGCCGGGCGCCGCGTCCCTGGCCGCCAGAGAAGGCAGGTTCGCAGGCCGTCGGTCACTCAAACCCGGACGTCTCGCCCGCTCCGCGCCGCAGGATCTCGGGCTTCTCCTGGGAGAAGTCGATGACCGTCGTCGGCTCGGTGCCGCAGTCGCCGGAGTCGATCACCGCGTCCACGGCGTGGCCAAGCTGGTCGGCGATCTCCCACCCCTGGGTCATGGGCTCGTCCTGGCCAGGCAGCAACAGGGTGCTCGAGACGAGCGGCTCACCGAGTTCGGCGAGTAGCACCTGGGCCACCATATGCCGGGGGATCCGCACCCCGACGGTCTTCTTTCCCGGGTGCTGCAACCTGCGCGGTACCTCCTTGGTCGCTGGCAGGATGAAGGTGTAGCTGCCCGGGGTTGCCGCCTTGATAGCCCGGAAAACCCGGTTGCCGACGTACACGAACTGGCCTAGCTGCGCGAAGTCCCGGCACACCAGCGTGAGGTGGTGCCGTTCATCGAGGTGGCGGATCGACCTGATCCTCGTGATGCCGTCCCTGTTGCCAAGCTGGCAGCCGAGCGCGTAGCAGGAATCCGTCGGGTAGGCGATCACGCCGCCTGCGCGGACGACATCAGCGATCTGGACGATCGCGCGCCGTTGCGGGTTGGCCGGATGGATCTCGAAGTACCTGGCCATGCGACGAGCTTAGGGGCATCGTTCCCCGCCGACCGATCCCCTGCACGGCTCGGCCGGTCACCTGCACCTATGCCTGCGTCCTGCCGCCCATCGCCCCAACCACCGCCGAGAACAATGCGCCGATTGTCGCCGCGCGCTCGTCACGGATCATGGTTGATCATGCGGGCCGGATCACCAGATCACCTGCCACTACGTTGGCGGGTCCGCTTGTACGAGGTGCGCCCGCGCCCGGCGTAGCTCGCGGCGCGAACTGATTCCGAGCTTGGTGAACACGTTGCCCAGGTGCCATTCGACCGTGCGGGCGCTGAGGAACAGCTGGGCGCCGATCTCGGTGTTGGTCTGGCCGTCTCGCGCGAGCCGGGCGATGGACGCCTCCTGTGCGGTGAGCTCGGTGCGGGCCTGCGTCGCGCGTTTGTGCGCCGTCTCGCCGGCGGCTAGTAGTTCGCGGCGGGCGCGTTCGGCGAACGCCGCGGCACCCATCGGGGCCAGTATCTGGTGCGCGGTCCGGAGTTGCGTGCGGGCGTCTGCGCGGCGGCCGTCGCGGCGCAGCCATTCGCCGTAGAGCAGATGGGTGCGGGCGAGTTCCGGACGGAGCCGGGTACGGCTCAGCCGGTCGATTGCCTGGCGGTAAAGGCCGTCGGCGGCTTCGCCGTCGCTCAGCAGAGCGCGTGAGCGTGCCTCGAGGCCAAGGCCGTAGTCCGGGCCGCCCGCTTGGGTGGTTGCCGTCAGCCGTTCCAGCGCATCCTTGGCGGTTCGGGTGTTTCCGTTGCGTACGGCGGCTTCGATCAGCTCGGGTAGCGCCCACATGCAGACATAAAGCGTGTCCTGACGGGCTTGCTCCGCCGCGGCCTGCGCGGCGGCGTAGCGGCCGAGGCCGTTGTAGAGAATCGCGGCCATGCACTGCGCGAAGCTCACCGCGTGTCCCTGGCCTCCGGCTGTGCCTTCGACGATGGTGGCCTCGATCAGCGGCGCGGCTTCGGCCTCGTTGCCGGACAGGCAACTGAGCCACAAGACGGCGAAGGGCGGGTAGCGGATTCCGGTGGCTTCCGAGACGACGTCAGCTTCAGCGATCAGGGCGGCCGCCGTAGGGAAGTCACCACTGCGTATGACAGTCGCGGCCTCAGAGGCCAAGTCGATCGGCAGCTGATCCAGGGCGCCGGCGTCTCGGGCGAGCCGAGTCTGCCGGACGGCGATCGTGTGCCAGGAGTCGTCGTCCCAAAGAGCAATAGCGGCGGCCTGGGCCAGCCAGCCCCACCGGAGGCCTTCTTCTGCCGAAACATCTCCGCTGGTGAAGGCGCTTACGATCTGGCGCAGCGCCGGTGCCGCAACGGCCCGGCTGTCGGTCACAAGCTGCACCAGGCCGTCTAGCAGCAGGTCGGCCAGCGGTGGCGGATCCGGCGGCCGGGGCAGCGCCCGGGTGGCTCGGGAGATCTCGGCCAGATCACCAGCGCCCGCCAGATGCCCGGCGAACATCGCTGCGATCCATGCGTCCAGGTAGGTTTTGCGCGCCAGGTCGAGGTCGTGCGGCTCAAGCCGCTCGGCCGCCTTCAGCAGTAGCGGCGGAGCGTCGCTGCCCAGGCCGGAGGCGAACGCGAGTTGCCCGCGCAGCAGGTCTGCCTGGGCGTTGGTGAATTCATCCAGCGGGCCGATCTCCGCCGCGCCGAGCAGCTCCAGAGCTTTGCCGAACGCCCCGGCCTGCATGCTGACCTGGACCGCAGCCAGCATGCGCCCGGTACGGCGCGCCGGGTCGATAGTCAGCGCGACCGAGCGGTCCAAAAACGCCGCGGCCGCAGCCAGCCCGCCGCGGGACTGTGCCCGGCCCGCCGAGCACTCCAGCTCCGCCGCGACCTCCTCATCTGGCGCGGCTGCGGCCTGGGCCCGGTGCCAGGCCCGGCGGTCCGGATCAGCCTGGGGGTCCGTGATCTCCGCCAGCGTGTAGTGCACCTTCTGCCGTTCCTCGAACGACGCCGCCCGGTAGGCCGCCGAGCGCACCAGCGGATGCCAGAACCGCACCCGGGAGCCGAACTCCACCAACCCCGCACCCACCGCCGGCGCCACCGCCTGAACCGGGATGCCCAGCCGCCCGGCTGCCTGCCACACCAGCGACGGATCGCCGGACGGATCGGCGGCCGCTACCAACAGGAGCAGCCGGGTCTGGTCTGGCAGGGCCTCCAGCTGCCGACCGAAGCTGTCCTCGATCCGGCCCACCAGCGGCACCGCGCCGGGCAGCCCGAAGCCGCCCGCCAGTTCCGCGGGACTCAGGCCCCGAGGCAGCTCCAGCAGCGCCAGGGGGTTACCCCGCGTCTCGGCGACGATGAGGTCCCGCACCGGGGCGTCCAGAGGGCCGGCCAGTACCGACTCCAGCAGCGCCCGCGCATCGCGCTCGTCGAGCCCCCCAACTTCGAGTTCCGGCAGCCCGGCCAGTTCCGGTCCTGGAGTTCGGGCGGCGAACACCAGGCCGGCCGGGTCTGCGGCCAGCCGCCGTGCGGCGAACCCCAGCGCCTGCGCCGAAGCCCGGTCGAGCCACTGCTCGTCATCAATCAGGCAGATGAGCGGCCGCTTCCCGGCAGCCCCCGCCAGCAGGCTGAGCACGGCCAGCCCCACCAGGAACCGGTCCGGCGGCGGGCCGACGCTGAGTCCGAACGCGGTCCGCAGCGCTTCTCGCTGCGGTTCCGGCAGGCGATCGAGCCGGTCCAGCATCGGCGCGCACAGCAGATGCAGCCCGGCGAAGGCCAGCTCCATCTCGGACTGCACGCCCGCCACGCGCACTACCTGGCACCCCGACGCGCGCCCCGCCACGTAGTTGAGCAGTGCTGTCTTGCCCACCCCCGGGTCGCCGCGCACCAGCAGCACCCGGCTCTGCCCGCCACGGACATCGTCAATGAGCCGGTTGAGCACGCCACGTTCGTCGCGTCGGCCGATCAGCGGTGGTGTACGGCCCCGCAGACCGGACTGTGCGGCCACCATAACCGCAGCTACGCCACGTCTGTAACGTCGGCCGTGGCGACGGCGCCCGCCGGAGCGAGCTTATTCCCGAGCGCCGCTTCCGGGCCGCCTAGGCGGGCATAACCCTTCATACGGCCTCCACCTGGACAGGACACCTGAGTGAGGAACCCGGCCCGCGAGCGCCTCGTGCAATCCACTGCGGCTCCAGTTCAGGGCCGGCTTCCAGTTACATGCCCAGGCCACGGCTGGCAGCCCCGCCGAGTCAGCCGGAGCTGCGTCATCGCATGCTCAACAGCGTAACCTGGCAGGTCAGCCTCGGGAAGCCCGCATACTGTCCGTCGCTACCGGAGGGCACGGCCAGCGGCACCGGTCAGGCCCGGATCGCCTCAGGGGTCCGGGCTGGCCAGCCCTGCTCATCGATGGCGGACCCTGATCAAGGCCCGGATCGGCGGTGCCCCGCGGCAAAACCCGGGGACCGAACCCCGGGAGTATCCCTGGGCCGACGCTCGCCGGCCAGCGTGAGACTGGCTCTGTCAGCACAGATGCAGGCGCCGCCTCTTGCCGGACCGATCCCTGGCACCGCATCACCGCGAAGAAAGAAGGAATTTCGCATGTCTCATCACCTGGACACGCCGCTGGCGGCTCAGACCGGCCAGCTGTACACCGACGACTTGTACGTGTTTCCCGGCCAGGACAGCACGGTGTTCGTCATGGACGTCAACTCGAACGTCAACGGGCTCCATTCCGAGCCGGGTTTCCACCCCGAGGCACGCTATGAGTTCAAGGTGCACTTCGACGGGGCCGACTATGAGACCCTGACCTACCGGGTGTCCTTCGGCGAGGCGGACTCCGACGGGCGGCAGGCCTTCCGGCTGGATGCCCTGACCGGTGACCATGCGCGCGAGGATTCGGCAGCCGGTGACCTGGTGCTGGAAGGCCAGACCGGCGAGACGGCCAGCCAGAGCGGAACCCGGCTGTGGGCCGGGCGCATCGCCGACTCATTCTACATCGATCTGTCGCTGCTGGCGATCATCAACGAGGCGGTGGCCAAGGGGACCGCGGCAGACCTGTCAGGGTGGCGCCCGGAGGCCGCGCAGAACAGCTTCGCCGGGAGCCTTGTCCAATCGATCGTGCTAGAGGTCTCCCACAATCACCCGCAGTTGCGGCCGGGAGCCCGCACGGGCGTGTGGTGCGCCACCAAGCTCGCCACCGACGCCGGTGGCTGGCGGCAGATCAACCGGGCCGGGCACCCGATGATGTGGCCGATCTTCTGGCCGAACGACACCCACTTCACCAACCCGGCCAACACCCGGCACCCGTCGGAGGACGTCAGTGCCGCAGCCAAGTACATCGGCGAGCAGATCGCCGCCGTGGTAGCGGCCAGCGGGACCTCCGCCGACCCCGAGGGCTACGGCCAGGCGGTGGCCGGGGACCTGTTCCCCGACGTGCTGTCGTACGTGGTCGGTACGCCTGCGGTCTACGGGTTCGCTGCCCGCAACGGCCGGACGCAGGCCGACAATGCCCCGGAGGCCATGCTGTCCCTGGTCGCCAACACCGCGGTGCCCTCCGGGCTCAAGCCGTCCGTCGCCAAGGATCAGCGGGCCAGCGACTTCCCCTACGTCGTCCCGGCGTGACCTTCGCAGGCGGAGACTTCAGCACCCAGACCGCTAATGAACAAGAAAAAGGGAAGGGGCAATGGCTTACATCACCGCAGGCGAAGAGAATTCCACGCCGGTCGAGCTGTACTACGAGGATCACGGCGCGGGGCGTCCGGTGGTGCTCGTCCATGGGTTCCCTCTGTCCGGCCGGGCCTGGGAGCGCCAGGAACGAGCAATGATCGCTGCCGGGCACCGGGTCATCACCTATGACAGGCGAGGCTTCGGCAAGTCCGCCCGCCCCGCCGCCGGTTATGACTACAACACCTTCGCTGCCGACCTGGACAAGCTGGTGACCGCTCTGGATCTTCGCGAGTTCGACATCGCCGGCCACTCGATGGGCGGCGGGGAAATCGCCCGTTACCTGGGGACGTACGGGTCCGACCGGGTCCGGCGGGCCGTCATCATCTCCGGGATCCCGCCCTACCTGCTCAAGACCGACCAGACGCCGCAGGGCGTCCCGCAGGAGGTCTTCGACCAGATCGCCGGGGCGCTCACCGCCGACCGGTTCGCCTACTTCACCGAGTGGAACAAGAACTTCTTCAACCTGGACGACAACCTCGGCACACGGATCAGCGCGGAGGTGGTCCAAGACGCCTGGAACACCGCGGTCGGCGCCTCGCCCGCCGGGACGGTCACCTGTGTGGCGACCTGGCACACCGACTTCCGCGACGACCTGCCCAAGATCGATATCCCGGTGCTGGTGATGCATGGGACCGCCGACCGGATCCTGCCGATCGAGGCCTGCGGCCCGCGCACCCACGAGCTCATCAAGGACAGCGACTTCGTCGCTATCGACGGCGCAGACCACGGCTTGTGCTGGACCCACGCCGAGGAGGTCAACGCTCACCTCGTCCCGTTCCTCAGCTGACCGGCGCGCCACGATATCGGCCTGGCGGGCTAAAAGCTGACCGATCGGGTGCCGCCCCCGCCTGGCGGTCGGCGCCGTGATCTCGGCTCAGATCGGTCAGACGCCGCCACACCCGTCGCGCTCGAGAAGCTCGCCGCGATGCGGGCACTGCTCGCCCGGCCTGACCCCAACCTCGCTGTGCGCTGTCTCCCCGTCGCGATCCGTCCGCTCACCAGCCCCGTCCCCGGCAAGCCCCGCGACAGCCAACCCGGCGCTAACACCGGGCCGTCAACCTGCGGGCGTCGCGCTGAGCCCGGCGAACGTGGCCTACCCCACCGACTCCGGGCTGCCGGCCAAGGGCGGTGGGCAGCCTGGTGCGGACAGTGTGCCGGGTGCAGGCCCGCGGGGGGGGCGCCGCCGACACGGTGGTCGTGGACCGGCGACGGGCGGCCCGCCGGAAGCCGGGCCAGTGGGCAGTCGCGAATGTGCCGCCGGGCGAGTTGAAAGGGTAGATTTACCACAGGGCCCGGGAAGCATGTGACCATATCTGGTTCCGGGAGGAGATGAAGAAGATCACAATGGCCGCTTCCGACCTTTCAGCTGAGCTAAACCATTACGTCACGTCGGCCGCGCTCATTATCGGCGGCCTCTGGGCCGGATATAAATGGGGATACACCGAGTGGCAGCGGAACCGCCGTGAGCAGCCTGACCTCGACGGCACGCTGACGGCATCGTCTGTGCCGCTGCCAGCCGGCAAAGCGTACCTGACTCTGCAAGCGGCATGGAGGAATCCGGGACCCCTGCCCATCAGGATGTGTCCGGAAGACTCGTTCGTCGAGCAGTTCGAGCTTTCGGGAGACCCCCCGCCCGGAAGCCTCAGGCTGGCTGGCTGGCCAGGCGCCAAGAGCATCAGCAAAGTACCGGTGACGTGGCCCGCTTATACTATGGGGCCGCAGACGGTATCAATCATGACTGAGCACTTCGTCGTCACAGCCGGCCCAATTTATGCTTTCACATGGGTAATTTGCATGGGAGCTTTCTCACGGAAGAACCAGCATCATTCCTGGTGCAGTCGCGATCTCATCTGGGCCTCGCCGCAAGCGACCAGTGCAGCCAAACCAAACGGGGCATGAGCAGCCAGATCTACCTGTTCTGGGTGTACTCCGCTCGGTGCGATTCACAGCGGTTCGTGTCGCGAGCAGACGGCGGTGCGGCTGTCGGCCCATCGCGGCACGAGCCTTGCGTGCCTTCATTGACTTTCGGCGTTCGTCCCGGGGCTGGCATCGTGTTGTGGTCGGCCATGCGTCGGCGGGGCAGGCGGTCAGGGGCTCGACGGCGTCCCCTGGCGCGCACTCGCCTTCGGCGGGATGCTTGCGTCATGACTGCGGCGGGGTACCGGCTATGAGCACGGTGCCGGACGTAAATGTGCATGCGGCACGCGTTCGCGTGAACTAGGCCGCAGGCTGGCGGGCCCGGGTCCTTGGCGCGATAGGGCCGGTATAGGCCATCCGGCCGGGTCTGTTAGGGAGGGCGTTGTTGAGCGGCAGCGGAACGAGCGAAGGGCCGTCGGCGGCGTCATCGCTGCGGACGCAGTCGACTGCCAGGCGCAAGTTCTGGGGCTGGGGCCTGGAGGGCCAGGGGCTGGCGGTGAGCGAGATCGAGCAGCTCGGGGCCGCCTTCGCCAGGCGCCTGGGGATCGATGGCGTGCGTGTCGAGGAACCGCCGCGAGTGGAGGACCTGCAACTGCGCGCGCCGCGGCTGGTGCCGCCTGCGTCGCTTGAGGCGGCGTTCAGCGCGGACCCGTACGACCGGGCGGCCCACACGTATGGCAAGTCGTTCCGCGATCTGGTGCGCGCGTTCCGCCGTGATTTCGCGCATGCGCCGGACCTGGTGGCGTTCCCGCGCGACGAGGGCCAGCTGGTGTCGGTGCTGGAGTGGTGCAGCGGTGCGGGCGCCGCGGCGATCCCGTTCGGCGGCGGCTCCAGCGTGGTCGGCGGTGTCGAGCCCGACGTGGGTGACGGCTATAACGGCGCGGTCAGCGTCGATCTTGGCCACCTGGCCGGGGTGCTGGAGGTCGACCGGGACTCGCGTGCCGCGCGGATCGCGGGCGGCACTCTGGGCCCGGTGCTGGAGGCGCAGCTGAAGCCGCACGGGCTGACGTTGCGGCATTTCCCGCAGTCGTTTGAATGGTCGACGCTGGGCGGATGGATCGCGACGCGCTCGGGCGGCCATTTTGCGACCCTGCACACCCATATCGATGAGTTCGTCGAGGCCATCCGGGTGGTGACGCCACGCGGCTTGCTGCAGACCAGGCGGCTGCCGGGCTCGGGCGCGGGCCCGTCGGCGGAGCGGCTGTTCTGCGGCTCTGAAGGCGCACTTGGGGTGATCACCGAGGCGTGGGTGCGGGTCCAGCCCCGGCCGCGGTTCAGGGCGGCCGCGTCGGTGTACTTCGCCGGCTTCGCGGACGCGGTGCAGGCAGCCCGGGAACTCGCGCAGTCCGGGCTTGATCCGGCCAATTGCCGTCTGCTTGGCCATGACGAGGCGCTGCTGTCGGGCAGCGGTGACGGGTCGCGCTCGATTCTCGTGCTCGGCTTTGAGTCCGCTGATCACGAGCTGGGGCCGTGGCTGGCCCGGGCGCTGGAGATCTGCGCCGACCATCGCGGCGAGGTGCGCGATGAGGACAGTGACCCGGCGGCGGTCTGGCGCGCCGCGTTCTTGCGCGGTCCGCACTTGCGCGACGGCCTCGTCCGGCTCGGGCTGGTGGCCGAGACCTTCGAGACGGCGGTCACCTGGGACCGCTTCTGGGAATTCCACGAGGGCGTGCTAGCCGCCGTGAAACAGGCGGTGCTCCAGGCGTGCGGCGGCGGCGCGGTCTCGTGCCGCTTCGCGTACGTGTATCCCGACGGCCCCGCGCCGTATTACTCGGTCTACGCGCCCGGCCGTCCCGGCCAGGAACTCGAGCAGTGGGATCAGATCAAGCTGGCAGCTTCGGAGGCGATCCTGGCGCTCGGCGGCACGATCACCCACCATCACGCGGTTGGCCGGGATCACCGCCAGTGGTACCTACGCGAGGCGCCGCGGCTGTTCACCGCCGCGCTTCGCGGGGCGAAGGCTGAGCTGGACCCCGCCGGGATCATGAACCCGGGGGTATTGATACAGCCCAGCGGAGCCGTAACCTACGGCCACGAAGAAGACAGGTAATGACAAGCACGGAGTCGGCGCCCGCCAGTGCGCCCGGGACCGGGGCGGCACCGTGCAATGTGTTCCGGTCGGAGCTGAACCCCGTGGCCTTCCTGCACCGGGCGGCGTACCTGTACCCGGACAAGACCCCGGCGGGCCGCAGCAGTGGATGGGTTACTTCTTGAAGGTGATCGCCTTGAATGCCTCGGTCTGCTTCCGGATCCCGACCTCGGTCGGGAAGCGCTCGATGGACGAGGCGCCGTAGAAGCCGACGATGCCTTCGGTGTTGTCGAGGATGTACTGGGCGTCCTCGGGGTTGGCGATCGGGCCGCCGTGGCACAGGCACAGAATGTCGGGGTTGACGCTCTTGGCGGCGCCCGCCAGGGCTTGGACCTTCTTGGCGGCATCTTCCAGGGTCAAGGCGGTCTGGGCGCCGATGGTGCCGGAGGTGGTGAGGCCCATGTGCGGGACGAGGATGTCGGCGCCAGCCTTGGCCATGTCCCTGGCTTGCTCCTTGTCGAAGACGTACGGGGAGGTGAGCAGGTCCATCTCGCGGGCGAGGCGGATCATGTCGATCTCCGGGCCGTAGCCCATGCCGGTTTCCTCGAGGTTGGCGCGGAATACACCGTCGATGAGGCCGACCGTGGGGAAGTTCTGGACGCCGGCGAAGCCGACTTCCTTGACCTGCTTGAGGAAGTAGGGCATGACCCGGAACGGGTCGGTGCCGTTGACGCCGGCCAGCACCGGTGTCTTCTTAACGACGGGCAGGACCTCGTTGGCCATGTCCATGACGATGGCGTTGGCGTCGCCGTAGGCCAGCAGCCCGGACAGGGAGCCGCGGCCGGCCATGCGGAAGCGACCCGAGTTGTAGATGACGAGCAGGTCGATGCCGCCCGCCTCGGCCGACTTGGCGGTGATGCCGGTGCCGGCGCCCCCTCCAATGATGGGCTGGCCTGCGGCGACCTGGGCGCGGAACCGATCGAGGATTTCTTGACGGGACATGAGTTTCTCCTTACTTCGTGGTCGTGATGAGGGTGTGCAGGGCCTCGGCCATGGCGCGGCCGAACCCCGGGTCGTTGATGGCCTGGTCGACCTCGCGGACGACCACGTTGCTTCCTGCCAGGCCGCCGCGCAGCGCGGTGAACAGGGCGGCGTCTGCGTCGGCGTCCCGGAACGGGGCACCGTCGACGTCGATCGCACTGACGCCCTTCAGCGGGATGAATAGCTCAGTGGGGCCGGCCGCATCGGACAGCTTGCGGGCGATCCGGCGTCCCAGTTCGCCCATCTCGGCCGCGGTGGTGCGCATCAGGGTCACGGTCGGGTTGTGGACGAATAGGTTCCGCCCCGCGAACTGGGCAGGCAGGCTGTCCAGGGGCCCGAAGTTGACCATGTCGAGCGCGCCGAGGCTGACGACCTGCGGGACACCCTTGGCGCCGGCCATCTCGAGCCGATCGGGACCCGCCGTCAGGACGCCGCCGACCAGGTCGTCGGCCAACTCGGTGGTGGTCAGGTCGCAGACCCCGGCGAGCAGACCGGACTCGGCAAGCTTCTCCATCGCGCGCCCCCCGGTGCCGGTGGCGTGGAACACGAGCGCTTCATAGCCGAGTTCGGTCAGCGTCTTGCGCGCCTCGTCCGCGGCGGGGGTGGTGACACCGAACATGGTGACGCCCACCAACGGCTTGTGGTCGCGGGCGGGCGCGGACAGGCGGGCCTCGTACGCCTTAGCCATCCCGGCGATCGCGGCGGCCGCGTTCCCCAGGACCATCTCCGAGATCGAGTTGATCCCGGCGACGTCGACGACCGAATAGGTGAGGGTCGTGTCGACCTCACCCACATACGGCTTCACGTCACCGGACGCCATCGTCGAGACCAGCAGCTTCGGGAATCCGACCGGCAGCGCCTGCATCGCGGGCGCCGCCACAGACGACCCGCCCGAACCGCCCACCGACAGCACGCCGTGGATACGGCCCTCGTCGGCGAGCTTGCGGATGACCTTGGCGGCCCCTTGGCCCATCACGGTCATCACTTCCCCGCGGTCGCGACGCTCGCGCAGTGCGGCAGCGTCCGCCCCAGCGGCCGCGATCACGTCGCCGGACGACACGTCAGCGAGCGGACTCGCGGAGAACGATCCGACATCGACGGCAAAGACCTGGACGCCCAGATCACCCAGCCGATCCCGCAACCATGAATACTCCTCGCCCTTGGTGTCGAGGGTTCCCAGCAGTGCAACGGTGGCCATTGAACACCCCTTCGTGTTGATGTTCCTCCACGCTACGAGCCGGCCACCCGACGCCGCTGGACCAACCCGAGCTAATGGCACTATCCGCGACGGGAGACGCCGGCAAGGTTGGGCCCATGGCAGTCATGACGTGCCGAACGGATGAGCTCAGCAACCTGACTGGCAGGTCACCGTGGCCCGCACCTGCCAGAGCCGACCACCAGCACGAGCTTCCCGCGCACGTGACCGTCTTCGCTGACGCGGTGCGCCTCCGCGATCTCGGCGAGCGGGAAGGTCTGCGCGACCGGGAGCGAAAAGCGCCCGGACTCGACCAACTCGCCGATCTCGGCGAGCGCGTGGACCGCGCGGCCGGCGTCCCCGCTGCTGAACGTCACCCCGTGCTCCTGGGCGCCACCGAAATCGGCGATCGTCACGACGTGCTCCGGGCCGCCCGCGAGTTCGATGAGCTCGGGCAGGACACCGCTCCCCGCAACGTCGAGCGCTAGATCAACGCCGTCCGGGGCAAGCGCGCGAACCCGCCCCGTGAGGCCCTCGCCGTAAGCGACGGGCTCGGCCCCCAGCGAGCGAAGGTAGGTGTGGTTTGCCGGACTGGCGGTGCCGATCACGCGCGCACCGCGCACCACGGCGAGCTGAACCGCGGCGCTGCCGACGCTCCCGGAGGCGCCGTTGATGAGCAGCGTGCTGCCGTTCCCGGCGCCGAGCTGGCCGAGCGCGCGCGTGGCAGTCTCGATGGCGGCCGGCAGCGCGGCAGCGCCGGGGAAGCCAAGTGACGGCGGGATCGGCGCATAATAGGACAGCACCGCCAGCTCGGCCTGGGCCGCCCCCTCGGCGGAGAAGCCGAACACCCGATCGCCGACGGCCACATCCTGGGCGCCCTCGCCGAGCTCGTCGACGACGCCCGCCGCCTCATGGCCCATGGTCTGCGGGAGCTCCCCATCCATCAGGCCCTTGCGCTTCTTCCAGTCGCTCGGGTTGACGCCGGCCGCGCGCACCGCAATCCGGACCTGGCCGGGACCCGGATGCGGATCGGGGAGATCCACGATCTCGAGGACCTCCGGGCCCCCGAACTGACTGAAACGGACTGCCTTCAACATTCGCTCCGATCTCGGCTCAGGGTGTTGCGGTTGCTGCGCGTACAACAACTCTGCCAGCCTCGCGTGCCGGGCCCGAGCCCGGCGCCACGCAGCGGGCCGGGCTGTCCGGCTGGCGAGCAGGTGATCGATGTGCCGCCGAAGCTGTCGGCGCGGGCGCGGGTCTTCGCGACCGGCCAGGGCCGCAAGACCGAGGCCACCGATGCGCATTCGGTGGCGTTGGCCGGGACCCGGATGGCCGGCCTGCGACCGGTCGTGGACAACGAGCAGCTCGCGGTGCTTCGGGTGCTTTGGTCGACCGCCGTCGGTCCCTGGGTGAGGACCACACCCGGATGATCTCCCAGCTGCACCGTCTGCTCCTGGAGCTGATCCCAGGCGGCGCGAAGAAGGACCTGTCGGCCGCGCAGGCCACCCGACGCGGCACGAGTTGGAAACGCCTCAGCCATAGCCCCTACGCGCGTCCACACGACGGGCAGCGAGCACGCCGAAGGCTGCAGCGGCCAGAGCGGCTACCCCGCCGATGAGGACTGGGGCGCGGACGCCGACCGCGTCGGCGATCGCCCCGAGGATTGGTCCGCCGATCGGTGCGGTGCCGACAAGGAGAACGGTTTGTAGAGCGAGCACCCGCCCGATCATGTGCGGCTCCGTTCGGAGCTGGGCAATGGACGTTGTCGCCGTCATGTAGGCGACACTGGCAGCGCCAACCAGGGTCGCCACCAAGAAGGCGAGGGCGACGCTGGGGACGGCTGAGAGGACAAGCATGGCCGCCCCGAGCCCCGCGGCACCGACCGCCACCGTCCGGATGCTGACGGTGGAACGCCTGGCGACGAGCAGCGCCCCGACCAGGCCGCCTGCGCTGAAGGCCGAGTAGACGAGGGTGTAGGTGCCATTGCCGCCGTGGAGTCCCTTCTCGACGAAAAGGGGGAATACGACCGCGAAGTTGTAGCTCAAAATTCCGATGAGCAGGAGCATGACAAAGGTGATCCAGAGATCTGGCACGCCGAAGATGTACTTGAGTCCGGCCCGGACCTGTCCGGCCCCACGAGGCGTCACAGGCAGCCGGTGCAGCTCGGCAGAGCGCATCATGGCGAGTGCGGTGAGGACCGCCGCGTAGGATACAGCGTCAGCCGTGAAGCACCACCCGTAGCCGACCGTCACGATGAGCAGGCCGGCGAAGGCGGGTCCCGCGATGCGAGCCATGCTGTTCATGGCGCTGTAGAGCGTCACGGCGTTGGGTATCTCGTCGGTCGGCACCATCTCGTTGACGAACGACCGCCGGACCGGATTGTCCAACGCCAGCAAAGTACCTCCTGCCACGGCAATGCCGTAGAACGCGGCGAGCGGTGCGTCGTGCATGAATGCCAGCGCCGCGAGCGCCAACGATTCGCACATCTCGAGCGCCTGCGTGACATAGAGGAGGTTGCGCTTACTTGTTCGATCGACGATCACACCTGCCCAGGCAGACAGCAGCAGGATCGGGCCGTACTGGCACGCCACCAGCAAGCCAAGAGCCACGCCGCTTCCGGTGCGGTGCAGGATGAGGAGGGTCAGAGCAACATTGGTAAGCCAGTTGCCGGTCTGGGAGATGGTTTGGCCGATGAAGAACAGGCGGAAGTTCCGCCACCGGAGGGAGGACAGAGTGCGGTGGACGAAACTGGGGCCATGGGCAAGGCTGTCGTCGTCCACCGGATCAGCGATGTGGCCCGTGGCCCTTGATCGGCTCGGGTCCATCCTCGACCACGAGCACCAGCTCTGTCGTCTCGGGTGGCGGCGGGCTCCAGCTCAGATCGGGGGACAGGTTATTTCCGCCAACCCGCTTACCAGCATGCTCTTGCGGGATCGACTGTCCTTCCCCGAAGTCTTCGCTCGTCACGAAGAGTAGTTCTGGTCCCTGCAGGTTCGGACGGTTCCACGCCGAATGGATATCTCTGCCTCTGCGGTTCTTGAGGAGCGTTCCGAGGAGCGTCATTTCGTCCTCCGCAGCATGTCGAGGATCTCGGCGGTCGTGGTGGTCTCGCCGAGCTTGGGAAAGATGTGTTCGATGCTGTTCGCGTGGGCATCGGGCGTCTGCGGTGATGGTACGGGTGTAGTCCTGCAGCAGCACCCGGCGACGCCACGCGCCTGCCCGTCAAAGTCTGGATCAACCGTCAAAGTCTGGATCAACCAGCCCTGCGCAACCATCGAGACGGAAGACCTGTCATCTGCCCGAGCCGCTCTCCGAGGCGGTCGACGCGAAAGGAACGGCACTCATGCCTAACGAGCGAGTAGGCGACCCTGGCAACCGAGGAGGCACGATCGCTGACCTCGCCAAGGCCGCAGGTCCCGGCTCAGTCGATGGCCGCCACCTTCTACTGGTTGGCGCGGGGCCTGGCCTAGTCCCCCGACGAGGCTGGCGCGCGCGGTATTGATCGTCAAGACACAAGATCTATCCGAGGGTTGGACCCGGCAGCAGCTCTTACGCCCGCTCACGCCAAGCGCCGCGTAAAATTCGGCGTTCCTAATCAGCGCGGCGGGCCGAGCCTAGTACCGGCATCACGCTTCGTGAAAGTGCCCTGTGAGAGGCGGACTGAGCCGCTGCGCCAATCGGGAATCCCGTCAGCCCGGATGTGATAAGTCAGCCCGATGGGTGGCACCAGGTCAGACCCGTGGCGCGTACTCGAGCGAGTGGAACGGCCAGTCGCGTTCCAGCCATGCGCGGACCGTGCGGTAAAGCACCGGGTCGAGCTCCGCACGGTCAGCGCGCACCCAGGAACTGACGGCCGCATCATGTTCACCTGCGCAGGCGCTGCCCTGGCTTTCGCCGCGCGGCGGATAGATGTACACGCAGCCGATAACTTCGCCGTTGCCGGTGCTGAGCACTGAGTAGGTGAACCCGCGGCGCTCGGCGAAGTCCCGCGCGTGACGTTCGAGGTCGCACAGATTTTCGGCCAGGCTCATCTGGTGTGGCCAGCTCGTCCCGGCGAATCCCGGCGTCGCCTGGATGTGGCCGATGCTGGCCGTCCATGCAGCATAGTCCGCGGCGTTGTGCTGAGGCCCGAGCGGTTCCAGCCGGAATACCTCAGCCGTGAACCCCCCAGGGACCACGAAATCCACCGGAACGAAGAACTGATCACTCATCAGCCGATGTTAGTTCGGCGCTAGGTCACGCGCGGATCCGCCTCATGCACTACTGCTGCCTCCTTCGCAACTGGCCGCCAGGCGCGCAGAACGTGCTGATCTGCGTCCGGGCTCGGCCTCCGACGATTTTCTTATCCTGCCGGCTTGACGCGCGCTACTCGCGGCACCAAGGCAGCCCGAACTGGTTCGTCCTGGCAGATCCGGAGGGCAACGCTACTCGCCATGCAACCGGGGCGTACCCGTGAGTGCCTGCCGGTCGCTGGATGTTGGCTGTCCACGATCTTCTTGACACCAGGTGTTCGAATGCCCATAGGCCCGCTGTGCGGCACACGCTGGGTACGCCGAACGATGCTCCAGGCGCACGAACGCCGCTGCGCCACAACATCGGCCCGGTGCGATAGAAGCCGGCCGACCGGATGCGGTTCGCCGCGCTGGCACGGCCCCCGGGCGCTGGGCCGAGATCTTCCCCGTCACGCCCGTGGAGCCGACTTAGGTGACCCGGTAGGCGGTGTAGTACACGCGGTCCGCTTCCCGGATCGCAGAGGCCACGAAAATGGACCGTTGCAGGGCGGCGAGCCGGGGGGCGGATGTCTCCAGGTACACCGCGACGCGGAAATAGTACTCGGAGGGGTCTGCGGGGTCGCCGCGCAAGAGCGCCTCGAGGATGTGCGGCGGCCCGCTGCGGACGCCGGACGTCCGGAAGTGGACATACTCTCCGGCCGGGGTGCGTGCCGAGTAGCGGGTGTCGATCTCGATGGCGCCGTCGGGGCGGACAAGCTGCCAGTCCGCGCCTCCGGGCAGGATCTGCGCGTCGAACAGGCCGCTTACCTGGCCGCCGACGATAGGTATGACGCGGCGGTGGCCGGTCCGTGTCATGCCGTGATCCTCTAGCGGACCGAGAGCGGCTTGCACGTCGAACGCGGGCTCAAGCGCGGGCACGGGCGCCGCGGTGCTCACGCCGCCCTCGTGAGGTCCCGGACCTGCTGGGCTTGCATCCATCGAGACAGCCGAAGTCGCAGCGTGGTCATCCCATCTCCTTGACGTGGATGCGAGCGTAGCAAAAGCGCTCCCCGCTGAACAGGCAGGCAGTTCGCCTGAGCGCCGGCACACCGGCGCGGTCCCCGCCGACAATAGCGCCAGCGCTCTCGACCGAGTCCTGGAGTACTGCGGCGCAGATGATGTCCGTATCGCGGACGAAGTAGTGGCAGATGATCCGCAGCCCACGATCTCGACCACGGCCCCGGCCGGGATCAGCCCGCATCCTGCGCAGCTGGGCTGGACCACCACCGCAGCCTTTGTCTGGCACCGCCACAGTGCGTATTGCGCCCGAGTGTCGCGTCAGCGTGACGGGATCGCGGCCGGCTGGCGCCATTGCCCGGCGAAGAGCCGCAGTTGATGCCGGCCTTGCAGGCCGCACTTGGCGTAGATGTCGCCCAGGTGGTACTCGACGGCTTTGCGGCTCCCGCTGGTTAGTGCGGTTGATCAGGCCGGGTGATGAATATCTTCCTAAATGGCCTTATGTCACGGTCGCGGCGGCGTAAGAATCGGGCGTAAGAATCGCAGGTGCCGGGACCGAACCGTAGCTCTGGTCGCGCGCTTGCCTGCCTGATAGACGGGGATCGCCATGACGCATCACACGTGTCCTTCGCCGCTCACCGCCGTCCCGGGCGACCCGCCCAGCTTGTACCTGCCGCCGTTCTCGGTGCAGGGCAGCAGCGTGCTGAGCGAGGACTACTTCCTGACTGACAACGTGATCATGAACGCTGGGGACACGGTCCGGCCGTTCGTGCGCGGGGATGGGACCGGCGAAGCGCTGCTGCTGTCCGGCGGCGTGGTCTCGCACCTGAGCCGCAGCGGCACTGCAACATCGGGATGGACCTGCACCCCCTTGCCCGCGCCTCCGGAGGTTCCGCAGGCGAAACCCGTCGATATCGTCACGGCTACCGCACCTGACGGCACCGTGTGGGCACTCATACTGAGGATCTTCCAGGACACGCAGATCGAGCTGATAATTGGCTCCCTGTTCAGCCTGGGCTCGTCGGGCACCTGGGAATGGGCCGAAGATTCGGCGCTTTACCACGGCGGTCTCGGCAGGCTGCAGGCCGGCCTTGATTCCGGCGGGAACGTCTACTTCTACGTGTTCTACCTGACTTCGCCGCCTGGCCAGCAAGCTAACGGCAGCTTCGCCTTGTGGCAGCCGCACATTAACAGCCAGCCCATCGTGATCACCTCACTCGCGGGCGTGGACATGGTCGACGCCAGGGTGAACTGGGACTCCAGCGGCCAAGGCTCCGTGACCTGCCTGACGTCGAAGAACGTTATGGAGTGGCACGCCGGGGCAGGCTCTTACTCGCCTGATACCTTCGACCCGGCGGGAACAGGCCAGACGCCGGGTGTGGCGGCCCTGCTGTGGACCGGCTGGGTCAACTATCAGAACCCGGACTATCCCGGGATAGCCGTCGGGTACGCCTACCAGATGCAATCGGGCGACATCTATTTTTCCACCCCGGAAAGCGAAACGCTTGGCGATGCGGACATCGGGTCGGCCGGATCAGGGCTGGGGCAGGACAAGGTCGCGGTCTGGCAGGACGGCACCGGCCTGTTCGGCTTCGCCTTCCTGGTTGCTGACACCGCCGGGGGAACCGTCACGGTCATCTCCGAGTACGGCAATCCTGGAGACGTCCCGCTCGAGGTCACCGATCCGATCCCGCTGCAGCCAGGCGTGAGTGCGGTGTTCGGCCAGACGGCCGATGCCACCCAGGGCACGCTGTTTGTGGTGCTGGCCGACGCGACGCTGAACGTGCTGGCCAAGGACCCGGTGGCGGGCTGGTCGCTGGTCCCGGTGCTGCAGGCCAGCGCCGTCCTGCAGGAACTGGACGCCTGGCGGGTGCAGCTGTCGGTCACCGACGCCAACGGCGTGCCGGCGGCCGGCGTCCAGCTGAGCGTGTCCGCCGACCGGCAGGCCGGCGCCTGGCAGGCCAGCGGCCACACCCTGCTGGCACCCGGCAGCACAGCCACGTTCACCACTGACGCCTCCGGCCGGGTCACCTTCGCCACCCCGGCGGTGGAACTGGACGCCCCCCAGCTGAGCGTCAGCGTCGCTTCCGCCGCGGACCTCGGTGCCGCCGCTTCGGTGCAGGTCAGCCCAGACGCGGAGGTGCAGGCGTTCCTGGCCGGGACCGCGCCGCTGAACGACATCGGCACGCTGACCCCGGAGGCTCTGCTGAGCGCGGCCAGTGCCGACGGCACGAAGCTGTTCCCGGTGCTGGCCAGCATGCCCGCCGACCAGCAGACCCAGGCGGCCTCTGGAGTGGCCCAGGCGATCAGTCAGTGCATCCAGGCCGGGCAGGGCGCCACGCCGGGCCCGGACGACGTGAAGTCGTGGATCCTGGACATGAAATCGGGCGTGCCGGTCTACACCAGCTCCACCGAGTCCGGCGGCACGCAAGCGCCCGCGCTGACCGCAGTGGGGTCGCTCTCGGGCTGGTGGGACTCCGTCGAGAACGACGCCGACTCCTTCTTCCACGGCCTGCGGCACGACGCCAGCCAGGTCGTCACCTGCACGGCGAACTGGATCAAGGCCGAGACCGGTGAGGGCTGGAACTGGGTGGTCAACCTGGCCGTCACCCTGGCCGGCGACGTCAGCGCGGAAGTCAGCTATGTGATCAACGACATCAAGTCGGCCATACACGCCGTCACCGCGTTCTTCAACAAGCTCGGTGCCGACATCGCCGGCGCGATCAGCTGGCTCCGGCAGAACATCATCGACCTGATCAAGGAGGCCAGCGCGAACGCCGCCGTCGTCGAGGGCTGGCTGAACCAGGCGCCGGGCGTCGTGAACGGGTGCCTGGAGCACTACAAGGGGCTGGCCAATAACTTCTTCACCGGCCTGCAGGACCGGATCGACACCGCCATCGACGGACTGATGCCCGAACTGGCCAAGGTGACCTTCAGTAACCCGGTTGCGGCCAGCGTGTCCGGTCCCCAGCCCGGCGGGATACCGGGCGGCGTGTCCGCACCCCAGGCCGCGGCTTTCGACCTGGCGGAGTTCGTGAACAGCGCGCGGGCCAGCTGGCTCCTGGACAAGATTCTCTCGTACTTCTCCGGCGACACGCAGGTCGCGCCGATCCAGCCGCTGCAAAACGCCATGGACGAGCTGGCTGTCGCGGTGCGGGACGGCCTGGCATTCGCCGAGGACATCGGAACGGTGTTGTGGACCGGGCTGCAGGCCATGTCGAGCAGCCGCGGCTCCTACGACCAGGCCACCTTCGCGCAGTTTTTCCAGGCCCTGAAGGACGCGGTCGCCGACCTGCTCGGCTTCGCCGACGCGGTAGTCAACGCCGTGCTGGACTTGGTCGAGGCCGTGATGGACCAGCTCGGAGCCCTGCTGGCGCATCAGTTCGACGAGATCCCGGTGATCGGGGGCCTGCTGAACAAGCTCGGAGTGGACGACACGATGAGCGTCGCTCACCTGGTCAGCATGGTGCTGATGTACCCGGCCACGCTAGCCAACCGGATCAAGAACGGCTCCAGCAGCTCGCTGTTCCCCACCTCCGCGGCCACCGCGACGAAAAGGCTGGCCGCGGCGGAGCTGGACTGGGCCCTCGGGCTACAGATGTCGGCCTCCGTCGGCCAGGGCACCTGGGGCATCATCGACATGATCGGCGACGCGGCCGCGGCCGCGAAGCAGGCGCCGCCTGCCTTCGTCGGCTGGACCGACATCGTCGCGCCGTGCATCCTGAACATCCTGCAGTGGCCCGGCACGCCCACTGGCGCGCCGTTCCAGAACGCCATCGACGGGTCGGTCTACGACGGTTCCCTGATCGAGCCCACCTGGCTGGTCGGCTGGGTACCGCCCGCCGTCGGGCTGTGCGGCAAGGCCGCCGACTACGAGCCCGCAGCGCCATCGGACACCCCGCCCGCGCCAGGGCCCCAGCCGACATTCCCAGAAATCGGCATGTACTTCACCGCCGCCTCAGCCGTCGCCGGCACCATCACCGGCAGCATCTACAACTTCCAGGCCGGCCAGAGCAAGGGAACCCAGGCCGCCGGCATCCTGGCGAACGTCTCCAACATCGTCGCGCCCTTCCTGACCTCAGAGGCCATCGAAATAAGCGAAGGCATTTCCGTGCCCGCCAAGCTCATCCTCGACGCAGCCGCCAACATGGGCGCTGCCGTCGCGATGAGCCTCAGCTGATCCGGTGAGGGTCACGCCTCGCCCGACCGGGCACGGACCTCGCTGGACCGGTACGCCACGTACATCGTCGCCGCGTACGTCGCCGGGGCCGCCGGTAACAGGCTCGCCACCGAGGACGGGTCCGCCTGGCCGGTGACCGGCCAGGCGGACCCGTCCGGTCGTGCCGATGAGGGACGCCGCAGAGCTGTCATTACCGCCCGGACTTCAGAGCACGAGGGACCGTTCTGCAACAGCCCCGGCATGAAGGACGAGCCGCTTGACTACTTGGCCTCGCTCAGCGCGGGTTGCTGCCCGCGCCGAAGGCCTGCCGAAGCCGCACGGCGACGAGCTTCTTGACCAGCTCGGCCGGTAGCGGCCGGTCGACCGGGAACCGCAAGGCTCCCGATGACTTCTCATCACCGGCCAGCTCGTTGGTCAGCTCGGGGAACACCGAGCCGCTGTGGGGCAGGTAGCTCAGGTGATTCTTGAAGGCAGCGAATCCGGCGATCGTTTTGCCGGCGACCTTGAAGCCAGGCACGGCATACGAGATGCACTGTTCCGCATCGGGGACCGCTGCAAGGATGTCGCGGCGTAGCTGACTGAGTGTCGAGCGCTTCGGCTCCTCCAGCTCGTCCAGGTACGCGTCAATCTCGGCCGCCGACATCAGTCGTCTCCACGATCCAGGCGCCCTTGAAACACGACGGCCACTCGGTCCCCCGGCTTCTTCCCGATGATGTTCTGCAGCTCCGACTTGACCGGCAACTTGTGGCGGCCGTCCCCGAGCGCCATGAACGCACTTTGGAAGGGGTGGCCGTCCACCAAGCCCCGCACTCTCACCAGGCCGCGAGTGCCGAAGTACCCGGCCGACCCGGGCATAACCACGTAGGTCCAGCCGCCCTTGTCCAGGCTCTTCTCCAAGACGGCGTCGAACTGCTTGCTCAGAGCGGTCATGGCGTGCCTCGTTTATATGGACGTCTGTTACATGGACGTTTGTGCAGACGGTCGACGGGACCCAAACTCATCGGCGCCGCGCTGCCAGCCGACGGCACCGTGGCGCGCCCAGTTTCGCGGCTTGGGTTGACCGCGGCGCCCCATCGGACCAGCCTCCCGTCACGGCGGCAAGCTTCAAGACCGGCGCGTATGCCATAAAGACGCGCGGCAAGCGCCGGGCTCACCGGCCGCCCGTGACCAGCCTGAATCACCCCGGCGAGTCTGGCGGCAACCGCCTGGCCACGGCGCCCTGATCAGCGATCAGCTCAGCTCCAAGCCGTCTCCATTGGCCGCTGCGATGGCCGGGGCTGCGGCCGGCGGGCGAGCTTGCCCGGGTCGGTTCGAGGTGCGCCACGGTGGCCCCGCTAGCGTCACGGTGCCCGGCCCGGCGGATCGGCATCGGCTCACCGGCGTCAGCCGCTGAGCGCGGATTGCAGAGCGTCTTCGGCGTGGTTGCCGGCAAGCAGGAGGTGCCCCTCCCCGGGCACGAAGTGCGTGGTGGCACCCGGGAGAGCGGCGGCCAGGATCCGGCTCGCCTGCGGGGACACCAGACGGTCGTCCTCGCCGTGCCAGATCTCGATAGGCACCTGGATCTGGCCGAGCGGCACACCCCAGGGCCGGGCTTCGAGCGCGTAGTCGTGCGCCGGGCCACGTCCTCCCTGCCGGAATGCCTCGGCCACGTTCTGGGCGAACATCTGCCGGAATTCCTCGCCCCCCAGGATTTCCTGATCTGCCGGCCCGAGGCTCTTCATCATCGCGAAAATCGCCGTAGGGTCGCGCCTGACGTCGTGAATGAACTTGGCGAACATCAGGCGAAACAGCCAAGGCGCCCGGCTGGCGAGGGTGTACACGACCCGGTCATCGTTGCTCCACGTTGCCCTGGCTCCCGGCAGATCGAACGAACAGGTCGAGGACGCGAGCACGGCCCGCGTCACCAGGTCAGGCAGATCCCAGGCGCACGCGCACGCGTACTTGCCGCCGCTTGACACGCCCATGACGGCGAACCGCTCAAGCCCCAGGGCATCAGCGAAGCCCCGTACCAGCTGCGGGTATTGCCTGATGGAGAAACGGCGGAACGGCGACAGGCCAACCCCGGGACGGTCGAGGGCAATCAGCCGAACGCCAAGATCTTCAGCTGCCCGCCGGGCCGCCGGGATGCCCACCTCCAACCGAGAACCCGGGGTCCCATGCAGATGCAGCACCGGGCGCCCAGCAGGATCGCCGACCTCCGCGTAACCGACATCGGTGCCGTCGGCCAACCGGACGCGAAGATCAGCCCGCATCATCGCCCTCCGTCATTCCGCCACCCATCCGAGGAATCCGCCATACACGCCGGACTCTAGGCCCGCGCTGACATCAGCGACCGTGCGAGCGCACGAGCCCCGGACGAACATGCCGGGACGATGGGGACGAACATCGCGAAGTGGTCATTGACCATGGCCGATCAGTGGTGACGGTACAAGTAGATCAACCCCTGCTCCCACTGGGCTTCCCGCAGATGGCCGTTCGTGCAGGAGGTGACACGACCGCAGAACGGCGGTCCGGCTCCCCATATAGAACATTAGGCTGGCGAGCGCCGGAGATTCAGCGCCTGGCCGTTGATGACGAGCGTCAACACGTCGGTGAGCGTCCCGTTGGCGCGGACGCTGATGCTCAGAAGCGGGCTCTCCCAGTCTCCGACGATTGCCTCGCGCAGCCGGCCCGGTGCCAGCTTCTCATGCGCAGGAAGTCCGTTTTCAGGCAGATAGCTCCCGGCCTCGCGGCGGATCGATGCCATCCCGGCGCGCGCCTCCGCTTCGCCCACCACATCGCGGGCCTTGCGAGCGGCACGCCAGTCGAGCAGCGCCTGCTCCGCCCGTTCACCGAGCCTGCCGCCGCGAGCCGGCCCTTCCCGCAGCCACTCGAAGTTGACCGCCCACTTGCTCTGCGGCAGGTAGGAGAGCCGGACGAATCCGTCGCCGGGCGCGGATTCGTAAAACTCATCGTCGGATTTGAACTGCCGACTGCCTGCCTGCCGGCTAGCCACCCAGATCTGATAGGACGGCGGCGCCTCGCCTTCGCCTCCGTAAGCCGGCTGCCAGATCTTCTTGGTGATCGCCCCTTCGACCGAAGCGACCTGACCGGTGGCCACATCCTGAGCGAACGCGTCGCGACTGCGCAGGAAGTGCCCGACCACGCCGCTGCGTCGATACCGGACACTGGCTTGCAGGTCCCGTGGCTGGTCCGGGCTGAGCCGTCCGGCCCGATTCGCGTCGAGCGCACTAGGGCGTGTCCCGTGGATCATGGACGGGTCGCGCAGCCAGGGCTGATCGAGGCCACGTCGATGGTGCCCTGGTAATGCGCTCGCGCTTGTCTACGGGTGGCGACCGCCCGGAACTGCTTGAGCTTGCTGAAGCAGCGTTCCACGGTGTTGCGTTTCTTGTACAAGGAGACGTCGAAGGCCGGCGGGCGGCCGCCGGCCCGGCCGCGGTCACGGCGGTGCTTCTTCTGGTCTTTCTTGACCGGGATGACCGCCTGGATGCCGTGCTGGCGCAGCCAGGCGCGGTTCGCGCGGGAGGAGTACGCCTTATCGGCCATGGCCCGGCCGGGCCGTCGTCGCGGCCTGCCCGGGCCCCGCCGCCGGACGCGGATCGCATCCATCAGCGGCACGAACCGGGGGGAATCGCCATGCTGGCCGCAGCTGGTCAGCCGCGCCACTGGACGGCAGCGCAGGTCAGCAGCCAGGTGAATCTTGGTCGTCAGCCCGCCGCGGGACTCGCCGATCGCCTCCCGGCCCGATTTCTTGTCATTCGCTAAAGCCCCCTGTGAGTCATCAGCAGCCGGGACGCGGCGGGCGCCCGCCGCGTGCTGATGGGCGCGGGCGACGGTGGAGTCCGCGCTGACCGTCCAGTCCTTGCCCTCGGCCTCATCACACCCGGCCCGCAGCCCGTCCAGGATCTGCTCCCAAGTCCCGTCCAGGGACCAGCGGCGATGCCGGTTATAGATCGTCTTCCAGTTCCCGAAGCCCTCCGGCAGGTCCCGCCACGGGCAGCCCGCCCGGGTACGGAAGAAGATCCCGTTGATCACCATCCGGTGATCGGCCCACCGGCCGCCACGCCGCTGCGGGCCGGACAGCAGGAGCACCCGCAGGCGCTCCCATTCCTCATCGGACAGGTCATGACGATTCAGTCAATCAAGCATCGCACTGATCTACACGACCCCGCCTCGAAGATCCACAGGACACGCCCTCCGAGAACGCCATGTCCGTCACGCAGACCTCACCCCGGCGATCGCAACTTCGCGCTGAACCAAGCTGGCCGGGCTGCTTGTCATCTCCAAGAGCCAATCCTACGGTGCCTGCCAAGGCCAGAACCCGGCGTTCTGTGCCGCCCGGGCCCAGCGAACTCGTCAGCGACAGACCGCGCATAGTCGGCAGGGAGCCGACAGAGACTCGGCGTACCGCCATTGTTCTCACCTTATGTAGCCAGCACGATTACATGCCCTGCCGCCCTGTCCGCGGTCGTCCGCCCAATGACATACCGACAATCCAGACCACCCGGGCATCCCCGCCAGCCTGCCCGGTGAACAAGGCGTTCCTCAACGGCGTGATCCTCGCTTAGCCATTGCTGGCCGTCGCCGAGCACAGATCCCCCACTTCGGGCTGTTGCGGCCGAAGGCTCCGATGCTCGCAGTCTGGTGGGTATTCAAATGGCCGTTGACAGCTCCGCAGGGGTCAGGCCCGCTCGAACGGGGATTAGGCTCGCCGGGGTGCCACGGACGGAGGGCGGACAGTGGGTGATGTCACGATTTCTACCTCTGCGGGCGAGATGCCCGGGTACTTATCGCGCCCCGCCGGTGCTGGCCGGTGGCCCGGGGTGGTGGTTCTGCATGACGGGTTCGGCATCGATGAATCGGTGCGTGCGCAGGCGGGCTGGCTGGCCAGTGCCGGCGTACCTGGCCTTGTCGGTAGACCTGGGCTTCTGGGGACGGCCGTCAGCGTGCCTGCTGAGGATGTTCCGTGACCTGCGGGCCGGCCGGGGCCAGACCTTCAGCCAGGTTGACGCGGCGCGGGCGTGGCTGGCGGGCCAGCCAGGCTGTGACGGCCGGCTCGGCGTGATCGGGTTCTGCACCACCGGCGGATTCGCCCTGCTGCTGGCGGCCGGTCACGGATTCTCCGTATCGAGCGTCAACTACGGCCTGGTCCGCAAGAACGCCGCAGACACCCTGCACGAGGCCTGCCCGATCGTGGCCAGCTTCGGGGCCAGGGACCGGTTCCTGCGGGCCGCGCCGCAGCGGCTCGACCGGGCACTCGCGGCGCTCGGGATTGACCATGACGTTAAGGTGTACCCAGATGCCGGGCACGCCTTCCTCCACCAGACCGGGGATGAGCCGGGCAAACTCGTTGCCGTCCTGGCGCGGATCACCCACGCCGGCTACCACGAGCCGTCCGCGCAGGACGCCCGCCGCAGGATCATCGCGTTCTTCGACGCGCACCTGAAACGTGACGTGGCGCCAGGCGACATCCGCGCAGATTGACCCGATCTGCGCGGGCAGCGTCTTGATCGGACTCCAGCCCGCATCCCCGCATGAGGCGGGTCTTCGCGCGTTCCCGGCGACCCCCCCGGCCACTCAGCGTGCCACCGTCTGTCGGCGTGCAATACCACCGCCGACGCAGCGCAGGCGAGACGGACACGTAGGCCCGCGCCAGCGGACCCGGGTGCCCATCGATGCACGGGCGAACGTCTCGATCCCGGGTGCCGGATCCTGCCGGCCTGACGCGCGCTACTCGCGGCACCAAGGGCTGCCCGAACTAGTTCGTCCTGGTGGCAGACCCGGAGGGCAATGAGTTCTGCCTCTGCCGTCTCTTCCACCTTGCCCACCAGGCAACTATCCAGAGGATGCCCTCGAACCGCTCACTCTTGCCGGTGTCCCTTGCCGGCGTAACAGCACCCGATCCGCCAGTCCGCTGAGGCTTCCCGGCCTTTCTCGTAGGCGGCGCGGCTCTTGATCCGCGGTAGCTCCCCCGGCGGGCCGAACTGGCACCAGCCCAGGCAGTCGTCGCCGTGGAAGACGAGCGCCGCGTCTGCCGTTCCCGCACGCACGCGAGCCAGCTTGCGGTCACGGTTCAGCTCCCGCCGTGGTGTCCTTGCCGACGCCCTCGCGATGGAATCCCATGCACCAGCAGCCGCCAAAGACGCCGTTGTTGCGCTCCACCAGCGCGGCGAACGCCGGCCACGTCGACTCGTCGAGAGGCCGGACAGAGTAGGTGGGCGCTCCCATGAGATCAACCTAGCGCCGCTGACCAAGATCAGTGATCCAGAGCCATGACGACACCAATCCGCGCTCAGCGGCATAGCGCGCGGTCGGGACGGGTTTGCGTGTTGGTGCTGGGCTAGGCGCGACAATCGCTGGCAGGCGGCCGGCTGACAAGGTCCTCGTGCACCAGGTTCACCCCGCCCAGATAGGCGCGGACGTTAACCCGTGGTTCACGCTTCGGGCGTGGGAGTGACCGCCACCCCGACGTTGATGCCGATCACCTGCGTTCCGGTCCCGCCTGGCACGTTGACCATGGTGAATACCCCGCGGCGGTCGATGAACCCGTGCTGTTAGCGCGGCCGTCGGCGTAGGAGCCGACCACTACGCCGACGTGGTTGATATCCTCCGCCCTGCGTGCTGGCGGCACCGGGGCACGTCGATGCCGGACCCTTTTGCGGTCGCGCACCAGATCGCCGACGGGCTACCCGGGCTATGAGGATCCCCCATTGTTGGGAGTGATTCATTCGCAGAAGCCCGGCAGCGCAATCATCCTGATCCGCGCACGAAGGTTAGGTCCGGTAGAACCCGGCCGTGACGGAGAAGCGCCGGGAGACGGTCGAGGGTTTGAACCGGCGGATCTCTTGCATCCACCGGATGTACAGCTCCAAGTGCGGCCGCCGGGCGGCCAGAGGGTCCAGGCCACGCTCAGCGCACCAGGCGAGGTAACAGCGGAGGTCGGACTCGGTGTGCTCGCGCGACGAGCCCTTGAAGCGGGCCAGCTAGGCCGCCACGGCCAGCCGTGGCTGATCAGTAAACGGCGCTGGGCGGTCGGGACTGAGGCCAGTTCGGTGAAGTTCATCATGATCTGACACTGCGCCGACTCTCCGCCGCCGCGAAGCCGCAAACCTGTACCCGGCGCGGCATGTGAGTGCACTTGATCAGGGGCCGAAGCGAAAGTTCTTGGCCTCCACTTACGTCCGCGCGGGAGGAGAGTCTTTCGACCATTCCGCGGTACGAGGAGTACGTCAGCCGCCGTTCTGGACAAATACCAATACACGGTGCTAATCGGTGCTTCATGGCGTTTCTTGACTTGTCCTGGGGTCTGCGACCAGCATGCGGATATATGTCCACGACCGGTACCGACTCGCTGTAAACCGGGGACGCCTTATCCGCGTCGCTTGTGTGAGTGAGGGAGGGTGTCGTGCCGGGTTCCGTGGCTGGCAGGTTCGCGTTGTTGCGGCGCGGGTGGAACTGGGAGTGGAAAACTGCGCACAGGCTGTTCAGCCTGCATGAAGAGGGCCTGTGGGCGGAGGATGACACGTTCGTCTCGAGGTTGGGGATGATCCGCAACCTGGCTGGCCTGGCGATCGTGGTTGCTGTCAGCTTCCGGGCTGGCGGTATTCACAATCAGGAATTCGACCCGGTCAACAGGCTGGGATTCCTGTTCGTCGCCCTCGTGATCACCGCTATCACCGTGGTGGTAACAGCGGCGTTCATCCTTCCCGCTATCAAACCGGGCCCGCGCGGTCAGGTGGCCCGGCGTCTGGTCATCCCGGTCCGGACGATGGCGGTCTACCTCGGGGTTCTCGCCTTACCGTTCATCGTGGGCTTTAGTGGCTACTACCTGAGCCTGCTGCTGTACCGGAGCATTAACGGCGGCGGATCCAGGCATTTGGCGGCTGTCTTGGCCGTGTTCACCGTCGGGGGCACCGCGGAGATGATTACGATCGGTTTCGCGCTGCTGGCGTTGCTCGGCTCGGTCATCTCGGTCGGCAGCCTGTTCCGCGCCGATGAAGGGTATCCGCTACTCGGGCCGGTGACCGTCGTCGCGGTGGTCTGGGTACAGCTCATCGTCCTGCAGATCGCGACGCACGACTCGATCCCGAGCGAAACGGCGGGACTTCTGCTCTACTTCGGCGGTCCGGTCTCTGTCACCGCACTGTCCGTCATGGAGATCGCGCGGCTCCGCCAGGTACCTGGGCTCGACCTGCGCGGCGCGCCGCCCAGCCGACCACTGCCCCGCGGGCCGCGGCAGCACTTCACCGGGACCGCCACCTTGCTGAGCATGCTGGGCGGGCTGCCGGTCACCGGAGTCGTCATGGTGCTCATCGTGGCCGCGATCACCCCGCATCCATCCGGCGGGCCGGCCACGGAATACTTCGTCTCGCAGGTGCGAGCCAGCGCGATCAGCCCGGACGGCGCGATTGTCGCAGCGAGCCCGATGGGCGGCACGACCGAGCTGCTCAGCGCCCGCACCGGCCAGGTCACGCAGACACTGCCGGTGCCGGACGGCAACGCGTCCGCGATGGCGTTCAGCCCCGAGGGCGATCTACTCGCCGTGGCGGCGGCGAGCCAGCCGGTGATCTACCTGTGGAATATCCAAACGCGCGCGCTGGCCGCGAAGCTGAAGACGCCCGTCGATGTCGACGCTCTCGCGTTCAGCGCGGACGGGACGAGGCTGGCGGCAAGCTCGGCGAGCGGCGCGTCGGTCTACCAGTGGAATACCGCCACCCATGCCGCACTGGCCGATATCTCGGTGCCGGGTGGTTCGATCGCTCAGGTCGGATACGTCGGTTCCCGCCTCGGCGTACTCAGTCGTGACGGCCTGCTGCTGCTCAACGGGAGGACGGTGGTCGCCACCCTGCCCACCGGGGTCGCATTCGCCGCCAGCCCCGGAGCCCGCCTGCTAGCGATCGCCAGGGGTACCGGCCTGCCCCCCAGGGCCGCTATCTACGTCTGGAATCTGCGCACGATGACGCGCGAACGGACACTCATGGTGCCGGAGTCGGATGCGGCGAATTCGCTGGCCTTTGACGGCAGCCTGCTGGCGGTAGGCGACGCCAGCGGGCACATCTACGTGTGGAACACCGCCACCGGTAGGCTCGCCGCGACATTGCGCAACGCGCTCCCGCACAGCATCGGCGGACCGCCGCAGGACGCCGTCACGGTCCAGGCCGCCTCCGTAGGCGTCCTGCTCGACCAGGACTCCTCCGGGGAGCTCATCGCCTGGAACTTCAGCGACATCCACTGACCTGGAGGACTTATGGGCTTGAAAGACCGGCTGCTGAAGGCCAAGTGTGCAGCGGGCTTCCACAGCGGCGAGTGGAAGCAGGTCGCCGCGGGTTCGTGTGATGAACGACGCGACTGCGCTCATTGCGGTGAGGTCTCGACCCGCACGAACCATCACCTCACCAACTGGGCCCACGCGGAGACGGAGGGAGCACCGGTCTGCCTTGTGGAACGGCGCTGCTAGCGGTGCCCGCTCGTCGAGCGAGGCCACCGCCGGAAGATCGTCTACACCTGTGACATCTGCGGGACGGAAGACGTCCGCAATATGGCCTAGACAAGAGCCGATACTTCATTCAGTGCATTTCACCTCTTATCGTTCAGTTAGCCCTCCGTGGCGCACGCCAGGCGAGCACCGCCGATTCGCCCAGCGTCCGCTGCTGGGCGCGACCTGATTCATGGTCACTGGTACAGAACTCCTACCTGCAACTCGTGGAGACGCTCGAGCAAGCGCTCTGGGGCGCGGATAATCCTGCCGATCTGCGTGATTGATGAGCTGGACAACAAGAAGTACACAGGGTCGGGCCGGATGAGCCGACGAGCCGACCTGGCCATCAGGGCGCTCCGCCAATATAGCGCCGACCTGCGCCGCTACTCTGCCCGGCGGGACGACGCTAGAGGTGTTCCTTGACGATCCCGGTCACGTGCGCATGTCCAACCCGGACGAGGAGTTGCGTTCTCGCTGCATGCTGCTGCGGCGGGCGACCGGCCGCTCAGTCACGCTCGTGACGGGCGATCTAGGAATGCAGCTGCGTGCCGAGGCGTACGGACTCCGGCACGCGGAGATGCCTGACAAGCACGCCAAGGACGCTAGGCGCAGGGCAGCGGCTGGCGACGATTGACAGGTGGTCCCGCATATGGCGAGCTAGACAATCCAGATATGGACGGCCAAATTCTCCATCGTCATCGAGGACAGACGCCGCGCACGAGGCGGCGATGCGCGCGCGGTGGATGTCGGGGCAGGATCACTGACTGTGGTTGCCCCACGTGGAGGCACTGCGCCGGATCGATCGCCGAGTATGTGGTTCTTCCTTGGGATATGTCTGGTACGGCCAAATGGCACAGAACTGCCACTTCTGTGCGGTACTCTATCACCTGATAGAGAAGCTCATGGCAATAGACTGCAGCCGGAAGGTGCTAACGTGTGGAGTTCTGTAAAAAAGTTGATCAAATACATACTTGGCTGTTTGCTATGCCTGATCGGTCTGATCGTGGGACTCTCTGGGCAGTTGACTGTGAGCAAGAATGGTGGTTCAGCGCATCCTGACAAACTGCTTCAATATCTAATCGGCGGAGCGTTCTTCCTGGTAGGAGTTTTGTTCATAGTGAGCGCGAGGAGAAGCGCGAAGAGAAGCGGGCCGGGTCGGGCACAGCCGCGCGGGCCTATCAGCGGAACCGCGCCAAGCCGCAACGACATAGATCGCCAGATAGCTCGCAAAATGGCGGAAGATTCACAACGGCAGCTCGACAATCTAGGGCGGGAAGCCGAGCAGCGGAGGATTTGGGGAGACCAGTGACCTCGCGGGAACGAGCGTTAGCCTCGATCTTGAGTGATCTTGAGGTGCTGGTCTGAGGGTGCGGTGCGACTCGGCCTGACGCCGAGCCGTGAGGAATGCGGTTCGCCGGAAGCATACGCGTGCTGGGCCGATGACCCCGGCGGTGGTGGATAACACGCGGGTCTGCGCCGACCAGGATGGCCAGCGACGCCACCAACCTCGGCATTGACACCTCCAACCCGGGTAACCAGCAGTGGGATGGCCCCCCTCGCCCTTACCCGCGACTACATGCGCGCAGCTTTATATGTACACAGGTCAGGCAATGGCATGCTGCCCCCAGAGCCCCTCAGAGTAAGGCCCACACAGAAACGCCAGTTCGGTACAGTTCAACAGCCCAGCGGACGATGATTTTCCGCCCAGATCGGCGGGACTGTGCGCGGCTACCGCCAGCAGGTTAGTCACTCCCTGCGATCGGCATCAGCCGCCCTGCGGGTGCGTCGCCGCCGCGGACATCCACGACGCCGCGCCTGCCACTAGCCACTGGGATCCTCGCGTGGGCGGTCGGCGCGTCCCGGTTCCGATGTACCTCATCGCGGCAGATGAGTGCGCCCGTACCTGGTCAGAATGAGTGCATCGACTGTTTCGCATGGCCCCGTCGGGAGACGAGCCTGCCGCGAGTCTCTGACGACTGAGGGCGCCATGGGGCGACAGCGATCCGTTACAAAGCGTGGACAAATAGAAGCTGAGCCGATCAACAGCTTGACAGCGGTGAGTCAGAGTAACATAAGAGGTAAGTAGAATCACAATAGCGCGCCGCCTGGGCAAGTCACTAACTGGCAGCCGAGGTGCCAAGACGAAACAAGGCTTGTGCAAGACAATTCCACCGGGCCTATACGTCGGCCGAGAACACCCGACTACTTATCGCCACGTCGAGCAACACACGAAATTTGAGCTATCGAAGGTCATATGTTGCGGGTAGCAGTTTTTTCAGAATCAGCCATCACGTTCGATGGACATGGCGTTCATTCCGCCTTCCTTGAGTGCCGAAACCTCCTCCGTGAGACGGTCGAGGTGGAACTGGTAGATTCATGGGAGCTAAGACCTTCCGATATACTCCATGTTCATTCAGCCGGACCAGGAGCGCTGGCAATTTTGATCAGCCATACCGGCCCGAAAGTTGTATCTGCACATGTGACAGCAGACTCTTTTCTAGGAAGCATTGAATATGCTAACCATTTCATGCCAACAATCGCAAGATACCTTAAATTCTTTTACGAAAAGGCGGATCTCATTCTCGCAGTTAGCGTAGGCACCAAAAACTACTTGCAGCAGGAACTTCATGTGAGTAAACCGATCGAGGTCATGCCCAACACGATTAACGCTAACATCATTTCCGAACTTCGGGGAAGACGGAATGAATTGCGAGCAAAATTTCACTGGTCTCCACATCAGCCGGTGATACTTGGCGTCGGGCAGGTTCAGCCAAGGAAAGGAATTGATGATTTCGTGGCGGTTGCCAAAGCAATGCCTGCTGAGAATTTCATATGGGTAGGGGGTTTCCTGTTCGGCCCCTTGTCAGCCGATAGGCGGCGACTTCAGGGGGTGATTCAGGACGCCCCAGTAAATCTAATGTTCACTGGAAAGCTTGCTAGGCCAGTGGTCTACGAGCACTACATAGCTGCAGACATTTTTCTGCTTCCCTCGCACCAGGAGACCTTCGGCCTTGCCGTTCTTGAGGCATCGACGGCCGGGTTGCCGCTTATTTTGCGTGATTTGCCATCGTATCGATCGATATTTGGGAATTCCTACATTTCCGTCTCAGATGGCGACTATACCACGGCGGTTTCAGCTTTGCTTGAGGACTGTGAACGATTTGACTTGTACAGTAAAAGGGCACTTGCCGTGGCTGAGGGTTATAACTCAAAGAAGCACGCGACCGAACTTGTCACCATGTATAGGCTAGCTAAACAGCTTTCTGTCGCTAAGCGTCTTTGACGTCCTCGGATCCTTGGGGTTGGTCAGTAAAGGTGACGACGACGCCGACGTTGCCGTATGGGAGGGACCCTTGCCAGGGTGGCAAAGGGCGTTGACGAACCGAAATAGCGGTACCATGAATCTATATTTATCGCGGACTTTGGCCTGGATGGCATCGAATTCGGGGCCGGAGGTGACCAGCTTCGCGGTTCCCTCGACCCTTCGTGACTTCTTCCTGACCCGGCCGCACCCGTTGCAGGGCTGCATATTGATTCTTGGATCGTTGCACAGGCGCTTGTACTTGCCTGCTCGCGAGGACGTCCAGAATCCCACGCGGCCGCCATCCAGCGGGACGATCCAGGTGGGCGTAGGAACCCCGGCACCCGACCGGCGGAACGTCGTCGACGCTACGTACTTTTCACCGGCAATGCCCATGTGTGCTTGTTTCATTCTCTTCAAAGTAGACGGGTTTGCAGAGACTAGCTCAGAGCCCGCTATCAGCAATAGAATACAACAGAATATCACTCCGGCTACATTAGCAACATGAAGATTGAGCACCCCCCCTCCCAGGGAATAAGGCCAGATTTCCAGCGTGCCTGGTGTTGGGGACTTAGCCGGATACTTTCGGAAAAAATGCCCGCTATAAGTACGACGTATATAAGCAGAAGTGCTTTGATGCTCAGGCGATTTCGGTATTTGACCGAGAGAGCGACACCTTCAAGATACGGCCGTACGGAGTCCTCGCTATTGAGAGCCTTCTCCAAATACTCTTTCAAGGTGGTCAGACACTCGACGTCAGTATATAGTTGAAGCTGATATGTTATAGCGAACGTAAGAGCATAAGGTGCAAGGATAACGATGAGTGCTTCTTTATGAACGAGACCAGAAGAGACGATAGCAGCAGCAAGCAGCCCGGAAAAGTAGACGAACTGCTGGGCACTAATGGTCGTTTGCTGAAGCCGAACAGATATTTGACCAAAATATATTAGCTTCTCGTAATGACGAAAGGACTCTGACGTTCGGGAAACCAATGGCGCCGGAAGATCGATCTCTAGTTTCTGAAAAGCTGGAAAGTCAATCTCTAGTTTCCTAAAAAAAGACATGACGCTTCTTCTTCCTGGGTGACTGGCGTTTGAGGATTCTACAGCCTTTCGTGGGCTAGATGCGGCGTTTCGCCGTCATCAGCAACGATCTTGCAGACTGAATTTCTAGCTCGGCATCCCAGAGGAGACTGCGATGCGTCGTTGTGATCGATGCGCGTTCGTAGAGCAAAGGAGTTATGGACGTTAGCCACTGCGTCCGCTACTCGGCATGTGCGGTAACTGACGTCCAGTGTCTAGTCAGCTTGGGTTTCGGCACTACCGGTCGACGAGCTGGCCAGCGCTTCTAGATCGCGGAGGCCGCCATCGCCGCACCGGCCGCGTGATGCTTCCCGTTTGTAAGCAGATGATCTTGCCCTGTGCCGTGCATACACCGCCCGGCAATCCGGAACCCGCTGCGCGTCAACTGGTGACCTCTTGCAGAACACCAAGGACCGCATCACGAGGGATGCGGCTGCTCACAGGTTCCCGCAGGTCAGCAAGGTGACAAGAGCTGAGCCTGCCCTTCGCTTGCCCCTCAGAAGCTCGCCGCTCGCCAGTTTACTGTTCGAATTATGTTCTTGACCTGGGTGGAGCTAAGGAGATTCGAACTGCTGACCTCTGCATGCCATGAAGGCCACACAGAGCCCGCCACCTGCGCTAACACGGCTGATCCTGATGGCCGCGGCCGCGGCGGGCATCCTGGTCGCGGCGAACCCGGAGCATCCCGGGACCAGCTTCCCGCTGCCGCACATGATCTGGACAGCCGCCGGGTGCGCCGCGCTGGTGGCCTGGCCGGCCGGGGCCTGGCGGCGTGGGCCGTCGGTACCGTGCGGCCCGCGGTATCCGCCGGTGCCGTGACTGTGCTGCTGGGCCTGCTGGCCTGGTTCCGCGCGGAGCACGCCCTGCCGCCGACGCATAAAGACCGGGCTGGTGCGCGCGCGACTCTTGTTCCGCGATGTCCCGCCAGGGGCAGTCACCGGCTGCCTGACCGAACCGGCTTGCATGCGGCGGATCGCGCGGCGGCCAACCGCGAACCTGCGGGATACTTCTGGGAGCGCAATCCTCCGTGTGCCGCTGTACCCATCGCGTGAGGTCTGGCAAGGTCGGGCAGATGAAGCCCAACAGGTCGGTCCCGCCAGCGACCGTCGTGCCCGTCCTTTTCTATCCGGATGTGCGGGCCGCGGTGGCGTGGCTGAGCGCAGCGTTCGGCTTCGTTGAGCGCACGCGGATAGGCGAGAGTCACCGGGCTCAGATGAGCATCGGCGCAGATGGGGCGGTGATCGTGGCTGAACAACGGGGCGAGAAGCGAGCACAGGACGATGGGGTTACGCACCTCATCCGTGTCAGGGTCGAGGACGTCGGTGCCCAGTTCGAGCGTGCCCGTGCGCACGGAGGGCGTGTGCTCGAACGGCCCACCGATCGGGAGTACGGCGAGCGGGACTGCACCTTGGAGGACGTGGCTGGCCATCGATGGCAGTTCGCCGAGACCGTGCGGGACGTGGCGCCCGAGGATTACGGCTGCGAGACCGTCGCGCCCTGGCCCGACCGTCCTGGCGCCTGACGGCTTCGCCGATCCCGCGGGACAGCGCGGGCAGCCAGCCCACCACAGGCCGTATGACCACCCCCGACGAACGGCGTCACCCACTTAGCCGCCATGCGAGAGCAAGAGCGCAAGCGTGAGCGACTCAGCGCTTATCGGTGAATGTCTGAGCCGCCGGGCGAACCTCTAGAGCCCGATCGCGACGCCGTCGAGGCGGTGGTCTGTTCCGCCTTCCAGCGAGCCGTGGTCACGATGAAAGCGAATCATCTGGGCGCTGCCCTTGAACCGACTCCCAGGCGTGAGCTTCTCAGAGCTCGGCAGCTGGTGCCCGCGTCGCTCGAGGTCGGCGATTACCTCCGGGTCAAGCCCGTCGTCCACGGACACATCGAGTCCGTCGAGGATCCGATAGCGGGGGGCGTCGATCGCTTCCTGGAGGCCCATGCCAGCATCAAGGACGTTGACCATGAGCTGGATGTGGCCCTGCGGCTGCATCATCCCCCCCATGCACCCGAACACAATCTCCGGCCGGCCATCGCGCAGCGCCATCGCGGGCAAGATGCTGTGGCGAGGGCGGCGCCCGGGGGCGATCAGGTTCGGGCTCTTAGAATCGAGCGAGAACTCCGCACCGCGGTCGTTCATGACCACACCCGTGCTCCCTGCGACCACGCCGGCGCCGAAGGCCGACGAGAGGCTGGTGATCAGCGAAACGGCGTTGCCGGCCGCGTCGACCACGCACAGGTAAGTCGTGTCACCCAGGTCGCGTCCCATGTCGGACTGTGGTCGCGCCGTCTTGGGATCTACCCGGTCGCGCAGGCCCGAGAGCGCTGATTCGGTAAGCAGCGAGGTCACATCGACCTCCACGCACCGGGGATCGCCGACACGCGGGAGCGCCTCGCTGAATCCAATCCGGGTGGCCTCGATCTCCAGGTGCATCCGCTCGGCCGGCGAGAGCTTGCCGAGGTCGTCGAAGGACAGGATGCCCAGCGCGACGAGCGCGACGATGCCCTGGCCGTTCGGGGGCATCTCCAGGACCTTCCGGCCGCGGTATTCCAGACTGATCGGCTCCGCCCACTCGGCGCGCTGAGCTGCGAGGTCGGCTTCGGTGAGGCCACTGCCGCCGGCCGAGGAGGCGCGGACGAGCTCGCGCGCGACCGGGCCGGTGTAGATCCCGTCGCGGCCCTCGCGGCCGAACAGCTCCCAGGTATCGGCCAGTGCCGGGTGCCGGAAGCGTTCTCCCGGCGCCGGCGCTCGCCCGTCGACGAGATACTCGACGCCCCCGAACTGCTTCAGCTTGCCGGCGCCGACGGCCCAGGTGGCAGCGATCGTTTCCCCAACCGGGAACCCGTCACGGGCGTACGCGACCGCGGGAGCTACTAGCTCGGCCAGCGGCCGGGACGCGAAGCGTTCGTGCAGCGCGGTGTAACCGCCCGCGGCCCCCGGCACGGTGACCGACTCCCAGCCCGCCTCTGGCATCGTCTTGCGGCCGGCGAAGCGGGAGGCGGACAACCCGCCGGGGCAGCGTCCGCTGGCGTTGAGACCGTGAACGCGCCGGTCGTCCTCCCACCACACCATCGCGAACATGTCGCCGCCCAGCCCATTCATCATCGGCTCGACGACGCCCAGGACCGCCGCAGTCGCGAGCGCGGCATCGACCGCGTTGCCGCCGTCGGTGAGTATCCTGAATCCCGCTTGCGCTGCCAGCGGCGAACTCGTCGCCACCATCCCGCCGGAGGCAAAGACCGATGAGCGGCGGTCGAAGACGTCGCCGCTTTCCGTAGCTCCCATTTCCGTGGCCCCCCAACACAGATCCACCGGGTTTGCGTTCCGCCACGATCAGCAAGTCGCCTAGCGTCGGAGGCAGCGACGGGAAGGATCCCCTTCCGGCGCCGGAGGAAACATATCTACGCCCGGTTCAGGGAAACAGATCTCAAGACCGTCTGATCGTCCTGCTGATAGGAAGCGGGACAGGCCAGAGATAACGCAATGAATTCGGGCCCTAGGGCCATCTGATCAAGGGGAAGACATATCATGACCGCGAAATCGCCCCATGTGGCGTCATTCTCTGCCATCCGGCCGGCTTTCGAAAGCGAGCTAGGCTCGGTGACCCAACTCGACGCCGCCTCGCTGGCGATACTCAGCGGCCTGTCCATCAAGCGCATCATCCTGGAGCCCGGCGCCATCCGCGAGCCGCAGTGGAATGTCAACGCTAACCAGCTGGCCTACTGCGTTTCCGGCACAGTACTGGTTGCCACGCTCGGCAACGCCGACAGTTTCTCCTCATTCGTCGTCAGCCCCGGGCAGATGTATCACGTGGAATCCGGCGCGGTTTACCATATCGAGAACGTCGGAGGCACCAGGGCAGAGCTCATCCTGGCGCTGCGCACCGAGCGCCCCCAGCATTTCTCCCTGCGCTCCAGCTTCAGCGCCATGACCGACGCGGTACTCGGGAACACCTACGACCTGCCGGCCTCCGCGTTCGCCGCCTTCGACCGCTCGCCCTCCAGCCAGATCGTCCGCCGCGACGGCCCGCCCGATATACCGCCAACCGCCGGGCTGCCGAACGCCCGCCTGTTCGACGCCGAAGGCCAGCACGCGCCGCTGTCGTACGCCTACGGGCAGGCGAAACTGGCCCGCAAGCAGTACTGGGCCGCCCTCGAAGACCTGTCGATGTACTCGCTGCAGATCAAGGAGAACGGCATGCGCGAGCCGCACTGGCACCCGGTCACCGCCGAGATGGGCTACGTGGCCAAGGGGCACGCCCGGATGCGCGTCCTGGACCCGGACGGCACGCTCGACGAGTACATCCTGAGCCCTGGCGATGTCTACTTCGTCCCGCGCGCCTACCCGCACCACATCGAGGACATCGGCGAAGACGACATCAACTTCCTGATCTTCTTCGACCAGCCCACGCCCGGCGACATCGGCTACCGCGCCACCGCCAGCGCGTTCTCCCGCGAGGCCCTGGCCACCGGCTTCGGCATCCGCGAGCGCGACCTTCCGCAGTTCCCGTTCACCCCCATCGACCCGCTGATCGTCGCACGGCGCAACCCGGTCGACCCGGTCCCCTGATCCCCGCGCTGTGCCCGCCGGGGTCTTGGCCATGACTGACAGAGCCATCCGGTCACATCAGGCGGCCACCGCTGTTAACGTGCCGGCGGCTGTAGGTCAGTCGTAGTGGTACCGGCAGGCGGCGATGCGGATCTCGCCCTCGGCCACCTTGTAGACCAGGCGGTGCTCGTCAGTGATCCGCCGCGACCAGTAGCCCTGGAATCCGTGCTTGAGCGGCTCCGGCTTGCCGATTCCCTCGTTGCCGTTCCGCTGGATGTCCTTCAGCACCGCGTTGATGCGCTTCAGCACCTTGCGGTCCTGGGCCTGCCACCACTCGTAGTCGTCCCAGGCTGCCTCGTCCCAGGCGAGCTTCATTCCGCCAGCTCGTGCTCCGTGCCGCCCCCGTTCTCCAGCCGGTCGATCGAGGCCAGCAGGCGGCGCGCGTTCGCAGGACTGCGCAGCAGGTAGGCCGTCTCCTTCAGTGACTCGTAGTCATCGAGCGCGACGATCACCACCGGCTCGTGGCCAGCCCGCGTGATGATCACTTCCTCGCGGTCGTCGGTAACGGCATTCAGCGTCTCGGCGTACCTCGCGCGTGACTCTGAATAGGTCATTGTCTTCAACGATTCACCTTCCCCCGGTCCGTACAAGAAATTGTACGTTAATCCGAGAAGTAGGCGCAAGGCGCTGCTCAGGGCACCGCCACCGCGACGGCGTCCGGCGCCGCAAGGCGGCGCGGGCCACGCAACGCAACGCAGGCCGACCAGCTACCCCCCCGACCAGCCATCGCCTCACCACGGCACATGCCCGGCCGAGCCAGTGCTCCGCGCCCCGGCGCGCAAGACCGCGCTTTCATGCTGAGCTGGCCGCACGCCGGCGCAACGTCGCGCCACCGGCTTAACGCCGCTGCGCGTGGACCGCGTTCGGCACCAGCACCGCCCCCCCGGCGCACCAAGCGCCACCATCCGCCGCAGCACATGCGCCAGCTCCGGCCGCGCAACGCCCATCCTCACGCGCAGGTAATCGGCATGGCCCGCAGCGTAGACGGCCAGCCGATCTCCTGGGGCCAGTGCTGATGGCGTGTCAGGCGGCGGGTGTGGCGTGGTGCCCGTCGCGGAGGGGGTTTTCCGCGGTGGGCGTCGCCGTGGGTCGTCCCGTCCGGGAGCTGGAACTGGCCCTTCTGTCGCGCTCGCTGAGCGAACGGTGCACCACCGACTTCGTACAGGATCCGGATGTCGCCTGCGTGCAACCGGTAGACGCCGCTAGCACCCCACGCGACCGCACCCTCCGGATACGGCTCATCAGCCAGCAAGGTGACGGCCCGACGCGCCCGGGCGAAGAATCCCTATCATCGCTGCGAAGGCGGGCTCGGTTACGAAGCGCCATCTCGCGGAAGACGGCGGCCAGGCTCACGACAAGGTTGACGCATCGATCTGGTCGAGCGCGGCATCCAGTTCATCGAGGCTTGTCCCCTCTCGCCCGGCGGCTTTGTCCGCCAGATCAAATCGGGCGTGCCGACCACGGCGCGGAAGTTGTCAACACACACGCGCATAGTCGGCATCGTTATACGCGCGATTCCGTGAGTTGGCCGAGCCGGGCGGTTGCTCGCTGGCGGGGACGGCAGGCTAGTTTCGGAGGCCGTTGACGCCACCATCGTCCCGGAGCTCGGTCTGGTTCCGCCAATCGTTCGCTGAAGGCCGTGACGGCCACCTGTGGGACTACTCCCGCCAGGCCGCTGGTTATGACCCCCGTGAGCCTGACCAAACATCTGCCTGCCGAGCGTCGCGAGCACGTCGAGGCTCGTTTGCACCGCAACCTGATGGCGTGGCTGACGACAGTTCGCCCAGACGGCCAGCCGGACAGCGTGCCGGTGTGGTTCCTGATGCGCGACGACGAGACGATCCTTGTCTATAGCCAGCCGAAAAAGATCAAACTGCGCAACATCAGCGAGAACCCGAAGGTGACCCTGGGGCTCGACGTGACCGACATAGGCAGAGACATCATCCGCATCGACGACACCGCAAAGAATGTTGACGACGTACCCCCGGCCGACATGCAGCCGCAATATGCGGCTAAGTACGCCGAGCGCATCGGGGCGATGTTTGGCACACCTCGCCAGTTCGCCGGGTTGTTCTCAGAAGCTCTGGTAATCACGCCAAGCCGCCTGCACGCATAGCCGGGGTTTCCCCTCCCAGCGTGGAAACAGACGCTAAGGGGTCAACCGCAGGTAGTAGCGGCGGCCGCGTCCGCGCGGTCGCTGGCCCGGCAGGGATTGCGGGAGTTGGTGAGGGATGTCCGGACCTGGATTACCTTGGTGGTGTTCCGTTCCGCGCCGTGCCCGGTTGCCGCGCGGCGGGATGACGGCCTGCGGAGGGGATGGCGGGACCATGGGGCAGCAGCCTGCGCTGAAATTTTCCGGGCTGCTGCGGCACCTGCGGGCCGAGGCCCGGCTGACTCAGGAGGAGCTGGCTGAGGCGGCGGGCCTGAGCCCGCGCTCGGTCAGCGACCTGGAACGGGGCATCAACCGCACCGCCCGCAAGGACACCGCGCTGCTGCTGGCCGGCGCGCTGGGCCTGGCCGGGTCGGTGCGCGCAGCGTTCGTGGCGGCGGCGCGGGGGCTCGTCCCGGCCGCGGAGGTGCTGACGGCCATGCCACGGCGGGCGCCGGCAGCGTCCCTGGCCACCTTGGGCGGTGTGCATGGTTTCCCGCCTGTGCTGACGAGTTTTGTCGGCCGGGCCGGGCCGATAGGCGAGGTGACCGGCCTGCTGGAGGAGTACCGGCTGGTGACGGTGACCGGGCCGGGCGGGGTCGGGAAGACCCGGCTGGCCGGTGAGGTGGCCGGGCGGGTAGCGGGCCGGTTCGCGGACGGGGTGTGGCTGGCTGAACTGGCGACGGTGCGGGACCCGGCGCAGGTCCCGGCGGCGGTGGCGGCGGCGCTGGGAGTGCGCGAGCAGCCGGGGATGCCGGCGGCGGAGGCGGTCGCGCGGGTGCTGGCCCGGCGGCAGCTGCTGCTGGTGCTGGATAACTGCGAGCAAGTGATCGCCGCGGCGGCGGCGCTGTGCGCCGGGCTGCTGCTGGCCTGCGATGATGTGCGGGTGCTGGCGACCAGCCGGGAGCCGGTCCGGGTGGCCGGGGAGGCCCGGTACCGGCTGGCGCCGTTGACCCTGCCCGGCCCCGATGACCAGGCCGGGGCCGCCGGGTGTGAGGCGGTGGCGCTGTTAGCGGACCGGGCTCGCCGGGCCGACGCAGGTTTCGCGCTGGACGACCAGACCAGCCCGGCGGTGGCGCGGCTGGTGCGGCGGCTGGACGGGATGCCGCTGGCGATTGAGCTGGCGGCGGCGCGGGTGGAGGCGCTGGGCGTGGCGCAGTTGCTGGACCGCATTGATGACCGGTTCGCGCTGCTGACGGAAAGTGACCGGCTGACGTCTGAGCGGCAGAGGTCGCTTTCGGCCACGGTGGCCTGGAGTTACCAGCTGCTGGATGAGCGCGAGCGGCGGGTGTTCCGCGCCGTGTCGATCTTCCCGGGGCCGTTCACCCTGGAGGCCGCCACGGTGGTCGCCGGCGAGGGCGCGGGGCCGGCGGTGCTGCGGCTGGTGGACTGCTCGCTGGTGTCCCCGCCGCGGACCGGTCCGGATGGCCGGTCCCGGTATGTGATGCTGGAGACGCTGCGGGCCTACGGGGCCGGGCTGCTGGCCCGGGCCGGTGAGCAGGACGGAGCGGTTGCTGCCTTGGGCGGGTACGCGCTTCGGGTGGCCGAGCAGGCCGCGGCCGGGTTGCAGACCAGCACCGGTGAGGTCGCCGCCGCCCGGCTGCTGGATGCTGAGGATGCCACGATGCGCCAGGTACTCGCCTGGGCCACCGAGCACGACGCGGCTGTTGCGCTGCGGCTGGCGGTCGCGCTGGCGCCGTGGTGGTGGCTGCGCGGCCGGCTGACGGGTCAGTACCCGCTGCTGCGTGACGCGGCTGGCCGCGCCGTGCCGGGCGGTGACGGGTGGTGCGCCGCGCAATTCTGGCTCGAGATTGCGGCCGCGACTTCGGCTGATCTGGCCGGGGCGCTGGGCCATTCGACCGCCCTCCTCGATGCCGTCGCGGACCGGGGGCCGTCCCGGGTGCTGGCCGATGCCCTGTGCAGCCGGTCGGCGACGCTGCTGAACGCCGATCGACTCGCAGAGGCTGCGGAGGATGGCCGCCGCTCGCTGGCCTTGGCCCGGGAACTTGGCTACCCGGCCGGGGAGGCGCTGGCCCTGGCATATCTCGCCATCACCGCTCTTCACGCCCACGACCGCGACAGCGCCGTACGGCTGGCCCGCCAGGCCGAGCAGATCACGGCTAACATCCCCGGCTGGCTAGTCAGGATCCGGAGCAACATCTTGACGGCGGTGCTGACCGAGGCCGGGGACACGGCCGCCGCCGAGCGCGTCTGCGCGGTGGGCCTGGCCCGGTCCCGGGACGTGGGTGACCTGCCGAACGAAACGACGTCGCTGACGCTGATGGCGATCCTGGACCTGCAAGCGGGCCGGGCCGGTGACGCCGCGGCGCACCTGCGGGAAGCGCTCCAGGCCGCCGCGCGGACCGGCAGCGGCCTAGAGACGCTCAACGGCCTGCAGTGCTGCGGGGACCTGTGTGCCGCGACCGGGCGCCCCGCCGAGGCCCTCACGGTGTGGACCGCACTGGCAGCGGCCTTGCAGCACCAGGGGTACACGGAGGCGCCTCCGGATGCACGCCGCCAACAGGAAGCCCTGCGCAGGGCCCGGCTCGCGCTCGGACCCGCCCGGGCGCGGGCGGCTGAGGACCGCGGCGCGGCGATGAGCCTGGACACCGCCGCCGAGTACGCCCTCATGCTCACCACCCCCGGCCCGGAGCAACCTCAGCCGCCCGAGGCGCGAGGGAGGCTCAGCGCCCGGGAACGGGAGCTAGTCACCCTGGTCGCCCAGGGCCGCACCGATGCCCAGATTGCCGCTCAGCTTCTCATCAGCGTGCGCACGGTCAGCACGCATCTGGACCGTGTCCGGGACAAGACCGGCTGCCGCCGCCGCGCCGACCTGACCCGCCTGGCCCTCAGCGCGGGCCTCGTATAGCCGCGCCCGGCCAGCCGCCCCGCCGCGGCGCCAGCCCGCGACGCCTGTGGGTGGTTCCACCCACGGCCACCCGAGCCGCAGAGATGAGCCTGCCCCGCCCGACGTATGGCCGGGCTCGCGAGCATCCCGATAAGGGCCGGATAGCGTGCGCAGGCCCGACGATGAACCAGCAGACTCGGGTAATGCGATGGGGGATGAAACTGAACGCGCTGGCGGTGCCCTTGGCGATGGAGATGGTTCGCGGTCCAGGTTCAGCGTGGCGAGCGCGGCCGTCGTGGCAGGGCCATCTGGTATGCCGCCACGGCAGCTGCCAGCCCGGTGAGGAAGATCCACGGTGAGGTGGCTGCCGGCACGGCGAGCATCGTCGTGACTACGCCGACGGCAGTGAGCGCGGCGATTCCCGACGGTAGCTGCCCCTGTAGCCAGCGGATCGTGACGGCCCGCCCGGCCCGCCGCGGGCCGCCGAGCAGTATCAGGTAGCCGGCAATCAGCAGGCCCTCGGCGGCCAGGCCCAAGGTCCCCGGCCGCCATACCGCGCACTGGATGACAGCGACCCCAGCCGCCAGCGTCCCGGCCGGAGCCCGCCAGCCGGAGCGGGTCATGAGGCTGGCGGTCACCAGCAGCACGCCTGCTCCGGTCACGGCCAGTGCCTGAGCGGGCGAGCTGAGCGCGGGCACGGCCAGCATCAGCAAGCCGAGCACCGCGGCCGCGGCCTTCACCGCGGTCCCGCCGGGACCGGGACACGGCGCAGTGGCGCGAGCGCCGGGTCGAGCTCGTCGTCGCTGTCCCAGGTCACTACCGGGACGCCGAGGGAGGCCATGCTGCTGCGCAGTGCCGCCCGGTCAAGCCGCCACACCCGGACTGCCAGCGCCGACATCGGGGAGCGCGGCGGGACGGGCGGCTCGTGCCGCAGCACGTCCACGACGACCAGCGGGAATCCTCGCTCACGCAGGTCGGTGACGGCACCGGTGGCTCGCTCGTCGAGCAGCGGCGAGAAGAGGATCACCAGCGCGCCCGGGGGCAGCGCGGTGCACGGAATACGGTCGAGGTCCGGGGTGATCACGCTGTCGCCGCGGACGTCGAGGACCATCTCCGCGATCCGGTAGAACTGCCTGCCGCCCGCGCCTGGGCTGAGCCAGCGCAGCATGCCGCCGAGCGTCACGGCGCCGACCCGGTCCCCTGCCTGGAGGTAGGCGGTAGCGATAGCGGCCGCGCCGCGGACCGATACGTCGATGGTGCTGTTCCCGGGCGGCCCGACGTCGGAAAAGCCGTCAATCATCACGACCAGGTCCGCTGCGCGCTCCGCGGCCCGCTGGTTGGTGTGCAGCCGGCCGCGCCGGCCGGAGACCGCCCAGTTCACGTCCCGGAGGCGGTCGCCGGGAACATAGCCGCGGATCCCGCCGAACTCGACGCCTTCGCCGGGCGTCTTCGCAGTGTGCTCGCCGATGCGGCGCCGCAGCTCGGCGGGGATCAGCCAGGCCCTGGCCGGCGGCAAGTGCGGGAAGATCTCCAGCGTGGCCAGGCTGACCTCCAGGTCTGCCTGCCAGGCGCCCCCGCACCTGCACCGGATGCGTACCAGTCCCGGCCTGCGGCGGCCCCAGGCGGCGGGCCGCAGTACCCACCGCGCCTGAGCCCGATCGCAGCGCACCGCGGCCGGCCCGGCAGGCCCGGACACCAGCCCGACGGTCCCGGCCAGCTCGAGGCCGAACGTGATCTCGTCCAGGATCTGCCCGGACACGAGGGTGACGGTGAACTCTATGTCCTCGCCCTCGAAGCAGCGCACGGCGGATGCGGCAGCGTCCACTTCCACCGCCCGCGGCCCGGCGCGTCCGCTGACGGCAAGCAGGGCCAGCGCGGGCACCGCCACCAGCAGCAGGCCGGCCCGGCCGGTCACGGCGGCGGCCAGCACCCCGAGCAGCGCCACGGTCGCGAGCTGGCGCAGCCGGGGCGCGGCCCGCCAGGTGAGCGCCTGGCGGCTCATCAGCCGGTCCTTGGGACGGGCAGCGCCGCGAGAATCTCGGCGATCATGTCCTCGCCGGTCACCCGCCGCACCCACATCTCCGGCCGCAGCACCAGCCGGTGCGCGAGGGCCGGGACCGCGACCGCTTTCACGTCCTCGGGCGTCACGTAGTCACGCGATTGCAGCACCGCGTGACCGCGGGCCAGCTGGATCACCGCCAGGGTGCCGCGCGGGCTGGCGCCGACGCTGGCCTTCGGGTGCGCCCGGGTAGCGGTGACAAGCCGGACGATGTAGTCGAGGATGCCGGGATCCAGGTGCACCTGCTCCAGGGACTCGCGCATCGCGAGCAGCGCGGCGGCGTCGGTGACCTGGCCCGGCTGCGGCGGCGCCGAGCCTCGCGACAGCCGCCGCCGGGCCAGCTCCGTCTCCCCGGCGGGGTCGAGGTAGCCGAGCCTGACCCTGGCGACGAACCTGTCGAGCTGCGCCTCGGGCAGCGGGTAGGTGCCCTCGTACTCGATAGGGTTATCGGTCGCGAGCACCACGAACGGCAGGGCGAGCCGGTAGGTCTGGCCGTCCGCGCTCACCTGGCCCTCGGCCATGGCCTCCAGCAGCGCGGCCTGGGTCTTGGGCGGGGTGCGGTTGATCTCATCGGCGAGCAGCAGGCTGGTGAAGACCGGGCCGCGGCGGAACACCACATCCCCGGTGCGCGGATCGAGCACCGACGCACCGGTCAGGTCGGCGGGAAGCATGTCAGGAGTGAACTGAACCCGGGTGAACTCCAGGCCGAGCACCCGCGCGACCGAGCGGGCCAGCAGCGTCTTGCCGAGCCCGGGAAGATCCTCGATCAGGATATGCCCGGATGCGAGGACGCCGAGCAGGACCAGCGCGACGGCCTCAGCCTTGCCGACAATGACCTGCTCAAGCTCGGAAAGGATCTTCGCGCACAACCGGGAGGTGTCGGACACCTGGCATCCGGCGCCGGACTGCCCGGTTCCCGTACCGGCCACGTCCCAGGGCCCGGTCACGGTGCCTCCAGCCCCGGTCACAGCTGCTCCAGGCGGCCGACGACCCGGCTGAGCTCCGCCTTGTCCGGGCCGGGCGCGCCGCTGTCATCGGATGGCGGCGCGGACGGGTCGATCAGCGGCCACAGGTCCGCTCCGACCAGCCTGCGCGCCGCCTCCGGCTGCTGGGTGATGTCCAGCCGGTGCCGTTCCTGCAGCGCAGCGCCGAGCAGGCGGCTGAGCATCGGCCGGGTGATGCGATCGTAGTGACGCTGCGACGCTGCCGCCCAGCCCAGGGCATACTCGATCTTCTGGTACGCGGGAAAGTCTGCCGCGCGGACGGCGGATGCCGCGACGTGGCGGCGGGCGGGGCGCTGCGCCGCGGCCGGCGTGATCGTCGCGCGTCCGGCCAGCACCGCAGCCGCGGCGAGGACCGTGCCCGCAGCGGCGAGACCCTCGGGCCCGGCCACCGCATAGGCGGCAGCCAGGCCAGCCGCCGCAGCGGCAGCCGCGGCTGTGGCCATCCGGGCGCGTTTCATCTGCCGCTCCCGGGATGGGCCGCGGGCTGGGCCCGCTGTTCCAGGTCACCCCGGACTGCGGCCAAGGCGCTGAGCGCCGCCGTCCGGTCGTCCTCGGCCAGGGTGTGCTCGCTGTAACGGGCTCGGCGAAACAGCGCGGTCAGCACCTCGCCCGCAGCCGAGCAGACCAGCCCGGCCGCGAAGGCGCGGCCGAGCACCTCCGCGGGAGTGTCAGCAGCCGTGGGCGGCGACCCCGCGCTTGCCAGGCTGCCCTCCATAGCGGCGTAGCAAGCGATGATCGCCGCGCGGGGATCGCCGTGACCGATGAGGGCGGCTGTCCCAGCCGAGGTTGCCGCGGCCAGCCGCCCGGCAAGCGGGGCAGGCCGGGTCCCTTCGGCCACGCCGGGCCGCCGCCGCCGCGCTAAGAGCGCGAGTCCCGCCCCCACTGCGACGGCGGCCAACCCGGCGACCAGCCACCACGATGAGCCGCCGGCGGCCGCGCGGCCAGCGCCGGTAACCGGGTAGCCTGCCGGGCCGGCCGCTGCGGAAGAGGAGGCGGGGCTGTGCTGATGGCCGCGGATCTCCAGCGCGAGCAGCACTACCGGGACGACCAGCACGGCCACGGCTACCAGCAGGGCCAAGGCGCGGGACCACGATCGAATCTGCCGGTCGTGGCGGACACGGAGGTCGTCCTCAGGCTTCCGCTTCCCGGTGCTGCCGCGGAAGACAAGGACAAGCAGGGCGATGCAGGCTAGCGCGCCAGCTCCCTCCACTATCCCGAACACGACGACCAGGGCCGGCCCGGCGACCGCCGCCGCGGCGGGACGGCTCGCTGCCGGCAGGACGGTCCGCGATCGCAGGCTAATGGCCGCGATGGCCAGCAACGCGGTCACGGACGCGAGCCGGGGCAGGTCAAGCGACGCATGCCGGATAACTCGGGCGGGCCTTGGCACGCGACCTCCTGGCAGCTGGCCAGGGACTGTCAGCGGGTGACCCGCGGTTCTACCGGTACGCCTCCTTCCATTCGGCTGGTGAGGGCATTCATCATTCGTGCTGCCGCCTGCGGATGGGTCCGTGGCGGGAAGAGACGCGAGCATGGACATCTCCTGTCCGCTCGGAACTGACCGGAAAGCTCCGGCCGCCGACAGGTTCCACGGTGGCCGATGGCCGGTGTGATCACCACGCATGCCGGCCCACAGAAGCGCCCACAGGATTACCCCGGTCGCCGGCACTCCCGGGCGCATAAAAGTGATAGTGAAGCGGAGCCCGCCCGGTCATGCCGGGGAGGTCCCGCCCCACGGCCAGGGACAACATGGCAGGCAAATCCAGCGCCAGTTCCCCGGTGCTGCCGAGCGCCAAGGCCTGGTCGTGTCGGCTGAGCGACTAGAGCGCCTGCCCGCCGATGATCTGCTGGTCTGGGTCCGGCTCGGCGCCCGGCGCGTGTCGCGTGACCACAACGAAGACCGGGCGACCAAGATCATCCACGCAGTGCCGCCAGCGCCGGAAGCCGCGGTCCCCCGGTTGCTCTCGCTCAGCGGTAGCTCGTCCCAACCGGCAGGACACCGTGGTCGACAGGACCCGGCGAGAACCGCCGAATCTTCCATCGCAAGCCAGCACACAGCTCACGAGGACGCAACGTTACGAGACCGCAGGCCGTCGAAACGCTGAGCCCGTACCTGCCGATTATTTGCCGGATTTGTCCCGGACTGGGATGCGCGGCTTGCCGGCTCATATGCACCTATTCGGCGCGGCCAGGGGCCAGGTGAACCAGGCGTTTGCTGTCGGGCGAGTGAATGGGGCTGGTGATGCGTGTCTTTTGCGCTTCGGGGGTCTTCAGCTCGCCACAGTTTCAGGTGCTGCCGGGGGCAGCTGCGGCAGCGATGCCTTCCTCCGGGAGGACCTGGTGGCTTGCGCGGCTGCGGCGGGTGGCCCGCGGCGGCGTAGGCTCGTCGCGCGACGTGGTCAATGGCGGGGGTCGTCCTGCGCATCGCCTTGCCGGTGATCCGCGAGAAAGGCGCACGTGTTGGACAGCGAAGGCAGGCAGGGAACCGGCGGATGGCCGGATGACGTTGCCGTCAGCGGCGCGGAGCGCGCGTCCTTTGACACTAGCGTGGCGCATATCGCGCGGGTGTATGACTACTGGCTGGGCGGTAAGGACAACTTTGCCGCCGACCGGGCGGCCGCCGAGGCGGCGATCGCCGCCTACCCGGACATCGTCTTCTCGGTTCGAGCCAACCGGGCCTTCCTCGGCCGCGTGGTGCGCTACCTGGCCGGCGAGGCGGGCATCGGGCAGTTCCTGGACATCGGCACGGGCATCCCGGCCGCGAACAACACCCACGAGGTCGCCCAGTCCGTGGCACCAGAAAGCCGGGTGGTGTACGTGGACAACGACCCGGTCGTGCTCACCCACGCCCGCGCGCTGCTGACCAGCGGCCCGCACGGGGTCACCAGCTACCTGGACGCCGACCTCCGAGACACCGGGCGGATCCTGACTGCAGCGGCCCAGACGCTGGACTTCTCCCGCCCGGTGGCAGTCATGCTCATGGCGATCCTGCAGCACGTGGACAATGCGGAGAACCCCTACGCCATCGTGGCGACGCTGCTCGACGCCCTGCCTCCGGGCAGCCACCTGGCACTGTCCCACCCGGCTTCGGACATCGACGCGGAGGCGCAGGGCAAGCTGGCCGAGCGGCTGAACCAGACGATGGCGGAAAAGGTGACCATGCGCGACCGGGCTCAGGTCACGCGTTTCTTCGACGGCCTGGAACTGGTCGAGCCAGGGCTGGTGCGAGTTCAGCAATGGCGGCCCGCGTCGGAGCACGAGGCCAACAGCCCGGCCGGACTGTGGGGCGGCGTAGGCCGCAAGAACTGATGCGCCACCAGGCAGAGCCCGCCACCTGCGCTAACGCGGCGTGACTAGCCGCTACCCAGACCGCTACCCAGACCGCTAGCCAGCACACGCCTGCCCAGCGCTCCCCAGCACCGGGCTCGCCGCGCTCTGGCAGCCTCGCGAGGCGAGGGTAACCGGCCTGGAACCACGACGGTCCTGCCGCGGCGACAGACAGCCAATACATCACGCGAACTCGCCGCGGCACAGCCCGCCTTGCGGCCGCCCTACTGTGCTGGCGATGCCAGAAACGTCCGACTTTGCCGAGAAGAGTGCCATGAGGGGACCTTCTCGGAAGGCGCAAAGGCCCCCGTCCCCAGAACGGGCCGGTAACTTGCGGCCATGGAACACATCCGACTCGGCCGGACCGGCCTCCAGGTTTCGAAGCTGTGCCTCGGGACGATGACCTTCGGGCTGCAGCGCGACGAGCCCACCGCTGTCGCCATGCTCGACCGGGCGGCCGAGGGCGGTATTGACTTCCTCGACACCTCCGATGCCTACCCGCTGGGCGGGGATCTCACCACCCGCGGGGTTACCGAGGAGATCCTCGGCCGCTGGCTACAGGGGAAGCGGGACCGTTTCATCGTTGCCACCAAGTGCTTCGCTCCGACGGGGCCGGCGCCCTTCGACGCCGGTAACTCCCGCAAGCACATCCTTGCCGCTGTCGAGGCCTCCCTGCGACGTTTGCACACCGACTACATCGACCTCTACCAGCTTCACGGATATGACCCGGCGACGCCGATCGACGAGACGCTGGGTGCCCTCGACGACCTTGTCCATCAGGGGAAGGTTCGCTACGTCGGCTGCTCGAACTTCCTGACCTATCAGCTGGTGCGCGCCATCGGCCGAAGCGAGACGCTGCACTTGGCCCGCTTCGACTCCGTCCAGCCCCGCTATAACCTGCTCTTCCGCCAGATCGAGCGGGAGATGCTCCCGTTCTGCGGTGAGGAAGGTGTCGGCGTCATTCCCTACAACCCACTCGCTGGCGGGCTGCTGTCAGGCAAGCACTCCCGGACTGCGCCGCCTCCAGAAGGCACCCGCTTCGCCCTCGGTAGCGCCGCGGGGGCGTACCAGGACCGCTATTGGCACGATCGCGAGTTCGACACGGTCGACGTGCTCCGCCAGCTGGCGCAGGATGCTGGAGTGAGCCTCGTGACCCTCTCCGTCGCGTGGGTACTGGCGAACAAGGCGATCACGGCACCCATCATCGGGGCGAGCCGCCCCGAGCAACTCGACTCCAGCCTGGCCTCCGCCGAATTCACGCTCGATGACGACCTGAAACACGAGCTGGACGAGTGCACCCACCAGTACCGCATGGGTGATGCGCCCCGGTAGCCACTGGGCAGCGCAGTGGCGGCCCTGGGCTCGTCCGCCTCCTCGGAAAGACCCACAGCTTCGGCTGATTGAACCTCTGTCCGCTTACTCTCATGTCGCGATGACGGTCGTCCGGCCCTGCGACCGCAGGGCTGGTCGCGGCGAACCCTGAGCCTGCCGGGGGCGGCGGATCGCTGCCGCATACCTTCTGGGCGGCGATTGGCTTTATCGCCCTGGCCGAGCGGATCCTGGCCGGGGCGCAAGCGGCATGGCCGCTGGCGGTGGTCCTGGCCTGCCGCCGAAGCCAGTCCCGCGCCCGGATGTGGCCCTCCTGTACGTCTTCCGGCGTTGTGATGCGGGTGGAGCCGAGCGGCCGCTTCCGGCCGCGCCGCGCCGGCGAGCCGGTGCGCATGCCCGACCGGCGGCTGATGGCCGGCCGGGCCTAAGGTCCCTGTTTTGCCGGGCCGTTAGCACTGGCTCGTAACCCCGCGTCGCGCTGAGTGTCGTGAGAAATGGCGGCTGCTGAACCGGTCGTGTGATGACCGCCCGTGCAAGATCATGTCCTCGCGGGCGCGGGGAAGAAGGAGATCTTCCGATGCGTGCGCATTCCACTCGCGTTTTAGGTGGTGTCCCGGCGGGCGGGGGCGCTGACGCATTAAGCCAGGCCGGCGCCGAGCCGCGCCGCCGGCGCGGCGGCTGCACCCGCCTCCGGGGCGACGGGGTCGCCGACGACAGTGCCCGCCGGCCCTCCAGCCCGGCCTCGCCCAGCTTCGTGTCCCCGGCCCGGGGCGTCATGCTGGGCAGCGTGGGCTGCAAGACCCAGGGCTGCAGGGCGCGGCTGGCGGCCACAGCCGACGGCGGGAGCCCCACAAAGCCGCGGGCCACGGGCACAAGCCGGTTAAGTCCTGGTGTTGGTTTCGCGACTTGGACTGATCCCCCGGGGCCCAGGAACATTAGGGAGATGACATGATCGTTCTAGCTATAGTGTGCGGCGTGTTCGCTGGCTTCGCGGCCCGCCGGTTTCTCAGCGCCCGTGATGCGTGGGATTTCTGGCGGCTGAGGCGGGCGACATTGCCCGGACTGCGAGGAGCGTTCTACCATGACGCTCGCAGGTCTCTTGGCTGGGCACTCGGCGCCGCCGTGCTCTTCTTCCTAGTCGCGCACCTCGCATGACCTGGCTGCATCGCGCCATACGGCCCGGCGAAGGAAGCTTGGCGCGCACGTCGGCAGTCCGCTGACGGCGGTGCCCGATCGGTGCGGCAGCCATCAGAACTGGCCGGAGCACTTCAAGGAGCCGCCGGGCGCTGCTGGTCACCAAGCGATCAACAAGTCCGCGCCCTGATCGTGACCAGCCCGACGACCTGCACGCCCGGTTCACTCGGCACGCCACCGCTGACCTGGTCGCCGAGCTTACGGCCCTGCGGCGGCCCCGGCCCGGCGCTGTCGTCGGCTACCACACCCGGATAGCGCTGCGCGAGCTGGGCCGCCGGCCGAGTTCCCGCGCAGCCAGATCCTCTGCCTCGATGCGCTCATCGTGCCCCTCATCGGCGAGCCCGTCCAGCCGAGCCTTTGATGAGCCGCGACCGCTCGCCGACCTGGGCACTCTGCTGACCGCACGTCACGTCGAGCTGACCGACCGCATCCTCCCCTCGGCGGGTCCGGGCCGCAGCGGCCCGGGGAAGCCCCCGGAGGTGACCGGCGCGGCCCAGGCGCGCTGCGCCGCGGCCATCTCGAGGGCCTTGCTGGTGTAGACCCGGTAGCCGGCCTTCCCGGTCGTAGCCGTGCACCTCGGGGGTGTCCAGGCTGCGCATGAACTCGAGGATCTGCTCGCTGAACAGCTGGCCAGGCACGAGGACCGGGAAGCCGGGCGGGTAGGGGGTCACGAAGGTCGCGGAGACCACGGCCTGGCCCGACTTCCACCCGCTGCTCTACCTCGCTGGCCTGCAGGTACTCGCAGTGGCTGTCCTCATAGGATAGAAAGAAGGCCCGCCGCACGTCACCCTCGGGTGTCGGGCGATCGTGGTCCGCGGGGTCCCCCTGGTCCAGGAAGGCCGGATGGAATCCGCTGAAGTCCGGCAGCGGCGCGCACGGGCTGGTCTCTTTCGCACCGCGCGGGCGTGCGCGGACTGCTGTGCGGGACTCATCTCCACCGGCGCTTCGTCCAGGTCACGGGCGATCTTGACCAGGACCTCGATGAGATAGGCCACCGCGCTGCGGGTCGTACCGATGTTCGTCATGAACAGCACCGTGTTGCGCGACGTCTTGTTGATCTGGATGCCGAACTTGTCCATCAGCTGCGCGCGCTTGAACGTCGCGCCGTCGATCCCGGTCGGCGCCGATGTACAGGCTGATCCGCGACGGGTCCAGCACGAACTCGTCCTGCTCCCAGGCTTGCGCCATGCTGTCCAGCCCGCTGCGCAGCGGCTGGTCGATGCCGGACGGCGCGGAACTCGCTCGGGAATCAGCTCGGCGGTGGACAGGCAGTGCATGTACTTGGCCAGCAGCGAGTGATTGTCGATGGCGTCGCGCAGCCGCATCGCGACTTCGAGCTGCTTGCTGACCAGCTCGAAGCCCTCCAGCGCCGCCTGCCGGCGGCCGAGGTCGAGTGAGGCCAGGATCTGGTAGTTCGGCGACGTCGACGTGTGCGTCATGTAGGCCTCGTGGAAGCTGGCCTCCACTTTCTGCGCGAAGTCCTGGTCGTGCACGTGGATCATCGAGCCCTGCCGCAGTGACGTCAGTGTCTTGTGCGTCGACTGGGTGGCGTACACCCGGACCCGGGCCCGGGCCGGGTCCGGGCAGCAGCCGGCTGGCCAGCAGGAACTCGTCGTCGTTGGCCAGCTGGGCTCGCGCTGGCCTCGTAGCTGGCGCGGTACTCCGGGTCGCCGCAGCCGCTCGGCCAGCGTGCGGGCGGCGCGCATGGCGGTCCGCGGCCGGTAGACGGGGTGCAAGCGGGCGAAGGCGAACCAGGCCTCGTCCCAGAGGAACACCAGGTCGGGCTTGATCGCCAGGCATTCCTCCATCACCCGCTGCACGTCGTAGACGATGCCGTCGAACGTGCAGTTGGTGAGCATCAGCATCTTGACCCGGTCCAGCTTGCCCGCCGCGCGCAGGGCCAGCAGCCTGGACTTGATCTCGCGCAACGGCACGCCGCCGTACATCGAGTACTGGTGCAGCGGGTAGGCGTCCAGGTAGGAGACATGCGCCCCGGCCAGCATCAGGCCGTAGTGGTGGGACTGGTGGCAGTTGCGGTCCACCAGCACGATGTCGCCGGGGGCGATAAGGGCCTGCGCGACGATCTTGTTAGCCGTGGACGTGCCGTTCGTGACGAAGAACGTCCGCCGCGCGCCGAACGTCTCGGCCGCCAGTTGCTGCGCCTGACGCAACGGCCCGGTGGGCTCGAGCAGCGAGTCCAGGCCGCCGCCTGTGGCCGAGGTCTCGGCCAGGAAGATGTCCAGGCCGTAGAAGCCAATCATGTCACTGATCCAGTGCGAGCCGACGATGGAGTTGCCTTGCGAGATCGGCAGCGCGTGGAACACCCCGGTCGGGCGGTGGCTGTAGTGCCGCAACGCCTCGAAGAACGGCGTGCGGTACCGGGCCGCTACCCCGGCCAGGATGCTCAGGTGCACCTCCAGGATGCCTTCCAGCGCGTGGAAGACCCGGCGGAAGTGATGACTGACATGCCCGGCGGTGTCCTCGACGGCAATCTCCGTCATCAGGTACAGGTCGAGTTCGGGCCGCATCAGGGCCAGCCGGCGCGCCAGGTTCTGGGCGCGCTCGTCTCGGGGCTGGCCGGCCAGGTCGCCGGCGATGCGGGGGTCGGCGAAGTGTGCCAGGGGAGACAGGTCGCGCGCCGCCGCGGCGGCGAAGCGGCGGCGGATCACGCAGGCCTGCAGGTTCCCGTTCAGCCGCGCAGCGAGGAGGGCTTCCTCGCGCGCTGGCCACGACGACCAGCTCGTAGACGAAATGGTCACTGGGCCGGCGCCAGCTGCGCACCTCCTCGCGCAGGGCGCGCTCCTGCGCCTGGGTCAGCGTCTCGACCACCAGCACCTCGAAGTACGGCCGCGCCCCGGCGGCCGGTCCGCCCGCAGCCTGCCCCCCGAAGGCCCGCGTAACGCCGTGCTCCGCGCCCGGCCCCTCGGGCTCAGCCTCATCCTCGGTGGCCTGCGTGAGCGACCACCCGTCGCCGGCCCGGTAGGACTCCGTGATCAGCGCCCGGCTGATCCGGGCCACCAGCGCGGCGAACCGCGGGTAGCTGCCCGACGCGAACAGCTCCCGGACGTGCTGGTGGGCCTGCGGGCCGGGAAACGCCCAGAACTGCTCCACGGGGGCGAGGGCATCGAGCAGGCTGGACGTCGCGTCGATCAGGCCGTCGGCCGGGCTCGCCGGACACGACGGCGCCCGCCAGCTCGCTGCTCGCTTCATCCAGCCGGGACCAGGCATCCGAGCGGGCTTGCCACCAGCTGTTGTACGCCCGGGTGCTGGAGGTATCGACCATGCCGCCTCCTCGCGTCAGGCCCGCGGAGACCAGGTCCAGCCAGGTAGCCGGACAAAACAGATGAACGTTCGGATTCCCGGGCTGTTCGCATCGTCCCGCCGGGCCCGGGGAGGGGCAACACCTGGCGGGACTCGTTCACCGAGCCTTTGACAGCATCATGCCTGGGGGTCGGTTGCCGTCCGGAACGGCCAGCTCCAGGCTGGGCGGGGCGGTTAGGTGCCCATGATCCAGGCGAACCGGGATGATCTCGCTTGTCCCGCCCGAGCACAGCGCGCGCAGGGCCTGCCACGCCCGGCTCAGCCCCGCCGCAAAGACGCCCCTCGACGGCAGCGGGGTGCATCCGGACCACGCCCCGATCCCAGCCACCCACGGGACCGGCAGGGGAGCCTCAAATGACGGTGTGACAGAAGCCGCGCGCTGACGGCACGCGGACAGGGTATGGGCTACTAGGCGGGCGCCCCCGGCGCGGGGTTATTCGCTTGCGGCAACGCGGCGGCCGGTCGAGGCTAGCTGGATGGGATTCTTTGACGACCTGCCGGCCTCCGAGCCGGCGCCTCCGCGCAGGCATCATCCATGGGAGCCGCCGGAAGCGGAATTTCCCGGCATTGTCCCGGCCGACACCCTGCTGCTGGGGCGGACCGACCAGGTCGCCGTGGCGGTCACCGGGCTGTCCGCCTTCTCCGCCGGGATCGAGATCTTCTTGACCGCGCGGATCCGGCCCGGCGCCGGCCACCCCGAGGAGCACCTGCCCGGCGGGCCGCGTGACCTAGCCGCGTCCCGGCGATCCTTCCGGTTCGGCCTGCAGTTCTCCGACGGCGGCAAGGCCGCCGGGAGCCCCGGTGGCGGCGGCCGGGCCACGATGCCCAGCCAGCCGGGCCAGTGCTTTACCCCTTCGCCGGCGGCGGCGGACCGCACTCTTTCATCTCCCGGTGGTGGACCTGGCCCCTGCCGCCCGCCGGGCCGCTGGAATTCGTCTGCGAGTGGCCGGCGTTCGGCATTGCCGAATCCCGGGCTCGCATCGACGCACAGCTCATCCTCGACGCGGCACAGCGCAGCATCCGGCTATGGCCGGAAAACGAAGTCTGACGGCGAGGTCCTTACCGCTAACCCTCGCTGACCACGACCGGGCTTCGAGGACCTGACCCTGCACTCGCGCGTTCCTGGCCGCGGATCGCGAACGACCGCCCGCGCCAGCTCGGCCCCGCCTGTGATCGCTGGAACCCCAGCCCAAACAGAACTCGACCGTCTCGCCCCGCGATCACGCTCCGCGATAGGCGACCTCGCGCTTGACGCGCCGGAGCCGCCGATGTGGCGCCAGGTCCGTGGGCCGGCACGATCATCTGTGCCACACCCGAACGGTCATTATGACCCGGCCGGGCTAGCGCGCACTGCGGAAGCGGAGCGCTTTTGGGAGAGGCCTGCTCCCTACGGCGCGGAAAAATCCCCTCTCGGCCGGGCGGGGGCTGGCCCCGCTGCGCGAGCTGATCGATGAGCGGCTGCTGGACGCGCTGCTAGAGCGCTCGCGGGACGAGGCCGGGGGCCTGCGGCTGACCGGTGAGGGCTCGCATGCTGGGCGAGCTGGTCAAGGCGGTGCTGGAGCGGGCGCTTGATGCCGAGCTGACCGCGCACCTGGGCTATGAACGGCGTGACGCGTCCGGCCATAATTCCGGCAATTCGCGCAACGGCCGGATCAGCAAGCAGGTGCAGACCGGGATCGGGCCGGTGCGCGCTCGAGGTGCCGCGGGACCGGGCCGGGATGTTCGAGCCGGTGCTGATGCCCAAGCGGTCCGGGCGGGTCTCCGGCGGCCTGGACGACATGATCATCAGCCTGTACGCGCACGGCATGACGGTGCGCGACATCCTGCACCACCTACGAGCAGGTGTATGGCACCGAGCTCTCGCCCGAGCAGGTCTCGCGGATCACCGACCAGGTGCTGGACGAGGTCCGCGCCTGGCAGGACCGGCCGCTCGATCCCGTTTACGCTGTCGTGTTCCTGGACGCCATCATGGTCAAGGTCCGCGACAACCACGTCGTGCAGAGCAAGCCCGCCTACATCGCCATCGGTATCGACGGCGACGGGGAAAAGCACGTGCTGGGCATCTGGCTGGCGAAGACCCCGCCCGAATCGGCCACCGCCGGCGAGAGCTCCCGCTTCTGGGCCTCCGTCACCGCCGACCTGCGCAACCGCGGCGTCCATGACATCCTCATCGCCTGCTGCGACGGGCTGGCCGGGTTCGAGGACGCCATCTCCGCCGCGTTCCCCGCCACCGTCGTGCAAAGATGCGTCGTCCACCTGATCAGAAATGCGCTGCGGCCCGTCGCCCGCCGCGACGCCGCCGCGGTCGCCGCCGCAGCTGCGCACGATCTACACCGCCGTCCCCAGCCGGGAGGGAGGTTGATCGAGGATCACCCCACATAATGGCGCGGTGACGATTGTTGAGCGTTGCCGGTGAGCGTAGGCGAAGCCGGGCCGCGTGATCACCACGCAGCCATGATGACCCTGACGAGGGTGCCTCATGCACCGATGCCGGGTGGTCCGGACCTGGCCGTTGACCGGCGGCGTGGACGAGGCGGGCGGCGAGTTCGGAACTACCTTGGTCAGAGTTGGTTTAGCGCCTTGCGCATGCCGGCTTCGGCTTCGTTGCCGAGGCGTTCGAGCGCGGGCTTGAGCAGCGGGGCGGCGATGCGGGATAGGCCTTTGAAGGTGAACTCGGCGGCGTAGGTTACTTCGGTTCCGGACGCCACGGGCCGGAAGGTCAGGGTGTCAACGGCGATGACGGTCCTGTTCTCCCCGCGAAGCTGAATGAGTTGCTGGTCCACCAGTTCATCGACGACGTAGGTCAGCTGGGTCGTCCGGCCGAGAAATGTTGAGGTGTTGAGGTAGGTGGTGCCGACTCCGCCGTTGCCGTGCCGGCGCACTGTGGTCACCGTGCCCGGGTCCCAGTCAGTAGTCGTGGTGAAGTCGGAGAGGTAGCCGAACACCGCTTCCAGCGGCTTGTCGGCGACGACGGTCTTGAGCAGTTTCATGGTGTCCTTTGCTTCCGGTGGTCTCGGTCGGGGTGTTCGGCCGGGGCGGGGGGTTCAGGCGAGTGAGGTGCGAGCCCACAGGGCCGTCCAGGCGCGGGCGGGGACGAGGCGCGCGGTTTTCATCAGCAGGGCCATCGGGGTGGGGAAGGTGATCTCGGTGCGGTCACGCTCTAGTCCGTCGCAGATGGATCGTGCGGCCTGGCCGGCGTTGATGATGAAGGGCATGGGGAAGGAGTTACCGGCGGTGAGGTCGGTGCGGACGAAGCCGGGGCAGATCGTGGTCACGTGCACCCCGGTGCGGGCGATGTGGACGCGCAGGGACTCGAGCAGGTTGATCTGTGCCGCCTTGGTCGCGCCGTAGGCTTCGGAACCGGCCAGCCCGCGGTATCCAGCGACGGACGCGACGCCGGCGATGACGCCGTGCCGGCGCCGCAGCATGCCGGGCAGCACGGCCGCGATGGAGTTGCTCATCCCGGCGAGGTTGATCCGGAGGTGCTGGTCGAACTCCTCGGTGTCCCAGGCGGCCGGGTCCATCTGCTTCCAGTAGCCGGCGGACAGCACGGCAAGGTCGATGGGTCCGAGTTCTTCGCGTATCCGTACGGCCGCGGCCGCGACCGAAGCAGCGTCGGTGATGTCGAGCGGAACGACGAGCATATGCCCGCCTGAAACCTCCCGGAGCAGTTCGCCGCGGCGAGCAGAGATCGCGACGGTGCCTCCGCGGGATGCGAGTTCCCGGGCGACCGCTGCGCCGATGCCGCTTGATGCGCCGATGACCCAGGCGACTTTGCCGTTCAGTTGCATGTTGGCTCCCGGGTCAGCTGGAGCTGGCTCACGCCGAGGTAACCGCTGCGGAAGCCCGCCTCGGCGTAGGCAAGGTAGAACTCCCACATCCGGCGGAAGGTCTCGTCGAAGCCCTGAGCATGGATGCGGGGCCACTGGCCGAGGAAGCGCTCCCGCCACAGGTGCAGGGTCCGGGCGTAGTGCGCCCGGAGTTCACGCCGCAGGGTGACCCGCAGGGTGGTATGCGTCGCCAGGGTTTCATCGATCGCCCGCAGCGACGGGATGATACCGCCAGGGAAAATGTACTTCTGGATCCAGCTAAAGCTCCGCCGGGTGGCGAGGAGCCGATCATGAGCCATAGTGATGGTCTGGATGCTCACCTTCCCGCCGGGCGCCAGCAGGCGGTTCAGGGTGGCGAAGTAAACCGGCCAGTAGGCTTCGCCCACGGCCTCGATCATCTCGACGCTGACGATGGCGTCGTATTCGCCTTCAACCTGGCGGTAGTCCTGCAGCCGCGCGTCCACGCGGCTGGCTGTACCGGCGGCGGCGGCCCGTTCGCGGGCGAGTTCCAGCTGCTCCCGGGAGAGCGTGACCGTGGTCACTTGGGCTCCTCGTTGCGCTGCGCGGATGGCGAGTGTGCCCCACCCGGTGCCGATCTCCAGCAGCCGGGTGCCGGTGCGCACCCCGGCGAGGTCGAGGATCCCGTCGATCTTGCGCAGCTGTGCCTCCTCGAGCCGGGTCGCGGTCGCCGTGGGCTCGCTCTCGTCGAACCACGCCGAGGAATACGTCATCGTCTGGTCCAGGAAAGACGCGAAGAGGTCGTTGCTCAGGTCGTAGTGGGCGGCGATGTTGCTGCGCGCGCCGTCAAGGGTGTTCTCCTGGTTATGCGGGACATGCTTTTCCGCGAGTGTCCGCAGCTTCTGCAGCGGCGCCGGGACCAGGGTGGTCAGCCGCTCGGCAAACGGCGTCAGCAAGTCAGCCAGGTCGGTGCCGGGCCGGGCTCGCCAGTCGCCGGCCATGTACGCCTCGCCGAAGCCGATCTTGGCGTCCCGGCCGAGTCGTGCGAAGAACGCAGCGGGACGAAGCAGCTCGAACCCGGGCGAGGGCTCCGAGCCGTCGCCGAGCACGAGCCCGTCGGGGTAGGTCACGCGGACGGGGACCCGCTGTACGGCATGCTCGAAGATCATCCGCGCGATGGCGGCTCTGAGCGGCGCCTGTGGTGCTTCGGCTGCCGCGGGTCGCCTTACGGAGGCGGAGACGGTCATGGTCATGGTCAGACACCTTGCTGTCGGGTGTGATGTGGTCGGGAGCGGATGGGCAGGCGGTGCAGCCAGAGCCAGATGCCGTGCACCCGGATCAGGGCCGAGACTCGCTGGGTCATGAGGGGCTGGCGTATCAGCTGGCGGGCCAGCGCCTGGCGCGTCGCGGGTTCCGGCCGGCCCCGGAAGGTCGCGGTGAACGCCACCTCGCCCTGGCGGCGCAGCGTGACGGTCGCGGAGACCAGGTCCGGCCGCAGCGTGAACCGCAGTGCGTAGCTGCCGCTGACGTCGAAGAACGGGGAGACGTAGAAGGCCTTGTCCGTCACGGCGGCTCCGGCCTCGTCGGGTCGCAGCAGGTAGGCGTGCCGTTCGCCGTAGGTGTTGTGGACCTCGGCGACCACGCAGCTCAGGGCGCCGTCAGCGGCGTAGCACCAGAAGACCGACAGCGGGTCGAACACGTGGCCCAGGACCCGGGCGCCCGCGAGCATTAGTACTCGTCCGCGCTCGCCGAGCCGGATGCCGTTGCGGGCCAGGTAGCTCTCGACGTTGCGCTTGATCGGCAGCCGCGGGTCGCCGAGGTGGTCTGCGCTGCTGAAGTGCGCGAAGGCCCTGAGGTACCAGGGCTGGCGCGGCAGGTCGTCCAGGTCAACCAGCCACTGGTAGATCCGGTGCCGGAAGGCGTGCCGCACCGGTCCGGGGCGCCGGTGGGTGACCTGGCCGACGACCAGGGCCGGAAGCTGGGGCAGCGCGGGAAATACGGGCGCGGGCCACATCGGCAGGACGGTGGCCGTGCTCACCAGGTCACCCCGAAGTGCCGTGCCGCCGCCACGCCGGAGCGGCATCCGTCCTCGTGGAATCCCCAGCCGTGGTAGGCACCCGCATAGACGGTGCGGTCGGTGGCCAGGCTGCTCATCCGGGCCTGCGCGCGGACCGCTTCCGGCGTGTAGATCGGGTGCTGGTATTCCATCGTCGCCACGATGGATTCCGGGTCGAGGCGGTCCCGGTCGTTGAGCGTGACGAGGAAGGCCTCCGGCGATCGGTGCCCCTGGAGCCGGTTCATCCAGTAGCTCACCACGACGGGCTGGCCGTGCCGGTCGCAGGACGTCATCCGGTAGTTCCACGACGCACGGGCATTCCGTGCCTCCGGCAAGACCGAGCTGTCGGTGTGCAGGACGGTGACGTTGCTCGAGTAGCCGAACTGCTTGAGGGTGGCGACCTCCGCGTCGCTCGGGTCGGTGAGCAGGCCGAGGGCCTGGTCGGCGTGGGTCGCGATGACGACGCGGTCCACGCGTGTGACCTGCCCTGTCACGTCCCGGATCTCGACGCCATGCTCGCGCCGGGTGACGTCGGTGACGGCCTGGGCCGCGCGCACGTCCGTTAGCAGCCCGGCGAGCCGCTCGACGTAGACCCGTGACCCGCCGGCGACGCTGTACCACGTGGGTGACCCGCCGACCCGGAGCATGCCGTGGTGGTCGAGGAACCGGAAGAGGTAGCGCGCCGGGTAGACCAGCGTCGTCTCCCGCCCGGCGGACCACACGCACGAGACGACCGGAACGGCGTAGTGGGCGATGAAGTAGCGGCTGAACCCCTCCCGCTCCAGGAACTCGCCGTAGGTCGTGAGGTTCTCGTCGTCTGTCGTGCGCAGGAAGGCCAAGGCGCGCCGGTGGAATCGCCTGACCTGCCACAGCATCCGGGCGAACCGAGGGTCGATGAGGCGGCGCGGCTGGGCGAATACGCCGCGCAGCCCGCGGCCGCCGGCATATTCAAGCCCGCACCCCTCGCAGCGGACGCTCATGCTCATCTCGGTGGGACGCACCTCGACGTCTAGCTCGCCGAAGAGCTTGCGCAGCCAGGGGTAGGTCACGTCGTTGTGGACGATGAACCCGCTGTCGACGGCATGCTGTCGGCCATCGGAGTCGGTGACGTCGTGGGTGTGCGCGTGGCCACCGAGCCGGTCCTCCGCCTCGAAAAGGGTGACGTCGTGGGTGCGGGAGAGAAGGTAGGCCGCGGTGAGTCCGGAGACGCCTGCGCCGATCACGGCCACGGACGGCTGCCGCGCGTCCGCGGCTGCGCCGTGCTCCCGGGGGGCGGAGCCGATGGCGGTCGCCGTGGCGTGGGAGTCCATAATGTCAACTTCCGTCTAGTGTTTGTCTAGATATGACGCTAGCTTTCGCGGCCAGCCTTGTCAAATGTTTGTCGAAATACTGTAGAGTGCTGCCATGGACCTTCCCGACGGCTCGCCGGAGCTGCGGATCGGTGAGCTGAGCCGGCGCCTCGGCGTGAGCGACCACGTCCTGCGGGCGTGGGAGAGCCGCTACGGCCTCCTCCAGCCGGTGCGCTCAGCGGGCGGCTTCCGGTTGTACTCCGAGGCGGACGCGCTGCGGGTCCGCCGGATGCAGGCCCACCTCGCCCGCGGGCTGTCGGCCGCCGAGGCGGCACAAGCGGTACTCGGGGAGGACAGCGGGGCCGGGGCGGACCTCGGCCGGGCCGCCGGGCCGCACCGCGCCCCGCCGGCGGAGAGTGAGCTGTCCGGAGCCCTCCGGCAGGCCCTCGACGCCTTCGACGAGCCAGCCGCGCAGGCAGCCCTTGACCGGCTCATGTCCGACCTCTCCCTGGCCACGGTGCTCCGCGACGTAGTGGTGCCGTATCTCACCGAACTCGGGGAGCGCTGGGAGCGGGGAACGGCCAGCATCGCCCAGGAGCACTTCGCCAGCAACATCATCCGCGGGCGGCTCGCCGGGCTGGCCCGGGGCTGGGGGACAGGGCACGGCCCCCGCGCCGTCCTGGCCTGCCCCCCCGGTGAGCTTCACGACCTGGCGCTGATGGTCTTCGGCATCGTGCTCGGCCGCAGCGGGTGGCGGATCGACTATCTCGGGACGAGCACCCCGGTCCAGGAGCTGGCGCAGACGGTCGACGCAAGGCGCCCGGACCTCGTCGTCCTGGCCGCGACCCTGCCCGAGACCCTCGAGCCCCACGCTCCCCCGCTCACCGCGCTCGCCCAGCGCGCTCCGCTCGCCCTGGCCGAGCCGGCGCCACGCCAGAACTCGCGGCCGCCGTGGGAGCCCGGCGGCTGACCGGCGACCCGGTCACCGAGGCCGAGAATATTGAGTGGCCCCGGTGAACACCCTCGCTGGCGCCGCCTCCCGCTTCTGGGCAGCCGACCCTGCCCTGCACCTGCCGAAACCGGCCACGAGCTGGCCGCGAGCTGGCCGCGACAAAACGCCACCCCGGCTGTTGCAAACGGTGCCAGCAGACCAGTCACGATGACGTGCACGACCGGACCAGCAGGGCCAGCAGACCGAGCACAGAAAACCACCGCCGGCGGGACACTGATCTGCTTGGAGAGCATGACCCGCAGGTGCGGCCACTGCCCACCCCTCACGACCAGTACGAACGTGGTGATGTCGGCTCACAAGATCGGCCCGGTCCCCAGAGCCCCGGTGTAGGTGTAAAGACGACGATGGCCAGCCCCACAGGATCGCCTCCGCTAGCGCGGCCCACGCCACCCGCCGGACGTCATGCAGCAGGACCCAGCCGCACCTCGGCGTCATAGCTGACACCGGCAGGCCGGCGGCGGGCTGGCGGCGGGCTGGCGCTGCACGAACGCACGTGGCGATCCGCTGCACCAGCCCGCGGCGATCCGTATGCGGGCCCTAGACCCGCAGAAGTGTCTTTGCGGTACCCAGCCTGACTCCGGCGGAGAACAGCTTGGTTCCCAGCGCGGCGTTGAGCGCCTTGGCTGCGGTCGAGGTGAGCTTGAGGCCGATTCCCCGGGCGGTGACGATGTGCTTGCTTGCGGCGAGCTTGGCGTGCGACAGGTCAAGGCGGAACAGCGGCACGCGTGCCTTAGGGTTGCCGTTCACGATCCCGGTCAGGTCAGCGTGGGTCAGGTCGATGGTGAACTGGCTGACCTCGATCTTCTTGCCGTTCTTGACGTTGGAGAACAAGATCCCGCCGTGGTGATCGATCGTGCCGCCGAGCGGGCTCAGGGTCACCCGGCCACCCGTCACCGGGAACGCGAACCGCACCGCCGGGCCGCTCTTGAGGAACCGCACCGATTGGCTGCCGGGCCAGGTCGCGTGCGGCACGATGCCGTTTTTCAGCAGCGCCGACGCGATGCCGGGTGCCGTGGTGACCGCGGTGGTTCCGCCCCGCAGGTGCACACCGGCGGCGGCCTGGGCCCGCGTGGGCTGTGACGTTGCTGCTGACGCCGCCGTGACGGCTGAGCCTGCCAGCAGGCCCGCGATCGCCGTGGCTGCCGCCAGATACCTGAACCCTCGCATGTCTACTCCCTCCGCCCGCTGATGCTGGCTTGTCTAGATCTTGTCGAGAGTTGGTTCAGGGGTAAGCTAAACCCGTCCGAAAGGGGTTGTCAAATTACTGTCAAAGGAATGTATAGTGTTCTTATGGAGTTTCCCGGGGACCGCCCGCTGCTGCGCACCGGTGAGCTGGCAAGGCGGGACGGCCAGCGTCGCCATGGAGCATTTCGCCAGCAACGTCCGCGTCCTGACCTGGTCGTCCTAGCCGCCACCGTCCCGGAGAGCCTCGAGCCGCTCCGCCCGCAGCTCGGCTCACTCGCCCGGCGCGCCCCGCTCGCCCTCGCCAGAGCCGGCGCCACGGCGCAGATCGCGACCGCGATGGGGGCCCAGCTGCTGGCGGGCGACCCGGTGACCGAGGCCGGGCAGGCGCGGTGGCCGCGGTGAAAGTGCTCGTGGCCGGCGCGTCCGGTTTCGTCGGCCGCCGGCTCTGCCCGGCGCTGGCCAGCGGCGGCCACGACGTCGTCGCCATGACCCGCAACCCCGCCGGCTACGCCGGAGCCGGTACACCCGTCCACGCAGACGTTCACGACCCCGCGACCCTGGGCACCGCGATGGCCGGCTGCCAGGTGGCCTACTACCTCGTGCACTCGCTCGCTGACGCGGACTTCGAACGCAAAGACGCAGCCGCCGCGGCGGCATTCGGGCAGGCGGGGGCGCGGGCCGGGCTGCAGCGCATCATCTACCTCGGAGGGCTCGGCGACGACAAGGACGCGCTGTCGGCGCACCTGCGCAGCCGCCGTGAGGTCGAGAAGCTGCTCGGATCGGCCGGCGTGCCGGTGACCGTCATCCGGGCCGGGATCATCGTCGGGCACGGCGGCATTTCCTGGGAGCTGACCCGCCAGCTCGTCGAGCATCTACCCGCCATGATCACACCCAGATGGGTCACCACCCGCACCCAGCCGATCGCCATCGAGGACATCGTGCGCTACCTGCTCGGGGTGCTGGCCCGGCCAGCGGCTGCGGGCCGGGTCTTCGAGGCCGGGGGACCCGAGGTGCTGCAGTACGCCACCATGCTGCGCCGCGTCGCCGCCATCCAGGGCCGCCCGCTCCCGATCTTGCCGGTGCCGCTGCTCACCCCCCGGCTGTCCTCCCTGTGGCTGGCCCTGGTCACCGACGTCGACACAGCCACCGGCCGGGCGCTTGTGGACTCGATGACGAACGAGGTCGTCGTGCAGGACCCGTCGATCCGCGACCTTATCCCGTTCGACCCCATGCCCTACGACGATGCCGTGCGCAAAGCGCTCGCCGAGCGCGCCCGGGCGAAACGTGCCTGCCGATGACCGCCGACCATTCGAGCCGGTGGCGGGAACACAGCACGTCCGCACGGCAGGACTCCCCGCTCCCCGGCCATTTCCCCGCGGCCCACGCAGAGCCGGCGACGGTCCGCGCCCGGCGCCGGCGGGTTGTCACCGCCACCGGCATCGGCGGCGCGGGCCTGCTGGGGATCTCGCTATCCACCCAAGCCGGCTCCCCCCAGTTCTACCTCTTGACGATGGGCCTGGCCGGCACCTGGGCCGCCGGCGCCCTCAGCTCCGGGCCCCTTCCGCTGAACATGACCCAGGGCCGGGAAGACGGCCGACGCCACCCGGTGGTGGTCATGCCCGTGCTCACCGGTGCGGCCGCATTCGGGCTCTTCTACGGCGCCGCCCAGCTCGCCCGGCACATCCCCCCGCTCAACCGCGCCATCGGCAGCGTCCTGCGCTATGCGGACGATGGCTCGGCGCCCCTCGTGCTGCTCACCGCGTGCGCCAACGCAGTGGCCGAGGAACTGTTCTTCCGCGGCGCACTCTGGTCCCTGGTGCAGAATTCATACCCCCTCGCCAAGACCACCCTCGCGTACGCCGCCACCACCGCCGCGACCCGGAACCCCGCCCTCGTGCTCGCAGGAACCGCGACCAGCGTGCTCTTCGGCCTCCAGCGCCGCACCTCCGGCGGCATCCTGGCCCCGGCGCTCACCCACCTCACATGGTCGCTCCTCATGCTGCGCTACGTCCCGCCCCTCTTCCAGACGCCCCGGCGCCCGTGACCAGCGAACAGATGGCGATGATCTCTGCGGACCCGGCGGTGATGCACGGCCAGGCCGTGATCGCCGGTACCCGTGTCCCGGTCAGCGTGATCTTGGACTGTATTGCCGCCGACATGACGACCGAGCAGATAACTGCTGAGTACCCGACGGTGACCGCCGCAGGCGTGCGCGCAACCGCAGCGTACGGCGCCGCGCTGGCACGCGAGGAACTGCTGCCGATCCCGCAGTCGCGGTGAAGTTCAAGCTGGACGAGAACCTGCCCGTCTCTGCGGCCAGCGTCCTTGGCTGCCGCCGGGCACGACGTCGACACGGTTCCCAGCGAGCACCTAGCCGGTCGGCCCCGAGCGCGACATCCTCGCCGCATCGACAGCAGCCGAGCGGGTTCTGATCTCCCTAGACGTGGGCCTGGGCGACATCCGCGCCTATCCACCTGGCAGCCACGCCGGCATCGTGATCTTGCGCCTCGCCGACCAGTCCGCTGCCACAGTCATCAAAGCGATCGGCGACGTGGCCGACCTGGCTGAGCCTGAGAGCCTCGCCGGGGCGGTTACTCTGCTGCAACGTGGCTTGCTGCGCATCCGCCATCCCTGATCAGTGCTCGGCACGCAACTGGGCCCGCCCATAGGCGGCCACCTAGATTGACCTGCATGGCCCGCCGCTCAGCAACGCCGTAGTCGCCGATCTGGTCGGCCCGGCACTCTGTCTTATCGATTTAAGTGCCGGTCCGGATCCAGGCGTTCTGTACGGGCTGATGCGGCGGAGACGGTGTCCCGGATAGGGCACCGGCACCCCTCAGGGAATCTTCACCGGGCCGGGTATACGGGACGCTCCTAAGCGGGCACGGCCTTGTATCTGCAAGATTCCCGTTGAGAGTTCGGCTTACGAAACAGCGACGGTGGCTGGCTGTCGAGACACTTTGCGTGTGGATGTGGATACCGTCACGGGCGCGCCGGGATCGTGCAGAGCCGCAGCGACCGCTACGGCCCGGGCCCGGTGCGCATGGCAGCGTGTGATCGACTGCTGCACGGTCATGCGTTCGTGCGCGACCGACCATAGATCGAGAGCCAGCGGTCGAGTGATCAGCATCCCCGGTAGCCGGAGCAGTTCTTCCTCGGACAGCGAGATCGAGCGGGTGTAGCGGTCGAGACCGCGGCGAGCACCTCGCGGCCCCGCCGCGAACAGCAGGAAGGCCAGCGGCCACACCCGCGGGCCGCGGCCCGCCCCGATCCAGTCGATGATCACCGGGGGCTGGTCGCCACGCGGGACGGCGTTCGGCGGTGTCAGGTCGGCGTGGATCAGCGCTTCGGGCAGACCGGTGCCGTCGTCGGCGTCGGCTAGGGCGTCGACGAGCTCGCCGACGGAAGGACCGATCTGGCCGCCGAGGCGAAGCGCCTCGGCGATTTCGCGCGACGGGGTGACGCCGAGCCGGTGCCAGCCGCCGCCGGACGGTAGGTCTCGTGCGGATCGGGTCGCCAGCCGAGCGAGCAGCCCGGCGCACCAGGCCAAGATGAAGCCTGGACCGGGAGCCGGTGCCGACTCGACGTACTCGGTGACGAGCAGGTGCCGGCCGTCCCCGAGCGGCAGCACCGGACAGTCGCTCGCGCAGCGCTCCGCGGGGAACGGCGTGCCCGCCAAACCGGTCAGAACGCGAGCGGCAGCATTCACCGTCGCGGCCTCAACACTAGCGCCGAAGGCTCGCGCAACGAGGTCAGGACCGCCATCCGCCGGGCGCAGCCGGTACACGTCGACGTCCAGCACACTGTCCAAAGACAGCGGCCGACACAGCGACTCGGCCACCGCGTGAACGACGGTCTCGGCGTTCTTCACCACCGGCCGGACGCGCACACCCGAACGATCCCACGCACCCGTACCGGGATTGCCGGGGTTGCGCGCGGGCCGGCGGCCCGAGACTCGCCGGGATGCAGATGGCGCGGTTACCGATCCGGCCGACCGAGATCGTCCGAACGCCCACGCCACCATCAGCGGGAACTCTTGCCGCCAGAACTCGTCGCCGTGCGATCCGACGCGCTCGCTCATGACGACGTCCGCACCTGCATCACGGAGCGCGGCCGCCCACCTCGTCGCGTTCTCAAGGAAGAACGGCTCCAGTGTGCCGGCGACGAGGTACGCGCGCGGAAGCGAACTCGGCATCAGCGCAGGCGGTCGGTAACCCGCGCCCGGCGAGGCGCAGAAGACCGCACCGTAGATGTCTGGATGCCGAAGCCCAATGGCGAGCGCCAGCTCTCCGCCCGCCGAGACTCCGCACACCGCGGTGCGGCCCGCGGGCAGCACAACTCCAAACCGTGACCCCGTCCACCGGCGGACGTCCTCGACGAAGAACCTCGCGTGTGCCGCGAACCGTTCCGGGGCAAAGGCCGGTGAGTACTCGCGGAGCCGCGGTGTCTCGTCGGCCAGCCCGTGAACACCGACGATCATCGTGGACGGTACGTCGGCTGTTTCGAGGACCTTACCCCACTGCGAGATGAACTGACCGTCACCGGCGAACACGACTGCCTCGGGCGGGTCCGGCGGGACGTACACCGTGACCTGCCGTCCACCGTCGTAGTCGAACGTCTCGGTAACGAACTCCCCCGAGACCGCACCGACGATTGTCTGGTCCTCCATAGCCGCGCCCGATCGTTGAGAGCTCCGCAGGTTCGTACGCACAGTAAAGCCCCGGCATCTTCCGGGTCGACCTGCCAGTACCGATCGGCTGGCGTGCGGGCCGGGTGATCGAGATCATGAGTGGGAGATCGGAACGTCGGCCGCTGCGACGGAGATTCGGCGCACAACCATTGTGCTCACCTTATGTCGCCAACAGATTGCCCGCGCGACCCGGTCAGCGGGCAGCTGACGACGGTCGTCCTTGCCGAACCCCAAGCGCCCGGTCGGCGGCAGAAGAGTGCGGCCGTAACGCGCACCGGGCTGCTGCCCGATCGGCGCGGCTGACACCGCCTTGATGATCTCTGGTCAAGCGCACGGGTCGGGTGGCTATGCGCCGGGCGCCGGCCGGATCTGCCGCTGTGTGCGTCGTCCGTGTTCGACGCCGCTGGACAGTAGACCGGGGGGCCGACGGTGGTGGGGCGCTGTGCTGACCGCCCGGGGCGTTCTTGACGGTGTATCGGGGGCGTGTCAGCATTCCCGTTGACGGGGTGGGTTATCGGGGGTTTCGCGCGGTGGCCCGGGACGGAGGGTTTGTGATGGGCAGCGTGTTCGGCCGTGCCGTGGTAGTGGCCGGTGCCGTGGTGATGGCGCTCGGGTCGGCTGCGGGGGCGGCGGCGGCCAAGCCGGGGCCGCCGGCACTGGCGTTCAGCCCCGCCCCCTACAACTACGGGCAGGTCGCCGCTGGCGGGGCGGCCTCGCAGACGTTCACGCTGGCCAATACCGGCGGTCAGGCCACCGGCAGGCTGGCGGTGACGCTGACCGGCGCGGCCGCGTTCACCATCACCGGCGACGCCTGCCACAGCCTGGCACCGGGCAAGAGGTGCACGATCACGGTGCGGTTCGCGCCCACCGGGCCGGCACCGTCACCGCCAGCCTGACGGCAGCCAGCAAGGGTGGCCCTCAGCACGCCGCTACCGCCGCTGACGCCCTCACCGGCGGACGGGGCCTCGGCGGCGCCCCCGGGCAGATCTACTGGGTCAGCACCGACGAGATCTGGGCGGCCAACCTCGACGGCACCAGCCCGCACGCCATCCTCACCGGCCAGGTGAGCCCGGAGGGGATAGCGGTGAACAGCAGCAACCTGTACTGGGCCGACGGTGCCGCCGGGACGATCTGGGAAGCCAACCTGGATGGCAGCAGCCCGCACGTCATCGTCACCAGCCAGCGCGGGCAGGCCGGCCTGGCCGTCACGCCCAGCCATATCTACTGGGCCAACGAAGGTGGCGGCGGGGACCGGGCCGGCACGATCTGGGCCGCCAACCTGGACGGTAGCAATCCGCACGTCATCGTCACCGGGCAGACTCTCCCGGCCGGGGTGGCGGCCGACGCCAGCCACGTTTACTGGGCCGACGACGGGCTCAACCAAATGTCGGGATTGGGCACGATCAGCGAGGCCAGCCCGGACGGCACCGGCGCGCAGACCATCGTCGACGGCCTGGATGACCTGCACGGGGTGGCAGTCGACGCCAGCCACTTGTACTGGGCCAGCACCGACGGCACCGTGACCCAGGCCAGCCTGAACGGGACCAGCCCGCACACCATCGCCAGCGATCAGAACGAACCGTGGGGGGTAGCGTCCGACGCCAGCCACCTGTACTGGGCCAGCAAAGACGACGGCACCGTGACCCAGGCCAGCCCGGACGGAAGCAGCCCGCACACCATCGTCAGCGGCCAGGACAGCCCGACCTGGGTGGCGGTCACCCCGGCGGCGGCTCCGGCGTTGTCGTTCACCCCCGCCCCGTTCGACTACGGGCAGGTCGGCACCGGGCAAGCGGTTTCGCAGACGTTCACGCTGGCCAACACTGGCGGGCAGGCCACCGGGGCGCTGACCGACACGCTGACCGGCGCGGCCGCGTTCGCCATCACCGGTGACACCTGCACCGGCACCAGCCTGGCGGCCGGCGGCACCTGCACGGTCGCCGTGCGGTTCGGGCCTGCCAGCAGCGCCCCCGACACCGCGACGCTGACCGCGGCCAGCGTGAACCCGGCAGTCACCGCCACCGACGTGCTCACCGGGACCGGGGTGGCGCATCCCCGCTTCCTCTACTGGACCGACTCCGGCGACGGCACGATCAAGGAGATCCCGCTGACCGGCACCGGCACCCCGACCACCCTGGTCACCGGGCAGCCCTCCCCGGCCGGGGTGGCGGTCGACGCCGGCCACATCTACTGGGCCACCGGCGCCACGCCGGGCCTCCAGGCCACGATCAAGGAGGCCCCGCTGACCGGCAGCCGACTGCCGACCATCCTGATCGGCACGGGGCTGGTAAGCCCGGCCGGGGTGGCGGTCGACGCTACCCATATCTACTGGGCCGACTCCGGCGACGGCACGGTCGACGAGAGAAAGCTGACCGGCGGGGGCACGATCCCCCTGTTCAGCCAGGCCGGTGACCCGGCAGGAGTGGCGGTGGACAGCACCCACGTCTACTGGGCCGACTCGGGCCTCAACACGATCAATGAGGCGCGGCTGAACTCTATCGGCTCCGCGACCATCCTGGGCAGCGGGGACAGCCCGTGGGGGGTGGCGGTGGACAACGGCCACATCTACTGGACCGACTCCAACGACGGCACGATCAAGGAGGCCCCGCTGACCGGCGGCCCGGCGACCACCCTGGTCACCAGGCAGGACAACCCGGAAGGGCTGGCGGTGGACAGCGGCCACATCTATTGGGCCAACAGCGACCTCGGCGGGACGATCAACGAGGCCCCGCTGACCGGCGGCCCGGTGACCACCCTGGTCACCGGGCAGGACAACCCGGTCGGGGTGGCGGTCAGCCCGTAGCGGGCAGCGGCCCGGCGGCGAGTGTGCCGCACGGCAGCGAACTGAAACAGGTGCGGACCAACATCATCGGCAACGCCATCGGCGCCATCGGCGGCCTGGGTGCTCCGGCGGCGGGATTCGGGCGGATGCGTTCCCGGCATCGGCTGATCCCCCCGGACTGCCGAGCACCGCTCGTCCCCAACCCCGCATCTCTCAGAGGCACTGGACGGGCACAGGTGGCCGAAGTCGAGCACGTATGCGTGATCGAGTGCATGCTGAGCGAGGCGCGCAAGTATGGTTAGGCAGGCACATTTGGCCTATGGCGAGCTGTGGGTCACCCGCTGTCGCCCAGGCGTTTGGATCGGCTGACAGGATCGGCCAGCATCGCACCGACGCCCTTTACTTCTCGTACTTCTCGGCACATTCAAGGGTATCCACCTGGCGCTCGGTTGGCATGGGCCTGCCGAAGGCATCGAAGCTCACCGCCGCCTCGCTGGCAGCAGCGCGCCGACGAACCAGAACAGCGGGATGAAGATCCCGGCGATGAAGAATACCCAGTGCCCCTTGCGCAGAGACAGGACGCCGAGGGTGACCAGTAGCACGAAATAGATGATGCCGAGAACCCAGCCCAGTACCATTACATTTTCTCCTTATCATGTTGTCTATGACGACCAGCATATTCCGGCGACCTCATCGGATTAGGTGGCCTCCGCGAAGCAGGCCTGAGAACCGCGATTAATGCCGACGGTACGCGGAGAACGTCATGGCCACTCGGCGCTCTCCGGCCAACGCTGGTGGCTCGCCGACGTGGTCACGCTCCGTGCTCGACCATCGGCGCTCGACCATCGGCGTCAGCGCACACCCTATCGACCTAATTGTACGCCCTCGCCAAATCGGAGTTCGATCGCGACGACGCTCCAGATCGAGCTGGCCGGCGTTACGCAGCCCTGGGGCGTCGGGGGAACAGCGCGATCACGTTACGTTCGGCCGCAGCCGGTATCCGGCCGTGCCGGTACCCCTGCCGCTCGCAGGTGGCAGCCTGGCGGCGGGGCAGCAGCTCATACAGCGGTTCGGGGATGCGGATGGCCTGACCGTAACGGCCGACCTTGGTCTGGTCGTCTCACAGCATCGCCAGCCCGTTGTAGCGGGCCCAGGCATCAGATCCCCGACCTACGCGCCGTTGCGCGCCTGATGGCCTGTCGATCGGGAACCTGGCCGCCGCGATTGCGCGACATGCGGCTATGAGCGAGCGCGGTCGCGCCAGGGCGACAGAAGCGCACGTCATCATGGCCGACGGGCCCGGGCCGCCCCATTGACGGTGACCGGCGCGGGACTGGCCGCGGAGCTGGCCGGTCACCTGGAGGACGCCGGCGGCGTGGCGGGGAACCGGAGAAGGTGCTCAATACTGAGGTCGGGCCGGTGCGGGTGCAGGTGCCCCGGGACCGGGCCGGGAGCCTCGAGCCGGTGCTGGTACCCAGGCGCAGCCACGACAGCGTAGCGATGGTGCGTCGTGACCGCCGGGCGGATCTCACCGAACGCTCCTGACCAATCCGATACGGGCGGGCGTACCGTAGCAGCAAGCCGGCAGGAACAGGACGGTGGTCATGACCGAGGCGGCGGGTGAAGTGGAGCCAGGGGCGGGCAATGTGGCCCACCGGCGTTTGGGGCAGCTGATATTCGCTGCCGTGCTCATGGGTGCCGCCGGGAGCATGCTCATTATCATCGCTATCTGGGCTTTCAGTTTCCACGGTGGGTACTCGAGGGACCTCAGGCGAGCGCTCACTGGCCACACTCTGACGAGCGCTGGCGTGCTTTTCCTCGTCGTAGGCGTCGTGCTGGTCGTTTGCGCTGTGGGGGTGCTGGCGGGGCCCAGGTTGAATCGATGGGTCGGGCTGGTGAGCCGGCTGGCCGGGATTGTCGCCGCCGCGGCCTGTGCCGTCAGCGGCATCTGGCTGGTGGTTCACTACCCGGGCTGGGCGATCACGTACGCCATCCTCGGCGTGGTCATCGTTTACGTGTTGACCTTGTACGAGAGAGAACTGCGTTCTTCGTGGCCGTGGGCTCCGCTGCGCGCTTATGCGGCGAAGGTCTTCGCGTTGAACACCAAAGGAGTCAACGTACCCAGGGGCGTCGCTGTCGCCGGGCTTGTCCTGATAGCGCTCGTCGTCACGGTCTCCCTGCACCAGGAGCGGTACTTCCTCAGCGTGGCCTTCGGGGTGCTGTTCGTTGCGCTGAGCGACCGTGGCGGTGATTACCTGTCCCGGCTGGGCAGGATGGCTGTGGTCGGGCTCGTCGGCGCGCTGGTGACGGCTCTGGGATTTGGCATCGGCGGAGATGCCTGGGGCTGGGCGGTGCTGGCCGCCTTCGTGGTTACCGTGGTCGCCGGGCTGGCCATCAGTTTCGATCTCTATGCTTTCGTCGCCGCGGTCCTTCTCAACGTCTGGCTCCTCATCACCTTGTCTTCCGCGGCTGGTCTTCCCGCCCGTGTCTCTGCCCACCCGTGGCAGCAGGCGCTGGCCTGGCTCATCGGATCAGCGGTCTGGATCGCTTTCACCTTCCCTCTGTGGCTGGTACAGGGCAGGTCGTCGCGGCCCTCGCCGCTCCCCGAGATCCCGGCCGACGCTCCGCCGGTCAAACTGAGCCGGCCCGTGGTGTTGTTCGGAAGCAGGACGATGAACGCCCGGGTCCCGACGCTGCCCACGCCGACGACCTTGCGGGCCGCGTCGACGATCTCGAAGCGCTTCTTCATCCCCTTCTTCGCCCCCTTGGCCTGCTTGCTCGTCCCGGCCACCGCGCTGCGGACCGCGCCCGCCGCCTCGTGATCATCGGGCTGTGACTGCACTGATTGATCACGCTGCGGCCGTGGTGCCCGGCGTGGGGGATATCGATCCGGCCGGGTGGCTGGCCGGGCTTGATGACATCTTCGCGCGGGTGCTGGCGCCGGCGTTCGTCCGCCGGGAGCCTCGGCTGCGGGCTCATTCGTATCTTCTGGGCCTGGTGTCGGGGCTGGAGCGCAAGAACGGATGGACGCTGGCGGAGTTCGCGGGGGATGCCACGCCGGACGGGATGCAGCGGCTGCTGAGCGCCGCCCGGTGGGACCAGGACGCTGTCCGTGATGCGCTGGGCCGGTATGTGGCCGCTGAGCTGGGTGATCCGGGCGGGGTGCTGATCGCGGATGAGACCGGGTTCGAAAAGAGCGGTTCTCATTCCGCCGGGGTGCAGCGGCAGTACACCGGCACCGCAGGAAAGATCACCAACTGCCAGGTCGGGGTGTTCCTGGCGTATGCGGTACCCGGCAGGGGCAGGGTGCTGATCGACCGGGAACTGTATGTGCCCCGGTCCTGGACCGAGGACGAGCAGCGGTGCGCGGCGGCCGGGCTTCCCGAAGACACCGAGTTGGTGACGAAACCGCAGCTGGCGCGGAAGATGATCGAGCGGGCCATCGGGTCCGGGGTTCCGTTCAGCTGGTTCACCGCTGATGAGACATCCGATGCAGTTAAGTTGTCAAGCGGCTACGCTTCGTGTCTCCTGGCTGGTCGCGGGGAAGGCGGTGGTTTCGTCGTAGTGCTGGCCGGTGAGCCAGGCAGTGGTGGAGGCAGCCGAGGAGCCGTCCGAAGAGGTTGCGCTGGGCGGCGGCGTGCCGGTCGCCGTCGGTTTTGCGCCGGTCGTAGTGGGCTCGGGCGCCGGGTGAGGCGGTGATGGCGGAGAAGGCCCAGTTGTAGCCGACGGCGGCGAGGCGCTGGTTCTTGACACGGCGGTGCAGGACGGCCATGGTTTTGCCGCTGGCGCGGGTGATCGGGGCGGCCCCGGCGTAGGCCTTGAGCCCTTTGGCGTCGGCGAAGCGGGATCGGTCGTCGCCGATCTCGGCGAGCACCCGGGCGCCGGTGAGCGGGCCGAGCCCTGGGAAGCTGGTGATGATCCCGGCGTCCGGGTGCTGGTTAAAAGACTCGATGGCGGCCTGCTCGAGGTCATCGGCGCTGGCGCAGGCGGCGTCCAGGTGGCGCAGCAGGGCCAGGGCCTGGCGGCCCATCGCCTCCTCGACGAGCGGCAGCTGGCGCATCTGCGGTGCCGCGGAACGCGTCACGCAGCCGGGCGGCCTCGGCGTCGATGCCGCGGCTGCGCCCGGCCTTGCGCAGCAGCGCGCGCAGCTGGGTGAGGGTGAGCGCGGCGGCGGTGGCCGGGGCGGGCGCGGCAGCGAGGATGACGCGGGCTTCGGGGCGCATGATGCCGCCGCGGGAATCAGCGAATGCGGCCAGGAAGCCGGGGAAGTACTCGCGCAGGTGCGAGCGGAGCTTGTTGTGCGCGCAGGTCCGCTCCCACACGGCGTCTTGCTGGGCGCGGGCGAGCACCGCGATCGCCTGGGCCAGCTCGGTGTCGGCGGGCAGCGGCCGGTGCGCGTGCCGGTCGGTGCGCAGGATGCTGGCCAGCACGACCGCGTCGCCGTGGTCGGATTTGCGGCCCGCGATGGAGTGCCGGTCCCGGTAGCGGGCCACAGCCATCGGGTTGATCGGGTAGACGCTGCGGCCGGTGGCGCGCAGGCACGCGGTCAGCAGCCCGCGCGGCGTCTCGATCGCCACCGGGATCGGATCTTCGGCGCTGTCACCGTGGTCGGCGAGCAGGCCCGAGCAGCGCGGCCAGCCCGGCCGCGTCGTCGCTGATCCGGCGGCGGGCCAGCAGCTGCCCGTCACGGTCCGCGAGCGCGATGTCGTGGTGGTCTTCGGCCCAGTCGATGCCGCAGAACACGTCCATATCTCTCGTTCCCCCGGTTCTTGTCTATCGCTGGTCTGGCGCTCAGCCGTGCAGGTCACGCACGCTCCCTAATGGAAGGGCTCAAAGGCACCGCCATCCGATTAGCCGTTCGTGACCCCAGCTGCCCGCAGGGCCCCGGTCCTGGCTGGAGCTCGAGGGCTCCCGTCAAGGTGAGGGGTCCATCCTGCGGGTGGCTCAGGCCACGACCACCCATACCGGCCCCGGTGCCGGGTTTCCCGGTACCCGGCCCGGCGTGTCGCGCACGACCACCGTGGTGGCGGCGGGCGGCACCGGGGCCCAGGTCTCATCAAAGGATCGAGTCCCCGGTCTACGGTGCGGATCACCCGGCACCAGCCGCACCAGCCAGATCCTGCCTCTCTGCGCTAAGGCATCCACGTGCTCAGTCCCGATCAGGCATGGATCCGGCAGCAGCAGGTCCCGCTGTCTTGGCCAGAGGCTCGAGGCCCGGTGATCAGCTACGGTGGCCTGCCACATGCCCATTAGGCCTATGGCGGCAACGGCAGGCTGCGGGAATGGCTGGAGGCGAACAAGATCCCGTTCGTGGTCGCGGTGGCCTGCGATCACCAGGTGCCCGCCGGGGCCGGCCGGAAGATCCGCGCGCGACGCCCTGGCCGCGCGGGTTCCCGGCCGCGGCTGGCAGCTGATGTCGTGCGGGGACGGGTCGAAGGGCGAGCGCCTGTATGAGTGGGCCATCGCCGATGCCGGGCCCGGGGGTCATTACCTGATGATCCGCCGGTCGCTGACCAGCGGCGAGCTGGCCTATTACCGGTGCTGGTCACCAGGCGGCGTGACGCTGGCTGATTTCGCCAGGACAGCCGGGGCCAGGTGGGCGGTAGAGGAGTGTTTCCTTCTCTCGGGGTCGTCTGGCTGTTGCACGACGTTGCACCGGACGCCCTGCGGAGAGCTTTTGCAACACTCCTCAGCGACTGTGGTGCTCGTTGTCGTTGCTGATCAAAAGCCCGGCCTGCGAGAACCCGCCACGTGTGCAACACCTCAGCGAGACGATGGCGAGGATTTGATCATGGGCCGACCTGGATGATTCGCGGGAACGCCCTATTTGCACTGGTCTCCACCCCTGGAGAAGCTTCGAGGCAGCCAAAAACGAGACCGCGCTGGACCACTACCAGGCCCGAAAGCCTTCGCCTGGTACCGGCACGTGACCCTGGCGATGTGCGCCCATGCCTGGCTCGCCGTCCGCGCCGCCAGCAGGCCCCCGCCCGAAGCGGCGCTCCGGCGACTGGCCCGGTGCCGGCGGCCGGGCCAGAGAGGGGGCCACCGGCCTGTGGACAACTTTCCCGCCCGCGGACGGCCAATCGTAACCACTGCGCTACCGGCCGCGATGGCCAGCAGATGACCTGCCTGAGCGTGAACGAGATCCGCCGCCTGCACGCCACCTTGTCCCGGCCAGCCCACCCGGCCGGCCACCACCTGCGCTGGTCCGCCTGGCGCCGCCGCCACCAGGCCGTAGCCCGGCACTGCCACTACCAGCGGCGGCGGCTGCGGCAGTGAGCTCCCGGCATCCGCGCCGGCGTGCCGGCTGGGCCGCGGCCTCCCGGCACGCCAGTATCCGGATATGACTGCTGCTGTCACCCAGCCCGCCCGTCATGTCCTGGCTCTGCCCGACGACTGCGACTGCGGCATGTGCACTCCGTCGTGGGCGCGGCGGCGGGGCAATTCGAAACGGTATTCCGAGCTGGTCACCCTGGCAGCCGCGCTGGACCGGGAAGACCCCCGGCCTGGCCCGCTATGATCGCCCAGCATGCGGCCTGCCTGACGGCGCTGACAGCCGCCGCTGTCCGCGCCATCACCGCCGAGCCCGGCGACGAGCTAGGCGCCCCCGAGGTCGGGCTGCCCGTGCTGATGTTCGCCGGCGAGCTCGCAGCCGCCATCCAGCCCGGCGAGTTCCGCGACCAGATACCCGCCAGCCTGGTCGCCGCGTGCGAGCAGGCCGTCACCACCGCCACCGTCACAGCCGCCGCATGCCTCGCCGGCCTCGTCGACGCAATCCAGGCACTGTCCGCGCTCGCCAGCTAAACACACGCCCAGCAACTCAGCCTGCCGTGGGCAAATCACTAAGTGCTGCTGCCGTACCAGTGAGGCTCCGCCTCTGACCGCCTAGCTGCGCGGCTGCTGCTGGTCAGACTGCGTGCCTTGGTTCATCCTCGCGTATATAAGGGGGGTTGCGGAGGGTGGCATGAGCGCACGCATTGTGACAGTCAATGAGGTTCTTGGCGGGCACGTGAAGCTGGACATCGAGTGCCTGGACCGGGTCTACCTCAATGCCTACGTGCCGATCCTGCAGTCCAGCGGGCAGGTGGTCGCGTTCATGACGCAGCACCTGGGCCTGCCGATCCCCTCGCCGGCGCTGTTCGACAAGATCGGGCAGAAGTTCCGCCGGGCGGTCGCCTCCTTCGCCGAGGCCAACCACATCCCGTGGGTCAAGTTCGCCAGGGACGACCGCAAGGCCGACGTGATGGCCCCGTACCTGAAGCGGGCGGCGGCCACCGGCCGGTCGCAGGTCGTGGCGATCGGGGTGGCACAGGAGTTCCAGCGAGTCTGGGCGGCTTACCGGCGGGAGACCAGCACGGCGGCTCCGCAGTTCACCTTCGCCAAGGCTGACCGCCGGGTGACCTGCTACTACTTCTACCTGTGGGATGAGAACTTCGGCCCGGCGTTCATCAAGGTCTGCGCCTACTTCCCTTACCCGGCCAAGATCTGGCTCAACGGCCACGAGTGGGCCAAGCGCCAGGCCGCCAGAGCCGGGATCGGGTTCACCGAGCTGTCCAACGGCTTCGCCGCCTGCCAGGACCCCACCGCGCTGCAGGAGATCTGTAACCGGCTGCAGCCCGGCACCATCGAGGTGTTCGCCCAGCGGTGGCTGCACCGCCTCCCGCTGCCCTTCGGCCCAGACGATCAGGCGGCCGGTTACTGGTGGGAGATCTCCATGCGCCAGGTCGAGGTGTCCCGCACCCTGGTGTTCGATGCCCCCCGACGCGCCCGGGCGTTCTTCGAGGCGCTGATCGCCGACAACCTCGACATCGGCCGCCCCGCCAATGTCGAGATCATCTTCGGCCGCCGCATCCGCCGCGACACCCCGGGCGTGTTCCGCACGGCCATCGACCGCCCGGCGGTCGGCCCGGACACCGGCGGGGTCGTGCTCAACCTGTTCTACAAGCATTCCCGGATTAAGCAGTACCTCAAGGACGGCCGGGCGATGCGGATCGAGACCGTCATCAACGCCCCCCGCGATCTGGGCTGCAACGCCCGGCTGCCCAACCTCGAAGCGCTCCAGGCCAAAGCCCGCGCCGCCAACCACCGCATACTGGAAGCTGAACGTGCCGGCCAGGGCACCGTCCTCGCGAGCCCAGCCTTTGAGCGGATCGCGCACCCCTCCGTGGACGCGGACGGGCGGAGGACCCCGGCGCTACGCTTCGGCGATCCTCGGGTCATGGCCCTGGCCGGTGCCCTGTGCACCACCCTGCTCGCGGCCACCGGCATCACCAACAAGAGCCTGCGCGCCTTGATGATCGGCCTGCTGCACGAGCCCTACACCCCCGGGCAGATGACCTACGACCTGCGGCGGCTGCGCCTCGCCGGGCTGATCCGCCGCATCGAGCGCACCAACCGCTACATCCTGACCCCCGACGGCATCAAGGTCGCGGTCTTCTACACCAAGCTGCACAACCGGCTGCTGCGCCCGCTCCTGGCCGCCGACCAGCCCCAGGCCCCGCCCGAGCTCCGCACCGCCTTGCGCGCTATCGACCAGTACGTCAGCACCTACATAACCCGCGCCCGGCTCAGCCCGGCCGCGTGAAAACTTGACACAAACCTCCAGAAGCTAACGACCAAGGATCGCTAGCCATGATCGCTAGAGCATGTCGGCACGGACTGGTACCCCAAATTCGTGGACTACTTCCACTTCGCCTTCTCGACGGCCACGTCGGTCAGTCCACCCGATGTGTCGGCGATCAGGCCGTGGATGAAGCTGATGATGATTACCGAAGAGGCAAACCTCGCTCATCGTGGGCGTGCTGGTTATTTCTCGTGCCGTGAACATCTTCAAGTGACGCTGGTAAGCGCCGGAGCACCCGCTGCGGCAAGTGGCATCTTCCGCTGGCCTAGTGCGCGTGAGAGGTGGGTGGCCTGTTTGACGGTTCCCGCTCCGCTGGCCAGTGCCCGCCGCCATGGCCAGACGCCGTCAATTTCGATCTCCAGGGAGAAGCTGAGGGTGCGACGGTCCTGACCAGGTCAGCCGCAACCAGGATCTCCAGGGCGAGCAGCAGCGCGCCGCCGAATGCCTGGCGCAGCGCTGTGTAGGCCCGCTGCCCCGAGCCTGACCGGCGCCATGCCAGCACCGCCAGGACAAACGACCACAGCACGCCGACGGCGCAGCCAGCGTGGTCAACGTCATGAATGGCCCTCCCGCTAGTCTCGCCAAGCCAGGCGAACATCTCGGCCCCTTGCGGAGGTTATCCCCCGATTCGGGTGATGACCACGGGGCCTCTGGCTGACATGCTGGAAATATGCAGCGGTCGGCTGACGGCCGGGTTGCGCTCACTGACCGGCTGGCGCATCATGCCAGCGAAACGAGGAGGCTGGCATGTCCGGATCCGACAGCACATTCGTGCTGATGGCGACCTATCCAGATGAGGTAACGGCACGGGAGGACTACCAGGTCGTCAAGGACGCGCACGCCGCGGGCCTGGTCGGTTCCTACGACGCGGCGGTCGTCACCAAGGACGCCAGCGGCAAGGTGCACGAGAACAAGGACGAGACGGCCACCCGTCATGGTGCCTGGTGGGGCGTTGCCGCGGGGGCGGCGGTCGGGATCATCTTCCCCCCGGCGGTCCTCGGCGCGGCCGCGGTCGGCGGTGTGGTCGGCGGCGTCAGCGGGCACCTGGCCAAGGGTATGTCGCGCTCCGAGGCGAAAGAGCTCGGCGACTTCATCGACCCGGGCCAGGCCGGGCTCGTCATCGTCGGGGAGAGCAAGGTCGAGGACGCGATCAAGAAGGCCGTGACCAGGGCGGAGAAGCAGACCGCCAAGGAGCTCGGCGTGGACCCGAAGGACATCGACAAGACCTTGCAGGAAACTGTCAAGGAGATGTAACGCTGCCAGGCGCGGCCAGCGCCGGCAGCGCGTCCGGCGCGGCTTAGGGCAGCGCCTTGCCGCTCGCTCAGACGGCGGCAACACGATCATCGTGTTCTCCAGCGACAACGCGGCCTGTCATGTCCCGGCGTTCGGATTCGGCGGCTCGAACGGGCCGTGGCGCGGTGACTTCTCCACCCCGCCCGCAGAAGGGTCGATGCGGGTACCGGCGATGGTCTGCTGCCCGCAGACGGTGCCGGCCGGGATGATCACCGAGGAGATGCTCTCCGCGCACGACTGGTACAAGACATTCGCGGCCCTGGCGGGGGCGTCGGATAAGGTGCCCGCCGACCGCCCGCTGGACGGCGTCGACGCGTCGAAGTTCCTGCTAGGCGAGAGCGAGCACACCGGCCGGGACGACCTGGTGTTCTTTTGCCGAACTCCGGTCCTGGGTGATCCCTGCCCAGGCGATGGCCAGCGCACCCGAACGGGGTGAAGGCAACTCACCCCGTTCGGCGATTGCCTGTAAAGGTGAGGAAGCCAGGAGAGGTGACCGATGGCAGCTACGCGATCACCGGGCGCGGAGTCGCGGGTCCCTCGGTCCGGGCAGCCTTCCACGACGTCGAGGTCAGCGTGGTGGGCGATACCACGGTGCTGCGGCATGCCGGAACCGACCAGGCAGCCCTGCACGGCCTCTTCAACAAAGTCCAGGACCTCGGGCTCGTGGTCATCGACGTTCACCTGGAACCGGCGGAACCGGCGTGAGGGACGAGGTGGTCCAGCTCACGGATTTCCGATAAGACTTTGACCATCTACCACCGCCAAAACGGCACAGCAGGGGCGACATGACCGGTGAGCGCTACCAGGACCTGCCGCCTGCGCAGCGCAGGCGCCTGATTATCTGGGCGGTGCTGCGCACTCTGCTGATCGCGGCAGTCCTGGTGGTTCTCTATTACCTGCTTCCGCTGGACCGGCGGTGGGACTCGGACACGGCGGCGCGCCTGCTGATCGGCCTGGTGGTCGTGGCGGGCGTCGTGGTGTGGGGCGTCAGGATCATCGCCGGGTCGCGTTACCCGGGTGTGCGGGCGGCCGAGGCGCTGGCTTTGGTCCTCCCGTTCTTCCTGCTGCTGTTCGCCTCGACGTACTTCGTGATGGAGCGGAACTCCGCTGCGAGCTTTTCCGAGCCGCTGACCCGCACGGACGCCTTGTACTTCACGGTGACCGTGTTCTCGACGGTGGGCTTCGGGGACATCACCGCGAAGTCCGAGATCGCCCGGGTCGTGCTCATGGTCCAGATGCTTGCCGACCTCGTGCTGCTGGGCGCCGGCATCCGGGTGCTCCTGGGGGCCGTGCAGCGCAGCCGGGAACGCAGATCGGATACCGGCGATGACCCCGGTTCGACCACGTGACGGCCTCGAGCCGTTCTCAGCCACCAGCGGAACCAACGTCGCTCCGCAGCGCTGGCAAAGCCGCCGGGGACGATCGCACCGATCGGATAGGACGGGCCGGCTTCGAGGCGACCGGCCCCGCCGCCCTGCTCCGCGGAGCCCTCGAGGCCAGCGCCGCGGACGTGTTCGCCCGGGCCCTGCCCGGCGGCGTGGAACCCGGCCCGGACGACTCCAGGTCCTAAGCGCAGTGGCTGGGCCAGCAGCCGGGCACCGACAGCCATGCCGACGCCTGAAGATCGTTCCTCCGCCGAGCCGGCCCGCCTGCCCGTCTGCTCGCCACGCCCGGCCCAACCGGGAACGCCAGATGCGGCAATACCGCCGCCGATAACATCGAGGCTGTCAGGCTGGCGCTGCGCACGCGGTCCGGAAGCGACAGGCACCAACCAGCAGTCAGCCCCGGTCCTTGTCCAGCGTTTACCGGTCGCTGACAGCGTCGGCCCAGCCGTGCCGGCACCGGCGCCGAACTCGGCCGGGCGTCTGCGCGTAGAAGACGGCGCGGTCCCGATCGCCGAGTGCGGCGAACACCGACGAGGAGGTGCGGGAGACCACGAGGCTGGCGCTCAGCGCGACGGCCCCGGGCCGGAGCTTGTCGTCGTGCAGCAGCCAACGTGCTTGCTCCCACCTGGCTTCGGTGTCGATGGCCTGCGTCGGCCACGCCCCCTGCCGGCTGGGAAGTCCACCGCCTGCCCGGCTAGGGTCTTATTTTCGGACCAGCCGCGCTGTACGGCTGGTCAGTTTCATGAGGGTGATGCCTCCGCATGTCATGGCCGGGCCTGGCCACCCGGTGGCCAGGCCCCGGCTGCCGCAGTTTGCTATGGCGTGATCGCGATGTAATTCAGGGAACCCTCTACCTTGATGGCCTTGCCAGCCTTGTTGGTGGCGGTGCTGACCGGGGTCACGCCCGAATTGCTAGAGACGTAGGCGGTCTTGCTGTTCGGCGTGATCGCGATGTGCCAGGGATCCTTCCCGACCCGGATGAGCTTGCCGGGCTTGTTGGTAGCGGTGCTGATCGGGGTCACGCCCGAGCCGGTGGTCGTGACGTAGACGGTCTTGCCGTTCGGGGTGATCGCGATACTAACGACCCCCTTGGCGAACTTGATAGGCGTGCCGGGCTTGTCGGTAGCGGTATTGACCGGGGTCACCGTGCCAGGGCCGGACGGCTCGCAGCCGCAGCCGCCGGCGCTGGTTACGACGTAGGCGGTCTTGCCGCTGGGGGTGAACACCATGGCGGCCGGGTAGTCCGTTACCTTGACCGCCTTGCCGGGCTTGTTGGTGGCGGTGATGATCGGGATCAGGCGGCCGCTGCCGATGACGTAGGCGGTTTTGCCGTTCGGGTTGATCGCGATGTAAACGGGCTCCTCCGGGATCGCGATGGGCTTCCCGGCCCTGTTGGTGGCGGTGCTGATCGGGATCACCGTGCCTCGCGCGTAGCTCACGGTGTAGGCGGTCTTCCCGTTCGGGGTGACCGCGATGGCGGCGGCCTCGACCTTGATCGGCTTGCCGAGCTTGTTGGTGGCGGTGTTGATCGGGGTCACGCCCGCGTCGGTGGCGACCTAGGCGGTCTTCCCTTTCGGGGTGAACGCGATGGCGCCGACCCGCCACGCCCGGCTATCAGTGGAATGTCATCGCGGGCTGAGTACCAGAACCAGCTGCTGGCTGCCGTTCCCCTGCGCCGGGGCGCTCATCGCCACGAATGGGACCGATGCCAGATTACGGGCACGCGGAAACCGCCCCGATCCCTTCCGCGCGGGGGAAGGATCGGGGCGGTTGTTTCGGGCCGCTCAAGTTGGGCGCGGCCCCTTGCTGTCCGGGTCGTTACGGCGTGATCGCGATGGCGACCGGATTGCTCCCCTCCGTGATCGCTTTGCCGACCTTGTTGGTGGCGGTCCGGATCGGGGTTACCGTGTCCCGGTCACCGGGAACGTGCCTTGGTTGGCAGTGTAGGTGGTCTTCCCGTTCGGGGTGGATCGCGATGGCGACGGGGTCGCTCCCCACCTTGATGGCCTTGCCGGCCTTGTTTGTGCGATCCGGATCGGGGTCACGGTTCACGGGACGACTTGCGCTTTGAGGGTTCGGTCCTCAGCGAGCATGCCGGTCACTACAACCGGTCACTACAACCGGCACAGGCCCCACCAATCCCGCCAGCAACGACCACCCGACCAGAACCACCGAGTGACCTCGCCTCTGGACTTGCCGTTCAGCGCCGGAAGGTGCTCGGCGGCGTGATCAACGAGTACTACCGCGCAGCGTAGCTGCTTCTATGAAATCCCAGTTCAGGTACCGTGCGACGGGTTTTAAACCGGTACACGCTGCGGAACAGCACGACGACCAGGCCGAGCATCCCGCAGACCAGCGTGTAGACGATCTTGAATAGCGCCTGCCCGGTCGACCACCATCGTGTCCAGCCTGTCCGCGACAGTGCGGATGACATGACAATCGAGTATTCGAGCGCCGCAAGCTATTAGCTGCAAACGAGAGCTTCAAGCTCGCAGCGCATCTGCGCCAGTCGCTCGAGGAGTTCCGCGGGGAAAGCGTCCTCGAAGGTCCTGCGGAAGTACTCCTCGACCTCATTAACCTCTGCCAGCCACTCACCGATTTCGACCGCGGTCAGAGCCGCCATGTCTGCAGGCGTCACGTCTAGTCCGTCAAGGTTGAAGGCCTCCGGCGTTGGGATAAGTCCGATCGGGGTCTCGGTCAGACCCACTTCTCCCTTGAGGTATCGGATAAGAACGTCGATCACCCGGGCATTATCGCCGAAGCCTGGCCACAGGAAGTGACCGTCTTCTTCCGACCGCCGGAACCAGTTTACAGCTGCGATCAGCGGCAGCCTGTCGGCACCATGCTCGGCCGTGATCTTGGCACCGATTCGCAGCCAGTTGCGGATGTAGTCGGTCACCGCCAGACCAAAGAACGGGGCCATAGCGAACGGGTCGTGCGCCACCTTGCCGACCTCGCCCTCAGCCGCTGCCGTTGCAGCGGAACTGATCATGGCGCCGAGCAGCACACCCGCTTCCCAGCTTTGCGCAACTCGCACGAGCGGGATGGTGGTCGGACGACGTCCTCCGAATAGAATGGCGTCGAGTGGAACGCCCTCAGGGCTATTCCAAATCGCCACGTCAGCCGTGTCGCAGGATGCATACGGCGTCGTGAACCGCGAGTTGGGATGGACCGCAGTGGCGGCATCGACTCCCGACTCCGGCAGCCACTGCTCACCCTTCCAGGTGATCAATCGCGCAGGGGGCGGTGACAACTCCGGCCACCAGGCCTCGCCCGAGTCCGGGTTGTAGGCAACATTGGTGAGCAGGCTGCCCCTCTTGATAGCCTCCACAGCCACTGGATTGGTAGCCGGACCGGTACCGGGCGCGACTCCGAAGAATCCCGCCTCGGGGTTGATGGCGTACAGCCGGCCGTCTTCGCCCAGACGAATCCAGGCGATGTCGTCCCCGATGGTCTTGACCGTGTAGCCGGGGATGGTCGCTTGCAGCATGGCTAGGTTCGTCTTTCCGCAAGCGCTGGGGAAGGCCGCGGACACGTACCACTTCCGGCCCAGGGCGTTTTCGGTAATCTCGATGATCATCATATGCTCTGCCATGGCCCCTTCGGGGTCTACGGCTGCCAGAGCCGTCGCCAAGCGAAGCGCCAGGCACTTCTTGCCCAGGAGGGCGTTTCCGCCGTACCCACTGCCGAAGCTGATGATCAGCTCATGCTGCGGGAAGTGGCAGATGCTGAGCTTGTCGGGGTTGCACGGCCAGGCCATGTCGGCCTCTCCAGGCTCGAGCGGCACACCCACCGAATGAATGGCCTTCACGAACGCACCGGCCGCGCCAAGCTGGTCTAGTACCAGCTGGCCGCAACGCGCCATTGTGAGCATGTTGAGTACCACATACGGGCTGTCGGTCAGCTGCACGGCGATGCGTCCTAGAGTGGACCCCAGGGGGCCCATGCTGAATGGTACGACATACATTGTTCGTCCGTGCATGGCGCCAGCCAGCCAGTCTTCCAGCTGCGGCAATGCCTCAGCTGGGTTCCACCAGTTGGTAAGCGGACCGGTGTCGTCGGGACTGCAAATGTGCGTATCCTTGACGACGCGCGCCACATCGCGTGGGTCGGACCTTGCAAGGTACGAGCCGAAAAATGCTCCCCTCAGGGAGATGAGCGTGCCGTGCGCGACCAGCATCTTAGTGAGATGCTCGCGCTGAGCGTCGGAACCTGTGACCCAGACCACTTGGTCTGGCTCAGTAAGATCTGCGATCTCGTCGACCCATGCGTTCAGGGTCGCGTTGGACGTACATGGGCGCGATGATACCGCAGTGGCGGTCATGTCTCCTCCAGAATGTCGGAGTTCTACCGGAAACTAAGACAGCTGCCACCATCGACAATGACACTCAGCATTGCTCCTATTATGCGTGACTTAGATCACACCTGCGTCGCGACCGCATTCAGGCAGCTGATGTCGCCGACGGTATCCGGGCCGCCGAAACCGAGCCAGCAAGATCAGCACCGAGCGGCCGGTTCCAGGGGAAGGAAAACCCGGACTGTGGTGCCGGGCAGCACCTGGCCGCCCGGCTAAGCCGCGGCGGCACTGCACGGTGCCGTAGCGCACCCTGTCGACTTCACAGAATAGCGTCCTTCCTCGCGCTTCCAGTTCCTAATGATCAACTATCATTCCGTTTTGCTACCTGTGGATTTCGGCAACGTCACACATCTGTAAACACGTCTCAGCGGGGCCCCTGTGCACTTACGCTGCGGGGAATTCCCGGTGTCGCGCCAGTGTTCGGGCTGGTCAGTGGAACCGGTGCTGGTGCCCGGATCGAGGGCGGGCCGGCCCCTGCTGACCTGCACTTCCTGGTCGGCCGCCCTCGGCCCGGACCATCTCCTGCAGGGAGATGGCTTCGAGCTCAGCGGCCAGTGCCCGCAGCCGCCAGGCGCTGGCGAACTAGCGGGCGTAGGCCTGGTACTGGGCGGGGGTGAGCTGCCTGGTGACGGTTTTCCCGTTCACGGTGCGGGTCCATCTGCGGCGGATCCTTCGCGAGTACGAGATCCACCACAATCAGCATCGGCCAAACAGTGGATGGCCCGGAAGTTCCCGGGCGTCGCTTTCGAGCGCTACGTGGACGACGCGGTGATCCACTGCGTCAGCGAGGGCCAGGCCCGCGAGGTGCTAGCCGCGCTCCAGGCGCGGATGAGTCAGGTCGGGCTGGCGCTGCATCCGGATAAGACGCGGGGCACTCACACGGCAAAGAAGGATGAGCGGCATGACTGCGGGCCCGTGGTCTCGGCTCCAGACCCCGCAGTCCCGCGCTCAGTCTGCGTCAGACGGGTGAACTCGGTCGTGATTGCTCAGGCGGGGGTATCGGGCCAGCCCGCGGCGTCGAACACGGCGATCGGGTCAAGGTAGTCCCGCCAGTGCGTCACCTTGTGGTCCTTGACGGTAATGATGGAGACAAAGCGATTGTTGTACGGCCGACCTGTCTGCGCCGATTCGCCATGCACCTCGTACTCGAGGACGACGACCGACGCTTCCGGATCCCGGTAGACGAGGAGATTGTCAGCGGTGTGCACCGTCATGAAGTCGCCGTAACTGCTGTACAGGTCGATGATGTTCTGTCGCCCTTCTACACGCCCGGGGTAGCCGGGCACAGAGATGACGTACTCGAAGACCACATCGTCGGTCAGGAGGTCGAAGTAGTCCTCTCCGTCGACGAGACCCTCGAGTCCTTCCCGGATGATGCGGAAGAAGGGGCCATCAGCTCCGAAATTTGAGCTGTCACTGGTGTACTTGGTCACTTGTCCTCCGAGGTGGGGTCTATCTCAGCGAACGCCAGTTTCCCTGCGTCACCCGCGGTCGGTTAGCAGATCTCGGCGGCCGGGAACCGGCCAACGAAGGTGATGGCGAATGCGTTGATCGCCGGGACCATCGCATTGGCCCAGCTGGTCCGGCCAGCGCCGGCCGGGTCGAGGGACCGGGTGACCGGATACAGGCACCTTAATGCCGCCTGCTCGTTCGGGGAGCGGCCGCGGACCAGGACCGCGCGCCGGGAGCGGGCGTTCAGGCTCTCGATGGCATTCGCCGAGCAGATCACTTTGCGGATCTCGATGCCGTAGAGCCTGTCACATGACTGCATCCGCAGCTCAGGTGCGCCCTCATATGAAGCGGTACGTCAAGGTTCTGCAGCTCCTGTGCCTGGTTCTTGATGGTTTGGAGGGTTGTGGGTGTGCGGCCTGGCAGTGATTCTGGGCGTGCCTGTCTGATCCCGTGTCCTGGATAGCTGCCGTGGTCGTGCGAGCGGTGGCCTGGGTCAAGGTGCGCGGAGCGCCCGCAGGGCGGCGCCGCAGGCGGCCTTGACGCGGGCTGCCGGGAGCCGATACTGGGCGGTCAGGGCACGGGAGCCCGGGTTCTGGCTGGCTGGGTTCTGGTGGCGGTCGGGGCGGGTGGGGGTGGCCTGCCGGGGCGGCATCGTGGCCGTGGCCACTGCCACTCTCATATACGCGTGTCGGGATCGCAGATCGGTTATTCGCAGGATGGTGCCCCTGACTAATTACGAGAGTCGCGTCCACGTTCATAGTGCGCGCGGGGATCGTTCCTGCGGCGGTGAGCGTCCCGGCAGGCCACCGGCTCGAGCGGGCAGGGCGGCTGGCCCGGGCTGGTGCGGCCCGGGCGCGGGTGGTCATGCCCGCAGGGATCACGGCGGGGAAGTGGCTCCTTCTGTTTCAGCTGGTCATCTCGGCCCAGACGAAGTACTTGCCGTGCAGCCTGCGCTGCGCCTTCCAGGAGCGGGCCAGGGTGTCCGGGCTGGCGTCCCTTTGCCGTCGGCGCAAGGCGACACCGATGGCGGGCTTGTGCTGATAGGTCCACGCGGCCTCGACCAGGGCGGTGCGGGCCGGCTCGGACCCGGCCTTGGTGATCGAGCCGCGGCGGGTCTTGTCGCCGCTGGAGTACTCGGACGGCACCAGCCCGGTGAAGCCCATGAACGCCCGCGCCGAGGGGAACCGCCGCCAGTCCACCACCTCGGCGGCCAGGACCAGGCCGGTCAGCCCGGCGATGCCGCGGTAGCAGCCCAGCCGCGCGACCGCCGGCGCCAGCGGCTCCCGGCCGGCCCACACCGACAGCTCGGCCTCGACCGCGTCCAGCTCGGCCCGGCGGGTGTCCAGCGCGGCGCGGTAATGCGCCAGCGCCGCGCCCAGCGCCGGCTCGCCGAACCGCTGCGCGGCGATCCACCGCTCGTGCGCCTGCGTCCAGTACGACCCGGACCGCCAGACCCGGCCGTGCCGCAACAGCATCGCGGTGATCCGCTGCTGCGCGCGCTTACGGTCAGCCAGCAGCGCCGCCCGGGCCCGGACCAGGTCGCGGACGGCCTCCTCGGTCTCGGACGGGACCCGGACCGGCGTCAGCTCCCCGGCCCGGTGCAACCGGGCTAACCGGCTCGCGTCCCGCTTATCGGTCTTCACCCGGTCCCCGGCGCGGCGCGGGATCAGCGACGGCGCGACCACATCACAGGCCACCCCCATCGAGGCCAGCAGCCGGTGCAGCTCGAACCCGCACGGCCCGGCCTCATAACAGCACCGCAGCGCCGCCGGGTCGCCGAACCGGCCGATCAGATGACGCACCGAGCCTTCCTCATTCCAGACCCGGTCGATGACCGGGACCTCCTCACCGGGCATCAGCACGCCCACCACGATCGTGTTCTCCGGCGTATCCATTCCCAGATGGATCGGCCCCGCCGCTGATGACACACTAGGCATGACGGTCGGCTCCCTTCCGCCATAGTGGCTCCGGTTCGCTGGGTAGATGCACCTTCCAGCTTCCGGCGACCCACGACATCAGCCAATACAGGCTTTGACGGCCACCAGGAGCCGGCCGCTTCATAGTGACTAATTTGTCACAAGTCAGGTGCCAGATCGCGGAGACCGCCCCGTCGCCGCACCGGAATGCTCCCGTTGGCACTCGACACGCAGATGATCTTGCACTGTGCCGCGTGCGCGCCGCCGCCTTTCCGGCGGGCCGGTATCGGCGGGAATCGCGGCTCCGATCAGGGCGGCAGCGGCCTGCCGCCACTGGTCGGCCAGGTCCGCAGGCATCTGATCGGCGGTGATGGCTTGCATCCGGAACGGTGCGCGACATGAAACAAGGTCTTCGACTAACGGGCTCGGACTAGCAAACGGCGCCCGGCCGCTGATACGGCCCGCCCGGCCCACGGGACGCAGGCAGCTCCGCTGCTCGGCGTAGAGAACCGCATGGCATGTAAAATTGCGCTCGCCGAAGTCAATGGCGTCCGGCGTCCGAACCCTCGCAGCTGGGCCGGTGCTCCAGTTCGTGGCCCTGGAGAATGAGGCGCGCACACCGGGCGCGGACGCGGCCCTCGCCGGCCTGTCCGACGTGATCGTCATCCAGGCGATCCGCGTCCACCTCACCCAGCCGCCACCCGGCATCGATGGCTGGCTGCACGCGCTCGCCGACCCGCAGCTCGGCACCGCGCTGGCACTGATCCACCAGCACCCCGAGGCGCCCTGGACCGTGGCCACGCTCGCCGGCCGGGCGGGGCTGTCCAGATCGGCCTTCGCCGCGCGTTTCACCAGGCTCGTCGGCAAGCCGCCGCTGCAATACCTGACCTACTGGCGGATGCAGCAGGCCCAGCGGCTGCTGCAAGCCAGCAACGCCAGCATTGCCCAGATCGCCGCGCAGGCGGGCTACCGGACCGAGCCGGCATTCAGCCGGGCATTCAAGCACTGGACCGGCATCGCACCCGGCACCTACCGCCGCCGCGGGCAAATGCCCGGCTAGTCCGCCAGAACCCGGGGGCAGACGGCCGCACGGCTGTGGTCACCCCTCCGCGCTGACCGGGGCGCTGGCTGCCCTGCGCGGCCAGAGGAGCGCCACGGCGAGGGAGACACACGCCCGCTCTGCGCTCCCGCAGCACCGGCCACGCCGCGCCCAGGCAGCCTAACGAGGCAGCGCAACTGACCTTCAACGAGCGCGGCTGCGTCTGTGATATGACAGCCAGCACGCGCCCAGCGAACTCTCGACCGCGGTGCGAAAAACCTGCTCTGCAGCCTACCCGGACAACGCTGCTCGCGCTGCTGCTGGTGGCGGCCGTGCCGGTGGCCCTGCTGGCCGCAGTGGTCATGATCATGCTGGGATATGTGGTCGGCGGACTCGCGCTGTTCGGCGGCTCGGTCCTCGCCGGGCATCCGGCCGCTGATCCGGCTGGCGGTCGCGACGGTGAACTGACCCGGGTTTCGGCGGCCATTGGTGCGGGGCCGCTTGGCGGCCGTCGGTGGAGTTCGCCGGTGGCGGCGGTAGATCCACAAGCACCTCGGCTGCGACAGACTGTGACGTCCTGCAGATCGCTCACACCGGGCTAGTCCGAGGTCAGGCCGGGCTACGTCGATGGACAGCATCACGACGTGCTAAGTGACGAAGAAGGTTAGGGAGAACGCTCGCCGAGCCGCCGATCTGGCGCGCAGTTCGGTTATTGTTGGGCTGCCCCAGGGCGTGCCGAACTTTGGCGATCGGCGCGGCTGAGTGGGGCCTGTCCGCGTCGGCTGGGTGAGCGGGGATTGTCGTGGCTGGGCGCAGCGAGTTCATGCTGTTGTCGCGGGGCAGTTCCGCGGGCCGGTCAGTATGGGGAATCGGCTCCACACCGGGATCCTTGGGTCATCTGCCGGGCATCGCTATCGCGCGATTGTTCGGGGGCATGGTGCGCCTGAGCGGCGTGCGCTCGGGCGGCTTGCATGTCTCGAGCATGATGGGCGCCGACTACCAGCCGTACTGGTGCCGCCGGGGCGATGTTCCCCACCGAGACCGCGCCTACCAGTGGGGCAAGGAGGTCGAGCTCGTTGAATTCCCTGTCTCATGGACGCTCGACGACTTCCTGCAGATGGAGTTTGTTATCAACCCCGCCCTTTCGGGACTGTCCGGCTACGACAAGACCTTGGAAATGTGGCGCACTGACTTCAACTACATGCTCGAAGAGGAACCCGACGGAGTCTTCTGCATCACGTTCCACCCGCAGGTCATCGGGCGCGGGGGGCGCATGACAATCCTGCAGGACCTCATCGGGCACATGAAGGCCGCCGACGCGACCTTCCGACGGGTTGCAGATGTGGTCGCCGACTGGAAAGCTGCCCATCCGCTCCCGACGGCCGCCGGATAGCCGGGACCGATCGAGGAGCGAGATTTTCGGGAGGTCAAGCCGTGAAGCTGCTGCTCATCGGTGCCAAGGGAACCATCGGCCAGGCCGTCGCCGCAGCACTGTCGCAGCGCCATGAGGTTGAAGCGGCCAGCAGCAACAATGAGATGGAGCGCGTCGACATCAAGCGATGGCGCCGGCCTGGCTACGCTGCAGTTCGCAAATCTGGCCCGGGCGACTGCGGCCACAAGCACGTGTTTCCGACGGTAAGGGAGGATCTATCTCATGCGTGCCATCAGCTTGACCTCGTTCGGGGGGCTCGACGCGCTCGAGCTCATCGACATGCCGGAACCGAGTCCCGGCGAGGGCGAGGAGGTGGTGAAGGTCCGGGCGGTTGCGCTGGGACGGTGGGACCTTCTAGCCCCCGAGGGGTGGTTCGTTGAGCTGGGCGGCTCGAGCGAATTTCCCCAGGTGCAGGGCTGGGACTTCGCCGGCGAAACCGCCGGCGGTCGTCGAGTGCTCGGGTTCGTGGCGCAGCCGTGGATGAAGGTGGGTGCGCTCGCGGAGCGAATCGCGGTGCCCTCCGCTCTGCTTACCGAGCTGCCTGACGGGCTGGACTGGACAGCAGGCAGCTCACTACCGGTTTGTGCGCTCACCGCGCGGCAACTGGTCGACACTGCCGCAGTGCAAGAGGGTGACTTGGTGCTCATCACGGGCGCGGCGGGCACGGTCGGTGGCTTCGCCGTTGAGCTTGCGTGCCGCCGGGGAGCGCGGGTGATAGGAGCAGTGCGCATACGGGACACGGAGGAGGCCCGAAGGCTGGGTGTCGAGGCGACCGTTGACAGCGGCGAGCCTCTCGAGGCCGAGCTGCGCGGGCGGTGGAGCGACGGCGCGGACGCGTGCCTGGACACAATAGGCCTGGCGACGGCGCTGGGGTGCGTGCGTGACGGCGGCGCGTTCGTCACGACAGAGACGAAGGCGGTACCCGACCCGACGCGCGGCATCACCCCCGAAGCGGTGGCAGCACAGCCCAACGCCGAGACGCTGCGGGAACTGGCCCGTCGTGCCACGTCCGGGGAACTGACGATCCGAGTCGCGGAGACCCTGCCCGTGGCGGATTTTCGCCACGGTTACGAGCTTCTGCACCGCGGCGGCCTGCGGGGCAGGATCGTGCTGACCTTCTAGCGGGCAGTGGGCCAGAGTGCGCCGGGCAGAGCATCGGAGGCGAGATGGACCTGCGCGCTGGCGGCCTGGAGCAGCGCCGCCGGCCAGGGAGGTGGATAGTCCATCGGCCACAACCGGATAATTTGCGTGATGTCCCGTGGGTCGCTCGCACGGCCAACTCTGAACGGAATCGCACCTTCGGCTGGGCCGCTGACCAGGTCAGAAGCATGGAGGTCGTCACCGCCGACGCCCGGATCCGGCACGTCGACGCGCAGCACGACCCGGACCTGTTCTGGGCGCTTCGGGGCGGCAAGGGCTGCTTCGGGGTAGTCACCGCGATGGAGTTCGGCTCGCTGCCCCTGACCGAGCTCTACGTGGGCGGTGTCTTCTTCGACGGCGAGCACTCGGCCACGGTGTTGCACGCCTACCGGGCCTAGGTGCGGCAGCTGCCAGCCGAGACCAATAGCTCGGTCGCGCTGCTCAGACTGCCCGACCTGCCGTTCGTCCCGGCGCCGTTGCGCGGCCGACTGTCGGTTCACCTGCGGTATGCCTATGTCGGCGACGCCGCCGAGGGAGCACGGCTGCTCGCGCCGATGCGCGATGTCGCCCCATCGCTGATCGACACCACGGCGATCATGCCGTATGAGGCCATTGCCGCCCTTGACGACCATCGTGCCCGCCATCGGGAACGGGACCACGCCCGGCCTTCGTTCTCGGCGCAGCTGTGGCCTCCGGCGAAGTTGGCAAGCGTGCCGGTCGACCAGGGCCCAAGCGAGCTCAGCAGCGCACCCGGTTGCCGTGCCGCTGATACGTGAGCGAAGGCATCGGCGCTGTCGAGGGCAGCTCATTGACCGGCTCGGAGCAGCAGCTGGGTGAGGACGTCCGCGTAATACGCCTGACCGGCCGCGCTGGGGTGGAATCCGTCGGGGCAGACCAGGGCGGGCCCAGCACGGGGCGCCGCGAACCCCGCAACCGACGCCGGGTCCACCACGTCCGCGCCGTACGCCGCCCCGGCATCCCGCAGCACCGCGGCGACGTGGCGGTACTCCGGAGGCTGCCACTGGCCGAGCAGCGTCGGCAGGACGATGGCGAGCCGCCCCCGCGGGTAGGCGTCGCGCAGCGCGGTGAGGTACTCGGTCACCGCAGCGCGCACCGCCGGCCCGGCGGCGATACAGTCGTTGCGCCCGGCGTCGACGATCACGAGGTCCGCCCGCACCTGCCGCGCGGTGCCCGGGAGGCGATCGATGAGCGGGGCCAGGCCCGGCCCGGCCAGGAACCCGTCGTTGATGAAGCCGGTGCCGTTCTGGGCGTCGACGTGACACTGCCAGCCCAGCCGTGCGCTGACCAGATAGGGGTACGTCTGATTCTCGGGGACGTCGGCGCCCTCGCCGCGGGTGAAGCTGTCCCCGACCCACAGCGCGGTCACACCCATCACAACCTCCGCCGATCATGAATCCGGACCGCGTTCGCGGCTTCCAGGCGATGATGCCCCGACCGGCGCGGTCACCGCCAGACGGCCGCCGCCCGGAACGGCCAGGCAGAACGCTCGCCGAGCCGCCGATCGCCGCGATCACCGCCCGACAACCGTCGTGCGGTCGTGGGTAACCAGCATGCTCATGATCTCCCCGGTGGGCTGGCGCTGGTGCAGGTGGTCATGACCATCCCGTCTGGCAGCTTGTTGCTGAGCTTGCGCCGTTGAACGTGACAGGGATGGTGGTGGTGGCCCCGGAGTTGAGGGAGGACACGACGCTCTGACTCATTTCGATGTGATTAGAGATCTGCTCGATGCCAACCTGGTGCACGGCCACCGAGCTGGGGCCGGGGTTGAAGAGAATGAGATTTGCCCCCGTGGGGACCCCGTCGGTAAAGGTCAGGCGGCAGCCGCTGTCGAGAGTTCCGTCTTTTGCCAGCCCTGGCGGTGTGGTGCTTTCGGCAGGCACGTGGCCGTTGCCGCCGCGCGGATGGTACTTGAACGGCTTGCAGCCCCAATGATCTAGTCACTATGAAGCGGCCGGCTCCTGGTGACCGTCAAAGCCTCCTGGCTAATGTCGTGGGTCACCGGAAGCTGGAAGGTGCAACTACCCCAGCAAACCGGAGCCACAATGGCGGAAGGAGCCGGCCGTCATGTCCAGTGTGACACCAGCGGCGGGGCCGATTCATCCGGGAATGGACACCTCGAAGAACACGATCGTGGTGGGCATCTTGATGCCCGGCGATGAGGTCCCCGTCATCGACCGAATCTGGAACGAGGAAGGCTCGGTGCGCCACCTGGTCAGCCGGCTGGGCGGCCCGGCGGCGCTGCGGGCTTGTTACGAGGCCGGGCCGTCAGGGTTTGAGCTGCACCGGCTGCTGGGGCGCCCGTCGGATTCGCGCCGAACAGCTCGTTCTGCGCGCGCAGCCGACGCACCAAATCTGGCTCGGTGCGAACGGCCACCTGGCCTGAGGGGCACACGCGCATAGACATGAACGAATTTTGGCCTGCCCGGCCAAGAGCCTGGGCATCGCACCTCACGACACAAGTCGAACCTCCTTGGTCATTCCCCGCTGCATAAGAGGCGGGCGCATTGACGGATCGGGCCGGTTCCTTGACACTTTTCCCCAGCAAGGACCGCGGCAGCCACGAGAGCTGCTCCCTTTCCCGCGGCTCCCACGCTCTGCGCACGGGGGATCTCATGTCCGAGAACGGCGATCCATTCAGCCCGGATGTGGTACTCGGATTCGACGCTGCATGGGGTTTTGCGCTAGCCGACCAGACCAGCCCAGCGCTGGCCGCCGCTGGCGGGGCGCTGGTTGATGCCACGATGAAGGATCAGGCGGTCACCGAGCTGCGCATTCACGGCGTGTCCGGATCGGACGGGCCGACGATGCTCGAGCATCCGGCGGCTCTGCAGGTCGCCGGGGACAGCGTGACCGGGTTCTACCGGCGGTGGAGCCCGGACGGCGGGGACGGCTAAGCGTCCCGTGGAAGCTGGAGGCATATTCGTGGGGCGGGCTGACCGAGAAGCCGCTGGCGTCGGCGTCATGGCTGCTGCTTGCCCCGTTCATGATGTACAACGTCGCTTACTTCATGCTGCCGCCCGACGACTCCGCCGCCGTGGTGGACGAGCCGGTCCCGCACCTGCGCCGTGGTAGGGGTCATTCGATCGCGGGGCTCCTGCTGCGGCTGCTGGCGCTGGCGGCCACGGTTCAGTTCGTGAGCGCGGCCGCGTTGGTGGCGGTAAGCACCGTGGCCTGGCAAGCGGCGGGCCGGGCGGGCGCTGCCGAGCTGGATGGGGTGGTACGGGGATTGGACCGCAGGGTGGCGCGTTGCTCTGGCCCTCGCCGCGGTCGCCGTCATCATCGCCGCGCTGTGGTGGGTGAGCGTGACGACCGCGAGCAAGTACGAGACCAGGACCAGCACCGCACCGGCCGATCTCAACGCGCTGTGGCCGTTAACCCAGCCGGGTTTCTGGAAAGGCCAGCTGCTCGTCAGCCGGCAGCGGGCCGTGCACGCGGCGGCCGCCTGCGCGTCGGTGGCGCTGATCGCCGCCCTTCCGGCCGGGCGTCCGGCCGCTGCCCGCTGGGTGGCGGTGATCTTGGCCGCGGTGGCGCTGGCCGCCGCGGCCTGTTTGATCATCTCGCCGGTGACCAGTCGCCACGAGGTCACGCTGGCTCAGGGCGGCAGGCCAGATGGGCGTCGGGCTGGCGGGTGGTGCTGGGGCGTCCTGGCCGTCGCGGTCGCCGCGCTCCTCACGGCGGCCGTGGTGGGCGGGTGGACCGACCGGCGGCATGGCTCGCAGACCGGAGCTCTGCCGGGCCTGACCGGCTTCCTCGCGGCGCTGCTGGCCGTGCAGGTGGCCCTGCTGGTCATGCTGGCGATCACCGTCGTGGTGCTCGCCCGGTGTGCCCCCGCGCCCGGCGGTGAAGAACGGGTCCCGCCGTACCTGGGCGGCGGGCTCACCGCGCTGATCGCGGTGCTGGGCTTCTCGCTCGGCGGGCTTCTGTCTGCGGTCATCAGCATCGGCGTGACCCGGCTGCTCGGCACGCCGGTGCCCAGCGGGTTCCAGTTCGCTATCGCGCCGTCGGATGCGCTCGCGGTGCCGTGGCCGACCTACGCATTCGCCGGCGCGCTGGCCGGCATGCTGGTCGGCGGGGTGGCGGCGGCGTTCCTGCTGTTCGTCAGGTACCGGCGCTGCTGCGCCGGGTTCCAGGCCCGGACGGGAGGGGCACCCTCGGAGGTGGCCGCCGCTTACGCTGCGTCCACGGCGGGCGATGCCGGCAGTACGGGTGACGACGCGGCCTACGCCCGGCATCGCGCCGCGATCGCCAGGGCATGGGCGGTGGCCTTGGTCACCGATGACGCCCCGGTGGTGACAGCCCTGGCGGTCGGCGGCAGCATCATCGTGGTGCTCGCCGCCGAGATTGCCGCTGCTGTTGCCGCCGGCCGGCTGGCCACCCTGCGCTGCTGGCCGGCTGATGGCAGGGCCTGGCCACGTTGACCGCGCTCGCCGGGGTCCTGCTGGCCGGCTGGCTGGTCACGCTGCTGCGCCAGGCTTGCACGAACACCGCCCGGCGCAAGACCATCGGCGCGCTGTGGGACGTGGCCACGTTCTGGCCGCGGGCGGTGCACCCCTTCGCGCCGCCCTGTTACGCCGAGCGGGCCGTGCCTGAGATCGTCGACCGAATCCGGCTGCTGACCGGCCACTCCGGCAGCGAGCCGGACGACGTGGCCCACCTTCATGCCCAGGCCGGGCAGCCGGACCTGCCGCGCACTCGCGGGCTCACCGTGCCGCCCGGTCCCCTCCTGCTGACCGGGTACAGCCAGGGCTCGGTCATCGCGCCCGCGGTGGTCGCCCAGCTGCCTGCGGAAGTACTGCGCAGCGTCGCCCTGCTCACGCTGGCCTGCCCGGCGCGGCGGCTGTACGGGCGGGCGTTCCCCGCCTATTTCGGCGGGCGCCAGCTCGCAGCGCTCGCCGGGTTGCTCGACGCGAGCACCACGCCCGACCAGCCACCCGAGCCAGGCCCGCCGCACAGGTGGGATCCCGGGGCCGGGCAACAAGGCCCCGGATCGGCGAACGGGGGCCGCTGAGAGCGGGCACAAGGACTGGCGGCGCCGCGCCAATACCCGTGCGCGTCGGCCAGGCTGCCCATGCGGTCATCCGCGCGGCGCGCGGCCGGTGGGCAGGAAGATCTGCATAAGCGGATCCGGAACACGACGAGGCGCAGTACCGCCGCGAAGCTGCCCTGCCGTTAACCGCCAAGCGCAACGCGGTCAAACCGGACACCGTTGGCCACCTGGTCAAGCTAAAGATCGATTCTGAGTAACCAGGACCGCACGCCGCGACCCCAGCAAGAGAACGCCGTGCAGGTCAATCGAGGTGAGGCACGCGCGGCCGGTCAGGAGGGGCGGTTTGCCAGCGGCCACCTGACCGGGGTTCCTGTGGTCACGAAGATCCCGATCCTGCCGCGATGTGCTCCCATTTTGGCTCCCGACAGGAACCCGCAGACGGAGGTGAATGCCAAAGCCTGCCTTCACACACCACCTGAGCTGCGAGAATACGAAGACGCTGTACAGTGCTGCCGCTAAAGCGTCTGCCCCGCACGCAAGCACTCCCTACCGGATCCGTCTCATACCTGTGACCTGCACAAACAGTATGGGCGAGCATCGCGGCGGCACGCTGAACTGTCCGCGAGCTTGCGCTGCGCCGGCTTGCGGCGGGCTCGCCTGACGGCTGGCGCCGGGCCAGGGGCAGCCACCGGGACCGCCGGGGGCAAGGCCGTTCGCCATCTCGCCGCTCCGTGCTGGTTGCGTTGCCTCGGCGGTGGCCGGCAGCGGGGCGGCAAGGGCCTCCCACGGCGCGGTCCGGATATTTCTTTAACGGATTTCGCTGAGCCGGCCCGCGGCACCGCCGGATTGTCGGCAGTGGTCGATAACATATTCGAAGAACGTCGACAGCTAGCAGCCATCGGTCAGCGCGAGGAGGCCCTCGTGATCGCAAGCCCAGGACAGCCCGGGCCCGGCGACGGCCGGCCGTTACCGGGATCGCCCGGCAGCCCGCCCGGTCCGGCCGGGCCCGGCGCCGGGCCCGGCCGGACCGGGCTCCGGGCGAGCGGGTTCGCGGCCGGGCAGGTGGGCGATGTGCTGGTCCCGGGCCCGGCGCTGGCCTACTGTGCCGCAGAGGCGTCCGATGGCGGGCTGGGCGGCCTCGACGATGACGAGCTCGCCGGGCTGCTGCGCGGCTGGCGGCGGCTGGCCTCCTGGGCTGCGGCCGGTGAGCTGGCCGCCGCCGCCGAGTTCGCCCGCCGCCGGGCGGCCGGCGGCCCGCGCGCCGCCGAGCACCTCGACGATGAGATCGCGATGCTGCTCACCTTGACCGGGCGGGCCGCGTCCCGGCTGACCGGCCTGGCCGCGGGCCTGGCCCGGCTGCCTGCCACCGCGGCGGCGCTGGCCGCCGGGCGGATCGATCTGCCCCGGGCCGCGGTGCTCGCCGACGAGACGTGCTGCCTCGATGATGACGACGCGGCGGCGGTGGAGCAGCAGGTGCTACCCGCCGCGCCGTGGCAGACCACCGCGAAGCTGCGCGCCGCGGCCCGCCGCGCGGTGCTAGCCATCGACGCCGCGGCAGCGAACCGGCGGCGCAAGCGGGCCGAGAAGGATGCCCGGGTGGAGACCTGGACCGAGGCGGCCGGGACCGCGGCGCTGGCAGGCCGGGACCTGCCGCCCGCTGAGGTGATCGCCGCCGACCAGCGGATCGGCGCGCTGGCCCGGTGGCTGCACGACCAGGGCGCGGAAGGCACCCTCGCGCAGCTTCGCAGCCGGGTGTTCACCGCGCTGCTGAACGGGCATAGCCCCGAGACCCTGCTGCCCCGGCCCGCGCCATCAGACGACGGCACCCGGCCAGATCCCGCCACCCCGCCGCCCGGCGGCCCCGGACCCGGCGGCCCCGGACCCGGCGGCCCCGGACCCGGCGGCCCAGCTCAAGGCGGCCCGGCTGCGGGCGCTGGCCGTCCCGGCTGGCCCGGCGGCGGGAACGGGGCCAGCGCCTGGCCAGCCGGACTGGGCGGCTCGGTAAACCTGACCATCCCGCTGACCACCTGGCTCGGCCTGTCCGCCGACCCCGGTGAGGCTGACACGCTGGGCGCGCTGGACGCCTGGACCTGCCGCGACCTCGCCGCGGCACTGGCCGCTAACCCGGGCTCCCGCTGGTGCCTGACCGTCACCGGTCCCGACGGCCGTGCCGTCGCCCACGGATGCGCTCAGGCCGGCCCGCCATCGCCCGGCTCCGGACAACCCGGCACCACCCCGCCGCGAACCAGGCCACCCGGCACCGCCCCGCCCGGCCCCGCCCCGCCCGGCCCCGCCCCGCCGGCACCGGCCACCGGCACCGCGCCACCCGGCACCGCGCCACCCGGCACCGCGCCACCCGGCACCGCGCCACCCGGCACCGCGCCACCCGGCACCGCGCCACCCGGCACCGCGCCGCCCGGCACCGCGCCACCCGGAGCCGGGCCTCCCGGGAAGCGGCCGCCAGAGAGCGGGCCCCCCGGAAGCGGGCCCCCCGGAAGCGGGCCCCCCGAGAGCAGGCCATCCGGGAACGGTGCCGGTGCGTGGCTGGCCGGCATCCAGCTGACCAGCCTGGCGGCCGATCCCTGCGCCCACCCGCGCGAGTCCCCGGGCTACCGGCCGTCGGCCGCGCTCAGGCACCTGATCACCATCCGCGACCGGACCTGCTTCCACCCGTCCTGCCGGCGGCCAGCCACCAATGCGACTACGAGCACACGATCCCGTTCGACGGCGGCGGGCGGACATGCGAATGCAACGGCGGCCCGTGCTGCCGGCGCCACCACCGCGCCAAGCAGGCTCCTCGCTGGCACCTCGATCAGCCCGAGCCAGGCATTTTCCGCTGGTCGCTCCCCAGCGGCCGCCAGTACACCGCCGTCCCCGGCCAGTATCCGGCATGACGCCGGCCGCGATCCCCCGCCCGCGTTTGTCGACGCCCAGCTTCGTGAGCATTCACGCCCAGTGCTGAGTCGCGGTCCTAGTGCCGTGCCGGCAACGTTTGCCCGGCCGAGAGCAAGGTGTCCCGACCGCGACATGAGGTGACGACCCCTGGCCTCTTGCATGCCATAGGAAATGCGCAAGTTCAACTGCCGTCAGAGGCCGGCAAGAGACGCCCCGTGCCACTCGATCCGCACAGGCCACGCCCAGAACGACGGTCAGATGACGGTCAAAACGATCTTGAAAAGGGGATGGATCACACCAATACCGGTCGCGAGGAGGCGGCAATCTGGCAAAGTTCCCGCCATCCAGCTCACGCACGCCTTCAGGCTGATGGTCGGGTGATCTTCCGAAACCAGTCAGTGATATCTGTAATAACGCCGCGGGCACTGATTTGGGTGTGGCCACGCTGGTCGCTGCGCCGGTAGCGGGATCCTGGACCGGAAGTATTCGGGTGGTAACCGTAACTCCCGTCGAACGCCAGACCCGCCATCATGCCGCACGGCCGCAGCGGTGAGACCGCTAGGCAGCCACTGTCAGCAGGCGAACGGAGAAAATCCGTGCCGTTAGCGGCACCATCTGGCTGGCCGTAGCGGCTGGAAAATCAGTCGCGGCAAAGGCCTTCCGTCGGGCAGCATAGCCAGGCTGGTTGCTCGGAACGGGGCCAAATGACTGCACCTGAACTTGATCGCGGCTCACCGGCCCGGAAACGGGCGGTGTTGCTCGTGCTGCGCTCCTACGGCCGCCAGATGACCCAGCTCCGGCGCTTCACGGTGCCTGCGATGTTGCTGCCCGCGCTGGGAAACACGTGCATCTTCTACGTCGCGCCGCTGATCGTCGCTCAACTGGTCGGCCGCTTGGTCGGCCACGGGTCCGTCGGCATCGGTGCGGCGATGCCGTATGTGCTCGGCTTCGCAGGCGTGCTTCTTTTCGCCGAGATCTTGTGGCGGATCGGCATCCACTGCCTGAACCGCCTCGACGGTCGCGGAATCGAGAACCTCTATGTGATCGGCATGGACGAGCTGCTGGCGAAGGATGCAGCGTTCTTCCACGACAACTTCGCCGGTTCGCTGACCAAGCGGGTGCTGAGCTTCGCTTCCCGGTTCGAGGATTTTGCCGACAATCTGGTGTTCAACATCGTCGGCAGCCTTGTGCCGCTCGCGTTCGCGTCGGTGGTGTTGTGGCGATATGACCCGTTGCTCGTGGCCGGGCTCATCGGCCTGATCGCGGTCACCGGCGCCGGCATCGCACCGCTGATTCGCCGTCGTCAGAGGCTCGTCGACCAGCGCGAGGAAGCTATCGCGCGCGTATCCGGGCACGTCGCCGACAGTCTGATGAATATGGACACGATCCGTGCGTTCGCTGCCGGGGACCGGGAGGCCGCCGAGCACAGGTCGCGCGTCGCCGACCAGCGGCGGAAGTCGGTGCGGTCATGGGACTACGCGAACCTGCGCATCGACACGCTGGTCGCGCCCGTGTCCGTGCTGACCAACGTGCTCGGTCTGCTGCTTGCGGTCGCACTCGGCGGGGGCAAGCACGGAATCGAGGCGATCATCGTGGTGTTCACGTACTACTCCAATGCGACGCGGATCATGTTCGAGTTCAACCAGATCTACCGCTCTCTAGAGAGCTCGCTGACTGAAGCCGCGCAGTTCACCGAGTTGCTGCTAACACAGCCGGCCGTGGTCGACCCGATCGCGCCCGAGCCGCTGCAACCGAAGGCGAGCGACGTCCGCTTTGAGCGCGTGACGTTCGCGCACGCGGGCGGACCGCCGTTATTCACCGGCCTGGACTTGGCTGTGCCGAGCGGGACCACGCTCGGTCTGGTCGGCCGGTCAGGCGGTGGCAAGACCACGCTGACTCGCCTTCTGCTGCGGATGACGGATGTCAAAGAGGGCCGGATCCTGATTGGCGGCCAGGACATCAGCAAGCTGCGCCAGTCAGACCTGCGCAGCCTGATCGCCTACGTGCCGCAGGTTCCTGCGTTGTTCCACCGGACGCTGCGCGACAACATCGCGTTCGCGCGTCCGCACGCGACCGACGCGGAGATCCACCAGGCGGCGCGGGCGGCGCACGTGACAGAGTTCGCTGACGCCCTGCCGGACGGATTCGACACGATGGTCGGCGAGCGTGGCGTGAAGTTGTCCGGCGGGCAGCAGCAGCGAGTCGCGCTGGCCCGGGCGATCCTGCGTGACGCGCCTATCCTGCTGCTCGACGAGGCGACCAGCGCGCTGGACTCGCAGAGCGAGATCCTTGTCCAGCAGGCGTTGTGGCAACTCATGGAGGGCCGGACCGCGCTCGTGGTCGCGCATCGGCTGAGCACGGTCGCGCGCATGGACCAGCTGGTCGTGCTCGACCGCGGCCGGATCGTCGAGAAGGGCACGCACGAAGAGCTGCTCCGTCTCGGCGGAACCTACGCCAGGCTGTGGCGACACCAGTCGGGCGGCTTCCTGGACGACGACGTGGCGACAGCGACGTTTTCACAGGCCCCGAGGCTGAGCGCATGAGCCCTCTCGCGGATCTAGCCTGGTACGAGCGGGCCCGGGTCCGGGGTGCTCGAGCCGCCCAATGCCCGGGAGTACGGCTCGACGGGCTGTCATACCAGCAGTTGTGCGCCCTAGCGCCCGGACCATGGACTCCAAGGCGCCGTTGACCGTGGCGGCCGGCATCCCTCCTGGGGCGGGCCTGAAGGTGCCGAAAATCGCACCCGCCCCGGGTCCGCCCCGAACTGGTTGCCGACGGGCCGGACCAGGTCTGGTCATGGGATATCACGAAACTGAAAGGACCCTGGCGCGGGATCTGGTTCGACTTGTACGTGATGCTGGACATCTTCTCCCGCAAGGCGATGCGCTGGGAAGTGCACGCCACCGAGAACGCCGCCCTCGCTGCGGAATTCATCCAGAACGCCATTGCCGCTAATCAAGGCACCGCGCCCCGGTACATCCATGCCGACCGCGGCACCTCGATGACGTCCAAGCCGGTCGCCGCGCTGCTGGCCGACCTGCACATCACCCAGACCCATTCCCGCCCGCACGTTTCTAACGACAACCCATACAGCGAAGCCCAGTTCAAGACCCTCAAATACTGCCCGGCTTTCCCTGGGACCTTCGGCTCCCTGTACGACGCCCGGGCCTTCTGCGACGCCTTCTTCACCTACTACAACAACGACCACCGCCACTCCGGCACCGGCCTGTACACGCCCGCATCCGTCCACGACGGCACCGCCAGCGCCATCCAGTCACGCCGCCAGCAGACCCTCGACGAGGCCTATGCCGCCTGCCCCCGCCGGTTCCACAACCGCCGGCCCCTCGCCCCGCCGTTGCCCGCCAGGGTATGGATCAACCAGCCCCCCGCAACCCTCGAGACGGAGGTGACACCACAAACGAACCGAGTCGCCTGATGTCTCATTCAGTTTGACAGGCACCGCGCAGCGGATTAGGGCTTAGAAGATGAAGGGCACGAGCATCTTGGTCGAGCGCCGGTACGTCGGGTAGGTGCCGGGGAACTGCTTGGTCAGGTAGCGCTCCTCGACGGTCGCGCTGTAGACGAAGTAGACCCCGGCCAGGACCATGGCGATAAGCCACATCCAGCTCAGCGCCACCGCGGTGCCGACACCCGCGAGCAGGATGCCGGAGTAGATAGGGTGGCGGACCAGGCGGTAGGGGCCGCTGGTCACCAACTCCGGTTCGTTCTTTTGCGACATCGGGGTGCCCCAGTTCTGCCCGATGTGCAGGCGGGCCCAGATCGCGAACCCCAGCCCGAGTGCGAAGAGGAAGAGCCCGAGGCCAGCGCGCCACGGATCCGAATTGAGGCCGCCGTCTCGGAAGGCTCCCAAGCGGAGCAACAGAATCGTCAAGACGACGACTACTGCCCTGATACGCAGCTCGCGGGACCAAGGCACGCGGCCCCTTTTCATGGAGAAGGCCGCCACGAGCCAGTAGATCCAGAACGCCGCCCATCCGATAGCAAAGACGAGCTCGACCGCGTGCATGCGACTCATGCTTCCATGAGTAACGCCCGGCATCGCCCGCTGGACCAGGTCCTTGATCCGGACCTTGTGCTCGCTGGCCGCCCGGGTCAGCCGGTCACACGCCCGCCAGAGGGAGACATTGACGAGGGTGTTGCTCGTCGAAGATCACCAAGAGCTGGCCGAGCCGGTTGCCGACGTCCTGCGCAGCGAGCGCATAGCCGCCGATGTGGCGCGGGATGGCCAGGGGCACGGGCAGCCAGTCATCGCCTAGACCGCAAGCTGACAGGTGCCGACGGCTCGGTGACTCGCGAGCGGCATCGAGTAGCGACATCTTCGGTCAAGGACGTGACGGTCGACCTGACCGGGACAACATGAAGTCAACCGCCTCGACGGTCACACAAGGATGGCATCCGCAAGCCCAGTTGGATCGCTCTGCCGGCGCAAATGAGTACGGTCTCCGCGGCGCGTAACACCAGTGGGCGGTTGCGACATGCCGGCCAGTTCTTATGGCAGGCTCGCGACGATGATCATCCGCCCGTGATCGGCGGTCAGCGGCTGTGCATCCTCGCCATGGCCTGCGACCGTCGTGAATCCCGCGGCGAGTAGCCAGTCTCGTAGCTCCCGCAGGCCAGATCCAGCACGCTCATGCCCGGCCGCAGATCCAGCAGCCGCCAGGCCAGCTCCGCGGCAGCCTCTGCCGGGACATCAGCGCCAGGAACGACAGGTCCGTGCATCGCAAACTTGCTGAGGGCCACGAGGCGCGGCAAAAAAGTACAGATAATCCTCGTCGTACATCGCCACGGCGTCGAACAGTTCATCCATGCGAGCGGACAATAGAGCCGATCATCATCGGCAGCAACGGTATTGCGGCAGCTCCATGCGGTCCCCGCAACCGACCATCCGCGCTAGCCGGCCATGTGCGGTAACCGACGCCCGGCGTCCTGCCGACTTTGGGTTCCCGCGCTTCTGGCCAACGCGCCGCTTTGCCGCGGCGACCACATCGCCGCACCGGCAGCGCGATGCTTCCCGTTAGCACCCGACATGCAGATGATCTTGCACCGTGCCGTTCCTATGTCGCAGGGCAACCCAGGACCCGCGGCGCGTTAACCACTGACCTCTTGCAGGTCACCGAGTACCGCAACGCGACCATTCTGCCCCTCAAACGGTCCTCGAAATGATCTTCCTGTGACTGCGCGAATCGCCGAATCTCACAGTCACCGACCCTACGTTCGAAGGCCCGCCGCCAGGCGAATATGCCAGTAGCAGCATCCCCTCGCCCGCGTCGTGACTCCCGCTGGAATCCTGTGACGCCCACTCCCCCGTCGCAGCCACCTGACTCAGCGACAGAACCTGTGGCTACGCAGAGCGAGAGCACCTAGGGTCCCTGATCTCCAGGCCGCGAACAGATCGACTGTCGCACAGGGACTCTCGCTTCGTTTCTTAGGCTCTCGTCAGGGAGTTGTTCGGGCCGACAGCCGCATGGGCAGAGTCCGCGGCACAAGTACGGCCCGGGCGGCTGGGGACACGGTGTGGCCGGGCTCGGGTATCAGCTTCCAGCGCGCGCTGATCGTAGCCAGGGCGAGCGTGGCCTCGGCCAGCCCGAACTCCTCGCCGATGCATTTAGTCGCCCCAGCGCCGAACGGCAGGAAAGAGCTGCGGCGCGATGCAGCGACGCCTCCGGCACCGCGGCCGCTCCCGCCGTCGGCCAGGTCGAGCCAACGTCCAGGGTTGAACTGATGCGGCCGAGGAAAGAATCAGGCCGGCGGTGCAGCACGTACGAGCTGAACAGCAGCATGCTGCCGACCGGAAGGGTGTGGCCCGCGAGCCGGGTCTCTCGCTCGCAGGTCCGGATGACGATCCACGCGGGCGGGTACAGGCGCAGCGCCTCTCGTACCACCCGGGAAGTCAGGTCGAGCCGGGAAAGGTGCTCCCACCCGGCGACGCCCCCGCCAAGTAGGGCATCGACCTCGGCGTGCAGCGCGTCCAGAACCTCAGGATGACCAGCGAGCAGGTGCAGCGACCACACGAGCGACGCGGACGTGGTCTCGCCGCCGGCCAGCAGCAGCACAGCGACCTGGTCGGATAGCTCCTGGTCGGTCCCGCCCTGCTTGTCGCGGGCCGCGAGCAGCCGCGACATCAGGTCACCGCGGCCCGCGCCGACCCGCCGGTACCCCTCGATCAAGTCACATACCTGCGCACGCCACCGGGCGAGGGCCTGGTCGTAGCGCCGGTTGCCGGGTGTGGGCAGCTTGCCCAGTGCCGGCAGCGCCGCCCGGACGTAGGTGCCGCGCAAGAAGACGTCGAACGACTCCCGCAATTCGCCGACGTCGCGGGAGTCGATCGTGCAGGAGAACAGTGCACGCAGCGCGACAGTAGTCGTCAGGTTGAACATCTCGTCGACGACGTCCACCGCCAGGCCGTCCCGCCACGCGTCCATAGTGGCGGTGACCTCCTGCTGCATCACAGCGACGTACCCGCGCATGTGCTCGCGCCGGAACGCGGGCTGCATGGCCAGCCGCTGCGGCCGATGGTCCGAATAAGTGGCGGTCGCTAGCCCGTTGCCCATCGCCCCGCGGACCCTGTCGTACACGGGTCCTGTCCGGTCGTAGGCGCGGAAGTCGGTCAGCACCTGGTACGCGAGGTCGGGATGGCACAGCATGAACGCACGCCGGAGCCCGAGCCTGATCTCCACGAGGTCGCCGTGGGTCGCTAGCGAGTCGAGGAACTTCAGCGGGCGGCGCTGTAACGCGACGACGTGACCGAGCAGCGGCCAGGCGCCCGGCGCCCGGCCGAATCGAAGACCAGCGCCGGGGCCCGTCCCATCCTCGGCGGCCTGATCCACCAGTATCACCGGGCGCTGACGGGCGGGCTGGGAATGTGCAGGGCCACAGGCCGAGTCTAAGGATATCCGGAGACGACGATGACGCCGACGAACATGAGCACGATTCCGGCCAGGTACTCGGCACCGGACTCGACCGCCGCTCCGATGCGCCGCCAGAACTCGGGCCCAGCATGCTAAAGAACGCGGTCACCGCGGCGAACACCGCGACGGCGTCCGCCGCTGATGTGCTGGACGCCGAGGCTGAACCCGACCACCAGGTTGTCCATCGACAGCGCGAAGGCCGCGAGCGGCAGCCGCGTCGTGGTGGCGGGCGGCGCCGCCGGCGGGACTGCGGGTTCAGGTGATGTCGCGACTGAGGCGGTGCGCGGTGACGCCAAGAGAATCACCAGGAGAGCGGCGAGGATGCCGATCATCGCCGAACGGCAGGTCGCGGTCTTGGCGGGTGGTTAGGTGGCTGGGCTGGCCAGGCCGGTCTGGTAGGCGTACCGGACGGCCTGGGCGCGGTCGCGGGCGCCGGTCTTGGCGAAGATCCGGTTGATGTGGGTTTTCACGGTGGCGTGGCTGACGAACAGCCGCTGGGCGATCTCGGCGTTGCTGAGGCCGGCGGCGAGCAGCGCCAGGACCTCGACCTCGCGGGTGGTGAGCCCGGCGGGCAGCTGCCGAGTGGGGATGCCGCCTTCGGGCGGGTCCGGCGGGCGGCTGGTGACCGCGGCCACGAGGTGTTCCTGGACGGCGGGGTCCAGGTGGGTCTGCCCGGCGTGGACGGCGCGGATCGCCGCTTCGATCTGCTCCGCGCTGGCGTCCTTGGTGAGGTAGCCGAGCGCGCCGGCGCGCAGCGCGGGCAGAATCGTGGCGTCGTCGGCGTAGGTGGTCAGCACCAGGACCCGGGTGGCCGGGCTGCGCTGGCGGAGTTGCCCGGTCGCGGTGATGCCGTCGGTGCCCGGCATCCGCAGGTCCATCAGGACCACATCGGGGTGGTGTGCTTCGGCCAGCGCGAGCGCCTCACTGCCGTCGCTGGCCGTTCCCACCACCTCGACGCCGTCGATGAGCGCGACCAGCATGCTCAGCCCGTCGCGGACCACCCGCTGATCATCAGCGATCAGGACGCGGATGCTGGGCTGCTGCCCGGATGCCGTCACGCCGGAATCTCCACCTCGACGAGCCACCCGCCCGGGGCGGGACCGGCCCGCGCGGTGCCGCCCGCCCGCGTGGCCCGCTCGCGCATGGCGGTCAGCCCGTGCCCGCCGCCCACGCCGGCCAGCACGCCGCCAGCCGCGGCGCCGTTCTCCGCGCATTTCCCGGGCGGCCACGTGTTCTCCACGGTCAGGACGGTGCGATCGGGGGCGTAGCGCACGGTGACCGTGGCGGTCGCGCCGGGAGCGTACCTGGCGATGTTGGTGAGGGCCTCCTGCGCCCCGCGGTACAGCGCCAGCTCCGCTTCCGCGGGCAGCTGCCGGGCGGTGCCCTCGGTCAGCAGGCTGACGCTGGTCCCGGTGTCGCGGCGGAAGTCCTCGACCAGGGCGCCGAGCTGGCCGGCGGTGGGCAGCCGGTCACCGCGCAGCGCGCCGACGGCCTGGCGGGCGTCCGCGAGCCCTTCCCGGGCCAGTTCCGCCGACCGCCTGGTCGCGGCCCGCAGCCCCGGGCTGACCGGCTCGGCTTCGGCGAGCTTACGTGCGCCCTGCAGCTGGATGGCCAGCCCGGACAGCGCGTGGGCGAGCACGTCATGCAGCTCACCGGCGATCCGGCTACGCTCAGCGAGCGCCACCGCGGCCGCCTCGCCCTCACGGGCGTCCTGCAACTCGGCCAGCAGGAACTCGGCCTGGTCCTGGCTTTCCCGGCCGCGGCGGATGAACCGGCCGGTCACGGCCAGCAGCAGGCACAGCAGCACAGCAGCGATGACCGACTGGGCTGCGGGGTGCTGGGTCAGCGCGATCGCGGCGGCCAGCGCCACCGTGATCGCGCCCCCGGCGGCGGCCGCGGGCCGGCCCGGCAGGCGGACCGCGGCGATCCACACCCCCAGCGAGGCTGCCAGCCCGGCCGCACCATGCGGCTGCAGTGCGGCCAGCGCCACCCCGCCCGCTCCCACCAGGCCGATCACCACGGCCTGCGCCGCGAGGCCGCGGTCACCCCAGCCAGGTGTCAGGCCCACGGCTGCTGCCCCGACATACACGGCGATGGCGGCCGTGATGGCCAGCCGGATCCCGGTCAGGCCCGCCGCAGGATGGCTATTGAGACCGGCGACCACCACCACCGCGATGAAGGCCCAGCCCAGCGGACGCAGCATCTGGCGCTGCCGGTACCGGCGCTCACCGGCGCGCGACCGCGCCTGCGCCACCCGCGCCGAAGCCTCCCCGGCGCCCGCCGCGGGCGGCGGCTGGGCGGGATCCGCCGGGCCATGCGTAAGGCCCGCCGCGGCCAGCCGTGCCCTCATGGTCACAGTCTGGCGCGCGGCGGGCGCCGACGACAGATCAGACATGGGTACCAGCGCGGACCGGCGCGGGCAGCGCGGCTGCCCCGGCCGTCATCCGGCGGCCGCGCGCGAACAGCACGACCAGCCGGGTCAGCACGTCGGCCAGGGCCATCATCACCAGCGCCGCGGCCCATGCGTCCGCGCCGGTGATCTGATGCGCGACACTGAACCGCCCGATCGACGGGCCAGCCCCGTGGGTGGCGGCGAACACGAACGCCATCCGGGCGCCCACCCCGGTGATCCACAGGCCGGCGGCCAGCCAGCCCGCCCGGCCCAGCACCCGGCCGTCACCGCCGCGGCGCAGATACGTGGCCAGCCCGGCCAGGCCGCCCATGACCGCCCCGGCCGAAACACAGATCAGCTCCAGCGGGATGTCGCTACCACCCGCCGGCACCGAATGCAGGAACAGGACGGCGGCCGCGCCGACCGCCAGCACCGGGACCGCCAGGCTCCGCAGGTCCAGCCGGTGCTCGCGGATCTGGCGGACAACCAGCAGGACGAGGATCGCGTTGATGAGATACGCCGAGTTAGTATTCATGTCCCGAGCCTGCCCCCGGCCGCCCGTCAGCGCGTCGGGCCACAGATGGGCATCCGGGTTGACCAGCACCTCAACCCACCGGTTGACCAGCATCAACCCAGACTGACGGGCACCTCGGTCGGCACGCATTCAACAGCACCGGCCTGGCCTTCCTGCCTGGCTTTCCGCCACATGCTCCGCGCCTCGAACCGCCCGCACGCCCGCGCCAGGGCATCGGCTGACAGCCCTACCGTCGCCGGCTGCCGGTACCGAATGCCGGACATGAGGCTCACCTGATGCCCGCCGCGCCATGAAGCGCGCAGCCCGGAGCCAGCCCACTACGCCCTGCCTCCTGCCGGGCAGACGTCCCCGGCGGGCGCAGAAGATCAGGACGGCCCGAATCGTAGACGGCATGACTGGCCTGACCCGTTGCACGGCCGCAAAAGGCACATACAAATGGATCTTGCGGAGCCACGTCGATGGGTGTCATCTCACTGACACGGCAGCCTGCGCCGCAGCACGCAGATGGCGAAGGGCGGCTAGTCGGATGCTACTGGTCAAAGGCCTCGATTACTTGGGCAAGACTCTGCTCAGCCCGCCTCTGCGCTTTGGCAAGCCGGTCGTTGAACTCGTTGTAGCAAAACTCTGTGCGCAGGACGGGCTCATCCTTGACCATTGAAATCGCCGCCGTGGCGACGGGCTCGGCTAAGTGGCCCGTCAGCTTTGTGACGGGAAGATGCCGGTCAGGGCGATGCAGAAGTTCAAGACGAGGTAGGGCTGGATGTTGTCGTGCGGCTCGCTTCCCCCGGCGTCGCCGAGCATCTTCGCACTCATGACAGTCTTCGTGTCGGGGTCATGGTAGATGTGGCTGGAAGACCGGGCCATCGCGCGGCCTTCCGGGCTGTCTGACGCGGCCGCGCTACCGCTGGCCTTCACCGAGTGGGTGTGCTCGGGCATCTGAGTCGCCGCGAGTTTCACGGTCTCAGTGCCGCCGGCCTTGCCCTGGACGTAGGACGAGAGCCCTGCGCCCTGGCCTTTGTGGATCGGCACCCGTGACTGCAGGTCAGGCAAGGCGAAGGTCGTCGTTCCGTCACCTCCGTAAGTCGTGCCCAGGAGGCTGAACAAAGCGGTGTTCTGGCTGATTGGCATGAGCTGGCCATTGCAAAGGGCCCAGCCGACCGGCGCGAAGCTGAAGCCGAACATCCTGATCTCGCCGAGGAATGGCTCAGACACTGTCTTCTCCAGGGTGCAGTAGTTACAGCCGACTGATGATGGCCTGGTAGTGGCGGCCCCTGTGGCCTCCGGACCGGCCGCAGAGATTGACAGGCCGATGGCACCGAAGTCGTAGTGGCGGAACGCCCGAACTGCTATTGGCGAGCGCAAGACCGCACCGGGCGGCGGACAGCAACGCGAACCGTCCTTCGCCATCCGCCCGCGCCTTCAAGCGCAGATCGCTGACCTCGGTGGGCATGACGTCCAGCTCACCGCCCGCGCGTAAGGCGGAGCCGAGAGCTGCAGGAGCCGTGATCGGGTTCCGCGCCCATCTCGCGGCGGCAGCAGCGGGTGCCAGCGAGACGGGCACACCGCTCGGCTGCGCCAGCGCCGCGCTACCACGAGCAAACACCCAGCGCGGCGTTCGGCCAGACGTGCTCACGGCCCGGCTCCTCCCATGTACCCTGCGCGTCCCGTGTGCCCTGCGGGCCAGCCTACGCGGCCGGCCGGGGGCAGCCCATGCTCGAGCATCGCGGCCGGGTCAGCAACTCGTCGCCGGAGGCGGGGACGATCCCGATGCCGAGCCGGTCCCGGTGAGGCCGGCTGACGAGGAAGGCTTCGCCGGTCTTCACGTAGAGTTCGGTAGCGGGAGTGTCCGTGCTGGTCTTCCGGATCAGGGGTGGGACGCGCCCTGAAACTACTCATCCAGGACCCCAGGCATCATGCACGGCGAAGTCAGCGTTCGTCCTGAGCTTATCCCGGACGACGGCGACTTTCTCCTGGCCCTTTATGCGTCCACCCGCCAGCCGGAACTGGCCGGGCTCGGCTGGTCCGAAAAGGAACAAGATGCCTTCATCCGCATGCAGTTCGACGCCCAAACCCGCCATTACAGGGCAGCCTTCCCCAACGCCGCCCACTCGGTTATTTGCATCGACGGCGAACCGGCCGGGCGGCTCATCACCAGCCGCGCCAACGACGAGATCGTCATCATCGACATCGCCCTCACCCCGCAGCACCGCCGCATCGGTGTCGGGGGCGGGCTGGTTCGTCGCCTGCTCGATGAGGCCGATGCCGGCCGCCTGCGCGTCAGATGCCACGTCCTGCAAGACAGTAACGCCCGCCGGTTCTGGGAACGTGCCGGGTTCGTCCCGCGGGGCGGCGACGGCGTGTACGTGGCCATGGAGCGGGCACCCCAGGCCCGGCCACCCTGACCGCCGTCGGCATCGAGGGCGCGATGACCAGCGCACCCGAGGTCGCGAACCGAAAGGAAACCTCTGGCGATCTGCCCACCTACGTGGCCTCGGCGGCGGCGAGCGGGCGCCCGGTGTCGTTCTGGCATGCGGTGACGGGCGGCGATCCGGCACCGACGTATGCGGATCTGGCCCAGCTGCTCGCGGCGTTCCATGGGCTGGGCGATGGCCCGTGAGCTGTCCGGTTTCGATCCCCTCCGGACCTCACTCGCGCCTCAGCGCGCCGAGCGGGGTCGCCGCCGGGGATCGTGACTTCCTGCGGGCCCGCAGCGACGAGTTGAACGAGCAACTCCAGGAGCTGACGTACGCCCAGCCGACCGGGCCGATCCGCGGAGACGCCCACCCCAGGAATCTGATGACCGACAACGGCTAGGTCGTGCTGCTGGACTTCGAAGTGGCTTCGATCGGCCCGCGTCGGTGAACGAGCGTTACTTTGGCCGCGAGCCATCAGACGGCGCGGCGCGCGTGCCGTCTGGATCGGCGCGTCGCAGCACGGCCGGATCGGTGCGCCGCACCGCGCCGGGCTTGCGCCCCGCAGCTGCGCCGCGCGGCCACAGGCGCGCCGCCGTCCACGGTAGTGCATCTGTGCAGGTCACCGGGTCAGCCACCCAGGATCGCCGTGACGAACGGGCCCAACTCTTCTGAATGAATCTGAATGAAATAGTGCGCGTTCATTTCGCATGATGATGATGCTCGCCTGTGCGTGAAGTCGCGACTTCGGGGCTGGCCGGCCGCGCCAGATACCGGCGCTCCCAGGCCCCTGGCGGCCGATCCCGTCGGCTCGGGCGGATCACCGGCCACGGCGCTGCGCCGGTGCCCGGGCGGCCTGGGCACAGGAGCCTCCCTGGGACCAACGGCCCTGGCGGGCAGCCCGCGTGCTGGCGATCCTCGGAGCATCCAGGGATGGACATGACCTTTCCGCCACACCGGCCAGCTTGATCTGGCCAACCGCGAAGAGTCGAGGAGGTCCACACCATGTGTCGTTGGCTGGCGTACTCCGGGGAGCCGTTGCGGCCCTCCGAGCTGATCTTGCACCCGCAGCACTCGCTGATCGCGCAGTCGCTGGATTCTCCGCTCGGAGCAGAGACGGTCAACGGTGACGGGTTCGGGTTCGGCTGGTACCCGGCGGACCCGCCAGGGGAAAGTGTTCCCGGGCTGTTCCGCAGCATCGAGCCCGCATGGAATGACCAGAACCTGCGGGAGCTCACTCAGGCCATCGAGTCCCCGTTGTTCTTCAGCCACGTCCGCGCAGCGGCCGGGCCGCCGATCCAGCAGACCAACTGTCACCCGTTCCGGTTCCAGAACTGGCTGTTCATGCACAACGGCGCCATCGCCGGGTTCAGCGCCATCAAGCGTGACCTGACCTTCGCCGTCGACCCGTCGCTCTACCCGCACATCCAGGGGACCACCGACTCCGAGGTGCTGTTCCACCTCGCCCTAACCCTGGGGCTGCGCGAGGATCCCGTCGCCGCGATGGCCAAGGCCATCCAGACGGTGGAGTCGGCCGGCCGCGAGCACGAGGTGACGTTCCCGATGCAGGGGACCGTCGCGGTCTCCGACGGCATCACCATGTGGGCCTTCCGTTACTCCTCGCAGCACCAGACGCGCACCCTGTTCCACTCCGCCGACATCGCCACGCTGCAGCAGATGTACCCCGGCGCGGAGCGGCTGCGCGTCTTTGGTAAGCATGCCCACGTCGTGGTGTCGGAGCCGCTCAACGACCTGCCCGGGGCCTTCATCGAAGTCCCCGAGTCGACCGTCGCCGTACTCGACAAGTCTGGGTACCACCACCACCCGTTCCTCGACAACGACCAGTAGCGCCCGAGCCGGAAGGGGTCTATCACTAGCTCCGCTGTCAAGCGGCATCTCCGTCCCGGCCAGGACTGAGGGCAGCACCCAGGTCCCGGTCGTCGTCTTCGACGATGGAGTTGTTCAGGCCATCGCCGTCGCCGTGACGCATAGCGGGGCGGTTCCGGCTCAATGGGCAGCCAAGACGTGGCGGCCGTCCACGGTGCGCAGGGGCTCCCCGCGCCGCAGCTAAATGGCGAGGTAGTAAATGCTGGTCGCAACCAGCCAGGCGCCGAGAACCAGGGACACGATGATGATGACCTGGTCGGTATGGGCATCGATCCAGTGCCGCAACCGGGCGAGGAACTCCAGCGCTGGCTGGGGGCGGAAGCCGGCGTAGATCTCCATGGCGAGGATCGAGGATGTGGCGATGACGCAGAACAGCGCGAGCGCAAGGTAACTCTCCCAGGACGAGAGCTTCGCCTCGACGATGACCGAGACACCCGCAGCGATTAGTCCCCACGGCTGGGTGAGCGGGCCGAGCCCGATGGCGTACCACGGCGACATGCTGTCGATGCCCGTCTGCCACCTGGGGGGCTTTTTCGGCGGTTTCGGCTTGCCCATCTTCCTGCGCTGCCGGATCGCGATCACCAGCAGCCCGGCGCCGATAGCGAGCTTCGCCGCGAGTGCCGCCAGCGAGGGAACCGTGCTGGGCTTCGGAGGATTGTTGCCGGTGACGAGCACCGTGACCGCGATCACGATCGCGAGCGACAGGAGCCAGCCAAAAATGAACGCGGCTCCCTTCCGCACGCCGCCCTTCGACGCGAGAACCAGGATGAACGCCGTGAGCGGGATCGGTTCGAGCGTGATCGTCAAGCCGATGAGAACGAGGCTGAGGACGGTCATGTGCGTCCCGATCTGCTGGCCGCGCCGCCGGTGCGGAGCGCCGTCACCGCGGGCAAGAGCCCGAGCGGCCAACGCGTCACCAGATTGGCTGGCTGGCGCCGAAGGACCACCGTCCAGCTAGGCCCCAGCTGATGCGTACTGTGCACATGCGACAGTGCGCCGCGCAGCAGGCCGCCCGCCAGGGCCATTAGTCCCGGGAGGTGACACGCGACCACCGCATAGACAACATTTTGTCGATCGGAGAACTGCGAGCTTCTAGCTCAATGCTGCATGCGGAATTGTCGTCATGGGGCCGGTCACCAGTGCTTGATGCTCAGCCTTTGCCGCGACCTCGATCTTAGCGCCGCGGCAGGCGAACTCGATGACGACCGGTTTGTCGCCCAGCCGCTTCACGCCGTCGGCGTGCGTGGGCTGATCTCCGGCGAGACGGTCGACCGGTATCAGCTCATTGCGGATCATGAGCGGTGCCTTGCTCCAGACGAGAATGTCGCGGACCCAGCGGCCGGAACCGCGCTTCCATTTCGGGCTCAGGCCGTCGACTCGCCGCTGGACACCCGGATCGCACCAGCGAATTCTCCGGGCTGCCGTTTGAGCCACCGCCCGCGCCCGAACACGAAGGTGGCGAACGCCACGACGACGATCAGATCGACGCCCAAGGCGATGAGCAACGCGATCAACGTGGCGCACTGTTCCTTTCTGCCCGGCGGCTCCCGTGCCTTGCACAAGCTGATATCTAGGAAGTACATCGCTGACGAACACCCGCCGTCTGTCCAGTCGACACACGTGGCCAGCCGCCCAGCCAGGGCCCAAGGTCCTCAACGCCCGGCCGGTAAGAGGACGCGCGAGCGCCCGCACCGAGAGGCCCTGGGCGCTCGCCTGGGCCGAACGCCCAGGTGAGCAGGTGGCTGCTCCCCCGGGGTCCTGACGTGCGGGGCCAATCGGCTTCCCCGGGGTCCTGACGTGCGGGGCCAATCGGCCGCCACGTGGCCGGGCGGGGGTCTTTGGGCCTCGCGGGGCGGGAGCTATGGCACTGTCGGCGATTGGTGCAGACGTTTCACGCTGGGCCCAGGTCGGGCATGGCTTTTCGTGCCTGGCAGCCTGGGCGCGGTTGCTCGTGGGGGGTGGCATCTGATGAATGCGAAGACCCGGCGCTGGCTGGCCCGCGCTTCGTTCGCGCTGATGCTCGGCGCGGTGGCGCTGCTGCTCGGCGCCGCCGGGTGGCGCAGCCTGGCGCTGGTGGCGTTCGCCGCGATCGGCGGGTGCGCCGTGGTAGCGGGCGGGTACTGGTTCCTGGCTCACCGGGGCGTGCTGCGGTGGCTCGCGCTGGTCCTGGTGGTCGCCGCGCCGGTGCTCATCCTGGTGACCTTCGCACGGGCCAGCTTGCTGTGGGTCGCCGTCGTGGCGGTGGCGCTGATGGCAGCCGCGGTCGGGACGGCGAGGGCCGCGCTGGGCACCGGCGGCCAGGACGCGGCCATGCCCGCCCGCCCGGCCGCACGCCCGCGACAGCCGTTCCTGATCATGAACCCCAGGTCGGGCGGGGGGAAGGTCACCAAGTTCGGGCTGCCGGAGAAAGCCCAGGCGCTGGGCGCCGAGGTAGCGCTGCTGGCGGGCCCGGGGATCGTCGACGTAGCCGCCCTGGCCCGCCAGGCGGTGGCCGATGGCGCCGACCTGCTCGGCGTGGCCGGCGGGGACGGAACCCAGGCGCTGGTGGCCGGCATCGCCGCCGAGCACGACCTGCTGTTCCTGGTGATCAGCGCCGGGACGCGCAACCACTTCGCGCTGGACCTGGGATTGAACCGGGAGGACCCCGCCACCTGCCTCGATGCCCTCACCGACGGCGAGGAACTGCGGGTGGACCTGGGCATCATCGCCGATCGCACGTTCGTGAACAACGCCTCGTTCGGCGCCTACGCCGAGGTCGTGCAAAGCCCCGCCTACCGCGACGACAAGCGGGGCACCACCTTGCAGATGCTGCCCGACGTGCTCAACGGCCACCAGGGGGCGCGGCTGTCCGCCCGGGCTGGTGACACCAGGATCGACGCCCCGCAGGCCCTGCTGGTCAGCAACGACCCGTATGAGATGACCGACATCGCCGGCCTGGGCCGGCGCGCCCGGCTCGACACCGGCACCCTGGGCGTGGTCGCCATCCGGGTGGACAGCGCCAGGCACGCCATCGAGCTCCTGCGGCGCGGGCATGGTCAGGGGCTGACCATGCTCACCGCCGAACAGGTGACCGTCGACGCCGATACCCCCCAGATCCCCGTCGGCATCGACGGCGAGACGGTCATGCTGCCCACGCCGGTCCGCTGCACCATCCAGCCCGGGGCACTGAGGGTGGTCTTGCCCAGGGAACGCCCCGGCGTTCCCGCACCCAAAGCAGCCCTCGAATGGCCGCGGCTGCGGCAACTCGCCTCCTTCCGCACCCAGCCAGACAGCGTGCCCGCGCCCGCCCAGCCGGACAAGGATCGAATCCCGCAAGGACGGTAGCGGCGCGGGGCCATACCCGCCGACCTTCCGCTTTCCGGCCGGCGAGCCGCGAGGTTGGCGCGGGCGCCGCTTGGCCGCTGGCTGTGCGGGCCCCCCCGAGCAGCCGCAGACGAAGAGGCGCTGGCCATCGGGCTCGACCTCGCCGACCTGGTGGTCCGGCGGCGCCTGGTGCAGAAGATGGAAGTGCTCGCGTTCGCGGACAGCGCCCCGATCGGTGACGCGACGGTGACGGACTACTTCCTCGCCCACCGCGACGATTACCAGCTGCCTGAGACGATCTCGTTCACCCACGCTTTCTTCAGCGCGGCGGCCCGCGGCGGCCGCGCCGCCGAGGACGCCCGCGCCGGGCGGGCCGGGGTACGGCGCGCGGAGATGGTGACCGCTGCCGGAGCTGGGTGACCCGCCGGTGGTGGCGAGCCCGGTCACCGCGGCAACGCGGCGCCAGGTCGCTGATCGGTTCGGCGGGGAGTTCGCTAACGCCGTGTTCGCGCTCGAGCCCGGGGCGTGGGACGGGCCGGTCGCCTCGGCGTACGGGCAGCACCTGGTCCTGGTCACCGAGCACGTGGCGGGGCGGCTGCCCGAGCTGGCCGAGGTTTCAGGCCGGGTCGCCGCGGACCTGGATGCCGAGCGCCGGGCCGGGGCGGTCGATGCGATGTACGCGCGGCTGCGCCGCGGCTACGAGGTCACCATCGAGGACGGCCCCAGGCACGAAGAACATAACGCCGGCCGTGACGGACAGACGGCCGCTGCTGCGACACAAGCCTGAGGAGGCACTGACATGAGCACGCCCAATCCGTCCCGCAACCCGTATTTCGGTGAGCTGCACGTGCACACGGCCTGGTCGCTGGACGCCTATATGATGGCGGCGCTGAACGGCCCTGATGAGGCGTTCCGGTTCGCCAACGGCGAGCCCACGCGCTCGTCGATGATGAACACCGAGGACTCCCGGCTGCAGCGGCCGCTGGACTTCGCGGCGGTGACCGACCATGCCGAGTGGCTGGGCGAGTTCGGCCTCATCATCGACAAGGTCTATGACACGCAGGACCCCGAGGCCCGCAAGCGCCTGGCCACCTACCGCCAGGCCCGTGTCATTGGCGACGACGGCCGGGCGGGCGATTTCGGCGCGGTGGCCGAGACCATTTTCTCCGGGATGATCGATCCTGATCCCAAGCGCCTGAATTTCGGCGCGTCCGAGACGGAAGTCCTGGACGCCGGGAAGACCATCTGGCGGCGGATCGTTGAGATCGCCAACAACCATGACGACCCGGGCCGGTTCACCGCGCTGATCGGCTTTGAGTGGACGCCTACCCCCAACGGGGTGAACCTGCACCGGATAGTGATCTTCCGCGGCGATGACGTGCCGGACCTGCCACTGAGCAACTACGAGGAGATCCACCCCGAGCAGCTGTGGCAGTGGCTAGAGACCGCAGGCGGCGGCCCGGGCAACGTGGTAGCGATCACCCATAACGCGAATGGCAGCGGCGGCGCGATGTTCAACCCCCGCTACAGCGACGGCCGGGAGCTGGACGCCGAGTACGCTCGCCGCCGGGCGCTGTGGGAGCCGCTGACCGAGGTGCACCAGATCAAGGGCAACTCCGAGACCTGCCCGATGGTGTCCCCCGGCGACGACTTCGCCGGCTTCGAGCAGATGGAAACCAAGTCAAGTTGGGGGAATCACCATTCGGCAGCGAATGCGGGCCAGCGGGTCTGGTCGACGGTCCGCGGCGGCCTGCAGGAAGGCCTGCGCCAGCAGGAGAAAGTGGGCGTGAACCCGTTCCAGGTGGGTTTCACCGGCGGCGATGACGGCCACTCCGGCCAGCCGGGCGACACCGAGGCCAGACGACTACGCCGGGCTCGCACGCGCATGCTCGACGACGCCTGCGACCTGCGGCTGCACGGCACGGTCGAGGGCGGCCTGCCGTGGCGTCTGCTGAACCCCGGTGGCCTGACTGGCATCTGGGCCGATGAGAACACCCGGGGGTCGCTGTTCGACGCGCTGCGCCGGCGCGAGACGTTCTGCACCAGCGGGGTGCGGATCGTGCCGCGGCTGTTCGCCGGCTGGGACTTCACCGACGACGACACTCCGCGACGTCGCCGCCGCGGGCTACTCCCGGGGGGTGCCGATGGGCAGCGAGCTCCGCCCGGCCGCGCGACGCCAAGGCACCCACCCTGCTGCCGCGGGCTCTGCGAAGCGATGCTTTCAGCCATCGCGCCCTTCGGCCACGGCACCCATCGCGATCCCCCCACCGAGGCAGGAAAAATAACCCTGTATCCCAACCGAGGACGGAGCCAGGCGGGAAGTGACTAAAGTCACCCGCTGGCGAGGCAACGGTCCTGGGTCACCCTCAGGGGGGTGATGACGCAGACCAGGCCGCCAGGCATGCTGGCGGCACGCTGAACCAGCGGACTGCGAGGCGAAACCGTGGTGCGATCACAGACATACGAGATCACTTTCACCGGCCAGGCGGGTGCCGCACTACGCGCAGAATTCGACGACTGCGAGGTCACCCTGGGCCCGGGCACGACAACCCTCCGCGCGGAGCTGCCCGATCAGGCAGCCCTTGCCGGGCTGGTGCAGCGGATCACCGGCTTCAGGCTTGAATTGATCCACTTGCGCCTCATGACGCCGCCACCTGGGCAATGACTGATCTCGCGCACATCCGGGCCGAGAACACGCTTGCCGCCGGGCTGCCCTGCGTCGATGTGTCCAGTGCTGGCTAGATCCGCGAGGGAAACTGCTATCGGTCATTAACCGCGGCGCTGCCGCGCTGATCGCGGATATGACCGTGAACGCTGATACCGGCCGGTCCATGGCACACTGTGCGCTGTCCTTACTCAGCCAGGATTGTCCGCTCCGGTACGTGGCCTTCACCCCCGGGTGGGTGATGCGCTGGGCTTGCCCGGCGGAGAAGATGGCTGCTGCGGTGTCTAGCCACGGCCGGGGTGATGTGCATGTTCGGTTTGGTGCCGGGGCTGCGGGCGGTCAGGTCCTACCGGCGTGAGTGGCTGGCCAAGGACATCGTCGCCGGGGTCGTGCTCACCACGCTGCTGGTGCCGCAGGGGATGGCCTATGCGGAGCTGGCGGGCCTGCCGCCGATCACCGGCCTGTACACCTCGATCCTGTGCCTGGTCGGTTATGCGGTGTTCGGCCCGTCGCGGATCCTGGTGCTCGGCCCGGATTCCTCGCTCGGGCCGATGATCGCCGCGACGATCCTGCCGCTGATCGCCGCTAACGGCGATGCGAAGCGGGCGGTCGCGCTGGCGTCGGCGCTCGCGCTCATGGTCGCGGCGATCATGATCCTGGCTGCGGTCGCGAAGCTCGGCTTCATCGCCGACCTGATCTCCAAGCCGACGATGATCGGGTACATGAACGGCCTGGCGCTGACCATCCTGGTCGGGCAGCTGCCGAAGCTGTTCGGGTTCAAGGTCAAGGCCGACGGCTTTATCGGCGAGGTCACCGGCTTCGTCAAAGGGCTGGCGAACGGAGAGGCGGTCGCGGCCGCGGCCGCGGTCGGGATCGCCGGGATCGTGCTGATCCTGGTACTGCAGCGGTGGCTGCCCAAGGTCCCGGCAGTGCTGATCATGGTGGTGCTCGCGATCGCCTCGACCACCGTGTTCCACCTAGCAGAGCATGGCGTCAGCCTGGTCGGGGTATTGCCCAAGGGGTTCCCGCCGTTCACGATCCCCAAAGTCGGCCTGTCCGACCTCGGGCCGCTGTTCGCCGGGGCGCTAGGGATCGCGCTAGTGTCGCTGGCTGACACGATCTCCACTTCGTCGGCGTTCGCGGCCCGTACCGGGCAGGAGGTCCACGGCAACGGCGAGATGATCGGGATCGGCGCGGCGAACCTGGCCGCCGGGTTGTTCCAGGGGTTCCCGGTGAGCACCAGCGGGTCGCGGACGGCGGTGGCGGAACGCTCCGGTGCGAAGACCCAGCTCACCGGGGTCACCGGGGCGGTCCTGATCATCTTGATGATTGTGTTGGTCCCGGGCCTGTTCAAGAACCTGCCGCAGCCCGCGCTGGCCGCGGTGGTGATCACCGCGTCGCTCTCGCTGGCCGACATCCCCGCCACGATGCGGCTGTGGCGGCAGCGCAAGGCCGAGTTCCTGCTGTCGATCGCGGCGTTCCTCGGTGTCGTGCTGCTCGGGGTGCTGCCCGGGATCGCGATCGCGGTCGCCCTGTCGATCCTCAACGTCTTCCGCCGGGCATGGTGGCCCTACGACACCCAGCTCGGGCGGGTGGCAGGGCTGGAGGGCTACCACGACACCCGCACCCACCCTGAGGCCCAGCATCTGCCCGGGCTGGTGATCTACCGGTTCGACGGGCCGCTGTTCTTCGCCAACGCCACGACATTCCGCGACGAGGTGCGGCGCATGGCCCGGGCCGACCCGCCGCCAACCTGGATCCTGATCGCCGCCGAGCCGATGACCGACGTGGACACCACCGCATCCGACGTGCTGGAAGAACTCGACCAGGCACTCAACGCCCAGGGCATCAGCCTGGTGTTCGCCGAACTCAAAGACCCGGTACGGGACAAGATCGAACGCTACGGGCTCACCCGCACCATCGACCCACACCATTTCTTCCCCACCATCGAAGCCGCCATCGCCGCCTACCGCGACAAGACCGGCGCCCGATGGACCACTCTCGGCCAGCCCCCGGACGGCCAGTCCGCCGCCGCCCACATAGTCACCGATATGGGCCCACCGCGCGGCAAGGCTGCTGCCAAACGTCCGGACGGCCAGCCAGATCAGCGGGGCAGGTCACCAAACCGCGACAGCCCGTGAAACCGTGGGCATATCGCACTCGTCACCGCACCCATCGAAGGCAGGCGACATGGCCAAGAAGAAGGACATGCGGAAGCAGCGCGACGCGGAGGTCCAGGCATCGTCGGCCGTGCCGGGCCAGGATGCCGGGGCCTGCCCGCGGCCGAAGATGAAGCGCAAGGAGTACGAGCGGGAGATGAGGGTCCTGCATGGCGAGCTGGTGGCACTGCAGGAGTGGGTCAAGGCGTCCGGGGCCAAGATCTGCATCGTGTTCGAGGGCCGGGACACCGCCGGGAAGGGCGGCACGATCAAGCGGATCACCGAGCGGGTGAGCCCGCGGGTATTCCGGGTCGCCGCGCTGCCCGCCCCGACCGAGCGGGAGAAGTCGCAGATGTACATCCAGCGGTACCTGTCGCACTTCCCCGCCGCGGGCGAGGTCGTGATCTTCGACCGCAGCTGGTACAACCGGGCGGGCGTCGAGCCGGTGATGGGCTTTTGCACCCCGGAGGAGACCGAGCGGTTCCTTGAGCTGGTGCCCGGGGTGGAGAAGGCGATGGCCGATTCGGGGATCTTGCTGCTGAAGTACTGGCTCGAGGTCAGCGCCGCCGAGCAGACCCGGCGGCTGGAAAGCCGCATCCACGACCCGCGGAAGATCTGGAAGCTGTCGGACCTGGACCTGAAGTCCTACAGCCGCTGGTATGACTACTCCCGGGCCAGGGACGCGATGTTCGCCGCTACCGATACCGCGTGGGCGCCCTGGTACATCGCGCACACTGACGACAAGAAGCGCGGCCGCCTCAACATCATCAGCCACCTGCTCAGCCAGGTCCCCTACAAGCCCCTCGCCCTCCCCGACGTCACGCTGCCCAAACGGCAGCGGCCAGGCGGCTACGCGGACCCGGACCTGCCGCTGCGGCACATCCCCGCACCCTTCTAGACAGTCGGCCGAGGCCCGGGGATGAGGCTATTGCCGGAAGGCTCTCCGCGTGGCTGTGGGAGGTGGAGAGGGCTTCCGTCCCTACCTGACCGCTGCTGGTGTGCTGGCGGTCTACGGCCAGCTAATTCGCGCTGAGCCGTCATCTGGCCCTGCGCGCTTGACCTGGGCCGGCCATGCCGGGAATCCTGAGTCGCGTGCCGGATGCCGCGGCGGGGTTCTCGTCGTCGGCGGTGCTTCCTACTCTGCGCAAGGCCTGCGAATGCGGATCTGGCCCGCCTGCTCGCGGCGTTCCACGGGCTGGGCGAATGCCCATGTGAGCTGCCTGGTTTCGATCCGCTCCGGACCTCGCACTCGCGGCTCAGCGCGCCGGGCGGGGTCGCCGCCGGGGACCGTGACTTCCTGCGTACCCGCTGCGGCGAATTGAACGAGCAACTCCAGGAGCTGACGTACGCCCTGCCTACCGGGCCGATCCACGAAGACGCCCACCCCAGGAATCTGCTGACCGACAACGGGCAGGTCGTGCTGCTGGACTTCGAGGTGGCTTCGACCGGCCCGCGGGAATGGGATCTGCTGCCCACGGCGATCGCGACCGAGCGATACGGCCTGGAGGAGGCGCAGTACCGGCAGTTCACCGACACCTACGGCCGCGACGTGCGGACCTGGCCCGGCTCTCCGTTGCTGCGCGAGATCCGGAGGTGACCATGACGACATGGATCATGCAGAACGTCGGCGAGAACTCCGCCGCCGCTGAGTTCGCCCCGCGAGTCACGGCGAGCCGAGCGGCTCCGGCTTGCCGGTTCCCTCGTTGCCATTCCGCCGGATGTCCTTCAGCAGCGCGTTGATGCGCTTCAGCACCTTGCGGTCCTGGGCCTGCCACCACTCGCAGTCGTCCCCAGGCCGACTCGTCCCAGACGAGCTTCATTCCGCCAGCTCGTGCTCCGTGCCGCCCCCGTTCTCCAGCCGGTCGATCGAGGCCAGCAGGCGGCGCGCGTTCGCAGGACTCCGCAGGTAGGCCGTCTCCTTCAGTGACTCGCGAGCACGCAACGTTACGAAACCGCAGGCCGTCGAAACGCTAGCCCGTACCGAACGCCCGTACCGAACGAACGATTCGGCGTACGTCTGCGGTGATGCCGATTCCGAGGCAGGCAGGCGCAGAGCATCCAGTTCGGAGTGCCGCGTGGCCAGCGGCTGTGCGCATACTGTGTCAGGCGGGGGCTTCGACGGGCAGTCCCAGGGCGCGCGCTGAGTCCCGCAGTCTCTTGTCGTAACAGACGAAGGCGCTCAGCTCGGTTCGTATCTCGTGAGCGGTCGCGAGGTGGATGGCGTCGAAGCTGCGCAGCGTCTTGTCCCCGATGACCTCGGCCGCCGGAGCGACATCGTCCATGCTCAGCAACGCGATCGCAGACAGGACCACATTGACGCGGCTCATCCGGTGTGGCGCGGTACGGGTCACGGCTCGCAGCATCTCAATCCGGAGCAATCGCGACGATACGCGCGGGATTCCGGCGTGCTCTGCCATCCATAGTTCCAGGCGCCCGGTCTCTGCCTCGGCCACGACGAGCTTGAGCGCGGCCGAGGTTTCCAGGTAGATCATCAGTACCGCTCGTCATCGCGCATCTGCGCCAGAGCTGCGCTGAGGGATATGTCCTCATCGTTCTCGTCGCGCGGCGGAGTAGGCGGGATCGCCCCGGGGTTGGCTGCCGGGGTTGCCCGGCCTTGCGCTATCAGGCGATCGAGCAGCGGAACCCCCGTCGAGGGGGCGGCGGGCATAATGCGGGCAACGGGACGCCCATACTCGCTGATCTCGACCGACTCCCCGGCCTTGACACGCTCCAGCACCCTGGCGGTCTGCCGGTTCAGCTCGCTTACCGTCACGGACTCCATGAGAACCATGGTACTACTAAGTACTACTTGGTGAGACGGCTACCCGGCGGACGAGTTGCCCGGCGCGACAAGGCGCACAGAACATCTTTTCAGGCTCACCCCATGCGTTCACCGTCGGCATTGCCATACCGCGCAGAACGAGGCGGATCCGGCGCGTCAACCAAACCGAAGGGCGTGTTACGGAAGGAGCGCCATTGGCGTCATTCGGCAGCGCCGCGGTGCGCCGGTCTGCGGCGCACCGACGGGTCAAGGCCTGGGCCCGGAGCGCCTGAGTGCGCCGCCGCAGCAGGTCATGCGGCGCGCTATGAGCAGCACGGGGAGCAAGAGCCACACGATGCCCCACCGGGCGTGGGCGGTGCCGGCCGACATGGCGACGGCGGTTGCGATGGCCGCCAGCACGAGGATCGGGACCAGCACCGTGCGCCCGAGGGGCCGCTGCGGCGGGGCGCCGGCGGTGGTCGCGGTTATGGGGACGCGGGGCCCGGCTGGGCTGGCGGGCAGGTCCTGCAGGAGGTCCCTCAGCTCGCCCCAGGTCCGGGCGGCCAGGGCCCGTCCAGTTCGGTCTTCGAACTCGTGGGCCGTCAACCTGCCCGCTTGGAAGTGCTCACTCAGGTCCGACAGGACCGCGTCGCGGTCGGCATCGGAAGCTTTCATCTGCGCGGAGGGACCGTTCGCTGGCGTGGCGTTCATGTCTCTACTGTGCTAGGCGGCGGGGCACCGGCGCCAATGCTGGATGCCACCGGCTGGAGGTGACATCTGTCATGGCTCCAGGAGCAGCGCGAGCAGGCTCTCGTATTCGTCGCGGCGGGCCGGGCAGCCCGCAGGAGGGCGCGCATGAGCGGCATCTCGGCGTCGGCCGCTCCGCGAGCCAGCTCGAGTTCGACGTCGGCATCGAGGACGGCTCAGCCCTGCTGGCCGCCGCAATGGAAACTCCAGACCTGCCCGCGGGCATTCCGCGCGGGGGGCGGCCTGGGCGCTGGCCACCGCGGCCGAGGATTCGTCCCGGGGCGGGTCAACCATGGCGACCAGGCTGGTCATCTGCAGCTCGGTGACGTAGCCGAGCAGGTCGCCGGCGGCGTCGAAGCTGCCGGGGTCGAGATCCCGGGTGGCGGCGGCCATCACCCGCTGGTCCGCGCCTTCCATGCATTGCATGTGGGCCCGGGCCCGCTCGCTGTAACTGCGGTACTGCTCCAGGAACCGGCGCCACCCTGGCTTCGGCCGCTCCTCGGGCAGCGCGTTCGGGCCGTTCGCGCCCAGCAGCAGCCGCCCGCGCGGCAGTCAGCCCCGCGGCCGCATCGACGTCGAATGCCGCGGTCACCTCATCCGGGGAGCACGAGTACCAGTCCCGGCTCGCCGTGGCTGACTGTCCCGTGGCGCCGGCTTGCACCGCCATGTCTATGCCTCCGATCCGGAGCTGCGCCAAGCCGGCTGATCCTTGGGCCGGCCCTGCTGGCCCGGGATGGCGCCTGCGCCCTGTCAGCTTTGCGCCCGTCCCCTTCAGCCCGGCTGTCGGGTGAACCTGCCCAGGCCGTCCGCCCAGCCCAATGAAACATCGGAGCGCGGCACGACATGACCGAGACGGTCTCGTGGACGAGGACCATGAATACGAACGCGAAGAAGACCGCGCCGACGGCCCGCTAGGCAGCTTCGGCTTTACCTCCGTACGCGGCGAGCACGTAGATCACAAGGGCGCCGATGGCAATATAGGTCAGCGACCAGATCGGGTAGTAAGGCATCCACCAGATGGCACTGATACATCCGATCGCTCCGGCGGCGATCCCGACCCACCGGCCGACCTGCGATCCGCTGAGCACCAGGAACCCGCACAGCAGCAGCACGACAGCCACGACAGCCACGACAGCCACGACAGCCACGACAGCCACGACAGCCACGACAGAGACAAGATAGACCCAGCCATAGGTCTTGAGGCTGTGCCCGAAGATCGCACCTTGGAGATTTTCCGGCAGTGCCCCGTGATAGCTGAAGGCCCAGATCGCGTCGAAGAACCGCATGATGCCCGCCACGCCCAGCACGATGGCCGCGAAAACTACCCACCCTCCGCCACGCCATCCATGGTCGTTCCCTTCCTCGGGACATAATGCGCCACGCCTGTCCTGATTCTGTTCGAGCCGTCTCGGGGCGTCGTCACCCTTTCGAGGGTGATCCGCGCCCATTCCGGAGGCTTTGCGGTCAGGGCAGCCCGGCTCGCCGTGGCAGACCTCCGAGCGGCACCATCTGCGACAGTCGCTTCCTCAGGGCAGGCGCAAGCTCAGAGCAGGCGCAGGTCGACGGCCCGCTCGATGGCCTCCGGGCGCGACGCCACACCGAGTTTCTGATAGATCGACCGCAGATGGGTCTTTACCGTGTTGCGCGAGATGTACAAAGTGGCGGCCATCTGCAGATAGGTGCTGGCCGGCAGGAGCTTCAAGATGCGCAACTCGGCAGTGGTCAGCGGCTCGGCAAGCACGTGGCCGGACCGGAGCGCCTCCGCCTGGACGGCGCGCACCTCGATAGCCGCGACGATCAGTTGCTCCGTGAACGGGTCTGATCGCATCGGTGTCGAATGCTCGAGCAGGTAGCTCGTCACCTGGGGGGCGGTGGTGACGACCGTATTGACGAAGCCCTCCTGGCGGGCTGTCTGGACGGCACCGCCCAGGATGCTGGCGGTCATGGGGTCACCGCGCTCGATCGCCGCAGCGGTCAGGAGTAGCTGGCGCACCAGCGCACGCCGCGGTGTCAGGTCGCCCGGTGACGGCACCTGCAGGTATTCATGCGCGGCACAGTGGTCGCCCGCGGCCAGCGCAATCCTGGCCAGCAGCAGATCGCGGCGTGCGGCGGGCAGCCTGCTGGCCAGCTTAGCGGCGGAGCGCAGGTCGCCGAGCAGCAGGCGCATCATCGCCTCAAGCTCATCGGCCCGCGCTGACAGCGCTGACCCGGTCCCGGCCAGGACGAGATGCGCCGCCTCAATGGTGGCCAGGGCATCGCGGATCTGCCCGCGGGCCGCCCAGATCCCGGCCCGGTCGAGCAGTGCGAGGAACTCAAAGATGGGCCGCCGCCGCTCCGTTATCGAGAGCACTCGCTCGGTGAGCTGCTCTGCGGCGTCGAGGTCCCGCCGCTCTAGCGCGAGGCCAGCCAGAACGCGCAGGTAATCCACGGCGAAGAAATGCTGATCAAATCCCAGCCGCCGGGCGTCTGCCTCGGCGGCCATAGCGGCACTGGCTGCTTCAGCGAGGCGGCCGGCCTCGAACCAGGCCAGCGCCTGCGCGCTGGGCACCAGCACCAGCCTGGCCGGTTCGGTGAGCTCGGGCATCGCCAGCGCCGCTGCTGCCTCACGCTCCACGGCCTGGAAGTCTTCCAGGCACGGATAGACACGCAGCAAGATCAGCGGGACAGCAGTGTTCCAACCGTCGGTGAGCTGCACCCGCTCCTGGATAGCCCGCGCGGCGCGGGCCGCGCCCACGGCCTCGTGGAGCCGGCCGATCTGCCCGTAATGAAATGACCGCATCGCCGCGAACCTGGCTGCCAGCCTCGGCTCGGGCGGGGCCAACGGCCAGGCGCGCTCAAGGAGGTCAAGGCACTCGCCGCCGCGGGCGGTGTCACCTGACGTCAGCAGGTCGGCCGCCAGGGCCAGCAGCCGGTCAGGGGCATCCACCAGCAGCGATGGGTCGACCGTGCTGAGATCCAGAGTGGCCGGGAGGACCGGGTTGTGCAGGAAATCGGTCACGACTCGGTCCTGCATGACGGCCAGCGCCCGGTCGGCCTGCTGCGCCGCAAGGAAGTGGCGGGTCGCGTGCCGCGTGTCACCGGTTGACTCGCACCATTCGGCGGCCCGCAGATGGGCCGCCTTCTCGCGATCCCGGTCCCTGGCACGCAGCTCAGCGCGCAGCACCTGGCGCACCAGATGGTGATACCGGAAGCTGGTCCGCTCGTCATCGAGTGCCACCAGGAACAGGTTGGCCGAGTCAATGCCGCGCAGCAATGCCGCCGCGTCCTGCCTCCCGGTGACGGCTGCGCAGGCAGCCGCGGTCAGCTCGCCGAGGACTGCGGTGTCGAGCATGAACTGGGCAACCTCGGGTGACTGCCGCTCGAGGACCTCCGAGATGAAGTACTCGGCGATCCCATGGGTAGGGATGTCAAGGGCCCGTGCGGCCCGGACCGGGTCGCTGGTACCGCGCAGCGACAGCGCCGCCATCTGCAAGGCCGCGGCCCAGCCCTCGCTTCGCTGGTGAAGCAGCGCCAGGTCGGCATCGGCGACCTCAACACCGAAGTTCGCCAGCAGGCCGCAGCTCTCGGCCAGCGAGAAATAAAGATCACGATCGCGGAGCTCACACAACTCGCCGGCCATCCGCAGCCTGTGCAGCCGCAAAGGAGGGTCGAAACGGCTGGACAGCACCAGCTGGGCAGCCTCGGCCGGCCAGCGCTCGACAAGATCGGTCATACTCCGGCCGACCGCGGCCGTCGCAATATGGAAGTCGTCCACGACGATCACCGAGCCGGCGGGCAGCTTAGCGGCATCGTTCGCGATCGACGCGGTGACGTCCGCCGACATGACACCATCCATGGCCAGCAAGTCGGCAGCATCGGCGCCGAACCACGGCACCACCACCCGGGCGGCCTCAATGAAGCCGACCCAGAACCGGACCGGGTCAGAGTCCGCCTCATCACAGGACAGCCAGGACGTTAGACCAGGTAGCCTGCCCGCCGCCCAGCCCGACAGCAGCACGCTCTTGCCCGTGCCAGCCGACCCGATAACCACGGTCAGGCGCTGGCCAGCCCCCGCCGTCAGGCGGCCATGCAGCGCCGATCTTGTGACCAGCGTGGCAGGCAGCGTCGTCGGCCGGAATTTCGTCAGCGCGAATCGTGCAGCCCGTGAAGCGCCGCGCACCGTCGCCGCGCCCTCTGCCACGACCCGCCCCTCGCATTTCCCGCTAATCCGAGACAGACTCCGCGGCAACTAAACCTGCCCCGAGAGTATCGCGAGAAGTGGCTAAGGTCACCACTAGCGAGGCAAATGGTCCCGGATCACCCTCGGGCGGGTGATGACGCAGACCTCAGCCGGCGGGCATGCTGGCAGCACGCTGCACTAGCGGACTGCGAGGCGTAACGGCGGTGCGATCACACATATTTGAGGTTACTTTCACTGGCCAGGCCGGCACCACGCTGCGCGCGGAATTCGACGATTGTGAGGTCACCATAAATCCGGGCACGACCACCCTGCGCGCCGAGCTGCCAGATCAGGCTGCCCTGACTGGGCTGATGCAGCGGATCACCGGCCTCGGGCTCGAACTGATCCACGTGCACCGGCTGGCGCCGCCACCCGAGCAATGACTGATCAAACAGCACCCGCCCCGCGTACGTCGACAGGTGACTATGCCGGCCGCACGGCCTGAGGGCTCGATCCAGGACGGTACCAGCCTGGAGGTGCGCTGGATCTTCCCCGGTCAGCTGAGCACCGCCGTGGCCGCTGGTTCGAGCGCTTCCCGGCTGAGACGGACTCACGAGATGACGCCTTATCTCCCCGCTCCGCACCTGCGCTGGCTCTCGGTGAAGCTTCGCTGGGGGCGCAACATTTGACGTCAAGGTGCACCTCGGGAGCCCGGGAATCCTCGACCTAGCAGGACGAGTCCGCGGTCGCCTGGAGTACTGGCAGAAGTGGTCATTCCCCTGTACTCCCGTCGGCCACGACAGCGATAACCCGGCTGGCTGGACGGCGGTGCGCAAAACACGGCGAATCAGCCGGTTCTGGCTGGCCAGCGGACGGACCTTACCGCGCGTCCCGGCGCCAGGGGACCCGGTGTGCGCGGTGGAACTCGCCAAGGTCCGCGCGCGCGGCGAGGCCTGGTGGTCTCTGGGGTTCGAAGCCACCGGCCCCGCCGACCTGCTCCGGGGTGAACTCGAAGCCACTGCCGCGCTCGTTTTCGCCGAGACCCTGCCGGGTGGGATGGAACCCGGCACACATGACTCCAGGTCTTACGCGGAGTGGCTCAGCCAGTGGCCAGCCGCCGGGAGTGACGCCGACGACTGATCCTTAAACTCAACCGGCTGCGTGGCCTCCGTGCAGGGCGTCCTGGAGTTCGTTCTCGTCCTCGTTGGACAGCGAGGTCTTGAGGACGGTGCCGCCGTACTTGCTCATCGCTTCGACCGCCTTGTCCGGGGTCACCTTCTCCAGCATCAGGAACAGCGCTGACGTGCCCGGCTTGAGCATGTCGCGGACCTGGTCCTGGAACTGCTTGTCGATGGTGGTCTTGGCCAGCTTGCCCATCAGGGCGCCCATTCCGGCGCCGATGGCCATGCCGAAGACGGGGATGAAGAACAGCAGGCCGAACAGCAGCCCCCAGAACATGCCCCAGGTCGCCCCGCCCCCGACGGCGTGATGGTTGGTGTGGACGTGGTAGCTGCCGTCCTTGTCCCGTACGATCACCGCGATCGCGTCGGGCTGGATGATCAGGTCCTGGGCCAGCCGGCGTGCCTCATCAGCGGCGGCCGTCGCGGTCGTCTCATCCGGGTAACCGATGGCAATCAGGTCAGCCATGACATTTCCCTTTCCCGTTGAAAGTTCGGAAACGTCTTTATTCTCCTTCCAGCACGCCGCCGATTCCTCACCCTCCCGTGGGTGAGGAATCGGCGCCGCGCCAGGGAATCAGCCCGCTGTGCAACCCCGGGCGTACAGCTGTACTCGTGGGCCGGTCTGACCCCCGGCACCGTGAGATACGTCCTGGGCCAGGTCGCCGGTGAGCAGATGCGGCACAAGCCACGGGGCCGAAGTCATGGCTTCGGCCCCGGCCATGTTGTAAACGACATGTTGTGCCGACAAAAACTAATGCGGCGGGCAGACTACAGCGTGGCCTGTGGGTCTGGCGGAACGAGCGCGACCAGAGGACGATTAGCGGACTGCTCCCGTTCGGAAGGGAATCCACCCATGCCCGACAGTGACACGCCCGTCATGGACGCCCTAGCGGTGATGACCGCCGCATCGCTAGAGGGCAGCGACCTGCCCCCACGCGAGTTCATGATTGCCCGGATCGCCGCCCTGGTCGCCGTGGACGCGACCGCTGCGTCCTATGCGCTCAACGTCGAAGCGGCGGCCGACTCCGGCATCACCCTTGATGACGTCGAAGACGTTCTCGTCGCGGTGGCACCCATAGTGGGCACGGCCCGCGTGGTCTCGGCGGCGGCGAATATCGCCGAGGGCCTGGGCTTCGTGGTCGCCGTAGCCGAAGCTGAGCTAGAGGCCGAATTGGAGGCCGAGGCCGACGACGACACCTAGGCGCAGGGCCGAGCCAATCGTGCCCGCCGCGGGCCCGATCAGACGGTCAGCCATGGGTCACCGCGATCACCTGGGGGCAGTCTGAAAGGTCTCCCATCTGCTTCGGGATGAACACAGCCATGGCCTCGAGCTGGCGGACGTGGTTGCGGGCCCGGCGGCTGGTGTCCGGGCGGCTGAAGTAGCAGTACATGCCGAGGTCGCGGTCGAGGAGTTGTGTGAGCGCGCAGTAAGGATGGTCCTGGAGATCCGGCAGCGGGGACCCCCGCCGACGTCGGCTGATTCCCAATCCGGCAGTTGGCCCTTTCACCCTCGCACGGGTGATGCGCCGACGGGTGCCGGGCGGGACAGTTGCGTTGGTGATGTCTGACCACGGTCGGGGTGTAGTGTCCATGTTCCGCTGACCAGGCCGCCCCAGGCCAGACGCCGGCTGACGCCGGAGGACGATCGTCCAGTCAAGCCCCGGCTGGCCCGCCGACCGCGTGACCGTGAAGGCAGAGCGCGCTCTGGCCGGGACCAAATGCCCTGGGCCTCAATTCCGGCACCGGGCATACTATTCCGGTCGGAGGGCCAGGGCATGGGCGGTAGCAGTCCTGAGCCCCGTGGGCTAGCCCGCGGGGTGGTTGGGCCGGCCCGGGTGATGGCGTTTGGTGCGAGCAATGTCGCCCCGGCTGGCGCGGTGATAGGCGGGCTGGTCATCCTCGTGTCATACGCCGGGTTCGCGTCACCGCTGGTCGTGCTCATCGCGTTCGCCGCGTCCCTGTGCTGCGCGAACAGCATCGCCGAGTTCGCTCGGCGGATGCCGTCGGCTGGCTCGCTGTACACGTACAACAGCCGCGGGCTCGGCCGGGTCGGAGGCTTCCTGACCGGCTGGATGATGATCTTCGCCTACGCGCTGTACGTGCCCGCCGGTATCGCGCTGACCAGCGCGTACATGTCGCAGCTGGTTGCCGACACGCTGCGGGTGACCATCGGCGGCTGGGTGCTGTTCGTGGTCGTCCTGGGGGCGGTGGTCCTGGTTGCATATCTGGGCATCGGAACCTCATCCTCGGTCGATCTGGCCCTGGTCACCGGAGAAGTGGCCGTAATCGCGGCGCTGGCCATCACGATCCTGGTCAAGATCGGGCCAGCGCATTACTCTGCTGCGGTTCTCTCCCCGGCATCGTCGCCGAACGGCCAGCTCACCGGCATCACGACCGCGATGATCTACGGCATCACCGCATTCGCCGGCTTCGAGGCGGCCGCCGCCCTGGGTGAGGAAGCGAGGAACACACGCCGCTCCATCCCCGCCAGCACTATCGGCATCGTTATCGTGACCGGCATTTTCTACCTGCTCATCGTCGTTGCGGAGATGTTCGGAGTGGGGCGGTCGGGCATCGCCAGCTTCACCGGGCAGAGCAACCCGCTGGGTTACCTCACCAGCCGGTACTGGTCGCCGTCGGCGCTGTGGGTCATCGAGCTGGTGGTCGTGCTCACCGGCCTGGGCTTCGTCATCGCCTCGCTCAACGTGGCCATCCGAGTCCTGTTCGCCATGGGACGTGAACGGGCTCTTCCGGGGTCACTCGCCCGGCTATCGAGCCACCATACCCCGGTGGTCTCGATCGGATGCGTCGCCGCGCTCGCGCTCTTGCTCGGGCTGCCGTTGACCTATGCCTACGGCGGCGCGCGCACATTCGGTTACCTCGCCGGAGCTGGCGGGCTATCGGTTGTGCTCGTCTACCTCGCGGTGAATATCGCGACCATCCGCGCGTTCCGCACCGAGTTCCGCGACGAGTTCCGCCTCGGGCGACATCTGCTCGTGCCGGCCGCGGCCGCGGTCCTGTTCATGTTTCCGCTGTGGGGGATCTTTCATCCACATGCGCACCGACTGATGGATCTGCTGCCCTTCGTGGCACTAGGATGGCTCGGCATCGGGGCCATCGTCGCAGGCGCCCTCCGGGCCCGACGGCCCACGAGGTTCGAGGCGCTGGGCAAAGTATTCACCTCACCCAGAAGATAACCAGCAGGCCCGTGCTCATTGTTGGCCGTTCGCTGGTAAAAACGGGATCCGGGGAGCCCGGCTCGTGCCTGAGTCCATGCACGCGAATGTTCACCCAGGATGGGGTGAGACGCCCGCCGCCGGATCGGTTTGAACTACTCAGTAGCAACTGCCTACCGACGAACCAGGGCTGATCACGATGATGTACGAGATCACCGTGCTGGGCGAAGCCGGGCCCGCTGTCCGCTCGGCGTTCGACGACCTTGCGATCACTGCCGCGGAGGGACGGACCACTTTGAGTGGTGAGCTGCCGGACCAGGCCGCGGTCTTCGGCGTACTCGCCCGGGTGCAGGATCTCGGGCTCAAGCTCGTCGAGGTGCGCCAGCTCGATCCCGGATCCGCTGCGGAGACTGAAGACTCAATCGGACACGGGGGATGACATTGAGCGATGCGCAGCCGGACATCGTGATGTTCCTCTAGGACAACTCCGGCTTGGATGAGCTTGGCTGCTACAGCTGGGAGCAGCGAGCGCCGCGCCGCCGACCGCGTCAGGACACCGTGGCGCCCTGTGCCCGGGCCAGGCCGGCTCGACGTTTCCCGCCCCGTGGTCGAGCTGCTAGTCGAGGTTGATCGCAGCGTTGACGAGGGATAGGTGGCTGAAGGGCACCCCACACGATCACTTGCGGAGCAGGTGCCCCGCAACGACCGCGACGGCCGCCGCTGATGAAGCACGCCGGCTGGCCCAGGACCTGATCATCAAGCCCGACGCGATCGCGGCGATCGTGCGGGACAAGGACGGCAGCTACTACGTCCACACCACCGCCGGCTTCGCCGTCGCCGTCATCACGATCACCGTGCTGCTCAGCGTCGTCGCCCACGGTGTTACGGCCGGTCCGCTGGCCACCCGGTACGCAAGGATGCTCGGCCGGCCACCAGACAGACGCGCGGACGGCGAAATACGAGACATCCCTGAGCGCAGGCTCATCCGCCGGACGAACTCTGACGCACACAACACCAGCGGCGCTGGCACAGCCGGGCGCGCTGGAAGCGGAAAGAAAGAATGCGTAGCCCAGCGCCGTGGCTATGGCGAGCACCGCCCGCAGTACCTGGCCACCAGGGACCACGTTGGTACCGGAGAAGTCACCCTGCTGGGGGTGAGGAATCGGTGGTGCCTCGCCAGCAGACTTAGCACCGTGTCCCATGTCGGCAACGGCATCGCCCCCCGAGACCCACGACGGCACCCGCCATGATTCAGCCGACGGTGACCGCGCCGGCCGTGGCGCCAGCCTCCTTGCCGACGGTGCGCTCGGTTATGGCCGCCGAACGCGCCCCTGGGAGGGCGGGCACGCCTTGTGGCGGGCCCGCCACAAAGCGTGCGGGTGTGCGATCTGTTGCGGTCCTTCGAAGACTTCCTGCACGCGTTCCGCTCGCCCGGCTAGTGCGGGACGTCCATATGAGCAATTTCAAGGTGTCACTGGCGGGGTAAGGAGGCCGGCCATGAGGATCGTGATCGCGCTGGGCGGCAACGCGCTGCTGCGCCGTTCGGATCAGATGACCACCGAGGTACAGCGTCGGAATATCAAGATCGCGGCCGAGGCAATCGCGCCGCTGGCCGCGGAGCACAGCATCGTGGTCGTCCACGGCAACGGGCCCCAGGTGGGCCTGTTGTCCTTGCAGGCTGAGTCCTACCAGGGCGCCGAGCCGTATCCGCTGGACGTCCTGGATGCGGGAACCCAGGGCATGATCGGCTACCTGATCCAGCAGGAACTCAGGAGCCTGCTGCCGCAGCGCCAGGTGGCGACGCTGCAAAAACCGGCAAGAGGGCGGCGATCGGCTCGCTGGCCGACATCGCCGGGATCGTGGCTGGAGACGCGGGCACCAGCGTCGTCACGCAGGCGGCACCCGGGGCGCGGGCAGGCTTACCGGGCGAAGTGGTGGACGGAAAACCCTCGCCGCCCACCATCGCAAGGAGGTCAAGTGACCAGACCAACCGAGGCGCCCGCATCCGGCCTGGCGCCAGAGGCCAACAGGCCTGTGTGGCACACGCTCGGTGAGATCTGTTCGGACCGCGCCGGCCTGGAGCGCCGCCGGCGTCAGCACGCAGCGCCAGCTGGCACTCGGCCCGGCCATCCGATCCCTAGCGCCGGGATAGCCGCCAGGCGTTCGTGAAGGAGGAGGTAGCCATGGCGCAGGACATGCCGGGGCCGCCGGTTGGTGACCATCCAGATGCGGCGGGCCATCGTGCGACCGATCCGGCCGAAGCCAGTCAGCCCCCCGAGGCGGCCGGGGTCTCCCCGGCGGTAGCGGCTGAAGGCGCTCGGCCATCGCCGGCGCCCGGGAAACCCCGGAAGCTGCTGTATGTCACGCTCCCCGGCTGCTGGGGTGCGCTCATTTTCGCGTGCTTGTCCTTCACGCCGTCGCTGCTCCCGCGCGGCGGTATCGTCCAGGGTCTGGTCTGTGGCATCACCGCGGCCATCGGTTACGGGCTGGGGGTGCTCGCCGCGTGGGTGTGGCGGGCCTTCGCCGACCGGGATTCCCGGCGTGCGCGGCGCCGGGCCTGGCTCACCTTCTTCATCAGCGCGGCGGTCCTGTACGTGGTTTCCTTCGGGCTCGGACAGTACTGGCAGTACGAGATCCGCAAGCTGATGGGGGTGACGGATTACAACATCCCGCTCGTTGTTGCCTCGCCCTTCATCGCGGCGCTGGTCTTCTGCGTGCTCCTGCTGATCGGGCGCGGCCTTCACGGCCTGTACCGTTGGCTCGCGAGGCTGCTCAACCGCTGGATCGGGCAGCGCGCGGCGAAGGCAGTCGGCTGGGTGCTGGTGGTCGGCTCCACCTATCTGGTAGTCAGCGGCCTGTTGCTGCAGGGCTTCGTCAACCTCATGAACAACGCGTATTCGCTGCGTGACACGACGACCGCGGAGGACGTGCACCAGCCCGCGACCAGTCTGCGGTCGGGCGGGACGGGCTCGCTCATACCGTGGGACACGCTGGGCTACCAGGGCCGCAACTTCATCGGCAAGGGCCCGTCGGTGAGTGATATTGAGAAGCTCACCCACCATCCGGCCATGGAGCCGATCCGGATTTATGCCGGGCTGGCGTCAGCGTCCGGCACGGAGTCCCAGGCCGCGCTGGCGGTCAGGGACCTCCAGCGCGCGGGCGGCTTCGGGCGCAAGGACCTGGTGGTGGTGACGACGACCGGCAGCGGCTGGGTCGACCCGGCGCTGGTGGACTCCTTCGAGTACCTCAGCGGCGGCGACTGCACGACGGTGGCGATCCAGTACTCCTACCTGCCGTCCTGGATTTCCTATCTGGTCGACCAGTCCAAGGCCCTCGCGGCGGGCCGGGCGTTGTTCGACGCGGTCTATGGCGCTTGGGTGAAGCTGCCCGCCAACCACCGCCCCAGGCTGTTCGTTGCCGGGGAAAGCCTGGGGTCGTTCGGCGGCGAGGCGGCGTTCACCGGCGAAAACGACCTAGCTAACCGCACCAACGGCGCGCTGTTCGCAGGGCCGCCCAATTTCAACGCGCTGTTCCGGCAATTCAGCGACGACCGCGACCCCGGCAGCCCGGAGGTCCAGCCCGTCTACCAGGACGGTCAGATTGTGCGGTTCGCGAACGACCCGACCACGGGGATCCCGCCGGCGGGCCAGCCCTGGGAAGGCAGCCGGATCCTCTACATGCTGCACCCGTCCGACCCGATCGTCTGGTGGAGCCCGCACCTGATCTTCAGCGAGCCGGACTGGATCAGCGAGCCTCCCGGCAAGGACGTGCTCAAGGGCATGTTCTGGATGCCGTTCGTGACCTTCTGGCAGGTCACCGCCGACCTCCCGTTCGCCACCGGCGTTCCGGACGGGCACGGGCACAGGTACTCGGCCGAGTACGTCGATGGGTGGAATGCCGTCATGCGGCCCGCTGGCATCACCTCCCAGGACCTGGCCAGCCTCAGGAAGATCATCGCGACCGTAAGGTAATCGCGCAGCAGTGCGACGCGTCAGTCGGCCCGGCCTGGCTGGCGTGCGGCGCTAGTGAACCGCGAACCAGGCGACGGTGAGCGCGAGGCCGTTGGTGGCGGCGTGCGCCATGACCGGGGCGATCAGGCTCCTGGACCGCAGCCTGAGCCAGCAGAAGACCAGGCCGGCGATGAACGTGACCGCGATCGAGCCGAGCACCAGCAGTGCCTGCCCGCCGGCCGTGGCGGACAGGCCGCGGACCGCCCGGTTGTCCGACATCGTGTGCAGGGTCGGCGCGATGTGCCACAGGCCGAACAGCGCCGAGGTAACCAGGCTCGCGCGCCACGGGCCCCACAACCTCAGCGCCGAGCCCAGCAGGACGCCGCGGAAGGCGAACTCCTCCGGGATCGCCGTCAGCACCACGATCGACACGCCCACTTCGTACAGCAGCCGCCCGCCGCTTATCTGCGCCCGCGAATCGTGCAGGAAGCCGTTCGTCGCGGGGATCGCGGCCGCCACGATCAGGACCAGCAAGACGATCCCGACGGCGCTGGCGCCGTAACGCAGGCCCGCGCCCAGGTCCGCACGTCCGAGCCCGAGGTCAGCCAGGGTAGCGCGCGCGGTCCAGGCGACCAGGACCAGAGTCCCGATGAGAATGGCGACCGTTACTACGGGCGGCCCCAGCAGCCCGAACGAGCGCGCGACCGTGAACACGACCAGCACGGCCACGGTCAGCAGGAAACAACGGCCGGCACTCACAGCCCGCTGACCAGGAAGGCGTGCAACCGACGGCTGCGCCCCCACCCGGCTACTCCCTGCTGCTGTCCCACCAGAGCTGCCGCCCAGCACTTAAGACCTAAACCGTTTTCGGCAGCTGCTGGTCGCCTGGTTTCAGCCGGAGCCGACAGCACAGCCGCCTCGCGTGATCCGTATCTGAGAACGTGCCAGGGCCCGCGTGGATCCTTTTCGCTGGCGAGCCCTACCTCGGCACCCACCGTTGCCACGATACGGGCAAATCGCCTCGGATCACTATGATTACGCAGCGTCATTTAGTGCTCCCAGTGCCCTTGAGGGCACGGCACCTACCGCGGCGGTGTCGACGATCGACTCCTCGTGCCCCGGCTGCGACCCCGAAGGGTCCAGGTAGGTCACGTGCGCGCCTTCAGACTGAACGACACTGACCACTCCTCAAGCGGGTCGGGGCAGCGGGTCTGGCCGGCTCAGAACGCCGGGTCGCGCTCGATCGGGCAGGTCATGCAGTGGCCGCCGCCGCGGCCCTTGCCCAGCTCGAACCCCTCGATGGTGATCACCTCGATCCCGGCCTTGCGCAGCGCGGTGTTGGTGCCGGTGTTTGCGCTCGTAAGCGACGACCACGCCGGGCTCCAGCGCGACCACGTTGTTGCCGTCGTCCCACTGCTCGCGCTCGGCCTCGAAGCTGTCGCCGCCGGTCTCGATGACGCGCATCTTGCCCACGCCCAGCGTCTTGGCCATCAGCTCGGGCAGCGACCCCTGCTGCTCCTCGACGACGAGGTTGTCGGGTGACTCGCCGGGGCGGATGGACCAGGTCCGCGCCCCGCCGACCACCTGGGGGAACATCACGGTGCCGTTGCCGATCGGCTGCACATCCCCGCCCTCGACGTGGGCGCGGCCCCAGTCCCGCCCCGTGCCACCCAGCCAGATCGGGAACTTCTCGGCGGCGAACACCGGGTGGAACCGGTAGACCGCCTCCATGATCATCGTTTCCGGCTTGCGGGCCGGCTTGGTCATCGGGTTGACCGTCACGCCGTCAAAAATCCAGCACGACGGGTCACGCTGGAACAGCAAATTCGGCAGCGGCGGCAAGAGCATGCTGGTCGGGCCGGCCGATTCCCACACCAGCCCCACATCCTGGTCCACGTCGGCCCGGGTGATCCCGCCGATCAGGAACTCCGTCATCAGCTCGGCGTCCGAGGCCTGGGCCCACTCCCGGGCCCGGTCCGCTGCCGCGATGCCGACCTCGAGTTCGCCCAGGATGTGGTCGCTGACCCAGTCCATGACCCGCGGCTGTCCCAGGGCCTCGGTCAGCAACTGCTCGACGTGAAAGACCTCCACCCCGCGGTCGCGCATCACCTCGGAGTGCACTCCAAGCGGCATATTGATCACCTCATTGATATCGCTAAGCGCTGACTGGGCTTTCCGGTGCGGCTTCCAGTTCCCCGCGTGTGCTGACCTGGGCTTTGCGCTGGCGTGACAGCTGGATGGCCTTGTCCACCCCGACGACCGCGGGGGCGAGGAGCGACAGGGCGAGCACGACCAGCCACTGCCGTCCGTTGAGCGACTCGGTGTCGAGCAGGCGCTGCAGCATGCCCAGTTCCACGGCGGCCCAGGTGAGGATCCACCCGAGGATGATCCAGCCCATGAAGGGGAATACCGGCGAGGACCACGGGGCCTGGCGTTCCCGTCGCATGATCAGGCCGATGTTGACCGCGCTGAACGAGATGATGGCGAAGGCCATGGTCATGTTGACCGACGGATGCGTGGTGCTGGGCTTGCCGGGTCCCCACTCGAGCACGGCCAGGGCGGTGGCGGCGACCACGAACCCGGTGACGAACCAGCGGATGATCTGGGGCCGGTTGACGATCTTCGTGCCGGGCTTGCGTGGTGGCCGCTGCATGACCCCGGGGTCGGGGACGTCGACGATGAACCCGATGACCACGGTGATGACCACGAAGAACTTGCAGAACAGCAGCTGCAGCGGGAACAGGGCCACGCCGCCGTTGATGTTGAGGATGGTGGCGTAGACCATCAGCTGCAGCACCGAGGACAAGATGGTCAGCTGCATCCTGATGTAGGTGGAGATCCGGCGGTAGATGTCGCGGCCCAGGTCGACGGCCTTGACCAGGGTGGCGAAGTTGTCGTCGGTAAGCACGATCTTGGCCGCCTGCTTGGAGACCTCCGAGCCGCTGCCCATGGCCACGCCGATGTCGGCCTGCTTGAGCGCGGCGGCGTCGTTGACGGCGTCGCCGGTCATCGCGACGACCTGGCCGGATTGCTGCATGAGCTTGGCTAGGCGCAGCTTGTCCTCGGGCGCCACCCGGCCGAACACGTGCAGCTGGGGAAGCCGCTCGATCACCTCGGTATCCGGGAGGTGCTGCAGCTCGGTGCCGGTGATCACGCCGGGTCCGAGCCCCAGCTCGTCGGCGATCGCGCGCGCAGTCACGGTATGGTCGCCGGTGATCATCCGCACGTCGATTCCGGCGTGGAGGGCGACGCGCACCGCGTCCCTGGCCTCGGTGCGAAGCGGATCCATGATCCCGACCAGCGAGACGAAGACCAGGTCCGTGACGGCCGCCATCGGGTCGGCCAGCGCCGCCGTCATCGCCGTGTCGTCGAGGTCCCGGACGGCGAATGCGAGCACGCGGAGCCCGCGCTCGGACAGCTGGCGGTTGCCGGCCAGGATCTCGTCCCGGACCGTGGCAATCGGGACGAGATCGCCATGCCACAGTGCGTAAGCGCAGCGCTGCAGTACCACGTCGGGCGCGCCCTTCACGCTCTCGAAGTGCGGCTGGGTCAAGATCCCGCCGGCCAGCCAGTCCGGGCGATCGTGGAAGGTGGCCATGAACTTGTACTCGGAGTCGAACGGCACCTCGGCGCGGCGCGGCAGGGTTTCCCGTGTCTGCTCGGCGTCGGCGCCCATCTTCGCGGCGAGCACCACGAAGGCCGCTTCCGTCGGGTCGCCGATGACCGACCCGTCGTCGGCGACCGTGGCGTCGGTGCACAGCGTCAGGCCCAGGGCCAGGCGATGGAAGTCCGGCATCTCCCCCCCGGCCACCCCCAGGATCGCGCCGGTCTTCTGGTAGCCGGGGCCTTCGATCTTGAACCAGTCACCGCCGGCCAGCATGGTGGTCGCGGTCATCGCGTTCAACGTCAAAGTGCCGGTCTTGTCGGAGTTAATGACCGTCGTCCCGCCCAGGGTCTCCACGTCCGACAGCGACTTGACGACCGCCTTGGCCTCCACCAGGCGGCGCGCCCCCGAGGACAGCATGGCCTGCACGAACGTCGGCAGGCCGGTCGGGATGGCCGCGATCGCGGTCGATATGCACAGCAGCACCAGGGTCGTGGTGTCCTGGCCCCGCGCGAGGCCGAAAATGGCGATCACCGCCACGGCCAGGAAGGCGAGCAGCCCGAACACCTTGGTCATGCCGTCGAGTTCCCGCTGCAGCGGCGAGCGCGTGCGCTTCGTGGCCGTGACCAGGCCGGCAATCCGGCCTATCTCGGTCGCCTCGCCGGTCGCGGTCACCACGAACGTGGCCGTGCCGCGGGTGACCTGGGTGTTCTGGAACACCAGGTTCGTGCGGTCGCCGAGCGCGACCTCCCCGTCGGGAAGGGCCACCCGGTCCTTGGCTATCGGGGCGCTCTCGCCGGTGAGCGCGGCCTCCTGCACTTCCAGGGTGGCGGAAGTGAGGATCCGGCCGTCCGCCGGGACGACGTCACCGGCCTCGAGCAGCACGACGTCACCGGGCACGAGCTGGGTGGATTCGAGCTCCTCGACCTGGCCGGATCGCCGCACCCGGGCCCGGGGCACCTGGAGCTTCGCCAGCGCCTCGACGCTGGCCCGGGCCTTCAGTTCCTGGGCCGAGCCCATGACGACGTTGAAGGTCACCAGCCCCAGCACCACGATGCCCGTGGCCACCTGCGCGATGGCGAAGCTGGCCACGCAGACGATCAGCAGCATGATGTTCATCGGGTTGGCCAGCTGCCCCCGGGCGACCACCCAAATGCTCGGCGGCGGCTCGATCGGCAGCTCGTTGGGCCCGTACTCGGCCAGCCGCTCCGTTACGTCGCCGGAGGCCAGCCCCCGGTCCGGGTCGACGCTCATCGCCCGGGCCGCTTCCCCCGCGGATAGGGCGTACCAGGCGGCGTGCTCGGCGGGCTGTTCGGTGGTGGTCATTGTCGGCTCCCTTAAGGACCTAGCTCGCGGCCGGGGCCTGCCTGGCGCGGTCCGCCCGCGCCCGTTTCCACCACAAGTCCAGGACGACGCCCAGCACGATGATGCCCGCCAGCGTGGCGATCGAGGCCGGCTCGTGGATGAGGGTGGTGAACACGAACACCATCAGGACGATGCCCGCGGACGCGATCGCGAGCGATAGCACGAAGGCGCTGGCGCCGGTCTCGGACCGGACCCGGAAGTGGGCCGCGGTGATCAGCGTGAAGATCAGCAGGGCCACGGCGCTGCCGATGGAGGCGATCGCGTCCAGCTTGAACACCACCGCCAGGATCAGGAAGACAGCCGCCTCGATCAGCAGCCCGGCCGACGCCCGCCCGCCGAGCTTGCGCGCCATCAACGGCGGGAACTGCCCCGTTTCCGCCAGCCGCTCGGACAGCCCGGGGGCCGGGTACAGTCCCGCGTTGGTCGCCCCGGCCGTGGCGAACAGGGCGGTGACGCTCATCAGCCAGTAGCCCGCCTTGCCGAGCGTGGGCTCGGCGGCCACCGCCAGCGCGGTACCCCCCGACGCGATCACCTTCTCCACGCTGAGGGTGCCGAACACGCCCAGCGCGATCGCGACGTAGATGACCGTCGCGATCCCCAGCGCGATGAACATCGCCCGCGGCAGCTCGCGGGATGGCTTGCCGAGGTCTTTCGCGGTGAAGGTGATGATGCCGAAGCCCAGGAAGGCGAAGAAGGTCAACGCCACGCTCGAGATGATGTCCTTCACCGGCGGGTACCCCGACGGCGCCAGCAGCGACGCGTGGATGTTGACCAGGAGGACCACCGCGAACACGGTGAGGATCCCGACGACGATAACGACGATCACGCTCTGCGCATTCGCGACGAGCTTCGACCCGGCGATGTTCACGCCGGTCATGACGATGATGATCAGCGCCGCGAGCACCTTGATTTAGACGGCTTTCTCCTGCCCGGTGGTACTTCTTTCCCTTTTCCGGCGGCGAGCCAGCCTCGGAGGCTTCTCCGGAGGTGTCAACTTGATCCGTCATGGCGAACCCCTAGCCGAGCGGCGGCGATACGCGACCGTCGCCTGTCCCGCTCCGCACCCTGATCGTGTTCGCATCGTGTCCGGGGTGCCTCACCCTTCCGAGGGTGATTCCTCCGCGTTCAGGCACTAGTCACCTCGGGTGCGGACCGGGAAGGCCCGGCCGGAACGCTTTCGTCAGCGGTGCGCCGCCGGATCGCCTTCCGGATCTCGGAGGTCACGATGATCGACAGTGCGACGGCGGTGCAGATGAGCCATTGCTGGACGTCGAGAAGGGTCGTTGTGAAGAAGGCTTCGAACGGCCCGAACACCGTGGCCAGGAAGGTCAAGCCCCGGTTGGCCACAGGCCGTCACACCCGTCTCCTTTTGCACTGGCTCCGGCGACAGCCCCCGCTGCCTTAGGCGGTCATCTTCCAGCGGCTGCCGTAGGTGCATAGCCCGTAGAGCGCGACCACGTCCATGGCGATGATGGTCAGGGACCAGAATGGGTAAGCGGGGATGGAAAGCATCTGGCCGATGGCGTTGAGCCCGACCACGGCCACGGCGAACCAGCGGGCCAGCTGGTTGCGCGACAGCACCCCGGCCGCAGCAATGAGCTGCACCGCGCCCAGGATAAGCGTGACCCAGCCCCAGGCGCGAAAGTCACCGACCACGTAGTGCGCGTTACCGATGAATACGTTCGAGCTGCCTATTGCGGCGATGCCGTAGACCAGGTTGAAGCAGCCGATCACGAACAGCAGGATGGACGCGAAGGCGATAAAGCCAACGCCTTGATGTTGCTCGTCGTACCCACCCGTGTCAGTGCCCGAGCTGGATGTTGCCGACGTCATTGTTGACCCTCCCCGGATGAGAATCGCGAACCTGAGTGCTTCAGCTTGCTCGAACCGCCGGGGAGTGTCGTCACACTTCCGGGGGTGATTCCTCACTCCGAAGGAGTGAGGGAACCTGTCGGTGATAAACGACGCTGATGACCCTTACCCTTACGCAGCTCATAGAACGGGGCATGGCGACGGGCCGGTCCCAAGCTGGGCGACACGTCACGAAAACGCTAACCAGCCGCGCAAATGAGGGCCTGCACTCGTGACCGCGGGCGTCAGCGTGCCGGCATCCTGGCTAATTCAACGTGGCCGACACCGTGTTCGAGCTGGTAGTTGAGGTTGATCGCAGCGGTGATCAGGGCCAGGTGGCTAAAGGCCTGCGGGAAGTTGCCGAGCTGCTCGCCGGTGCTGCCGATCTCCTCGGAATACAGGCCGAGGTGATTGGCGTAGGTATGGATCTTCTCAAAAACCAGTCTCGCGTCGTCCAGCCGCCGTCGCCCCCGGCATCGAGCAAGGAGGCGAAGATGCTCGGCGAGTCGAAACGGGGACTGCAGAACCAGTCCACGGGCTCCTGCCTCACCCGGCAGAGGGTGAGTGTGCCCGGACCGATCTCCTCCAGCGAACGGCCATCGTCAGCCCAGGGTCAGCCAGTTCGCCGCCGTTGCAGTGGGCCACCGTGAGCTGGCCGCCAAGGCCGCTGGAAGCAGGCACGAATCACCCCGCCAGGCCAGTGAGCGCTGTTGCCGCCAAGGCCAGTCGGATCACCGTAGCGCGAGCAGGTGGAATTGCCACGGCTCCAGGGCAACGAACAGCCCGGGGTCAGCCAGTTCGCCGCCGTCGCGGCTGAACATGCTTTCCTGCAGCAGGTCAGTCAGGCACCAGGTCCGGCCGCGCAGGTCTGTCCAGTCCAGGGGAATCCGGCCTTGGGCCGGCTCGGCGGAGAGGTTGACCACGACCACATGCCGGTCGCTGCCGCGGTCACCGGACCAGGACCAGGCGACCAGGTTGCGGCAAGACTGGTTGTCGGGCCAGCCGCCGGCCTCGAGCAGCCGCCACGCGCCTGCCCGCACCCGGTGCGCGGCGACGGCGGCCAGCAGCCGCCGGTACCAGCCGGCGAGGCCGATGTCCGGCGGCTCGCTAGGACGGCGCGACAGGAACACCGGTGGCCGTACTCGCCGGCCCTCGAACTGTCCCTCGTACCACAAGGTCGCGCCGGGCAGCGTGGCAATGATCACCGCGGCGGCGCGCTCGGCGCCGGCCGGCATGCGGGCCGCGATGCGGGGCTCGTCATGGTTCTCCAGGAAGCGCAGCAGCCTGGACTGGTAACTCAGCCCGGCGCGCAGGTGGTCGCGGACGGCAGCCGCGTCCGCTCCGATTAGCCGGTCGTACAGGCGCTTGTCGTAACAGAAGTCGAACCCCTGCTGCTGAAGCTCCCACTCCAGGTCCCAGTAGGCCTCGGCGACCAGCACCGTCTCCGGGTGCCGGGCGCGCAGCTGGCCGATCACGGCCGGCCAGAACTCCGCCGCTGGGTCGGGCCCGGCCCGGCTGCCCCAGGTCCCGCCGAAAATGCGGTTGATCACCAGCATGGCCATGTCGCAGCGGATCCCGTCACACTGGCCCGCGATGTCGGCCAGCGTCCGCGCCGTCGCCGCGCGCACGGCCGGGGCGAACGCGTTGAGCTGGACGACATCGGGCCACGGCGGAAAATACGGGTCGCGGCCATGGGCCAGCACCTGCCCGGCAGCCACCAGCCAGCCCGCCGGATCGGCCTCGATGTCGGGCTCGGCGCCGCGCACGAACAGTTCCGGGTTTTCCCTGACCCAGGCATGGTCGGGAGCGACGTGGTTGGGCACGTAGTCCAAGACCAGCCGCGCGCCTCGTGCCGCCAGCGCAGCGCGCGCCGCGGCCAGGGCCGCCGGGCCGCCGAAGGCCGCGTCAGCGACGTAACGGCGCACGCAGTACGGCGACCCGATCACGTCCTCCAGGCGCAGGTCGGGTAGCGCGTCCCGGAACGAGGCCTGCAGCTGGGCATTCCCGGTCGCCAGGGCCAGCCCGGCCATGCTCCGTTCCCACACGCCCATCAGCCAGACCGCATCGACACCGGCCGGGGTGACCGCGTCCCAGTCAGCAGCCGCAACGTCGGCCAGCGTCACCCGGCGCCCGGCCGCCCGGGACAGCTCATCCAGCCAGACCGCGGTGTTGACCTCATAAATAACCGGCTCTTCCGGCCACCCGGTCATAGCGATCCCCTCGGCCGCAGGCCCGTCGCCGCTCTCTGATTGCCCGCCCGCACCCCGGCCGCTGCAAGCAGCTGCATGGCGCCGCCGATGAGCGCGACCCGGTTCTGGGCGCGCAGGTCCGCGATCACGTGGCGGGCGCTGGCGATGAATGTATGTAAGTTGGCGATGCCGACGTCATTGCTTGCCCTCCGGTCAGAATCGTGAACCTTGGCTTCTTCAAACTGTTCGAGCCATGGGGACATGTCGTCACCCTTCCGCGGGTGATTCTCGCCCGCTCCGGCGGCTTTGGCGGTCACGGCAGCGCCGCCACGCCGCTCCCCGAGCGGGCGGGCACGGAGCGACCATCATGGCGGTGGACCGGCGTCGGGCGGTCAGTCCCCGTGGCGTCCGACGCGGCGCGCGCGCTCCCGCGGCCACGCTAGATGCTCCACCGCCGCGTGACCCGGCCACGGCCGAATGAGGCAGCGGCTTAACTGTGGCCTGCGCGGGATAGCTGCCAAGGACTCGCCGGTGCAGTGCGGTGTTATCGTCCTTGCTGCTGATCCGACCCCCGGCCGAAGCCGTTTTCGCTATTATCTCCTGGGCGTACCGCGTATGCAGCAGGCGGTCGACTTATGACTTGCCCCACCTCGGTCGACCGACTGGGGTGGGCACGCCATCTGCCTTGCCATCGGCGGCCACCAGATCGAGAAGATCACTACCCCCACCCCCGCGCAGCGGCAGGCCTTCCACCTCCTCGGCACCCGTCCCGATCACCCTGGAGTAGACACCAGCAACCCACTCAAAGCAATGAACCCCCTGCAACACAGGGGTTCATGCACCTGGGCCGACGTAACTCCGGGTTAAACAGTTGTACGGTCGAGGCATTGTTCCCGGATTGTATGACGGACCTGAGCCTGAACAACAACGTCGAGATGCCGGCCCTGGGCCTGGGGGTGTTTCAGACCCCGCCTGATGAGACGCGGGCAGCCGTGCTCGCGGCTCTGTCGACGGGCTATCGCCACATCGACACGGCCGCCGCCTACGGCAATGAGCGTGAGGTCGGCGAGGCCGTTCACAGCTCTGGCGTCCCACGTGACGAGGTTTTCATCGAGACCAAGATCTGGATCAGTGACTACGGCTATGACGAGACCCTGCACGGCTTCGAGAAGAGTGCCGCCAAGCTCGGCGTCGACCAGATCGATCTGCTGATCCTGCACCAGGCGCTGCCCTCGGCCTTCGACAGAACCTTGCAGGCCTACCGCGCGCTCGAGACCCTGCTCGAGCAGGGCAAGGTCCGCGCCATCGGCGTCAGCAACTTCATGGTCGACCACCTCACTTCCCTGCTGGAGAAGGCGGACACGGTCCCGGCGGTCAACCAGATCGAGGTGCACCCCTACTTCCAGCAGCGCGAGGTCCAGGCACTCGACGCCGAGCACGGCATTGTGACGCAGGCGTGGTCGCCCATCGGCGGGATCACCTTCTACCGCGACGGACGCCACGGCAGCACCCTCGAAGACCCGGTGATCGGCGAGATCGCCAAGACCCACGGCAAGTCCCCGGCGCAGGTGATGCTGCGCTGGCACCTGCAGGAAGGCCGCTCGGTCATCCCCAAGTCGACCAAGCCACACCGCATCGCCGAGAACTTCGACGTCTTCGACTTCGAACTGACCGAGGACGACCTGGCCGCCATCGACGGCCTCGACACCGACCAGCGCGGCGGCCCGGAACCGACCGACATCACCCTGGAGAACTTCGGCCGGCCCATCCCCGAAGCCTGAGCCTGCCCTCCTCGTTGCCGGACGGACCCGGGAAGCGAGCCTTCGACGGTGCACCGAGAACGCACGCACATCAGCCGCATAAAGCGCGCCAGCTCAAACATGCTGTAGCCACCTGGCGGCTGCGGTGCAGATCGACAAGCACCTCGGCTAGCGGCACACTGTCACCTCCTGCAGATCGCTCACACCGGACCTCAACAGCGGCCAGGGTGACCTTGTCGATGCCCGGCGCGCCATTCTTAGCGCGCACCGCGACCCACGCGCGCCACAGAACATCCCTGCGGCAGACCTTGTCATACAGCGCGTGGAACCTCCGCCCGGGATCGGCCTTGGCCGCCCGGTACAACGCATGCTGCAAAGCACGGACCGGATCACGTATCACCCGCGATCCCGAAGCGGCGGCACTAGCCTGACCGGCACTCACCGGGCCCCTCCAAGACAGACGCTGCGCACCGACGAAGCAGCGGCCCTTCCCATCACCGGCGGTTATGTTGTCCGCCCGGCCCAACCGGTACTACGGCCGCCTCCGACGCCCACCCGGCCAGCGATCCACTTCCCGAGGTCATCGGTTATAGGACGCCGCGCTCCGGCGGCACTTCCGCAGGCCACCGGGCCGGGGAGGGCCTCCCCAGTTCCCGCCGCCACCATCGATGCGTTCCGAGCCCCATACGCCGGGGAGTCCCTCACGGCTGCGCTTCCAGGCTCTACACCGCTTCCATGGCCTTCGCCCTGATTTCGGGGGCTCGGCACTCCCTGCTCCCGCCCTTACGGGCGAGACCCCTAACGACGCCGCAGGCTTCGCGTCATGCTACGGACCGCATCGTCGCTCCCCCTCACAGGGCTTTTGACGCTGGGCTCCGACCCGGCCCGTTTCCAGACCAAGCCGCCAGCCTGCTACCGGGCCTCCTGGCAGCTACCCGGACCGGACTTTCACCGGCAGGCGACGACGAGCTTACGAACAGCAAGATCCGCTGCTACGTCACAGCGTCACCTCCGCTCTGCTGGGCGCACGGAAGATTGAGGTTAGCTGCCGGTCAGGGTCGCTGGCCCTGTCGCGGTCTCGGTTCAGGTGCTCATCTTGCGCGGCCGGCCGCCTTGAGGGGGCCGGTGGCCTGGAGCGGGTTGGTAGCCTGCAGCGCAGCGATCTCCGAGTTCTGTACCCTGTTCTTGTCGCCGTCACCTTTCAGCTCACCGAGCATCGACTCGACATACCCGAATACGGCCTCGCCGTTCGCCGATCCGTATGTCTTATCCTCCAGGAATCCCGGCGCAGCCACCGTCTGGGTGCCGTGCGTCGCGAATGCCTGAACGCTGTCGGGAACTGATCGGCGCCCGGCGGGGTTGCGGTCCATCGAGGTCACCTCGAACTCAACGCCGTCCGGCTTCCATTTCCGGTGCACGGCGAAGCAGCCGAGAATGTCCATGGGATCTATTCCGGTGGAGGCGACCTCCCGGGCATAGGCCAGCCTCGGAGCCAGGGCTTCCTGCACCGCGTATACTTCTAGCCAGCTCTTTACCTGGCATATGTAGACTTTGACGTCCTCCTCGCCGAAGTTTTTCTTCACGTCAAAGGGGAATAGTGCCGTCATTTCCGGCAGGAGGGACACGCATACGGCGGTGTCCTTGTCCAGGTCCATGTTGCCGAGCCGGAGTGCGACCGAAGCTGGCGTGGTTAGCGGACTGGTGCCGCGGTAGCGGGCAGCGGCGTCTGTTCTCGGCCAGAAGCCCTTTCCGAAGATTTCACTGTATGGGCGAGTGTCGCTCCTGAAGACAATAGGCCAGGAGCCATCGGCGGAGTCAAAGCGACGGAACTCGTCCTCGTACACGACGGCGATACCCATGATGTCAAACGTGCTGAGTTTCAGCCCCGTGGCCGACGACGCAGCTGTTCCCTTAACGTAGGCGATTGTCATAGCCTGACCATCGTCCTTCGCGGAACCCGTGTCAACGTGGCGTGACGGTAATACAATTCTCACGCATCGGCCTGGTGTGCGGGGCTCGTCAAGGTCAGTGTGACTGTGGTAACCGATGAGGTGGCTGGTTCGCTGCGCTGAAGCCACTGGGGATTTACTGAGGGGAGCCGGGCACGGTTACCGCCTATAGTCGTCCTCGGCGGGCGGGATGGGCATGACACGTATCAATATATTCCGCAGATTGGAAAACAATGTGACGGCCCTGCTCCCGACCGCGCGGGAGTATTGCTGCGCCGAGATAGACGGCGAAGGCTGCCGGCGGATTAATAATTTTTCAGATTCGAACGCCGCGCTTCATACAGCAATCAGCGCACTCGAAACGGCCTGCAAGAACGAAGGAGACACCGACAGCCGACTCGCTGAAGTCAAAGCCGCGACGAGGACACTTCGTGACAGCATAGCGAGCCTGCGTGAGCTGTATTGCGGTTTCTTGATCGGCGTGATGTAGCCCGATCCCTGGTATCCCTTGTCGCCGATGCCGCTGAATGCCTCCGCGATGATCTCGGCGGTCTTTGTTTCGCTGAGGACGGTCATGTCGTGGTTGTGTCCGGTGAGCGGTTCGGAAACGAAGATCACGTTGCCCGCCATGTCAGATATGACCTGGCTGTTGAAGCCAGTCGTCTTATGCTTTCCTGACCACAGGCCCGGTAGCCCGCGCCAGGACCAGCATGGCGCCAGGAAGCCGTCTACCAGGACGGTCTGGCCGCGGGCGGCGGCGTGGGCCTCCTCGGCATCCGGCCGGAATTCTGCGGTTGCCTTTTCGATGAGGGGAGTGATCTCGGTGATGATCCGGGAAACTCCCGGCTGTGAGATGTCGAAGATCTCTGCCCAGACGTCCTGGATGATGTTCTGCCGGGTATATCCGCTCGCGATGATGATCGCTTCCCGGAGCGTGAGTTCCTTTGGGCGGCCGGTTGCGCTTTTCCAGGGATTCTCGAGCATCCCTGCGACCCGCAGCTCGAGTTCGTCGAGTTGCTCAGAGTCGAGTCCTGACATACGATCGAATCGCAACGGCTTCTCCATCGGTGAAAGTTTTGGCTTAGACACCCTTCTTTCTACTGAATGGAGAAGTCGTTGCCTGTTAGGCGCGCCGTGCGCCTATGGCATTATCTGATAACAAATTCTGGGCAGCCTTGCTGGCAAGATTATCTAGGGACTTTTGAATAAGACTCAAAGCCTTATCGGGTGTTGGCTACGGAGCATGCGCACGTAGCCGCCGTTATCTCTAGCCGGGCCGGGCTGTCTACGAAGTAGCTTAGCGCAGGCTTCTTGTGGGCTTTTTGCTGCGTGGTGGACACGTTACCTGAACAATGTCGCCGACGCAGACCTCATGCAAATCCCCTTGTCGATGCTGTTTCTCGAATTTAGCTGCCCTGCGTGAAGGCCGTTCAGCTACATGTCAACGACCCAGGACCCGTGTTCCCACCGGGCTTCTGGCAGATGGGCTTCAGATAACCGCCGTTCGGCGCGGCTTCGACACTCTTCGCGACGATCTGCTCAAGCGCGCAGAAGTGGCGATACGGCGCTCGCCGCCACCGCCGGCACTGGTTACCGGGGCGGCTGGGCGGGGATGGATACCGCTTCCACGCGCTCATAGTCCCGGGTGGCCAGCAAAGCACAGCCGACGCGGCGCCGCCAGACAACAACAAGATCATCTGCTGTGGTGGCTGCCGCGTCCGTCTCAGCCAGATGCCGGTCAGTCACCTGAACCTGGACGGTGATCTCGTCGGCAAGCGGGCAGCCAGGGCTGGCAGGACCCGCAGGTCGACGCACTCGGCTGGCCAGTTTCTATGCGTGTAGCCGGCCATCCAGATTCACGTGATGGATCTCCGTCTCGCGCCATCGCGCCCGCACCGACATCCAGGCCCGGCCCGCAGATCAGGCTGGACGCCTCGAGCGGCCAGGCTGATCGCGAAGGTTGCGAAATGCCCGCCTGTCAAACCGTCCTGCCCCGCAAGCTCAGCGTCCAGCTACGGTATCCAGCGCACATAGCGCTGAGCTTTCATGTCAGCGTGCCTGGACCCTGGGATGGTCGCGCCAGGCTGGCATGGTGGCCATGTAGTCGAGCACCTGCCGTTCGATGTCTTGCTTTGAAAGCTGCCGGCTCGCGGCGCGCCTGCCACGCGGCCATCCTGCGCATGTGCGCCGCGGCCTCGCCGATGGTCAGCGGGCCGGCCAGCGCCAGGTGTTCCAGCACCGCCCTCGAGGCGCCGGGCAGCTCGCTGCGCGGCCGGTCACGACGGTGGAACGTCAGGTAGACGGGATGGAAGAGCTCGGCGAACCGTTCCGCCCGCGCCTGTTCCCCAGTCACGGCAACAGCTTTTCGGCGAGGTAAACCATCGTCAATCCCGATGCATCGGGGTCACAGGTCTGCGCTAACTTCAGGCTCGAGCCGCAGCCGACAAGGCCGCCCAGCCGACCTCGCCCCCGACACAGCCCAGGCTGCGGTCATTACCGGGGCGATCCATCACGCCGCCGGCACGCTCGCGTTCATCGCCGGCACCGACCTGAGTGCCGTCGAGGCAGCCCATCGCGCCGGGCGGCTGTACATGCCGACCTGCAAGCTCCCCGACTATTACGACGTGTCGCACCGACACTTGCAAGCGGCCCCTTCCAAGATCGCCGCCCTGTTGGACGCCTACCAGGCACCCTCTGCCGCCACCAGCCGCGCCGCCACCGACCTAGATTCACTCGCGGTGGCCATGAACGCGCCCAGCCAGATCCTGGCAACGGCCACAGCCGCCACCAGCACGGCCCGCGCCGGTACAACCGACATGGCCCTCCGCCGACCCAGCGAACCGGTCAGCGGGCCACCGCCGTGATCGGTGATGTCGCCGGCGTGCCCCGATCCGTCACCTGAGACCGCTTCGCCGCCTTCGGCGGCACCCGGCCGGTCGAGGGTCTTCCCCCGCGACTGCAAGACCTCCGGCACGCGCCGCTCGAGCAAGGGGCGCGCAAACGACGCTACGAACATGGCAGCGATCACCCAGGCAGGCTCCGCCACCAGCACAGCGAAGGCCAGGTGGCCAAGATCAGCCACGCAGTGCCGCCAGCGCCGGAAGCCGCGGTCCTACGGTTACTCTCGCTCAGCGATAGCCCGGCCGGGGCCGGCAGGACACCGTGGCCGACAGAACCCGGCGAGAACCCGCCGAATCTTCCATCGCAAGCCAGCGCACAGCTCACGAGCACGCAACGTTACGAAACCGTCGGCCGTCGAAACTGAGCCCGTACCTGCCGACTATGCGCGTGTGTGCTGACGACTTCCGGGCCGTGGCCGGCGCGCCCGATTGACCACCCACCCATGCTCTCTCTGCTCTTGCCAGGTCATCGCCTGAGGTGTCGTAAGCGGATCGTCCAGCGGGATCCGTTAGTGACACGGCAGTCGTGTCTCTGGCAGTCTGGATGGGCTGAGTCGAGAGGAGGTGCGACACCCGTGTCGATGTTGGTTTTCGCGCCTCCTGGAGCTGACTGACCGAGCGCAGCCGCAGGTGGCGCCGCCTTCGAAAGGTGGCCCCATGGCCGTACACATCAAGAGCATCACCTTCGACTGCGCTGATCCCTACCGCCTGGCGCAGTTCTGGAGGCAGCTGACCGGGTTCAGCGAAGACACGGACAACGGCAACGCTCCCGACGACCTGGAGGCTCTGCTGCTCTCGCCGGACGGGTCGCTGGCGCTGCTGTTCATCGCCGTGCCGGAGCCCAAGCACGTCAAGAACCGGGTGCATCTTGATCTCGTGCCGCTCACGAGCCGGCGCGACGAGGAGGTCGACCGATTCCTGCGCATCGGTGCCCGGATGGTCGACGACCAGCGCCGGCGCAGACGGCGGCGGATGTGTGGTTCTGTCCGATCCGGAGGGCAACGAGTTCTGCATCGAGCGCAGTGACGCCGAGCGCGCGCCTTTGGCCGGACAGCTCGGCCGTGCATTCGACGTGGTCGCTGGCCTGATCAGCAACATCCGGGCCAGTCAGTGGTCAGCGCCGACCCCATGCACGGACTGGACGGTACGCCAGGTGGTCAATCACTTGATCGGCATGAACCGGGTCTTCGCCGCGCTGCTCGCCGACCAGCCGCCTCCGCCACGGCTGTCCGCGGACCATGTCGAAGACGACCCGGTCGGCGCTTACCGCGACTCCGCGGCCGCGCTGCAGGCCGCTTTCGGCCTGCCCGGAGTCCTCGAACGCACCTACCACGGCCCGCTCGGGACCGCCACCGGCGCCGAGCGACTGCAGATCCGGCTCTACGACCTCCTCGCCCATGGCTGGGACCTCGCGCAGGCCACGGAGCAGCCCGCCGGCCTGCCTGATGATCTAGCCGAACAGTCGCTGGCGTTCGCCCGAACCCAGCTGACCGAGCAAGCCCGCCCCGGTCGCTTCGGCCCGGCCCAGATCGTCGCCGAACAGGCCCCCGCCATCGAGCGGCTGGTCGCCTTCCTCGGCCGCCCGGTCAGCACGGGACGCCGAGCAGATGACTGATCCGGCGAACCAGGACCTCGTTCCCGCGCGGCTGCGCTGCGGCATCGTCGTGCGTGTCCGGGAGGATGCCTGCGAAATTGTCAGGGACCGGCAGCTCTGCTCCGTCCGGTACGCGACGCTGTTTCCGTCGCCGCGGACCGAACGGGTGTCACCTGGTCACCTGGTGGCCATCGCGACCGCGCCGGACGGCACCGAGGCGGTGGTGTGGCGGTGGTATGACGCCGTCGTGCTCGGCGCGGAGGCCGGCTTGATCAGGCTGTGGGAGCCCTCGCACGGCGAAGTCCTGGCCCGGCCACGGCCCGGACACCAGTCTCCACGGCCTGGAACTCGTGCCTACCTGTCCGCCGGCCTGCCCGGCGCCGACTGGTGGGTCGCCGGCGGCGCCGCTGCCAGCGCGGCGGACGCCGACGTCGAGCTGGGCGAGGTCGAGCAGCTCTACACCGAGCGCGACTCTCTGGAACACCCTGGTATGAGACCCGGAGAACGCAGGCCGCATGCACGCGAGCGAAACGCGTCCCGCCGGCGGAACCCTCGACGGGAAAATTGCGATGGGAGACCATGCCCGCGCAGGAGCGTCCCGTATGCCCGCCCGGTGAAGATTCTCCGTGGTGTGCCCTATCCGGGACACCCGTCTCCGCCCGCGGCAGTCCGGCACAGAAGCCGCGGTTCGGTGCGGCTCGGGCGGTGATGCAGGCAGGCGCGGCTGCCGTACAGATCGGTTACTCGCTCCTTTGGTGCGGACCAGCGCATATCACTGAACGTGACTGGCTTCTCGGCTGACACGACTCCCTGCCCGAATCGGCACGGCCAAGGTGTCGCGTGTGGCCGCTTACTGCGCGGTTGCCAGGCTGATCTTTTAGAAGGGGACGATGGTGGTGAGCAGGCCGGTTGCGGGCGCCCGGCCGGCGAGCGTGCGGCAGAATTCGACGGCGTCGAGTGATAGGCGCTCGGTGTCGGGGTTGACTGGATCGCGGGCGTAGGTTCCGCCCGCGGGCCCGGCGAGGTCGAGCACGAACGGCTTGCCGTGGCGGCGGGCCCATTCGGCGACGATATCGGCGACGATGCGGCCGTCGTGGCCGGCGCTGAGCTCGGGTGGCCGGCCGACGGCGCGGGCCGCGTCGATCCGGTGCATCCACAGGTCGCGCAGGTAGATGGTGTCGATGAGGTAGCCGAGCTTCCAGGTCTCGTGCACTGGCCCGTCGACCGCGAGCCGGGCGTGATGGCGGACGGCCGCTGGTGTGCGGGTGCGGCCGCGCACGGTTCTGGGCGCCACGGCCGTGAGCCGCTCGATTATCTGTGCGGGGCTGAGGCCGGCGCGCCCGCGTACCTGCACGGCCGACAGCGCGGCTTCGAGCGGCCCGCCGTGCTGCTTGCGGTAAGCCCGGGCCCGGCGCAGCTGGCGGATGTTCTCGCGCATGGAGGCGCCGGCTTCGCAGGCGCCCAGGACGTGCTGGTACATGGCGCGGACGTCCCAGGCGGGGCAGTCGGTCGGGCTGCTCCACGCGGCGTCGTCGAGGGATCGGAGCAAGGCGAGCGTGCGCTGCAGCTCGTGTTCCTGACGGCGCATCGCCTCATGATGGGTCAGCGGCTCGATGGTGGTGACGTCTGTCGTCGTCATGGTCATGACGGGCTCCGTTGGTCTGGGCTGGGCGGGTTCCGGGCTGGTGCGGAGGCGGGATCGGGCTGGCAGTGGGCGAGGAACATCGCGATCGATTCCTCGATCAGGCGGGTCCAGCGGTCCCCTCCGGGATCATTGGAGACCTGCTGGCCGATCAGGCCGGTTACCAGCGCGGTCCACAGGTCCAGGTGCCGCGCCTGGGTGATTCCGTTGCGGGCCAGCAGTTCCCTGGCGCCGTCCAGGGCGCGCACCGCTGGCGCGTAGGACTGCGGGGACGGCTCGAAGCCGGGCAGTGTGCGCTGGAACAGCAGCTGGTAGCGGGCCACGTTGCTGGTGCAGAACGCGAAGAACCGCCGCACGCTGGCCACCAGGAGCTCGCGAGGGTCCTCGCAGTCGTGCGGCTTGGCCATCGTGTCGGCGAACTGCCCGGCCGCGGTGGCGAACATCGCGTCGTAGATCGCGTTCTTGGAGTCGAAGTAGGCGTACACCGTCGGCGTGCTGATCCCTGCCCGGCGGGCCAGGTCCCGCAGCGACAATCCGGCCAGGCCTTCCTGCTCCACCAGCGCCCAGGCGGCATCGACGATCGCATCGCGCGCCGAGCGCCTGCGAGCCTGGCGCCATGCCGAAGCCTCAGAGGTCTTTACCACAGATAGTAATCTTTATACGGCGTTAAAATTCTGTCAAATGCCGTCAGCCGTCATCAGGGCGGCCTCGTCACCGCGTCCGGCAGACAGCTCCGGGGATGATGGCCGCGACCACGAGCGTGCGTCCTATGCAGGCCTCGCGGGCACGGGGCAGCCAATCATCGCCTAGACCACAAGCTGACAGGTGCCGATGCGCGGAGCTCGTCGAGCACAAGCCAGAGACCTTCGCTCACCTGGCCATCAGGGAACGCGAGGGCCTGCGGCGCGTTCTCCGCGATCACATCAAGGTGCTTGGGGATGACCTGTTGGTCATCTCCGAGGAGTTCGGGAACTGGGAAGACGCGCGGCGCCGCATCGACCTGCTCGCACTTGACGGCCAGGGCCGACTCGTGGTCATCGAGCTGAAGCGCACCGAGTCCGGCGGCCACATGGACCTGCAGGCACTGCGGTACGCGGCGATGGTCTACGCGATGACCTTCGACCAGGTTACTAAGGCTCATGAGGCATACCTGGCCAGGCGCGAGATGCTGAGCGTGGCAGTGGAGGCAGCGGACCGCATCGGGGAGTTCCTCGGCGCATCAGCCGACGAGGAGCCCGAGATCTCCACGACCGCCCGCATCGTGCTGGTCGCGCAGGACTTCTCGCGTGAGATCACTACGACCGTCCTGTGGCTGAACCGGTTCGAGAGGATGGACATCCGCTGCGTGCGCCTGGTGCCTTATGCGCTTGGCGGCAAGAACTACCTGGACATCGAGCAAGTCGTCCCGCTCCCCGAGGCGGCGGACTACCAGGTGAGGATCAACAGGAAGGACCAGCACAGCCGCGCAGCCGCGGCCGGCGCGGACTGGACCCGGTATCAGATCATCGTAAACGGCCAGCCCAGCCCGCCTCAGCGCAAGCGGCAGGCCGTCCTGACGATGATTCAGGAGCTCCACCAGCGCGGCGTCCCGATGACCGCCATCAGCACGATCATGCCGCCCTAGCGGCTGCGCGTCATCGGCCGCGAGCTGCACGACCCCGACGACGTCGCCGCCGCATTTAGCCCAGCGGCCACCTGACTGGGGTTCCTGTGGTCGCGGAGATCGCGATCCTGCCGCGATGTGCTCCCATTTTGGCTCCCGACAGGAACCCGCAGACAGAGGTGAATGCCAAAGCCTGCCTTCACCCGCCTCCGTGCCACTCAATCCGCACAGGCCACGCCCAGACCGACGGCCAGATGACGGTCAAACCCGGGTGGCGCCCCAGACGGCGGCGGTTTGCTCGTCGCCGGGGAACGGCTCAGCGGGCGGCCAGGAGGCGGCGAGCGAAGCCGACCGCGCCAGCCTCAGGGTCCTGACGCCGACTGCTGTGCTCGGCGACCACCTTGCCCGCCCGAGCCTCAACCCCGCGGCGCAGCACACCGAGGCTGCCCCTCGGGTTCACCGCATAGGTGACGAACACACCCACCTGCTTGCCAGCCAGCGACGGCGCCTGGTCGAGCCAGCGGGTGGCGGCCCGGGCCGGCTTCACCCCGAACAGGATGAAGCCCTCCACCCATGAGCCGAGGGCCGCGGCGTCGCACTGGCCGACCTCGCTCTTCCCGACTTGGGCGAGCGGCAGGAGGGCGACGTCATGGCCATCGGCCCGGCAGGCATCAGCTATCGCAGTTGCAGCCCGCCGGGTGCGGCCGCCCCTGCTCTCGTACGCGACAAGAACCTTCACGTGGCCTCCCTTGCCGTCCGTCCACGGTCCAGTTCATCACAAGACCGGATTCGGCTCCCGGCGGACTGCTTCCCGGTTGCGGATCACCATTACCGCCCGAGGGACATGCGTGATCACCGGCCGCTCCGATTCGACTCTCAGTCGCGCCGGGGTACGCTTGGGCACGAGCGACTTCTACGCCGTCGTCGAAACTCTCCCCGTGATCAGCGACAGCCTGGTGATCCACCTCGACGACCCCGACGGAGGTCCCGGCGAACTGTTGCTATTCGTGACAACCGCCGAGGGCTCCAGACTCGACGACGACCTGCGAGACAGGATCTGTCGTGCATTGCGGACAAACCTCTCACCCCGGCATGTCCCCCACCAAACTGTCGAAGTGCGAGCTATTCCGCGGACCATGTCGGGTAAGAAGCTTGAAGTCCCCGTCAAGCGCATCCTGATGGGAGTGTCCGCTGCCAAGGCAGCAAGCAGTGACTCCATGGCAGAGCCGGCCGCCCTCGAACCGTTTGAGGCGCTCGCGGCCCAGCGTGCCAGCCGCCGATGACCTGCCGAAGAGATCTTTGGCCACCCAGATCATTTTCGCCCACCGCAGGACTCCGTGGGACGACGATCCGAGAAAGTGCCTTCGGTCACCAGCCGGGCCAGCTGGCGCGAAGCGCCTTCTTGTCGACCTTGCCGTAGGCGGTCACCGGGAGTGTGTCCACCACGCGGACTGCCTTGGGCAGCTTGCAGTGGGACAGCTCGGCGCCGCAGTTCGCGAGCAGGTTCGCCGTGTCAAAAGTGCCGGCGGCATCGGGCACCACGAAGGCGACGACGGCTTCGCCCCAGTCCGGGTGGGGAATGCCGACCACGGCGACTTGACACACGCCGGGACAGGCCTGGACGGCGTTCTCCACCTCGGTGCTGTAGACGTTGAGTCCGCCAGTGATGATCATGTCGTGCTTGCGGTCGAGCAGGTAGAGGTAGCCAGCATGGTCAACGCGGCCGAGGTCGCCGGTGTGCAGCCAGCCGTCACGCAGTGTCTGCGACGTGGTCTCGGGACGCCCGCGGTACCCGGTCATGGTGTACGGCGTCCGCGCGGCCACCTCGCCGATCTGGCCGGCCGGCAGTTCCAGGCCGGCCTCGTCGACGATCTTGATTTCCGTCATCAGGCCGGGCTGGCCGCAGCTGGCCAGCCGATGCCCGGCGGCCGGATCCAGCTGGTGGTCCTCGCGGCGCAGCCTGGTGATGAAATTCGGTGCTTCCGATTGGCCATAGAGCTGCATGAATACGGGTCCGAAGGAAGCCAGCCCCTGTTCCAGGCGCTCTCTGGTGATGGGGGCCGCCCCGTACAGGATGGTGCGCAGCGACCGCAGGTCGAGATCGCGGCCCGCGGCGCAGTCCAGTACCCGGTAGATCATCGTGGGCACCATGAAGGTGTACGTCACCCTTTCCCGGGTGATCCGCTCCAGGGCCAGCTCCGGATCGAACCTGCGCTCGATGAAGTGCTGCGCTCCTTTGAGCAGGCCGGCCTGGAGCAGGAAGCCAGCGCTGTGCGGCAATGGCGACATGAGCAGCAGCACCTCATCATCGAGCAGCCCCATCTCCATCACATGGGCATAGAGGTTGAGAGCAAGGCCGCACTGTGTGTGCATCACGCCCTTGGGGCGCCCGGTGGTACCGCCGGTATAAAGGATCAGACCCAGGTCAGCGACGCCGGGGTGCGCGTCCGGAACTGTCGTCGGCTGCCCGGCGAGCGCGTCCGCCCAGGCCAGAACTCCGGCCGGGCAGTCCCGCGGTGGCCCGGCCGTGATGACGAGGTCGAGCCGCGCGGACGATGCCTGCCGCGCGGCGGGCAGCATTCCGCGGTCGGTAATGGCGACCCGGGCGCCGCTGTCGGCAAGGATGTAGTCGATTTCGCTCGCCGACAGCATGTCGCTCAGCGGCACTTTCACCGCGCCACACCGCGCAATAGCCTGATCGGCAATGACGTACTCAGGACAGTTTGACATCAGCAGTGCCACCACAGTCCCAGGGCCCACGCCCGCCTCAGCCAGCCGGTGCGCGAGTTGATTGGCCGCCGAGACGACGTCGGCATAGCTGTGACTGTGGCCACCGAACGTAACAGCCGGACGGGTGCCGAACCGCTCCAGCGCATCAACGAACACCGATCTCAGGGTCAGTTCTCTCATCGCACCCGCTCCAGAACACTCGCATAGTTGGCGACCGCCAGGCCGCCCATGTCGAACACACCTGCCAGCGCCGCCCGTGGAAGCTGCATGGCACCGGCGGCTCCAGTGAACTGCAGCGCCGCCAGCCACGACACCGACCAGGCCCAGGGCCACTGGCCCCAGTCGAGGTGCCAGGCGACCAGCTGGCCCAGCAGGTTCACCCGGGCGAACGCCTCGGCCACGGTGGCCACCAGCCCGCCGACCAGCAGCCACCAGCCCAGGATCAGCACCAGGCCGCTGCCGCGTGCTGCAGCAGTGCTGGCGCGGTGGTCAGACAGACGATCGAATGGGGCTGCGAGTTCGAGACGGGGATGGCCTCGGCTCCGCTGCGGCTCAGGGCAAGTATCAGCTCGAGCGCGGTGACGACGGCGGTGAACCAGAACACCCAGGTGAGCACGGTGGCGGATCGCTACAGCCGCCTGCGCCGCTTGACCGGCTTGAGACACCGCGGGCACGGCGCTGTCCGGCGATCTACGGCTCGAGCAATTCCATCGACTGCACGTGGGTCTCCTGCACGCGCAGGATCGCCTCCGGCCCACGGAAGAGCACGACCCAGCCGTCCTCTCGCTCTACGCCGTCGATGTTCTCGAACGTCTCCCTCACGACCTGTGCATCGTCTCCGTAGACCATCCGGTACGTAGCCATCGGCGATACTCCTGATCTCCGAAACCCCAGCCGACGGGGCCGGTGGTCTATCCCTGCCCATTCGCCGGGTGCCGTAACGGCGGATGGGCGCGTACGCGGGCGGGCATCTGCAGTAACAATCTGACCACCTGGCACCTGCGGTGGAGGATCTCGGGCGGATTCTGACGGCTCGCTGGGAGGTCACCCGGCCGCGCTTCCCGACGGCCAAAGGCCCTGGTGGTCCCGCGGCCTGCCACATCCTGGCCGAGCTCGGCGACGACGCACTCACCGCCGCCTGAACCCTTGGCCCTGCACCAATGGTGACCAGTCCCGTGACGCGACGGCCCGGGCAGGCACGCCGCAGCCCCACTCACCGAGGGGACCGGCCGCGGCCAGCTCCCGCCGAGCCGCTGTGATCCGCGAGAAAGGCGCACAAGTTGGGCAGCGAAGGCACGCAAGGAGCTGGCGGAGGGCACGTTCTTCCACGATTTCGGAGACCGCTCGGCATATCTCCTTGCCATGCACCGCGAATTCCACTCCTGGATCTTCGCCGAGATACTCGACGCCATAGCCAGATGTCTGCTCGCCACATCCCGTACCTATCTCGACGCCTGCCTCCGCGACCGCTGGGTACGAGCCTTGCTCCTAGCGCTACAGCCGCAGCCCGAGATCTTGTCCGGAGTGGGCACGTGATGCGATCTGGACGAGTGCTTCCCTGCGGTCCGTGGCCTGCCGGCGTGCATGTCGTTAGCCTGGCGGAATGAAGGTCAACCGCTCGGTCCCAGCGGCCACGGTCATCCCGGTTCTGATCTATCCGGACGTCCGCGAGGCGGTTGCCTGGCTGACTGCGGCATTCGGGTTTGTCGAGCGGCTACGGATCGGCGAGAACCACCGGTCTCAGCTGAGGGTCGGCGACGGGGCCGTGATCGTGGCCGAGCCAGGCGGCTACCACCGCCCGCCGAGTCGCGAGGCGGTGGCCCAGTACGTGATGGTGCGGGTCCCGGACGCGCGGTCTCATTGCGAGCGCGCCCGGGCACATGGCGCGGTCATCCTGGCGGAGCCGGCGGACTACATGTATGGCGAGCGGCAGTATGGCGCCGAGGACTTCGCCGGTCATCGGTGGACGTTCACCGAGACGCTAGCGGACACAGACCCGCAGACGTGGGGCGGTCAGTACCTGAACCCGGACTCAGCTCGACCCGGTAGGTCACCGCCGCCGGGCTCGCGCTGCCGCGAGCCGCTGCTCCCAGTCCGGGACGGCCGTCTCGGCCGGGATCGTGCGAGCTGTGCCCATCCGGACGGCGCCGAGATCCTCGTAGTAGCCGCTCCGGCTGGTCGCGACGACGGCGAGGCTCCACACGTGTAGCACCCGCCGGAGCCTCTTGTATCCGGCGGGCTCGCGGGCGGCCTCCACAGCCTGCTGATACTGGCGCAGGAACTCGGCACGTTCGTGTGCGGGAAGACGCTCAAGGATCAACTCTGGATCGTAAGGATCCTGGTAATGGCTCGGCTCCGCGGACACGCCGCCGAGTCTACGTCCGCCATCTGACACAGCTCAGCTAGCGAGGCAACCCGGACGGGTGGTACTGGTCGGCGCCAGGCTCGCTCACGGGGCGGATCGGGAGGCTCGCACGCCCGTCACCGCGCCGAGGAGGCACACGCCGAGAAAGACTCCCACGCCGCTGAAGATGAAGGCTCGGCTATGTGCTTCGGAACGGCCGCGGCGAGGACACCGCAGACCGCCAGGATGGCGCCGCCTGCGGCCGTCAAGGGCGCAGCGGCCTTGTTGGCCGCTGCAAAGGCTGCATCGCTGCGCATCGGCGCCGAGGGCGCAGCCATGCACATATTCCTCTTCGCGTTTCTCTTCGCGCCGAATATCGGCTGGTGATCGCCGCGCGCACTACACAGGGCATCGCGACAGGCGCCGCGATCAGTGCATTCACCGCCGCGGCTGTCGAGTACACGCCAGCAAAGCACAAGAAAACCGGAGTGCTAACCGGCAGCGTGGCGCCCGCTGCCGGTCTCGGTCTCGGCGCTCTCATCGCCGGGATCGCCGTGCAATTCACGGCAGCGCCGAGTCCCATAGTCTTCACTTTCCTGGCCGTGCTCTTCGTTCTCGGCATGATCGTCGTAATCGCATCTGGAGAAACCGTCCCGCGCCGTGCCGGTGCGTTCCGGTCGCTGACCCAGCGCGTTTCCGTTCCGCAGAGGGCGCGCTCGGAGTTCTTCGCCAGTATCCCGGTGAACATCGCCACCTGGATGCTCGGAGGCCTTTACCTCGGACTCGTCCCCTCGATCATGTACAGCGTCTACCCTGTTCTCCATTATCACCGGCCTACTGGCACTGTTCTTCGCCGGCAGCGTTATCGCCGGTGCGGTTTGGCACCTCGTTCTCTGGAGGCCTGCGAATCATCGCCCCGCTCGCTGAAGCCCGGCAGCACGCGGAGCTCTTCGCTGCCGTCTGCGTGGTGAGCTACCTGTCCTTCAGCGTGCCGGTCATCACCGCCGGCCTGCTGCCGTCAACGGTTGGCATCACGTCGACTGCCGTCGTCTACGCAGGAGCGGTGATCACGGCAGGGACAGTAGGGCTGATCTGGCAAGCAGGTCTCGGCAGGCACGCGGAGAAGCTCTCAAAGTCACGGCCTAACGGGCCTCTCGGTCGTGATGCCGGGCCGCGGCCAGGAATCGGCCTGTGCCTGCCGAGAATCGCATCCACTGCTCTGACCAGCAGAGTTGCTCACCGAGCGCTCCGCCCACCTTGCCCAGTGAGGCGGCTAAGCCCAGCCGTCAGCGCCGGCAGCGGTGTCGCCCCAGACGATTACGATTGGTGGCATGACTGTCCATCTGACGCACTGGGGGGCATTCGAGGCGGTCAGCGATGGTGAGCGCCTGACCGAGGTGCGGCCGTGGCGCGGTGACCCGGAGCCGGTGCCGCTGATCGGTAACGTCGCCTCGGCCCAGCACCACCCGGCCCGCATCACCTCGCCGTACGTGCGCAAGGGCTGGCTGGACGATGGCCCAGGTGCGCCGGGGCGCGGCGACGAGCCGTTCGTGCCGGTTCCGTGGGAGACGGCACTGGACCTGCTAGCCGAGGAGTTGCGCCGGGTCTACCGGGACCACGGGGCGCAAGCGGTGTACGGCGGCTCGTACGGCTGGGCCAGCGCAGGACGGTTCCACCACGCGCAAAGCCAGGTGCACCGGTTCCTGAACTGCCTCGGCGGTTATGTGCGGCACGTGAACAGCTACAGTCTCGGCACCTCCACGGTGCTGCTGCCCTATGTGATCGCCGACGTGAACGTGCTGCTCACCCAGGCCACGGCCAAATCTGTGGTCGCGGAGCACAGCGAGCTGGTCGTCGCCTTCGGCGGGCTGTCACCGAAGAACGCGGCGGTGTCACCGGGCGGCGTGTCCCGGCACAATGCCCGCAGCTGGGTGAGCGCCGCCCGGGCACGGGGCTGCCGGTTCGTCTCGGTGAGCCCGATCCGCGACGACACGCCCGCCGAGGCACAGGCCGAGTGGATCGCGCCCCGGCCCGGCACCGACGCCGCGCTGATGCTTGCGCTCGCCCAGGTGCTGGACGCCGGCGGCCTGGCAGACACCGGCTTCCTGGACCGTTACACAGTCGGCTACCCGCGGTTCGCCCGTTACCTGCGCGGGGAGGCAGACGGCGTCGTTAAGGATCCCCCGTGGGCTGAAGCGATCACGGGCGTGCCGGCGGCGCGTATCCGGGAACTCGCGCACGAGATGGCCGCAGCGCGCACCCTGGTGACCGTCAGCTGGTCGCTGCAGCGCGCCCAACACGGGGAGCAGCCGCTGTGGCTCGGTGTGGTGCTCGCTGCCATGCTCGGCCAGATCGGGCTGCCGGGCGGCGGTTTCGGCCACGGCTACGGGTCCGCGTCCCTGGTCGGCGAGCCAGCGCCCCAGGTCCCGGTGCCGCGGCTGCCGCAGGGCCGGAACGGGGTTTCCGCGTTTATCCCGGTGGCGCGGATCGCCGACATGCTGCTGAATCCCGGTGCGGCCTACGACTACAACGGGCAGCAGCTGACCTACCCGGACATCCGGATGGTGTACTGGTGCGGCGGTAACCCGTTTCATCACCACCAGGACCTCGCCCGGCTGCGCGGCGCGTTCGCCCGGCCGGAGACGGTGGTGGTGCATGACCCGTTCTGGACGGCGACCGCCCGGCACGCCGACATCGTGCTGCCGGTCACCATGACCATCGAACGTGACGACTACGGCTCCGGGCAGAGCGACCGGATGTTCTTCCCGATGCCAGCGCTGACCCGGCCGCACGGCGAAGCCCGGGACGACTACGCCATCTTCGCGGGGCTAGCGGAAAGGCTCGGCGCGGGCAAGGATTTCACCGAGGGCCGCACCGCGATGGACTGGCTGCGCCACCTGCATGACGAGTGGCGGGGCCAACTTGCTGAGCGCGGGCGGGCAGTACCGGGTTTTGACGAGTTCTGGGCAGGCGACGGCCTCGAACTGCCGGTAGCCAGCGAGCCGCAGGTGGCGTTTGCTGATTTCCGCGCCGACCCGGAGGGCCACCCGCTCACCACGCCGACCGGGAAAATCGAAATCTTCTCTGAAACCATCGACAGCTACCGTTACCCAGACTGCCCGGGCCACCCGGTCTGGCGCGAACCGGACGAATGGCTCGGCTCCCCCGCCACCCTGCGCTTCCGCCTGCAACTGGTCGCCAACCAGCCGCGGTCCCGGCTGCACAGCCAGCTGGACGTCGGCGCGCACAGCCAGTCGCTCAAGATCGCCGGGCGTGAACCTGTGCGGCTGCATCCTGCCGACGCGGCAGCCCGCGGCCTGCGCGACGGCGACCTCGTACGGATCTTCAACGACCGGGGTGCCTGCCTGGCCGGGCTGGCTGTCGATGAAGCGGTGCGGCCCGGGGTCGCCCAGCTTTCCACCGGCGCCTGGTACGACCCGGACCCGGCCAACCCGGGCTTTTGCCGTCACGGCAACCCCAACGTGCTCACCGCCGACCGCCCCTCCTCCACCCTCAGCCAGGGCTGTACGGGCCAGCTGGCCCTCATCGAGATCGAGCCGTACCACGGCATCCCGCCGGAGCTATCGGTCACCCGGCCGCCCGCGACCGCCTGAAGCCTCCGCTCCAGGCGGCCACGCCCCGCGAATGCACCGACGACCACCACATCGACGGTGTCGGACAGCTCGGTGCGGTAGTCCCGCTTGAGCTTGGTCCACAACCAGCCGCGGGCGCCGGCCTGATAGCCGGCCGCCGGGCTTACCGACTTGCACACCAGCCCCTCGCAGCCGTCCGTAACCGCCCGCCCGAACGCCGCGTCCCTTTCGCGGCGCGTGCCCCGCCGGGGACCCGCGCTGTCCCGCTGGCGGAAGATAATAGTTCAATGCAAATCCGGATCGAAGGCATTGACCTGCCGGGTCGATCGTGCGGTCCGAGCAAGGACGTTCCAGGCGGCCACCGCAATATTCACGTGGGAATCCAGCGCCGCGGCAAGCGTGACGAGCTGCTCGGGCTGACCCCGGGCGACGCGCCTACCGCGACGTGGACATTCGAGTGCCAGCTCAGCGGAGAGGCGGATCCGAACGGCATCGCCCCGGACATTAAAGGCCCCTACATTCAAGGCCCGCCAGGCGGCCGTTTCATCTACCTGAACTGGGTCACCGTCGACGACGCCGGCCTGGCCAGGTTCTTCCGCCGGGCCAAACTGTGGCTAGACGGCGTGCCGCCAGCGGTCCTCGGCGAGGCTGCCAGGGCCGGCCTGCTGGTCGGCCGGCTTGGCCTGACCGACCCGAAGGGCAATCCGACCTGCTCCGCCGTCCGGCCACCGACAATCGAATGGTCGGCTGGCACGGCCTGACCTGCCAGGCACGGCCCTCCGGGCAGTCACGCTCAGCCGTTAGTCGCTCACCGGATCCCTCGGCGCCGTGATCAGCGAAAACGGTCAGGGGATGGAAGCCATTGGTCTTCTTCCACGTCGGCGCGGCCTAGTCCTTCTCCGAGCATGCGGTTACGATCGTCGCGTCGATATCGACCAGGATGAGCGTGCCGTCCGCACCCGGCGCGGCGTCACCGGCTAGCTCCCAGGCCCGCTGCCGGGCGGCGGCCCGCGCCGCCCGGATGGCCGTCAGCGCCCGGGGCGCGTCCGCGGCCAGGCTGGTGACCAGCCGGGACACCACCGGGTCGGAGGCTACCGGCCCGAACAGTTCCGGCTGCGCGCGGATCATCGCGATATCCGCCATGCAGTCCCCGCCTATCGCCAGCGTCACGGCCAGGTCAGCGATGATTTTCCCCGGGCGGTGAACGGCCCGCGGCGGACGCCACCGGCCCAGCGCATCCTGCAGGCCGCGGTCCAGGCCCGTTACCCGTAGCGCCTGCGCCAGGAGCAGGCCGCCAGCCTGGGGCACGATCCCCGTCCCGTCAGCGGACACCACGATCTTGGGACGGCGGGCGGTAAGATGCATCTGGAAAGTGCCTTTAGAACCGGGCCGGAATGGACTCTAGACAAGCCCCATTCTCCCAGCTCAAGGCACTTTTCTCAGTTAAACGATCAAGCTCGCGCAACTCGTGCACGAAAGCCCGAATAGGGTCTGGTAATCGCCGATAAGCGTACAGCCGATCAGCTCAGGACCCAGGGACGACCCTACGCCCGGCGTAGCCACCCAGGCGCGAACTGAGCTGAGCACTGATGCCAACGTAGATCAAATTAGGCGCGCCGCGACAGCGGCGCCGATAGATGCCGTGTTCAGGCGGGATCGCGCGCCCCTCAGGAGTATCGAGCTGGTGCCAGTTCGACCAGGCAAGACCTTCCCAGCGCGGTCCGTGCAGGTCCTCCTGCTCGGAAAACGTCACAGCATCGATCTTGCCCTGCACGGGTGGATCCGTACAGCTGAGGCCGAAGCGTCGCGGACACGCATTGATGAGCTCAGGACGCGGCAAATAGCGACATCGATAAGACTGGAGCGACGTCAACAGTCACCACCGCGTCGGGCTTGGTGGCCGGCAGGAGGTTCACGATGGGCATTGTGGTCGACCGGCATCAAGGCGCTCCGCCAAGCGAGAACGAGATCATCGCGCGGATGCGCGCGGAAGGTCTCACCCCGCAGGGCTGGGGCAACGGCCCAGGAGATACTTACGGCTGGCATGACCACAGCTACGAGAAAGTGCTGTACTGCGTACGCGGCCGGATCGTCTTCCACACCGACACCGGCGATGCTGATCTCGGTCCGGGAGACCGGCTGGTGCTGCCACCGCGCACTCGTCACGCAGCCACGGTCAGCGCACAGGGCGTGCGTTGCGTCGAAGCGCCCCGCCCCGGTTAGGCGCCCCGCGGCCACCGCGCCCTCAGCGGCATGAGCGGAGGTGGCCCTGCCTCTGTCGGCAGGGCCAGTTAGGGTCCCTTCGTGGATGCCAAGACGGACGAGCTGAGGGCTGCGCACGATGTCCTGGCCGAGTTTTACGCTGACCGCCTGGCTGGCACTTTGGACCGGATGCCCGCCGAGCGGGCAGTGCTGGGCCTGTTCTGCGACCGGACGCTGGCCGCAGGCCTGGGCACCACGGTGGGGGATATCGGCTGCGGGACGGGCGGCTCGCGCCCTACCTGGCCGCGAGGGGCCTGTCTCCCCAGGGGATCGACCTGTCACCCGAGATGATCCGCGTAGCCCGCCGTGACCAGCCCAGCTTCGATTTCGGCGTTGCCGACCTGCGTGCACTGCCCTTTGCGGATGCCTCGCTGGCCGGTGTGGTCTGCTGGTACTCCCTCATGTACCTCGCGCCGTCCGATAGGCCGGTGGCCTTCGGCGAGCTGGCCCGCGTGGTCAGGCCGGGAGGCTACCTGGTGACAGCGTTCAAGGCCGGTGACAGCCAGGTCCGCCGCGGGGGGCGCAGCACTGGCCTTGGTGTCGAATTCGATGTCTACTGGCTGTTGCCCGGCGAGATGGAACACCGGGCGGCCGATGCTGGCTTTGCGGCCGTGTTCTGGGGCGGGCGCCCCGCCGAAGGCCAGGAGGGTTCCCCGCAGGGATATCTGCTCGCCCGCAGGTCCTGAAGCCACCCAATGCAGGTTGGCGAAGTCCATCAAGTCCGCAAGCTCGCTGGCCAGCCATCTGTGCACCAGGAGCGGCAGAACAGGCGGTATGCCGGAACAACGTCCAGGGCGGGGCGCCGATTGCTAGAGGAGGTTGGCGAGCAGGGATGCGGCGCGGGCGGCGCCGTTGGTGGCAACCGGGCGGTAGTCGACCTTGCGGCCGATCTCGGTGACGATCGCCGCGGCGATGTCGGCCGGTCCCGCGGTCTGATAGTCCATGCACCGCCCGGCCCGGTAGCGCTCCAGCCGGTGGCGTACGTGGAGGTTCTGCTCGAAGTGGTGGCGGAGCGGGAAGTACAGGAACGGCCGCCGGCTCGCGGTTAGCTCCATGGCCGTGGTCAGCCCGCCCTGGACGACTGCGAGGTCACAGACGGCCAGGTGCCGGTAGAGCTCTTGGACGTAGGGCCGCACTTCCAGGCCGTCATGAGCCGACAGGCTGCCGGGGTCGATCCGCGGGCCGGCGATCACGATCATCCGGAGGTCAGGCACGCGCTGCTTGGCTTCGGGAAACGCGGCAATCACGCGTCGCAGCAGGTGGCCGCCGACCCCGGAGCCGCCGACCGTCACGACGCAGACGCGTTCGTCGGCACGGTAGCCGAGTGCTTGCCAGTCGCCGAGCTGGCGCGGGTCGAATCCGGTGATGTAGCCGGCGAAGTCGTAGTGCTGTTCGGTCCACTCGCGGATCGGCGGCAGCGCGGGCCCGAAGGTTTCCGGGACGATGTCGTCGGGGTCGCCGACGAAGATGGCGCGGTCACGGACGCGGGAGTAGCGGGCGATGTGCTCGATCATCTCGGCGTTGTAGTCGGCGGTGACGAACGCCTCGCGCGGGCCGCCGTCGGGCATCGGCAGCCAGCCGACGAAGTCGGTGAGCCAGGCGTAGGCGGCGCGCTTCTGCTCAGGGTTCTCGTGCAGGTAGTAGTCGAGCTCCCAGGCTTCGTCGCCGATCCACAGGTCGTAGTCCTCCTCGCGGGCCAGGTCGTGGAAGACCATGAAGTTGGCTAGCAGGATCTCGTCCATCCGCCGGATGGCCTGGAAGCAGTGCAGGTCGTGCTCGGCCGACTCGGACTCGATGTGCCCGGACTCACTGGCCAGGTATGCGCTGGCCGGGTGAACGCGCTCACCATGCCGCTTGACCAGGAAGATCTCCAGAGCGATCCCATCTGATGCTGGATCCGCCTGCCAGACGGGCGAGGTGGGCGGCGGGTCCTCTTAAAGCGCATCGAGGAAGGAAAGGGCTTGCGGTGGCTGGACTCGGAGGCCCAGGCGGGGCATTCGGACAGTTGCAATACCCGACTCCGCCATTAGCCTTGTTCCCGCAGAGCACCGCGAGCTGCGTGGCCGTTGCCGCCTTCGGCATCGGGCCCGACGCCGACGCCCAGGACGGCGGTGAGGCCGAAGCCGAGGCCGAGGCCCTGCTGGCCCGGCACGCCAGCTCGCCGTGGTATGAGGCGGCGCGGCCGGTCATGGATCAATGGACTGAGCGCCTGCTGGCCGCCACCGACCCAGCCGAGATGGAACAGCTGATGGCCACCGTCTTGCCGTTCTACCTCGCCGACTACGGCCGTGAGCCGGGCCTGCGTGCGGCCGATGCCGGTGCCGGTGGCATCCCTCCGGCAGACGCCGCTGCGAGCAGCACCACAGCCACCAGCAAGGGCGAGAACGGTCTCCTGCGACGTTCCTTCAGCACGTTCATGATTGCCCCCGTAATGTGAAATGCTCGCTATTCGCTGCCTATCCCGCACCGGGCGTGCATTTAGTCGCCATTCCCGTCCCGGCATGCACGCCGACGGATTTCCTCAATCGGCTGGGCAGAATGACCTGCGGCCCGCATCAATGTATCGTGCGGGCCCCGCACGGCGTAACATTACACCGGCAAGGGCAGCCGGCGATGCCGTCCGCGAAGTCTTTGACGTTCACAGTCGCCAGCGGCAACCCATAAGCGAGCAGCAGGCGGCGATCCACGTGTCGTGGGTCGGGCGCGACCGACCGCGCTTGATACCGAATTCCGCATGCCGCCGACGGCGGCTGAAAATCCCCGCGGCCTAGCCCTGGGCAGATGCGATAACCATAACCATCGCGTGGTCCTGCATCATCGCCCTGTCGCAAGCCCCTGACCAGCGCAAAGCCACCGCCGCTACCCACCCGCGTGCATCATCGGGTTGAGGCGGCCGCCCCGGGACCTGCGTTAGCAGAGACGTTTGGGTCGGCCGTTTATAGCGGCCGACCCTTTCGTGCTTCTGCACGCGGTAGCGACAGCCGCGCAGCTGCGGGCCGCCGCCTAGATGATGAACATGACCAAGAAGGCGGGCCCGCTGCTCGCCGACCACCCAGATGGTCAAGACAGGGAACCTCGTCGAACCTGATTTCGATTGTGCTTCTCCGCAATGCCTCGGCTTCACCGGGTGGCCGTCACTCGACGTCCTCATGGTCCGCACATGTCGCATTCCGCGTACTGGGCTGCCAGGTTCTGAGCGGGGACGCGGCCCGCCTGGAAGGCCCTACTCTTCGATGGCCCCGCCGATGCGGCGCAGATGCCGCCGGAAGGTGTATGACGGGTCAGCGGCGCGCCGGGCCAGGTAGTCATCGAAAGCGGTCTGCTGGCGCAGTGTCTGACCCGCCCGGATCCGGCAGGCCTGGTCCCGCTCGGTCTGCCAGATCTGGTGCGCGGCGACCAGAACCTGCTCGGCACGCTCGGCCGCGACGAATAGCACGCCATCGTCGTCGGCGAAGGCGATGTCCCCGGCGCTGACCAGGTGCGGCCCGAACTGAGCGGTGACCAGGGCCTCGGGCTCCCGCTCATCCAGCCGCACCGGCCCGGCCGGGTAGCTGCCATAGCTGAAGACCGGAAGGCCGATCGCGGCGAGTTCCGGCGTGTCGCGGTGCAGGCCCCACACCACCAGGCCTGCCACCCCGGCCGCCCGGGCCTCCAGTACCGCCAGGTCGCCGACGCAGGCCTCGTCCGAGCGGCCGCCGTTGTCGATGACCAGCACGTCGCCGGCTTCGGCCTGACCGAATGCCTCCAGGAACACGTCCACGCTACCGTAGTGCCGCACTGGCAGGACCCGCCCAGCGATCCGCTGGCCGGCCACGACCGCCCCGATTCCTGGATGAGCGGCCCGCAGCGGAACACCACAGCGCAAGCAGGCATCGGCCACCAGTGGCGTGGACAGATCCGCGAACGCTTCTGGCACAGTGACCTCCCTCGTTCAGTACGCGGTACCGCGGGGCTGCGCGCATGCGGGCGGGTTCCATGATCGCACAGCTGCCCGGACAGCGCTGAGCGAGACGATCCGGTACACCCCGGCGTCGGCGGCGAGCAGCGTACTGGCGAGCGGGAGATCCGGCCTCGCTCGGCACATCGCTGCGGCCAGCTACGAATCGTAGGCTCGGAATCGTGGAGCGGGTTTTGCTGACCGGTATGTCGGGCACCGGCAAGTCGAGCGTGATCCGCGAGCTGGGAGCACTTGGATACAAGGCCGTCGACACCGACGATGGCTGGTGCAAGCAACTGCCCGGTGGGCGGCAGCGGTGACGCGAAGATGCCATCGCCTGGCTGCTGGACACCGAAGACGCCGACGTGCTGTTCGTCGCCGGGTGCGAGGAGAACCAGGTCCGCTTCCATTCCCGCTTCGACCTGATCATCGCGCTCCGGCTGATTACCCGGCATGACCGCCGAAGACAGCGACTTTGCAAATAGCCGACGCTCTGCGTGACCTGTGGCATTACCGCCGTTGGCCATTGAGGCGTGCAGATCTGGTCAGCCTGGCGCGGGGGGCAGTCCCCGGTTGGGGGTCCGGGTTCAGGCGTGGTCGTTTTTGTTCCAGAGCTGGTGAGTGAGGCCGCTAGGCGACGTTACCGACTCGACGGTGAAGCGGTTTTCGAGGCCGCTTGATCCCGCCCAGAGGGATACGCCGCGCCCGAGGGTTATCGGAACGATCACCAGGTGCATGAAGTCGACCAGGTCGGCCTGGAGGAACTGACGCACCATCGAGGGTCCTCCCCCGATGCGGACGTCACGACCACCAGCAGCCTGCTGGGCTAGGCGGAGCACCTCCTCCGGTGGCCCGTCCACGAACCGGAAGCTGGTCCCGTTGGGAAAGTCAATCGTGGGATGCGGGTGGTGGCTCATGACGAACACCGGTGTCTGGAATGGCGGCTCGTCGCCCCACCAGCCCCGCCACCCGTCGTCGGGCCAATCACCAACCTGGGGACCGAACTTGCGACGTCCCATGATCTCGGCGCCGATGCCCTGGCTCCACATGCTGGTCAGAGCGCGGTCCAGCGTGACGGGGGCATCCGCCTTATCGACGCCATGGATTACCCGGCCATCGAACCACGTGAACAACCGCTCGGCGCCGCCGATCGGGGCGTCGAACGTCACATGCTCGCCGGCGGCGTAGCCGTCGAGGGAGACGTTCATGTTGTGGACCCGGGTGCGGGGCATCACGACTCCCTCTGCGATCGGATGAAGCGTTCACAAACATAGACCGGCGGGATGGCCGGGACCTATCGCTGAACGCTGACATCGTGTTGCGGTGGCCCAACCCCCGCATCCGCACCACATGCGACCCGGCATGGCGAGCCGGAGCAATGACGGCGATGCTCACGGCAAGCCCCCGCGCGTCGATACCGGGCAAGCACTGTCTTCGCGCTACCCCCAGGGGCCCGGGTGAACCGGTTCGAGTAGCGCCGGCTGCGCGGCGGGAACGTGGCCATTGGCCTGCCAGGGGGTGTCCAGGCGTGGCAGCGTGCGTCGCCACCGGGGCGGAGGTGAACTACCCGTGGGAGGATCAGTTCTAAGGCGAGCGCGGCGGCCAGCTGCGTGACCCGTTCGGCCAGCAGTGGAGGATAAGCCAGCAGATCGAGGACTTGTCGGCCGAGGAGATGGCCCCGGCAGTCCGCGGCCTTCTTCAGTCGGTAACGGCCAGAGAGATGACCCCCAACCACGCCTGGACGATGCCCCACCTGCCGTGGCGGCTGATGCCACTGACGAGCGCGGATACCGCCGATATGGACGCAATGGTCACTTGGCGGGTGGGTGGATCGGGCCCGCCCGAACAGACAATCTGATCGGCCGGCGTTCCGGGCCGTCGAGGGGACTCTCGGGGTGGCTGCGGGAGTCTTATCGCGTGCCCGGCCGGGGCGGGCGGTCGTCTGGGTTCTCGTCCTCTTCGATGTGGTGCAGGTGATCGGGCTGGGTGTGCCAGCCGGGCGGAAGGTCGGCCGTCAGGGCAAAGCGAACAAATCGCGCTACGGCCTGGGTGTGCGTCCGGCTGGGGTTCCACTGCAGGATGAACGGCACGAGCTGGCGGGGCGCTACCGGGCAGATCACGGTCTGGGTGTGGGCAGCGGCCAGGGACGGGATTAGCATGATCCAGTCGATGCCGGGCTGCTCGGCCCAGCGGATGGCGGCCAGGTCAGTGTCGGCGAGCTCGATGGCCGGCGGGGCGATGCCGGCGGTGGCGAGGGCCTGGCGCTGGGTCAGGGCCCAGGCGGGGAACAGGGCCTCCGGGGCTGTGCCGAGGACCTCGTGGCCGAGCTCCGGTAGCGCGATCGTGGCGCGGCCGGCCAGGTGGTGCCCTGGCCGCAGGCCGACCACCAGCGGCTCGGCGCAGAACACCTCGGTGGCGATCCCGGCCGGTTCCGGGAGCAGGCCGCAGGTGAGGGCCACATCGATGCCGCCAGTAGCGACAGCGTCCAGGAGCTTGGGCAGCCACATCCGTTGCAGGTCGACGGTCACGTGGGGAGCCTTGGATGCGAACAGATTGATCAGGTGCGGGGCGAGCACCGGCGCGGCGGGCGGCGTGACGCCCAGCCGCACAGTGCCCGCCTCCCCGCCGGCGACGCGGTGCACGGCGGCCTGCGCCGCGGCGACTTCGTCGAGGATGACCTTCGAGCGGCTGAGCAGTTCGCCGCCGGCGCTGGTGAGGGCCACCCGGCGGGTAGTGCGGGTAAGCAGCGGCGTGCCCAGCTCACGCTCGAGGCGCCGGATCAGTTCACTGAGCGTCGGTGCGGCGATGTGCAGCCGGTCGGCGGCCCGCCCGAAATGCAGTTCGGTGGCGACGGCCATGAACGCTTCGAGCTGGCGCAGCTCCACAAGGTGAAGGTACCCGCACCGGCTTTCATCTTCTCCGCGATGGCCCGCGTGTCCGGGGAACGGAGATCGCCGGTGGAACGCTCATTGTTCGGCCGGGCCGAAGAGTGCGCTCATAAGCTGGGTCTTTTTCCGCCGCGGCTACGGTGTCATGCTCGCAGCACGGGACCGCGCAGCGTCTGCCGTTAAACCCGGGAGGGATCATGTCCGTGCCTTCTGACCACCGTTTCCTCGAGGGGGCGTTCGCCCCGGTGAGCGAGGAGATCACCGCGTTCGACCTGCCGGTCACCGGGCAGGTGCCCGCCGGGCTGTCGGGTCGTTACCTGCGCAACGGGCCGAATCCGCTGGGCCTGGACGACCCCGACTATCACTGGTTCCTCGGCTCGGGCATGGTGCACGGCGTGCGGCTGAGCGGCGGCAAGGCCGAGTGGTACCGCAACCGGTGGGTCCGCTCCAAGGCCGTGGCCGCGGCGCACCACGAGCAGTGGCCGGCCGGGCCGGTGCACGAGAACATGGACTTCGCCGCCAACACCTGCATCATCGCCCACGCCGGCCGCACCCTGGCCACCGTCGAGGCCGGGCCGCTGCCGTATGAGATGACCGAGGAGCTGGATACCGTCGGGCCGTGCAACTTCGGCGGGACCCTGCCCGGCGGGTTCGCCGCGCACACCAAGCTCGACCGCGCCACCGGCGAGCTGCACGCGATCGCGTACTTCTGGGCCTGGAACTACGTCCAGCACGTGGTCGTCGATCCCGGCGGGAAGGTCACCGCCACGACCAACATCCCGGTGGCCGACGGCCCGATGATGCACGACTTCGCGCTGACCGGCAAGTATGTGGTGCTGCTGGACCTGCCGGTCACGTTCAGCCTGAAGGCGGCCACGTCGGGCAACGAAATGCCGTACGTGTGGAACGACGCCCACCCGGCCCGGGTCGGCCTGCTGGCCCGCGACGGCAGCTCGCCCATCCGGTGGATCGGCATCGACCCGTGCTGGGTGTTCCACTGCCTCAACGCCTACGACGACGAGCAGGGCAAGGTCGTGGTCGACCTGTGCCAGTACCACCGGGGCTTCGACGTCTCCACGCTGTGGTCCACGCACGGGCCGGTAACCCTGGACCGGTGGACCATCGACCCGGCCGCCGGGAAGATCACCCAGCAGCGCCTGGACGACCGCGGGCAGGAGTTCCCCCGGGTCGACGACCGGATCATCTCCCGGCCGCACCGTTATGGCTATAGCGCGGTCATCGGCGAGGTCACCCGGCCATCACGGCCACCGGCGACTTCGGCGACGACGCGTTCACCAACGCGATACTCAAGCACGACCTGACGGCCGGCACCGTGCAGGCGCACGAGTTCGGCAAGGACGCCACCGCGGGCGAGGCCGTGTTCGCGCCGGCCGCGGCGGACTCCGGCGAGGACGACGGCTACGTCATGGCCTTCGTGCACAACCCCGACCGCGGCGCCGCCGACCTGGTCATCCTGGCCGCCCAGGACTTCACCGCCGAGCCGGTGGCGCGCGTTCACGTGCCGGCCCGGATCCCGCTGGGCTTCCACGGCAGCTGGCTCCCCGATCGCTGAGCACGATAAACCCGGCCTGGTCTGGCCATGGCCTGTCGTAAGGGAGTGCCCGTTGCGAGCTGATGTCCTGGTGCTGGCGCTAATCAGCGTGGTCGGGAGCCTGGTCTACATCGGCGTGGTGCTGGCGCTGCACTTCCTGCCCACCGGCTACGACCTCGTCCATAACGCGGTCAGCGACTACGGCGTCGGCCAGTATGCGCCGTTGTTCCGGGTCAGCCTCTGGGCGGGCTCGATCGCCGTGCTGGCCCTGGCCATCGGCCTGACGCTGGAACCCGGCGCCCCGCCCCTGCTGACCCGGGGCCTGGTGTTCCTGGGCCTGGTGTCCGCCTGCCGCATCGGGGAGTCACTGTTCCCCACCACCGTCGAAGGGGAGAAGCTGACCCGGACCGGGGCGATGCACTACCTGTTCGCGATCCTGACGTTCGGGTTCACCTACGCGGCGATCTCGGACCTGACCCCCGACCTGGTGAAGCTCTATCCGTGGCACTCGCACCGGGGGGCACTCGACTGGCTGTCCGGCGCGATACTCGTCGGGCTGATCCTGGTCCTCGCCGCGCTGCTACCACGGCTGCGGCATGTCTTTGGGCTGCCCGAGCGGTTCTTCCTGGGCGTCACCTACGTATGGCTGGTGGTGGTGGCCTGGCTGCTCGCCGTAAAAGCGCACTAGCGACGCCGGAGGCCTTGTGCTGCGGCAATGCCGGCTCGGCAAAGCCGGGCTGTGGGGCGCGGGCTGATGGCGGCAGCGCCGGGGCTGGACCCGCAAGGGGTCAATCGAGATCAGGCGCCGCCCTGTCGTTATGCGGCGCGTCAGCCAAGAGGAGAACCATGAGGATTGACGGATCGGTGGCCCTGGTCACCGGCGCGAACCGCGGCCTCGGGCGGGTGTTCGCCCGGGAGCTGGTCGCCCGGGGCGCGGCCAAGGTCTACGGAGCCGCGCGCCACCCGGACATGGTCACCGAGCCCGGCGTGACGCCCATCGCCATTGACATCACCGATGCGGCGCGCGTCGCGCAGGTTGCGCGGCAGTGCGCGGACGTCAGCCTGCTGGTGAACAACGCGGGGATACTGAAGTACAGCACGTTCCTCAACGCGCCGAACCTGGACGCGGCGCGGGCCGAGATGGAGACCAATCTTTTCGGCACGCTGAGCATGTGCCGTGCGTTCTCCCCGGTGCTCGCGGCCCACGGCGGCGGCGCGATCGTCAAACGGCGGCGGCCTGGGTTGGGGAGCTCCCGCTGCCGTGGGTGTCGCCTTGGCTGTCAAGACCCAAGGAGTCAAGCGGTCGGTGGTCGCTGTAATTGGCGACGGCGCGTTCCAGTATTCGATCCAGTGCCTCTATACCGCCGCACAACACAAGCTGCCGGTGGTATTCGTCGTTTGCCGCAACGGCGAGTACGGAGTCTTGAAGGACTTCGCTCTCCTTGAAGAGGCGCCGAACGCACCGGGTCTCGACCTTCCCGGTCTTGATATTCCAAGCATCGCCAAAGGTTTCGGTTGCCAGGCAGTCGTGGCGAAATCAAAGACAGAAGTCAGGGAGGCTTTCGTGGCGGCATTGGGAGCCGACTCGCCGACGGTGATCACAGTTCCGGTTAAACCCGAGATCCGTCCCTTGGCCTAGCAGTCTGCTGATAAAACCACGAGCACGGACGGATGCAGGTCTGGCCCTGCCGGGGGACACCGCCGACGCCGCAAGCACGGCAACCTGATCTGCGGCCGCTGGCACCTCCAAGGCCAGTACGCCGGCGGGATTCCGGCCGCAACCGCCGCCCCGGGCAGCCAGGTCGACTTCACCGGGACCGACACACTCCGCATCGACAACGGACTGCTCGCCGAGTCCTGGCTCAACTCCGACGTCCACGTCATGGCCGCACAACTCGGCATGACCACCTGACACGGACAGGCAGCCTAAGCTAAAGCAGGAGGCCGGCATCCCCGGTCCCGCGCGCGCCATCCGCCAGGTAAGCTTCGCGAGTTTCGCTCCAGACCAGGCCACCCGTGTCGCCTGCGACAGCCAGTGGCGGGCACCGTTGCTACTAATCGCCAGCGGCAAAGACCAGATCTTCCCGGCCAGGGCCACCAAGGCTAGCTTCCAGCGGTACCGCCAGTCGGCGGCCGTCACCGCATACAAGGAGTTCCGCCCTCCGGTGGGCGATCGAACAGGCGATCACCAGAAGGTGACCTCAGGACCGGGCCCGCGACGCCGACCGGATCCGATATGCTCTCATGTCACTGACCACGTTCGCCTGGCTCACGACCGTCAGGTCCGTGCCGTGGGGAGCTGCCCGGCTCGGGCTGGCACTGGTTGCGGTACCAGGAATACCGTTCCGGATGGGCGTCCGACCGGAAATCACGGCGATCGAGGCAATGATGCCCGTGTCCCTGTCGCCCACCAGTTCCCATGCCCGCGCGATCCCGACGAGCATCGACGTGACCAAGGCGTAGCCGATTACCTGAACCGGCAGACTGCGGTGAGGATCAGCGAGAACGGCGATCCCGCTGACAAGCTCAGTGCCGAAGATGAGCAGCAGCAGTACAACCAGCCCCAGCTGCCTCAGCGTCTGATGGTGCGTGGGTCGGCTGGACACTATGGATCGCATCCCTGCCGCGGTGAACAGGATCCCGATGATGCCCAGCGACGCGGCCGGATACCCAACATTGGTGTTAGGCACCAGGCCGAACAGCGAGACGGCCAGCACATTAACGAACGCCAGGAGGGCGGCGGCCGCCCGGACTTGCTGAATGACCGGAGGAGCGGAGCCTGGTCCCCGGCGCGGTGCCACCGACAGGGCAACGAACAACAAGCCCGTCAGCGCACCGGCAGCACCAGCGATCGCCACGAAAAGATCCCGGTAGGTCCCAAATACCACAAGGCTCGATATACCCGCGAAGAGGCGACTCACTGCAGTCAGGCACCGGGGAGCTGACCTCGATCGAGCACGGCAGCGCACCCGGTGGTCGGTAGTGCCCAGGCCGAACCCAGAACCGGGCGGGAGCCAGCGACGAACTCATCGGGATCACAGGGATGTCCGTGGCCGTGAGAGTCCCGGGACGCATGCGTGCAGGGACCAGTTTGGCTGACTTCCAGTGCTGGTTTCTGTCTTTCGTGGTCAGATGACAGATGCTGGCCACGGGCGGAGGGCGGATACTAACAGTCGGCGGCAGCCACCCGCGGAGGCGAAAGGAGACCGGCGATGGTCGACTGGACCGAGACAGATATCACCACCAAGGTCAGCCCGAGGCCGGTCACCGACACTGTCTTGCGTCTGACCGGCCTCCTGTCCGCGAAAGGCCTGAAGGTCTTCGCCCTGATCGACCAGAGCGCCGAGGCGAGGCAGGCCGGATTGCAGCTGCGTGAGACCACGCTGGTGCTATCCGGCAACCCGGCCGCGGGCACGCCAGTCATGGTAGCCGCGCCGCTGGCCGCGCTGGACCTGCCACTTAAGGTCGTGGTCTGGACCGATGAGGGGCAGACAAAGGTCAGCTACGTCTCGCCTGCCGCGCTCGCCGCCCGTCATCATCTCAGCGAAGACCTGATAGCGCAGTTGGCCGGCATTGACCCTCTAACCGACGCGCTAGTTGCCGCGTAACGCTTACCATCGCGTGCGTGGCGACCTGCGTACCGACTTCCCGGGCCGACCTGCCCAAGATCGACATCCCGGTACTGGTCATGCCTCGCGGCAACGCGATCATCAG
>CAVZGW010000002.1:0-51814 GCA_963774825.1 uncultured Actinomycetes bacterium | reverse complement strand
GGACCGCGTTTTGGTCAGTATCCGGCCCGGTCCGGCGCGCCGGTCCCGATCCATTCATAAACCGCGCGCACCCCTTCAGCAAGCCCGGTGCGGGCCTGCCACCCCAGGTCGACCTTGGCTCGTTCCACCGCAAGAGCACTGCGCTGCAGCTCGCCGGGCAGGCTCGGCGCGAAGGCGGGCTCGACCGGGTGCCCGGCGGCCTCGCCGATGATCCTGGCCAGCTCAAGGACGCTGACCTCGACCCCGGTCCCGATGTTCCAGGTGCCCGGGCGGCCCCGGTCGGCCGCCGCGAGGAACGCGGCAACCACGTCGCCGACATATACATAGTCCCTGGTCTGGGTACCGTCGCCATAGATCACTGGCTGCTCGCCGGCCTGCACCCGCCCGCAGAAGATGGGTACCACACCGGCTTCGCCTGACGGGTCCTGCCGCGGGCCGAACACGTTGGCCAGCCGCAGCACCGCATGCCTGGTCTTGTGCAGCCGGTTGTAAAGGTCGACGTACTGCTCAGCGCAGTATTTGGCGATGCCGTACGGGGATTCGGGCAGCGGCAGCACGTCCTCAAGCGACGGGATCGGCGCGTCAGTGCCGTACAAGGCACCGCCGGTGGAGCAGAACAGCACGCGCACGTCGGCCCCGCGGGCGGCCTCGAGCACGTTAACGGTGCCGACGATGTTGGTCTGCGCGTCCTGGGCCGGCGCGACCACCGACGCGCGCACGTCGATCTGCGCGGCCAGGTGGCAGATCAGCTCCGGCCGCTCCTGCTCGACGATCGCGGCCAGCGGCCCGGCGTCGGTGACGCTCAGCTTGTGCAGTGTGGCCCGCTCACCAAGGCGACTGGCAGGCCGGACGACAGATCGTCGATCACCGACACGTCGTCGCCCCGTGAGAGCAGGGCATCGGCCAGGTGCGAGCCAATAAAACCGGCACCGCCGGTAACGAGTACGCGCATCCCAGAGAGTTTAGGCACGGGCGCCATGGTCTTGGCGCTGGGGGTGGCGTGCCACGCCGCCAGACGGTTTTTTTCGCCGATTGAGCCATGGCGGGACGGGTCAAGACCGGCAATAAACGGATAAGTCTAGCGCTAGCCGATTTCGAGCCGCATTCCTGACGCGGCAAGGACCAGCGGCCCGCTGAACCCGGTTCCCGCCTCGTCCTTCGTTGTCTGCTGGTCATTCCACGGGACCAGGTGGGTGAGGACCAGCTTCCCGGCGCCCGCCCTGGCCGCGTACTGACCTGCCTGCCGTGCCGTGAGATGCAGGTCCGCAGGCAGATCAGGCGCGTCCACGAAGGAGGCCTCGCACAGCAGCACGTCGGCACCGCGGGCAAGCCCGGCGAGCGCGGCTGACTCCCCGGTATCGGCCGAGTACGCCAGTACCTGGCCGGCGTGCTCAAGCCGGAAGCCAAACGTCTCGACCGGGTGATTCATGTGGTCCGCGGTGACCCTCAGCGGCCCGATGCCGATGGTTCCCGGTGCCAGCTCGGTGAAGTTGAAGGACTCGGTCATCGCGGCGCTGCCCTGGCTCCCGTAGCAGGCCGTCATCCGCTCAGCGGTGCCCGCCGGGCCGTACACCGGGATCGGCGGCCGCGGGCCGGCCGGGTGGTGGTACCGCGCGACCGCGTAGGAGCACAGGTCCAGGCAGTGATCGGCATGCAGGTGGCTGAGACAGACCGCATCGATGTCGTAGAGCCCCGCATAACGCTGCAGCGCGCCGAGCGCGCCGTTACCGAGGTCGAGCAGCACCCGGAAACCTGCCGCCTCGACCAGGTAGCAAGAGGCCGGGCTGGCCGGGCCCGGAAAGCTGCCCGAGCACCCGACGATGGTAAGCCGCACGGCGCCCCAGCGTACCCGTGCTGCGGCCACGAGCCTGCCTCAGGAGCCGCCTTTGACCCGACCGCGGCCGACCCTGGCAATCTGGCGGCTCTGCGCAACCAGCCGGCCTGTCGCGTCCCACACTTCCGCTTCCTCATCGAACCACCCGCCGCTGACATGCCGGCACCGCGCCGCGACCTGCAGCGGGCCGGGAGACGGCGCCGCCCGCATGTACCAGGTGAGCTCGACGGTCGGGGCCCAGCCGGTGGCGCCGAGGCCGAACACGACGGGCGGCAGCGCGTCCACCGCGAGCGCGAGCAGGTATGCGTCCGGGTCCCGGTCCTCGCGCAACCGGAAGTAGCCGCGCATCTCAGGGACTCCGGCCGGGGAACCGTGCCGCCACCCGATGGTCGCTGGATCGAGACGCAGGTCGACGTGGGCCGCGTATCCGGCCGTCCCGTCCGGGCCGACCGTGCCCGGCCAGTGGCCCAGGTTCACGCACTCCTCAATCGGCGGAAGCGCCGGCCGCTCCCCGGTCCAGGCCAGCAGGTCGCCCGTCCTGCGCAGCTCATCCACCGCGGCGGCCAGCCCGGCGATCGGCCGCTCGCTCAGGCCGCCGGCCCGGGCCTGCTGCCGTGATACCGCCAGCCCGTCATTGGCCAGCACCGGATCTCCCAGATCTCCCAGTCCCGGATCCCCGGCCGGCTCCCGCGCCGTGGTCCCCCGCGGTCAGCTTCCCGGTGGTGACGGTGAGGTCAAGCACCGGGCGCGAGTCCTGGATCAGCGTGGCGCGGGCGGTCGCGGCGGTACCGCCGCGACGCAGCCAGACCACCTCGATCTTCGCCGGGGCCAGCTGAGGCACCCGCAGGAAGTGCGCGCTCGTCGCCACCGGGTACGGGTGCGGCGAGCTGTCGAGCACGGCCCGCAGCATGGTCGCCATCAGCACGCCGCCATTGACGGCGGGCGGGGGACTGCCGCCGGGCGCGACCAGCGCGAACCGCACGTCGGGCCGCGTCTCGTACCGGCCATCGCCGACCCGCTGCACGGCCGTGGCCTCGTCAAAGACGGTCATTACGCCCATAGCTGGCCTTCCAGCCTCTCCTCGGCCTCGTCCAGCGTGCCCGCGTAGGCCCCGGTGGACAGGTAGCGCCAGCCAGCGTCGGCGATCACCACCGCGATGTCGGCCCGCTGGCCCGCCGACTGCGCTTTCGCGGCCAGGGCAAGGGCTGCGTGCAGCGCGCACCCGGACGAGATGCCCGCGAGGATGCCCTCCACGTCGAGCAGCTGCCGTGCCCGGCGCAGCGCGTCCGTGGACGATACCGAGAATCGCGAGGTCAGCACCGACTCGTCGTACAGCTCGGGCACGAAGCCCTCATCCATGTTGCGCAGCCCGTAGACGAGCTCGCCGTACCGCGGCTCCGCCGCGACGACCTGCACCCCGGGCACCCGCTCGCGCAGATACCTGCCGGTGCCCATCAAGGTGCCAGAGGTGCCGAGCCCCGCTACGAAGTGGGTTATTTCTGGCAGATCGGCCAGCAGCTCGGGCCCGGTGGTCTCGTAATGCGCGCGGGCGTTGGCCTCGTTTCCGTACTGGTAGAGCATCACCCAGCCGGGATTCTCAGCGGCGAGCTGCTTGGCCACGCGGACCGCCTCGTTGGATCCGCCAGCAGCGGGCGAGGAAATGACGGCGGCGCCATACATCTCGAGCAGCTGCCTGCGCTCGGCCGAGGTGTTCTCCGGCATCACGCAGATCAGCCGGTAGCCACGCAGCTTCGCTACCATGGCAAGCGAGATGCCGGTGTTGCCCGACGTCGGCTCGAGCAGCGTGGCGCCCGGGCTCAGCAGCCCGTCCTTCTCCGCCTGCGCCACCATGAAGAACGCCGCCCGGTCCTTGATCGAGCCAGTCGGGTTCCTGTCCTCCAGCTTGGCCCACAGCCTGACATCGGCACTGGGCGACAGCCGAGGCAGCCCGACCAGCGGTGTGTGGCCGAGCGAGTCGAGCAGTGAGTCGTAACGCATCAGGCTTCCGCCCAGCCGCAGGTCAGCTGGCCCCGCCAGCGACGGCAGGAAGAACGGTGACCGTATCGCCATCCTTGACCGGGGCGTCCAGGCCGCCAAGGAAGCGCACGTCCTCGTCGTTCAGGTAGACGTTGACGAAGCGCCGCAGGCCGCCGTCGTCGACCAGCCGCTCGCGCAGTCCGCCGTGCCGCAAGTCCAGATCGGAAAGGAGACCCGCGAGCGTATCGCCTGAGCCTTCCACCGCCTTGGCGCCGCCAGTGTAGCTGCGCAGGATCGTGGGGATGCGGACCTCAATGGACATGGGTGCTGCTCCAGATGTGCGTGGACGCTAGGCCTTGGTGAACCCTGGCGGCTGCCTCATGCCCTGCAACCGGCAGCAGGGCGGGATCATTCCGGCGCCGCACCCGGCGCCGGACCAGCCCCCGCGCCCGGAGCCGCAGCAGCCGCCGGGACGAGGCGGACCTCCTCCTCGGTCACGGTTCCGTCCACGATACGAAACGAGCGGAACTCCGTCTCGGCCGCCGCACGCGTGGAAACCAGCACGTAGTGCGCTGCTGGCTCGCTCGCGTACGCGATGTCGGTGCGCGACGGGTAAGCCGGCGTCGCGCTGTGCGAGTGATAGATGACGATAGGCTCCTCATCCCGCTCGTCCATCTCCCGCCAGACCTTCAGCTGCTCCATCGAGTCGAAACGGTAGAAGGTCGGCGAGCGCTCCGCGTTGGTCATCGGGATGAACCGCTCAGGCCGGTCGCTGCCGGCTGCCCCCGCGATCACCCCGCAAGCTTCATCCGGATGGTCGGCCCTCGCGTGCGCGATCATCTCCGCCCGCAGCGCGCTGCTTATGGTCAGCATGGACGCGAGCGTAACCCGCCGGTCAGGACAGCGCCTCGACCAGGCTCTCCTGGAGGATCGCCAGCCACTGGTAGACCCACACATAGGCAGAACGAGGGTCGTCAGCCGCGAAGTCCTCCTCCTGTTCGTCGAGTTCATCGGTGATTCCGAGGCGCACGCTGAGCGCGAGCCTGACATCGTTGAGCGCGCGCAGCCATGCCTGGGCCTCCGGCTCAGACAGCCGGATCCTCCCGCCCGAGGCCGGCAGTGTCGCGAGGACCGTCCTGGCCGCCGCCACCTTGGCCGAGCGCAGGCCCTGCTCGGTGTACCTGCGGAACTCCCCCGAAGCCTCCGGGTCGTCGCTGTAGGCATCGGGCAGCAGCCGGGCGAGCACCGGGTCCTCTGGCAGCTCGGTGGCGTCGCTGACGCCGAGCTGCGACGCGAGGTCGGCGGCGCTGCCAGTGCCCGCGATATCGCCCTCGTCCGGCATATCGTCGGCGACGAGCTCGGCAATCTGGCCGACCAGGTCGCGGATGATGGTCGCCTGGGCCGCGGCGAACCGCGCGGTCGCACCGCCCGGCGTGGCGCGGAACCCAACCACGGCCTCTCCCCCATCATCGCTCACTGGTCGTGGCTCACCGTGGCCCACAAGCCGTAGCCGTGCAGAGTCTCGGCATCCCGTTCCATGGCCTCCCGGGCCCCGGACGAGACCACTGCCTTGCCCTTGTGGTGCACGTCGAGCATCAGCTTCTCGGCTTTCGGCTTGGCGTAGCCGAAAACGGTCTGGAACACATACGTCACGTATGACATCAGGTTGACCGGGTCGTTCCACACGATTGTGACCCATGGTGAGTCGGGGACCGCCTCCCGGCCGGTCTCCGGCTTGTCAACCTCAACAGGTGCCACGCTCACTGGCAGTCACCTCCCCTCAGTCATAGTCTTCCACTCTGCCAGTACGACGGATCTGTACCGTACTCGGCTCACAGCAGGCTGGCCCGTAGGCTGCCACCGTGACGAGTAACTCCGGCCACGCCGGTCCGCCGCCCGCCGGCCGATCCTGACGGCAGCGGGCGGGCCGGCGCAGGTACCGGCCTGCTCACCGATCACTACGAGCTGACCATGCTGCGCGCCGCGCTGCGCAGCGGGGCGGCCAGGGAGCGGGCCGTCTTCGAGGTCTTCGCCCGCCACCTCCCCAACGGCAGGCGCTACGGCGTGGTGGCTGGCACCGGGCGGCTGCTTGACGCGCTGCGCCGGTTCAGGTTCGGCGAACCGGAACTCAGGTACCTGCGCGATAGCGGAGTGGCCGACGAAAGCACCCTTCGTTACCTTGAGTCGTACGCCTTCACCGGCGACATATGGGGCTACGCGGAGGGGGACTGCTATTTCCCGGGCTCGCCGATCCTGGTAGTGGAGGGCACCTTCGCGGAGGCTGTCGTCCTGGAGACGCTGGCCTTGTCGATTCTCAATCATGATTGCGCCATTGCCTCGGCGGCGTCCCGGATGGTGACGGCGGCCGACGGCAGGCCGCTGATCGAGATGGGCTCGCGCCGCACTCACGAGCTCGCTGCCGTCGCCAGCGCCCGGGCCGCCTACCTTGCCGGTTTCGCGTCCACCTCCAACCTGCAGGCCGGCCTGGACTACGGGGTCCCGACCAGCGGTACCAGCGGGCATGCGTTCTCGCTGGCGCATGACAGCGAGCGGGAGGCGTTCGGCGCCCAGCTTGCCGCGCTCGGTACGAGCACCACCCTGCTGGTCGACACCTACGATGTGGCCACCGCGGTACGGATCGCCGTGGAGCTGGCCGGCCCTCAGCTCGGGGCGGTCCGGATTGATAGCGGCGACCTCCCGGTGGTGGCCCGTCAGGTCCGAGCGCTCCTCGACTCGCTCGGCGCGCCGCAGACCAGGATCGTGCTCACCGGCGACCTGGACGAGTACTCGATCGCGGCGCTTGCGGCTACTCCCGTCGACGGCTACGGGGTCGGCACTTCCCTGGTCACCGGGTCCGGCGCGCCCACCGCGGCACTGGTGTACAAGCTGGTGGCCAGGGCACAGGGCGCTGCGGCCGCCGCGCCGCTCCGTCCAGTTGCCAAGCGATCGGTGGGCAAGCCCGGCCGTGGTGGCCGCAAATGGGCACTGCGCCGCCGCGACGCCGACGGAGCAGCCGCTGCCGAGCTGGTGCTGACCGAGCCGCCCGACCTGCCGCCCGACGGCCCGCCGGGTCGCCGGGCAGCCGACCGGGTGCTGCTCCGCCAGCTCGTACGCGGCGGCGAGATCGTCGGCGCCGAGCCTCTTGAGGCTGCCAGGGAGCGGCACCGCGCGGCGGTGGCCGAACTGCCTGCCTACGCACTCCAGCTGTCGCGAGGCTATCCGGCAATACCTACCATTTTCAGCCCTGATGCCCGTTCCTTGAACGACCCGGGAGTGGATATCGATGCGGTCCGCATGCGCCGCGACCGGTAGCGCCGCAGTCAGCCTGGACATCCGGTCAGCCTGGACATCCAGTCAGCCCGGACATCGTCGGAGTGGATGGCGCCCTACGGCCAGAACGACCGCGCTCAGACGATGCGGGCCCGGTTAAGGTGCTTGGATGCATCCGAATGCCGAGAAGGTCGGCAGTGTCCTCCGGACCCGCGGCGCGACCGGGGCAATCAGGGAGCTGGCCGAGCCGGCGCCGACCGCGGCCAGCGCGGCCGGCCAACTGGGCTGCGATGTAGGTGCCATCGCCAACAGCCTGGTTTTCAGTGCCGACGGTGATCCCTTGCTGATCCTTACCAGCGGGGCGCACCGGGTCGACACCGGGAAGGTCGCGGCCGCGCTGGGAATTTCCGCGCTGCGCCGCGCCGATCCGGAGTTCGTGTTCGCCAGCACTGGCCAGCGCATTGGCGGCGTGGCGCCGGTCGGCCATCCAGCGCCGATCCGTACGCTGGTCGATACCTGGCTGGAGAGATACGACGTGGTCTGGGCGGCCGGAGGCCACGTGCACACAGTTTTTCCTACGACCTTCGCTGAGCTGGTGCTGATCACCGGGGGCACGCCGACCGACGTCTCCTGACGAACGTCTCCTGACCAACGTCTCGTGACGTCACGTGACCAACCTCGCCTGACCCACCTCGCGCCCGACCCTCCTCGGCCGCGCGCCAAGCACCGGCCCTGCGTCTGCGCCAGACCAGCTGGAACACCGCCAAACCCGGCTAGGCTCGGCGATATGGCGCGCGCGCTGGTGATCGTTGACGTACAGAATGACTTCTGCGAAGGCGGGTCGCTCGCCGTGGCCGGCGGCAGCGATGTGGCCAGAGCGATCAGCGCGTACCTGGCCAGCCCCGACAGCAGCAGCTACGCGCACATTGTTGCGACCAAGGACCATCACATCGATGCGGGCACCCATTTCGCCGATGCGCCCGATTTCATCAATTCCTGGCCGCCGCATTGTGTGGCTGATACTCGCGGTGCTGAATTCCATCCGGACCTGGACACCAGCAGGTTCGAGGCGGTCTTCCTGAAGGGCGAGCATGCGGCTGCCTACAGCGGGTTCGAGGGCAGGGACCCTGGTGGCGTGCCGCTCGCCGACTGGCTGCGCGAACGCGGCGTGACAGCCATCGACATCGCCGGGATCGCAACCGACTACTGCGTGCGGGCGACCGCCACGGACGCGCTCGCAGCCGGGCTGCACGCCCGCGTCCTGGTCGGTCTCACTGCCGGTGTGGCGCGGGCTACCTCGGAAGCCGCGCTCGGCGAGCTTCAAGCCGGCGGAGTGGAACTGACCGAGATCTCCGTTTCCGGCTAGCCGCCGCTTATGTGGTCACAACTTGGTAACCGCGCACTTCATAAACTACTGCGAACCGCCTGAGATAAGGAACAATCGGCACGTTCTGACGTCCATTCGCTGGACGGGGCAGCGAACGCCGATCGAAGGGGATCGCATGAGAAAAACCGTCATCGCTGCCACCGCGGCCAGCATGCTGGCCGCGGGGCTCGGCACCGCCGGGCTCGGCGCCGCAGCGCCCGCAGCGGCAGCCGTCTCGGCGCGCTCGCACATCAACAGCATCGCCTGGGGAAGCTGCACGGACCCGCTTCTGAAGCAGGCGGGTGCCCAGTGCGCTCTCCTGTCGGTGCCGCTGAACTACAGCGACCCGACGGGGCCGCACACCAAGATCGCCGTGTCGATCATCAGGCACACCGCGGCGCGCTATCAGGGCATCATCCTGACCAACCCGGGTGGCCCGGGCGGATCGGGCCTCAACCTGAATGTCTTCCTGCAAGCACAGCTTCAGGTCGAAGAAAAGCAGGCGAGCAAGACGGGCGCGGCGGCCGATAAAGCGGCGATCGGCGACTACGACTGGGTCGGCTTCGACCCGCGCGGCGTCGGCTCGAGCGTCCCTGCGGTGACATGCAAGCCTTACTACCTTGCCGGCCCTCGCGCGGGCTACGACCCAACCACCAGGAAGATCCTCAGCTACTGGCTGAGCCGCACGAAGCGCTACGACCTGGCATGCAAGAACCACAGCGCCGCCCAGGCCGCTCTGCTGCGCAACATGACCACCAAAGATTCGGCCATGGACATGGACAGCATCCGCGCGGCGCTCGGCCAGTCCAAGATCACCTACTACGGCTTCTCCTACGGCACCTACCTCGGCCAGGTCTACGCGTCCATGTTCCCGACCCATGTCCGGCGGCTGATCATGGACAGCAACGTGGACCCGCGCAACATCTGGTACAACGCCAACCTGAACCAGGACATCGCATTCAACCGGAACATCAACATCTGGTTCGGCTGGCTCGCCAGGTACCACCGCGTCTATCACCTGGGCCGCACCGAGGCAGCGGTGCGGAACCGGTTCAACGCCGAGGAGGCCAGGCTCGCCAAGCACCCGATCAGGGGCCAGGTGGGGCCGGATGAGTGGGTGGATGTCTTCCTGGAGGCGGGCTACTACGAGGAGACCTGGCTGCAGCTCGGCTCGGCGTTCTCGGAGTGGGCCACCACCCACAGCGCCAAGGCTGGCGAGAACATGGTCTCGCTTTACAAGGCGACCGATTCTCCTGGCAATGACAACGAGTTCGCCGTCTACAACGCGGTCCAGTGCACCGACGTGCAGTGGCCGCTGAACTGGGCGAAGTGGAGCCGCGACAACCGCCGGGTCAACCGGATCGCGCCCTTCGAGACCTGGGCCAACGCCTGGTTCAACGCGCCGTGCCTCTACTGGCCAGCACCCGCGTCCACGCCGGAGCACATCAACGGCAGCCGGATCGGCAGTGCGCTGCTGATTGACGAGACACTGGACGCGGCCACCCCGTTCGAGGGCAGCGTCGAAGTCCGCAGGCTGTTCCCGCACTCGGTGCTGCTGGCCGAGCCGGGCGGCACGACCCACGCGGACTCGCTGTTCGGCGATTTGTGCGTAGACAACACGATTGCCAGGTACCTGGCCAACGGCAGGCTGCCAGCGCGCACGACGAACCCGACGGCCAGGTGGGACGTCACCTGCAAGCCGCTGCCCCGTCCGAATCCGACCACGCCCGCGGCAGCTAACGAGTACGCGTCGGCGCTGAACCGGGCGCAGTAGCGTTAGCCTGCCCGCACGGCAGATCTAGCGCACGGCAGCTGTTCAGGAATGCAGCTGTTCAGGAATCGGGTCCCCGGCACTGCTCAGGGCCGGGAGCCCGGTTTCATATGGCCGGTGACTGGGCCGCGGGGACAGGGCAGCGCGCCGTCCGTCCGCGAGCGCGGCTTGCTGGTGGCTTCGGCCTGAGCGCGGCTCAGTCGTCGCCCTCGGGCAGTGACTCGAAGATCTCCTTGCATTCCGGGCACACCGGGTAGCGCTTGGGGTCCCGGCTCGGCACCCAGACCTTGCCGCACAGTGCCACTACGGGCGTGCCGCTCACGGCGCTGTCGACGATCTTGTCCTTCTGGACATAATGAGCAAACCGCTCATGGTCGCCATCGCCGGTTGACAGATCGGGGCGGGTATCGGTGTCTTCGCGGACGCCGCCGCCCGGCAGGACTTCTGTACTCACAAGAGCCGAGTCTACGCTGCCGCGACAAAACCGCCGGGAGCCGGCGGCAACCGTCAGCCGGATCTGGCCAGGGCTCAGCTACTGGAACCGCGAAACGGGCCCGGGCGCCGGGCTCAGTTAAGCGCGGGATCGTCGGGATAGGTAGCCAGGAGTGCCATCATTCCGCCCTGGCGGCGGAGCACCGCAGGCCAGAGCCGTTCCGGCTGGCTGAAGAACGCGTCGGCGGGCTCCGCTGGCAGCAGGTACCAGGCACCTTCATCGATCTCCGCCTGAAGCTGGCCGGGCCCCCACCCCGCGTAGCCGGCAAAGACCCGGAAAGAGGTGATCCCACCGGCGAGCAGCTCGGGCGGCGCCTCCAGGTCGACGAGCCCTATCCTGGACATCAGCGGGGAACCATCAAGCGAGCGCCACCCGACCGGCTCGTCCTCGCCTTGCGCAAGGCCCAGGGCAAGGGCGCTGTTCGGCGAGACGGGGCCGCCCTTGAAGACCACCGACGGCCCGGTCACGAGTTCTGTCCAGGACTCAAGCACCTGACCGACCGGGACCTCGGTCGGCCGGTTCAGTACGACGCCCAGAGTCCCCTCCTCCGGCTCGTCCTCCACGATCAGGATGACGGTGCGCCGGAAGTTAGGGTCGCCGAGCAACGGCGTAGCCACGAGCAGCCGACCGCCGATGGAATCATCCTGCATCTATCAATGATGCGACAGGATCGGTGGTCTTCGCTGAATGGCCGCCCGATGACGCCGAGTCCGCTGGCCATTCCGGTGGCACGTACCCTTCAAGGGTGTCCAGTGCAAGCACTGCGCGGCCGGTGACGGCGGCCGCCGCACGGCCAGAGACCGGTCAGACCGGTCAGTCGCCGGCGAACGGGAGGCGCAAGTCACCGTCGTCACCTCATCCGTCCGGGGCGTCCGATCCCGCCGCGCCAGCCATCGACGTGGCGCGGCTCCGGGTGGCCATCGCCAGGCTATCCAGGCGGCTGCGCAAGCACGAGCTGGCCGAGCTCACGCCGACCAAGCTCTCCGCGCTGGCGACTGTCTGGCAGGCTGGCCCGCTGCGCCTCGGTGATCTCGCCGCGGCAGAACGCATCGCGCCCTCGACGCTCACCCGCCTCGTCAGCGCCCTCGAAGAGTCGGGTTATGTGCAGCGGTGCGCCGTGCCAGGCGACGCGCGGGCCAGCACGCTGGCCATAACCCAGCGAGGCCGCGAGGTGCTTGAGCGCATCAGGCAGGAGAGCACCGTCTTGCTGCGGGACAGCTTGCTGACGCTGACGGAGGAACAGCTGACCGCCCTCGCGGTGGCGCTGCCTGCACTGGAACAGCTAGCCGAAGCGGTTCCTGACCGTCCCGCTGGCAGCTGACGGACTGTCTGTCCGGTACCGCCGGATCAGTCGGGAGCGAATGCGCCGGCCCTGGTACCGGCCGACCTGGTTCCCCGGCCTGGCTGGCCCGCCTGATCCCGGCCTGGCCTGGCTGGCCCGCCTGATCCCGGCCGGCCTGGCTGGCCCGCCTGATCCCGGCCGGCCTGGCTGCCCCGCCTGATCCCGGCCGGCCTGATCCCGCCCGGCATCGTCCCGGCGGCCAGCGGGGTTGCGAGCAGTCAGAACAGCAGGCTGGACAAGGTAGCCCTGGCCTTCGCCACCCGCTGGTCCTTGGGTGGGAAGACGTTGAACAAGTTGACGAGGTGCAGCCGGGCGCGGTTCCGCTCGTCTCCTGAAGTCCGCCGCACGGTCTCCAGGAGCCGGTTGAACCCGGCGTCAGCCCGGCCAAGTGCCACGTCGATATCGGCTGCGCGCGCCTGGGCGTCCGGATCGGCGGGATTGTCGTCCGCTTCACGCTGCACCTTGGACTGGTCGTAGGAATTCACCCGCTTGATCAGGTCCACCTGGGCAAGTCCCATCTCGGCCACCGGATGCCCCGGCGAGGAGGCGAGGACCTTCTCGAATGCCGCGGCCGCGCCATCCAGGTCACCGCGTTCCATGGCCTGCTGGGCTTCACCGAACGCTGGGTCCGCCATGACAGCCCCCTGCTCAGGGCCGCTCGCAGGGCCCGGCCGGCCAGGTCCAGGCCGACCGGAAGGTCCCTGCGGCTGACCGGGCTGCGGCTGCCCGGGCCGTGCCTGCGCGGGCCGTGCCTGCCCCGGCCGTGCCTGCCCCGGCCGTGCCTGGCCGGGCTGACCGCGCCCCGGCCCGCCGAAGGCTGGCGGCACCTGGCCGGGCGGTGTCTGGGCGGACCGTGCCTGGCCGGGCCGGGGCTGCTCCGGCCCGGCCTGCCGGGCTGCTGTCCCGCCATCCGTCGCTGTCCCGCCATCCGTCGCCGCGGTGCTCGCCGGTTCAGTACCCTCATCCTCCGCCTCGGCACCGGCGTAGCCGGGCAGCCCGAGCTGGTCGGCGATCTGCATAACCGCACCGAGCCACTCCCGGACCTGCGCCTCAGGCATGGCGCCAAGGAAAGCCTCAACGATCTGCCCGGCGGCTACGGCCACCACCATGGGGATGCTCTGCACCTGCAATGCCGCGCTCAATTGCGGGTTGGCATCGACGTCCACCTTGGCGAGTACCCACGCGCCGTCCGCCTCGCTGGCGAGCTTCTCCAGCACGGGCCCGAGCTGCTTACACGGCCCGCACCATTCGGCCCACAGGTCCAGGACCACAGGAACGCTGCGCGACCGCTCGACGACCTGCGCATTGAATGTGTCGTCGGTTACCTCGATCACGTTCCCTTGATGCTCATCCGGCGTCTCGCCATTACGCGCTGGCCTGGCCGCCTGCCTCCGCTGCGCGGCCTGCCGCGCGCCAAGGTCAACGGCTCCATGGAGGGAGAAATCCCGCGGCTGCTGCTGCATGACTCCATCCTGCCGCATCCGGGGGACCGCCCAGGCACGCTATCGTGAGCAGCGGCCGATTCGTAAAGCGGCGCGAACCTGTGCGTCAGGACCAGCACCGGAATAACGCAGAGCGCCGCGCCGTCGCGCAATCCGCTCGCTTCCAGACCTCCGCAGCCGCCGATGCTCGGTGCGGCGGAGTAGATTCAATGCCACCAAGCTCTTTACCGGCAAGGAACGGACATGCAGATGCCGGAGATACGGCCCTCCCGCCTGTGGCGTGAAAGCCGCAACTCGGGCAGCGGCTCGAACTGCTTCGAGGTCCGCGCGTGGACCAAGAGCAGTTACAGCGGCAAGGGCTCGAACTGCGTCGAAGCGGCCGCTGTCACCAGCCGCGACGGACTCAAGATCCCCGCCGGCAAGGCCGACACCGAGAAGCTGATCCTGCTGCGCGATAGCAAGAACCCCGGCGGCGCCACCCTCATCTTCGACGAGCACGAGTGGAGCGCGTTTATCGCCGGCGTCAAAGACGGCGAGTTCGACCTCCCAGATGACGACTCTTAGCCCTCGGCCCGCCACTCCCGCCCCACGCCCGCCGAGCCCCGGCGGGCCGCGGCTGCCGATTCCGTGCCCGGCGGTTCCGGCCTGCTGTCCGGGACGCTGGGCGGGGCGTGTGCGACGGGCCGAACCACGGGTATCTGGCTAAGCCTCTATTCGCGCCAGGACAGTTCAGAACGCCGGAGCCTCGAAGTAGCCGCCCCACTCGTCGCGCAGCGTTCCGCAGATCTCGCCAAGCGTCGCCTCGGCGCGGGCCGCGTCGAGCATGGCCGGGATCATGTTGTCGCCAGATCGCGCCGCCGCGATCATCGCGGCCAGCGCGGTGTCGACGGCCGCCTGGTCACGTGCCTGCCGCCGGGATGCGAGCTCGCGGACCTGAACCCGTTCCACCTCGTGGCTGACCCGGAGGATCTCAACCGGCAGGCCGACCGTCTCAGGGTGACAATTGACGCCGACCACCCGTTTGTCGCCCTTCTCCACCTTCTGCTGATAGCTGAAGGCGGACTCGGCGATCTCCGCCATGAACCAGCCTTCCTCGATACCCCGCAGGATTCCGCCGGTCATCGAGGAGTCCGGGCTCATCGCCTTTATCTGGGCGAAGATCCGCTCTGCCTCGGCTTCCAGCCGGTCGGTGAGGGACTCGAGGTACCAGGAGCCGCCAAGCGGGTCCGCCACGTTGACTACGCCGGTCTCTTCCATGATCACCTGCTGGGTGCGCATCGCGATCTCGGCAGCCTTCTCACTCGGCAGCGCGAGCACCTCGTCGAGCGCGTTGGTGTGCAGCGAATTGGTCCCGCCCAGTACTGCGGCCAGTCCCTCGATCGCGGTCCTGACCACGTTGTTGTCCGGTTGCTGCGCGGTCAGCGAGACCCCGGCTGTCTGGGTGTGGAACCGCAGGTGCTGGGCGCGCTCACTATGGGCGCCGTAGACATCCCGCAGCCAGCGCGCCCAGATCCGGCGCGCGGCGCGGAACTTGGCGATCTCCTCAAAGAAGTCGATGTGAGCGTCGAAGAAAAACGACAGGCCGGGCGCGAACTCCTCGATATCAAGCCCGCGCGACAGGCCGAGTTCCACGTAGCCGAACCCGTCGGCCAGCGTGAACGCGAGTTCCTGCGCGGCCGTCGACCCGGCTTCCCTGATGTGGTACCCGGACACCGACAGCGGCTTGTAAGCAGGGATCTCCCGCGCGCAGTACTCCATCAGGTCACCGATCAGCCGCAGGTGCGGCTTAGGCGGGAAGAGCCATTCCTTCTGCGCGATGTACTCCTTGAAAATGTCGGTCTGCAAGGTACCGTCCAGCTTGCCGATGTCGGCGCCCTGGCGCTGGGCGGCGGCCAGGTACATGCAGAAGACCGGGACCGCCGGGCCGCTGATCGTCATCGACGTGGTCACCTCGGCCAGCGGGATCCCGGAGAACAGGACATCCATGTCGGCCGCCGAGTCGATGGCCACGCCGCAGTGCCCGACCTCACCGGCGGCGCGCGGCTCATCGGAGTCGCGGCCCATCAGTGTCGGCATGTCAAAAGCGACCGATAGGCCGCCGCCGCCACCGCGCAGCAGCATCTTGTACCGCTCGTTGGTCTGCGTAGCGTTGCCGAACCCGGAGAACTGCCGGATGGTCCATGTCCTGCCCCGGTACCCGCCGGGGTAGAGGCCGCGGGTGAACGGGTACTCCCCCGGCCAGCCGATCCGCTCGAAGCCGGGAACTACTGCGCCATCCGGCGGCCCGTAGACCGGGTCCACGTTGACCCCGGACAGCGTGGTGAAGTCTGCGTCCCGCACCCGGGACTCGTCGTACCGCCGCTGCCAGCGCTGCCTGCCATCGCCGCTGCCGTCCGCTGTGTTATGCGCATCCATCGGAGTCCTCCAAGGCCGATTACTGGCCAGATTAGTAGGACGTCCTACTAATCTCTGCTATCAGTGTATGCCGACCGGACCCGGCGGAGAATGGCGCCGCGGGTACCCAACCGCCGGCCGTGCTGCGGCGTCTCATGAGATGCCTGGGCGTTGCGGGGGCTCAGGCGGCCTGGCCCTTGACGCGCCGAATGTGTGGTACAACCGATGCAATATCGCGCAGGCGACGTGGGCCGCACCGCGGTCCTCGGGGACGTCGTGACCATGCAGCAGACGTGGACCGCGCCGCCTGTGCCGGCGCCGCGGCAAGGGAGCTCCGTGGGCAGGCTCCAGTTTGCCGATCGCGAGGCGGCAGAGGAACTTTTTAACGCCTCCTATCCGCGGCTGGCCGGCTGGGTGCGGCGGCTGGTCGATGACGATGAGACGGCGCACGAGATCGCCTCCGAGGCATTCACCCGCCTGCTTGCCAGGTGGACCGCGCTGGACAGCCCGCACAGCTACCTGTACATGATCGCGACCAACCTGGTGCGCGACCACTGGCGAAAGACAGGCAGGGAACGACGCGCGATCAGGAGCCTGACGGCCGCGGTACCGGCAGACCCCGCCTATCACCCAGTGCAGGACGTCGACGTCCGGGCGCTGATCGAGGCGCTGCCCGCAAAGCTGCGCAGCGCGTTCCTGCTGCACTACTACGCCGGATTTGGTGTCCGCGAGGTCGCGGCGATGCTGGGCAGGCCTGAGGGAACGATCAAGGCGGACCTGCACCATGCACGGGCCCGCCTGAAGGCCGCCATCGGAGACACCGGTGGCTGATCCACGCGACAGAATCGACTCCTGGCTGACCGCCGACGTGGAGCCGCTGGCTTCGCCGCCCGGCGCCTTCAGCCGGATCTGCAAGCGGGCTCGCAGACGGAAGGCCAGCCGGGCACTGGCCTCCGCGGCCGGCGCCGTCGTAGTGATAGCAGCCGCCGTGGTGCTCCCGCATGGCGCACAGACCCTGCTGCACCCCCTGTTGCACCGCGGCAGCGGCAGCGACGCTCACGCGGTAGCGGCTGGGCCGTCGCCGCACCGGACAGTCCCAAGTCCCCGCAAGACCGACGAGGCCAAGGGCGGCGCGACCCCGGAGACGCATTCGGCGATGATCGCACCGCCTGCGACCTCGTCGCTGTCGGCGGGCAGCTCCGGCAGCGCGGCTCCGCCCAACTTCCAGCCGACGTCGGTCAGCTTCATTAACACGCGGATCGGCGCGGTGATCGGCCAGGCCCGCACCCCTGGTCATTGCGCCACCCGGTACTGCACCTCGCTGGCGGGCACGTCCGACTACGGCACTAGCTGGTACGGGGTCAGCGCACCGGTCACCGGCGCGCCCAGCGGTGCCGCCGACGTGAGCCAGGTCCGTTTCCTCAATCTCCATGATGGCTGGGCCTTCGGCCCCGGCCTGTGGGTGACCCACGACGGGGGCGCCCACTGGACGCCTGAACTGACATCCGGACTCCGGGTGACCGGCCTGGAGACGGCGGAAGGCCGTGCCTTCGCGATCTTCGCCAACTGCAGCGGCGACACCGCCGCGTACGCTGCGCACTGCGGAAGCTTCTCGCTGTTCTCCTCGCCGGCCAGAAGCGATCGGTGGCTTCCGGTGCCCGGTCCGGCTGGCGCTCTCAAGATGTCTGGCGCCGGGCTCGGCCATGCAGCGACGGCAAGCCTGCTCCTGGCAGCTGGCGCCGGTTACCTGCTTGCGCCGTCCGGTCAGGTCTACAGCGGCCCGCTCACCGGCGCGGCGTGGAGGGTGGCCGGCCAGGCGCCCAACGCACCTGGTGCGCCCGGGCCGGACGGCCAGCCGACCAGCGGGCTGCTCGCTGCCGGGTCCAGCCTGCTTTTTGAGGTGTGCACGACGCCGGCCGAGGCGGGCGGGCCGCAGGCCAAATCGGTCTACTCATCGGCTGACGGCGGCAAGACGTGGCTGCGGGCAGGTATCGCACCGCCTGCCGGGATAGCGAGATCACTGGCCGCCACCCAAGGCAAACTGGTGGTCCTCGCCACCACGGCGGGCATTGACGTGTCCAACGATGGCGGTGCTACCTGGACCCAGGCCGAGACCGGACCGCGCGGCTCGGCCGCCGGACAGCAGGGATTCGGGTACGTCGGGATGACAGACCGCCGGCAAGGCGTCGCCGTGCCCGCCGATCCGCAGCTGCGTGAGGTATTCACCACCGCCGACGGCGGCGCCACCTGGCAGGCGCGGCCGGTCCAGGGCTGATCAGGCAAGCCGGCCCGGCGAGGCCGGCCGTTCCCCGCCGGGCTCCCGGTTTACTTGTCCCCCGCCGGGCCCCCGGCTTACTTGTCGGTGAAGTCCCCGGCGTTTACCCGCAGCCTGCGCAGCATGCCGAACATCTCCTTGAGCTGCGCCTGGTCATAACCGCTCATCCCGAAGCCGACTGCCATCAGGTCCGCGGTGGCCCGCTCCACCACCGCTCGCCCAGCCCTGGTGATCTGGGCGAGCGTTCCCCTCCCATCCTGCGGGTTGGGCTTCCGGGTGACGTAGCCGCCAAGCTCGAGGCGGTTGATGATGTTGGTGACACTGGTCGGGTGGACCATCAGCCGTTCCCCGATCAATCGCAACGGCAGCGCTCCCGACCGGCTGAACTGCAGCAGGACGAGCGCCTCGTACCGCGGGAACGTCAGCCCGTGCGGCCGGAGCACCGAGTCGAGCTCGCCGATCAGGATCTGCTGCGCCCGCATGATCGACGTGACGGCCGCCATGGAGTGCGAGTCGCCGAATTCGCGTTCCCACGTCTCCGCGGCGCGGGCGATGGGATCGAACGGCAGATCCAGCGGCTTGTGCACAGCCACAACGTACCGGTGCACGCCCCGCGACAGGCAACCTGGCCGGGGACGGGGACACGATGACGCGCGCCACTGATTACAATGCGTTATATTCCCTGCTGGGGAACCAGGTGACCGAGCATAGTCGGGGGATGATGTGCGGTCAGGCCACGCCGTCATGGCAATGCCCCCGGTGCTCGCCGCCGGGGTTGGCGCGCGGCATGGGTGCAGCTGGGCGCTTCGTACCGCCAGTTTCCGGATGGACTCACCGGTTCTGGGCAGGAGCGGTTTCGGGATTGCCGTCGACCGGCACAGCGACGCCGCGGCCATAGTTGATCTCCTCGCCGGACAGGAACCGCCTAGCTACGGCGAGCTGCGAGTGCTAGGCGAGGACATGGGAACGGCGGACGGGCGGGCCGCGGTGCGCCGGCATGTTGGGGTCGCGCGCAAGACCTCCAGGCTGCGGCCTGCCTACCGGGTGCGCGGGCTGATCGAGCACGCGGCTCGCCTGGCCAGGCTGCCCGGCTGCGACTCTCACCTGCTGACCGCGGCGATCATCGACAGACTCGCGCTCTCAGCGTGGGCAGACGTGCAGCTGAGAGCCGTGCCCGAGACGATACTGCGGCGGACCAGGCTCGCGGCGGCAGCCGTGCATGAGCCGAACCTGCTCATCCTGGACAGCCTGCTCGACGATCTCGCCCCGCCGGATGCGGGAGCGCTGGCCGCCGACATCCGTGACCTGGGGCGCGATATGGCTATCGTGGCCACCGGATCCGACGCCGGAGCGCTGGCCCTGGCCTGCGACGAGGTTCTCACCATGGCCGACGGGATCATCATCAGGACCTGAGCTGTCTGGGGGCCTGGCCTGGCCTGGGCTGGCTGACCTGGGCTGGCTCGACCTGGGCCGGCCTGAGCTGGCCTGAGCTGGCCTGGCCTTACTGGCCAGGGCTGGCCTGGGCTGGGCTGGCCTGGGCTGGCCTGGGCTGGGCTGGCCTGGCCTTACTTGCCGGGGCTGGCCTGGCCTTGGCTGGCCTGGCCTGGGCGCGGGCGCCCGCGCCCGGCTCGCAGTCGCTGGTTCGGAGATTCTGGCGGCTCCGGCCTGCTGCCGTAGGCTGCGGACGTGGACTGGAGCCTCCTTGCGTGCGGACGCTACGGGCATGTGACCTATGCGCCGGACGAGTCCAGCCTGCAGGAGCAGCTGAGCACTCCGACATCATGGGGGCCAGCCTGGCGCTGCCTGCGGTGCGGCACTTTCGTGATCGGCGAGCCCGGCGGCCGCGGCCCGGCCAGCGAGGCACCCGAGGTGCGCCGCGGCAAGGAAGTCCGTAGCGCGTTCATCCTGCGGATCTTCGCGGTTGAACGGTTCCTCCGGGCGCTTCTGTTCGCCGCTGCTGCCTACGCTGTCTGGCGGTTCGAGTTCCGGCAAGTCTCGATCGAGCAGGCATTCGACCGTGAGCTTCCGGCGGTGCGGACGTTGTTCCGGCAGCTCGGCTTCGACGTCGATCACTCCAAGCTGATCGGCCTGATCAGGCATGCGCTGACCCTGACCAGCGGATCGATCAGACTGCTGGCGAGCCTCCTTGCTGCATACGCGGCAATCGAAGTGGTGGAGGGCACCGGCCTGTGGCTCGGCAAGCGCTGGGGCGAGTACTTCGCGATGATCGTGACCTCGGCCTTCCTTCCCTACGAGATCTATGATCTGACCGCGAAGGTCACCGTCACCAGGCTGGTCTTGTTCGGCATCAACTTGGCCCTGGTGCTGTACCTGGTGATCGCGAAGCACCTGTTCGGCGTGCGCGGCGGCAAGCGCTCGTACGAGGCCAGGCTGCGCAGCGAGTCCATCATGCAGTCCGCGATCACCCGGGCGGCGGCGGCAGGCACCGGCTCCGGCGGGACAGCCGACCCGGCGGCGGCCAGCACCGGCTCCAGCGGGCAAGCCGACCCGGCGGCGGCCGGGACCGGTGGCAGAACCGCGACTAACTCGGCAGTAAACCCCCAGCCCGCGGCGGCGCACGACGCTGCGCCGGACCCCGCCGACAGCGAAGCACAGTCGACCTAGCAGCAGCGATGGCAGCGGTGTTGTCCACATGGGCCATCGGCCCACCAGGGCACCGGCTTGGACGCAGCCCGAGCCGACCCACCAGGGCGCCGGCTTGGACGCAGCCCGAGCGGATTCGCGCTTCGGTACTACGGGAGGCGGGCGGGGGCGTGATCGTGCTGGGTGGGCGGGCTGCTGGCCGGCCAGGTTCTTGGTGATGGCCGCACCCGCGGCACCCGCTCCGTTCGGGTCGCTCTGGCACCAGGAGTCTCACCAGCCACTGCGACCGGGGTGCCCACCAAAGATCTTGACGACTTTTCGGTAAATATCGCTGAGAAGTCGTCAAGATCTTTTGGCAGGCAGCCGGGTAAGCGGCCCGGATCAAGCCCGCCCGTCCGGCTCTGCCGCAGACTCCTGTGGCGCCACTGACGGCGTGAAGGGCGCGCGCTGCCGAAACAGCAGCAGCCCGAGACAGCAACAGCCCGAGACAGCAACAGCCCGAGACAGCAACAGCCAGGCCCGCCATTGAGGCAACCGGTCGGGCCACCACAGGCCGACTGCGGCGGCTTAGCCCTCGATGAGCTGATCAGCGGCCGCGTATGGGTCCAGCTCGCCCCTGGCGACGAGGCCTGCCAGCTCATCCAGCTTGGAATTGCCCGGCAGCGCGCCCATCCGGGCACGCAGCGCGGCGACCGCGATCGCGGAGACCTCCTCGTGTGCCCGGGCCTTGCGCCGGGAATCGCGCTCACCTGATTCGGCCAGCCACGCCCAGTGCTTGTCCAGCCGGGCCACTAGCTCGTCGACGCCCTCACCGGTCGTCGCCGAGACGGCCACGATCGGTGGCCTCCACGCCCCCTCGCGGTAACGCGCCATCGCCAGCATCGACCGCAGGTCCCTGATCGCCTCCTGTGCTCCTGGACGGTCGATCTTGTTCACCGCGAAGATATCGGCGATCTCGAGGATGCCGGCCTTGGCCGCCTGCACCGAGTCACCCATCCCCGGAGCGACCACCACCAGCGTGGAGTCGGCCAGCGACGCGATCTCCACTTCGGCCTGCCCGACCCCGACCGTCTCGATCATGATCAGCTCGAAGCCCGCCCCGTCGAGCAGCCGGACCGCCTGCGGCGTCGACCAGGACAGGCCGCCCAGATGCCCGCGGCTGGCCATCGACCTGATGAACACGCCCGCATCGGTAGCGTGCTCCTGCATCCTGACCCGGTCCCCGAGCAACGCGCCGCCGCTGAACGGCGAGGTGGGGTCGACAGCGAGCACGCCGACCCGCATCCCCCTGGCCCGGTAGGCCGTCACCAGCGCACCGGTCACCGTCGACTTCCCCACGCCGGGCGACCCGGTCAGCCCGACCACCCGGGCCTGGCCGGTCAGCGGTGCGATGGCCGCCAGGATCGGGCGCAGCTCCGGCGCGGCATTCTCGACCAGCGACACTAGCCTGGCAAGTGCGCGCGGATCACCGGCCCTGGCCGCCCCGATGAGCGCGTCCGGGTCGGCGAGCGCACGGTCCCGCTGCTGGTGGCGCAGCGGAAAACGGACCTCAGTCACCGGCCGGCGGCACCCGCAGCAGCAGCGCGTCGCCCTGGCCGCCGCCGCCGCACAGCGCGGCCACGCCGAGGCCGCCGCCACGCCGCCGCAGTTCGTAGATGAGGTGCAGCGCGAGCCGTGCCCCGGATGCGCCGATCGGGTGGCCGATCGCGATCGCGCCGCCGTTGACGTTGACGTTGTCAGGCCCGATGCCAAGATCACGCATGGACTGGATCGCCACCGCCGCGAACGCCTCGTTGATCTCGATCAGGTCCAGATCGGCTACCGGACAGCCCGGCCTTGCCCAGCGCGTGCTTGATGGCGCCGGACGGCTGGGACTGCAGCGAGTTGTCCGGCCCGGCCACCACTGCCGTGCGCGCCGATCTCGGCCAGCACGGGCGAGCCCGGCCGGCGCGGCCGCCTCAGCGGACATGACCACGACAGCGCAGGCGCCGTCGGAGATCTGGGAGGCCGACCCTGCCGTGATCGTGCCGTCGGCGGCGAACGCCGGGCGCAGCCTGCCCAGCACGTCGACGCGTAGTGTCCGCCCGGACCGCCCTCGTCGGTGATCGAAGATCACCGGCTCGCCGCGGCGCTGCGGCACGGGCACCGCCACGATCTCGTCGGTCGAGCAGGCCGTTCTTGATCGCCACCGCGGCCGCGCTGGTGCGACCGCGCGGCGAACTCGTCCTGCTCCTCCCGGCTGATCGCCGAGCCGCGCGTTGTGCCGCTCGGTGGACTCGCCCATCGCGACGTGGTCGAACGCGTCGGTAAGGCCGTCGTGCGCCATCGCGTCGATCAGCTCGGCCGAGCCGTACTTGATCCCGCGCCGCGCCCAGGGCAGCAGATGCGGCGCCTGGGTCATCGACTCCATGCCGCCGGCCACCACGACGTCGAACTCGCCGGCCCTGATCAGCTGGGCGGCCAGCGCGATCGCGTCCAGCCCGGACAGGCAGACCTTGTTGATCGTCAGCGACGGCACGGTCATCGGGATGCCCGCCGGCCACCGCGGCCTGCCGGGACGGTATCTGGCCCGCGCCCGCCTGCAGCACCTGACCCATGATCACGTAGTCGACCTGGTCGCCGGCGACGCCAGCCCGTTCGAGCGCCGCCTTGATCACGATGCCGCCCAGGTCCGCCGCGCTGAAGTCGCTCAGCGAGCCGAGCAGCCGCCCGATCGCCGTCCTTGCCCCGCCAACAATCACTGCTTCACCCATGCCTGAAACGATACTCGAGTAGGCCGAAACGGTCGTACCGGAGGGGTGAGAGCCTGCGATGCTCACCCGAATCGATCATGTCGGGATCGCCTGCCGGGACCTGGGCGAGACGGTCGCTTTCTACGAGTCGACCTTCGGGCTGACCGTGGTCAGCCAGCGAGACCATCGAGGAGCAGGGCGTCAGCGAGGCCATGCTGCAGGTCGCGGACGCTCCGGCGGGCACCTCCTACGTCCAGCTGCTCGAGCCGCTGGCCCGGATACCCCGGTCGGGCGCTTCCTCGACGGCGCGGCGAGGGCATGCATCACGTCGGCTACGGCGTGACCGACATCACAGCCGCGCTGGCGGCGATCGGCGCCACCGGGACCTGCGGCTGATCGACTCCCGGCCGCGGCACGGCTCGATGGGCGCCTCGATCGCGTTCCTGCATCCGGCCGACGTCGGCGGCGTACTGACCGAGCTGGTCCAGTCCGCGGGCCAGACCGCCAGGGCGGCGAGCAAGCGGGCAACAGATTCATTGGTTCGAAGCTCGGCACGTATCGCGAGGCGAGACCGAACGGGCGGCCAACCACTCGCCAGCGGCGGAGTACGCTGCGTCAGGCACCGGGCGAGCGAACTTGCGCGGCCCGGCAGCGGGCTGGGGCGGGCCGTACGCGACGCTGGTCCGAACTGCGGGACGCAGGGCCATCGGCCCGGCAGTGCGCCATCCCAGAGCTGCAATCCCCCCGTCTACACAGGATTAGGCGACATGCAGCCCGACATCGATGCCCAGCTCAGCAACTTCTTCGAGGAAACCCCGCAGCGCGACTTCGCCAGGGTCATGCGTGGCTACGACCCGCACCAGGTCAACGAGCACCTCAAGCAGCTCGACGAACGAGCTGCGGCAGCACCGCGACCAGGTCCAGGCGCTGCATAGGGAGCTGTCCGACGCGCACCGCCAGATGCAGGAGCAGGAGCGCCCGACCTACTCCGGCCTCGGCTCGCGGATCGAGCAGCTGCTGCGGCTGGCCGAGGAGCAGGCCACCGAGATCCTGCAGGAGGCGCGCTCGGCGGCGAACGAGTTCAACGCCTCCGCCAAGGTCGAGGCCGCCGAGGTGCGGGCGGCGGCCGAGAACGAGGCCGGCCGAGCTTCGGGCCAACGCCAAGCGCGAGACCGACGACCTGCGGTCATCGGCGGAGCGCGAGGCCGACGCGATCAGCACCAGCGCCCGGCGCGAGGCCGACGAGCTGACCTCGACCACCGAGCGCGAGGTCGCCAAGCTGCGGGCCACCGCCGACCATGAGGTCGCCGAGAAGCGCGCCGCGATCGAGCGCGAGATCGCCAAGCTGCGCACCACCACCGAGCGTGAGGTCGCGCAGCTGAAGGCGTCCTCCAAGCGGGAGCGGGACGAGATCCTCACCACCTCCAAGCGCCAGGCCGACGAGATGCGCAGCCAGGCGCAGCGGATCCTCGAGGAGAGCGAGGCGCAGCGCGCCCAGGCCGAGGCCGAGTTCGACATCCAGCTCGCGTCGCAGGCGCGAGGAGGCTGAGCGCCAGGAGGCCGAGCGCCTGGCCGCCGCCCAGGCCGCCACGCAGAAGCTGGTCTCCGAGGCCGAGCAGCGCGCTGCCACGGCCGAGCAGCGGGCCAGTCAAGGCCAGTGCCCAGGCCGAGCAGACCAGGCGCGACGCCGATCAGCACTCCAGGCAGCTGGTCAGCAACGCCAAGAAGAACGCCGACCAGATCGTCGCGCAGGCCAAGGCGCAGGCCGACCAGCTGCTGGCCGACACCAAGGCAGAGGCCGAGCGGCACGCGCAGCGCGGCGCAGCGCCACGTCGACGAGCTGAACAAGCAGAAGGAGAGCGTCGCCGCTCACCTGGCGCAGATCAGCCAGCTGCTCGGCGGCCAGATGCCGGGTCTTGCCGACGCGCTCAATACACCCGCACCCGCCGTTGCGGCGCCTCCGCCAAGGCGGTCACCGCGCCGCCGCAGGCCGACAGCCCGTCAGGGTCAGCAACGGCACTCAGTCTGCCTCAGTGCCCGCCACCCAGGCTGCCCGGACAGTAACCGCGGGCCAGCACGGTGCAGGCCGCGCACGGTGCCGCAGGCCATGACGGCAAGCCGAGCAATGGCACGGTGACTGCCGCCAAGCAGTCAGCCAGCGGCAAGCCGGTCAGCAACGACGAGAAAGAGTGGTGGACGGAGTAGTACCTCCCGTCAGCCAGGAATGGCGCGGCCCGTCACCGGGTCGCGCCATTCCTGACTGACGACGTCCCTGCGCCGCTAGGGATGCACAGTCTGGCCGCCGTCGATGACCAGCGCCTGGCCGGTCATGTAGGACGAGCGCGTCGCTGGCCAGGAACACCGCAGGCCCGGCCATCTCCTCCGCCCGTGCCCCAGCGCCGCATCGGCACGGTAGCCATCGTGGCCGGCCCGGCCGCCGGGTCCTCCCACAGGCTGCGGTTCAGGTCGGTGGCCGTCCAGCCCGGGCACAGCGCGTTGACCCGGACGCCCTCGGCTCCCCATTCCACAGCCAGCGACTTGGTCAGCGAGATCAGGCCGGCCTTGGCCGCGCCGTACGGGGAGAGCAACGGCGAGCCCATCAGCCCGCCCACCGATGCGACGTTGATAACCGAGCCTTGCCTGCGTTCCAGCAGGTGGCCGGCGAACGCGTGGCAGACATACACCGCCGAGTCAAGGTTGAGCCTGCATCAGCTTGTCCCAGCCCGTCAGCCGCAGGTCCCGGAAGCCGACCATGAAGTTGGACCCGCCCGCGTTGTTCACCACGATGTCGACAACGCCGAGCTGGTCGATGGCCGCGGCAGCAGCGTCGGCCACCGCCTGCCTGGCTGGTGACGTCGGCCGGGATCACGAAACGCCTTGCGGCCCAGGGCGGTGATGTCCGCCGCCGTCTCGGCCAGCCCGTCCGCGGCTACGGGCCACCAGCGCCACGTCGGCGCCCGCCGGCGGCCAGCGCCACCGCGATGGACCTGGCCGATCCCGCGAGACGCGCCCGTGACGAACGCGTTCTTGCCTGTCAGGTCGAAGGGATTCACGGTCAGTCCTTCCATTCGGTGGGCAGCGGCCAGGCAGCCGGGTTGAGGCAGCGCACGATCTCGTTCAGCACGATCCGGACATACGGCTCGCCAACCCACAGGTGCCTGGCCCGCTCGACCGCGATCACTAGCTCGGCTTGCGGCACCCGGGCGAACCGGGCCCGTGCCTCATCGGGCGCGCAGGTAGTCGTCGAACTCAGGAACAAGCACGAGCAGCGGCCGCCCCGATGCCGCCCAGCTGTCCAGGTCGGAGTCGACCGCGCGGTGCAGCGCGGGTGACAGCAGGATGGCTCCCTCGACCTCCGGGACGTTGCCCCACTTCAGCGCCAGTTCCGTACCGAATGACCAGCCGAGCAGCCAGCAGCCGCGGCAACCCGGCCCCAACGCAGTACCCGATGGCGGCGGCGAGGTCGTGACGCTCGGCCTCGCCGGCGCCGAATTTGCCGTCGCTGGCCCCGTGATCGGAAGCGGCGCCGCGGGTATTGAACCTGAGCACCGCGAGGTCGGCCAGCGCAGGCAGCCGGTAGGACGCCTTCCGCAGCACGTGGCTGTCCATCATCCCGCCAGCGGTGGGCAGCGGATGCAGGCAGATCAGGGTGGCGACCGGAGCGCGGCCTTCGGGCCGCGCGAGCTCACCGACCAGGTTCAGGCCGTCGGCCGTCCGCAGCGTGATCGTCTCGCGAACCGCGGGCAGCAAGGTATTCGCCCGTAATCTGCGTCATGTCTCCTCACCGGTGCGTGCTCGGCCCTGGCCCGGCGCGGCGCGGCCGCCGCTGCCAGCAGGCATTGTGCCAGTGCCTGCGCTCTGCCGGACCTGGGGTCAGCTCCGGCCAGACCACCAGGTGCGGCTTGCCCGGCATGATCTCCTGATCGCAGCCGGGGCAGCGGTACATCTTGGTGGCCGCGGCGCCGGGTATGCGGCGGACTACCCAGGTCCCGTCCGGCCATTCCTCGGTCTGCGGCGGCCCGAGCCGGGTCGCTGGCTCCGCGCCGTCGCCGCCCGGCTGGGGTGCGGCGGCAGCCCCGGCCGATCTGCCGCCCCGGCGCGGCCGGCGCGGGAGATCGGCAGGCAGGCGGCGGGCCTTACGCGGACTCACGGCCGCCACACTAAGGCATGAGACGCTGCGGATGATCAGCGGACGGGAGCCGCCAGCCGGTGACCCAGCCGAAGCGGAGGCCGGCCGGGCGGTGGCCATTGGCCTGCGGCGGCGAGCTCATGGCAGTCCGTTGGATACCTGCCGGTGGGCGGCAAGGATCTGGTGCAGGTCGGCGCCGTCGCGGGACCGGGGATCGGCGTGAACGAGCGCCGCGGTCAGGCGCGGGATGGCATGCAGCAGGGCGTGCTCCGCGGCGACGGTGACCTGGTGGGCCTGGATGGCGGTGCTGTCAGGGTCGACGATGACCTCGCATTCGGCCCGGATCTGATGCCCGGTCCACCGCATCCGGACCTGCCCGGTATCCAGTACCCCCGGGGTAGCCCGCAGGGCCTGCTCGGCCTCGCGGACAAGATCAGGATCGATGGCGTCCATCAGCCGCCGGTAGATCTCCCGGGCGGCCTGGCGCAGGACGGCCAGGATCGCCACGGTAATGAGCAGCCCGACGACCGGGTCGGCCCAGTCCCAGCCCAGCGCCACGCCGCCGGCGCCGAGCAGTACGGCCAGCGAGGTAAGGCCGTCAGCGCGGGCGTGCAGCCCGTCGGCCGCCAGCGCTGCTGAGCCGATCTTCCGCCCGGCGCGGATACGGTATCCGGCGGCTACCTCGTTGCCGGCGAATCCGATCAGCGCCGCGGCCGCTACCGCAAACAGGTCAGACACGGGCCGGGGATGCATCAGCCTGGTGATCGCCTCGTAGCCGGCCAGCGCCGAGGACGCGGCCACGGTCAGGACGATCGCGATCCCGGCGAGGTCTTCCGCCCGGCCGTACCCGTAGGTGTACCGGCGGGTCGGCGGCCGCCGGCCAGCAACGAACGCGACCCCGAGCGGCACCGCGGTCAGCGCGTCCGCGGCGTTGTGCAGGGCGTCGCCGAGCAGCGCGACCGAGCCGGACAGCGCCACGACGGCGGCCTGGATGAGCGCGGCGGCGCCCAGCACGGCCAGCGAGATCCACAGCGTCCGCATGCCCCGCGCGCTGGCTTCCATGACCGCGTCTACCTGGTCGGCGCCCTGGTGGGAATGCGGGCGCAGCACGTGCCGCCAGCAGGCCGCCGACCGCGGGCCCGGCTGATGATCGTGCTCATGCCGGTGATCGTGGCCGCCAGGGTGTCCGCCGCTATGGAGCCGCGGGTCACTCATGATCCCAGCATGCCGGGCGAACCTTGTTGCAGCACCTCGACTACAGCGCCACCCAGTCACCTGCAAGCAGGTCGCCAGGACGTGCTGCCAGCGGCGGCGTTACTAGCGGAAGGCCTGGCGGGCTGCCGCATGCTCGGCGAGCAACGGCGCGGGAGCGAACGCGGGATCACCGTAGCGCTCGTGCATCATTGTGAGCACCGTGAGCGCCCGGCCGGCCCGGCCGCATCCAGCAGCTGCATGGGGCCGTGCGGGTAACCGCACCCCAGCGTCATCGCGGTGTCAATATCGGCTGCCGACGCGTAGCCGTCTTGCACCATCCGGACGGCATCGTTCAGGTGCGGGTACAGCAGCGCGCCTGCCAGGAAGCCGGGCCGGTCCTTGCAGCGGACGACAGTCACCCCGAGCCTGCCCGCAAGAACGGCCGCGGCCTCGACAGCGCTGGGTGCCGACATTACGGTGCTGATGAGTTCGGCGAGCTTGTCACCGGCCAGGTGCAGGCCGACCGCGTCCGCGGGGCGCCCGGTGGCAAGCGCCGCACCGAGAACGCCGACGCTTGGCTCCCTCGCGTGCACGATGATCAGTGCGCCAGGGCCGTCGCCGCCTGGATCGTTGCCGGCCAGATGGCTGATGTCCGGATGGCTGATGTCCGGATCGTTGTCGTCTGGAGCACCGCCCCGATGGCCGCCGCTGCGGCCGGCCAAGTGCGGACCGGGCCCGCCTGGATCAGCCGCGAGCGGCCAGCCGGCTGCCGCGATCAGCTCGCCGAGCGGCGTCCCTGGACCTGCGCCGCCGCCGATCAGCGTCACGGTGGCCGGACCGGCGGCGTGATCCCCGTCAATGATCGCGGCGGGACCGGGCCGTTGCGCCGTTTCCGTTGTCTCGTAGTCGTAAAACCCGCGGCCGCTCTTGCGCCCGGTCAGGCCCGCTTCGACCAGCCTGCGCAGCATGGGAGCGGCGGCAAACCGGGGGCCGCCGAACTCGTCCTGCAGCACCTCGAGTATCGACAGCGAGGTGTCCAGCCCGATCAGGTCGAGCAGGGCCAGCGGGCCCATCGGCAGCCCGATCCCTGCCGTCGCGGCAGCGTCAATGTCCTCCCGGGTGGCGTAGCCGGTCTCGAGCATCCGCGCCGCCTGGTTGAGGTAAGGCAAAAGCAGTGCATTAACGATAAATCCGGCTCGGTCGGGCACTCGGACGGGAGTCTTGCCGAGCCGCCGGACAAGATCGGTCACAGCCTGGCCGGTCTCGGGGGCGGTACGCATGGTGATAACCACCTCGACCAGCCGCATAACCGCGGCGGGGTTGAAGAAATGCAGGCCCACCACCCGGCCGGGCAGCCTCGTGCCGGCCGCGATCGCGGTAACCGACAGGGAGGAGGTGTTGCTCGCCAGGATCGCCTCCGGCAGGCAGACCCGGTCAAGCTCAGCGAACACCTGGCGTTTGATCTCCATCCGCTCCGGCACCACCTCGACGACGAGGTCGGCGGCTGCCGCGTCAGCAACCGAGCCAGTGGCGCGAACTCGCGCCTGGATCTCCGTCTTCTCCTGCTCGGTCAGCTTGCTCCTGGTCACGGCCTTGCCGAGGGATTGGTCTAAGGTGGCCAGGCCCTGCTGGAGCGCACCAGGGTCCACCTCGATCGCCGTCACCGCCATCCCGGCCCTGGCAAACACCTCAGCGATGCCGGCGCCCATCGTGCCGAACCCGATCACCGCCACCTCGCGAACGTCCATGCCGGCGACATTACAGTTGTCTGGACATGGAACTCACAGCGGTCCGCACCGGCTCCGGGATCTTCCGGGTGCATCGCGCCGGATGCGACGACATAGCAAAGGACGTCGCGCAGGGGCGCGGCGGCGCCAGGAACATCGAGGCGGACAGCCGGGAGGCGGTGATCTGGCTGCTCTGGGCCGACGTTCTTGATGGCGGCGCTGCTGGCGCCTTCCACTCCTGCGCCGGACGGACCGACTTCATCGGCTGCACCTGGGGGCTGCCCGCCACGAGCCAGGCCTGACGACCGCCGCCCCGGCGGCAGGTCGCCCCGGTGCAGGTCGCCCCGGGCCGGGCGCGGCCAGTTCGGGCCCGGTCCGCGCCGCCTGGCGGGCCGCTCGGCATTCTCCTGGTACTCGGCGTTCTCCCGGTAGTGGTACTTGCCGCCCCGCAGCCAGGACATGCCGGCTGCCGCGAGGCAGGCGCCGATGGCGAAGTCGAACGCCGCGTGCAGTCCGCTGGCGAAGGGGCCGGAGATGAGCGAGGGAAAGAAGCCGCGGCCGGTCAGCACGGCCGCCTGGTGAGCGGGCAGGCCTGCCAGTACCGACGTCCCGATGAGGTGCTGAACGGGGCTGTAGCCGAGGAAGGCGGCGAACAGGGTGGAGACCGGCGGCAGGTGGGCCGCCGACAGCGCCACCGAGGCGGGGACGCCGTGAGCCACCAGGCCGTGGTAGAGCGCTCCAGGCAGCGTGCCGGACAGGCCGACGATCATCAGAGTGAAGAAGATCCCGATCGACAGCACCTGAGCGCTGTTCTGGAACGTGGAGTTCATCCCCGAGCCGACCCCGCGATGCTGCGGCGGCAGGCTGTTCATCACCCCCGCCCGGTTGGGAGCGGCGAACGCACCCATGGCCAGGCCGTTGAGGAGCAGGATTCCGCCCGAAGGCCGCATAGGAGAAGTTGACTGGCAGTAGTTCGAGCAGGAGGAACGAGCCTGCGGCGGCGATCATCCCCCCGGAGGCGAACGGCCGCGAGCCGAAGCGGTCCGAAAGGACACCCGAGACCGGTCCGGCCAGCAGGAACCCGGCCGTGAGCGGCAGCATGTAGATCCCGGCCCACAGCGGGGTCTGGCTGAAGCTGTAACCGTGGCGGGGCAGCCAGATCCCTTGGAGCCAGATGATGAGCATGAACATGAGTCCGCCCCGGCCGATGCTGGCGAGCAGGGAGGACAGGCTGCCTGCGGTGAACGCCCGGATCCTGAACAGGGACAGGCGGAACATCGGATCGGCGACCCGCTGCTCGATGAGCGCGAAGGCCGCTAGCAGGACGACCCCGCCGGCCAGGCAGCCGAGCACGAACGGGCTCGTCCAGCCCATGGTGTGGTGACCGTAGGGCTGAATGCCGTAGGTGATGCCGACCATGATCCCCACCAGGCCGAGCGCGAAGGTCACATTCCCCGGCCAGTCGAGGCGCGCCGTCGCCCGCCGGGGCACCTCGCGGAGCTTGCGGTAGGCCCAGACCGTGCCGAACAGGCCGATCGGCACCGACACCAGGAAGATGAGCCGCCACTGGATAGGAGCCAGCAGGCCGCCGAGGACCAGGCCGATGAACGACCCGCTGATCCCGGCCACCTGGTTGATGCCCAGCGCCATCCCCCGCTGGTTCTCAGGGAAGGCGTCGGTCAGGATCGCGGCGGAATTGGCGATCAGCAGCGCCGCGCCCACCCCCTGGAAGATCCGCATGATGACCAGCCACAGCGCCGCCGCCGTCCCGCTCATCCAGGTGATCGTGAGCACCAGCGAGAAGAACGTGTAGACGACGAAGCCGAGGTTGTACATCCGCACCCGGCCGTACATGTCGCCCAGCCGCCCCAGGCTCACCACCAGCACGCTGGTGACGACCATGAAGCTCAGGATCATCCACAGCAGGTAGAAGCTGTTGCCCGGGGCCAGGGGGTCGATGTGGATGCCGCGGAAGATGTCCGGCAGGGCAATGAGCATGATCGACGTGTCGATGGTCGCCATGATCATGCCGAGCGTGGTGTTCGACAGGACCACCCACTTGTAGTGGTCACCGCGGACCACTCCGGGCCCCGGACCCGCGTCGGGCATCTGGCTCACACTCTCCCGTGGTGTCGCGCTCCTGCCGTGCAAGCTCGTGCCAGCTGGCAGGCACGTGCCGCATACCCAACCTTAGTCACTTGCTTGACACAGGCAAGCAAGGTGCCATTCGTTTGCTTGACGCAGGTAAGCACCATGCTAGCCTGGCTGGCATGGGGAGCGAGGACTCATCCCTGCGTACCGTCGAGTCGCAGCGTACCGTCGAGCCGGAGCGTACTGCCGAGTCGCTGCGTGCTGTCGAGCCCGTGCACGACGAGGCGATCGGCGAGATCGAGTCGGCGCTGCACTCGCTGGGCCGCTCGCTCAAGCAGGTCCGGCTGCATGAGTTCCTGCTCGCGCGAGGCGCGTGTCGATGTCGATCAGGCCGGCCTGGCCTGTCCTGTATGTACTGCATGCTGGCGGGACGGGCCTGCGGCTGACGGATCTGGCCGAGCAGCTGCGCATCGACGCTCCCGCGGTGACGCGGAAGGCGCAGCAGCTCGAACGGTCGGGCCTGGTCAGCCGGACCCGGGACACCCAGGACGGGAGGGCGACCCGGCTGCGGCTCACCGCCCAGGGCCGCCGGACGGTCAACCGGTTCCTTGCCGCCCGCCGGGCGTGGCTGACGAGGCTTCTGGCCGGCTGGCCCGAGGCCGAGCAGATCGAGTTCGCGCGGCTGCTCCGCCAGTTCAACGGCGACGTCGACACGGCACCTGGAGAACCTCGATGGCTGAGCCTCGCGGCCCGGTGGCCCCTGCGGCAGGTCCGGTGACGGGTTCAGTGGCGGGTTCGTGGCGGTCCCGAGACCGACGAGATCAGCAGTGCGGCAGAGCACCGCAGGATCCTGGTGATCCTCGGGGCGCTGATGCTCGGCATGCTCCTGGCGGCGCTGGACCAGACGATCGTCGCCACCGCGCTGCCGACGATCGCGGGCGACCTGCACGGCCTGAACCACCTGTCCTGGGTGGTGACCGCCTACCTGCTGACCTCGACGATCTCGACCCCGCTGTGGGGCAAGCTCGGCGACCTCTACGGCCGGAAGAAGCTCTTCCAGGCGGCGATCGTCATCTTCCTCGTCGGCTCGGCGCTGTCCGGGCTCTCGCGGGACATGGCCGAGCTGATCGGGTTCCGGGCGCTGCAGGGCATCGGCGCCGGCGGGCTGATGGTCGGCGCCCAGGCGATCATCGGCGACATCGTGAGCCCCCGCCAGCGCGGCCGCTACATGGGTTACTTCGGCGCGGTCTTCGGCCTCTCCAGTGTCATCGGGCCGCTCGCCGGCGGCTTCATCACCCAGCACCTGAGCTGGCGGTGGGTCTTCTACATCAACCTGCCGATCGGCATCGTCGCGCTCGCCGTCATCGCGGTCGTGCTCCACCTGCCGCGCAAGCGCACCCATCACGCGATCGACTTCCTGGGAACTGCGCCTGCTCGGCGGGGCGGTGACCGCCATCATCCTGCTCACGACCTGGGGCGGCACGACCTACGCCTGGGGTTCGGCGCCGATCATCTGCGCTCGCCGCGGCCGCGGTGGTGCTCGTCGCCCTGTTCTGCTGGGCGGAGCTACGCGCCGCCGAGCCGATCATTCCGCTCGGGCTGTTCCGGATCTCGGTGTTCTCGGTGTCGAACTCGATCGGGTTCATCGTCGGCTTCGTGATGTTCGGCGCGATCATCTACATCCCGCTGTACCTCCAGACGGTGCACGCCGCCACGCCGACGAGCTCGGGCCTGCAGCTGCTGCCGCTGGTCTGCGGGATGCTCGTCACGTTCATCATCAGCGGGCGGCTCGTGACCAGATGGGGCAGATACAAGATCTTCCCGGTCCTCGGCACCGCGCGTGATGTCCGTCGGGCTTTTCCTGTTCTCGCTGCTGACGCCGTCGACCCCGCTGGCCGTCTCGTCGGTCTACATGTTCGTCCTCGGCCTGGGCATCGGCTGCGTCATGCAGGTCCTCGTCGTCGCCGTGCAGAACGCGGTGCCCCAGCAGCCAGCTCGGCACGGCGACCTCCTCCTCGACGTTCTTCCGCTCGATCGGCGGCGCGTTCGGCGTCGCCGTCTTCGGGGCGATCTTCAACAACCGCCTCGCCGCCAACCTGCCGAAATACCTTCCGCCGTCCGCGCTGCGGGCCGTTCACGGCAGCAACGTCTCGGCCAGCCCCGCCCAGCTCGACGCGCTCCCGCCCGCCATCCACCACGGCTACGTCCTGGCGTTCAGCGACTCGCTCCATGCCGTCTTCCTGATCGGCGCGCCGATCGCCCTGGTGGCCTTCGCCCTCACCTGGTTCCTGAAGGACCTGCCCCTGCGGGACCACGCCTACTCGCCGGCGACGCCGCGGCGCCCGGCGGGGACGGGCGTGATATTTCACGGGACGTCGCCAAGCTGTAGAGCCCGCCAGCCGCGCACATCCCGGGCCGGTTACAGTTGGCTCTCGTGCGGCTCGTCATCGCCCGGTGCGGCGTCAACTACGCGGGGCGGCTGTCCGCGCATCTGCCGTCGGCGGTGCGCCTGCTCATCGTCAAGGCGGACGGCTCTGTGCTCGTGCATTCAGACGGGGGTTCCTATAAGCCGCTGAACTGGATGTCACCACCCTGCCGCCTTGCGCAGGAGGCCGTCCGCTGGGTCGTGACGGGGAAGTCGGGCGAGACGCTGACTATCGATATCGAGGAGATCATCAGCGACACCTCATTCGACCTCGGCGTCGAACCCGGCCTGGTCAAGGACGGCGTCGAGGCGCATCTGCAGATACTGCTCGCCGCAGATTGCAAGTGCTCGGCGAGGGCTGGCGGCTGATGCCGCCGCGAGTACCCCACCGACATCGGCCCGGTTGACCTCATGTGCAGGGACTCGAGTTGCGCAGCGTCGCGGTCGAGATCAAGCGGCGCGGCGAGATCGACGGGGTCGAGCAGCTCACCCGCTATCTCGAACGGCTGGATCGCGACCCGCTGCTGGGCCGGTCCGGGCGTGTTCGCCGCGCAGGAGATCAAGCCACAAGCCCGCGTGCTCGCCGGGCCCGCGGCGATCGACTGCGTGGTCATCGACTACGACACGATGCGCGGAACCGGCGATGGCGCACTCCGGCTCTTCTAACAGCCAGGCGGGTCAGAATGCCGCACCGCGGCTTCCGGCTGGGCGGGACGGGCCGCGAGCCGCTCCCGCATCAGGATCCACACCGCTTCCGCCCCGTCGCGCCAGGTGAGCTTCTTCCCGGCGTCCCGGCTGCGGGCCTTGTAGCTGATCGGAACCTCGAAAGGCCGGATTCCGCGGCGCAGCAGCTTCCGGTGATCTCGGCCTCCATGCCGAATCCGGTCGCGCGGATGCGAAGGTCACGGTACAAGGCGGTGGGGATGAGCTTGAAGCAGGTCTCGAGGTCGCTGATATAGCAGTTGAACAGCACGTTCGCCAAGGTCGTCACGCTCTTGTTGCCCAGCACATACACGTAGGAGTAGGCGTTGTGGCTGCCGAAGGTCCTGGTGCCGTACACGACCTCGACATCGCCGGCGAGCACGGGCGCGAGCAGCGAGGGGATCTCGGCCGGCGAGTACTCCAGGTCAGCGTCGCACATGATCAGGTAATCGCCGGTGGCCCGGGCTGCTGCCGTGCGGATCGCCGCGCCCTTGCCCCGGTTGCTCTGGTGCATGTGCAGCTTCACCCGCGGGTCGTAACCGAGGGATGGGTACAGGTCCCTGGTACCATCCGTGCTGCCGTCGTCGACGACGACAAGCTCCATCTCACAGGGGAAGTCGACGTTGAGGACCTCCTTGATCGCGTTGACCAGTGTCGCGCGCTCGTTGTAAACAGGCATCAGGATCGACAGCTTCACGGTCCGCAGCTTACGGGACAGGTCGAGGGGCGATGTGAGGAAAGGTCTCTCAAACCGATAGATTGCGGCCTGGCTGGCAGGCACCGCGGGCGCCGGCCAGCCAGCCGAAGGGGGTTTCTGTGATCTCGACCTCGACGCGAAGTCGTCCGGTGACGCCGGATGCCGCGCCTCAGCGGATCCTGGTGACCGGCGGCTCGGGTTTCATCGGTTCGCACCTTTGCCGGGCTTTGCTCGGCGCAGGGTCATGACGTGCTCGTGGTGGACAACTTCTACTCCAGCACGCGGCACAACGTCCTCGACCTGCTCGACGAGCCCCGCTTCGAGCTGATGCGCCATGACGTGACGTTCCCGCTCTACGTCGAGGTCGACCAGATCTATCATCTCGCCTGCCCGGCCTCGCCGGTCTTCTACCAGCGAGACCCGGTGCAGACGACGAAGACCTGCGTGCACGGATCGATCAACATGCTCGGGCTGGCCAAGCGACTGGGCGCGCGGATCCTGCTCGCCTCGACCTCTGAGGTGTACGGCGACCCGGCCGTGCACCCGCAGTCGGAGTCGTACTGGGGCAACGTAAACCCGATTGGCATCCGGTCCTGCTACGACGAAGGCAAGCGGTGCGCGGAGACTCTGTTCTTCGACTACTACCGCCAGCACAAGCTGCCGATCAAGGTCGCGCGGATCTTCAACACCTACGGCCCGAACATGCTGCCCGAACGACGGCCGCGTGGTGTCGAGCTTCATCGTCCAGGCCCTGCGGGGAGAGCCGCTCACCGTCTTTGGCGACGGCTCGCAGACCAGCTCGTTCTGCTACGTCGACGACATGGTCGAAGGCCTGATCGCGGCTGATGAACTCGCCGCCGGAGGTCACCGGTCCGGTCAACCTCGGCAATCCCGGCGAGTTCACGATGCTCGAGCTGGCCAAGAAGGTCCTGGCCCTAGTCGGCAGCGATAGCCCGATCGAGCACCGGCCGCTACCCTCTGACGATCCGGTGCGGCGCAAGCCCGACATCAGCCGCGCCAGCGAGCTGCTGGGCTGGGAGCCGACCGTGCCGCTGGAGGAGGGGCTGAGCGAACCGTCGAGTACTTCCGGCACACGCTGGCTGACTGAGGCTGCGGCACCGTACTGGCGCGCTCACAGCACCGTACTGGCGCGCTCACAGCACCGGGCTGGTGAGCGGCTGTCATCGTACGGCGGTAATCATCAGATGCCAGCCGATGGCCCGGCCGAGCCGGCGCCGGACGACGAGTGGCAGCTTCGTGGCGAGCGGCCCGAAGCCGTAAGTGAACGGGTAGTCCGAATGGACCTCCACGCGTCGAGAAATCGCGGAATAGCCTGCGAGCGCCCCCGCGGCTGAACGTGTAGACGACCGGGCAGTGGTCTTTCCGGTCGCTCGGCGACTCGTACGGCAGCCGCAGCGTCCGATGCACGAGGTTGACCAGCGAGTCCCGGTGGTACAGCATCACGTAAGCCGTCCCGCCGGGCCGCAGGACCCGGCGCACCTCGGCCACGGATCGTTCGATGTCCGGGGTGTGGTGGAGCACGCCGAACGAGTAAACGGCGTCGAAGGCCTGGTCGGGGAAGTCGAGTCCCTCGGCGTTTCCGAGCCGGAAGTCGATCGTGACCCCGCGGCGCGCGGCGAACTGCTTGGCCACCGCGAGGGCGTTCTCCGTCAGGTCGACCGCTGTCACCTGAAAGCCCCGATTAGCGAGCTGGATGCTGTCGACGCCAATGCCGCAGCCCACCTCGAGCAACCTGCGATCCGCACCGGCCATCGACGCGAACAACTCAGGCAGGTGATAGTGCGTGCTGTACCTGCGCTCCTCGATCTCGCCGAAATACGAGTCCGAGGCCCTGGCGGCGGCGGTGTAGTACTCGTTGTTGACATGCGCCTGCCAGAAGTCATGGACCGTGTCAACGGTGCTGCCGTGCAAGGGTTTCATGGCGTCATGCTCCTTCGGCGGCCGGACGGGCTGGCACCGGCTGGCGCGGACCGGCGCTGGGTGAACGTCGCGAGCCAGGTCTCGACGCCGATCATCTGCCAGAGCAGGAAGTAATGCCAGCGGAGGCGCTGATGCGGCGGTGCCTTGAGCACAGCCGCGACGAACCCAGGATTGAAGATACCGGATTGTCGCAGCCGATCCGGTGACAGCTGCTCCCGGACCATGGGCCCGAGATCCTTCTGGTACTGCTCGACGGGATCAAAGGTGAAGCCCCATTTCCGCTTGTGCAGGACGCGGTCGGGCAGCACCCCGGCCAGCGACTCCTTGAGCAGCCCCTTGGGGCCGCCGGCGAAGCGGACGCCATCTGGGATGCGGGCCGCGAACCGGACCAGATCGAGGTCGAGCAGCGGGACGCGGGACTCCACGGAATGCGCCATCGACATGGTGTCCTCGTTGTGCAGCAGGTCGCACACCATCTTGGTCGCGAATTCGGCCCGCAGAGCCTGACTCTCCAGCGGCCGCTCGTCGTCGAAGTAGCCGCCGTACTCGTCCCGGGTGGATACCGTGAGCCGCTCGGCGAAATCGGGCGTGTACACGCGGCGCAGCAGCGCGGGGTTGAAGTCCCAGGCATTGCGGAGCAACAGGTAGTTGCGAGCCCCGTCCCCGGCGGCCGCAAGCCACTCGAGCTTGCGGGTGGCCAGATCGAGTTCCGGGCGGCCCAGTCCGGCGGACCGGCGCGCCGCCCAGTCCAGGGCTGGTGCCAGGGCGCGGGCCGCGCCGCCGAGCGCCCCGCGCCGGAGCCTCCCGGTGCGCAGCAGGTAGCCGTAGATGTCGTAGCCGGCGAATAGTTCGTCACCGCCGAGCCCGGACAGCACCACGCGACACGTGCTCGCCGATGAACCGGTGCAGCAGGTACAGCTGCAGCGAGTTGACCTTGGGCTCCTCGGTATGCCAGATGGCATCCGCCAGGTAGGCGAGGGCCGGCTCGTGCAGCACCACTTCCTGGTGCTCGGTACCGAAGGTGCGCGCCACGAACCTGGCGTCGTCGGTCTCGTCGGTCGGCTCGTCGAAGCCGAGGCTGAACGTCTTGATGGGGCCGCTCGTGGCGCGCCGGAGCATGGCCACGATGGAACTCGAGTCGATGCCGCCGGACAGTGAGACACCGACCGGCACATCCGAGATGAGCTGCCGCTTGACTGCTTGCTGGTAGTGAAACCTGATCCCCTCGAGCCAGTCGCCGGTGCTCGGGGCCTGGTCCGGCGTCCAGTCGATCGCCGCGTACGGCTGCAGCCTGGCCTGCCCTTCGGCGAACTCGAGCACATGGCCCGGCGGCAGGCGGCTGATATCCCGGAAGAACGTCCGATGTCCGGGGACGTAACGGACGTTCATCGACAGATGGAGGCTCGCCTCGTCGAGTTCGGCCTGGACGAGCCCGCTCGCGAGCACCGCCTTGGCCTCGGACCCGAAGGCCAGCAAGCCGTCCCGGATCGAGTACACCAGGGGCTTCACCCCGAGGGGATCCCGGGCCAGGAAGAGCTTGCGGCGCGCCCGGTCGAACAGGGCGAAGGCGAAGATCCCGTTGAGCCGGGCCGCGAAGCCGATCCCCTCGTCCTCGTAGAGGTGGGGCAGGATCTCGGTGTCGCAGTGGGTCATCAGCTGGTGGCCGCGAGCCAGCACCATGTCCCGAAGCTCGGGGTAGTTGTAGATCTCGCCGTTGTAGACGACGACGACAGAGCCATCTTCGCCGGCCATCGGCTGAGCACCGCCCGGCACATCCTGGATGGCCAGCCGGCGATTGCCGAGATGGACGTCGCTCGTCGCTGTAGAAGCCGTCCCCGTCGGGTCCCCGGTGGGCGATGGCGTCGGTCATGGCCCGCACGAGCGCCTGATCACCGAAACCCCACGTGCCCGCTATCCCGCACACCGGCTGTTACCGTTCCCTGCTGCGCGGGGTCATCGGGCACCCGCGAAGGAGGCCTCGAAATAGTCGGCCATCCACGCGGTGACATCGATCTTCTCGTCGAGCAGCCGCTGACGAGCAGTCCGCCAGGTGAGGGCAGGCTCCGCGAGTACCTCGTCGATCGCGGACAAGGCCATATCGTACTGGTCCTCGGTGAAGTGCCGGACAAGCCCGTACCGCCGCTCCTCGTCGTCGGTGTAGCCCCGCCCCGTGGTCGCGATGAACACCGCCGGCACCCCCAGCACTGCCGCCTCTGAGGACATCGTGGCCGACTCCCCCACTACGATCTTGGCATGGGCGATCAGGTGGTGGATCTGATCCACGCGGCCCCGGACAGCCAGGTCCGCGAGGTCGGGGGTGAGCGGGGTCTCGGAGGAGATCAGCACTCGTCCGCGGCGCTGGAGAACCTCGACCAGGTGTCGCTTCTGCTTGGCCGACAGGCCGCGCTCCCGGCGGTCGTGGACGGCCTGCCAGGACACGAACCGCACGATCGAGTAAGGCTCGTCAGGGCTGACTCCGAAGTCGGCCAGCACCGCAGGATCTGGCCGGAACCGGTTCGGGTGCAGGTAGGCGAGCTCGTGATACCCGGCGTACTGCAGGTGGCGGCCCCGGACCGCGCCCTGGTAGCAGTCCGGAGTGCACACGCTGTACGCAAGCGGGTACACGATCCGGTTGGTCTGCACGGCGAACTCCGTGTCGTAGAACACCACCGCAGGGACTCTCCGCAGGGCGCCAGCCAGCGCGATCGAAGGGCCCATGATCCCGGTCATCACGTCCGGCTTGAACGTGCGCATGACCTTCATCAGGCGCGGCGTCCGCTGGGCCATCTCGACCGCAAGTCCGGCCGCCGCTTTTCTGCTGTGAGATCTGCTGGTACGGAAGATCAAACGCGCGCAGCAGTTCGACGGAACGGTCCTTATCCCGGGCGGTGATGCAGACGCTGTGTCCGCGGCTTTCCATCTCCGCAGTAAAAGTTCCGGAAAAAATGGACGTGAGCCGGATGCAGGATGTCGATGAGGACGCGCACGCGATCAAGAGGCCTTATGGCCGGGCGCGGCGGAGCTATGGCCGGGGCGGCGGAGCATGCCGGAGGCGGCGGCATCGCCGGGCGCGGCCTGCTCGGGGCGCCGGGCCACGGCCAGGACACCCGCGCCCCACCGGGGCCGGGAGAACTTGCCGAGGTAGGAGACGGCGAGCAGCACCGGGAACACCGCCGCGTACTGCAGCTTGCGGCGTTGGTCGGCCCCGGTGATCAGGTAGGAGATGTTGTTGGTCAAGGTCTCCAGCGGCCCGTAGGTGTACTGGTGGGCGGTGACCTGGAACCCGGCCTCCCGCAGCTTGCGCACCAGGTCCTCGGCCCTGTACCCGGGGCGGACGTGCCCGGGGACGTCGAAGTTGACCCGGCGGCCGAACAAGATCCACCGCCGCTCGTAGCCGGGCACGTGGACCACCAGCCGCCCGCCGGGGCGCAGCGCCTGCAGCAGCGTGCGCATGGCCGCGATGTCGTCCTCGACGTGCTCGAGGTTGTCGACGCTTACCACCAGGTCGAATGCGTCCTCGAAGTCGAGCTTGGTGACGTCGCCCTGCTGGAAGTGCAGTTGGTCAGGCTGCGCCCGCCGGGCGATCTCGTTGGCCCGGGCGACCAGGTCGGGCTCACTGCTCGACGCCGATGACCTGCGCCCGCGGGTGCCGCTTGGCCAGTTCGAAGCTGAACACCCCGGAGCCGCAGCCGGCGTCGAGGATCGTCCGGTAGGAGCCCTCGGTGGCAGGCAGCACCCGGCGCAGCCGGATCCGCAGCCCGTTGGCCGGCGCGCCGAGCAGGTTCGCGTACATCCGCTCGAACTTGCTGCGGCCCGGGTCGAGCGACAGCTCGCGGCCGGGGAATCCCTTCACGCTGTCGCCCTCTCGTCGCAGTTCTCCAGGTAGCAGGCCAGCGCCCGCGACATCCAGCCCTGGCACCAGCGCAGCTCCCGGATACGAGTCCGGTATTCCCGCCGCCGCTGGTAGTAGAACCACCCGCTGGCCGGGTCCCACATGTTGCCGAGCGTCCATTCGCAGCACCCGGGTGGCGGTCGCGGCGCCGGTCGCCCGAAGTGCCGCTGCTGCAGCGAGAACGTGATGATCCCCTGGGCGCACCCGTGGATGTCGATCGGGTACAGGCGATCGCTCATGAACCTGGCCGCGCCGTTCGGCTCGAACAGCCGCCGCTCGTAGAAGTCGATGCCCCGGCGGTAGGCGGGCGTCGAACTCGTCGCTGCCCGCCGACATCCCGTACTGCTGGATCGCGTCGAGGATGAAGCCGGTGTGGTAGTTGTCGTGGGTGATGTGGCTGGCCGACGGCGGGTCGGCGTAGAACCAGGCGCCCTCGTCGGTCTGCTTGGAGACCACGTAACGGACGAGCCGGCCGCCCTGCGCGGATCAGGTCGGCATCGCCGGTGATCGCGCCCACCCGCGCCGCCATGGCCCCGGCCAGGGCCGAGACGTCCATGACGATCCAGTCGATGTTCCGGTCGACGGCACGTAGCTGACGCAGCGCCGGTCGGCGTCCTCGAACAGCGTCTTCGGGGCCTCGAGCAGGAACCAGACGGCCCGGCTGGCGGCGTCCAGGTAGCGGTCATCCCGCAGCGTCTCGTACCCGTCGACCAGGGCCTGGCCGACGAATGGGCCGTGACCACCCGGTTCGGGAAGTCCCGCGGGGCGAAGAACCCGACGTCCTGCCAGGGATAGGGGTAGCCCCAGCACAGCCCGTCGAATCCTCGGCGCGGGGTGGTCGATCAGCCAGTCCAGCAGCCCGCGCGCCTCCGCGGCGTCGTCGGCCGACCCGGTCATCCGGTGCCGGGCCAGCAGGGCCCGGGCGAACAGTGAGAGCCCCTTGGCGTTCCGCGCCTTGCGCACGCCCACCAGGGGCCGGATGTCGACCGGGCTGCGGGTCACGACCTGGATCGCCCCGAGCCTGGTCAGCCTGGAGCTGCCGGCCAGGAAGGCCAGCAGGGGCGAGTTCAGCCCGTCGTGCTTGGAGTACCCCTCGTAGTTGGCCGACCGGGCCGTCTGCAGGACCCGGTCGAGCACGTCCAGATGTGTCCCGGCCCCGCGGCTGGGCCGTGGCTCGGTCTTCTGTCATGGCGGTGATAACCTCGGATCTGCTGGCGCTCGGAAACCCAGAGCGAGGAGAGCGGGCCTGGGCCTGGCGCAGACGTCCAGTGGGCTAAAGGGCTTCGAAGTACCGGTAAAGATTAGCAGCAGGCGGTCGCGCGTTTGGCCTTGCGCCTGGTTTGCCCTCGGCGCACTTCCCGCTCCGGGACCTCAGCGACCACTGTAATAGCGGATTGACTCTGGTACCGTGGCGCACTGACAAATTGGGCAGCTCTGGCCGCTCGACATGCGGCCGGTGGAACGCGAACCGAAAGCAGGTTGAGGTCGGCATGAAGCAGGTGTTCCGCAGGGTGATCGATCGGCGCGGACGGGTCCTGGTCGCCGACCTTCCCGTCCCGCATATGGGACCGGATCAGGTACTGGTGCAGAGCCACTATTCGCTCATCAGCTCGGGCACGGAGATGGGGACGCTCGCCAAGACGCCGACCGAACTTGTGCGCCAGACCATCTCCGATCCCTGGATGCGGAACGTGGTCAAGCAGACCATCCTCGCCACCGGGCCCAGCCAGACCGCGCGGCGGGTCTGGCACGAGATGGTTACCCCTCGGGAGATCGGCTATAGCGGCGCGGGCACGGTGCTGGCCATCGGCGACCGCGTGGCAGGGCTGGAGATCGGCCAGACCGTGGCCTACGCGGCGAGCGGCCACGCCGAGGTGGCGGCCCCCTCGATCAGCCACGTGGTGCCGGTCCCGGACAGCGTCGACCTGCGGCACGCGGCGTTCGTCACGGTCGGCGGCATCGCCATGCAGTCCCTCCGGCGCGCCGACCTGCAAGTTCGGCGAGGCCGTCGCCATCTACGGCCTTGGCCTGGTCGGCCAGTTGTGCGCCAGCATCGCCAAGGCAGCCGGATGCGTCGTGGTCGGGATCGACATCAACCAGAAGGCGAACGAGCTGGCCACCGCGGCCGGTGCCGCCCTGGTGATCAACCCGTCCGATCCCGACTGGAAGCGGCGCATCAACGATTTCACCGGCAAGAACGGCGTCGACGCCACGATCATCTGCGCCAGCTCGGACTCGCCGGAGATCATCAACTCGGCGATGGAGATCACCCGGCGGCAGGGCCGCGTGGTCATCGTCGGCTACGTCAAGCTCGACATTCACCCTAAGAACTTCCTGTACCGCGAGATCGACCTGCGCTACTCGCGCGCGTACGGCCCGGGGAGCTACCACACCGGCTACGAGAAGGGCCGTCTCGACTACCCGTTCGGGTATGTCCGGTGGACGGAGAAGCGCAACCTCGAGGAGTTCATCCGCATGGTCGCCACCGGCGCGGTCAACCCGGAGCCGCTGATAGCCGGGGTCTACCCGGTCGAGCGCGCCCAGGAGCCGTTCGACGCCATCCGCGAGAAGACGCTGCCCGGCGTGGCCGCGCTGATCTCGTACGGCTCCGACCCGGACCGCAGCCAGACGGTCCAGATCAGCCCGCGGCGCAAGCGTGACGGCAAGGTCGGGGTCTCACTCATCGGGTTCGGCAACCATGTCCTCGGCATGCACCTGCCCAACCTCAAGTCCATCAAGGACGTCGACATCCGCGGCATCGCGTCAGCGACCGGGCGCAACGCCTCGGTCTCGGCCAAGAGCCTCGGCGCCACGATGATTACGACCGACGTCGGCGAGGTGCTCGCGGACGAGGGCACCGACGCGGTGATGATCTGCTCGAACCAGCCGGACCACTACGAGCACGTCCGGGCGGCGATCTCGGCCGGCAAGGCCGTGTTCATCGAGAAGCCGATGGTCACCAAGCTGGACGACTTCGGCGAGCTGCTCCGGCTGATGGAGAAGCAGCCGACGCTGGTAACGCTGGGCCTCAACCGCCGCTACTCCCCGCTCGTGGACGACCTGCGCAAGTCGATGAAGGCCCCGGTCGACTTCGTCGAGTACGTGATCGCCCAGCAGCCGCTGCCCGCCGAGCACTGGAGCCTCGACCCGGTGGACGGTGGCGGCCGGCTGATCAGCGAGGGGGAGCACTTCATCGACCTGTGCAACCTGCTGATCGGCAAGCGCCCGGTATCGGTGACCGCCCGGGCCCTGGGCAAGCTGCCCGACGATCTCCGCACGCTGTGCAACTTCTCGGTGACCCTGCACTACGACGGGGCCGCCGCCACGGTGATGTTCAACGAGTCCGGCGTCCCTGGTTTCCCCCGGGAGCGGCTGTCGGTGTTCGCCCGGGGCCAGGTGGCGATCCTGGACGACTTCGGGAAGCTGACCGAGTACGGCGGGGGCAAGCCGCGCAGCAAGGGCAGCGGCCTGCACAAGTCCATGGGCCACGCCGAGGAGCTCGAGCAGTTCGTCCGCGCGGTACGGGGCGAGCCCAACCACCTGCTGTCCTGGGAGGGCTCCTCGCTGGCCACGCTGTGCGTGTTCGCGGCCCAGGAGAGCATCCGGCTCGGCGCCGAGATCGACCTGGACCAGTTCCAGCGGTCGCTGCTCACCGACGACGGCGCCGAGGACGCGGAAGGCGAGGCGCCGGCCGAGGCGGGGGCGTCGGTCGAGATCAGCTGACCGATATCAGCCGGGGCCGGCCGGGCCGGAGCCGGGGTCGGCGTACCTGCGCTCGGCCCGCAGCTGCGCCAGGCGGCGCCGGCCCACCAGCGCGGAGGCGGCGGCCCCGGTGGCGGCGTCGGCCACGACCGAGAGCGCCCGGCTCACCAGGGCGACGGTGAGGGCGATCGCGGTGGTGGTCTGCGTGTGCAGGACCGCGATCATCACTGCTTCCCGGACGCCCGCCCCGGCCGGGGCGAACACCGCCAGGAAGCCGATGGACCAGGACAGCGAGTAGGCCCCGACCGAGACCAGAAGGGTGCCCTGATGATGCCCGGCCAGCTGCCGCATCAACAGGTAGACCATGAGGCCGTTGCAAGACCAGCCGGCGATGGCCCAGGCCATGGTCCGCGCCAGCCCCCGGTAGCTCACGCCCTGCTCCAGCGAGGGCTGCCGCGCCAGCCGCAGCACGAGGCGGAGCATCCGGTTCAGCACCGGCGGTGACAGCGCCGCAATGCCGACCGGGACCAGGAACAGGATCCAGAAGTACTGGGCGACCGACGCGGCCCGCGCGAACGGCAGCGTGATCGCGGCGACCACCGCGCCGGAGATGGTCATCACGGCGTAGCAGACCAGGAGGGACAGGGCGGACCTGCTGCGCGGGATGCCGCGGTCGGCCCCGAGCTCCGACTGGGCTAGCACCGGCCAGATGCTGCCGGGTATGTACTTCGCCAGCTGGCCGATGAAGTTGATCCGCCAGGCCTCGGAGAGCGACAGCCGCGTGCCAAGGTCGGCGAGCACCTCGCGCCAGACCATGAGGCTGCAGATCAGACCGCACAGGCTCAGCACGAACGCGAGCAGCACGATCGGCCAGGACAGCCGCTGGACCTCGTGCCAGAGCGTGCCCGCCTGACCGTACAGGGCCAGGCCCAGCAGCGCCAGCACCAGCGCCAGGAAGCCGAATCGGACAGCCTTCGACCTCATCAGGCGCACGAGCCTGGCGAGCCAGCGCGCAACAGGCGAGGCGGCGCTTCCGGCAGCCCCGGCCGGAACCTGGGCCTCTCCTAGGCCATCCGGACCGGCAGCATCCGCTGCGGATACCGGGCCCCCCTGCGGCCGGTCACCCGACGACTGCGGATCAGCCGCCACCAGCCCGTCCGCCCCGCTGGCAGGGGTCGGGCGAACGGGCCCGGAACGCGACATTCCTATCTGATCGGCTTCTCGAATGCATACCCGACGCGCCGCCCGAGGTATCCGAGCGTCCGGTGGATCCGGAACTCCAGCTTCGCGCCCCATCTCACCGGGGCCGGGTAGCCAGGGAGCCATACATCATCCAGCGGGGCGATGCTGGAGGCGAACGAGACCGGCCGCAGGCCGGCACTCTGTGCCATCTTGCGGATCTCGATCGGCGAGAAGAGGTGCGCGTAGCCGTAGTGCAGCGTCTTCTCCCTGGTCATCTTCCAGATCCCCAGCGCGTAGGGCGGGTTCCACCAGTTGGGCACAGTGATGATCACGTGGCCGCCTGGCTTGGTGGTGCGGGCCATCTCGTCGACGGCCTTCTGCCGTCCTTCGGGGGACGGGATGTGGTCGATCGTGGACATGGAGACCGCTACGTCGAACGTCCCGTCCTCGTACGGCAGGTCGCACGCGTCCGCCACGTCGAACGTGAACTTCGCGGCCAGGTCGGGGTGCAGCTCACGCTTCAGGATCGTCTCGGCGCCCTTGATGGACTCGGGGCTGAGGTCGATCGCCGTCCAGTGGCCGATCTTCCGGGCGTAGTAGATCTCGTCGATGGGAAACGAGCAGCCGACGTTGAGGACCGACTTGCCGTCCATCCCCACGCGCTCCATCAGCGTGTAGTCGCTCCGCAGCTTCGAGTACATGTACGTGTACTGGTCGCGGGGATCGTTCTCCTCGAACCGCGCCCCGAGCTCCTCGTAGGCCGAATGGGCGGCCTCGGAACGGGACTTCGGCTTCGTCGTAGTCGTAGTTTCGGCCATTATATCGGGAATCTCCCTTAGTAAGGTGCTCGTCCGAGGCAATCACCGTAGCAGAAGGGATGCTAGGCGGTTTCCGCTCCGGTAGGTCGCCCCCCGTACCTTGCCGTATTTTAGGCGCTGGCGGCCAGCCTGCGCGGGCACCGCGGCATGGAGTGCGCCAAGCTTGCGCCGGGTGCCGGAACGTAGGATCGTCGGCGTGCGCGTCCCCCGAACCCGCCCGGCTGGGCCCGCAATGACATCGGCCACCGAGCCCGCCATCCGGCGTCGCTGCCGCTTCGGTGCCGGTGACCTGCTGGGCGTCGCCTGCCTCGTCGTTGCGGCCGGGGTGATCGAGTTCTTCCTGCGGCACCTGCTGACCAGGCCGTTCTATTACGACGAGGCGTCGCGGGCCTACGAGATCGCCCAGGGCGGCGCGTTCCTGTCCCGACTGAGCACGGCCGCGGCCCCGCTGTCCCTGGGCTGGGTGGGCATCGAGACCGCGGCGCGCCTGGTGCTCGGCGACACCGAGGCCGGCCTACGCGCCCCCATGTTTGCGGCCCTGCCGCTGCTCGGCGTGGCGACTTATCTGCTGGGCCGGCGCTGGCTCGGCCCCGTGGTGAGCTTCTGCGCGGCGGCCCTGCTGCTGGCCAACGGCTGGATCGTGAACTACGCGCTGCAGCTCAAGTCGTACTCCTACGAGGCGCTGTTCGCGGTCGTGGCCGTCGCCGTGTACCTGCTGGCGCAGCGCACCACCTGGCGCCGGGCCCAGCTCATCGGGCTGTACGCGGCGCTGGGCCTGACCTGCGTCTTCTCGCTGCCGAACCTGCTGGTGGCCGGGCCCCTGCTGGTGCTGGACCTGGTCCGGACGGTCCGCGGCCGCGACCAGGGGGGGTGGCGCGTCGCCGGGGCCCTCCTGGCCGGGGTGATCGCGCTGGTCCACTACGTGGCGTTCGCGTCCCCGCAGGCGGGGGTGGCCGGCACCGGGTTCTTCACGGCCAACTACGCGCCGCACGGGATCGGGCCGTTCCTCCGTTTCGCCGCCGCGGGCTTCGGGTCCTACGTGCCGTCGATGGTCATCGGGGTGGCCGGCGGCGCGGCCAACGCCGCCCCGTCCTACCGCCCGCCGCCGGCCGCCGACGCCGTGCTGACCGCCGTCACCGTGATCCTGCTGGCCGCCGGGCTGGTGGCGGCGGTCCGGGATGCCGCCGGGCGGGCGCTGGTCACCGCGGCCGGCGGCGCCGTGCTGCTCGAACTCGCCGCGTCCACCGTGCAGCGGTGGCCGTTCGGCCTGATCCGGGTGAACATCTTCGTGCTGCCGCTGCTCTACATCCTGTGCGCGATCGGCGCGGTCTGGCTGGCCCGGGCGCTGATCGGCCCGCTGGTCGCAGGCGGCTCCCGTCCGGCCACTGGCCTGTGGTGGCGCGCGGCCGCCGCGATGGTCGCCGGCGTGGCGGTCATCGTTGCGGCGGCCGGGGCCGGGGTGTCCACCGTGCGGACGTTCGCCGAGACCAGCAGGCTGGCGGTGGCGCCGACCTGGTTCGGCGCCACCAGGGCGGCGGTCGCCGATGCTCGCACGGCGGGCGCGCCAGGCGACCTGGTCATCATCCGGGCCGACCGGACCCCGCCGGCGTGGTACGCCGCCCCTTGGCTGTACTACATGGACAAGTACCAGGGGTTCCCGGCGGCGGTCGCGGCCCGGCCGCCGATCCCGGCAGGCCGCACCCTGGCCGTCGGCTACGTCACGCCGCGCGCCGTGGCCAGGTTCCTCGCCGCGCATCCGGGCAGCCAGGTCGTGTTCCTGCTGGAGTACGACGTGCCCGGCGCCACCTTCCCCCGCTGGGCCCACCAGCAGTCGTTGCGTACCTTGCGGCAATACGGATACTGCTCGGCACGGGAGATCCCGCTCCGCTACACCGGAGCGCTGACGATCGTGCGCCGGACCGGCTGCTGAGCTAGAGGCGCCAGGCCAGCACCCGGCCTTCCCGGAAGGTAGGCCGGCCGAAGAACCCGGACAGGACGTGCGCCAGCGGCGAGTGCGGGGCGGTGACCGCGACCACCGCGGCGGGCCGCCAGTACGCGATGGCCGCCTTGATCTGCGGGCGGGGTATCCCCGCGGTGTGGGTCGCTGATCCGGACCAGAGGTCGTCCAGGTACGCCGCGGTGGTGGTCTCCATCTCGTCCGGGCCGAAGTACTCGACGACGGCCTGCCCGGTCTCGTCCGGGCCGACAAACCAGCCGCCCATGATCGACCGGGGTTCGCCGACGTCTGCCTGCCAGCGCAGCGGCGCCGGGCTGTGCGCGTACGGCACCGGGACCACCAGCACGGGGGCGTTGGCCGGCAGGTGCAGCCGGGCGAACGTCGCCTGCCAGCCCGCCGGGACCGGCGAGACCGGGCCCGCCGGCATGGGCAGCGGGATCAGCGGCGCCAGCGCCAGCACCGCCACCGCGAACGGCCAGTTCCGGCGGGCCCACGCGCGGCGGCCGGAGCCCGGCCCGTCCGGCGCCGCCGAGCGCGCCAGGCCCAGCGAGAATGCGAGCACCGCGGCGGCCGCCCCGTCGGCCAGGATCGCGAACCGGTCCGGCAGGACCTCGCCGAGCACCGGCAGGCCCTGCAGCCAGTGCCAGGGCAGCAAGATCCTGGTGCCGCCGCCCAGGCTGAGGATTTCCAGGACCGCCCAGGTCACGGCGGCCGCGCGGACCCTCGCGTCCCGCCAGTAGCGGACCGCGGCGGCCACCAGGACGGCCAGCAGCGGCCAGCCCAGGTAGGCCAGGTAGTCCGGGAGCGGGCCGGGCCCCGAGGCCGCCGCCGCCGCGCTGGCCCGGGTGTGCAGGAGCAGGCTGCCGGCCGGGCTGACCAGGTCGGTGAGGTCGCTGGTGAAGTTGCCCGATATCCACGGGTTGCCGTGCTGGGTGAGCGGGCCGTGAAGCTGCACCCACAGGGCATAGCCGCAGATCACCAGCGCGACCGCGGCCCCGGTGGCCAGGCCGGCCACGGCGCCCTTGAGCCGCGGGCGCACGGCGCGCGGGTTGCCGGCCGCCAGCACCACCACGAGCAGCAGGCCGGCCACGGCCGTCAGTGCCAGCAGTTCCTCGCCGATGAACACCTGCGCGGCCGCCAGCAGGCCGAGCCACAGGCCGTTGCGGACAGGGCTGCCGCGGCCGGTAGCGATCCGCAGCGCCGCGTCGATGATCAGCGGCGGCAGCACCGCGAACTGCATGTGGTAGTGCCCGATGCCGGAATTCACCAGCGCCGGGGAGAACCCGTAGACCGCTCCGCCGAAGGCGGCCGGCCAGGTGCTGGCCCCCCATCGGCGCAGCACCCAGAACAAGGTGGCCGCCGACCCGGCGAAGCCCAGCGTCAGCGCGATCGTGAGGCTGACCTGGGGACCGAGCAGCAGCGTCACCGGGCTCAGCAGCACCCCGGGGAGCAGGAACGACGTGTTCCACATCATGTTGATGCCGCGGGGTGCGTTCATCGCGGTCGTGACCAGCGCCGGCAGGTGCCCGTGGGCGACCGCCGTCGCCGCATACCGCATGAACCAGGCGAACAGATCGACGTCCTCGGGGTCGCCGACCTGCGCGCGCGACGCCGGGTCGACCCACAGCCGCCAGGTGAGCGCGACCGCGCCGAGCAGATAGAGGCCCAGGATCAGCCAGCGCGCCCCGGACCAGGTCCGGTCAGGTGAGCGCTCCGCGACGGGAGACGACTCGACCGCTGACGGGACGAGGCTCACCGTCGCCTCCATTTCTCGGGGACGTCTATCTAGATTCTCGGGGCACGTCCATCTAAATTCTCGAGGACATCTGCCTAAATTCTCGAGGACATCTGCCTAAA
>CAVZGW010000001.1:0-367817 GCA_963774825.1 uncultured Actinomycetes bacterium | reverse complement strand
GCGAATGCCCGCCCAGCTCGAAGAAATTATCCTCGGCCCCCACCCGCCCCGGCTCCAGCCCGAGGACCGCCGCGAACGCCCCGCACAAAATCTCCTCCGCCGCCGTCGCCGGGCCACGCCCCCCCGCACCCGCGGCGTAATCCGGCGCCGGCAACGCCGCCCGGTCCACCTTCCCGTGCACCGTCAACGGCAGCTCATCCACCACCACCACCGCCGACGGCACCATGAACCCCGGCAGCCGCCCCGCCGCGAACCCCCGCACCACCCCGCCCAGCCCGCTATCAAGCTCACCAGCCCCGCCGCCGGCCCCGCCATCACCGGCACCGGCACCGGCACCGGCCGGGACCACGTAAGCCACCAGCCGCCTATCCCCCGGCGCCTCCTCCCGCGCCACCACCACCGCCTGCCCCACCCCCGGGCAGCCAGCCAGCACCGCCTCCACCTCACCCGGCTCGACCCGGAACCCCCGGATCTTCACCTGATCATCAGCCCGGCCGCAGAACTCCAGCACCCCGCCCGCGGCCCACCGCGCCACATCCCCGGTCCGGTACATCCGCGCCCCGGCCGGCCCGAACGGGCACGCCACAAACCGCTCCCCGGTCAGCCCCGCCCGCCCCGCATACCCCCGCGCCAGCCCCGCACCCGCCACATACAACTCCCCCGCCACCCCCGCCGGCACCGGCTCCAGGAACCCATCCAGCACGAACACCCGCGTATTAGCGATCGGCGTCCCGATCGGCACCCCAGACCCACGCTCCAGGTCAACCGCCCGCAGTGCGTGCGTAGTTGTAAAAGTGGTGTTCTCGGTCGGCCCGTATCCATTGACCAGCCGGACCGAAGGCACCCGATCCAGCACCGCCCGGCAGTGCGGCACTGACAGCGCTTCCCCCCCGGCCAGCAGATGGCGCACCCCCTGAAACGCCTCGACGTCCATATCCACCACCTGGTGGAACAGCCCGGCCGTTAACCACAAGGTGGTAACCCGATGAGCAGACAAAAACCCGCGCAACTCGAGGGCAGACACCCCCCCCGGAGGGGCGATCGCCAAGGCTGCGCCATTGACCAGCGCACCCCAGATCTCGAAAGTGGCCGCATCGAAAGACACCGACGCCAGCTGACCAACGACATCACCGCCGCTCAGTTCGATGTAGTTGGTCTCCCGTACCAGCCGACCGACCGCCTGGTGGGTGATGATGACGCCTTTGGGCTGGCCGGTGGAGCCGGAGGTGTAGATGACATACGCGGGGTGGGCGGGCAGCAGCGGGCCCGCCCGGTCACCATCACCCAGGTCACCGTCATCAGCCCCGGCCAGCTCCCCGGCCAGGGCCGGGGAATCCACCGCCAGCACCGGCACGCCATGCCCCGGCCGGCAGGCCCCCGGCCAGCCCGCCCGCCGTGATCACGCAGGCCGGCCCGGCGTCAGCGAGCATGAACGCGATCCGCTCCGCCGGGTAACCCGGATCCACCGGCAGGTACGCGCCCCCGGCCTTCACCACCGCCAGCAGCGCCACCACCAGGTCCGCGCCGCGTTCCAGCAGCACCGCGACCACCGACTCCGGGCCCACCCCCCGCGCCGCCAGCACCCGCGCCAGCCGGTTAGCCCGCCCGTTCAGCTCGCCATACGACACCTCCGCGGCGCCGCACACCACCGCCACCCCGCCCGGCGCCCGGGCCGCCTGCGCCTCGAACAACCCTCCCAGCGTCACCGCCGGCACCGCACGCGCGGTGTCATTCCACCCCGCCACGATCTCCCGCCGCTCAGCCGCAGCCAGCACCTCCACCCGGCCAACGTAGTCGTGAGGAGAAGCAGTTATCACCCAATTCAAAACGGCTCTAAAACGACGGGCGACATCCCTTCCAGATTCTACGCTATAGAGATCGCGATTTGCGTCAAAGGCAATCTGCAGACTACCATCAGCGGATCTATCATAAATGGCGATCGACAAATCGCTGACCGGTCCGTTAGTAAGGTTATGTGCGATAGCAGGAGATTCGCCAAACCGTATTGCGTAGTCAAAAGACATGACATTGACGACCAGGCCGAACAATGCGCCGCCATCAACCAGCCTCAGATCCCTGAGAATATCCTCGTATCGATACCGCTGATGCCGCAGCGCATCACGGGCAGTCCTAGATGCCTGCCGCGCGAGCTCCTCAATAGACATCCCACGCCGTACCGTGAGGCGGATAGGCAGGATATTAGCTGTCATACCCGGGATCCCGCGCGGCCGCCTCCCCACCCTGCCAAGAACAGGCAGGCCAAGGACGATATCTTCCGCTCCGGTGATGCGATGAAGATAGACGGCGCCAGCAGTAATGCTCAGTCCAGCGAGGCTTGTCTTCAGCCGCCGGGCAGCCGCTCTCAGATCCGCTGCATCATCAGGACCGATATCATCCACATGCCGTATCGGCGTGCGCCACGCTACCCGCACGTGCCGCCCGCTTATACTAGCCGCTTCCGGGGCATCCGACAGGACATTAAGCCAGAAATCCCTGTCCCGGCGGAAGTCCGCCGAAGCCCGGTAGGAAGAATCAGCGTCCATCAGCACCGAAACCGGCCCCAGGGCCCCTTCCGCGGGCAGGCGACCCGCTAGGAGCGATGTGTAAATCTGGGCCTGGCGGGCAGCAAAGATCGAGGCGCCGAACCCGTCGACCGCGATATGGTGAACACGCTGATACCAGAAGAACCGGCCCCGTGCCACCTTGAACACAGCCAGCGTAAAGAGCGGCCCCCTCCGGAGATCGACCGGACGGCGCATATCCATCCGCATCCAGTCCTCGGCGGTAGCACACGGGTCCGTCGCAGAGCTGACATCAATAACATGTAGCGGCCAGTCGCCAGCCTTATCAACATACTGCCGCAGTCCCCCGCCGTCGCCGCCAATCCGGATATGGAGAGCCTCAGCCTCGCTGACGGTACGCCGCAGGGCTACTTCGAAGAGATCCATGTCCAGCTCACCCTGGATCTCCAGATACTCACCTATGTTGTAGGCAGAATCATCAGAACTGAGCTGCTGGGCATTCCAGATACCAAGCTGCCCGCCCATCAGTTCCCTGCGTTCACATTCAGATCCAGACATGCCTGAATACCTCGATCGTTCGGCTCCTATAACTTCTCAATAAGTGGCGGCCCACCGTGCCCGGGCCTGCCGTGGCGGCAGCGCTGCGGTGACGGCGGCTACGCTGACGCGGGTGGTCAAGGCAAGCCTCGGACTTTCCCGGGCCCGCCCAGGCAGTCATGCCTGCCATGAAACGAGCTGACGCCGACCTGTTCGCCATCTGGCACTAGACCACGGCCCGCGCAGCACCGCGTGGTGCCGTTGAAGACTCCCACCCCTCCAAGCAAGCCGCTCAAGCGCAGCGGCTCAGCCATTCTCCATGACGTGATTATTCTCCATGGCCTCGATCAGGCTCTTCGGGCGCATATCGCGCCAGGAATCCTCAATGAATTCGAGGCACTCCTGACGCCCCGCCTCCCCGAAAATCACCTGCCAGCCATCGGGCACGTCGACAAAGATTGGCCAGAGCGAGTGCTGTCCCTCTTCATTGACCAGGACGACGTAGCTGGCCTCCGGATCTTCAAATGGATTCGTCACCAGTAGTAGCTCCTTTCGCAGGCCTACGGGTAGCTTCCGACCGTGATCGGCGGTCCAGCGGTGTTAGGGGCGATCCGGATCGGGGTCACCGTGACCAGGCCGAGGCGGGCGACGTTGGCAGTCACCGGTTTGCCGACCCCACCGAGGGCCTGGGGCGGACGAGCCCACCCAGCCCAGCCCAGCTGCAAGCGAGATCAGCAGCGCGGGCATGACCCGCCATCGCCGCACCGGCCGCCGTGCCGTCATTTCCCCCGGCTGACATTGCTTACCGTCCTCCTATTGCGAGCCAGTGCGCACGACCTAACGACTCTCGGTAACGACACGTTACACGTTGTCAGCAGCCGCTGGCGGCGCCGTGCACTGACGGACGTCTACGGCCTGCTGTGACGAGGATGAACGGGACCATAAAGGAGAAGCCGGGCCAGCCATTCGGAACGGTGTAGCGGTGTTTCTTACATTTCGTGGTCGTCCCGGTCAAGCAGCTGGTCGATGGCTGCCGCACGCGCTCTCATCTGCTCGGCGGACGGCGTGCCGCCGGCGCCCTGGATCATCCGACGGCGGATGGACCGCCGCTGCCTGGCCGTCGGCCCATAACCGGTCAGCATGTGACGCACGGCCGAATGGCACCACCACCTGGTAGCCGCAGTCGATACAGGATTGACTGCCGCGCGTACGCGACGCCCGATCCGAGACACCCTGCCTCCCGTTTGAACACCGATCCGCCTGTACCCATGATCCGCCCGGTCACGGCGAAGATGCGAACTGGCGCCGACGGCCGTTCGTCCCTGGCCCGCCGTCCGGCACACCGGGCCACGCCTCCCAGGCACGGGCCGAGATGATGAGGAGATCTATGGGCCAGATCCATGTCCGGGTGCTGCGGCCATGCTGTGCTATCCGGCGGGTTCGAGGCCAGGCGGGAGCCAGGCATCGCCTTTGAACAGGCCGCGGCGGGCGTCGAGTTTGCTGATGCCCCATTTGGCCGCAGTGGACAGGTAATTCTTCCAGCTTGTCGACTTACTTACGAAGGGCTTCGTATCCGGTTAGACGGCGCAGGCAAGCGGCGCCGTGCGGCGTCAGGTTCCGCGAAAGAAATTAATGATCAAGGCATTGACTGCATCGGGTTCTTCGAGAAAGCCGTAGTGCCCGCATCCGGCAACCTCATCATATCTGCAATGGGGGATATAATCGCTCACCTCACGGCAGAGATACGCAGGAGCTATTAGATCGTCCTTGAACCCTATGACAAGGCATTGACAGGCTATCTTTCGATACTCCTCCAGCCGGTTATCCACCAAGTCAAGGGCCCGCTGTGGCTGGTTGGCGGACGGATCCAAGGGTGACATCTCAAAAATGTCCAGCCAGTCCCGGACCCGCCGCTCATTGTTCTGGGTATGTGGAGAAAGAAATTGCGTCGCGTGCACGACCGCCGCGTACCGTGGCGGCAATACAATACCGTTGTTGACAAGCTCTGAATCTGCCGCTGACATGGCGGCACGCAGCGCGTCTGTCCTACCGCGTGTCGCCATCAGCACTGCCTGCGTAATCAGATCGGGATACGCTAGAAGTAGCTCCTGAACTATCATCCCGCCTAGCGAGAATCCCACGATCCGGCAGGGGCCGACCCCGAGAAACTCAATCAATCTAGCGGTATCAGCCACCATGTCATTGATGGTGAACCCGTCCCGGCATACATCGGACGGCGGCATCCCCCGATTGTCGACAGTTATCACCCGATAGCCAGCCGCGGTCAGCGCCGGGACCTGGTGCGGCGTCCAAATCCTGCCCCTGGCTCCGCTCCCCGTTATGAGGACGACCGGTTCCCCGGAGCCATATTCATCAAAACTGATGTTAATACCATTAATCGCCGCTCTTGGCATTGGCCATCCTCGACAGTACTCGGCTCACGGATTCCGCGAGCCCCAGCCGATGATACGCTTGGTCAACAAATCGCGGCCCTAGCCGACGCTCTATCTCGATGCCCGAGCCTGGACGAGGGGGACGAGCGCTGTCGGTGGCGGGCGCTGGATGCCAGGGCTATGGCCTGCTACCTGGAGGCAGCACGGCGACTCAGTTTGTGGCCACAATTTTGTAATACACTATCGACATGACTGCGGAAGCGCATGCGGTGGGTCTGCGGGACCTGCGCCACCATACGAGTGAGGTGCTGGCGCGGGTGCGCCATGGCGAGACAGTCGACATCACTGAGCACGGGCGGCTCATCGCGCGCATCGTCCCAGTCGGGGAACGCACGCCAACACCGATCCTGGAGCGCCTTGTGGCGTCCGGGCGCGCGACCCTAGCCCGCCGCCCAGGCTACCGGCCGCGCATGCATCCGCCGGATGGCACTGACAAGCTCTCTGATACCCTCGCGGCGATGCGGGACGGGGAAGGCTGGTGAGCCTTTACTACGCCGACACATCCGCGGTGATCAAGCTCCTGGCCGAGGTTAGCCACTCGGTGGCGTTCGCGACGTTCTACGACAATCACGCTGATGCGGAGTGGGTGAGTTCTGCGCTGCTGCGGATCGAGGTCACCCGGGCTGTTGCGCGTGCCGCTCCCGCGCTGCTTCCGGACGCCCGGGACCTGCTGTCGGCCTTCTCCTACGTCGCCATTGATGAGGAGGTCGTGGAAGCAGCGATGAACGAGCCTGACCGTGCCCTTCGCTCCCCCGACGCCATCCACCTCGCGACCGCGCGCATCCTCGGCCCGGATCTCGACGGCCTGGTCAGCTACGACACCCGCCTCACCATCGCTGCGGGTGATGCCGGACTGGCAGTCCTGTCACCCAAGGACTGAAGATCGCCTACGAGTTCCGGCCAGGTGGGCGGCCCAGATCGCCGCGGATTCCACCGGCTTCACCAGCCGCGTGAAAGAGGGAGGCTGGGTCTCGCAGCACGGATTTCGGGCGCGCGGAACCTGCTGCGAAATGGGGGAAAGCGCGGGGCCGGCAGCCAAAATATGCCGAAAGCGGACCACGTCCCGTAAGTCCGACGCCGCTGCCGCTGCGTTAATAGTCACTTTTCTTGAAATCGCCGGCAGCTGCCTGCCGAAGGCGGCGCCCACCTGCGTTCAGGCTTGCCTTGGCCACGTAGTCGAGATTCCCGCGCAGAGCCCGGCCAGCTTTTCGAGCATGCTTACCTAACCCCTGGGTCAGCATTATCGTCATCATTGCCTGCGCCTGGCCTGCGTGCCCTGCGGGCGATCAGTGGCGCGCCGACAACGACCTGGCCACCGGCCGGATCATCGACACCATCTCGCACTCCAGGTTCTGGAAGAGCTCGGCGGTGTTCGTGGTCGAAGACGACAGCCAGTTCGGCGCGGACCACATCGACGGCCACCGCGGGCCGCTGCTGATCGCCAGCCCCTACGCCCGGCGGGGCATCACCGACAGCACTTACTACACCCAGCTCAATATGCTGAAGACCATCGAGCAGATCCTCGGCATCGCCCCGATGAACCAGGAAGACCGGGCCGCCTACCCGATGTTCGACGCCTTCACCAACACCCCCGACTTCACCCCCTACAACGTCCGCCCCAGCAAGATCCCGCTGGACCTGGGGCTAACGACAGAAACATCGGCCACGGGCGTGACCACGTCCGTCCCGGCCACGCCCGCCCAGCTCGGCATCCCGCGCGCCGAGTGGGCGGTCTACCGGCAGTGGACGGCGTGGGGGCGGAACCAGCGGTTCACCGGCCCGGGCGCCGTCCCGGACTGGTCCAACCCCGCTCAGCTCGGCCGCCTCGACTGGTACAGCGCCCACAACTGGCGAGTGCCCTATCCCGGCGACAAGGCGATCCTGCCGCCCGGCCAGGTCCCCGGCCACAACCTGCCCGCCGGCTACCTCAGCGACTGAATCCCGCCTGCCGCGAACAGCTCGCCGGCTGCCTGCGCATCCGGCGGCTTGCGGTGGTTCACGCGGCGTAAGCGTCGGCTAGGTTCCGGATCAGACAGCCAGCTGCTTGCCCCGGTCCGCCGTACGCGCGCTGCCCTGGCCAGTGTGCGCCGGCCTCGCCGGGCGCGTAGTCCAGCGTTCGGTGCATCCCCGCGTATCCAGGCAATACCAGCGGACGTCGAGGCAGGCGCTGGTCCCGTCAGCCACCATCTCGTCGGCGGACATGCGGACACCGCACATCCAGCAGGACTTGACGACGGCTGGCCCTGCCGGGGCGAGGGCCAGACGCTCGTGATCAGCCATGATCAGCTCCCCTCCGCTACCAGCCGGCGCGAACCAGGTTCCCCGGCGCGTGTACGTCATCATGACGCTTTCCTCCTGCTGCATGGGCTACCGAATCCCCCACGGTCCTACCGCCGAATCACAGCCCGATAAACGTACGATAACCGTACGGCTTATATATGAGCCATTTCGGCGTGGCCTGTGGACATTCTCAGTTTTCGGCCAATGCACAGGGCGCGGATGGTGTTCTCGCAGGTAACGGCCCTTCGAGAGGCGCGGCCGACTGCGGATCTCCACCGTTATCCCCACGTTGCGCACAGATTCTCCGCGCCTTTGCACAGGCCATCCACAGGTTTGCGCACAGGAAAGCCGTTGCCGAGGCGCCAGCCCGGGACGACGGGGACGAGGGCCGTCGGTGGCGGGCGCTGGGTGCCGGGGTGACGGCTGGTCGGCTACGACACCCGCCTCACCACCGCTGCAAGTGATGCCGGACTGGTTGGGCGCGCTGGTTTCAAGAGGCTGCGCCTCGGTTACCTGCGGGTCGGCCGAGCCTCGCGCAGCACGGCGCGCATCTCCCCGAGATCGGCCGTGACAATGGTGTGCGGGCCGGCATCGGGATGCAGGCGGCGCGCCACGTAGCGGACGCGGTCCCCGACGATCTCCTGCCAGATGCGGAACCGGGGAAACTCAGCCCGCAGGTCCGCGAGACTGCCGGCTTCGGCGTCACTCTCGGCCACCGATGACATGTGTGTTACTCCTCGCGTGTACCGGAACGGATACCGGGAGTTAACTGCGCGCCGGGCGTACGCTGAAAGGAATTGACCAGCAGAGCAAACGGGCAACAGGTGGCGGCAAACACTCAGGCGCGATCGGCGCGCACAGCATGAGCGAGTTCAGTGACGAGCTTCAGCGGCTAATGACGGCACGCGAGATTGGCGTACGCGAACTCGGCCGCCAGGTCCCGTGCAACGCCGGGCATATCTCGCAGCTGTGTCACGACCGAAAACGGCCGTCCGCGCAGACGGCCAGGCGGCTTGATGAAGTGCTGAATGCCAGCGGGCGGCTTCTCGCCCTGGCCCGGCGGCAGCTATCACCATCGCAGCTGGCGCCCGGCGGCGCTGACCCGGCAACCATGATCCCGGGTGATGCTCCTGATGGCGTGCTTCAGCTGATCGACTACACCAGGCGCATCGAATCCTCCGACGTCGGCCCGGGCACTCTCGAAGCCCTGCAGGCAGCGGCCGATGGCCTGTGCCGCGCCTACCCCACCGTGCCGGCGATGGTCCTGCAGGGCCGCGCGGGGAAATACCTGGGTTACACGATCGGGCTCCTGGACCGGCGGACGACCCTGCGCCAGCACCGTGAGCTGCTGGTCAGCGCCGGGTGGCTGGCCGCGCTGCTGGCGTGCGTCTGCTACGACAGCGGCGACCTGGCCGGAGCTGAGGCTGCGCGCAGGATGGCGCATCAGCTCGGCGAGCACGCCGGGCACGGTGAGCTGATCGGCTGGGCTTTCGAGATCGCTGCCTGGTTCGCGCTGGTCGAGGGACGGTTTCCGGACACGATCGCGCTGTGCGACGCAGGCCTGGCGCACGCTGGCGTCAGCAATGCCGCGGTGCAGCTGACGTTGCAGGCCAGTCGCGGGTATGCGCGGATGGGTGACAGCAGGGCCGGTCAGATGCTCGTGGCTGGCCGGGACATGCTGAACCGGCTACCCGAGCCTGAGCATCCTGAGCATCACTTCGTATTCGACCGTGACAAATACGAGTTCTACACCGCGACGATCTATACGTGGCTCGGCACCGACGATGCGGCAGCTGTCGAGAATGCACGCGAAGTTGTCGCCCGCTGCCGTGACGCGGACGGCGAGGTCCGCTGGCCGACCCGGCTGTCCACGACACTGGTCAACCTGGGGCAGATAGCAGGCAGGCGCGGTGACCTTGATGAAGCCGTGAGCCTGGGCACCGCGGCCCTGCAATGCGGCCGACGTTCGGCGGAACTGCTGCCACGTGCAGCCGAACTGGAACATCGCCTCGCGGCCCGTTACCCGGACGAGCGGCTGGTCGGCACGTACGGTGCGGCCCTCCGCGAAGAATTCAGCGTGCTTCCGCCAGGCGGCGCTCGACGGCTACACGAGGTGGTGGGCCGTCGCATGTCCGGAAGAACTGTCCTCTGAGAGCAGGCGCGCCAACTACCACCAGCTCAGCCCGCCCCGCCCGGGCCGGGACGTCCGAAACGTTCAAGACGCTGCGGACGGCGGCTGGCTATCGTCGCCGCTATGGAACTTCGAGCAGCACTCGTCGAACTTGTGGTCTCCGACATGGCGGCAACCCTCGCGTTCTACCGCCGGCTGGGCCTGGAACTGCCGGACGGCGCAGAACGCGAGCCGCACGTGGATGCCGCGCTCGGCGGCGGCCTGCGCATCGCGTGGGACACCGAGGACACCATCCGCTCCTTTGACCCGGGCTGGTCGGCTCCGGCGGGAGATGGCCACCGGGTTGCGCTTGCCTTTGCCTGCGCCAGCCCGGCCGAGGTCGACGCCGCGTGGGCGGATCTCACCGGGGCCGGCGACCACGGCCACCTCGCGCCGTGGGACGCGTTCTGGGGGATGCGTTATGCGGTCGTCCGCGACCCGGACGGAACGCCGGTCGACCTTTTCGCGCCGCTACCGCCGTCCTAGCTCATCAAGAAGCCCGGCGGGCGTCATCCCGGTGAGGGCGCGCACCTCACGGGACAGGTGCGGCTGGTCGGCATACCCGCTGCCGGCCGCGGTCTCGGCCAGGGCCGTGCCCGACCGGGCCGCCTCGAGCGCGCGGCCCATCCGCAGCACCCTCGTGAGGAACCGCGGGCCGTAGCCGAACAACGGCACGGACCGCCGGTGCAGCTGGCGGGCGCTGAGCCCGGTGCGGCGGGCCATCGCGGCCACCGGCATCCCGGCCGCCGCCATCGTGAACAGGCCCCGCCCGAGCGGGTCCGCGTCACGCACCGCCGCCCGCTCGACCGCCCAGGATTCCAGCGCCGCCGGGTCCGCGGCGACGCGCTCCGTCAGCTCCCGCACCTCGGCCGGGCCCAGCAACTCGGCGAGGTCCGGGGTCTGATCTGCGAGCTCATCGGCCGGCACGCCCAGGACGGCGGGCCCGGTGCCGCACGAGAAACGGAGCGCCACGAACTGCGTGCCAGCCGGACTGGCGTGCCACCGGAGGCGCGTGTCGGGCCCGGCGACGAACAGCCGGTGACCGTCCCAGATCAGGTCCATGCAGCCGTCGGGCATGACCGGGATCCGCTCCCGGCCCGCCGCGACGACCTGCCGCCACGCCGCGGCGCCGGGGACCTTCGTCTCCCGCTCCCGGTACGTCAGCTGCGGCACATGCTCTATTGTGCCCGCTCCGGGACCGCCAGGCCGGCGCCTGGCGTTCGCCCGGGGAGCGTCCTAGCGGATTTCCCGCATCAGCTCGTGATTGGCATCGGTCTTGGGTGGCTGTGCTGGGGGCGGGCTACGTCGGGCTGCAGCGGAATCGGCGCGGGCGCCTCGGCGCTTGCCGTTGCGCCGGGGCCACGTCCGGGGCCGTGCCCGGGATCATGCCCGGGACGGCTGACGACGGCGGAGCCGGCACAGTGACTGGCGCCGGCACAGTGACTGGCGACGCTGCCGGACCGGCTCCTGCGGGCTCGGCGCCCATTTCCAGCAGCGCCGAGGACGGGTCAACCGCGGCCGGCAGCGGCCAGTCGGCCTGTTGCACCTCCTCTCGCAGCGCCCCGAGATCGCCCCGACTGTGATCACGTCGAAGCCAGCCGGGCTGTCCTGGCCAAGGGACAGTGAAGTTCCTCGAGGGTCCGGACCCGCTCGCACTCATCGCCGAGCCGGGCGATGACGTGCAGAGCCTCGCGCCGTGCGGCCTCGGCGGCCGACATGACTTCAACCTCGACGTGCCGGATGTTGTCGGCGGCCTCCATGACCTGCTGGCGTGCGGCCGCAACCTCAGCGACCAGGGCCTGGCACTGAAGATCGATGGCCGCGGCCTTGCTGAGCGCATCACGGCGGACGACCGTGCCGTGGCGCTCGGCGTTCTCCCTGATCTGCCGCCCGGCGTCGGCCGCCAGCCGCAGCATCGCCGTGACCTGACCGCCGGCATCCGACAGGATGTCCGACTGGTGCCCGTCGTCGCGTATCCCCGGCGAGCGGTACCCCTCGGCCTCGACCCGCAGCCGCCCGACTTCCGTCGTCAGCTCGTCGATCTCGGTGCGGTGCGCCGCTTCCACGCGCTGGAGCTTGTCGTTCTCTTGCAGCACCGGGACGTACGACGCGGCCACCTCGGCGAGATAATCCTTGACCTCGTCCCGGTTCCACCCCGGTACGGCTGCCGAGAACTGCTTGTCGCTGATCTGAGTCAGATCGAGCCCCATCGCTGTGCCCCCGCTCCGCGCTGGTCGGCTCACGTCGTGACTTCATCCAACCTCGGGCCGGTACCGTGCAGCTAGAGGCAAAGGTCACAATCTGTAACCAGTTAGCAGCTCGGCGTAAAAATGCCGGGGCCGTGCGACCGCGAAGCCTGCAACCGCGAAGCGGGCCCCGTGACAGCGGGCCCTGCGAGCGGGGCCCTGTGACAGCGGGCCCTGCGAGCAGGGCCCTGTGACAGCGGGCCCTGCGACAGCGCGAGCCCTAGGACAGGCTGTCGATCGGGCCCGCATCGACCGGTGCCAGGTTCGACCGCCGGCCGGTGGCGAAGTTGTCCACGCACACGACGTCGTCGCCGCGGCCCACCAGCTGCTCGCTGAGCGCGGAGCCGATCATCCCCGCTCCCCTGCAACCATGACTCTCATGCCCACCACCCCCGGTGGCCACCGACGCAATCGGTCACCTGCAACCAACGTACCCAGGCAGCTGCGCGCGGCGCCGGGCGCGCCCGCCGGAACCCCCAACGGGCCGGCCCCGGCATAGCCGGGCTTGGCCGCCCTGCCCCTAGCCTGGATGGCGTCCTGGCATCAGCGCGGCTCCCTGAATAGCGGCATCCGTGCCAGGAATCCAAGGAGGAAACGATGAACGGCGCACAGGCCGTGATCCGCACGCTGACCGGCTGCGGGGTAAACGTGTGCTTCAGCAATCCGGGAACCTCGGAGATGCACTTCGTCGCGGCACTGGACGCCGTCCCCGCGATGCACGGGGTGCTGTGCCTGTTCGAGGGGGTGGCGACCGGCGCGGCCGACGGCTACGGGCGGATGACGGGCCAGCCTGCGACGGCGCTGCTGCACCTCGGCCCGGGGCTGGCGAACGGCCTGGCCAACCTGCATAACGCCCGCCGCGCCGCCACCCCGCTGCTCGCCGTGATCGGCGACCACGCCACCTACCACAAGCGCTTCGACGCGCCCCTGGAGTCGGACATCGGCGCGCTGGCCCACTCGGTGTCCGGCTGGGTCCGCCGCCCGGCCAGCAGCGCCGATGCTGGCGCGGACACCGCCGGGGCGGTCGCGGCGGCGCTGGCACCGCCCGGGAGGATAGCCACGCTCATCCTGCCCGCGGACGTGTCCTGGTCCGAGGGCGGCGAGCCCGCGGCCGCGCTACCGGTGACGGCGGCGGCACCGGTCCCCGACGACATGGTCGGCGCGGCTGCGGCGGCACTGCGCAGCGGGGAGCCGTGCGTGGTCCTGCTCGGCGGCCCCGCCACCCGGCGGGCCGGCCTGGAGGCGGCCAGCCGGGTCGCCAGCGTCACCGGCGCCCGGCTGCTCTGCGAGACCTTCCCGGCCAGGCTCGAGCGCGGCGCGGGCATCCCGGCCATCGACCGGCTCGCCTACCTGGCCGAGTTCGCGACCGCGCAGCTTTCCGGCGCGCGGCACCTGATCCTGGCGGGCGCACGGGACCCGGTCTCGTTTTTCGCCTACCCGGGCAAGCCGAGTTCGCTCGTCCCTGACGACTGCCAGGTGCACATGCTCGCCGGCAGCGGTGACGACGTGTCCGGGGCCCTCGCGGCGCTGGCGGATCTCGTCGCGCCGGACGCCAGGCCGCTGCCGCGGCAGCCGGGGCGGCCCGGGCTGCCAGACGGCGACCTCACCGCGGAGAGCGCGGCCGCGGTCATCGGCGCGCTGCTGCCCGAGGGCGCGATCGTCTCCGATGAGGCCAATTCATCGGGGCCGTGGCTGCCCGCGGCCACCGCCGGCGCGCCGCCGCATGACTGGCTGACGCTGACCGGCGGCGCGATCGGCCAGGGACTGCCGCTGGCCGCCGGTGCCGCGATCGCCTGCCCGGGACGCAGCGTCATCGCGCTTGAGGCGGACGGCAGCGCCATGTACACGATCTCCGCCCTGTGGACCCACGCCAGGGAAGGGCTCGACGTCACCACGATCATCTTCAACAACCGCTCGTACGCGATCCTCGGGATGGAACTCAACCGGGTCGGCGCGACGGCGACCGGGGAGGCCGCCTGGAGCCTGCTCGACTTGTCCCGGCCCGACCTCGACTTCGTTGACCTGGCCACCGGCATGGGCGTGCCCGCGGTCCGGGCCCGGACCTCTGGTGAGCTCGCCGTGCAGCTCAGGCAGGCGATCGCTGAACCGGGCCCGCACCTCATCGAGGCAATGATCCCGCCCTTCGGGTGACAGCTACCGGGGCATCCTGCTGCTGCGGCTGAACACCCATCTTCACGGCCGCCTGCGCGCCGCCGCTATCCCTGCGAAGTGGTCCTTCATCGCGTCCCGGAGCCCGACCGCGCTGTCCGAGGTAAGGATGTCCGTGGGCGATGCGACCGGAAGCGCCTGCCACACGCCATCCTCAAAGCTGATCTTGTAATGACCTTCCCAGTGCATACGCAGCCAGGTCAGGCTGGTCAGGTCTTCCTTGGTGAGCATCGTTCTGCCTTCCGGGACAGGCCAGGCGGCCCCGGTGGTGCCGGGGTGTCGCCATTGCGGATTGACACGTCGCGGTCCTTTCGCTGGTGGCATTTCGGTCACATGCAGTGGACAGCGTGTGGTGCTGGGCTGGGGAGATGACAATGGGAGGCACAGCCGGGCACAACCGGTGTGCCCGTGATTGCTCGTAGGCAGGTACGGTGACCGCTGAGCAGACGCGCGGAGTACTGGCTGCGCGCATCCGTGCCGAGCGCAAGAGGCGGCGGTGGGATGTGCCCGAGATGGCCCGCCAGCTTTCCCGGGGTTCTGGTGGCGGCCGTAGCGCCCTACCTGATCATGAAGTGCTGGTCGGTTATGTGCGCCGATGGGAAGGCGCCCGAGCGGGCATTAGCGAGCGGTTCCGGATGTTGTACGCGGCGGCGTTCGGGATGACCGAAGACGACCTATTTGGCGTGCTTACGGTCGGCCAGGACGGCGGCGGGGACGTGGGCCTTGCGCCCGGGGGATGGACTCAAGATAACAACGCGGAACTTGCGCAGATGCTCTCGATGTCGGCTGTCTCGGCCGCGAATGCGCAGCAGATAGCCCATGAATGGCTGGTCACGGAGCCGCCGCAGGTGTATGAGGTGCGATCGGGGCGCAGGATCGGCGGTGGGCTCCTGGCGGAAATTGAAGCGCGGGTGGAGCGGCTGCGGCAGCTCGATGACTTCATCGGCGGTGAGGACCTGCGGGATGCGAGCGGCGCTGAGCTTGCCGTGACGGCAGCGCTGCTCCGGGAGGCGTCCTACAACGAACGGGACGGCCGCAGGCTACTGGCCGCGTTCGCGGATCTGTGCCAGATCGGTGGCTGGATCGCCTCCGACGCAGGCGAGCACGCGCTTGCTGAGTGCAGGTACCTGACGGGCGTGCGGGCAGCGTTCGCGGCCGGGGATCAGCCCATGGCGGCGAACCTGCTGTCCTCGCTGAGCTATCAGGTTGCCAATGTCGGTGATCCCCGGGACGCGGTGCTGCTAGCGCTGTCAGCGCGCACGGGTGCGGCACGCGAGGCAACCCCGCTCATGCGGGCGCTGCTGGCGGAACGAGCGGCCTGGGCATACGCCCGGCTGCGCGGCGGCCAGGGTTCGGCCGAGTGTGAACGCGCACTGGGCGAGGCGGATGACGCCCATAGCAGCCACTCCCCGGGCGTGTCTGAGCCGCCATCGGTTTACTGGCTGGACCGGGGCGAGATGGACGTGATGGCGGGCCGGTGTTACACCGAGCTGGCCAGGCCGCTGAAGGCAGAGCCATTGCTCGTGTCCGTCCTCGCCCGTTACGACGACACTCATACCCGTGAGAAAGCGCTCTACCAGACATGGCTGGCCGAGACCTACGTCCATGCCCGCGAGTTTGACCAGGCCGCCGCGTCTGCTACCAGTGCACTGGACCTCTCGCTCCGGGTACATTCCGCGAGAAGCAGGAGCCGCGTGCAGCATGTACGCGACCGGCTGCGCCCATACCGAGCCAGCAGGGCCGTCCGTGCGTTCGAAGATCGCTGCCGTGCCGCGGAGGCCGCCTGACGCTAGCCGGACTTCCAAATGATCTTGAGGTTCGCTAGTCGTTCTTGGTGGTCGGGCTTCCTGTGGTGACCTCCCGGGCGGATGACCTAACCGGGCGTGCCCGCCTGGGCAGCGTCATCGCGCTTGAGGCGGACGGCAGCGCCATGTACACGATCCGCCATGTGGACCCACGCCAGGGAGGGGCTCGATGTCACCACGATCATCTTCAACAACCGCTCGTACGCGATGCTCGGGATGGAACTCAACCGGGTCGGCGCGACTGCGACCGGGGAGGCCGCCTGGAGCCTGCTCAGCGAGCTCGTCTACGAGCCACCTGGGCGGATGTCACGCTGAGGCAGCGACGTAAGTGTATCAAGCGCCCGAAATCGGATCCCGCCGGTTGCACAGAGTTTGTGCCAATCTCCGTTGTGGGCCTTCCTGCTATCCCGGATGCGTTTAGTTGCCGAGAGATCGTCTAACCCTCTCCCTGCGGATGCTTAGAAATCCTCTAAGATTGCCGATAGCAGGACGGCAGGACGGCAGGTATGGCGCATATGGCAACCCGTTCTTTAGACTAGAACCGATCCAGAGTTCGGTACGGTCCACTACGAACGGTTTGCTGGGGGGCGTTGGCTGTGCTGCGCCTCCAGCGGGTGGCGTGAGGAGTGTAGGTGTCTTTAGCTGATCATCCTGCGGTGTTATGGCGCAGGAGCCAAGCGTGCAACCCTGTGGAATGCGTGGAGGTTGCGCTCTGCGAAGATCGTGTCCTGGTCCGTGATTCCAAGAACCCAGAGGCGGGCGTTCTGGAGTTCACGCGGGATGAATGGCAGGCTTTCCTTCTCGATCTCTCGCGGGGGCACTTTTCCGGTGGCCAGCACGGGTCAGCTGCCTTGGATTCGGTCGATAGCTATGCGTGGCAAGTGGCGTGCTGCGCAGGAGAGGCAGCTTGCCAGTGTTACTGCTGAGACATGGTACCCATACTGTGTGGGAGGGCAACCTCGACGGTAAGGATCGGCATGGGTAACGCGCGGCAACCTGGAAGCGGAGCAGTGTTAGTTGACGGTGGCAACCAGCCAGCCTCGCTCGTCCAGCCATCCTGGCTGGTCAAAGTTATCTATTCGGCTTGCTCCGGCGCGATCGCCACGGTCGTCGGGGCTGCGGGAAGCCTCGCTGTCGCTGCCGGGGACCGGGCTATCGTGTGGTGCGCGGTTGCGGGCGCCGCTTCTGTTGGTGCAGGCCTGATATGGCATTCGGGCCTGGTCAGCGCGTGCCGGGAGGCGTTTTCGCGCTGGCTCGCCGCTGCCTCTTCTTCCTGAAAACCTCCAAGACCGCAAGCGTGATCCCGACCAGCACGGACCCGCCACCGAAGACGCCGGTCGGCAGGAGATAGCGCGGTTTGATCCCGCGGGTTCCTTCCGTGGCGACCACGACAACGCTGATCCCTACAGTAATGCCGACGACAAGGACGAAAAGTAGGCAGCCGACGATCGCGATGAGCCGGAGCGTGCGGCCCCAGTCGCCGACGGCCCAGACGAGAAGCCCAACGACTGTATCCGGGCTTGCAGAGGGCGCGAGGGCAGGTTCCTCGCGCCGTCGCCTGAAGATCGCCATCGGTCCTCTCTTGCATCAGCTGTCTTGGGCGACGTGCCGATCGTCGCGCTTAAGCGTCCAGCCGATGGTCGCGGTTCTTCATCCGAACTATCCGCTGCTTGGCGAAACTCTTCGATCAAATATTCGATCAGCGCCTTTGCTTGATCGGCGGGAAGCGCTTGTTTGCGTATGGCGGCGAAATGCTTAGTGAGCCGGTCGACCTTTTCCTTGTCGCCGCGGCTGACCAATTCGCCGCTGAGGCCCTCGACGAAGAGCAGGCTCTCGGCTGGATCCTCGAAGTCGAGCAGGATGAACGATCCCAGGAGGCCCGGATGGGCGCCGGCGCTAAACGGTATGACCTCCACCGAGATGCCGGCCTTCTCGCTGGCGTCCAGCAGGTACTGGAGCTGGCGTTCCATGACCGCGGGACTGCCAATCCAGCGGCGCAGCGCTTCCTCACCGAAAACGAAGATCACGTCGGGGGAATCTGCGTGCCCGAGCAGGTTTTGCTGCCGTTGCCGTCGCATCTCGACGATACGGCGCGCCTCCTCGTCACTGCAGTGCACCCGGAGCAATTCAAAGGCGTAATCCTCCGTATGCAGCAGGCCTGGGATGAGGAAAGGATGGAAAACGCGGATAGACGAGGCGGACGCCTCCTGGCCCAAGTAGAGCGCGAACTTGGGCGAGACCACGTCCCGGAACCCGCTCCACCAGGATGAGCCCCTGCTGCCTCGTGCCGCATCAGACAGGTCCGCGACGGCTTGCTCATCAGTCACCCCATAAAGCTGCAGCATGGCCTGGAGATCCGTTACCGACAGGCCGACCTCGCCGTTCTCGACGCGGATCAGCTTCGACTCTGACCAGTCGAGGCGCTGCGCGGCCTCCCGCTGCGTCAGTCCGGCGGCACCTCGTGCCCTCCGCAACTGAGTCCTGAGCTTGCGCCGTTCGCTGCTCGGGTCGCCACCAGGCATAGCTGATCACGTCCTTCCCGGAGGGAGCTCTCACATGCGTATGTGTTGATCAGCAACTAGCAAGGTGATACTAGCAGATACCATCCGATAGGCGGTGCGCGTCGACGATGTCCGACAGGTCACGGCGTAGGGCTCGATTACTCGATCTGGCCAGGCTTGTGGGCTTGGATCATCGCGGGACTGTGGCGGAATGCGGGCCGGTACTGTTCAGGTGTGGTGCCCCCCCTGTCGTTCGGCGTGTTCCCGCTCGGGCTCGCCGGTTCTCCGGACGGGCTCGCTTCCGGGCCGCCAGATGACTTCCAGGCGATCGAGCGGGCGATAGCCGAACTTCAAGGTGACGGGCCGCCGGTCATGCCGCGGGTATACGTGAACTGGGCCGGGGCAGATAGCACTCAGGCGGCGCTGGCGCGGGTCGCGGCATACGCAGCGCTGGGATTGCCGTGGGATATGGTGCTCTGTTACCGCGACCCGGCTGGTGACGCGGCGGCGTGGAGCTCGTTCACGGCGCGGGTCGTCGCAGAGTACGGGAGCCGGCTCACGGCAGTGCAGGTCACCGCGGAGGCGAACCTGGCAGGTATTCCGGCTGCGGCTGATGGTGCCTTCCCGGCCGCCCGGGAGGCGCTCGTGCATGGCTTGCTCAGTGCCGCCGAAGCCAAGCGCGCCGCCGACGCGACGGCCGCGATCGGGTTCGCCGCGGTTCCCGAGCCTGACCCGGACGCGAGCGGTTTCTGGACCGGCATCCGCAACCTCGGGGGGATCCGACTTCGCTGCGGCGGCGGACTACGCGGGCATCGACATGTACCCCGACGTGTTCGGACCGCCAACCGGGATCGACGGGCTGCCAGGGGCGGTGCGGTGGGTCCTGCGGACCTATCGCGAGCAGATGCTGCCGCTCGCGGGCATCGGCGCCGCAACCCCGGTTCGCGTCTGCGAGAACGGCTGGCCGACTGGTCCGGGCCGGACAGAGGAAACCCAGGCCCTGGTACTGGAGGCTGTCGTGCGTACCGTCAGTCAGCTGCGTGCGGAGCTGAACGTCACGCACTGGGAGCTGTTCGCGCTACGCGACGCGGACAGCTCCAAGGACGGGCTCTTCTATCACTTCGGCGTGCTGCGCGACGATTACTCCGCCAAGCCGGCCTTCGGCACCCTGCGGGACGTGATCGCTGAACTGACCTTGCCCCCAGCCTTGTGACCCAGCGTCTCTGCCTCGGGTGACGACCATCGTGGTCGAGCACCCGGACCGTTTCGCCAGGTTCGGTGCTGAGTACTGGAAGCCGCGCCTGGGCCTGCCCAGCATGCGGCGCCGAACATGATCGTGACGAGTATGCCGGGACTAACCCGGTACGTCTTCCGGCCAGTTGGGCCGAGGCGCTGAGCGCCCGCTGCACCGTCCGCAGCTCACCGCGATGGACGTGCCGGGCAGCCCCGCGATCAGCACTTCGGGCGTCTCGCGCAAAGTAGCGGTGCGGAGCATCTGCACGCCCAGCTCGAGGTGCGCCAGATCGATCTTGCCGACCTAGCCTGTGTCAAGGAGTCCGCCGACGGGCTCGATGCCGACGGCATTCCCCTCGACCTGCTGGTCAACAACGCGAACGGACCTCAAGCCTGCAAAACAGGTATGCCCTCTGCAAAGATCATGGCGTCTTGCGCTCTTCGGGCCTGTTCACGTAGGTGCCGAGGCCGCGCGAGATGCGCAGCCAGCCCTCGCCAACCAGCATCTTTACCGCGCTGCGCACCGTGTCCCGCGAGTACTCGCTCTCCTCCATCAGGTCAAGCTCGGCCGGTATGCGCGAGTCAACCGGGTAGGTGCCGTCAATGATCCGCTGGCGGATCACTTCCGCCAGCATCACGTAGCGCGGAGTCCCTGGTCTCATCACAAGATCGAACGTATCCGCCGATGGCCGACGGGGGGCCAGAAAGTCCGAGGCGTGGGTAATCATCACGCAACTGAACCCGTTGGGCGGAGCGTAAACGAGGCTGAGCTTAGGCAATGGCTAGCCGACGAGGAGATGGGACCCAGCCGGGGATACCACGTCACGTTGGACCTCTGGCTTAGCCGAAACCGTGTCGATCGGCCGGGCTGGCGTTCGTATCGGAGATAGAGGAGATAGAGGAGCCTGCGGCCGGCGCAGCCCGGCGAAGCGAGGAGACATCAATGTCCGAGCCGAAGGTCCTGCTGACTGATCTGGGAATTCCCGAGTCGCCACGGTGGCACGAGGGCCGGCTGTGGTTCTGTAACTGGATCGAACGCCAGGTCGTGGCCGTCAGCCTGGACGGCAAAGCCGAGATCATGACCACACGAGATCCCGGCAGCCACCCGATGGGCTATTCCATCGACTGGCTGCCCGACGGCAGGCTGCTGGTGACCGGCGACAAGCTGCGGCGCCAGGAGCCCGACGGGTCGATGGTCGTCCACGCCGAGCAGCGCGCAAACGAGATAGTCGTGGACGGCCGCGGCAACATCTACCTCAACGGCGCGGACTTCGACTTCGTCGCAGGAGCGCCGCCCAAGCCCGGCTACATCAAGCTCGTCACCCCGGACGGCCAGCTACGCCAGGTCGCCGGCGACATCCAGTTCCCCAACGGCATGGTCATCACGCCCGATAACCGGACGCTGATCATCTCCGAGTCGTTCGCCGGCGCTCACCGCGTTCGGCATCGACGCCGACGGAGGACTGTTCAACCGTCGGGCCTTCGCCGAAGGACTCGCCCCGGACGGCATCTGCCTCGACGCCGACGGCGCGGTCTGGGTCGGCACCGGGTTCTCGGTGGCCCGCGTCGCCGAGGGGAGCGAGGTCCTGCAACGCGTCGAACTGCCCGAGAACCGGGCCCCGTTCGCGCTGATGCTCGGCGGACCGGACCGGCGGACCCTGTTCATCCTGACCGCCGAATGGCGGCCAGGCGACGGCCACGTCGCCAACCTCGATCGGCTGGCCAACGGGCCGCACACCGGAGAGATCCTGACCCTCCCGGTCTCCGTACCCGGCGTCGGCCGGCCATGACCACACGTGCTGCGCCCGCCACGGCACCGTCCGCAGCTCACCGCGAAGGACGTGCGAGCAGTCCCGCGATCAGCACTTCGAGCGTCTCGCGCAACGTAGCGGTGAAGTCGATCCGCATGGCTGCCAGCGAAGGGTCGGACTCATAGGCCGCCAGCATCGCGGCTGACGGCTGCGCGTAGCTCCACACGGCGCCGGTCACCATGACGCCGGCGGCGGCGAACCGCCACGCGTCACGCTCGCCGAGCTCGCCGACATGCTTGAGAATCAGCCCGGCCAGCACGGCGATGTTCGCGAGAGCCGCGCGCTTGTACTTCGCGGCCACCTGCGGCGAGACGTTGTGCTCGAGCACCGCGGCTTGAGCGCTGATCAGGCCGCACAGCACCGGGTGGGCCGCCAGCGAGGCCGCGATCGTGGCAGCCAGCTGGTCGCCGCGCTCGGACGTCGCCGCTCCGGCGTCGACCGCGGCGGTGAGGGCGCCGTCAAGCTGCTCCAGCCACTCCCGCGACGCGGCGTCCAGCAGTTCGAGTAGCACGGCCTCGCGGGACTCGAAGTAGCGCAGCACGTTCGACTTCGCCAGGCCGACTCGCCGGCTCAGCTCGTTGAGGCTGACCTGCTCCACCGGCATCTCGGCCAGCATCGCGGCCGCGGTGTCCAAGATCACCCGCCTGCGCTCCGCGCGCTGCTCCTCGCTCCGCGCACGCTGGAAGGACATCATTCCCCTAGTCTACAGACCCCCGGTCTGTTGTGATCAGACCGCTAGTCTGTTAAGTTGCTTGTAACAGACCGCCAGTCTTTAGCAAGTCCGGGAGTCCCCATGTACGCCGTACCAGACCAGACCGGGAAGTTCGCCGTCGTCACCGGCGCCAACAGCGGCACGGGCAAGGAAACCGCGCGGCGCCTCGCCGGCGCCGGGGCAAGCGTCGTGATGGCCGTCCGCACTGTCGCCAAGGGCGAGCAGGCACGCGCCGAGATCCTGGCGGGACTGCCGCACGCCCAGCTTGAGGTGCGCCGGATCGATCTTGCCGACCTGGCCTCTGTCAAGGAGTTCGCTGACGGGCTCATTGCCGACGGCACTCCCCTCGACCTGCTGGTCAACAACGCCGGAGTGATGGCGCCGCCCACCCGGATGACCACAGCCGACGGATTCGAGCTGCAGCTGGGCAGCAATTACCTCGGCCCCTTCGCCCTGACCGTCCGGCTCCTGCCGGCGCTGCTCCGCGCAGCGGCGCCGCGAGTGGCCACGATGAGCAGCGGCGTGGCCAGCTTCGGCCGGATCCGCTTCCAGGACCTGCAGTGGCAGCACCGCCGCTACAGCCCCATGCGGTCCTACGCCCAGTCCAAGCTAGCCGACCTGATGCTGGCCCGGCACCTCGCCGCCATCGCCGAACAGCGGGAGTGGGACCTGACAAGCACTGCCGCGCATCCCGGTTACACCCGCACGAACCTGCAGACGGCAGGTGCGAGCCTCGGGCGCGGCAAGCCGTCGCCCCTGCACTCGCTGCTCCTGTCCGTCGATTTCCTGCCCTCGCAGGAAGTCGAGCAGGGCGCCGAGCCGCTGCTGTACGCCGCGACCAGCCCTGCGGCCGTCGCCGGCGGATACTACGGTCCGGGCGGGCGATTCGGACTGGTCGGCCCCGCTGTCACCGCCCGGCCGCCCCGCAGGGCCCTCGACGCAGCGGCCAGCGCCCGCCTGTGGGCCGAGGCCGAGCATCTCACCGGGGTCGCCCTGCCCGCGCTGGTCGCCTGACGGCGACATGGGCGCCTGCCAAAGTACCTGCGGCGGGCGATGCGGCTAGCCCCGTTGCTCGGGATTCAGCGGCAGGGTAAAGGTGCCCCGCCCGTGAACGGTGATGATGACATCACGCTCGCGAAGAATCTGCATGGCATGCCGCACGGTGGTGTAGGCGACTTCGTACTCTTCGGCCAACGACCGCTCCGCCGGAAGCTTCCGGCTGATCTCACCTGACCTGATGCGCCGCTCCATGTCGTCGGCGACCTGAATATAAGCGTGCTCACGCCCGTAGGGGTCAACCGGGATCGCAGGCACGTGATCAAGATAAACAGTCTCTGAGCTGCCTGAACCTCCGCTAGCTCTGTAAGCTCCTATGAGCTATGCTTAGCATCACGGCGACACGGGCTTGCTGGCCCCCGGCAGGAGGGGTCACCGTGTCCTTCCGTGTGGAGGGCGCATGCTCAGCGAGCAGGAAATGCAATCCCTGGCCTGGCTGCAATGGCATTGGGACTCGGACTACGTCATGCAGGTTCGGGACGGGGTGTGGATGGCGCGCCGACTCGGCCACCTGAAGCTGGCAGCCAACGGCGCCGGCGAGGTACTGACGGCAGGCAACGCGCACGACTTGAGAAGCCTGGTCCGAGACGACTACGCGAAGCTCGCGGTGCAGCGGTTAGCGCTGCGGACACAGCAGCTAGCCGAAGGCGGCTCGTTGCGAGAGCTGAAGAATCCGGCGCTTCGGCCGACATCGCGCGGCCAGCCCCGGGCCGCAGCTGATCCTTTACGCGCCCTTGACATTAGTCCGGTGTTGCTTGCTGGTGGTTCTCGGCTCGCTGCTTGATGGCCTCGTTGAGCGCCTGGAAGCTGGCCTGGGTGCGATTGATGGTCTTGGCGGAGAAATGCGAGAGGAGCCCTCGGTAGGTCTCGGTCTGCACGAGCCGGGTGCCGCCGTCGGTAGCGGCCAGGGTGAAGCTGTGCTCGCCGGTTATGATCCCCGGCAGGCTCGATACCCAGCGCAGCTCGGTGACCGGCTCTGCAACGAGCACCTTGGCCTTGATGGTCATGATGCGCCCGCTGGCCGGGTGAGTGCTCTTGAGCGTGACCCTGCTCCCCGCGGTGAGCTGGCCGGATGCCTCTCGGAACAGCGGGTTCCATTGCGGATAGCTGGCCAGGTCAGCCAGCACCGCCCACACCTGCGCCGGTGAGGCGGCGATATCGGTTGTCGCGGATATCTCGGTCATCGCTGGCGGGTCTCCTGGCGGCGGGTGCCCGGCGCGCGGGTTAGCTAGGCGCGGCGTTCGTAGGCTTTGAAGCAGCGGACTTCGCGGGGGTGGTGCGCGGCACCGCGCCGATCATCTCACCGTGGATGAAGATCCGGAACTGGTGACCATGACGCTGCCGCGCTGGTCTCGTCGTCGGGAGCTTCGGTGGACGGAAGACGGCATTCGGTGGCCGCCCCTGACGGCGTCAGCATCGGCCTGCTCACGGCGGGGACTGGCCCGCCGCTGCTGCTGGTACATGGCGGCATGGGCAGCATTGAGCGGTGGGCGCCGATGTGGGAACCGCTGACCAAGCGATGGCGCGTGACGGCGATGGACCGCCGGGGGCGAGGAACCACCGGCGATGCCGAGCCCTACGCGATCAGCAAGGAGTACGACGACATCGCCGCAGTCGCCGCCAGCCTGGCAGCCGAGGAAGGCGGGCCCGTTGATGTCTTCGCGCACAGTTACGGCGCGACCTGCACGCTCGGTGCCGCGGCTCAGGGGGCGCCGTTCCGGCGGATCGCGCTGTACGAGCCGCCCGGGCCGCAGACCGCCCCCCTGGACTGGGTCGAGCGGTCCAATGCCCTGGTCGCCGAGGGCAGGGTCGGCCGCGCGATGGTCAGCTTCCTCACCGAGATCATCGGCCTGACCGCCGGGCAGATCAGGGACCTCAGGAACGCCCCCGGCGCCTATGACGTCTTCCCCATCGTCACCGCCACGATGCCGCGCGAGGCGCTCGCGCTCACGAGCGTCGACCTGCTCAGCGGCGCCGGGGCGATCAGCTGCCCCGTGCTGTTGCTGCTCGGCGAGCGGAGCCCGGCCTGGGCGGGTGACATCAGCCGCAGGCTGGCCGCGGCGCTCCCCGCGGCCGACCTGGTGATCCTCCCCGGTCACGGGCACGAAGCCCTGGATTCCGCTCCCGAGCTGCTGGTCAGCGAGCTAGGGCGGTTCTTCGGCCGCGGCGACCCTGCTGCAGCAGGCGGACCGGCCGCTGCAGCAGGGTAGCCGCGACATGCGCTCACGTTCAGGGCGACACCATGGCCTTGTACGTTGCCGCTATGTCGCTCTGCGGCAGCGCGGAGTCATACACCGCGACCTTGCCAATGGCGCCGTCGAAATAGGAGCCGAGATCCCGGGTCCCGATGCAAAGCGGAGCACTCGACGCCTGCGGCGTCACGTCGTACTGACCGAGGCTCACCTTGCCGCGCAGGACCCCGTTCTTGTATAGCGCGACGTACCCGTCGGGCCACGACGATGTCTTCTGCGCGTCCACGACCATCGTCACCATAATCCATACGCCGATTACGCCCGTGTCCTGGAAGTACGCACCCGAACCCAGGCCGCCCGACAGATTCCACACATAGCCAGATATCCGGTTCGGCCGCGGCGGCGTCTCGGTGTTGACCGCCGAATACATCCGGAGTGCATACTCGTACTGATCAGTCGTTCCCTTGCCGAGCATATAGACATAGCCCGTCCCCTCTTCGTGGGGGAATTGCTTGGTAGCCGCCCGGATCCAGGCTTCCACCGTCAGGCAGCCAGTATGCGTAATGGACAGCGCGGCCGACGAAGGGACTTGCGCATACTGGTTCTGGCCATTGAAGGAGGCGGCCACGTCGCCGTTCGGAAGCGTGGCCTGGCCAGGAGGGTTATTGGCCGGCAGATACGTGGCCGTATGACCGTTGCCGGACAGATCGGCCTCCGTGGCGGAGGATGGATGCGCGAACGTCAGGTACAGCGCCGGGCTGAACGACAGGACCTGCCGGTCATAAGCGTCGGTCACCCCGCTGGGCGGGGTGGCTGATGCCGGGGCCGCAGCGCAGTTCGGCGCCGTCGGGGTCACGAGGCTGACGACGATCGCCACTATGCCCGCGCCGACCACGGCCAGGGCGGCAGAGACTGCGACGAGCCGATTCCTGCCCAGCCATCGCGACCGGGCCGGGCCCCCGCCGGTCGGGTGAGTATTCCGAGTAAACATGATATCCCCCTGCTTGTTCGATTCGCGGTGATATCTGCGATCACTCTTCTTTATGTGCCTCCGGCACACAGGGGGCGGATGTTATCTGCAGCGGGACGAAGGCAATGAGCGATATGAGTAGTGGCGGGCGTGCCTCGCGAGCACAACGGGCGCGCGGTCAGCGGTCGTGGCTCCCCGTCAACTGCGCCGTCGCAGCGACGTCCGTCGATCGGGCCGCTGGTCTCCTGCCGCTGGTCGCGCTCATCCGCGGCCTCCTTCCGGAACTCGGCCCTTGGTGCGCAAGCCTGCTTGCGTCCTCCTCCGCCGCGATACCCTCGCTGACAGAACGTAATCATCATAATACGAACAGTTATCTCCCTCTTTTGCTGCGTGGGCTGCTGCCGATGGAGATGCTTCTGCCGCTGCTGGCATCCGGCTGGCGGCGGCCGGGTTGCCGGGAACGCCTGCATCCGGTGAGGCCCGTGAGGTCACCGGTGCGGCGGGTGCGGCGTGCCGCGTCCGGGGTGACATCTTCAGCCGCTTCAGCCGCTGATCTGGACCGTGATCTGCGAAGGCCGGGCCGAGGCGTAGATCTGGTTCGTCACGGGCACGCCATTGCTCCGGTCCAGCTGGCTGAACGTCATGACCTTGATGCCTGACTCGCGGACGTCGTCGACGACCTTCTTGAAGAGCGCTAGAGGGTAACCCGGCGGCTCGCCCGGCGCAGAATGAATCCCGTGAAAAGATAGGATAAGGGTCATGTGATTGATCATCGCCTGATGCACCGCCGAAGCTACTTCTGCCGGGGTGGTGAAGCTCGTGGCGTTGCTGGCCATGTCACCTGGCGACCGGATCTCCAGGTCTGTGATCTCGTGCGGGTCACCATACGGGTATGCGTCAAGGCCATCGGCCAGCACCCGGGCGAACATGTAGTAGCGGGCCACCACGCGCTCGAGTGCCGCGTTTGTCGATCCGTACGGATAGATAAGCCAGTTCGGCGCGGAGTTGAGCCGGTTGGCTTCAAGCCACGCTGCCTGCTGGGCGATGTCGCTCGCAAAGCCCGCGGCATTGTCATGGTCGAAGTACTGCTTTACCGCATCGGCATCCTCCTGGGTTTCGTTGACGATGTCCCAGCCCCAGCTGTTCTGCAGCGACCGCAGCTGGAATGTATTGAGATAACCCAGCGCCGGATAGTCAACGTATTGGCCGATCGTCGCAACATTGCCTGGCATACCGTTCGCGCGCAGATAACTCGCGGCTGGCAGGATTGTCTGAAGGCCGTCATCGAAAATGAACACCACCTTGCCCGAGTCCTGCGCTGGCACCAGCGTGAGCTGGCCAAGGCTCACCGTGGACGGCTGGTCGCCGGTCTGCCGGGTGTTCATCTCGATTTCCATGCCATCGATTTTCGCCCAGTTAAAGCCAGGTGCCGACCCCTGCCATCCGCCCCCCGGGCCAAGCCCGCTGCTGCCGACGAACACAGTCACCCACTGCCCGGCATAGTCCTTGGTGTAGGCGTTGAGCAGGCTGGTGCTGACCGAGTTCGCCCAGTGATCATTGGACAGGCGCAGCCGCAGATCGCTCAGCTGCTGGAGCCCGGAGACCCGCAGCCGGATGCGGGCGTCGTGCCCCTCCAGATCGAGCCGGACGACATTGTTCACCATCATCGCCTGGGATCCGCTGTTCGCCGAGAGACTGACCCCCGACAGGCCCGGGCCTGCGCCTGCATTGCCGGCTGACAGCGATCCGGAGCCCGTTGCGGACCAGTCACCTGGCGCTGACGCAGCCGGGACGGCCGCCGTCCGCACGGCAGGTGGTGCCGGGTCGGTCGCCCTGGCCGCCGGAGCGATCGCAGTGCTCTCGCCCAGCGAGACAGTGAGATCGCGCTGGCCGTCCGCGATATGCAGGCGCTGGCCGGCATCGGCGACGCTGATGGCGAACCCGGCTTGCCGCGGCGCCCCGATCGTCAGCAGGGTTACGAAGGTGGCGTCCTTGCCCTTGGCCGCATATGCGACCGAATAGCAGGGCAGGAGCTGGCCATATTTCACCGAGCACAGGCCATCGGGCGCCCTGCCCCGCCGGTTGATCGTGTCACTCTCGGTGATACCGCCGGGCAGTAGCTGCTGGATGGTGATCTCTCGCCGCGGCGTGCCGCCCGCCCCTGACACCGTCAGACCGGCCTTCGCCAGCCTGGCGCCCGGGAACAGGTGGAACATCTGCTGGTACGTGTGCGGGGCTGCCGAGCTGAGCCGGTCAACGACGAGCAGGTGGTCCGGATCGATCATCATGACCATGCGGCGATGAGTGACGCCGCTGTACAGCGAGCTTTCCGCTGACTGGTACGTGACTCCGTCCCTGGTGACCAGTTCCCCCCCGGTGCCGTTCCCCTTCACCTGGGATCTCCCGTCGACGACCACCGTGTTGTGCGACATGGTGCCGTGGAAGTAGTCGTGGTACGCACCAGGCGTGTACGTGTAGAGACCGGGGTCAGTCAGCAGGTCGCCACCGTCCCCGTACACGGTCAGGCCCAGGGCGCCCAGGTCGCTGTGCGCCGTCCGGTACCTGCCCACGTTGTACGTGACGTAGGTGCTGCGGGCGAACTCAGCGCCGCTTCCCCACCCGGAGCGCATGACCGTCAGCTCGGACGCAGGGAAGTAGATGCTGTCGGCCGGCGGGGCCGAGCCGCGCGCTCCGTGGCTGAGGGCATATTGAAACTCTGGATCGCTCGCCGCCATATGGGCATAGACGCCCGAGTCATGAATTGTCGCCTGCAGCGAGGCGCCGATAAGCGGAACCTGTGAATTCGGCTGCAGTATATACGTGGCAAAGTTGAGCATCGTCTTCAGCCGAGCCCCGAAGCTCGCGCTGATCGGGTCGCCGTGGGCAAGCGAGTAAGAATATACCTGCCAGTATTTCTCCAGGGTGTAGAAGTCATAGTAGGGCGAGTTCTCTATCAGCTGCCCATCAGCGTCGATGAGCCCGTTCAGCTGCCATTGGAACCGCTGCTCCGCCAGCGTCAGCCACTGCCGAGCGTGCGGCAGGCCGGGAAAAGCGACCGCCAGCCCGTAGAGGGCCGCCGCCTCATTGGTACCGTAATTTTCTCCCGGCTGATAATGATCCGGATCGGCCAGGAACTGGCCGGTCTTCTCCAGCTCCGCCAAGATTGCCGTGCTCGCAGCCTCGGGCAGCTGATGGTCTTGCCGCAGCTTCCACCAGGTGTCAACCAGCGCCATGCACCGGAACGCGGCAGCGTGCGGGTCTGCCCATGCCCACCGTGACCCGGGCTCGGCCGCGATGAAGCTCAGATCGAGCCTGACCAGCTGCTTTGCATACGCCAGCCGGCCGGTGGCCCGGTACGCGTAGAGCAGATTCAGGCTCGGCCGGAGCGAGTAGAATTCAAAACGCCAGTACTCCGCCTTGTAGGGATCCTCTGACCAGGTAGGAAGCGAGGGGAACTGCACCGGACGGTACCGCGGCAGATCGAACCTGTTGCGCAGCAGATCGTTCGCCGCGCCGATGCTTCCCTGGTCCGTGCTGGCATAGACCGACTCTCGCCCCTCCCCCACTAGCGGATATGACGCGTAGATGTCCTCATACGTGCCGTGCGGCGCTCCCTGAACGCACACGTACCCGCCGGAAATCTCAATCATGTTAAGCGGACCGGGGCAATGGTTGAAGAATGGTATATTATCGATCGCGCTCACGGTGTTGTCGAAGGCAAGTGCGGCCGTATGCCCGACGCTGGATGAGAGCAGTGCCTGCGGATCGGCGTAGTTCAGGATCTTCAGGCAGAAGATTGCCGCGATCGCGGTACCGATCGCGATCTCGAAGAAAAGGCGCCTGACTATGCGTGGCCGGCGTTCCCGGGACTTCGCGCCGCGTTTCCCCCGGCTTACCCGCGAAACCATGTCATCCTCTTGATAGTTGCAGCGGAGTAGAAGATAAGCCAGGTGAATATGACCGTGGACATGAGGCTCATCAAGGGCCGGTAGAGCCATCGGCGCGAGCCGGGGTTCTCATGACGGAAGGCGAGGCCGAAGCTCAGCCCGATGATCGCGATGCCGACCAGGTACAGCAGCATCGACATGGGATCACCGTGCAGTGGCAGGTAAATCAGGTGACGGGCGGCCACGAATGGCCCGACGAACACGAATGCCACATGCACGTAGTAGAACAACGCCGGCAAAAAGGGACGGCGCCAGTAGAACCGCCCGGTCACGACCACGTTGCGTATGAAGCTCTTCTTCCAGCGAACCTGCTGCTTGACCATCCCGCCGAAGTCCGCTGGCACGTTGGTCCAGGCCCTGGCCGACTTCGAGTAGACGATCTTCCAGTCGCGTACCGGATACTCGGGCATTGCGAAAGGTGATTTCGCGTGCTTCGGCAGCACCCTTGGGCCCAGGTAGCCTCCGCCGAGTACAAACGCGGTCAGCGTCCGGTCCGTCGCGAACCGGAACTCCTGGCCGAGAAACGTGTCGGCCTCCCAGGCCGGCATGTAGTTGTAGATGGCCGACCGCCGGAAGAAGGCCAGCGGGCCTGATACGCAGCTGACCGCGCCGAAGACGCTCTCGAATGCCTTCCGCACCGAGAACTGTCCCTCATACCAGGAGTCCTGAATCCTCGTGAGGATGTTGGTATCGGCGTTCAGCACCCGGCAGTGGCCGCTTACCGCACCCACTTCCTCGTCGGCGATAAATATCGGCACCGCCATTTCAAGCGCATCATGCGCCCAGACTGTATCGCTGTCGGCGAAAGCTATGACCGAGCCGCCGGACTGGAGAACGCCGACTGCGAGCGCACCCTTCTTCCCGTGATTGGCGGGCAGCTCGATCAGTGTCATCGGGTAGTTCTCGGCCAGCTCGCGCAGCACTGCCGCAGTATTGTCCGTCGACGCATCATCGATGACGATGAGCTCGGTGTTCGGATAAGTCTGGGCCGCCATCGACGCAATGCACTGCCGCACCAGCACTTCCTCGTTGTGGACGGCCACGATGCAGCTGACAAGCGGCCAGCCGGTCCGCTCGCCACGCGCCAGATCTAATTCTGGCTGCCTGGCCCGCGCGACAAGGGCCTGATCACGGTAGCAGGCAAATGATATGGTCATCGTGACCAAGATCACCGCGGTGACGGTAATGCCGTAGGCGTAGAACGCGTCGTTCGAGTCCGGGCTCTTGAACTCGATCTTCAGCGCCAGCAGGGTAAGGAGAGCCAGCACCGCGATCAGCGGCAGGCCGCGCAGGCGCGTGCGCAGCCCCGACTGCGCGCGCCGGCGATGGGCACCGGTGCCCGGCGCCGGTCCGGCCTGACCGGGCTTGAGAAGACCAGGTACGCGCGGGTCCATGGCGGTCAGAGCGCCCGGAATCCGGTGCGGGGGCCCAAGTCCGGTCTGGGTTGCCGCCCGGAGGCCTGGCTGCAGGCTGGCCTGGTCGCCAGCGGGCCGGGAGCTATTGCAGACGCTCGTTTCACTTTGCTTCCTGATGGGGGGAGGGCGAAGGTGCGCAGGGTCTAGGCGCGGCCGGGGCCGCCGACGCAGTCGGCTCGGGCCCGGTGCCCTGGGCTGTGCCGCGTCGCGGCCACAGCCGTGATTACCTCAGAGCCTCGCGATATGCGCCCCCGCGATACGTCCTCGCGTGTCGAGGATCAGCCGGGCATTGCGGGAGAGCTTGTCCAGGTCGTAGGCCGTGTGATCCTGGAGCAGTATCACCAGGTCGGCGCTGGCGACCTCGGCGTCCAGGTCCGCTGCCCGGCGGACCTGCTCGCCGCCCACCGTCCACTTGGCCACGTGCGGATCGTGGTAGGCCAGCTCGGCACCGCGGGTGCGTAGCTTGCTGCCGATCACCTTGACAGGGGACTCACGCTGGTCGGCGACGTCTTTCTTGTAGGTGACGCCGAGTAGCAGGACGCGGGCCCCGTTCAGTGGCTTGGCGGCCCCGTTGAGCAACTCGACGGCCCGGTCTACCACGTAGGCGGGCATCCTGGAGTTGATCTCCTGGGCGAGTTCGACGAACCGGAACGGGTAGCCCAGCGTCCGGACCTTATAGCCCAGGTAGTTCGGGTCGATCGGGATGCAGTGGCCGCCGACGCCTGGCCCCGGGTGGAAGGCCTGGAAGCCGAACGGCTTGGTGGCCGCGCACCTGATGGCGTCCCACAGGTCGATGCCGAGCTCATGGCAGAACACCGCCATCTCGTTGACCAGCGCGATGTTCACGTGCCGGTAGGTGTTCTCCAGCAGCTTGGCCATCTCGGCCTCACGCGCGGACCGGGCGCGGACCACCTGATCGCACAGCTTGCTGTAGAAGCGCGTAGCGGCATCGGCGCAGGACGCGGTCTGGCCGCCGACGACCTTGGGGGTGTTCCGGAGCCCGAAGTCGGGGTTGCCAGGGTCGATCCGCTCGGGGGAGAACGCCAGCGAGAAGTCCACCCCGGCGGTGAGCCCGGATGCCTTCTCGAGCAATGGCCGCATGACCTCATCGGTCGTTCCCGGGTAGGTGGTGGACTCCAGCACCACGAGCATGCCCGGCCGCAGCAGCCGCCCAGCCGTCTCGGCCGCTGCCGAGACCGCGGCCAGGTCGGGCCTGCTGTCTGCCGACAGCGGCGTGGGCACGCAGATCACGATGGTGTCCGGAGCCCCCGCCTCGGCCTCCAGCGTCGTCGCGCGGAAGCCTTTCGCCAGCATGCCGGCAATGTCGGCGGCGGGGATGTCACCTACATGTGAGCGGCCGGAGTTCAGCCCGGAGACTATTTCCTGATTCAGGTCATAGCCGACAACGCTAAGACCCGATAAAGCCGCTTCACGGGCGAGCGGGAGCCCGACATACCCGAGGCCGATGACCAGCAGATCGCTAGACATCAAATCCCCCCCTAATCATCACCAAAGCTGTGAACTATGGCTTGCGGACGTTTAGCCACTCATGGACTCGCCGAGCATACTGCTTGTCCCCATGCGTGCCCCGGATTGACGGCGGAACGAGATGCGAGTCGTGAGCAGCTAGTCCGGCGCACATTTCAGGCGTTTGCCGATGATCCCTCAACGGGCTTATTAGTCACCTTTCTTCGGTACCTCGGCAGCCCGGGAAGATGCGACAACCGGGAGGTCAGGTGCTCCGGACCCGGAAGGCCGCCCGTTGCATACAGCCCGCTGGCAGCGCTGGTCAGCCTGGGCCGGCGAGCGCCGGCCGGTCAGTTAAATGGTCGCGACTATGGTTACACAATGGTCAATATAGCGACAGCAAGGCAGCCGGGCGAGGTGCGCGCTAACCAATACAGAATTTACATGGAATCGATCTTTTGAAAGTGAGATGCTATGGCGCGCGAGCGTGCCCGATAACTCGCCGGGATTGCACAGGCGACGGCGACCTTTAGGAGGTTTTGCCATGATAGTTAACGCTGGCCGGCCGGCTCAGGTCCGCCGCGCTCTCCATTACGTTTGCCGTTCTCCTGGTGCTTCCGATCATCGGCCGGCCCGCCCCGGCGCGGGCCGATACGCCGCATCTGACTGTGTCGCTCACTTTCGACGACAGCGATGAAGATCAGTACACCAACGCCCTCCCCGCGCTGGAGTCGCACGGGATGCACGGGACGTTCTATGCGATCACCGGGCAGGTCGGGGTCGACAGCGGCGCCCTGACCGTGCCCCAACTGCAGGCCATCTACAACGCGGGGAACGAGATCGGCGGCCACACGGTGCTGCATCCCAACCTCACCCAGATCAGCAACGACGAGGCGGCCAGGGAGATCTGCGATAGCCGGGACACCCTGCTCGGCTGGGGCTTCCCGGTGACCGACTTCGCCTACCCGTACGCCGCCTACAACTCGACGACGGAGGGGATCGTCAAGCAGTGCGGCTACAACTCCGCGCGGCAGGACGGCGATATCACCTCCCGGCCCTACGGCTGCGTGAGCGGATGCCCGATGGCCGAGACGATCCCGCCGGAAGACCCGTACGGCGTCCGGGCGCCCTCGTCCATCCAGGACGACTGGACCCTCGCCCAGATGGAACAGCTAGTCACCCAGGCCGAGCCAGGCGGCGGCTGGACCGTGCTCGTCTTCCACCACATCTGCGACGACTGCGACCAGTACTCGGTTACCCCGGCGAACTTCAACGCGCTGCTGACCTGGCTGCAGACGCAGAACGTGTCGATCGAGACCGTCAGCCAGGTGATCGGCGGACCGGTCCAGCCAGCGGTCAGCACGCCGGCTGTCCGCCGGCCCCGCCGGGCACCAACGGCGTCGTCAACGCCTCGGTCGAAACCGACGATCAGTACAACCCGGGGACGCCGTACTGCTGGTCGGCCAGCACCAGCGCCGGCGACACGGCCGCCTTCGCCGAGACGAGCACCGCGCACACCGGGAAGGTCGGCGAGAGCGTCACCATGAGCTCCTACACCAGCGGGAACGCGGCGCTGATCATCAAGCAGGACCTGGGCCAGTGCGCCCCGAGCGTGGTCGCCGGTGATGCTTACCTGGTCTCAGGCTGGTACCAGAGCACCGCGGCGACGCGCTTCGTGTTCTGGTACCGGGACGCGAACGGGGGCTGGCACAGCTGGACGAAGAGCCCGCAGTTCGCCGCGGAAAGTTCCTGGACGCAGGCGAAGTGGACAACGCCAGCGGTGCCGGCCGGCGCCACCGCGCTGAGCTTCGGGATGGACATCGAGGCCGTCGGCACGCTGACCACCGACGACTATTCCCTCATCGACTCGGGCGGGCCGCCCAGCACCCCGTCGGTGTCGCTGACCGCGCCGGGCGCGGGCGCGACGCTGACCGGGCCGGTGACCTTCACCGCGAACGCCTCGTCTCCGGTCGGGATCGCCAGGGTCGACTTCCTGGTCGACGGCGTGGTCGTGGCCACCGCCACCGCCGCCCCCTACACCGCCACCTGGGACTCCACCACAGTGGGCGACGGCCCGGTTACGGTCACCGCGCGGGCCACCGACACCTCCGGCAACACGGCCACCACCACCGCGCAGGCGGACACGGTCTCCAACGCGGCCGGCCGCGGCGGCAACCTGCTCGCCAACGCCAACCTCAACGCCAACACCGGCGGCGGCTCCACCCCCAACTGCTGGCAGGAAAGCAACACCAGCGGCAACACCCAATCCTGGACCTACACCCCCGACGCGCATAGCGGCAACGCCGCCGAGAACGTCACCATCTCCGCATACTCCAGCGGCGACAGCAAGCTCGTCACCGCCCAGGGCACCAGCGCCTGCTCGCCGCGGGTCACCCCGGGCACCGCCTACACCCTCGGCGGCTCCTACGAGTCCACCCAGCCGACCCACATCGTCGCCTACTACAAGAACGCCAGCGGCGCCTGGACCTACTGGACCCAGAGCCCGGCGTTCGCCGCGTCCAGTTCCTGGGCCCAGGCAGCCTGGACCACCCCGGCGGTCCCGGCCGGCGCCACCGCGCTCAGCTTCGGTCTCAACCTCGCCGCCGCCGGCAGCCTCACCACCGATAACTACACCATGACCGCGGGAGCACCCGCGCCCCCGACGGTGTCGGTGACCGGGCCGGCCCCGGGCGCGACGCTGACCGGGCAGGTCACCTTCACCGCGAACGCCTCCTCCCCGGTCGGCATCGCCAAGGTCGCCTTCCTGGTCGACGGCGTGGTCGTGGCCACCGCCACCTCCGCCCCCTACACCGCCACCTGGGACTCCAGCACCGTCGGCGACGGCCCGGTGACCATCACCGCGCAGGCCACCGACACCGCGGGCAACCAGAACTCCACCGCCGGCCAGGCCGCCACCGTCTCCAACGCGGCCGGCCGCGGCGGCAACCTGCTCGCCAACGCCTCCCTCAACACCAACACCGGCGGCGGCTCCACCCCCAACTGCTGGCAGGAAAGCAACACCAGCGGCAACACCCAGGTGTGGACCTACACTCCCGACGCCGACAACGGCAACGCGGCCGAGAACGTCACGGTCTCGTCCTACAGCAGCGGCGGCAGCAGGCTCGTCACCGCGCAGAACACCAGCGCCTGCTCGCCCCGGGTGACCCCTGGCACCGCCTACACCCTCGGCGGCTCCTACGAGTCCACCCAGCCGACCCGCATCGTCGCCTACTACCAGAACGCCAGCGGCGCCTGGACCTACTGGACCGAGAGCCCGGCCGAGCCCGCTTCCGGTTCCTGGGTCCAGGCGGCCTGGACCACCCCGGCGGTGCCCTCCGGCGCCACCGCCCTGTCCTTCGGCCTGGAGCTCGCCGCCACCGGCTCCCTCACCACCACCGGGTACTTCATGACACCCGGAGCGCCAGCGCCGCCGGCGGTGTCGCTGACCGGGCCTGCAGCGGGCGCGACCCTGACCGGGCCGGTGACCTTCACCGCGAACGCGTCCTCCGCGGTCGGCATCGCCAAGGTCGACTTCCTGGTCGACGGCGCGGTCGTGGCCACCGCCACCTCCTCCCCCTACACCGCCACCTGGGACTCCAGCACCGTCGGCGACGGCCCGGTCACGGTCACGGCGCGGGCCACCGACACCGCGGGCAACCAGAACTCCACCACCGGCCAGGCCGCCACCGTCTCCAACGCGGCCGCCCGTGGCGGCAACCTGCTCGCCAACGCCTCCCTCAATACCAACACCGGCGGCGGCTCCACCCCCAACTGCTGGCAGGAAAGCAACACCAGCGGCAACACCCAGGCCTGGACCTACACCCCCGACGCCGACAACGGCAACGCCACCGAGAACGTCACGATCTCGTCCTACAGCAGCGGCGGCAGCAAGCTCGTCACCGCGCAGAACGCCAGCGCCTGCTCGCCCCGGGTCACCCCGGGCACCGCCTACACCCTCGGCGGCTCCTACCAGTCCAGCCAGCCGACCCGCATCGTCGCCTACTACCAGAACACCAGCGGCACCTGGACTTACTGGACCGAAAGCCCCGCCGAACCCGCATCCAGCACCTGGGCCCAGGCCACCTGGACCACCCCAGCCGTCCCGGCCGGGGCCACCGCCCTGTCCTTCGGCCTGGAACTCGCCGCCGCCGGCTCCCTCACCACCACCAACTACACCATGACCGCCGGCTAGCGACGGCGGCGTGCGTGGCCATCCTGCGGCGGGTTCATAGCCTCTCGGTGGAGATCTTGTCGGCTACGGCTTTCCGCAGTGCGGTGATTTCGGCGAGCATCCAGGTCTGGTAGTCGTAGCCGGGGGCGGGCATGGTCTCGTAGACGCCGACGACCGGGATGCCGTATCTCTGGCCTGGGTGAGGAACGATTCGGTGAGCGAGTCGGTGACCTGCTGGTTGTAGACGAACGCTTTGACCTTGTGGCCGGAGAACAGGCTGTCCTGGAGGGAGACGTCCTGGGGTGACGGATCGACGCCGTTCATGATGTCGGCCTGGAAGGAGAACGGCGTGAGGTTGCGGGTCCCGGCGGCCTGGAGCATGTAGTCGCCGACGGGTTCGGTGGTGGCCACGGCAGTGCCCGGGTAGGCGGCCTTGAACTGCGCGATCGCGCGGTACCAGGGCTGCAGCGAGGCGTCGAAGCGGCGGAGGCTGGCCGCGAAGAACGCGGCGTGCGCCGGCTGGAGCCTGGACAGGGCGGCGGCGACGGCCCTGGCGACGGCGGGCATGGTCGCCGGGAGTACCACAGGTGCGGGTTGGGCGTGCTGTCCGGCAGGCCGAGGAGGTTCTGGACGTCGATGACGGTGCGCGCGGAACTCGGCGCGGCGGCCTCGATCTTGTTCATGAAGCTGTCGTAGCCGACGCCGTTCTGGACGACCAGCTGCGCGCCGCTGACCTCCTGGGTGACGCTCGCGCTCGACTCGAAGGTATGCGGGTCGGTGTTGGGGTTGCTCAGGACCGCGCTGACGCGGACGTACGTGCCGCCGAGCTGGCTGATCACGTTGGCGTACTCGTTCTCGGCGCCGATGGCCGTGACGGCGCCGGGGGCGCCCGTGCTTAAGGCCTGGCTTGTTGAGCAGGCCGTTCCCAGCAACGGCACGGACAGGCCGAGCACGATCAAGGCGATGCTGCGAGGCGACATGTCAGGGTCTCCGGTCTCAGGCCGACAGGAGTGATGCTGGCGACGAACACGCGCCGCTGAAGCGTTGACTGAAAACGATAATCACTTTCGTTCGATGGTCAAGCTAACCGGGCCGACAGATGGGCGTCTCCCGCCACGCGGTCCGGCCAGCCGCAACCTGCACGTCCCCGTGCAGGCGGTCGTGCCTCCTCGCCTTTCGCCCGAAAGCTGGCCCGGCCGGGCTGCCTTCCGGTTACAGGGCGATCTCGGGGATCCCGGGGGCCGTCACGTCCAGCTTGCGGAGCCGCAGGCTGTTCCAGACGACGAAGGCCGAGGACAGGGTCATCGCGGCGGCGGCGATCAGCGGGTTCAGGAACCCCAGCGCGGCCAGGGGTATCGCGGCGATGTTGTACCCGAATGCCCAGGCCAGGTTGCGGCGGATGGTCCGGTAGGTGCCGCGGGCCAGCTTGATGGACTCGGGCACGACCATCAGGTCGTCCCTGAGCAGGATCAGGTCGGCCGCGCTGATCGCGACGTCGGTGCCCGAGCCCAGCGCCAGCGCCAGGCTGGCGGCGGCCAGCGCGGGCCCGTCGTTGACGCCGTCGCCGACCATCGCCACCGAGCGGCCTTCGGCCCGCAGCCCGGTGATGACCGCGGCCTTATCGGCGGGCAGCGCCCCGGCGATCACCTGATCAACCCCGGCCTGGCCGCCGACCGCGCTGGCGGTAGCCTGGTTGTCGCCGGTCAGCAGCACGCAGCGAAGGCCGAGCCGCTGCAGCTCCGCGACCGCAGCGGCGGCGGACGGCTTGATCGTGTCGGCGACGGCCAGCACGCCGCGGGCCTGGCCGTCCCATCCCGCCAGGACGGTGGTCCAGCCGGCCTGCTCCCAGCGGGCCGCCTGCCCGGACAGCGCGGCGGGGACCGGGATGGCACGGTCGCGGAAGAGCCTCTCGCGGCCGACGATGACCTCCAGGCCATCGACATTGCCGCGGGCGCCCAGCCCGGGCAGGGCGGCGAACCCGGCGGGCTGGCGGAGGTCTGCGGCCTCGGCGCGGGCCGCGGCGGTGATGGCGGCGGCGACCGCGTGCTCGGAGGCCTGCTCGACCGAGCCGGCGCAGCGGAGCAGCGCGGCGCGGCTGGTCCCGTCGGCGGGCAGCAGGCCGGTCACGGACATCGCGCCGGTCGTCACGGTGCCGGTCTTGTCCAGGACTACGGTGTCGATTGATTGCGATGACTCCAGCGCCTGGTATCCCTTGATGAAGATGCCCAGCCGGGCGCCGCGCCCGCAGGCGACGACGAGGGCGGCCGGGGTGGCCAGGCCGAGGGCGCACGGGCAGGCGATGATCAGCACCGCCAGGGCCGCGCTGAAGGCATGCTCAGCCGGGCTTCCGGCTGCGAGCCAGCCGGCCAGGGTCAGCGCGGCCATGGCCAGCACCGCCGGGACGAAGATGCCGGAGATCCGGTCGGCGAGGCGCTGGATGGCGGCCTTCTGCGCCTGGGCCTGCTCGACCAGCCTGATCAGCTGGGAGAGCTGGGTGTCGGCGCCGACCTTCACGGCACGGACGATCACCCGGCCGCTGAGCGCCACCGTGCCGCCGACAACGCTGTCGCCCTCGGCGACCTCAGCCGGGACGGATTCCCCGGTCATCATGCTCCGGTCGACGGCCGACTGGCCGAACAGGACCGTGCCGTCGGCGGCGATCTTCTCGCCCGGCCGCACGACGAAGACGTCGCCCGCCCGGAGCTCGGCGACCGGGACCCGGCGCTCGGTGCCGTCGGAGGCCAGGACGCATACGTCCCGGGCTCCGGTCGCGGCGAGCTCGCGCATGGCCTCACCGGCCGTGCGCCGCGCGCGTGCCTCGTAGAACCGCCCGGCCAGCAGGAAGGTGGTCACCGACACCGCGACCTCAAGGTAGATGCCCCCGCCGGAGGCATGAAAGAGCTCGTACCTGCTGCTCACCCGCGTGCTGCGGGTCGAGGACGAACATCGCGTAGATCGACCAGCCGCAGGCCGCTGTGATGCCGAGCGACACCAGGGTGTCCATGGTCAGTGACCCGTGCCGGGCATTGCGCAGCGCGGCACGGTGGAACGGCCAGGCGGCCCACAGGACCACCGGGGCGGCCAAGGCGACGAGGACCCACTGCCAGCCGGGGAAGCGGAAGGCAGGGAACAGCGATAGCGCGACGGATATGTCGGAGACCGGGATGAAGAAGACAATGGCGAGAATCAGCCGGCGCCGCAGGTAGGCCACGTGGTCCTGGTCCTGCTTGCCGTCATCGCCCGCCGTCGCAGATCCGGTTCCGGGCCGCGCGTCCGCGGCGCCGTACCCGGCCTGTTCGATCGCGGCGATCAGCAGGGGCACGGTGATACGAGGCGGTGCGGTGATACTGGCCCGCTCGGTCGCGAAATTGACTGTGGCGCGGACGTCATCGAGGCTGTTCAGCTTCCTCTCCACCCGCGCCGCGCACGCCGCGCAGGTCATGCCCTGGATGGAGAGCTCGATGCGGGTGGATCCTGACGACCCGTCAGCCACCGCAGCCGACGCCATCACGGCCCCCCTTCCGAAATTCCGAAATGCCGCCGATCGGGCAGGCAGCAGGAGGAGTCACCTGCCTGGCCGGAAGGCTACCCCGCCCCGGCGCTACCATGCCGGGCATGGACCAGGCCGGCCCGTAGGCCCGGGCTTCCCGCACCGGGTCATAGCATCACGATCAGCGCGTAGCCCATGGTCACGCCCATGGCTATCTCGCAGCACGCCGCCAGGGGGCTCTTTCGTACCCGTAAACCCAGCATAGGTATCAGGAAACCCGGCAGCGGTATTCGTTAAACCGGGAGGGGATATACAGCAAACCCGCCAGGGGTATTGAGCAGGCTTATCGCGCCGCCATAGCCCGGCACGGAGGCCGCGGCGTTGACACACTACGCAGTAGTGGCAGACTGCCCGCGCCGCGGCGCGGGCCCGCGGCGCGAATGGCCTCAGCCCGCTCGGGAAAGTGACGAAGACAAGGGACGTTAGCAAGGTGCGCCGGGCGGGTGACTGTCCAGGCAACGTGCGCCGCCAGGCATGCTCTGACACTGCCCAAGGCACTCAGGCGCCGCCGGCCGCTACCTGTTCCAGCGTGGCGAAGCCTGAGCTGCCGCTGCGCCGGGGCCGCCGCCGCGCGGCGATGCCTGCGTCTCGGGTAGCACAGCGTGGACGCGGAGCACGGACTGGTAGGCGCGGTCGATGTCCGCCAGATCGGATTCCTCGTGCACCGAGGACCGGCTGAGCCGGCTGATCATCGCGGCCTGGTCCAGCAGCAGCTGGCGGTCCTTTACCGTCGTGGTCCGCTCCATGATCTTGGCGATGGCGTCGAGCTGGCGGATCAGCACCGCCGGCATTCCCTTGCCGCTCTGCCGGATCTTCTCGAACGCCCGCTGAACCAGGCGCTCGTAGGTGGCCTCGGTGGTGACCAGCCGCACCGCCCCGCCGCCGTCCCGGTAGACCCGGATGGGGTGCCACCGGCCGGTCACCTTGCACAGGCTGTCGCCGATCCAGTCAATGCAGGTCAGCGCCGTGAAGGTGTCGTTGACCGCCGGGGACAGCGCCCGGATCGCGATCTCGACCAGCTGGTCGACGCCGAAGGAGACATCCTGGGCGAGGGTCCGGTACGGCCCGGTGACGTGCGCGCGGGACAGTTCCCGGGCCACCCGCCCGGCGGCCTCAGCCGGCCACACCGTGGCGTAGGCATGGCCCTGCACCAGGAAATGACCGGGCCGGTAGCGCAGGTGGATCACCACGCCCAGCTCGGACGCCAGCCGGACCAGCAGCCGGTGCTGGATGTACTGCAGGTAGCCGCTGCGCGGCGCCGCGACGTCGCCGCCCGGCCCGTCCATGCCCGCGAGCGCCTGCGCGGCCGAGTGCGCGCCCGAGCCCGCCGCGCCGCGGCCGGCCTGCACCTCGATCGCCCCCGCCAGGTCACCGGCAATGCCCGCGATCACCTGCGGGAGCTGGATCTGCGTCGTGATGTGGTGCAGGAAATAAATCAGCACCGCGAGGTCGGCGACCATCAGGCCCAGGGTCACGGTGATGCTGATGTGCGGGACAAAACCCGGGCCGCCCTGGCCGATGGCCCCCAGCGCCAGGACAGCGTAAACGAACGTCGCCACGAACGTCCCCAGCGTCACCTGGGTGCCGCGGTCCCGGATGAAGTTACGCAGCATCCGCGGGCCGAACTGCGTGGACGTCAAAGTCAGCGCCACGATCACGATGGAGAACACCACGCCGACCACCGTGATGATCGCCGCCGCGATCGCGGTGAGGATCTGCCGCGCCGCGTCCGGAGACCCGCTGAGCACCCAGCCGGGCAGCCCGAAATCCCGGTCAAAGGCCGCCCGGTCGAGCGCATACGTCGCGGCGAACAGCACGACGGCGCCAGCCACCTCGACCGCCGGGACCAGCCACAAGTTGGTGCGCAGCACCTCCCGGCGCCAGTCCGAACCGCGCAGCAGCCTGCCGATCACCGGCCGCGCCTCAGCGCTGGTGCCCTCGACCACACGGCAAGCCTCCCGGGAGCAGCACACGAACCGCTCATGCGCATATTGCTGCCGACCAGGCTTCCCGGCTCACCTGACGCCAATACTAGCGCCGCCGCCGAACCTGGCCGCCGCAGCAGGCTGGCCTAGTCTGGTCCCGTGACCGGTCCGGTGAGCTACCGCGAGCCCCCAGTTCCCGCGTTTCTTTTCGATCTTGACGGCACGCTGATCGACAGCGTGTACCAGCACGTGATCGCCTGGCGGAACGCGCTCGCGATGGTCGACATCGACCTGTCGGTCTGGCGGATCCATCGGCGGATCGGCATGAGCGGCGGCCTGTTCATCTCGGCGCTGCTGCGCGAGACCGGCCGGACGCTGTCGGACGACGAGATCGAGGCGGTCCAGCAGGCGCACGGGGCCGGGTACCTGGCCCTCCTCGACTCGGTCCGCCCGCTGCCCGGCGCCGCCGCGCTGCTGGCCGCCCTGACCGGCCGCGGCGTGCCGTGGGCGATAGCGACCAGCGGCCGCTCCAACGTCGCCAGGCAGGCCCTCGCGATGCTGGGGCTGCCCGACGATACCCCGATGGTCACCAGGGACATGGTCCGGCACGCCAAGCCGGACCCGGACCTGTTCCTGGCCGCGGCGGCGCTGCTCGGGGTCGAGCCGCAGAACGCCATGGTCGTCGGTGACAGCGTCTGGGACCTGCTCGCGGCCAGGCGCGCCGGATCGCTCGGCGTCGGCCTGATGTCCGGCGGGTATGGCCGCGAGGAACTGGAGCGGGCCGGCGCCTTCCGCGTCTACGCCGACCCCGCCGAGCTGCTGGCCCGCGCCGACGAACTTGGCGTCCGCGGCCTTCCGCCGGGCCGACCGGAATGAACACCGAGCCGGCCGACCGGGAGAGCCCTCGCCGCCAGCAGGCACTGGCGGAATTGCTGGACTGGCTGGCCGCGGAGCGCGGCCCGCTAGACACCGCCGAGGATGAGGCCGAGGTCGCGCGGTTCATGCGGCTATTCGGCGGCTCCGCAGCGAAGCCCGCTTAACTCCCGCGGTCCTGGCTCATACGCAAGCGTTGCCAGCAGGCGCGCGGACCAGACGGTGCATGGCTTCTGTTAGGCCGCCTGCCGGCGGCGCATGGGTCGCGCAAGGGAGCGATCTTTCCCCTGTTCAGCGAGGTTCACTGAGTCAGGTATGGAGTTTCACTGACTCAGGTATGCGCGTAACGCCTCTAGGAGGGCTCCGTGTTGGACCTGCTCTATGTCGGCATCACGATCGTCGTGTTCGCCGTGCTCTTCCTCATCGTGAAGGGGGTTGAGCGCTTTGAGCGCTGAGAACCTGATCGGCCTGATCGTCGGCGTCCTGCTGACGGTTTACCTGTTCCTGGCTCTCGTCCTCCCTGAGAGGTTCTGATGAATGGCGCCCTCGCGGGCTGGCTCCAGTTTGCCCTGCTCGTAGCCGCGCTGGCGGCGTGCTACGTGCCGATCGGCAACTACATGGCCCACATCTTCACCACCGACAAGCACTGGCGGGTCGAGCGCGGCATCTACAAGCTGATCGGCGTCGACCCCAAAGCCGACCAGAAGTGGAGCTTGTACCTCCGCAGCATGCTCGCGTTCTCGTTCATCAGCGTGCTGTTCCTGTACGGCATCGAGCGGCTGCAGCACTACCTGCTGCTGTCCGAGGGCATGGCGAGCGTGCCGCCGGCGCTGGCCTGGAACACCGCCGCCTCGTTCGTGACCAACACCAACTGGCAGAACTACTCCGGCGAGTCCACGATGGGCTACCTGACCCAGATGGGCGGCCTGGCGGTGCAGAACTTCCTGTCCGCCGCGGTCGGCATCGTGGTCGCGATCGCGTTGGTCCGCGGGTTCATCCGGTCCAGGACCGACAAGCTCGGCAACTTCTGGGTGGACCTGACCAGGATCACGATCCGCTACCTGATCCCGCTGTCCGTCGTGGGCGGGATCATCCTGATGGCCGCCGGCGTCATCGACAACTTCAGCTCCTACCACACGGTGACGACGCTGTCCGGCGCGCACCAGACCATCGTCGGCGGGCCGGTGGCCTCGCAGGAGGTCATCAAGGACGCGGGGAACAACGGCGGCGGCTTCTTCAACGCCAACTCCGCGCACCCGTTCGAGAGCCCGAACCCGTTCACCAACTGGTTCGAGATCTTCCTGCTGCTGCTGACCGCGTTCTGCCTGCCGCGGACGTTCGGCAAGATGGTCAAGGACAACCGGCAGGGCTACGCGCTGCTCGCGGTCATGGTGATCATCTGGCCCGCGGCGGTCGGCGGCATCAGCTTCTTCGAGACCCAGCGCGCCGGCCTCGCCCCGCAGCTGGCCCACGGCGCCATGGAAGGCAAGAACGTCGCCTTCGGCATCCCCGGCTCGGCGCTGTTCGCCGCGTCGACCACGGTGACCTCCACCGGGTCGGTGAACTCGTTCCACGACTCGTTCACCCCGTTCGGCGGCGGGATCGCGCTGTTCGACATCGCCCTCGGCGAGATCGCGCCCGGCGGCGTCGGCGCCGGGCTGTACGGCATCCTGGTCCTGGCCATCGTGACGGTGTTCGTCGGCGGGCTGATGGTCGGCCGGACGCCGGAGTACATCGGCAAGAAGATCCGGCCCACCGAGATGAAGTACGCGGCGCTGTACTTCCTCACGCTGCCGACACTCATCCTGACCGCCGCCGGGCTGTCGCTCGGCCTGAAGGTCGGTACGGCATCGCTGACCACCAACCTGCCGCCCAGCCCGCACGGCCTGACCGAGATCATGTACGCGTTCACCTCGATGGCCAACAACAACGGCTCCGCGTTCGCCGGGCTGGCGACGAACACCGACCTGGTACAACACGGCCGGCGGCATCGTGATGCTGCTCGGCAGGTTCGCGCCGGAGATCTTCGCGCTCGGCCTGGCCGGGTCCCTGGCCAGACAGACACCCACGCCGGCCAGCGCCGGCACCATGGAGACGCACAAGCCGCTGTTCGTCGGGATGCTCGTCGGCGTCATCCTGATCCTGGTCGGCCTGACCTACTTCCCGGCCCTCGCGCTGGGCCCGTTCGCAGAAGGACTGCACTGATGTCTGTGACAACCACGCCCGAGACCCCGGCCGGGATGGACAAGAAAGCGGCCGGCGCCCAGCACCGGATCGGCGGCGGCCTGCTCGATCCCAAGATGCTGTGGAAGTCGGCTCCCGACGCGTTCAAGAAGCTGGACCCGCGGGTCCAGCTCAAGAACCCGGTCATGTTCGTGGTCGAGGTCGGCGCGGTGCTGACCACCGGCACCGCGATCGCCAGCCCGTCGGTCTTCAACTGGACGATCGTGGTCTGGCTGTGGCTGACCGTGGTCTTCGCCAACCTCGCCGAGGCCGTGGCCGAGGGCCGCGGCAAGGCGCAGGCCGAGACGCTGCGCCGGACCAAGCAGGAGACCGTCGCCCGCCGCCTGGTCGGCTGGCAGGCCGGGCAGCAGCAGATCCGCGAGGAGCCGGTGCCCGGCACCCAGCTCACCCTCGGCGACTACGTGGTCGTCGAGGCCGGCGAGATCATCCCCGGCGACGGCGACGTCGTCGAGGGCGTCGCCTCGGTGGACGAGTCGGCGATCACCGGCGAGTCCGCGCCGGTCATCCGCGAGTCCGGCGGCGACCGGTCCGCGGTCACCGGCGGCACCCGGGTGCTGTCCGACCGGATCGTCGTGAAGATCACCTCCAAGCCGGGCGAGACCTTCATCGACCGGATGATCGCCCTGGTCGAAGGCGCCAAGCGGCAGAAGACGCCGAACGAGATCGCGCTGAACATCCTGCTCGCGGCGCTGACGATCATCTTCATGCTCGCGGTGGTCACGCTGCAGCCGATGGCGTTCTACTCCAGGGACGGGCAGTCGCTGGTGATCCTGGTCGCGCTGCTGGTGGCGCTGATCCCGACCACGATCGGCGCGCTGCTGTCGGCGATCGGCATCGCCGGCATGGACCGGCTGGTGCAGCGCAACGTGCTGGCCATGTCCGGCCGCGCGGTCGAGGCGGCCGGCGACGTCAACACGCTGCTGCTGGACAAGACCGGCACGATCACCATCGGGAACCGCCAGGCCACCGAGTTCCTGCCGGTGCCCGGCGTCACCGCCGAGCGAGCTGGCCGACGCCGCCCAGCTGTCCAGCATGGCCGACTACACCCCGGAAGGCCGTTCGATCGTGGTGCTCGCCAAGAATGAGTACGGCCTGCGCGAACGGGCCGAGGGCGAATTGCCCGGCGCGGAGTTCGTCGAGTTCACCGCGCAGACCCGGATGAGCGGCATCGACCTGGCCGACGGCCGGCAGGTCCGCAAGGGCGCCTCCAGCGCGGTCCGCGAGTGGATCCGCGCCTCCGGCGGCACCCCCGCCGGCGAGCTCGGCCCGCTGGTCGACGGCATCTCCTCGGCCGGCGGCACCCCGCTGGTGGTGGCCGAGCGGTCCAACGGGACGGCCCGGGCCCTCGGCGTGATCCTGCTCAAGGACATCGTCAAGGAGGGGATCTCCGAGCGGTTCGACGAGATGCGCAAGATGGGCATCAAGACCGTCATGATCACCGGTGACAACCCGCTGACCGCCAAGGCCATCGCGGACGAGTCCGGCGTGGACGACTTCCTCGCCGAGGCGACGCCGGAAGACAAGATGGCGCTGATCAAGAAGGAGCAGGAAGGCGGCAAGCTGGTCGCGATGACCGGGGACGGCACCAACGACGCCCCCGCGCTCGCCCAGGCCGACGTCGGCGTGGCCATGAACACCGGCACCTCGGCCGCCAAGGAGGCCGGGAACATGGTGGACCTGGACTCCAACCCGACCAAGCTCATCGAGATCGTGGAGATCGGCAAGCAGCTGCTCATCACCCGCGGCGCGCTGACCACCTTCTCCATCACCAACGACGTGGCCAAGTACTTCGCCATCATCCCGGCCATGTTCGCGAGCGTGATCCCGGGCCTGTCCAAGCTCAACATCCTGCACCTGAGCACCCCGGAGTCGGCGATCACCTCGGCGATCATCTTCAACGCGCTGATCATCGTCGCGCTGATCCCGCTGGCGCTGCGCGGCGTCAAATACCGGCCCGCCTCGGCGTCGGCCATGCTGCGCAGGAACCTGTGGATCTACGGCGTCGGCGGGCTGATCATCCCGTTCATCGGGATCAAGGCCATCGATCTCATCATCCAGTTCATTCCAGGATTCGGCGGTTGACCAGAATGAATCGTCTACCCGGCAGTGTCCGGCAGCTCATCGCGGCGCTGCGCGGCCTGATCGTCTTCACCATCATCTGCGGGATCGCCTACCCGGTGATCATGTTCGGCATCGGCCAGGCGGTGTTCAACCATCAGGCCAACGGCTCGCTGGTCAGCTACCACGGCAAGGTGGTCGGCTCCAGCCTGCTCTGCCAGGAGTTCGTGGACGCCAAGGGCAACCCGCTGCCGCAGTACTTCCAGCCCCGGCCGTCGGTCGCAGCCAACCCGGCGGTCAAGACCGACTACGGCTGCGACCCGCTGTACTCCGCCGCGTCGAACCTGGGCCCGAACAACCCGGTGCTGGTGCAGGACATCAAGACGCGCCAGCAGCAGATCGAGAAGTTCGACCACGTCAGCGTGTCCCAGATCCCCCCGGACGCGGTGACCACGTCGGCCTCGGGCCTGGACCCCTACATCTCGCCGCAGAACGCCGCCATCCAGGTGGACCGGGTCGCGGCGGCCAGGCACGTCAGCCCGGCAGCTGTCCGGGCGCTGGTCAAGCAAGTACACCCAGGGCCGCGTGATCGGGTTCCTCGGCGAGCCGCGGGTCAACGTGCTCAACCTGAATATCGCGCTCGACACGAAGTACCCGGTCTCGGGCTGAACCGAAGAACGCAGATGACACAGGCGCGCGGGCGGGCGGACAGTCCGCCCGCGCGCACGGTTACGCCGATGAGCCAGCGGATCCTGATCGTGGAAGACGAGCCCGCGCTGCTGCGCGCGCTCCGGATCAACTTGCGCGCCCGCGGCTATGACGTCGCGACGGCGCCCACCGGCCTGCAGGCCCTCGCCGAGGCGCAGCGGCGGCCGCCCGACGCGGTCCTGCTCGACCTCGGCCTCCCCGACCTGGACGGCACCCAGGTGATCAGGCAGCTGCGCGGCTGGTCGGCCGCGCCGGTCATCGTGCTCTCCGGCCGGGCCGGCCCCGGCGACAAGATCGGGGCGCTGGACGCCGGCGCCGATGACTACGTCACCAAGCCGTTCTCGATGGAGGAACTGCTGGCCCGGCTGCGCGCCGCGCTCCGCCGCGAGGAGCGCCCGGCCCAGGAGATGACCTTCACCATCGGCAGGTACGTGGTGGACCTGACCGCCTACACGATCACCAGGACCCGCGACGGCGAGGCCGAGCCGGACGCCGAGGCAGTTCACCTCACCCCGACGGAGTGGCGGCTCCTGGAGATCCTGCTGCACGCCCCTGGCCAGCTGGTCAGCTCGGACACGCTGCTGAACGCGGTCTGGGGCCCCGGCTTCGAGCGCAGCACCCACTACCTGCGGTTCCACATGGCCAGGCTGCGCCGCAAGCTGGAGGACGACCCGCCGCGCCCCCGCCACCTGCTGACCGAGCCCGGGATGGGCTACCGCTACCAGCCTTAATCACCTCATTCACCCCCGGTCACAGAGTATTTTTTCTGCGTGACGACTTGGCGATGGCCCCGAGGCTCCGGTGTGCTGCCAGCATCCGGGCTTGATGCCGGGAAGGCGGAAGGGCCAGGGCAGATAACGCAGCCTCGGGCCGGCCAGCACGAGACGGCCGGCCGGTCCCGGCGCAACATGACCGTCATCGCGGCCGTCGCCGCCGCGACGCTCGGCGTGCTGCTGCTCCAGTCGCTCCTGCACGGTCACCTGAGCGGGCACGACGAGTACGACGACGGCGTGTACTTCGGCTCGTCACTGCAGCTGATCCACGGGATCCTGCCCTACAGTGATTTCGTCCTCATCCAGCCGCCGATGATCAGCGTACTGCTGCTGCCCTTCGCGGCGCTGTCCATGCTGACCGGGCCAGCCCACGCGTTCGAAACGGCCCGGATCTTCATCGACCTGACCGCCACGGCCAACGTGGTGATGCTGGGACTGCTGGTGCGGCGCCGGCCTACGCTGCAGGTGGTCGTGTCGACGGGGTTCATGGCCGTGTATCCGGCCACGATCGGCTCGGCCCAGACCGTGCTGCTCGAGCCCCCGCTCGTCTTCTTCTGCCTGGCCGGGCTGCTCTGCCTGTTCGACGGGGACCGGATCACCACGTCGGGGCGCCGCCAGCTGGCCTGCGGGGTGCTCATCGGGGTGGCCGGCGCGATCAAGCTGTGGGCGGCGCTGCCGCTGCTCGCCGCGCTGTGCGTCGCGTGGCGATCGGGGCCGGCGGCCCGCGGCAGGCTGGTGGCCGGGGGCGCCGCCGGGTTCGGCGCGTGCTCGCTGCCGTTCATCATCGGCTCGCCGGGCGGCTTCGTCCGGCAGGTCTTCGTGACCCAGGCCATCCGCAACGGCGGCGGCTACCCGCTCGTGGACCGGCTGGCCGACCTCACCGGCCTGCCCGGCCTCTACCCGTTCGTGGCCGCGCACGCGGCACGCGGCCAGGCGGTGGCGGCCGCGGCCGCCATCCTGGCCGCACTGTGCCTGGCCGCACTGTGCGTGGCGGCCTTCACCGGGCGCGGCCGCCCGGCCGCAAGCCCGCTGGAGCGCTTCGCGCTGCTGGCCACCGCGCTTGCCGCGGCCGCCCTGCTCAGCTCGCCCACGTACTACTACCACTACGCCGGATTCGCGGCGCCGTTCATCGCGCTGCTCTACGGCGCGGTGGCGGTCCGGCTGCGAGACCGGTTCCGCGGGTCACGGGCCGTCGTGCTCGCGGCGACGGCGGTGCCGCTCATCCTGATCTGCGCGATGCTCGGGCGGGCCCTGGACGGGATCGTCGCGGCCGGCCGGGTCACCCAGGTCGATGGCGCGTTCGCCAGCGAGATACTGGCGCGCGGCTGCGTCCTGTCCCTCGATCCGTCGCTGGCCATCCTCGACAACCGCTTCACCGGCGACATCCGAGGCTGCCCGCGGGTTGTGGACTGGCTCGCCCAGGAACGGGTGCTCGACCACGGCCTCGCGCTGACTCCCTCCGACACGGCCAATGCCGCGCTGCAGGCTACGTTCCTGCGCTGGGTCAAAGCATCGGACACCGTTATCGTGCCCCATGCCAACCCGGGCTGGGACCGGGCCGTCATGCTGTACATGAGCAGGCATTTCCGCCTCGAAGACCAGCGGGTCCACGGGTTCTCCGTATACGCGAGACGCCCGCCGCCGCGGCCCTAGCCCCAGCCCCCGTGGCACCCTTGACGCTGACCTAGCCCCGGCGTCCGGCGCCGCGGTACTAGCTCCGGCGTCCCGCGCCGCGGTCCTCGCCCCGAGGTCCGGCGCCACGGTCCTAGCCCGGCCGCCGTGGCACCCTTGACGCTGACCTAATAGTAGGTAAGTATCTGACCTATCAGTAGGTAAGAACACCCCCCCCGCGGTCTCGGCTGCGGGCAGGGAGCGAGCGCCGGCAATTACGCCAAGCAGACGCGTCACGCGGCCGGGACCAGGACCCGGCCCGAGCGGAAGGAACCGTCATGGCCAGGAAGATGATCGACTGCCGCCAGGCACCGAGCGACAGCAACTGCACGCTGACCATCGCGGGCAGCGAGGACGAGGTCCTCGACGCAGCTACCGCGCATGCCGTAGCCAAGCACGGCCACGCCGACACCCCCGAACTGCGGGACATGCTCAGGGGCGCGCTGCAGGACGCCGAGCCCGCGCTGGCATGACCGCCACCAGCCCCGCCGGCGAGCAGCTCGCTGCCAGCCCCGCCGGCGAGCAGGCGGACGGCAGCTCGGCCGCCGCGCAGGTCGCCGCGGTCGTCGACCGGTTCAACTCGGCCTGGAACGCTCACGACCTCGACGCCGCCCTGGCGCTGACGAGCGAGGACTGCGTATTCGAGGCCACGTTCCCGGGACCGGACGGCGAGCGCAGCACCGGCAGGACGGCCATCCGCGCCGCCTGGAAGCCGATCTTCGACAATGAGCGCAGCCATTTCACCGTCGAGGACTCGTTCGTCGCCGGTGACCGCCTGGTTCAGCGGTGGCGGTTCGACTGGGGCGACGGCCACGTGCGCGGCGCCGACATCATCACAGTCAGGAATGGCCTGGTCACTGAGAAACTGGCCTACGTCAAGGGCTGACCACGCGGCCGCGCTGCTGCGGCCAGCGCCGCGGGGCAACCCTGCCCGACGCGCTGCCCCGATCGCGAACATCGTCGCCCGGGACTCCTGGCGAGGGTCAGTCGTAGTGCAGGAACTTCGGCCAGAGCGTGGTCCAGCTCTGGCCGGGCTGGCGGCATACGGCTACCGGTTCGCCGACTTCCTCGTTCTGGACTCCATCTCGGTTGCGCAGCCGGGCGACGACCGTGCACGAGGCGAAGTCGTCGCTGACGTTGCCGAGTTGGCCTCCCACGATGACGACGGTGGTGGTCGCGGCGGGCGGCCGCCGCGTGAAATAGAGCTGGTTGTGACCGCTGTAGGGCGGCGGCAGCCCTAGCGCCGGGCCGTATTGAGTGATCGCGCCGGCCTCGCCGTAGTTGCTGGTGATGATGACCGTGTGCGGCGCCTCGCCGGGGGGGATCGTCCGGTAGACGGCCGCTATCTGGGACACGTAGTCTGGCCATCCGATCTGGTCCCTGGCCAGCTGATTGATCCCGGGTACCGGCGTGCGTCCCAGCACCGACGCCGGCAGCAGCGGTAAGGCGATCACGGCGGATACCGCGGCGTTGACGCAGATCGCCACCCATGCCGCAGCGCGCCAGCCGCGGGATCGGACCAGGAAATCGGCGGCCGGAACGCACCCGGCGGCGTACACGACGGCGAGCAGCCCGAACGGGTAGTAAAGCTGACCGCCGCCCGCGAACGTCTCCAGCAGCAGGACGACGAAGGCCAGCGGCAGGAACCGGACCGGCCGCCACGCCGGGCGGCGCCAGAGGGCCACCAGGCAGGCCACCCAGATGGGCACCAGCGGCGGCCCGAGCAGCAGGAACAGGTACGGCCACAGCACGATCCGGACATTTCCGGCGTTATCCTTGCTCAACGCGCGGCTCATGGTGAGCTGGGGCCACGAATGCGTGGCCTGGTAGACCAGGTTGGGCAAGGCGATCACCAGCGCGAGCGCCGCGGCCAGCACGACCCACCGGTTGCACCACGCCCGCCGCGGGCCGACGATCAGCAGCCCGGCAGCCAACGCCACGATCAGCAGCGAAATCAGCCATTTGTTGTACGTGCTCAAGCCGACCGTGACACCGGCGGCGAGCCACCAGCGCGGCTCGGCGCGCATCAGCGCCCTGATCACGAACAGGCAGACCAGCGGCCAGACCACAAGGTCCAGTGACGCGGTGATAAGTACGTGTCCCATCAGCAGAGGGGTCGCCGCGAACGCATACGACCAGGCGCACAGCGCCTGCGCCGCCCGGCCGCCGCCGAGCTCCCGGCTGATGAGGACGACAACGAGCACCGACAACATCGCGAAGACCGTCGCGGGCACGCGTTCCGCCCAGGGGTCGGCGGACACGTGCGCCGCCAGGCGCCCGAGCAGCGGCGTCAGCGGCGGCTGGTCTACGTAGCCCCAGGCCGGCCGCAGCATGCGGAAGTAGAGCTCGTCGCGCTCGAACCCGTACCAGTTGCTGACGGCCGTCAGCACGACCGCGAGCGCGATCATCGCCGATGCCAGCCAGCCCCACGCCACCTCGGGAAGCCCGGCTGAACCTCGGGGCGCCCCGGTCTCCGCGTCGCTCATGACCATTAGGAGAGTATTCACGGTACACACGATCGCTACGCCCTATTAGGTTGGGACAATGACTCGATCATGGCGAGACCGGGTAATCGCGGAGCGCGGCGCGAGGACTGGCTCATGGTGGCCGGTGACGTGGGTGAGATCGTGGCCGATATCGAATGGGCATCGCGCACGCTGAGGGAGCGATTCTCGGCGGTCGTCTGGGTACCGGGCAAACATGAGCTGGCATGACGGCGTGCGGTTCGAGGAGGTCTCGCATGGCTATCCGCGGCAATGGCACTTATGGGACAGCGCCCCGGGGCCGCCGCGCCAGATATTCCCGATTCCGGGAACCCCGGGATGCTAACGGAAATCTTGCCGGCCGGGGTGGCGGCCGTCGAAGCATTCGGCGATGCGCTCGACACCGCGCTGTTCCCCGAGGAGGAAGCCGCACTGGGCGGCGCGGTCGCAAAGCGGCGCCGGGAGTTCACCACCGCGCGGGCGTGCGCCCGCACCGCGCTTGCCACCCTCGGCAGGCCGCCGGTCCCGATCGTGCCCGGCCCGCATGGCGCGCCGCAATGGCCGTCGGGCGTGGTAGGCAGCATGACCCATTGCGACGGCTACCGTGCAGCGGCCGTCGCGCGCGTCCAGGACATGCTCAGCCTCGGGCTTGATGCCGAGCCCGATGACAGGCTGCCCGAGGGCGTGCTGGACGTCATCGCGACCGCCGACGAGCGCGCCGGATTGTGCGCCCTGGCGTCCGCGGCGCCGGCGCCATGCTGGGACCGGCTGCTGTTCAGCGCCAAGGAGTCCGTCTATAAGGCATGGTTTCCGCTGACCGGCCGCTGGCTGGGATTCGATGAAGCGACGATCACGATCAGCCCGGCGGACGGCACCTTCACCGCCCGGCTGCTGATCGCTGGTCCCTGGCTGGCTGGCCGTCGGCTGACCGGATTCGCCGGCCGGTGGCTGGCCCGCCGCGGCCTCGTCCTGACAGCGATCGCGGTACCGTCATCGGCACCTGATCCGGGGAGACTGGCTTAGCCGGGCAGGAACCGCGAGACACCAGCTCCGAACCTGGCCGCACGGCTTAATCGGCCGTTGCCACGCTGGTGGTGCGATCGGAGGCGTCCGAACGGAGGTCGCGCGCGAGGCCTCGGCCGATCGCGTCGATGAGGTAGGGCCGCAGCTCCATGGCCGGGATGATCCGGTCCACGGAGCCCACGGCCAGTGCCCGTTGGATGCTGTGAATCTGGTCGAATTCGGCGGCTACCTCGCCGAGCTTCTGTGACCGGATAGCCGCCGACATCTCGCCCAGGAGGACGCGGATGCCAGCGGCCTGCTGATCGTCGGCCCCCTCGAGCCGCTCGCGTAGCTTGAGCATCCGGGGCTCGGCCTGGGTGCGGGCCTTCACCTCTCGGGCAAAGACAGTGGCCGCAGCTGGCGCGCCGCCGATGACGGAGGCGAAAGACCCCTCGAGGGCGGCCGTCTCAATGCGTTCGTTCAGCCGCTTGGAGAACACCACGAAGGCGCCGCCGTGGTATCGCGTGATCACCACGAGCACGATGGGGCCCCGGAAGTTGGTGACCGCCCGGCCGAGTTCCGCGCCGTATTCGAGCTGCCAGCGGCGCATGGATTCGGGTGACCCATCGAACCCGGACAGGTTCGCGAGCACGATGAGCGGGCGGTTGGCGCTGGCTGCGTTGATGGCGCGGGCGAGTTTGCGGGCAGACTGCGGGAACAGCGTCCCCGAGCTCCACGAAGCCGGCCCGTCGGCGGGGACGAACCCGCCGCGCGGGATCGTGTGAGACTCCAGGCCGAGAAGGCACACGGGGAAGCCGCCGATGTGCGCGTCCCATACCACGGCGGTGTCGGCGCGGCGCCAGTATGCCCAGCGCTCCAGCGGCGCGGAGTCGGCGTCGGTGACCGCACGCAGCACGGAGCGGATGTCGAATGGCTTCTTGCGCTCGGGATTGCGCTCCTCCGAGAACACATCGCCGACAGTCGTGAAGTCGCAGTCGGCCAGCGGCGGGTGCGGTGAGCCGCGGATGTCACGGTCAGCGGAGTCTTTGGTGACCGCCTTGCGCGGGTGGCGCTCCCCTGGCACCACGTAGGTGTGGTCGTAGTGGCGCAGGAGCAGGTGGCAGGCCTCCTCCTGGGTCGGCGCCCAGTACTGCGCCTGGCCGTTCGGTCCCATCACCCGGCCGAACCCCCCGATGCCGAAGTTGTCCTCCTCCGACACGCCGCCGGAGTAGTCGAGTGCCTCCTTTCCAGTCAGCACCATTGCGCTGTCGGGTGTCATGACCAGGATGCCGCGAGTGTGCATCAGCATCGTGGCCTCGGCATTCCAGTACGACTGCGCACCCACGTTGACGCCGGTCACGATGACGTTCACCTCACCGCCGGCCTGCGTGAACTCGGTCAGCCTGCGCAGCACCGCGGCGGTCCAGTCCATGTTTTCGGTGCCGCTGTCCAGCGCGATCCGCGCCCCGGAGGACAGGGCAAACCACTCCACCGGCACCCCCAGCTGCCGGGCGACGTCGAGCGCCCCGATTATCCGCCGACACTCGGCTTCGGCCACGTTACCCCGCCCGCTGGTAGGATCGCCGAGCATGATCACCCGGGTCATGCCCTCGGGGATCTTGTCGGTGTAGTTGGTGAGCAGGCCCACCACCACGTTGGCGGTGTTGCGCCCGTGGTCCCGGTCGACCGGGACAAGCTGGTCCGCCTCGTCGAGGTCGTACTCGGCGAAGTGCCCGGCGGGGAAGTGCGCGACGGTGCCCGGCCGGGGGGCGAGCATCCGGACGATCTCGTAGGGATACGGCGCGCCGAGGCGCTGGGCGCGCAGCACCTTCTGCCGGTACGGGCTGAGCGGCCGGATCGGCTCCTGGCCTAGCGGGCGCTCGCGCACCACCACGCCATGCCGGCCGACTCCGTCGATGTGCAGCGTCGACGCGCGTGGTTCGCCGCCTGGCCCGGGAATGCGCACCCGCAGGACCACCTTCTGCAGGCCCGCGGCGACGGCCACGGGAGCGAACGACCGCGCGACGTCGGGCCACTGCTGCGGCGGTATGTCCCATAGCGGCCGCACCGACAGCACGATCCGGTTGGCGGCCGGCTTGTGGTCTGCTGGCATCGCGGCCAGCGCCTGGCGCATCGCGCTGATGGCCGACAGGCCCATCAGCTCAAGCCGCGGGTAGCTCACCGCTCCCGCGGCGTCGCGCACCGGGACCAGGTCGCGAACCTCGGCGAGGGCGAACAGGCGTTGATCCTCCGGGTTGTCGCGCGCGATACCGTGGAAGACGTGCACGTCGGCGGCGGACGGCAGCCGCCGGAGCCGGAAGTTCGCCAGCCGCCACAGATCGAGCCGCTTGGCCAGCATCGGATGCAGGTTGCGGTAGATCAGATCCTCCTCAAACCCGCCGTCCCCGCGCTGCCGGAATGTCGCGTGCTGGGTGCCGCGGCGCCCGGCCGCAGATCCGGTCGTGCTGGTCACCGTGACGTCCAGCCGCCACAGTCGGCGGCTGAACTCGCAGCGCGACAGCAGGCCCGCGATCTGCGCGGCCGCGTCGTCGTCGCTGAGCATCCCGCCGCGCCGCCAGGTGTGCAGATCCACGACGACCTTGCGGCCGGGCTCCGCCTCGGCCAGGTGCCTGGCCAGCGCCGCGGCCAGGCCCGGCAGTTCCGCGAGCGGCAGGTAGGCCACCACCAGGTGAATCCGCCGGTCGTCCACCTCGTAGTCAGCCGAGCACCACAGCTGCGCACCGTGCCCCGCAACCGTGAGGTCGCGCAGGTCACGGATCCGGTAGAAGCGCCGCATGACCACCTCGAGCAGCACCTCGCGGAACGCGTCCGCCGAGGCGGCCGGCCCGGTTGCCAGCCAATGGCGCAGCAGCATCGTCTGCAGTGCCTGCCGGCACCACACCAGCTCGCCGATCCGGTCCAGCCGGCCAGGCCCGCCCGGATCGGCCCGGAGCGCCTCAAGGTGCCCCTCCATCTCGGCGTACTCGTTGGCCACGTCGGCCCGGAGCAGGGGCTCATCGAGGTAGTGGAACCTGACGGCCCTGGCCAGGTCGGCCACGTCCTGGTAGCGGCCCTGGGTGGCCGCTGCCAGCAGGTCCAGGCGGGCTCGCAGCTCCGGGGCGGCGAGCTGGCGCAGCGACTCCCTGTGCCGCACGCGCCGCTCCAGGATGCTGGTCACGGCCGGGGTGAGCTCACCAGCCCGCTGGAACGACCTGAACAGCCACACCACGGCCTCCTTAAGCCGCGGCGTGCACTCCAGGCTGTCCACGCCGTAGCGGCGCAGTGCACGCATCAGACGCTCACGGTAGCGGCCGGGCAATTCGGCCTTGTCGGCATCCAGCCACTGCAGGTACGACAGCAGGTACTCCTTCGATCCGTCGGCGGAGTACTCGCCTTCCTGCGCGGGCTCGGTCTTCGGCCGATAGAGCGCCGCGACGTCGGTGAAGATATCCAGCAGGAGATCCTCGCAGCGCAGCAGCCCGGGATCGTCCGGCGCCGCGACCTCCCCGAGCCGGCGATGCAGGCTGATGGCGCCCTGCACCGACGCCGGGTCGAGGTCGTACCCCAGCAGGTAGCTGAGCAGCACCGAGTTCACCCGCTCACACGGCGGCACGCCCAGATCCGGCGGCGCGGTCAGGCCGGCCAGGTCCACGCTTGCCAGCCCGCCGGCGAGGGCGCTCTGCTGTCCCGTCGCCCTGATCCGCAACAGCAGCGCACCGGTCTCGACCTGCTCGTTGGCCGCCACATCGACGGTGACGACCTTGCCGCCGCACGGCGCCGCGATCACCGCCTCCATCTTCATGCTCTCCAGCACGAGCAGCGGGTCGCCTTCGGCCACCACATCGCCCGGCGCGACCTGCACGCCGACGACCACGGCCGGCCACTCGCAGCGGACCGCGCCGCCATCGTCCCTGGAGATTCGATGCGCGGTGCCGTCGACCTCGACCCTGATGGCCGCCCCCTCGGTCACCGCGACGACGTGGTGCCGCCGCCCTTTCACGACGACGCGCCGCTCATAGGCGTTCACGCGATCCACCGTGATGTCGGCGAGCACGCCGCTGTCGGAGACCCGGTAGCTGGACGGGCCGGTCCGGTACACATGCAGCCGGAAACACGCGCCGCCGTAGCGGAGCTGGCAGGAATGGCCGACCCCGGCAGCTGGCCCGGGGTTGCCGCGTGCGGCCCGCCGGTGGAAGGCGGCCTGCTCGGCGGCCTGATCCAGGTCGTGGGCCTCCACTGCGGCCTGCAGCAGGGCAACCGGGTCAGCGGCAGGCACATGGGCGCCCTGCGCGGTCAGCCGGTCCAGCCAGTGATTGTCCACGTCTCCGTCCCGCATTTCGGGCCGGTCAAGCACAGTCAGCAGGAACGACTGGTTAGTCGTGCCACCCGCCACGACGACAGTGGTCTGGGCCAGCGCCCGGCGCAGCCGGGCCAGGGCCTCGCCGCGGTCACAGCCCCAGGCGATGACCTTCGCGATCATCGAGTCGAACTCGGGTGACACCTTGTCACCCTCGCGCACCCCGGTGTCCACCCGGACGCCGACGCCGGCGGGCAGCGCGAGCATGGCAATCCGCCCCAGCGCCGGCTCGAAACCGCGCGCCGGGTCTTCCGCGCACAGCCGCGCTTCGATGGCGTGCCCGCGCACCCGCGGCGGCGAGCCAGCAAGCCGGCCTCCGGCCGCGATGTGGAGCTGCAGCTTGACCAGGTCGGCCCCGGTCGTCATCTCGGTCACCGGGTGCTCCACCTGGAGCCTGGTGTTGACCTCCATGAACATGAAGCCCGCGCGGTCTGGTGAGACAAGGAACTCGACCGTGCCCGCGTTCTTGTATCCCGCCGCGGTCGCCAGCGTGATCGCCGCCTGCCGGATCTTCTTTCCCGTCGCAGCGGTCACCGCGGTCGACGCCGATTCCTCGATCACCTTCTGATGGCGGCGCTGGATGCTGCAGTCCCGCACGCCGAGCGCCCAGACGGCCCCGTGCCCGTCGGCGATGACCTGGACCTCCACGTGCCGCGCCGCTGCTACCAGCTGCTCGACGAACACCGTCGGATCGCCGAAGGCCAGCCCCGCCTCACTGCGGGCCGCCTCAACCGACATCGCGAGATCTGCCGGATCGCGGACCACGCGGATGCCGCGGCCGCCGCCACCAGCCGCGGCCTTCACGATCACCGGATACCCCAGCCGTGCGGCGGCCTCCGCCGCCTGCCGTGCGTCGTCCACCGGGCCGCCGCTCCACGGCACCACCGGCATGCCGACGCGCTCCGCCAGCCGCTTGGCCGCCACTTTGTCACCAAGCAACCGGATCGTCTCGCTGTCCGGCCCGACAAACACGATCCCCGCATCCTCGCAGCGCCGCGCGAACGAGGCACTCTCAGCCACGAAACCCCAGCCAGGCCACACCGCGTCCACTCCGGCCCGCCGCAGCGCCGCTATCACCCGCCCCTCATCCAGGTAGCTCGACTTGCGCTGGCCGTCAGCCGGATCGACATAGGTAGCTGGCCCAAGTGACAGCGCCTCGTCGGCCTCGCGCACGTACCAGGCACGCGCATCCGGATCGGTGTGCACCACCACCGTCGTAACCGGCGGCAGGCCACCGGCGATGTTCAGCTCCGCCACCGCAGCCAGCGCCCGCATGGCCGCCTCACCGCGGCTCACAACGGCCAGTCGCCGGATCTCCCGCACGCAGCGTCCTTTCTCATGTCCAGCGCCGGCCTCGTGTCCAGCGCCGGCCTCCTGTCCAGCGCCGGATTGCCCCGGGACGGCCTGCTCAGCCGATGCAGCCGCGGAGGTCGTGGTCAGCCGCCACGCGGCAGCCAGCGGAATCGGCGCACGGCGACGATGAGGCCGCCGACACCCCATGCGGCAAGGACGGCGAGGTAGCCCCACATCAGTCCGGACCCTGTGGTGTGCGGGTTGTAAGCCGCCAGGAGAGAGGCAGCGAGGGCACGGACGGGAAAGACAGCGCTGATGTTGATGAGCCACTTCGGCAGTTCGCCGGCGGGGATGAAGACACCGGAGATGAAGCAGAGCGGAAGGACGATGGCCAGCGTGGCGGCCAGGGTCGCGTCCACGCTGGAGATGAAGGTGGTCAGGGCAAAGCCGAGGCAGCAGAAGGCTAATGCGCCGACGACGATGTCGAGGGCAACGGCTGTTGCCGTGCGGCCAGGGATGGATGCTCCGTAGGCGGCCCAGCCGATGACCAGCAGCACGACGGCGATGGCGAGGGCGCTGACCGCGCCGATCAGGGCGCGTCCGATGATGACGGCGCTGGCGGGAAGGGGGGTGGCTCGCTGACGCTTGTAGGTGCCTGACTCGCGGATGCGGACGACCGTCACGACCAGGTTCGAGAACGCGGCGGCGATGATGCCATAGGCGATGATGCCGGGTACGTAATAGACCGCCTCACCGATGCGGCCGCCGGGCACCTTGACATTGGCGTTGCGGAACACGGAAGCGAAGATCGCGAGGAACAACACCGGCAGGATGAGAGTGAAGAACATGCTCTGCGTGTTGCGCCGGAAGCAGCGCAGGTCGTACCGGAACTCGTGGACGACGAGGTGGAAATACCGCTGCCGGGAGCCACCGGCATCGTGGCTGATCGCGGTCATCGGGACTCCTCGGTCAGTTGCAGATAGATTTCCTCGAGCGTCGGGCGGATCACCTGAAGATCGGGAAGATCAAACTTTCGTGCCTCCGCCCAGGCGGCCAGGTCGCCGAGCAGGGGCAACGGCCTCGTGGTGGACGCCTCGACCTTGTCGCCGGGAACGCCGGTCAGGCAAGCAGCCATGGCGGGCGGCAGATCGGCCGCGGATACGCCGCCGGCCAGGTGAAGCTGATGGTGGACGCTTTGACGTCACGTCCGCCGAGGTTGGCCGCGGTGCCCCCGGCAACGATGCGCCCTGCGGTGATGACAGCGATCCGGTCCGCCAGGTACTCGGCTTCCTCCATGTAGTGCGTAGTCAGGAAGATCGTCTTTCCGAGGTCCCTTAACCCGGCGATGACGTCCCACGCCGAACGCCGTGCTGCCGGGTCGAACCCCGTGGTTGGCTCGTCGAGGAATACCAGCTCGGGGTCGCCGATGAGGGCGAGGGCCAGGTCAAGCCGTCTGCGCTGGCCGCCCGACAGCCGGCGGCACCTGAGCGTCGGACGATCCGCCAGGCCGACCAGGGCGAGCGTCTCAGGGACCGACAGCGGCTTCGGGTAGTAGCCGGCGTAACGCGAGACGCACTCTTGCACCGTCAGCTCGGCCTCCGGCGCGGATTCCTGCAAGACGACGCCGATGCGCGCCCGCCAGTCACCGCCCGCGTCGACCGGGTCGAGCCCAAGAACGGAGACGTCCCCAGCAGTACGGCGCCGGTAGCCTTCCAGGATCTCGACGGTCGTGGTCTTGCCCGCGCCGTTCGGTCCGAGGAATGCGAACACCTCTCCTGGGTAGACCTCCAGGTCGAGGCCGGCCACTGCTTCGGCGCCGCCATACGACATCCGCAATCCACGTACCCGGATCACCGGCTCAGCGGAAAGCTGCCTGCGCCCCGTCGGCGCCCGGGCGGTTCGCTCGCTGCTGACCCCGTCATTTAATAGATTTGCTGTGCTGGCCACATGATTACCTTCGTCCAATGGTCTGCGATCCATGATTGCGTCATACCCACTCAGATATGGGGCCAAAGTTCACCCCCTTGCCAGCCTCCGCCGCCACCGGGCTGGCCAGGGGCCGGTCACCGGGACCGGTCCCGCAGCACGTGGCTGGCGATGGTCAGCTGCTGGACCTCCGAGCTGCCCTCGATGATCTCCATGATCTTGGCATCCCGGTAATAGCGGGCTACCACCGATCCCGGCCCGCACCCCTGCGCGCCCAGTAGCTGCACCGCTTCGCTGGCCGCGGCGGCGGCGGCGCGCGACGCGAAGTATTTCGCGATCCAGGTGGCAATGATGGTCTCGGGCTCGCCGGCATCCTTCGAGCGGCCGGCGTGCTCGCGCAGCAGCCGGGCCGCCGTCACCGAGGTCAGCATCTCAGCGATCTTGGCGCGGATCAGCTGATACTCGCCTAAGGTATGCCCCCCGGGTAGCTCGCGGTTCGCGTGCTCCAGGCACGCGTCCAGGCACCCCTGCAGGATCCCGACAGAGCCCGACGCCACGGTGTAACGGCCGATATCGAGCGTGTGGCTCATCACCGCACCCTTCGCGAACTGCCGGGGTCCCAGCAGGGCCGACGCCGGTATGGTCACCGAGCTCAGGCCGATTTCAGCGATCATGCTGGCCCGGGTGCCGAGCATCCCCGTGATCGGCGTCACCTCGACCCCTGGTGTGTCGCACGGCACCAGGAACGGAAGCACGTTCTCCTCGGCGACGGCGAATACGAGCAACAGCCCCGCTCCCACCCCCCCGGTGATCCATTTCTTCCGCCCGTCGATCACCCAGCTGTCGCCCTGCCGGCGGGCGGTGGATGTCACCCGGGCCAGCGCGCCCCCGCCGCCTGGTTCGGTGACGCAGAACGCGCCGAGGACGTCGCCCGCAGCCATGGCTGGCAGCCACCGCTGCCGCTGGTCCGGTGTGCCCCAGCGGCTGATGGCCCAGGTCACCATGTGGTGCACCGTGAGCAGATTACGTACCGATGAGCAGCCCCTGCCGATCTCTTCGTGTATCGCGCCGAGGGCGAGCATGTCCAGCCCGAGACCGCCGAATTCGGCGGGAACCAGCGCGGCCCACAGGCCCGATGCCGAGGCGTTCGCCAGCAAGTCAGGACTGACGCGCTCGGTGCGGTCGAACTCATCGGCCACCGGCATTATGTAACGGTCGGCAAAAGCCCGGGCGGACGCCCTGTCGGTCACCTTGGCCGGAGCGGCGGTGACGGTCGCCGTCATGGCGTGGCCTCGATCTGCTTCATGAAATGACCTCCAATAGGACTGGCCGACAGCTGCGGATTCGGGAATAGCAGTAAAAACCGTGGCCGTTCACGCCGGACGAAGGATGGAACGGTGCTCAGGTATTCAGGCAGTCGCATTGTCGTCCGCCTCGGGCTCTGCCGCGCCGCTCACGTCCGGGCCGGCGGCGTGCCCAGCGCTGCCGGACCCGCCCGAATCGATCAGTTCAGCGAGCGTGCGGATGGTCGCGTTCTCCAGCAGCGCGGTAATGGGGATCGCGGCGCCGAGCGACTTGCGGATCCGCGCGGTGAGGTTGATCGCGATCAGCGAGTGGCCGCCGAGCTCGAAGAAGTTGTCATGAACGCCGATCGGCTCGATGCCCAGCACCATCGACCAGATCTCAGCCAGGATGGTCTCGGTTCCCTCGAGCGCCGCCACGTAGGGGGTGTTCAGATCGGGCCGCGGATAGCGTTCGCGGTCGTCGCCATCCTGGCCGTCGGCGTCATGGATGTCGCTAGTGACCCACAGCTGGATCCGGGCGGCCAGGGAGCCGGTGGAGATGACCAGGTGCCCCACCCGGTCGCCAGACCCGAGGGCGCGCTCGAATATGTCAAGGGCTTCCGCGGGCGCCATCGCGTATTCGGTCACTCCCGGCCCATGGCCCAGCAGCCGGTCGGGATCGATGCTCCAGGTGTCCCAGTCGACGGTGATCCAGCGGCCCGCGCCGGACATCCTGGCCACGCGGGCGTAGGCGTCGAGGGCCGCGTTGGCGGCCGCGTACGGGGCGAGGGTCATGCCGCCGAGGACGGCGGCCAGGGACGAGAAGGTGATGCGCCGGTCGCTGCACTGATTCCCGAGGACCTCCTGCAACACGTGAAAGCCCTTGACCTTGGCGGCCAGGTGCGCGTCGCAGGCGGCGCGGTCGATGAGGTGGGCGTAGTTGAAGTACCTCGCATCCTGCACGCCTGCACCGTGCACGGCGACGTCGATCTCGCCGAAACGTTCGTTCGCCGCCCTGATGACGGCGCGCATCTGCGCCGGATCCGCGGCGTCGGCCGACATGGCAAGCACCTCGGCGCCTTGCTTCTCCAGGTCCAGGATGTTCTTGAGGTGGCGAGCGGCTCGCTCGCCGCCGGCCGGCACGCTGTCAAGGAACTGCTGCCACTCCTCGCGCGGCGGCAGCACCGAACGCGCGGTGAGCACCAGCTTGCAGCCGTACCTGGCCGCCAGGTGACGGGAAAGCACGAGCCCGATGTCGCCGAGACCGCCGGTAATGAGCACCGTGTCGCCATCGTGAATCGGCCCGTGGCCATCGCCCGGCTCCTCGGTCGGGAACGGCTGGTAGCGTCGCAGCCAGAGCTCGCCCGCGCGCACCGCCATCGGGCCTTCATACGGGCTTAAGGTGGCGGCCAGGATTTGGCTGGTCAGCACCAGGAGCTCGGCGGTGTGGCCGGCCGGCGCCGCGTCCACGTCGAGGTGGCGGCAGCGCAGCCGCGGATTCTCCTGAGCGAGGCTCGGCGCCAGCGCGGCGAGGGTCGAGTGTTCGGGACGGCGCAGATCCGAGCCGACCACGCCCGCCGCCCCGGAGGTCAGCAGGACAAGCTCGGCGCGCGGTGCAGCACCTGTTTCGTCGACGAGTTCCCGCGCAAGCGCCAGCGCCGAGTAGAAGCCGCGCTCCTGTTCGGCGTCGAACTGGGCGCTCGCATCAGCTGCCGGGTCGGCCTCGGCGTGGCCGAGGCTGAATCCGTGCACTATCGCCCGGGGACTGGCCGGCAGGCGGCTGAGCAATCGGCCCATGTCGCTCGCCGCGGCGACTCGGACGGTGAAGTCACCGGCGCCGTCCGGCTCGAATCTCTCGCCAGGGCGTACTGCTGTCACGTCGGCACCTGACCGCTTGAGGTGCCTGACAAGTGCCTCGCCCCGGTCGTCGCCGACGAAGACCAGCCAGGGACCCGCCAGCCGGACCCGCTCGTCGAGGTCCGCGACGAGGCAGGGCCGAAGCTGCCAGGTCGGCAGGTAAGTCCACTGCGAACGGTCGAAGGTCCGTCCGGTCGTCTCCGGAGCCAATCCCCATACGTCGGGACTGTTCGATGCCCTGGGCTTGGGATCGACCCAGTAGCGGCGCCGCTGGAACGGGTAGGTGGGCAGCTCGACCCGGCGGCCTGCGCCGCGATGCAACGCCGTCCAGTCGATGGGACACCCCGCTTGCCACAGCCGCGCCAGCGTGGCGAGCAGCCACTCCTCCGCCGAGCTGTCCGGATCCGGGGCGACAACGACCTCTTCAACGCCGGTCAGCTGGCTGGCCTCTTCGGTGCCGGTCGGCTGAACCGCCTCGTCGCGAAGTAGGCGCACCCCGAGCGTGGTCAGCCAGTCAGCGAGCGCATTGAGCGCGCCGTCCCGATCGGCATCAGACGACTGCGCCTGGCCGCCGGTGCCGGTACCGGTACCTGTGCCGGTCAGGTGACCGATCGCCGCACCCAGCTGCGGCCACCAGAGCGCCGGGACTTCGGTGTCGGTCGCCACGATCCGCACCTTTGCGGTCCGGCGCTGCGTCTTGTAATCGAGCCAGCGCGCCGGATCGGCGAGGGCGGCTACCGCGTCGTCGGTGTCGTTGCAGACGACGGCGCGGCGATGCGCGAACCCGCCCCGCGAAACCTGAAGCGTGAACGCTACATCGGCGAGATCGTCACTGGCGTGCTCGGTCAGGTGCTGCCGCAGGCGTTCGGTCACCTCGGTCAGCGCCTCGTCATTCGCGGCCGAGAACGCCAGCAGGTGCGGGCCGGCGCGGTGCGGGCGCTGCGGCCTGGCCGGGGCCTGCTCGAGGACGACGTGGGCGTTAGTGCCGCCGAGACCGAAGGAACTTACCCCGGCCCGCCGCGGGGTGGGGCCCGCGGGCCATGGACGGTGCTCGGCGAGGACCATGAACTGATCCCCCGCCGTTGCCAGCGCCGGATTGGGAGTCTGGTAGTTGGGCGTCGCCGGCAGCAGTTCGTGCTTGAGGGTGAGGGCGGCATGCATCAGCCCCGCGACCCCAGAGGCGCGGTCGAGATGGCCGAGGCTCGGCTTCAAGGTACTGAGAACGCACGGGTTCTCCCGGGATTGCGTAAAGACCCGCGCCATAGCGGCCAGCTCAATCGAATCGCCAAGCGCGGTGCCGGTGGCGTGACACTCGACGTAGCCGACGGTCTCGGGCTTGACCCCGGCGACACCCAGGGCGAGCTCGATCACCTCGGCCTGCCCGTCGACGCCGGGGGCGGTGTAGCCGGCGCGCACCCGTCCGTCATTGTTGGCAGCAGACCCCAGGATCACCGCGTGAATCACGTCGCCGTCGGCAAGCGCCTCGGACATGCGCTTGAGGGCGACCGCGCCGACGCCGCTGCCCATCACGGTCCCGTTCGCGCCGGCGTCGAAGCTGCGGACCCGGCCGTCCGGCGATGCGATGCCGCCCGGCTCGTAGCGGTAGCCCGCGGGCTGGGGAAGCGGGATGAACACTCCGCCGGCCAGGGCGATGTCGCACTCGTAGGTCAACAGGCTCTGGCAGGCCAGGTGAACCGCGATCATCGAGGTGGAGCAGAAGGTCTGCACGCCGATCGAGGGACCCTTCAGGCCCAGCTTGTAGGAGACAAACGACGCGAGGGAGTCGCGTTCGTTGCCCAGCGCGATGAGCAGGACGCCGCCCGGCTCGGCATGGAGGTGCTGGATGTTCCTGACGATGTAGTCAGGGAAGCCGCACCCGGCGAACACGCCAACGTTGCCGGGAGCCCCGGTCGGGCAGTACCCGCTGCCTTCCAGCGCCTCCCACGAGCATTCGAGGAAAAGCCGGTGCTGGGGGTCCATCGCCTCGACTTCGCGGGGGCTGATCCCGAAGACCGCGCCGTCGAACTGATCGATGTCTGCCAGCGGACCGCCGATCCGGACGTAGCTCGGGTCGGCGAGCATGCCCGGGTCGGCGCCGGCGGCGCGCAACTCCTCATCGGTGAGTTCGCGCAGCCCCTTGACCCCGGCGAGGAGGTTGTCCCACAACGCGGCGACGCTGCTCGCGCCGGGGAACCGGCCGGACATCCCGATCAGGGCGACCGCCGAAGCGTAGTCGGTTTCGGTCATGACGTCCTCCTGCCGCCCAGCGTGCTGCGGCGTTGTTCGATGCGGGACCGGCGCAGGTCGAGGGCCCCTGCCGCCTGGCTGTCGGCTTCTGCATCCGGGTTCGCATCGGCGGTCGCGGCCTCGGCGAGGGTGGCGACCGTCGGCGCCTGGTAGAGGAGATGCGGCGGCAGGTAGGAGTCCCCTAGGGCGGTCCGGGTGCGAGCGATGATCTCCATGCCAATCAGCGAATTGCCGCCGAGCTCGAAGAAGTTGTCGTGCACGCCGACCTGTTCCAGGCCCAGCGCCTCGGCCCACACCCCGGCGATAGCCGCTTCCGCAGCAGACTGTGGCTCCACGTAGGCAGTAGACAGGTCCGGCCGCGGATGCCGGCCCAGGGCGTCCCTGGCCTTCTTCACCGCCGCCTGGTGGCTCTCGATCGACGAGCGGCGGCTCATGGCTACGATCGACGGGAAGTCCTGGGTGGACACGATCACGTGCGGTTCCCCGGCGGCCAGCACGCGCTGCAGCGCCTGCCAGCCCTCGTCGAACGTGATACCGAACTGAAGTCGGTACTCCTCGAAGAACGTCCTGGACCCCTCGTCGTAGCTCTCGAGCCCGGTGACCCAGCCGTTCCACTTCCACTCGCCCCAGTCGATGGACGTCACCGCGCAGCCGGGGATCGGGTCACTGACAGCGAATGCATCGAGGAAGGCATTCGCCGCGCAATAGTCGAGCTGACCCGCGCCGCCGCCGGTGGCCGACACCGTCGATGAGAACAACGCGACGAAGTCGACCGGGACGTTCCGCAGCACCTCGGCGAGCGCCAGGGCGCCGCTCACTTTGGGCGCCAGTACCTTGGCGATGTCGGCGGCCGACTTGAACTGTGTCATGCCGGCGGCGGGCACCCCGGCGCAGTGCAGGACGCCGTGAAGCTCGCCGAACTGATCGAGCGCCGCGCCGACCGCGCGCCTGACGTCGTCGACCTGCGCGACGTCGCCGGCCACCGTGATCACCTCGGCGCCCATGGTCGCCAGGCCCTGCAGCCCGTCGATGCGCCGGCGCACCTCGTTCGTCGTGCCCGCGGAAGCCAGGATCGCAGCCCACTGATCGCGTGGCGGTACCGGCGTGCGGCCCATCAGCACCAGGCGCGCCTTGTAATCCCGGGCCACCCGCTCGGCCATGGCCAGGCCGATGCCGCCGAGACCACCGGTGACCAGATAGGTGCCGCCGCGCCGGAACTCGGCGGCGGGCGGCACGCCGGTAAGGCAGGCCGCGTCGAGAATCTCATAGCCGGGGATCCAGCGGCGTCCGCCGCGTAGCGCGACGACCTGGTCGGCAGGCTCGGCATGCAGCTCGGTGAGCAGCGCTCGCGGCACCGCAGCGTCGGTGTCGATGTCGATGAGCCTGGTCTGGACGCCTGGGTACTCCACCGGGATGAGGCGACACGGGCCCAGTAAGGTCGCGAGGTCGCTGCGCAGCGGGTCACCGGGTAGTACCCGGTGCGAAGCGCTGGTGACGACGTCGAGGGACCAAGGCGGGAGCCCGACGTCAGCTGCGGCTCGCGCGAAGGCGACGAGCGTATGGAGGCCGCGCTGAAGGCTGTCCGCCGTCGCGTCCTGGCGGGCTGCGACCGGGTCGACGGTCCACAGGTGCACCACGCGTTGCGGTGCAAGCCCGCGTGCTGTCAGTTCCCTGAGTGCGGCGGTGATGTCCGCCGTCGAGCCGGGCCGCAGCACCAGTCCGCCCGGCCCGCTGCCGAACTCCTCGCCGTGCCTGGCGAGCACCACCTGACCACCGGCGGCCGCCACGTGGTCGCACAAAACCGCGGCGAGGGTGTCTGCCCGGCCGGCCTTGGTGAAGACCAGCCAGCAGGAGGCCTCGGCGCGGGCCTTTCGCCGGGTGGCCTGCCGCCATACCGGCACGTTGATCCAACGGGTGTCCGGCAGCCGGGGCAGGGCGGTCATGACGCTGGTCGGGTCGTTCTCGTCGAAATCCGGCGTTGCGGTGGCGAACCCGGTGAGGTCGGCCTCCAGCCAGTATTCCTGCCGCTCGAACGGGTAGGTGGGCAACGGCACCCGCCCGGGCACCCAGCCCTCGCCCGGCGCGGCACCGGAGGCCGGCGTCGCATGCAGCGCATGCCAGTCGACGCCGACCCCGGTCAGCCACAGCCTGCCGACGGTCTCAGCAAGCGACGCGTGGACGTCACGCAGCTCGGCCGCGGCAGGCAGCGTCGCCACGATCAGCGGCCACTGATCCGGCTTGCAGTCCGGGTGGCCTCTGGCCAGCGCGCCGAGCGAACGGCCCGGGCCGATTTCGGCGAGGGCGAGATCGGGTGCGGACAGCACCTGCGCGAGCCCGTCGCCGAACTGCACCGTCTGGCACATGTGCCTGGCCCAGTAGCCGGGGTCGCAGACCATCTCCTCGGTCGCCAGCTCACCGGTGACGTTGCTGACGTACGGGATGGCCGGACCGTTCAGGGTGACGTTGGCTGCGATCCAATCGGTCAGTTCGGCGGCGGCCGGTGCGAGCATCCGGGAGTGGAAGGCGTGCGTCGTCTCCAGGCGCCGGCAGCCGATCCTCGCATCGAGCAGCGCAGCGGCGGCCTCGTCCACCACGTCGCGCCGGCCTGCCAGTACCAGCTGAGACCCGGTCCGTATCGCCACATCGAGGTCACGGCACTTCGCACCGAGCAGCTCGGGCAGCTGCTGCTCGTCGGCGGCCAGCGCCAGCATCGCGCCCGCAGGCAGCGACGTGATCAGTTTGGCCCGGTAGGCGACCAGCCGCACGGCGTCGGAGAGCGAAAGCACGCCTGAAAGGCACGCGGCCACATATTCGCCCAGGCTGTAGCCGATCATGATCTCCGGCTGGATGCCCCACCGCATCAGCAGCCGGGCCAGCGCGTATTCGGCAACGAAGACAGCAGGCTGGATCAGGTGCGCGCGCGCCGCGGTACGGGCGGCCCGGTCCTGGCCCGGCTCGGGCCGGTCCTGGCCCGGCTCGGGCCGGTCCTGGCCCGGCTCGGCCCGCCCCAGCATTCCGGCCAGGTCACCAGCGACTGCGTGATCACGCTCCGTCGGGACGAATATCGCAGACAGCTGCGCCGCATCAGTGAGGCCGAGGATGGCCAGGCACTCGTCGACGTCGTCGCGGAATCCGGAGTCGTCGGCGTAGAGAGCCCCGACCATGCCCGGGTACTGCTCGCCGACCCCGGCGATCAGGAACCCGACCCGGCGGCCGACCGTCACGTCCGTGCGGCCCAGCTGCGCGGTGGCGTCCGATAGCGCCGCGGCGGCTCCGGCCGTGGAGTCGGCGATGACGACCTGCCGGTGCCGGAAGGTCTTGCGGCCAGCCTGCATCGTGAAGGCGACATCGCCCAGATCGAGGTCCGGCGCGGTGCTCAGGTGGTCGGCCAGCCTGGCACACGCCTGCTCGGCGGCCTGCTTCGAGCGAGCCGACACCGGCACGACCTGCCAACGGCGCGGACGTTCCGGCCGCGCCGGGGCCGGCGGAGCTTCGGTGATGATGGCGTGGACGTTCGTCCCCCCGGCGCCCAGGGAGCTGATTCCGGCGATCCTCGGCAGGCCGGCGCGGCGCGGCCATGGCGTCGGCTGCGATGTGACACGGAAGGGGCTGTTCTCGAAGTCGATCTCAGGATTCGGGCTGGTGAAGTTCACCGTGCCCGGGATCAGCTCGTGGCGCAGCGCCTGGATGACCTTGACCAGCCCGGTCGTGCCGGACGCACGGTCGAGGTGGCCGACATTGGGCTTGACGGAGCCGAGCAGGCAGTACTGCTTCTTCTCCGTCACCCCGAAGGCACTGGTCAGGGCGGCGACCTCCATCGGGTCGCCGACCTCCGTCGCAGTGCCGTGGGCCTCGACGTAGGAGATATCGCGCGGGTCCACACCAGCGCTCGCGATGGCCGCGGTGACGCATCGGCGCTGGCCGTCAATGCTGGGTGCCTGGAAGCTGAACTTCAGCGCACCGTCGTTGTTGATCGCGGACCCGCGGATGACCGCGAGCACGGTGTCCCGGTCGGCCAGCGCCCGGTCGAGGCGCTTGATGGCGACCACGGCGACGCCGTCACCGAACATGCTGCCGTTCGCCCCGGCGTCGAAGGCCCGGACATGGCCATCTGGCGAGGCCTGGTCGCCTTCGTGGTAGACGTAGCCGACCCGGTCCGGAACCTGGATCGACACGCCGCCAGCGACCGCGATGTCGCATTCACCTCGGCGCACGCTGGCGCACGCCAGGTGCAGGGCGACCAGGGAGGTCGAGCAGAACGTCTGCACCGAGACGGCGGGCCCCCGCAGATCGAGCCGGTAGGCCACACTCGTGGCCAGCGCATCCTTGTCATTGACCAGCATCAAGCCGTCGATCGAGACGCCCACCCGGAAGGCGTTCGGCCGGGTGAGGAGATAGCTGCCGACGTTCATCCCGGCGAACACGCCGACGGTGCCGCGGTCGTCGGGTGTGGCGTAGCCCGCCGCTTCGAGGACCTCCCAGACGACCTCCGGGAAGATCCGCTGCTGGGGGTCGGTGAGCATCATCTCTCGGGGGCTGATGCCGAAAAACCCGGCATCAGCCCCGCGGATGTCGGTGAGCACGGGGCGGCATCGGACGTAGTCCGGCTGGGCGATGGCCTTCGGGTCCTCGCCCGCGAGGATCAGCTCCTCGTCGCCGAACCGGGTGAAGCACTCGGCGCCGGTGCTGACGTTGCGCCAGAACGCCTCGACGTCATCGGCCTGCGGAAACCGACCGGACATGCCGATGATCGCGATTTGTGGCCCGGCCGCCGGGGTGCCCGTATCGCCGTGCAGAGTGTGCCGCTCCATGGCCGTATCCTCAGAGGTCCCGATCACAGCATGCGGGTGCGGCCCCAGCCGCGGGTCAGCCGGCTGACGGCGAAGGTTCCGGCGGCGAGTCCCAGCCCCGCCAGGACCGCGGCCGGGATCAGTACGCCCGAAGCGCTGCCGAGCACGGACGCCTTCATCATCAGCAAGGCGTAGTAGCCGGGCGACCCGTGCGCGGCGGCCTGTGCCCAGCCGGGCAGCAGGATCAGCGGCACCAGCGCGCCGGCCATCGAGCTGAGGACCATCGCGCCCACGTCGCAGACCACGCCCAGCTCGCCCGCACTGCGGGCGACCGTGGCGAGCGCCGCGCCGATCGCCAGCAGGGCGAAGGCCCAGACCCCGATCGCCAGCGCCACGTAGCCGAGGGAATGTGGGATGGGCAGGCCGATGACGAAGCACCCGTACACAAACAGCAGGGCCTGCTGGAGGTACATGACCACGAAGATCGGGATGGTCTTGCCGATCAGCATCTCGGCGGGGGTAGCCCGGCTCTGCCGCAGCCGGTCCCAGGTCTGCCAGTTCCGCTCGACGAGGATCGAGTTGGCCGCCACGGCGACGGCGAACACGGAGAACATCACCAGCAGGCCGGTGACCACCTGGGTGGCCCCGCCGTGGACGGCCTTGACGTACAACGGCTTGAGCACCAGCATCAAGATCATCGGCATCACGATGTAGGCGATCATCTGCCCGGGGTCACGCAACCGGATGGTCTTGTTGTGCCGGGCTATCGCGCCTATCCGGTAGGCCGAATCGCGGACTGAACTAGGAATCATTTTTCACCGCCAGGGATCGGTAGAGGTCGTCCAGGGATGGGTTGCGTACCTCGACAGAGTTGATCGGACGGTCGTCGCGGCGCAGCAGCTCGATCAGGGTCGCTGACGGCTCCGTGGTCGACACGTGCACTTCATCGGCGTCCTCGAAGCAGACCCGAACCTCGCCCGGTAGGCCCTTGACCAGCTCGTCGTCGGTCCCCCTGGCGATGACGCGGCCGTTTCGGATCACGGCGATCGTGGCCCCCAGGTCGGTGAGCTCGGTCAGGTAGTGCGTGGTGTAGACGACGGCGGCGCCTTCGCCGGCGCACTGCTTCACCAGGTCGAGCATGGCCTGGCGGGTTTCCTGGTCCGCGCCTGCGGTCGGCTCGTCCATCAGCAGCAGCGCCGGACGGTGGATCAGTGCCGTCGCGGCCTGGGTCCGGCGCTGCTGGCCGCCGGACAGGCCGCCGGTGCGCCGGTCGATGATGTCGGTGAGCCGCAGCGACGTGGTGATGTCGTCGATCGCGCTGCGCAGTGCGACCGGCCGCAGCCCGGCGAGCCGGCCGAAGAGCTGGAGATGCTCCCGGACGGTGATGGACGGGTACAGCCCGAGGTGCTGCGGCGCGACGCCGACCCGGCCGCGGGCGGCGGCCGGGGTCTTGCCGCCTATGGTGACGCGGCCGCTGTCCGGACGGATCAAGCCGGACACGATGTCTACTAACGTCGTCTTGCCCGCGCCGTTATGGCCAACCAGCCCGACGATCTCTCCGGCGGCCACGTTCAGGCTGAAACCGTCCAGAGCGGTCACCGGACCGTAACGTTTTACCAAATCGGAAGCTTCGAGCACTGTCTCACAGCCCTGACTAAATGGGAGGGAAGTAGTCCTTAACATAGGGCGGATCCCGGTCGGCCGCTATCGGCAACAAGCGGCCGGGAAATTCAGGCCAACGGCGCGGCCGAGCTGGTCGGAAAACTGGAATACGCTCGTAAGTGTCCTGTTCTGTAGCCAGTACCCGACATGACGTGGAGGCGCGCATGAAGGAGGATCGGCACAAAATGCGGGTCTCGGCCAGCGAGCAGCAGAAAATGCGGGCCTCGGACACCGACCGGCAGGAGGTGGTCGACCGCCTGCGCGCCGGGCTGGAAGACGGCCGGCTGAAGATGGAGGAGTACGTCGACCGCATCGGGGTGGCTTATCAGGCGGTGACGTACGGCGACCTCGCTGCGCTGCAGGCTGATCTGCCTGCTGCAGGCTCGATGGCACAGCGGGAAGCGGCTCCGGCCGCCCCGGCCGGCCATGCCGTAGCCGCCCGGCGGGGCCTGCTGGCCGAGCTGCCGACCGCTCTCAAAGTGCTGTGGACGATCTGGCTGACCGCGGTGTCGATCAATGTGGTGGTCTGGGTCCTGGTCAGCGGCACCAGCGGCCACCTGATCTACCCCTGGCCGCTTTGGGTCGCCGGTCCGTTCGGTGCCGCGCTGTTCGCCGTGTCGGCTGGCGTCAGCCAGAGCCGGCGCAGCCGCAGGTCTGCCGCGCAACGCCGGCCTGCTGGACCGGGCTGACCCGGCAGTCCGATGGCCTGCGAAAGACCGTGGCTCACCTTCCCGGCCGGCCAGCGCGATCCGTCCAGCTCCAGGCGGCGAGCGCCGCGGCGAGGTGCCGGTGCGTCGACGCGGGTTGCTCGAAGACCGCGAAGTGGCCGCCGGTCAGCGTGTGCAGCTGGAACGCCGCAGTTGTCTGATCCCGCCACCGGTCCTGGAGCTCGCTGGGCGCCTGCGGGTCCCTGGTGCTCGCTATGACCGTGACCGGGACATCCAGGGGCTGCTCTGGGCGGTATTCGTAGGACTCCTTGACGCTGAGATCGGCCCGGACCGCGGGGAGGATCATCTCCAGGACGGTCGGGTCGGACAGCAGCCATTCCGGCGTCCCGCCGAGCTGGCGTAGTATCCGCACCAGGGCCGGGAGCGGCGCCCTGGCTATCGACGGGCCGTCGTTGTCGGTGTACTGCGGCGCGATGCAGCCGGAGACGAACAGGTGCACCGGCTCCGGGCCACCGCGTCGGCGGATCTCCCGCAGCGTCTCGAACGCCACCAGGGCTCCCAGGCTATGACCGTAAACGGCGTAGGGCCGGGACCCGGCCACGCCCAGCATGATCGCGGCAAGGTCGGCGGCCAGCGGTGCCATGCGTTCATACGGCGCCTCCCGGAACCGGGACTCCCGGCCGGGCGGCTGGACGGGCAGCACGGCCACCCCGGGCAGGCCGTCCGGCCAGGCCCGGAAAGCGGACGAGCCCGCGCCCGCGTGCGGCAGGCAGAACAACGGCAGCGCGCCCGGCTGGGTGCGGGCCAGCAGCGGTATCCACCGGCTCGTCGCGTCGGCAACGGTCATGACTGCCTCACCCGAGTATTTTGAGACGGACGTAGGACGGCGGCGGTTGCAGGCCGGCCAGGCCGGCCGCCAGCACTACGTGCGCCCCGTCCCGGCTCTCCTCCCGGAACCCCGCGAAGGCGTAGGTGATCTGCATCATGCGGTTGCGGCCGGTCTCCACGAAGTCGGCCCGCAACGCGGCCCCGGCTTCGGCCGCCAGCCTCATGACGTGGTTGAGCAGCACCATTCCCACGCCACGGGACATCACCCGGCAGGACATCAGGAGCATGCGCAGGTACCACACGGGCGCTCCCTGCTCCACCAGGACGACGCCGATCTTGCCGTAGCTGCCGAACTTGTCGGTGAGCGAGGCGATCAGCAGGAGATGGTCCGGCGACTCGCGCAGGGCGTCGAGCTCCTCATAGGAGTAGGTGCGGCCGGTCGCGTTGAGCTGGTTGGTCCGCACAGTCAGCTCCTCCGCCCGCTGAAGATCCTCCCTGCGCGCGGGCTCGATGGTGAACGTCATCTCAAGCTCGGCAAGGAACTCATCGCTCGTGCCGACGAACTCGCTTTCCACTTCGTCGCGGGTGATCTGGGCCTGATACATCACCCGCCGCTGCACCGACTCGTCGGTGATGAATCTGGGCTGGAATTCCGGGCGGGCCAGGGCCTCGTCAAGCTCCGCGATGTCGACGCAGGTCACCCCGGGCGCTCCGGATGCCACCTCGGCGCGCTCGAATTCCTGATCGTCGACGAATGCGAAGGCGTCGAGCCCGAGGTTGAGCGCCTTGGCGATCAGCTCAATCGAGCTGGACTTGCTGTTCCAGCTGATCTGCGGGTAGAGGAACAGCTCCGTGAGCCCGAGGGCGCGCAGCCGGTCCAGGGCCGACTCCCGATCGTTCTTGCTGGCGATCGAGTGCAGGATGCCCATCCCGTCCAGGCGGCGGATGCGTTCCACCACCCACGGCCGCACCGTGACGAGGGCATCCTCAAGCAGCACCCCGTCCCATAACGTCCCGTCGAGGTCCCACACGATGCACTTGATGCGTCCCCGTACCGGTTTGGCTGGCAGCACGGGGGCACCGGACCGTCCCACCTCGTCGACAGCGCTCATCGCGTTACACCTCGGCCGTGGCGGCGAGCGGCGAGCACCGGTCCACCAGCCCGGCCATCGATTTCGCTGTCCGGAAGTTGTCGATCTGCAGCTCATCATTGGGTATCGTCACGGCGAACTGCTTCTCGATGAACAGCACGAGCTCCATCGCGAACAGCGAGTTGACGAATCCGAGCTGGAAGATGTCCTCCGACTCTGATATCTCCACATCCGGAAACCGGCCCCGGATGAAGCCGAGGACCTGCTCTTGCACACTGTCAGACATTAGTAAACCTCCTTGGTGTTGGTGTTGCGTGATACTGCGTAGTCGTAAAAGCCACGGCCCGATTTGCGGCCGTGCAGCCCGGCGTACGTCATCTCGCGCAGCAGCGGGCACGGCCGGTACTTGCTGTCGGAAAAGTGCTCGTAGAGCACTTCGACGCTGTAGAGAATGGTGTCCACGCCGATCAGGTCGGCGGTCTCCAGCGGGCCCATGGGGTGCCCGAAGCAGCTGCGGAAGACATCGTCCACCGACTCGGCGTCAGCGACGCCCTCGTACACCAGGTACGCCGCCTCGTTGACGGTGAGCATCAGGACCCGGTTGGAGACGAACCCGCACGAGTCTTTGACTGCGATGGCCTTCTTGCCCATCGCGGTCAGCAGCCCCCGGGTGCGTTCCACTGTCCGCGGTGACGTGTGGAAGCCGGGGATCAGCTCGACGGCGTGCTTGGCCGGCACCGGGTTCATGAAGTGGACGCCGACCACCTGCTCCGGCCTCCGGGTCTCCGCGGCCACCTTGGTGATCGGGATCGCCGACGTATTGACGATGAAGACGGTGTCCGGCCCGCAGGCGGCATCGAGGGCCTGATACACCTCGCGCTTGACGTCCCAGTTCTCGGTGACGTTCTCGATGACGATGTCCGCCTTGGCCAGCGCGCCCACCCCGACCCCGGTGGCGATCCTGGCGAGCACCGCAGCCGGGTCCAGCGACGGGCCGCCCGTCATCCGGCTCATGCGGCAGCTATTCCTGATCGCCGCCAGCGCATCGGCGAGGATCGTCTCGCTCTTGTCGACCAGGATCACCTCGTGCCCGGTCTGCGCCAAGTTCTGGGCGACCCCGGTTCCCATGACCCCGGAGCCAACTACCCCAATCACATCCATGACCACTCCTTTCCCTGCGTTTCCGCTGCCGGGTTCCCATCGGGCTACCGCCCGCGTCGGCGGGCTGCCGAAGCCTCGAGCCCCGACCGGCGAAGCTGTGCGCGCACATGACTGCCGGCCTCATCACCAGGCGCGCTTCCGGCTGGGCCGCCCGCGGACGCCGTGTCGATCACCTTGCCGAGCGCGGCCACCGTCGGCGCCTCGTAGAGGATGTGCGGCGGCAGGTCGGCCAGGGCAAAGACCTTGCGCAGTGCCGCCACGACGCTGACGCCGAGCAGCGAGTTGCCGCCCAGGTCGAAGAAGCTGTCCTGCGCCCCGACCTGTTCGAGCTGCAGCACGTCGCACCAGATCCCGGCGATGGTCTCCTCCGTCGGGCCGGACGGCTCCTGGCAGGCAGTCATCAGATCGGGCCGGGGATGGCGCGCGCCGCCGCCGGCCAGGGCCGGCGAGGTCACCGCTTCCACGGTGAACTGCGTGCTGAACCGGACCATGGCCGGGAAATCCTGGGTGCAGACGATCACTCTCGGCTCGCCGCAGGCCAGCACCCTGAGCAGGGAGCGCCAGCCAGCGTCGAAGTCGATGCCGATCCGGGCCCGGTTCGCGCGGAAGAACGCCTGCAGCGAGTCGGCGTATCCGGTCAGCCCGTCATCCCAGGCGTTCCAGGTCCACTCGCTCCAGTTGACCGCGACAACCTTCCGGCCGGTGGCGGCCAGCTGGTGGGCATAGGCATCGAGGAACGCATTCGCCGCGCAGTACCCCACCTGGCCAGGACCACCGCCGGTGGTCGAGGTAATGGACGAGAACAGGACCAGGAAGTCCAGCTCGGTCTCGTCGGGCTGGCCGATCCGCAGCGCCTCGCCGAGCGCCAGGGTACCCGCGACTTTCGCCGCGAGTTCCTGATCCAGCTCCTCGGGACCTTTGAACTGCATCAGGCCCATGCTGGGCAGGCCGGCCACGTGCAGCACGCCGTGCAGCGCGCCGAATCGTTTTTCAGCCGTCCGGCAAGCACGGCGGACGGCACCGCGATCGCTGACGTCGCCGGTGACGATCTCGACCTCCGCGCCGAGGTCAAGCAACGCGGCGACCTTGGCCACCCGCTGCCTGGTGCCGGCGTCGACATGCTCGGCTTCCGGCCGCCCCTGGAGGATGCCCGGCCAGGTGGCGCGGTCAGGCAGGCCGTGGCGGCCGAGGAGGACCAGCTTCGCGCGGCACTCGCTGGCGAGCTTGGCGGCCATGGCCAGGCCGATCCCGCCGAGCCCGCCGGTGATCAGGTAGACACCGCCTGGCCTCAGCATGCCGCGGTCGGCAGCGGGTGCGGCGGCCATGGCCGCATAGCCTGGTACCCATCGACGCCGAAGGCGCAGTGCCACCGTCGGGTCGGCCTGCGGGCGGCAGAGTTCGTCGACCAGCGCGCCGATCGCGGCGGGCGCGGGGTTCGCTGTCACGTCGATCAGCCGGGCGGTGACCCTGGGATACTCCAGCGGGATTACCCGGCACGGCCCGGTCAGCGTCGCGGCGTACGGGCTGGCCTCGTCCGCATGCACCTGCTGGGTTCCGGACACCACGACGTCCAGCGACCACGCGTCCAGACCCAGCCCGCCCGCCGCCCGGGCCAGGGCGACCAGGGTGTGCAAGCCCTCGGCCAGGGCCGCCGCACCGGGCGCCGCGTCGATGGACCATAGGTGGACGACGCGTTCCAGCGGCTGGCCTGCGGCGCGGAGGTCGCGCAACATGGAGCTGGCATCGTCCACGCTGCCCGGCCGCACAAGGTAGCCGCTGGTTGTCGCGGCGTAGGCCTGGCCTGGTCGGACCAGGCAGAGCGCGGCCCCGGCCGGGACGATCATCCGGCCTAGCTCTGCGACGACGTCATCGGCCGCCCCGTCGCGGGTGTAGACCAGCCAGCAGGCGGGTTGCCGGGCCGCCGCCGCGGGGGCCGCGGTCTGCCGCCACACTGGCAGGTGCAGCCATTGTTCCTCGGGCAGCTTGGGCAGCCCGGCGATGGCGTCGAGCGTCGCGGCGGAGGGCGGATCGCCAGGCAGCGGCAAGGCAGCAGCCGGCCTGGCGGCGACATGACCCGCGAGGGCCCGTCGAACCAGTACCGCTGCCGCTGGAACGGATACGTCGGCAGCGGTATCCGGCCCGGCAGCGGCCGGTCATCAGCCGCTGTCGAGTCCGGGTTGCGGCCATGGTAGGTCACCCAGTCGACGTCGACCCCGAGCAGCCACAGCCTGGCCAGGCAGTCGGCGAACACCGCGTCATCGGGCCGGCTGTCGGCGGCGGCGGGGAGTACTGAGAGAATCAGCGGCCATCGCTCCTGAGGACATCCGGCAGCGCGGATCATGGCACCGAGTGACTGGCCGGGACCGATCTCCACGACGGCTAGCTCCGGGTCGCCCGCCAGGGTGTCGACACCGGCCTGGAACTGCACTGCCTGGCACATATGCCGGGCCCAGTAGCCGGGATCGCACACCAGGCCTGCGTCCGCGTACCCGCCGGTGACGTTGGAGATGTACGGCAGCCGCGGGGCGCTGAGGGTGATGTTGGCCTGCACCCACTCGGTGAGCTCATCGCTCACCTGATCCAGCATCCTGCTGTGGAAAGCGTGCGTGGTCTGCAGGGCACGGCACGGGATACCCGCCAGGCGCAGCTGTGCGACGAAGGCGCTCACGGCCCCTACGGGTCCGGCCACCACCGTGACCGCCGGGCCGTTGGCCGCGGCGACGTCAAGCTCCCGCTCGGCGAGCGCGAACCGGCTGCGCAGCTCGTCAGCCGGAAGCGGCACCGCGACCATCGAGCCCGCCGCGACCGTGGCGATCAGCTTCGCGCGCTGCGCCACCAGCGCGAGCGCCTCCGGGAGCGAGAATACCCCCGCCAGGCAGGCCGCCACATACTCCCCGATGCTGTAGCCGAGCATGGCCTGCGGCTGCACGCCCCAGCTCATCAGGGTCCTGGCAAGTGCGTACTCCACCGTGAACAGGGCCGGCTGGACGACCTCGGTGCGCTCCAATCCGGAGCTGCGCGAGCCGGCACCGGAGCCGCCGGAGCCGCCCTTCCCGAGCATCGCGGCGAGGGTCATCCCGGAACCGCGAGGCCCGGCGAGCAAGTCGGCGAGGTCCACGGCGGGCAGCGTTTGCCTGAGCACCCCGAGGCACTCGTCGAGCACCGCCCGGAACACCGGCTCACGCCGGTAAAGCTCGGTGACCATGCCCGGATACTGCTCGCCGGCGCCGGTGAACAGGAATGCCACCGGGCGCCCGCGGACCGCATCCGCCCGGCTCATCAGCCCAGCAGCCGGGTCCACGCCGGACAGCGCCGCCGCTGCCCGCGAGGTGTCCGCCGCGACCACAGCGCGCCGATGCTCGAAGACCTTGCGTCCCGCCTGCAGCGTGTAGGCGACGTCGGCGAGCCGCGTGCCGGGTGCGGCGCGGAGGTGGTCCCCGAGCCGGCCACACGCCTCGCTCGCCGCGGTGGCGCTGCGTGCGGATACCGGCAGTACCTGGTATCTGCGCCCAGATTCATCCTCGCGACCGGCCCCGGGACGGATCGGCGCCTGCTCAAGTACCACGTGGACGTTGGTGCCGCCCATGCCGAGTGAATTGATACCGGCCAGGCGGCGGCGGCCGTCGCGGGTGCGCCACGGTGCGAGCTCGGTGTTCACATAGAACGGGCTGGCGGCGAAGTCAATGTCGGGGTTAGGGCTGGTGTAGTGCAGGCTCGGGGGGATCACCTCGTGCGTCAGCGCGAACGAGGTCTTGATGAGCCCGGTCACCCCGGCTGCCCGGTCCAGGTGCCCGACGTTGGTCTTGACAGATCCGACCGGGCAGTACTGGCTCTCCTTGGTGGGCCCGAACGCGCGGCTCAGCGCCGCGAGCTCGATCGGGTCGCCCAGCTCGGTCGCGGTGCCGTGCGCCTCTATGTAGCTGACGTCTTCGCCGGTGACCCCGGCGTCGGCCATCGCGTCCGCAATGACCCGCGCCTGCCCGGCCACGCTCGGCGCGGTGTAGCCGACCTTGAGCGCGCCGTCGTTGTTTATCGCCGAGCCGCGGATCACCGACCAGATGTGGTCGCCGTCGCGGATCGCGTCGGCGAGCCGCTTGAGCACGACGACGGCCGCGCCGTCGCCGACCATGCTGCCGTGAGCCTTCGCGTCGAAGGTCCGTACATGGCCGTCCGGCGACTCCATGCCGCCCGGCTGGAACATGTGACCCACCCGGTCAGGGACCCGGATCGAGACGCCGCCCGCCATGGCCAGTTCGCACTCGCCACTGCGCAGGCTCTGGACAGCCAGGTGGGTGGCGACCAGCGAGGTGGAGCAGAACGTCTGCACCGCGACGCTCGGTCCGTGCAGGTCGAAGAGGTAGGAGGCGGTCGTGGTGAGAGCGTCCTTGTCATTGCTCATGACGATCTCGTAGGTACTGATCTCGCCGCCGGTGAACGTCTCCTCCGGCATCCGCAGCAGGTAGGTGCTGATGTTGCAGCCGCCGAACACGCCCACCCGGCCGCGGTGCTCCGGGGCTGCGTAACCGGCCTGCTCCAGCGCCTCCCAGCAGACTTCGAGGAAGATCCGCTGCTGCGGGTCAGTGAGCGCGGCTGTGCGGGAACTGAGGCCGAAGAACGCCGCGTCGAAACCGCTGATGTCGTCCAGGACTGGCCGGGCCTGCACGTACCCGGGATCGCGGATCAGCAGCGGATCGACGCCAGCGGAGAGCAGGTCCGCCGCGGAGAAGAAGCTGATCGACTCGACGCCGTCGCGGAGGTTCCGCCAGAGAGCCTCGACGCTCCGCGCGCCCGGGAACCGGCCGGCCATCCCGACAACCGCGATCAGGCGGTCCATCCCGGCATCGGCACGCCGCGCGCCGGGGGGTCCGGCCGGGCCGCCGGTGCGGGCTGCGCGGCGAGTCCGGCCGGAGCGGCGAGGCCGGCCGGGGCGACGAGGCCCGCGAGGCGGGCCGGCGGGCGCTGCGACGCCCGCGGGGCCGGCGGGCGCTGCGACGCCCGCGGCCGCATCGCGTGTCGCGGTGCCCTTGGAGTCCAGGATGGCCGCGAGCGTATGCACGGTGGGCGCCTCGAAGAGCGTCACCGCCGGCAAGACGATGCCCAGCCGCTTCCTGACCAGCACCAGCATCTGCAGCGCCAGCAGCGAGTTGCCGCCCAGGTCGAAGAAATTGTCATTGGTCCCGACCGGCTCGACGCCGAGTACCTGGGACCACACCCCGGCGAGCGCCCGGTCCGTGGCGGTGAGCGGCGGGGCGTAGGGCTGGGGCAGGTCTGGCCGGGGGAACCGGTCTCCGCTGGCGGTCGGCTCGTCGGGGACGGCGGAGACGCGCGGCATCCGGTCGTCCAGTCCGGCCGCCACGACGATGGGGGCGGGCTCCGGGCAGGCGAGCAGCCGGTCGAAGGCGTCGAGACCTTCCGGTGCGGTCATCGCGTGGGCTGCCATCGTGGCGCCGACGCCGCCCCCGGTCCGGTCCAGGGTGCCGGCCCAGGTGTCCCAGCTTGCTGCGATCCAGCGGGTGGGCGTGCCGGTGGCGTGGTTGGCGCGGCCGATCGCGGTCAGCGCCGCGTTGGCGGCCGCGTAGCTGCCGAACGCCAGACCGCCGAGGATCGACGACGTCGAGGAGAAGAGCAGGCAGAAGTCGGGCGCGCGGGCCGCGGGAAGTTCGGCGAGCAGGGTTTCCAGGACTCGGGCGCCGGTCACCTTGGCCCCGAAATGCTGCGCGACAGCCTCCCGGGTGAGGTAGCGCAGCGGGAAGAAGGTCTCGGGCCTGGTGTCCGCAGCGGCGTGGATCACGCCGTCGAGCCGGCCGCCGTCCCGTAACGTCTCGGTGAGCACCGCGCGCATCGCTGCCTCGTCCGTCACGTCCGCCGGCGACGCGACCACCTCGGCACCGAGTGCACGCAGCCGCCCGACGGCCTCATGGCGCGGATCCCCCGCCGTGGCGGGTGCCCCGGAACGGCTGGTCAGCACGAGCCGGGTCGCGCCGGAGGAGACCAGGTGCGCAGCGACAAGCAGCCCGACGTCACCGAGCCCGCCGGTGATCAGGTACGTGCCGCCGGGTCGGATCGATACGGCGGTCGCGGGCCGCCCGGCGTCGGCCTGCCCGAATCCGCGCACGTATCGCCGGCCGTCTGCGATAGGCGACGAGCACGTCGCGTGACGAGCGCCCGCATTCGGCCATGAGTGCCTGCACCGCTGTCGCGGCGTCCGATTGCGGATCAAGGTCCACCGCGCGGCACTCGAGGTTCAGATATTCCTGGTTGGCGACCATGGCCAGCCCGGCGGCTGCGGCGGGCCCCGGCGCCGGGCGGTCGCCGTCCGCGATCGCCTGGCCGCCCCGGGTGACCAGGATGATCCTCGCGGTATCGTCGCCGCCGCTGCCCAGGGCATCCGCCATGACAGCGAACGGGAGAACCACGTCGCGCCCGTCGGCCGCTGAACCCGAGCGGCCGAGCGCTCTGAGGTCGACCACGACGGCCGGGTGCTGCTGGCCGAAGCACTCAGCCAGGGCGGCGCGATCCGCGTCCGGCTGCAGGCACACCACATCGGCGCCGTCACCGCGCAGCGATGCGGCGAGCAAGTCGGCAATCCGGTCGGCGCCGCCGAGCACCACGCATCGTCCGGCGGGCGCCGGATCGCCGGATCTGGCCGCCTCGGTCCATCGCTGGCTCATCAGCTGGACGTGGCCCTCGCGCCGCTGCGATCCGGTGCCGCCAGGCCCGGCGGCCTGGGGCGCGGGCGGCAGCGGGCCGGCGGCGGGCGCGTCGATCGCAGTAACGCTGACGCTGGAAGGGATACCCCGGCAGCCCGAGCTTCGCGACCCGCCGCTTTCCCTGGTAGGCGTCCCAGTCGACCGGCACCCCGGCCAGCCACAGCCGGCCTGCCGCTTCGGCGAGCACCGTGTCGGACCCGTGCGGGTCACCGGCCGCAGGGAGCGACGGCATCACCAGGCGCCACCGATCCCGCGGGCAGTCCCGGTGCCCGCGCACCATCGCGCCGAGTGACTGACCGGGACCGATTTCCAGCAACGCGACGTCCGGCTGGTCAAGCAGGGTCTTCAGCCCGGCGTCGAACCGAACCGGAGCGCACATGTGCTCGGCCCAGTAGCCGGGGTCGGCTGCCTGTTCGGCGGTCACCAAGGAGCCTGTCACGTTGGAGACGTAGGGAATCCGGGGTGCGGCCAGCGGGATGTTCCCGGCGACCCACTCGGTCAGCGCGGCCTTAACCGGGTCCAGCATGCGGGAGTGGAAGGCATGGGTCGTGGCCAGCGCCCGGCTAGGCACTGCGTCGGACTCGAGAAGCGCCCGGATCTGGCTGACTGCCGCTGGCTCACCGGAGATCACCGTCAGTTCGCTGCCATTGACCGCGGCGATGTCCACGCCGGCCATCCCCGCGCGCTCGACCCGGCGGCGCATGTCCGCCTCGGACAGCGGCACCGCCGCCATGGCGCCGGCCGGCAGCGCAGTGATCAGCTGTGCCCGGTGGGTCACCAGCCGGAGCGCGGACTCCAGGGTGAGCACTCCGGACAGGCAGGCAGCGACGTACTCGCCGAGGCTGTAGCCGGCCATCACCACCGGCTGGATCCCCCACGACATCACCAGCCGGGCGAGCGCGTATTCCACCGCGAACATCGCCGGATGCAGCCGGTCGGTCGACTCGCCCGAGCCAGTTTCCGGGGCCGCGTCGCGCCCGAGCAGACGGCGCAGTCCATCGCCGCCCGCACGGTCGGTCGGCCTGGGGCACAGCATCTCTTCCAGCGGATCGCCTGGGGGGGCGTTACTCCCCGGGACTTCCCTGCCGTCCGCGAGGGCCGGCCCGCCGGTCCGAGCGGACGGCATCGGGGGGCCTGGGGGGGCGTTGCCCCCCGGGGTCAGCACGGTCGGCCCGAGCAGGATGGCCCGGCACTCGTCAAGCACTGCCGCGAACGACGGTTCGTTGCGGTACATGTCCGCGGCCATGCCGGGGTATTGCTCGCCGGTACCCGCGATGAGAAAGCCGACCTGACGGTCGGTCCGGCCCTCGCGCTGCGACTGCACTCGCGCTTCGCGCATCCGCAAGACCGCGTCCTGGCCGGTGGATGCGACAAGCATCCGGCGATGCTCGAAGGCGCGGCGGCCGGCCTGGAGGGTATAGGCGACATCGCACAAGGCGCCGGGCTTGGCGGCGAGATGGCCGGCCAGCCGCTGCGTCATCTCGTCCGCCGCCGCCGCGCTGCGCGCGGACCACACCAGCACCTCTGGCCGGGGCGAGGGCTCAGGACGCAGGATCGCCGGTGCCTCTTCCAGCACTACGTGCGCGTTGGTTCCGCCGATGCCGAACGCGCTGACGCCGGCGCGGCGGACCCGGTCGCTCCGCCGTTGCCAGTCCGTCAGGCGGGTGACCACTTCCAGGCGCGCCGCACCGACGCGGAGCTGGCGGTTGGGGTCGGCGAGATTGCGGGTGGGCGGGATCTCCGCATGGTGCAGCGCGAGCGCCGTCTTGATCAGCCCGGTGACGCCTGCGGCCCGGTCCAGGTGCCCCACGTTGGTCTTGACCGAGCCGATCAGGCACTCCTCGCCGCTGAACACCTGCTGCAGGGCGGCGATCTCGACCGCGTCGCCAAGCGCGGTGCCGGTGCCGTGCGCCTCGACGTAGTCGATGTCCGCAGCGGTCAGGCCTGCGCTGGCGAGTGCCTCGGCTATCACTGCGGCCTGACCTTGGACGCTGGGCGCGGTGAAACCTGCCGTGCGCCCGCCATCGTTGTTCACCGCCCAGCCGCGGATCACCGCATAGACACGGTCCCCGTCGGCCAGGGCGTCCTCCAGGCGGCGCAGCGCCACCACGCCGACACCACCGCCCAGCGGGCTGCCCAGCCCGGCCGCGTCGAACGCCCGGCACTCCCCGTCCGGCGGCGCGATCCCGCCTGGCTGGAAGAAGTAGCCCACCCGGTGCGGCACAGCTACCGCGACACCGCCGGCCAGGGCGAGATCGCACTCGAAACCGGCCAGGCTGGTCGCCGCCGCGCACACCGCGACCAGCGAGGTCGAGCAGTAGCTCTGCACGCTGTAGCTGGGTCCGGACAGGCCGAGGGTGTGCGCCACGCGGGTCGTCAGCGAGTCCTTGTCGTTGGCGAGGCCCACTGCCAGGTCACCGAGCAGGGCGACGATACCGCTGGGCACCAGGTTGTTCTGGAGGTAGGAGCTGAAGGCGCAGCCTCCGAACACGCCGATGGCACCGTCGAAGCGGGACGGATCGCAGCCCGCGTCCTCCAGCGCGTGCCAGTTGTGCTCCAGGTACAGCCGTTGCTGCGGATCGAGGATCTGCGCCTCCTTGGGCCCCAGGCCGAAGAAGCCGGCATCGAACAGATCGATGCCGTCGATCACCGCACCAGCCTTGACGTAGCCGGGGTCGGCCAGCACATCGTCGGTGATACCGGCCGCACGCAGCTCGTCCATGGTGAACTGGGTGATGCCCGATCGCGCCGCGCGGATCCCGGCCCACAGCTCGGCGACGTCCGCCGCTCCGGGGAACCTCCCTGACATGCCGACGATGGCGATGTCCGTGCCGGCGGCCATGCTTTCGGTGCCAGCAGCCGCACTGGGCGTGGGGTGGATCACGTAAGCCTCATCTCTTACTCGCGGGCCGGGCGCCGCGCCGCCGGCGGCCCCGATCCCCGCTGGCAGTAAGCAAGTCCTGGGCGGTTTCGGCGCTGGCGTCAGGGTGCTCAAGGGCCGCGGCGAACTCGGCGACGGTAGGGTGGCCGAACAGCGTCGCCGGTGCTATGGCGATGTCGAGTTCCTTCTCGATGGCGTACACCACTGCCATGCCGACCAGGGAGTTCCCGCCAAGGTCGAAGAACGGGTCGTGGACGCCGATCTGGTCGATGCCGAGGAACGATCCCCAGATTTCCGCGATGGTCCGCTCCCGCTCGGTGCGCGCAGCCACGAACTCCGTTCGCAGCTGCGGCCTGCTGAACCGCTCGCCGGACGGCAGGGTCGGCACGGCGCTGACGAGCGCGCCGAGGTCAAGGATCGCCGACCACTCCTGCAAGGAGTCCCGCACCGGCTGGCGCACCGCGAGCAGGCTGCCGTGGCCGGTGCGGATCATACGGTCGAGGAATGCGCATCCCGGCTCGTCGGAGAACCCGTACTTCTCGCGGTGCGCGCGCACCCGCTTGGCCAGGCCGTCGCCCGCCGAACCTGCACCGGCGAGGCCCGCGGCCTGCCAGTCGTCGTGCAGCCACGGGCCCCAGGCGACGGTCAGGACCCTGGTCGAAGGCGCGGACGCGGCCAGTGCGGCGCCGTAGGCGTCGAGCACGGTGTTGGCCGCGCAGTAGTCACCCTCGCCGATGCCGCCGAACGCCGTGATCGCTGACGAGTACAGCACCAGCAGCTCAGGCCTTAGGTCAGCGGGCGTTCCCGGCCCGACCAGCTCAGCGAGCGGCCCCATCGCGAGGACCTTAGGCGCGAGGACCGCTGCGGCGTCCCCGAGCGCCCGGCGCTGTGCCATGCCGCCGCCGGGCAGGCCGGCCGCATGGACGACGCCGTGCAGCGCGCCGAAGTGCCCGCGGCAGGTAAGCAGGGCCGCTCGCAGCTGGTCAGGCACTCCCGCGTCGGCGGCCAGCAAGAGCACCTGTGCCCCCGAGGCTTCCAGCTCCGCGACATCGCGGCGGCTGCGCTGCGGGGTTCGGCTCATCAAGGCCAGCCGCCGCACGCCGGATCGGACGAGATGCCGTGCCAGCGCCATGCCGAGACCGCGCGTCCCGCCGGTGATCAGGTAAACGCCGTCGGCCCGCCACACGGGCTCCGGGCCGTCCTGCGCGGGCAGCTCCGCCCAGTCCGGCAGCCACCGGCGGCCACGCCGCCACCCAGCGACTGCCGCGTAGGGTTCGGCCGGCTCGTGCACGAGCTCGCAGGCGAGCTGGCCGGCCGCCTGCTCAGCCCCGACCACCACGGCATCGAGGTCTACCCCCCGCCAGCTGAGGCCGGCGACCTCATGCTGGACCACCCGGCCGAGCCCGTGTACCGCGGCCCGGAACGGTGCGGTCAGGTCGGCTCCGATGATCTCTGCGGCACCCAGGCTGGCGGTCAATAGCCTGACTCCGCGGCGCGCAGGAAGCTCACCGAGCGCCTGCACGGCCAGCAGCAGGCTGTCAAAGCCGTGCCGGATGGCATCCCGCAGCTCGCCCTCGCTCGCGTACGCCGCGTTGTCCGACGTGGCCAGCAGGCTCCACAAATGCACGATATGCAGCGGACCAGGCGCATCCAGGGCCGCGAAGACCTCGTGGTAGTGCTCGGGCACTGCCGGATCGATGACCATGCGCCGCCCGTCGCGCCGCAGCCGCGTACCGGCCGCCACCTCGATCACCGGGGTGCCGCTCGCAGCGGCACGATCCGCCAGCGCCGCGCCGATGCCGTCATGATCTGCGAAGACCACCAGCGGTCCCGGCAGGACGAGCGCCGCAGACTCCGGGCAGGTGACGTCCCGCCGCCAGGTCGCCGCGTAGCACAGGTCGGCCGGCGCAGGGGCTGGTATCACGTCCGGACGCGCCGCCGTGTCTGCGGGCTCAGGCCAGAACCTCGTGCGCTGGAAGGGATATCCGGGCAATGTGACGATCCGGGCACTGCCCCGCCTGGTGGCCGCCCAGTCGACACCGACGCCTGACTCCCACAGCCGCGCGCACGTCGTCAGCAGCGCGGTCCGCGCGTCGGACGGCTCCCCGCCCGTCCAGATCGTCGGCAGCGTACCGAAGACGCTCGCCCCTGCCGCGCCGGTAAGGTTCTGCCGTACCAGACCGCCTAGCGTCTGCCCGGCACCGAGCTCGACGAACACGTCAGCGCCTTGCGATACGCAATGCCGCACGCTTTGCGCGAAACGCACCGGGCTCACCAGGTGGTCGGCCCAGTACCCGCTGCTGGTCGCCTGCTCGGCGCTCAACGCCGTGCCGGTGTGATTGGACACGATCGTGGTGGCCGGCGACTGGCGCGGCACCGATTCGAGCAGCGCGGCCAGCTTGTCCCGCACGGGCTCGAGCAGCGAGGAGTGGAAGGCATGCGCGGTGCGCAGCGGCCGGGCACGCGATGCCGGCCTCGGCCAGCCGCCGGGTCATTGCGGCGATCCCGCCGGTCACCCCGCTCACCACGGTCATCGACGGGCCGTTGAGCGCCGCGATGTCCACGTCGATGTCCCCGGCCGCGATCGCGGCGCGGACCACGTCGTCGCCGGCCGCTACCGCGAGCATCCGCCCGGACGGGACTGCCGCGATCATGCGGGCTCGCTCCGCCACCACATGCAGCGCGTCCTCCAGGGTGAACACTCCGGCCAGGCACGCGGCGACGTACTCGCCGAGGCTGTAGCCAAGCAGCGCGTCGGGCCCGACACCCCAGCTCGCCAGCAACTGTGCCAGCGCGTACTCGACGGTGAACTGGAACGGATGCGCGATCTCGGCCTGGTCCATCGGATCCCCGCCGGGCTCCGCCTCGCCGCGCCACAGCCCTGCCGCGACGTCGCCGGCTGCCGGGACGCCGCCGGCCGGGAAGAACATCGGCCGAAGGTCTGCCTTACCGCGTTGTTCGGCCGCTGCGATGCATCGATCCACGGCGTCGGCGTAGACCGGCTCGGTGCGGTACAGGTCCAGGCCCATTCCCGGGTACTGGTCCCCGATCCCCGGCAGCAGGAACACCACCCGGGGACGTCCTGCGGCGCGCCGGGCTGGGGCCGTCGCGGCCGCGCCGGCCAGCTGGCGCGCCGCGTCGTCGATGTCGGCGCAGGTCAGTGCGCGCCGGTAGTCGTGCTCAGCTCGGCCGACCGTCAGTGTGTGCGCGACATCGGCCAGCTCCAGCCCGGGGCGCTCGCGCAGCCAGCTCGACAGGCGCCCCAGCTGCTCGCTGAGCGCGGCGCTGCTGGCGGCTGAGACCGGCAGGGTCAGCGTTGCAGGCTGCTCCTCCGGCTGCGCCGGAGCCGCCACGCGGGCCCGGGCGGCCTCGATCACGAGATGCGCATTCGTGCCCGACCATCCGAAGGAGCTCACCCCGGCGATTGCCGGGCGGCCGTCGTCGGCCAGCGGCACCAGCGCGGTTACCGGCTGGATCGTGCCGTCCTCGGGTAATGCGTCGCAGGGCTGCGCCAGATTCAGGGTCGGTGGCACCAGTCCGTGCTCGAGGAGCAGGACCGTCTTGATCAAGCCGGCGATGCCGGCCGCGGACTGGGTGTGGCCGATGTTTGTCTTGACGGCGCCGACGTGCAACGGACGCTGGCGCGAACGCCCGCCGAAGACGTCGTGCAGGGCAGACAGCTCGATCGCGTCGCCGAGCCCGGTCCCTGAGCCGTGCGCCTCCACATAGTCGATGTCACCCGGATCCGCTCGGGCCGCGGCGAGCGCCCGGCGGATCACGTCGGCCTGGGCACTGCGGCTCGGCGCGGTCAGCCCATTGCTGCGGCCGTCCTGGTTGACCGCCGAGCCGCGCAGCACCGCGCGGATGCGCCGACCGTTGCGCACCGCGGAAGACAAGCGCTCCAGCACGACGATGCCGCCGCCCTCGCCCATAACGTAGCCATCGGCGCTGCTGTCAAAGGTCTTGCAGCGGCCGTCGGGCGCCAGCATCGACGTGGCGCAGGCTTGGATATAGGTGTCCGGCTGCATGATCAGGTAGGCGCCCGCCGCGACGGCGAGGTCGCACTCGCCGCGGCGCAGGGCCTGCGCGGCCAGGTGCAGCCCGACCAGGGACGACGAGCAGGCCGTGTCGAGCGTGATCGCCGGCCCGTGCAGGTCGAAGTAATAGGCCAGCCGCCCGGCGACGACGCTGGTCGAGATCCCCTGGCCGAAATACGGGTCCGCGGTGACACCGCTACCCTGGCGCTCGGCCTCCAGGCGCCCGTATTGGAGGGAGTCCATGAGACCCACCAGCACGGCGGTCCGGCTGCCCGCCAGCCGCGCCGGGGAGGTGCCGGCGTTCTCCAGTCCCTCCCAGACCAGCTCCATCAGCAGCCGCTGGTGCGGGTCCATCCGCAGTGCTTCCTGCGGGGACACGCCGAAAAAGTCCGCGTCCCAGCCGGTGATGTCGGGCAGGAAGGCACCGCGGGAGGTGTAGACGCCCCCGGCGGCGCGCCGGTCGGGGTTGTAGTAGTCATCGATGTTCCAGCGCGCCAGCGGCACTCCGGCGACGCTGCTCCGGCCGTCGCGCAGCAGCTCCCAGAAGTCCTCGACGGTGCCGCCGCCCGGGAACCGGCAGGCCATGCCGATGACGGCCACGGGCTCGTGGCGGCCGTCCGTCAGCTCCGCGAGGCGGCGCCGGGCCTCAGTGAGGTCGATGGTCACCCGCTTCAGGTACTCGCGTAGCTTTTCCTCGGTCGCCATGAGCCGGACCTCGCAATGGAGTGTGGGCGGGAGTTACAGGTCGTTGTCGATGAAGGAGAAGATCTCCTCGTCGGAGGCGGAGCCCACCTTGGCGGCCATGGCCGGCGCGGCGTCCGCGCCGGCCGCCGAGGCTGTTCCGGCGGCCCAGCGTGTCAGCGTGCCGTGCAGGATCGCGATGAGCTTGGCGCGGGCGGATTCGTCCTCCGGCAGCACGCCGGCGAGCTGGTCGAGGCAGGCGCGCAGGGTGCCCTCGGCGGTGGGTGCCGCTGGAGCAAGGGCCCGGTAGAGATGGTCGGCCAGCGCCGCCACGGTCGGGTGGTCGAACGCCAGCGTGGCCGACAGCCGCAAGCCTGTCTCCTGGTCCAAGCGGTTGCGCAGCTCGACCGCGGTGAGGGAGTCGAAGCCCAGTTCGCTGAACGGCCGCTGCACCTCCACCATGTCCGCGCTGGCGTGCGCGAGGACCGCCGCAACGTGACCGCGTACCAGGTCGGTGAGCATCCGGCAGCCGTCGGGCTCGGACATCGACCCGAGCCGCGTTACCAGCCCCGCACCGCGGGCGATCGCTGTGGCCCCGCCGGCGGCGCGCGGGTGCGTCCGGACCAGGCCGCGCAGTACATGCGGCAGGGCGTCGCCATCGGCGCGGGAGCGCAGCCCGGCGTCGTTCCAGCGCGCCGCGACCAGCAGCGGTTCCGGCCAGCCCAGCGCGAGGTCGAAGGACTCCAGGCCGTCAGCCGTGCTCAGCGGCGCGATCCCGGATCGCGCTATCCGCGAGATGTCGGCCTGGCTCAGGCGGCCGGCCATACCCGCCTCGGCGTCCCACAGCCCCCACGCGACCGATACCCCGGCCAGTCCCTGGCTCCGGCGGTAAGCGGCCAGCCCGTCCAGGAAGGCGTTGGCTGCGGCGTAGTTGCCCTGCCCCGGATTACCCAGCAGGCCGGCGATGGAGGAGAACAGCACGAACATTGGCAGCCCCAAGTCGCGCGTTAGTTCATGCAGGAGCCACCCCGCGTCAACCTTGGGCCGGAACACCGTGTCCAGCTGCTGCGCTGACAAGCTCTCCGTCGTCGCGTCGTCCACCACCCCGGCCGTGTGGACCACGCCGACCAACGGCCGATCCGCGGGAATCGAGCGCAGCAGCGCGGCCAGCTCGTCGCGGTCCGAGACATCGCAGGCCACGGCGTCGGCCGAGCCGCCGAGGTCCCGAAGGCGGGACACCAGCTCCGGCGCGCCGGGAGCGGCTGGCCCGCGCCGGGACGCCAGCACCAGGTGCCGCGCTCCGTGCCGCACGACCAGGTGCTCCGCGATCAGGGCGCCCAATCCGCCGGTGCCGCCGGTCACCAGCACCGTCCCGGCCGCGATGTCCACCGCAGCTGCCGGTTCCGGCGCCTTCCGCCGGGCCACCCGGGGGACCAGTACCGCGCCGTCACGCACCCTGAGCTGTTGCTCATCGGAGGCCACCGCTCCGGCGAGCGAGGCCCAGTTGTCGAAGCGGCCGGCACATCGGCGAGCACGAACCGGCCGGGGTGCTCGGACTGAGCCGACCGCACCAGTCCCCACACCGAAGCGCCGACCAGATCCGCCACGTCCGCACCGATGGCGCCATGCGTCACGAACACCAGGCGCGACGTGGCGAACCGCTCGTCGCCCAGCCAGGTCCGCACCAGCTCCAGCACGCGGCCCGACATCTCTCGCACCCCATCGGCCACCGACGTTCCCGGACTCAGGCAAGGCGCGGCGACCAGCTCAGGTACCGGCAGGCCGCCGGCGGCCGCCGCCGCCAGCGCGGGCAGATCCGCGAAGGCGGCGAGCCCGGCGGCCGGCCCGCCCACGCACGCCCACCGCGACTCTTCCGCACGCACCGCCGCGGTGATGTCCACCCAGTCCATGCCGAACGACACCGGCCCGGCCCGGCCGCCGGCCGACGCCAGGGCGGCAGCGGACACGGTCCGCACCCGCAGTGAGTCGATCCCGAGCACCAGCGCGCCGGAAGCGTCGGCGGTTTCCACCGTGACGTCGTCGCCGGCGCGCGCCAGGCGCACTCGCAGCTCTGCTGCGCCTGAGGCGCACAGCCGCGCGCCCTTGAACACGAATGGCAACCGCAGGTCCCCGGCTTCTGCCGTCAGGAGCAACGGGTGGAAAGCCGAGTCGAGCAGTGCCGGATGGAGACCGAATCCCTGCACATCAACGTCGGCCGGAGCGATGACCTGGGCGAACAGCTCCTGCCCCCGCGACCACGCAGCCGACACCCCGCGGAACGCCGGGCCGTACTCATGGCCCACGTCCGCCAGGCGGGCGTAGCCGCCTGGTACGTCAATCGCCGAAGCATCCGGCGGCGGCCAGGCCGCAGCCCAATCGCAGGTCCGGCCCTGTCCTCCGGCCACGACGACGCCTGAGGCGCAGCGGGCCCATGCTCCGCCGTCAGGCCGCGAGTAGACCTGGACCGCGCGGGGCGCGCCCTCGTCGCCGGGCTCCACCACGACTTGCAGGAATAGGTCGCCCTCCGCCGGCAGGACCAGCGGCGCCTCGAACATCAGCTCCTCGACCGCGCCGCAGCCGACCTGTGTCCCGGCCTCCAGGACGACGTCGAGGACGGCAGTGCCCGGCACCACGGTGGCGCCCGCGACCCGGTGGTCGGCCAGCCACGGGAAGTCGGCCAGGGACAGGCGCCCGGTGAACGCGGCCCCGCCGCCGTCTCCGATCTCGACCGCCGCCCCCAGCATCAGGTGATCGACACCGCGCAGGCCCACGGCGGAGACGTCTGCGGCGCCCGACGGCGGATAGAGCCAGAAGCGGTCGCGGTCGAACGCATAGACCGGGAGGTCCGGGCCGATGTCGGTGCCCGCGCCAGACAACGCAGCCCAGTCCACGGGCACGCCGGCCGCCCACGCCTGCGCGAGACAGGCGACCAGCGCATCGGGCTCGGACCGTCGGCCGTGGTGCAGCGCCATCACCGAGACGTCGCGGGTGGACACGCATTCCTGTGCCGCGGCAGACAGGACAGCGTCCGGCCCGACCTCCAGGTAGGTGCTTACCCCCCGTGCCTCGATCCGCTGGATGGTTTCGTGGAACTGGACCGGCCGGCGGATCTGCTCGAGCCAGTAATCGGGATCGCCCCACGACAGGTCGCGGGCGCTGCCGGCGAGGTTGGTGGCGAACGGGATCCGCGGTGTCATGAAGACCGCGGCCTTCAGTTCCGCGGCGAACTCCGCCAGCATCGGCTCCATCAGCGGAGAGTGGAAGGCGTGGCTGACCGGCAGCCGGTGCGTGCGCCGCCCGGCTTCCCGCCACCGCCCGGCCACGGCGAGACAGGTCTCTTCGGCACCGGAGATGACCAAGCTGGCCGGGCCATTGATCGCGGCGATCCCGACAAGGTGCTCCAGGCCGGCCAGGGCCGGCGCCATCTCGTCCGGCGTCGCCTCAATCGCCACCATCGCCCCGGGAGCGTCAAGGGCCTGCATCAGCCGGCCGCGGGCGGTGATGAGCCTGGCCGCGTCGGCAACGGACCATACCCCGGCCAGGTGCGCGGCCGCGTATTCCCCGACTGAATGTCCTGCCACCTGATCCGGCTTGATCCCCAGCGACTCCAGCAACGCGAACGCGGCGACCTCGTAGGCGAAAAGCGCGGGCTGGGTGTAGCCGGTCTCGTTCAGCAGCAAGGCCTCCGGCGTGCCGGGAGGCGCGAACATCACGTTACGAAGCGGGCGGTCAAGGTAGGCATCGAGCGCGTCGCACACCTGGCCGAGCGCCTCGGCGAAGGCGCTGTGTGCGGTGCTCAGCTCGCGTCCCATCCCCGGCCGCTGACCGCCCTGCCCGCTGAACAGGAACGCGACCTTGGGATTATCGCGGGCGGTTCCCTCGATCGCGTCCGGCGTCGGCTGGCCGGTCAGGTAGCCGTCCAGAGCGGCGAGCAAGCTCGCGCGGTCATGGCCGATGATGACGGCCCGTTGCCCGAATCGCGCCCGGCTGGTAGTGAGGGAGAGCCCCACGTCGACCGCCCGCAGGCTCTTGTCCGCGGTGACGAACTCATGCAGCCTGGCTGCCTGGTCACGGAGAGAACCGATCGTGCGGGCACTGATCGCCCAGGCAACCGGGCCCGACCGGTCAGCGCCGGGCGCCGCGGGCTCGGTGGCGGCGGCAGGGCTTCGTTGCGGGCTCTCCTCGAGGATGATGTGCGCATTGGTGCCGCTGATGCCGAAGGCCGAGATGCCCGAGCGGCGCGGATGACCGTGGCGCGGCCAGTCCTGTGCCTGCGTCAGCAGCCTGACCTGGCCAGCCGACCAGTCGACGTGCGGCGTCGGCTCGTCGACGTGCAGCGTCGGCGGCAGCACGCCGTGCCGCATGGCCATCGTCATCTTGATCACCCCGGCGATCCCGGCAGCGGCCTGGGTGTGACCGATGTTCGATTTCACCGAGCCGAGCCACAGCGGCTGGTCGGCGGGCCGGCTGGCCGTAGACGGCGATCAGTGCCGTCGCCTCTATCGGATCGCCAAGCGCGGTCCCGGTTCCGTGCGCCTCCACCGCGTCGACGTCGCGGACGTCGAGGCCCGCATCGGCCAGCGCCGTGGCGATGACCCGTTCCTGGGCGGGGCCGTTGGGCGCGGTCAGGCCGTTGCTCTTGCCGTCCTGGTTGACCGCCGTGCCACGGACCACGGCCAGGATCCGCCTGCCGTTGCGCTGCGCGTCGCCCAGCCGCTCCAGCAGCAGCATCCCGACGCCTTCGGACCATGCCGCGCCGGCGGCCGAAGCGGAGAATGAGCGGCAGCGGCCATCCGGAGACAGCGCGCGCTGCTTGCTGAACTCGACATAGGCCTCCGGGGTCGCCAGCACCGTGGCGGCCCCGGCGAGTGCCAGGGAGCACTCGCCGCGGCGCAGTGCCTGCACCGCAAGGTGAGTCGCCACCAGCGACGTCGAGCACGCGGTGTCGATGGTGATCGCGGGCCCCTCCAGGCCGTACATGTACGAGATGCGCCCGGACAGGACGCTGGGGGCATTGGCCACCATCATGAGGCCTTCAAGACCTTGCGGAGCGCAGCCATTGAACCGGGAGACGTAGTCGTTGTACATGATCCCGGCGAAGACGCCAGTCTTGCTGCTCCGCAGCGTGGCCGGGTTGATGCCGGCCCGCTCGAAGACCTCCCAGGAGGTCTCAAGGAAGAGCCGGTGCTGCGGGTCGGCGGCGAGGGCGCCGCGCGGGCTCATCTCGAAGAACCCGGCGTCGAAGTCCCCTGCGTCGTAGAGGAAGCCGCCGTGGCGGGTGTAAGACTTGCCCGGCACGCCAGGGTCGGGGTCGTAAAGGCTCTCGACATCCCAGCCCCGGTCGCTGGGGAACGGCCCGATCGCGTCGGTTTCCGACGCCACGAGATCCCACAGTCCCTCGGGCGTCGTCACCCCGCCGGGGAACCGGCAGGCCATGCCGATGATGGCGACCGGCTCGTGGCGGCCGTCCTCCACTTCGGCGAGGCGCTGCCGGGCATCCGTGAGATCGACGGTAGCCCGCTTCAGGTACTCGCGTAGCTTTTCCTCGGTCGCCATGAGTCATGCCTTTCGGGAACCTTGAGTCAGGTTTTGTTGTCGATGAGCGCGAAGATCTCGTCGTCAGACGCTGAGCTGATCGTGTCCCGCGCGCCGGGCAAGCCGCCCGGGCCGGCTTGCCACCGGGCCAGCGCGCTGTGCAGGATTGCGGTGATCTTGCTGCGAGTGGTGTCGTCGGGCTCCGGCCAGGCCTGCTGAAGCTGGTCAAGCGCGGCCCGCAGAGTGTCCTGCGGCGGCGGCGGCGCCGGGGCCAGTACGAGGTGGAGGTGCTCAGCGGCCGCCGTAACGGTCGGATGGTCGAACGCCATCGTCGCCGACAGCCGAAGGCCAGTTGCCGCCTCCAGCCGGTTACGCAGTTCCACGGCGGTCAGCGAGTCGAAGCCGAGTTCGCTGAACGCGCGGTCCACCTGGACCGCATCGGGGCTCGGGTAGGCAAGCACCGCTGCCACATGCGAGCGGACCAGATCGACGAGCAGCGGGCGCGCATCGGCCCCGGCCATCGCGGCCAGGCGAGCCGGCAGGTCACCGGCTGGGCGGTAGGCCGGACCGCAGGCCGCATTAGCGTCACCGGCGGATCCTGCGGCAGCCGTCGCACGCGCCGCAGGCACCAGGCCGCGCAGCACTGGTGACAGCAGGCCGCTTTCGGCGGCGCTCCGCAGGCTGCTGTCATCCCAGCGCGCCGCGACGACGAGCGGGCCGCTCGCGGCCAGCGCCGCGTCGAAAAGATCCAGGCCGTGCTCGGCGCTCAGCGGCGTGACACCGGCCCGTGCCATCCGGGCCACGTCGGCGGCACTCAGGCCACCCATCATGCCGCTCTCAAGGTCCCAGGGCCCCCAGGCGATCGACACCGCGGGCAGTCCCAGCTGCTGCCGGTACCCGGCCAGCACGTCGAGGAAGGCGTTCGCCGCCGCGTAGTTGCCCTGGCCCGGGTTGCCGAGCAGGCCCGCTACCGACGAGAAGAGCACGAAGATCGACAGCGGCAGCCCGCGGGTCAGCTCGTGCAGGTGCCAGGCCGCGTCGGCCTTGGGCCGGAACACGGTTTCCAGCTGCCGGGCCGACAGTCCCTCGACCGTCGCATCGTCGAGCATCCCGGCCGCGTGAACAACGCCCGTCAACGGGGAGTCCGCCGGAATCTGCGCCAGCATGGCTGCCAGCGCGTCCCGATCGGACACGTCACACGCGGCCACGATAACCTTCGCGCCGAGCGTCTCCAGCCGCGTTACCAGCTCGGCCGCGCCCGGAGCTGCCCGCCCGCGCCGCGACGCCAGCAACAGATGCCGCACGCCGTGCCGCTCGGCCAGCCGCTGCGCGATCAGCGCACCCAGCGCGCCGGTACCGCCGGTCACCAGTACCGTTCCGGGAACGGCAGCACCGGGCGACGTTGCGCCGGGCGAGGTTGCGCCGGCCTCGCGGCGGACGAGCCGTGGCACCCTAACGGTCCCGTCCCGCACGGCTAGCTGCGGCTCCCCGGCTGCCACCGCCGACGCCAGCGCCGACGCGGCAGCCTTACCCGACACGTCCACCAGCGCGAACCGCCCGTGATGCTCGGTCTGGGCCGAGCGCACCAGGCCCCACGTCGCGCCTCCGGCCAGGCCCTGGACCGCGGCATCCGGGCCGCCGAAGACGTTGCGGGTCACGAACACCAATTGGCGCCCGGTGAATCGCTCAGCACCCAACCAGGTCTGCGCCTGCTCGAGGACTCGGCTGGTGCCTGCCCGCATCGAGGCGGGCACGTCTGCCGCACCGGCATCGGGACTGCACGCGATGACGGTGGCTGGCACCTCGCCGGTCATCTGGGCGAGAGCGGGCAGGTCGTGGTAGCGGCTGACCTCCACGCCCAACCCGCGCAGGTCGGCGGCAAGGTCGTCGGCGGGCTCGTCAGAGCCGATCACTGCCCAGCGCCGGCCGGTCAGGTCCGCGTCGGATACCGGCAGGCCGGTCCACTCGACAGCGCAGAAGGCTGCGTCGGGGCGGGTGCGCGGCGCGCCTTGCCGTCTGGGAACCTGGCGCAGCGTCAGCGCGTCGACTCCGGCGATCCGTCGTCCGGAGCCGTCGTAGCAGGCCAAGGAGATCTGGTCGGCGCCGAGGCCGGTGATCCGCACCCGCAGCGTGTCCGCGCCGTGCACTGGCACCTGTACCGCGCCCCAGGAAAACGGCAGGAGCACTTTATCGCTGCGGCCGCTGGCCGGAAGACCCGTCAGCACCGGGTAGTGCAGCGCCGCGTCCAGCAGAGCCGGGTGCAGGGTAAACCGGCCGGCGGCCGCGCGCAGGTGCTCCGGCAGCGTCACTTCGACGTATGCGTCCTGGCCCGCTCGCCAGGCCTTAGTCAGGCCCTGGAAGGCCGGGCCGTATTCATAGCCATTTTCAGCAAGCCGCTCGTACGCACCAGTCAGGTCGACCGCCTTGCCATCGGCTGGCGGCCAGACTGTGAGCGCGTCGCCGGGCTGCGGCGCAGCCGCGGCCAGAGCGCCGGAGGCATGCCGGATCCAGGACGCTTCGGGGCGGTCTGCGGGACGCATATGTACGGTGAGGCTGTGGCGGCCTTCGTCATCGGCCGCGCCGACCAGCAGCTGCACCTGGATCCGGCCGTTCTCGGGCAGCGCCACCGGAGCTTCGACGATCAGCTCCTCGACCAGGTCGCAGCCCGCGACGGTCGCGGCCTCCAGGGCCAGCTCGACGAATGCCGTTCCCGGCAGCAGCACCGTGCCGTCCACGGCATGGTCGGCGAGCCATGGCGTGGTGCCGCGAGCCAGCTGCCCGGTCAGCAGGAAACCGCCCCGTTCCGCTAGCGGAACGCTCGCTCGTAGCAGGGGGTGCGGCAAAGCGGTCATTCCGCTGGCGGCAACGCCAGCGGAACCGGCCCCGTCGTCGAGCCAGAACCTCCGGCACTCGAAGGGGTAGGTGGGCAGATCAACGTGCCGTCGGGGGGCTGCGCCCAGAACCGCCTGCCAGTCCACGTCAGCGCCAAGGACAAAGGCCTGACCGACGGCCCGCAAGAACTGCTGCGGGCCGCCCGCGCCGCGACGCAGCGAGCCCACCGCACCGCCGGATGCGTCCGCAGCCCGAAGCACCGCCTGCACGTACCCGGTCAGGCCCGGGTGCGGGCTCACCTCGATGAACAGCGGCGAGCCGGATCCGGTGAACGAGGCGATCGCGCGCGCAAATTGCACCGGATGACGCAGGCCGCGATACCAGTAATCCGCGGTCAGCTCGCGCGGCTCGACGAACTCGCCAGTTAGCGACGAGCAGATGGCGACGTCGGTCGGCTGCGGCTCCACCCCGTCCAGGACGGCCAGGAGCTCATCCCGCAACGCCTCTACGTGCGGAGTGTGCGCAGCGTAGTCGATCGCGACCCGGTTGATCCGCACCTGCTCGCCGTACTCGGCGACGAATTCGCCAAGCGCATCGATATCACCGGCCACTACCGTGGCATCCGGTCCGCTCAGGATCGCCACCCAGAGCCGGTCCGGCCATCGCGCCAGCATCTCCTGCACCCGGTCAGCCGGCCGGGACAGGGCGAGCATCCCGCCGGTCCCGGTGAGCTTCATCAGTGCTCTGCTGCGCAAGGCGACGATCCTGGCGGCGTCCTCTAGGGCCAGGGCACCGGCGACGTAGGCTGCGGCAATCTCGCCCTGGGAGTGACCGATCACCGCTGAGGGATCGATGCCCGCCGAGCGCCATGCCGCTGCCAGCGACGCCATCACGGCAAACAGCACCGGCTGGATGACATCCGAGCCTTCGAGCGGGGGCGCGCCGCCCGCCGATCGCAGCACGTCCACGACCGACCAGCCGGTGTAGGGCAGGAACGCCTCAGCACACTGCAGCAGCTCCTCGCGGAAGGCCGCATGGCCATCCAGCAGACCGAGTGCCATCCCGGGCCACTGGGATCCTTGGCCGGGGAACACGAAGACCGGCCGCACGTCGGCCGCCGCGATACCTTGCGTCACGCCCGGATGCGCGCCGCCGTTCGCGATCGCGGCCAGCGCGGCCAGCAGTTCCTTCCGATCGCCGGCCAGTACCACGGCACGGTGCTCGAACCTGGCCCGCCGCAACAGCGCGAACCCGGCTGCGGCCAGGTCGGCCTCCGGGACGGCCGCCGCGAAGTCGAGCAACCGGGCGGCGTGTGCGCGCAATGACGCAGCGGTCTGGGCGGAGATCACCCATACCAGCTGTCCGGCCAACCGGTCGCCTGGCTCGGCCTCGATCTGCTGCGGCGGCTGCTCGATGATCACATGGGCATTGGTGCCGCTGATTCCGAAGGCCGATACTCCGGCGAAGGCCGGGCGATTCAGCACCGGCCACGGCACCGGCCTTGTCAGCAGCCTGACGTTGCCTGCAGACCAGTCCACGTGCGGCGTCGGCTCGTCGGCGTGCAGCGTGGGCGGCAGCACGCCGTGGCGCATGGCCATCACCATCTTGATCACCCCGGCCACACCCGCCGCTGCTTGCGTGTGGCCGATGTTCGACTTCACCGAGCCGAGCCACAGCGGCCGGTCTTCCGGCCGGTTCTGCCCGTAGGCGGCGATCAGCGCCCGCGCCTCAATCGGATCACCGAGCATGGTCCCGGTGCCGTGCGCCTCAACCGCGTCCACGTCGGCGGCAGCCAGTCGGGCATCCGCGAGCGCGTCCTGGATCACTCGCTGCTGGGACAGTCCGTTCGGCGCGGTCAGGCCGTTGCTGTGGCCGTCCTGATTGACGGCGGACCCGCGGACCACCGCAAGAATCCTCCGGCCGTTCCGCCGCGCATCGGAAAGCCTCTCCAGGAGCAGGACGCCAGCTCCTTCGGCCCATCCGGTGCCGTCGGCTGCGGCGGAAAACGCCTTGCACCGACCATCGACGGCCAGCCCGTGCTGCCGGGAAAAATCCACGAACATACCCGGCCCGGCCATCACGGTCACGCCGCCGGCCAGCGCCAGCGAGCATTCGCCATGCTGCAGCGCCTGCGCCGCGAGATGCATCGCGACCAGCGACGACGAGCACGCCGTGGCGACGGTGATCGCAGGACCCTCTAGGCCGAAGGCGTAGGCGACACGGCCGGAGACGACGCTGAGGGCGGTTCCGGTCAGCCGGTGGCCGTCGGCGTTGCCCGCGGGCTGATGCAGGCGCGGCCCGTAATGGGACGACATCGCGCCCACGAATACCCCGGTGCGACTGCCTCGCAGCGAGTCGGCGTCGATCCCGGCGCGCTCCACTGCCTCCCAGCAGATCTCGAGCAGCAGCCGCTGCTGCGGATCCATCCCCACCGCCTCGCGCGGGCTGATACCGAAGAATCCCGGGTCGAACTGATCGGCGTCGTGCAGGAACCCGCCGAGCCGCGTGTCGCTGGTGCCGGGCCGCTCGGGTCCGTCCTCGAACAGCGCGTCGAGATCCCAACCGCGGTTGAGCGGGAACTGAGTGATCGCGTCGCCGCCTCCGATGACCAGCCTCCACAGGTCCTCAGGCGATGCCACGCCGCCCGGGTACCGGCAGCCGATGCCAACGATCGCGATCGAGTTGGTATCGGCGTCGTCCCTGGCCGGCCTCGCGGGCACCGGGGCCGGCTGCCCTCGGTGGCTCAGCGCGTACAGGTAGTCGGTCAGCTGCTCAGCCGTCGGATAATCGAAGATCAGCGTGGCGGGCAGGGCGTAGCCGGTCGCCGAGCGCAGCCGGTTGCGCAGCTCGATCGCGGCGGCCGAGTCGACGCCGAGGTCTTTGAACGTCCTGCCCGGCATGGCGTTCAAAGCGCGCTGATGTCCCAAGACATCAGCGGTGGCCGCCAGGATCAGGTCCCTGAGCTCGCCCCGCGACTGCCGGACGAGCTTGCCTGGCGGGGGCTCGGTCGCCGCTGTCGGTCCGGACTGACCAGTGCGGCTGTTTACGGGCGCAGCCTCGCCGGGTGACAGCTGGTACCTGCGCCGTTCGAAGGCGTATGTCGGCAGATCCATGAGCGCCGACCGGGGTGTGTCGCACAATCCCATCCAGTCGACATTCGCGCCGCAGACGTAGGCCTCAGCGAGCGCCCGGCGGAACTGATCCATCCCGCCGTGAGATTTTCGCAGTGTGCTGACGACTGCCGCTGCGTGCTCGTCCTCCTCGATCGCCTCTTCCACCGCGGCGACCAGCAACGGATGCGGACTGCACTCGACGAACAACCGGCCGCCATGGTACAGCGCCGCCTGCACGGCCCGCCCGAACCGCATCGGATTGCGCTCGCCGCGGTACCAGTAGTCAGCATCTAGCCCGGCGGTGTCCATTGGCTCGCCGGTGACGGCGGAGATGAACTCGATGTCGGCGGAGACTGGCCGGATCGGCGCCAGTGCCGCGAGTATCTCGCCGCGGATCCGAGCTACATCTGACGAGTGCGAGGCATAGTCGATGGCGACGGCCTTCGCCCGATAGCCGGCGGCAGTGAAATGCTGCTGCAGATCTGCGAGGTCTTCGCTGGTCCCCGAGACGACCACCGAGCGGGGGCCGTTGACGCCCGCGACTGTCACGCGCGGCGTGCGGGATCCGATCGCCGCCTCCACCGCGTGCAGCGGGGCGGCGACTGCCAGCATCCCGCCATTGCCGACGATCCCGCCGTTGCCGACGATCCCGCCGCTTCGGGCGGTCCCGCTGCCGGCGATGGCCCGGCTGCGGAGGGCGACGACCCGAGCGCCGTCAGAAAGCGACAGGGCGCCCGCGACGGTGGCCGCCGCGATCTCACCGTGAGAGTGGCCGATGACCATATCGGGCTCGACGCCATTCGCCCGCCAGAGCTCGGCGAGGGAGACCATGACCGCCCACAGCGCGGGCTGCACCACGTCCACGCGGTCCAGGGCCGGCGCTCCGGGCGCACCACGCAGCACGTCGTGCAACGAGTAGGACACGAAGGGCTCAAGCGCGGCGGCGCAGGCTGCGATCCGATCCGCGAACTCGCTCGACGCGTCGAGCAGGCCGCGGGCCATCTCAGGCCACTGTGATCCATTGCCGGGAAAGGTGAAGACGCGCTTGCCGCCGACGGCGGTGCCGGTGACAATCGAGCCGTCCGGCCGCCCGGTGGCAAGAGCGTCCAGGCTCGCACACCGGTCCTCGCCCAGGATCACCGCTCGGTGCTCGAACGTGGCACGCGTGCGCACCAGGGACAGCGCCACGACTTCAGGATCGACGCATTGATCCTCGCCGACCCTGGGCCGTAGCCGGCGCGCCTGCGACCTGAGCGACTCGGCGGAACGGGCCGAAAGCACCCACACGGCATCATGGCCGGCGGGCGTAGCCCCGGCGATAGCATCCGGCGCGCTGAAAGGAGCTTCACCCAGCACCAGGTGACAGTTCGTGCCGCCCAGCCCGAGCGAGCTCACGCCGGCCACCAGCGGCCGGTCCTGCGCAGGCCACCGGCAGGCGGTCCCGATCACCCGCAGGCGCGGCTCGTCCAGCGGGATGCTCGGGGCGGGCGGGCGGAAGTGCAGGCTCGCCGGAAGTTCGCGGTGCTCGATGCTCAGCGCGAGCTTGAGCAGCCCAGCGATGCCCGCGGCACTGTCCAGGTGGCCGATGTTGGTCTGCACCGAGCCGACCAGGAGCGGCTGCGTTGCGGGCCTGCCCTGACCGAGCGCCGCTCCCAGCGCGGCCGCCTCGACCGGGTCGCCGGCCCGGCTGCCTGTGCCGTGCAGCTCGACGTACTGGACCTCGGCAGTGCGCACGCCGGCCCGCGCGCAAGCCAGCCGGATGAGAAGTTCCTGCGCCCGGCTGCTCGGTGCAGTCAACCCGTCGCCGCTGTCATCCACCGCGCCGCCCAGGATCACGCTTCGCACCGGGTCGCCGTCCCGTCGCGCCGCCGAAAGAGGCTTGAGCACGACCAAGGCGCCGCCTTCGCCGCGCACGTAACCATTGGCACTGCTGTCAGACTCACGGCAGCGGCCGTCCGGCGACCGTGCTCCCGAGCTGCCGACGGCCATGGTGGTCTCGGCGAGCAGGTTGAGGTTCACCCCGCCTGCCAGCGCGAGGTCGCTTTCGCCGCGGTGCAGGCTCTCGCACGCCAGCTGCACAGCGACCAGGGACGAAGACTGCCCGGTGTCGACGGTCAGGCTCGGGCCCTGCAATCCCAGGAGGTGCGAGACTCGGTCGGCATCGATCGCGCGATGCGTGCCGGTGCGGCTGCGGGGGTTCACGCGGTCCGCGCCGGGCCGGTCCCGCAGCGCCGCGTAGTCGTTGGAGATCGCGCCCATGAAGACGCCCCCGGGACTGGCGCGGAGGCTGCCCGGGATGATGCGCGCGTTCTCCAGGGCCTCCCAGGCAAGCTCGAGCATCAGCCGCTGCTGTGGGTCCAGCATCGCGGCCTCGTTCGGCGAGATCCCGAAGAAGGCGGCGTCGAAACCCTCGACATCGCTGAGGAAGCCGCCGCACCGGCACTCGGTGGCGTTCGCCGGCTGCGGCCGGCCTTCCGGGACCTCGGTCACCGCATCCGCGCCGTCGCGCAGTAGCCGCCAGAACGACTCTGGGTCGTCCGCCCGCGGCAGCCTGCAGGACATTCCGATGATGGCGATCGGCTCACCCGCCGCCGGGAAACCAGCGGCCGGCGGATCGTCAGGCATCGGCTTGCCACCCCCGGAACTTCGATCTTCGCGCACGCGGCCGCCGCCATTTCTCGAATTCGATAAGAACAGTCAAAGAGTGGCCTGATTTCCGGCCGGTTATCCGCGGACGGGTGGTCACGTTGGCCAGGCGACCGCAAGTATTCGTTGGCCATCTCCCTGATTCAAATGCCACATGGCCCGAGCTCTGATGTATGTTGCTAGTACAAATGGTGTTCAAACGCCGGGACCCCTGTCAAGGTCGGCAAGGCGGCTGAACAGTGGCAGGAAACGACCGCAACAATGTGCCAGCGGGTCCATTTGACCCCCGTGAATTGCCCGCTGACCTTGATCATTCACCCGCTGGCGGCCAGCCTGGGGTGACTCTCCGAGCATATTAAGGATCTCTATTTCTGGTTCCGGGCATGACAGCGGCCCAGCTACCGGCCGGGCGGCTGGGTTTTGCGGTTCCCTGGTGTTCGTTCGCGTTCGCCGGGGCGAGTTGGCGCGGGCAGAGTTAGCGTCTGGTCGTCACGCGTCGCGGAGCAGGCTGTGGCTGGCCGCCCGCGTGCCGGCTTGGAAACGGCTCACCGCGTCCAGGTCGTGCATCATCGCGGCGATGTGCCGGCGGCACGTCCGCACTGACATCCCGAGTTTGCGGGCGAGCACCTCGTCCGTGAACCCCTTCGCCATCAGGCCGGCAATGGTTAGCTGCAGGTCGTCGGCCACCTCCGCGTAGCCCGACTCGAAGGATTCCACCGGAGTCGCCGCGTCCCACAGGTGGCTGAACACGTCCAGAAGGAACTGGATGACGTGGCCGTTGCGCACGCGGGAGGCGGTGGCCTCCCCGTCGGCGAGACCCAGGAGGACCGCCGACGACAGGTCGAAGACGACCGCGGCGCGCGCCACGTGGCTGACCGTGCGGACCACGGCGCCCTCGTCCATCAGGTGCTTGATCTTCATGCGGGTAGAGAAATCGGCGCGGCTGCGGTGCTCGCAGATGACTCTTACGGTGATCCCGCGCGCCACCAGATTCGGACAGACGCGTAAGAAGTCATCGAGCTTCTCGGAATCCTTCCGGCCCGATAGAAGTGCCATGACCTCCACGTCGCACGCGTCGCCTGCCAATCTCAGGGAGCCGGCCACTTCCATGGAGCCAACGACATGCTCGATCGATGCGAGTCTCGAAGCCGATGAGCAACCCCAGGCATAATCCTGGCGCAACGGGTCGATCCGCTCTTTGATCCGGGCGATCTGCTCGCGTCGCTGGTAGATCTCTCGCTCCATGGGCGACACCAGCGACGCCCTGGCAATCTCCGGATCGACCGGCACGAGCCGGCGCTCAGCGTCGTTCTCCTCGCGAAGCAGCCGGTATTCGATCAGGTACTCGATCGCCACTTTGACGTCGGGAACTTTGAGGACGAGATCAGTGGCCACTGCCTGGACCGCGTTGATCGAGCCCTTGCCCACCGCGTAGCGATAGACACTGGTGACATGATCCTCTGGGACCTGCGTGATTCTGGGTCCCGGCGAGTCTACCGATTCCATGATGGGCTCACCCGATTCTTAAAGTACGGTTTCTGTCCAAGGAGCGGCATGGCTCGCGGTGAGAATCTCGGTCACGGCAGCTCGCACTCCAGGAAGAATTGCTATGGCGTCTGTGCCGCGCTGGCGAATTCCGACAGCACAGGTCACTATGGGCAGAGGCGCCCATCTGGCCGCTATCGGCCTGCTATCTCATGACTGCCGGGTCTCAGCCGCCAGGCGCGCCAAGGCGGCGGCAAGCTGGCTGGCGAGCGCCCGATCCGTATCGCTGGCCATCGCCGCCGCGACCTGCCAGGCACGCGTGGCAGCAGCGCGGTCTCCCTCCCGCTCGTGGACCCGGCCGATCATCAGCAGGGCGCGGGCTCCCAGCAAGGGCAGCGAGCCCATGTCATTCTGCACGGCCAGGGCTTCGTCAAGTCGGGCCATCGCAGAACCGGTCTCGTCCCGCGCAATGTCAAGCTCGGCCATGCCGAGCAGCACCTGGCCACGGATGAGCAGGTCGCCGCTGCGCCGGGCAGTTTCGAGGGCTGCCTGCAGGTCCGCCTCGGCCAGCGCGAATCGGCCCTGCCTGCATCGGGTGATCCCCAGCCCGGCGAGCGCGTAAGCCTGACTTACCGGGTCGTTGCTGGCAACACGTATGGTAAGCAGCGCCGAGCAGAACGTATCTTCTGCCTGCTGGAGGCGGCCCCTGCGCAGGCAAAGCTCGCCGATCGCATACTCGGCCTGCGCGATGACACGACGCGCAGCTTTCTCCTGTCCGATTGCGAGCGAACCACTGAGCAGTTCCTCAGCGACGTCGTGCTGCTCTTGGTCCATATGAATCTGCGCTATGGCCTTCAACATGTCGGCCTCGCCGATCGGATCGCCGACCCGCCGGAAGCCGTCCAGCGCGTTCTGGTACTGCTGCAGCGCTGTGCCGTAGTGCCCTCGCAGGCGCTCGGCGGAAGCCAGGCCGCCAAGCGCCAGGGCACTGCCGTGGACGTCGCCGAGATCCTCGAACAGCCCCAATGACACGGTGAAATCACGCGCCGCGCGGTCCGGCCGGGAGGTGAGCGCCAGGGTGCCGAGGGAATATAGCACGGCGGCCTCGCCGCGGCGGCTGCCCGCCTCCTTGACGCAGGCAAGGGCGGCTTCATGGGTTCGCTGCCAGTCGTAAATGTACGAGGCGGCCTGGAAAAACGCGCCCGAACTGACGGCCAGATCCCAGCAGAGTTCGTCCAAGCCCGATGCGGCGGCCTGGAGAATCGCGGCGACAAGTCCCGTGCGCTCACTCTGAAACCATGCGATCGGATCGCCGAGCAGCCCGTCCACGCTGTCGGGGTCAAGGGGCCAGTGATCAGCAGCTCCATGCAGGACGCTGCCGTACTCCCGCTGGTGTGCTTCGGTGACAATTGACAGCCAGCAGCCCAGTAATCTGCGCACCACCGCGGCCCGGTCCGCCGTGGACTCGCTCTCGACGAGCTGCTCGACAGCGCAGATGCGGACAAGATCGTGCATATGGAACCGCACCGATCCGCTCTCTGTCCGCCGCGCTTCGACAAGCCGGGCCTCGACGAGATTCTCGATCAGCTCCTCGGCGTTCGGTATGCAGGTATCCAGCAGGGGCGCCGCGACCCAGGAGGCGAAATCGATCGGACCGAGCAGGGCCAGGCGCCGGAAGAGCAACCTGCCTCTGTCGTCAATGCTCCGATACGAGAAGGAGATCGTCGTCCGGATGCTGACCCCTTCGAAGTCGAGTTCATCCAGCCGGCGCTTCTCGTCTTCCAGCCTCCGCACCAGCTGGCTAATGCGCCAATGGGGACGCCCGACGAGCCTGGCGGACGCGATGCGCAGCGCCAGCGGCAGCCGCTCAGACAGCCGCGCCAGTGCTCTGACTGACTCAAGCTCGGCGGCTACCCGGTCCGCGCCGACCACGCGTTCCAGTAGATCCACGGCAGACCGCTCATCGAGTGCGCCAATCTCAAATCGGCGGGCACCTTGCAGCCCTGATAGCCGCTCGCGCGTGGTAATGATCACCGCACAGTTCGGGTTGCCTGGCAGGAGCGGCGCTACCTGGTGGGTGCTCGCCACGTCGTCAAGGACGATCAGTACCCGCCGGTCGGCGAGCCAGCTGCGGTACATGGCTGCACGATCTTCCACGCTGAGCGGCAGAGCGTCCGCGAAGCCGAAAGACCGCAGGAATTGCTCGAGGAGGCCAGTCGGACTGGTCGGCTGGTCTCCGAGCGCGTCGAACCCCGCGAACAACTGGCCGTCCGGGTAGGCGTCCTTCAAAAGGTGACCGGCGTGCAGCGCGAGCGCAGTCTTCCCCACACCTCCGCTGCCCGTCAGCACCGCGATCACGACTTTCCGCAAGCCGCCCGGGACACCGGCGGGGGACAGGACTTCGCATACCTGTTGGAGGATCTCGTCCCGGCCGACGAAATCCGCTGGCGCCATCACAAGCTGGCGCGGTACCGGAGCGGCAACGGATTGGCCCAGCGGTACCAACCGGCCAGCATCTCCTGGCAGGCTCAGCGAGCTGTCGTTGACCAGGATGGCCTCCTGGAGATGCTGCAGCTCCGCCCCTGGGTCGAGCCCAAGTTCCCGCATGAGGATGTCGCGGCTATCGCGGTATATCTCCAGCGCCTCGGCCAGCCGGCCCGATCGGTACAGGGCGAGCATCAGCTGAGCCCGAAACCGTTCGCGCAGCGGGTGCTCAGCAACAAGGCCGCCCAGCTCCCCGATCAGATCGCGGTGTCGGCCAAGCTGGAGCTCGACCTCAACGCAATCCTCCAGCACCGCCAACTGTCGCTCATTCAGCCGAGTAGCGGCGACCTGGACGATCCTGCTGTCCACGCCCATCGCGGCCGGTCCCCGCCACAGGTCAAGCGCGCTGCGCAAGTCACGCGCAGCCTCAAAGGTTCGCTGTTCGGCGGCCGCGGTCAGGCCGGCCCTGACCATACGCTCGAAACGCCGCACGTCGAGCGCTTCTTCGGGTACCTCAATCAGGTAGCCGGGCGGGCGCGTCACGATCACCGGACCGCACCCGTGGTGGGCCAGTACCCGCCGCAAGGCAGACACGATGATCTGCACCTGGCTCTTCGCGGTCGGGGGTGGCGCCTCATCCCACAAGGCGTCGACTAAGCGACTCACCGAGACGACCCGGTTGGCCTCAAGGAGCAGTACCGCCAGGACGATCTCCTGGCGAGGAGAGGTGATGCGCACCAGTGTCGCGTCGATGATGACTTCAACAGGGCCGAGTAGCCTGAACTCCACAACGCTCTCCAACGGGTCCCCCGGTGCCTCCCTCTCCCCCCTGCCGGACAGCTACGACCTCGTCCACATCCACATGCGCATCGCGGGAAGTGGGCCAATCGCGCAGAAGACGGTTTACCGTGACGTCGGTTGGGACGATACATCGCAATTCTACGGTTAGCAACGGTTTGTACGACAGGACCTTGCGGCTTGATCACAGGAATGGCTCCAGGCGCGGAGCGGCCGAATTACTTCCAGGCGAAGACAGGTTGCTCGGGATGCGACACCGGGCTTCACCATACAGCTGCTCCGGCTGACCGGCTGACCGGCTGACCGGCTGACCGGCTGTCCGGCGGCCCTGGGCATGGAGCATCGAGCTCGCGGTGCGCGGTCGGCCGGTTCTTTCGGCAGTCTGCAGCGGCAGTTCTAATGCGGAGGGCCCCGCCGACGGGGGGGTCGTCGGCGGGGCCGCCAGGGCCGCCAGTACGGGGGCTTGACCGGCGGGCCGTTCCGCCACCGGCGCGTCACCGGCGCGCGCTCACCACACCGGCATCGGGGTCACCGGTGGGGCTGTTACGCGCACCGGCGTGATGACCACCGGCGGGTTGTTCCGCCACACCGGCTCGGGGGCCACCGGCGGGCAGTTCTACGCACTGGGAGGGAGACCGGATAAGGCAGGCCAGCCGCACGAGCCGGGCCCCGTCGGGGGTGACCCGCGTTGGGGGGCTGCGGTGTCAGACCCGGAACTCGCCATCGTTCTCCATCAGGCGTACTCTTACCTACCAGTAGGTTAGCGTGCTACCCGCTAGTAGGCCGGCCACCAACTTACCTATCAGTAGGTCAGCCGTCAAGCGGAGACGCCGGAAAGGAGGCTTATGGCGACCGTAGGCAAACATGGCGAAACGAGTACCGTCGGCGCCGGCACGTCCGGTACGGGCGCCACCGGCACCGCCAGCACCGGCACCGCCAGCACCGGCACCGCCAGCACCGGCAACGGCGGCACAGGCAACGCCAGCAGAGGCAACGGCAGTGCGGGCTTGGCTTACACAGGAACCGCGTCGCGGATCCTTGATGCCGCCGAGGCGCTGGTGCAGACCCGCGGTTTTAACGGCTTCAGTTACGCGGACGTGGCGGCCGAGCTGAAGATCACCAAAGCGGCCCTGCACTATCACTTCGCCGGCAAGGCCGAGCTTGGCGAGGCACTTATCGCCCGTTATGCGGCACGCTTCGGTGCTGCGCTGACTGCGGTCGACGATGCCGACACGCAACCGGCGGAAAAGCTCGAAGCCTACGCCCGCCTCTATCTCGACGTGCTGCGAAACCAGCGGATGTGCCTGTGCGGCATGCTGGCCGCCGAATACCAGACCCTCCCCGAGCCGATGCGAGCGGCCGTATTGCGGTTCTTCGACGCCAACGAGACCTGGGTGGAAGATGTTCTTGAGCGCGGCAAGGCAGCGGGCAGCCTGCGGTTCGAGGGCACGGCGCGCGATACCGCACGGACGATCGTCGGCAGCCTGGAAGGAGCAATGCTGGTCGCCAGGCCGTACGGCGACCTCGAACGGTTTGAGGCTGCAGCGCGCAATATTCTCGCCAGCCTGGCGCCCGCACCCAGAGTTCCGGCTGGTTAGGACGAGCCGCTGCGGGCACGCAGGGCAGCGACGAGCGCAGGGATGACCTGATTCAGGTCACCGATAACCGCGTAGTCGGCATGTGCGATGATCGGCGCGTCCGGGTCGGTGTTGACCGCGATGATGTGCTTGGCGCTCAGGCACCCGGCCATGTGCTGGATCGCCCCGCTGATCCCGCACGCGACGTAGAGCTCGGGTGAGATGCGGGTGCCAGTCTGGCCGACCTGCTGCTTGTGCGGCCGCCAGCCTTGGCTGGTCACCACGCGCGAGACGCCGACCACGCCGCCGAGCAGCCCGGCGAGTTCTTCGAGCGGCCCGAATCCCTCCGGGCCGCCGACCCCGCGCCCGCCACCGATCACCACGCGGGCGCTGGCCAGCGAGACTCCGGCACTACGCTCGGCGGATTCCCGCGCGACGATCAGCAGATCCGCCTCGTCAAGCTCCGCCTGGAATTCATGCACCTGCGCGGGCGCGGACCCCGCTGCCGACACCGCAGCGGACCCGTCAGCCGACACTACAGCGGACCCGCAAGCCGACACCGCGCCCGCGCCCCGCACCGGCTCCGCCGCGACCGCGTCCACCGCGACGGTGAGGAGGGCCGGCGCGGCCTCCAGCACGGCGTCTTCCAGCAAGCTGCCCGCCCACCGGTGCCGCACGAGCTGGTAGGAACCATCGGCACTGCGGCTTGCGGACGCGCAGTTCGCTGCCATTGGCAGGCCAGTGATGGCTCCCAGGTGGGCGAGCACCTCGCTGCCGTGGTCGGTGCCCGCTGCGACCACCGCGGTTGCCGACGTCTCGCCGATCAGGGCGGTGAGCGCACGCGCCCAGGCCTGCGGAGCATAACCGGTCAGCCGACCAGCCGCGACAGCGTAGACATCGGTCGCGCCGTACGCGGACACCTCGGCAGCGAGCGGGACGCCGACCGAACCGGACCCGACCGAACCGGACCCGACCGAACCGGACCCGACCGAACCGGACCCGACCGAACCAGACCCGACCGAACCAGACCCGACCGAACCAGACCCGACCGAACCAGTCGAGGCGGGCCCGCTGACCGAGCCGGGCGGCCCAGCCGAGCCGGGCGCTCGCGTGCCGAACGCTACTGCCGCCACGTTCTCGCCGACCGGGTCGGCCAGCCTTCTGGCAAAGGTGAGGGCGCGCAACGACGGCTCGGCCGGCCCGTCGCCGTCCAGCTCAACCAGGCAGAGTACGGTCACGACGCCCGTCCAGTCAGCCACGTCAGGGCGGCCGGCCAAGGCAGGACGGCCTGCCAAGGCAACCGGATTCTCACGACAGCACCCCCAGGTCATCGAGCAGCCGGACCAGCGCGGGCACCGCGTCCGGCCCGGTCCCCAGGATGTCGGCCCGGCGGTGCTCCCCCGCCGGAACCCGCAGGCCTGTCCTCCGCAGGCCGTCGTCCCGCCGCTGCACGGGGTACCGCTCGATGACCGTGCGCTTGGCCCGCAGCCGACCCGGCAGGGACGGGTATCTAGGCAGGTTGATGCCTTCCTTTACGGAGATCACCGCGGGCAGCGGAAGGTCGAATACCTCCTCGGTGCCCCGGTACTCGCGCCTGGCTGACGCCCGGCCATCGTTAATCTCAATGTTCTTGATGCCGGTGACACATGGCAGACCGAGTGCATGCGCAACCCGGACGCCAACCTGGTAGCCGCCCGTATCGGCCGCCTCGTTCCCGAACAACAGCAGGTCATACGGGCCGTCCGGACCCGCGGCGCGGCGCCGGGCCTGCGCGGCGATCGCCTCGGCGGTGGCTACCGGACCCCATTCGGCGCCGTCGGTCTCCAGCAGCACGGCACGCGACGCGCCGAGCGCGAGTGTGTCCCGTAGCTGGTCGGCGGCCTCGGCGCGGCCCGAGCGTCAGCACCGATACGCTGCCGCCCAGCCGCTGCGTGATCTGCACGGCCTCCTCTACCGCGCACTCCTCGTGCGGGCTCACCGCAAACCCGGACATCCGGGTATCGACGTCCAGTCCGTCGGCGGTCACGACGATCTTCCCGCCGACCATCGGGACCCGCTTGACACAGACTGCGATCTCCATCGCGGTCAGCTCCTGATCCGCTCGTTCTGCGGGTCGAACAGCGGTGTGGCCCCGGCCACCGCGACGGTCACCGGATACCGCTCGCCGAGGTACTCGACGGCCAGCGGGCTGCCGGCCACCGCCTGCCCGGCCGGCAGGTAGGCCATCAGCAGGTGCTTGCCGACCGACGGCCCCGACCCGGCGCTGGTCACGTAGGAACGCCGTCCCTTGGCGTCGACCAGCGGCTCGCCGGACCGGGTGAGGACCGGCTCGCCGCCGAGCGGGTACCGCAGCACGCCGTCGGAGCTCCGGTGGTCGTCCACCGTCAGGGTGCACAGCACGGCGCACGGCGGGATGTCGCGCTGCGCCAGGTAGGGGGCCTTCCCGAGGAAGTCTTGCGCCTTTACCCGAGGCCTGGTCATCCCGGCCTCCACCAGGTTGTAGGACGCATCGAGCTCCGCGCCGTAGGCCCGGTACCCCTTCTCCAGCCTGCCGGTGGTCCCGTAGACGCCGATGCCGACCGGGACCAGGCCGCCGGGCTGGCCCGCCGCCCAGAGGGTGTCCCAGACCCTGGCGCCCTGTTCGGCAGGAACATGCAGCTCCCAGCCGAGCTCACCAACATACGAGATCCGCGATGCCAGCACGCTGGCACCGCCGACCTCGATCTCGCGGCAGGTCGCGAAGCCGAAACCGCCGCGGGAGACATCGTCGGGCGTCACCGCGGCCAGCACGTCCCTGGACGCCGGGCCCCACAGGCCGATCGTGGTCCACCCCGAGGTCAGGTCGGCGACCGCGGCGTCGGCAGGCAGGTGGTCGGAGAACCACTTGAGGTCCATCATCCCGGTGGCGCCGCCGGTGACCACCCGAAACCGCTCCGGCCCCAGCCGCATGATCGTCAGGTCGGCCACGAAGCCGCCGGCGTCGTTCAGCAGCGAGGTGTACACGACCCGGCCGGGCCCGACATCCAGCTGCGCGACGGCCAGCGACTGAACAGCGTTAAGGGCGCCGGGGCCGATCACTTCGAAGATCGCGAAGGCGGACAGGTCGACGATCCCGCAGTGCTCGCGCATGGCAAGATGCTCGGCGTTGATGATCGGCGACCACCAGCGTGACTCCCACTCGGCCGCGCGCTCCATCAGCCGTCCGGCATAGCGCTCGAGCAGCACCCCGTTGGATGCGTACCAGAACGGCCGCTCCCATCCGGCGGTCTCGAAGAAGACCGCGCCAAGCTCGCGCTCGCGCTCGTGCATCGGGCTGAGGCGCAGCGGCCTGCCCGACTCCCACTGCTCGCTGGGGTGCACGATCCCGTACATCTTGTTGAAGCCCTCGCGCGCCCTGCCGATCACGTGCGCGGTGGTCCGCTGGTGCGGGTAGAACCGCGCAATGTCGGCCTCGTGGATGTCGATATCAGGCACCTGGCCGCTCATCCACTCGGCGACCGCGCGCCCGATGCCCGGGCCTTCCTTGATCCAGCTGGCCGCGACCGACCAGAGCCCGGGAACCTCCGGGGTTTCGCCGAGCGCTGGATGCCCGTCCGGTGTCATCGAGATAAGGCCATTAATCGCATAACGAATGCCCGCGAGTTCATCGCCCAGCAGCTCAGGCATCAGCTCCAGGGCTTGCATGAGCTGCGGGTCGAAGTCGTCCTGGGTGAACGGCATCTCGGTGGGCGACATGACGGCTTCCTCGATCGACGGGATGTCGCCGGGCGCGACGATGATCGGCCGGTGCGCGTACGAGCCGACCTCCATATCGCCGCCGTGCTGGCGCTCGTACATGTTGGTGTCCACGTCCCTGACGATCGGGTAGGAGATCTCGCCGGGCGTCTCGGCGAACAGCGCGATCGGCCCGACGCTGATCATCTGGTGCACGATCGGGGTCAGCGGGATGTGCGCCCCGGCCATCTGCGCGATCCGCGGGCTCCACACGCCGCAGCAGACCGCGACGACCGGCGTCTCGATGTCGCCCTTGCTGGTCTGGACCGCGCTGACCCGGCCGCCTGCCGACTTGGAGATCCCGAGCACCTCGGTGCCCGCCAGCACGGTCAGGGCGCCGAGCTGCTGCGCCCGCTCGCGCATCAGCGTTCCGGCGCGCAGCGAGTCGACCACTCCGACGGTCGGGAAGCTGGCGCCGCCCAGGATGACGGACGCATCGAGATACGGGACTAGCTTGATCACCTCAGCCGGCGTCAGCAGCTCCGCCGGGATTCCCCAGGCCTTGGCCGCCGAGCAGCGACGGCGCAGCTCGGTCATCCGCTCGGCGGTCCGCGCGACCTCGATGCCGCCGCTCTCGGTGAACACCCCGAGCTCCTGGTACTGCCTGGTGCTGTCCGCGGTCAGCTCCATCATCATCTTCGAGTACTCGATCGGGAAGATGAAGTTGGAGGCATGCCCGGTCGAGCCGCCTGGATTGGGCATCGGGCCCTTGTCGACCAGCACGAGTTCCTGCCAGCCCAGCCGGGCGAGGTGATAGGCCAGGCTGTTGCCGACGATGCCGGCGCCCACGATGACGGCGCTGGCCCGGGTGGGAATGTCGTTCATAGCGCTGCTTACTCCTTTGCGAGGCCGGCCCCGCCGCCCACTGGCGTGGGCGGCGGGGCCAGCTGAAGCTCCCGCGACGCAGGGCGTGCCCCGCCTACTCCACCGGGATCTCCTTGTTGATCAAGCCGAGGTCGATGCCCTGCCTGCGCCGCACCAGCCGCGCCACCACGTACAGGACGATGGCCAGGAGATACATCGCTCCCATGAAGTACAGCGAGTCCCGGTTGTTGACGCCGTAGCTGGCGTTGCTGAGCCATTCGTACAGATTGAAGCCCAGTAGGCCGATCGTGACCCACCCGGCCACCGGGACGATCTGCACGCCGAAGATCCTGATCTTGCTGGCCGGTGAGGCCCGCCAGAGATCCCGCTTGATGAACGGCAGGAGCACCACCGCGATCGCGCTGAACAGGAACGTCACGGCGATCACCAGCGTCGCGTCGTAGGTGTAGGTCACGAACGTCGAGTTGTAGGCATACACGGCGCTCAGGCCCACCGCGGGCAGCAGCATGAGGATCAGGGAGTAGAACGGGACCTTGCGCTTCTCCGATACCTCCGCCGCCCGGTCCGGCAGCACCCGGTCGAAGGCCGCGGCGAAGATGACCCTGGTCGAGGACAGGAACAGGGTTCCCACCCAGCCGAAGAACCACAGGCTCATCACCAGGATCAGGGCGACCTGGAACGCGGTGTTGTGCACGAGCCAGGCTGCGAACAGCACCGGATACGGCCAGACTGGCAGGACCGTGGTGACATGCGGAGTCAGAATGAAGGCCTGGTAGTTCAGCTGGTTGGAGTTCTGGTAGAAGGCCCAGCCGAAGGTCTTGTCAATCAGCAGCAGGAAGATCACGGTCAGGGCGACCGTGATCCACAGGCCGCCGAACATACCGGTGAAGACCCGCTTGTAGTCGTTCGCCCCGCGGATCTCGCCGTACAGCGTGGCGCCCCAGTTCGGCCACAGGATGAAGAACATCATCACCGGAACCAGGAGCATGGTCGGCCAGAGCGGGCCGAAGCCGATTGCCGCGGCGTGAAAGCCGATCTTGGTGGCCATGGCCTGCGTGTCCTGGTAGGCGTGCTTGCCGACGCCGCTGCTGCCGAAGAGCCGGTGCGCCTCCAGGTTGAACGAGCTGACGAAGTTCGCCTTCGAGTTGACCAGCAGCAGCACCACAATGACGCCGAACCCCACCAGGCCGCCGTAAATGCACCACTTCTGGATCTTGGCGTAGCCCGCCATCCCGATCGACACCAGGACGCCAGCCAGCACGATGGTGATCATCGAGACGGTAAAGACCCCCGCGTGGGTGCCGAACCAGGCCGCGCCGGCGGTCGCGCCCGAACCAGGCCAGGTCCACTTCAGCGTCGCCCACAGCGGCTCGAAGAACTGGACGGCGAGAATATTGCCGTAGATCGGCGCCCACAGCCACAGGATGAACCACCAGCCGGTGGCGGACATCACGAAACCGATGCCGCTGCCGAGGATCCTGGTCTGCCAGACGTAGTCGCCGCCGGCCCGCGGGATCGTGACAATAAGGCCCGCGTAGGCGACCACGAGGAACGACACCCAGATACCCGAGATCAGCACCGACGTGATCAGCTGCCCCTTGGGAAACGCCGGGGCAGCGAAGGCAAACTCGTAGATCGCTAGCGTGACGAAGTTGGTCGCCAGGCACGCGTAGATCATCGAGTCCCGGACCGACCAGCCCCTGACGAGACCGGTCGCCTTCCGGAGGAACAGTGTCGGCGCCTCGCCGCCGACGGCACCCGCCGCCATAGCTGCCTCCAAGCAGGTCGGGTTCATCGTGATCGTTTACTGGCCAGCACCTTAACAGGCGATACGGCCAGTTTGCGACCATTGATCTCAACCGTTGACAAACAGGTATTTGGTTACTTTGCCCTTCTTCGGGTTCAGCTCAAGCACCGCGCCCTGCAGCACGCCATCGCCGTACACGCTGCCGGGATTGATGGCAAAAGTCCGCCCGAGCCGCTTGATCCCGCGGCTCTCGTGAATGTGGCCGTGCACCGACAGCATCGGCTGGTGCTTCATGATCGCGTCCCGGACCGCGGTCGAGCCCACCGCCTTCATCACGGCGCCGCCATGCGTCGGCCGCAGCGTCGCGTCGAGCGCGGGCGCCTCGTCAAGTCCGGAGCCGTACGGCGGGGCATGGAAGTTGAAGATGGCCCGTTCCATGTCGGGCACCCCGGCGACGACCGTCTCGATCTTGGCTGCCAGCTCCTCCTCCGGCGCCTCGCGGAAGGTGTCCCACGGAGTCGGGTTGGTCCAGCCCATCGATACCAGGTGGAAGCCGTCGAGTTCGAGGACCTTTCCCTCGGCGAAACTGACGCACGGCGAAGACTCGATGACGTCATCGATCTCCCAGATGTCGTCGTTGCCGCCGTTGAGGATGCACGGGATGGCACCGCCGTTGAGCTTGCCGTCGGCCATGTCGAGCCACCGCTCCAGCGACTTGATCATCTCGACGGTGAACCTGCGGTCGACCGCGCCCTCTTCCTCGCTGAGCACCGTGAGCTCGTCGGGAGTGACGATCGCCGGGTAAGAGCCGCGGTTGCGGATCAGGCGCTGGACGTCATCAAGCTCGGCCTGGGTCTCCAGGCGCTGGGCCTGCCCGCCGATGGTGACCTGCCAGGACCCCGGATACGCGACGATCGGCACCATCACCTTTCCGGTGACGTCGCCGCCGAGCACGACCATGTCGGCCTTATAGAAGGCGGCAGAGTTCAGGAACTTCCGCCAGCAGACCTCAGAGCCGTGGATATCGGTGGCAAAGAAGATTTTCATGTGTCCACCATGTCGATGACGGTGCTATCCGTGCAACCTGTAGCATCCGGCGCAACTGGACGTCAAGCACCCGTTCAGGCCGAAATGGCCATAGGCGGCTTCAGTGCCCGACCTCTTCTGGCAGTTCATACCAGCGAACCCGGTCGCCGATGTTGGCTCGCAGCCGCCACTTCACGCTCTTGGGAGCGGACTCGGCTATCTCCAGCAGGCGCTGGCAGGCCTGCGCCGCATCGAATGGCGGCTCGGGCGGGTGCAGATGGGGGCGCTCGGCTGCGAGCGCAGGAAGCTTCTTCAGGTTGGCGGTTACCGTCCGCCACCAGCCCCAGTCGGCACCGAGCACCTTGCTGAACCTGTCGGTGTCGATGAACTCGGCACCCGAGTGCGGGAATTCGCCGTCCGCTGCCCTGGCATGCCGGCCCGGGTAACTTGCCTCGCCGCCTTTTTCCCGGCCGCTCGTTTCCCGGCTCGCCAGCGGCATCGCCGCCAGGAGCTGGAGCAGGTCCCTGGCGTCCTTCTCGTTGAGCTCCACGATCTGCAGCTTCGAAAGCAGCACGTCGACCACGTCCAGGGTGAATGGCAGCCGGTCGAATGTGGGCCTGAAGTCAAGGGTGTGGCACATGGCCAGCCGGTCGACCATGACATCGATCGGCCGTCCCGACGGGGCGGTGAAGTACATCTGCCGGTCGCCGTTGAGGTTGTTGAACCTGCGGTCCGGCTGGCAGCCGTTCTGCTCCAGGTAGGCGGCCACATTCTTGCGGCCCTTCGACAGGCAGGCGAAGTCGATGTCCTGGTCGCGGCGCAGTCGCGGCGGGAAGCTCGGGCAGATGACCCGGATCGCCAGGCCGCCGAGCAGCTTGAGGCCGAGGCCATTGTCTGCTGCACCGCGGGCAAGCCCGAACGCCTCCGGTAGCGGGTCGGATACTGCCACGGTGGCGGCCCCGGCACCGGCGCCCCCGGTGGTGGCGGCCCCGGTGGTGGCGGCCCCGGCAGCGGCGCCCTCGGCGGTGGCGGCCCCGGCAGTGGCGCCCCCGGTGGTGGCGCCCTCAGTGGTGGCGCCCCCGGTGGTGGCGGCCCCGGCAGTGGCGCCCTCAGTGGTGGCGGCCCCGGCAGTGGCGCCCTCGGCGGCCCCGGCGGTCTCGCCCTGGCCGGGGGGGTCTGTGACCACGGTTGCTCCCTGCTGCCCAGGAGGTGCAGTTTGGCGATCTAGCTAGCCACCCGCACAATACCGCTTATCAGGCACAATGAGTGACTTTCGCCCTGTTGACTTCGCGCTGTGCAGCTCGAGATCCTTGTTGCGTGGTTAGAGCTGAAGTTGCTTCTGGCGCAACCTACCAGTCAGCGGAGCGCGTGCTGGCTTTGCTCACGAGCTTCGATGAGTCCCGCGCCGAACTCGGTGTCACCGAGATGGCCGAGTCGCTCGGCGTGCACAAGTCGACCGCCTCGCGCCTTGCCGCCGCGCTGCAGCGGGCTGGCCTGCTGACCCGCGCCGGACGGCGGTTCCGGCTCGGCCCTGAAGTGATCAGGCTGGGCACTCTTGCTCTGCGTGACCTCGATCTCGTCACGATGATGCAGCCCGCGATGGACAAGCTGTCCCAGCAGACCGGCGAAACGGTTAACCTCGCCGTGCCCTATGGCGTCAACATTCTCAACATCGCCGAGGTTCCGAGCACCTTCATCCTGAGTTGCACCGGCGGCTGGATCGGCCGACAGACCAAACCGCATGCGGTCGCCAACGGCAAGGTCCTGCTTGCCTACGGCGCCATTCCGGTACCGCGCCAGCTGGAGCGGTACACCGAGCACACCATCACCAGCCATGACGCGCTCGCCGCCGAGCTGGCGGCGGTCCGCCGCGACGGATACGCCACGGCGGTTGCCGAACTCGAGGACGGGCTGGTGGCGGTGGCGGCACCGATCCTCGACGCGTCCGGGACCTGTGTCGGCGCGTTGTCGGTCTCCGGGCCCGGCTACCGGATGCAGCCGGAGAAGCTGAACGAGCTAGGAAGGCTCTGCGCGACCTCCTAGTCCGGGCGCCTCTGCCCACCTCCAGTCCCCACCGTCAGACCCACCACCGCCAGACCCACCACCGCCAGACCCTGCCACCACCGCCAGACCCCACCACCACGGCCAGACCCCAAAGAAGAGGCGAGGAGCGTGCGCGAGCACCTGCTGTATATCGGCGGCAGCTGGCGGCCCGGCGGGGCCGGCACCACGGTCGCGACCAGCCCGTCCTCCGGGGAAGCGATCGCCGAGCTTGCGGTGGCCGATCCGGCCGATGTTGACGCAGCCGTGGCGTCGGCCACCGCGGCCTGGCCAGCCTGGGCCGCCAACTCGGCCTTCGACCGGGCGGCGTGGTGCGGCCAGATCGTCACCCGGATCGGGCAGCGGCGCGATGAGCTAGCCCACGCGCTCACCGAGGATCAAGGCAAGCCACTGGTCACCGAGGCCTTCGACGAGGTCGATGAGCTGGCCGAGTACTTCAGGATGGCCGGCGAGGACGCCAAGCGCCGCGAGGGCGCGCTGCCCGCGTCCACGTCGGCTGACCGCCGGGTGCTCAGCACGCGGGTCCCGCTCGGGGTGGTCGGCGTGGTGTCCCCATGGAACTGGCCGTACACGATGGGCGCCGAGCTGTTCGCGCCGGCGATGGCGGCGGGCAATGTGATCGTGTGGGTGCCCGCGCCGACGACGACTGCGTGCTGCGCGATCCTGGCCGAGGTCATCGCGGAAGCTGGCCTGCCGGCCGGCGTGTTCAACTTCCTCCCAGGCCCGGGCCCGGTGGTCGGGGACGCGCTGGTCGGCCACCCTGGCGTGGCAGGCGTGGGCTTCGTCGGCTCGGTGGCAACCGGCGCGAGCGTAGCAGCGCGGGCGGCCGGCAAGACGCAGCTGCTTGAGCTCGGCGGCAACGGCCCGATGGTGATCCTGGATGACGCCGACCTCGAGCTGGCCACAGATGCCGCGCTTGAGGCCGCCTACCTGTGCGCGGGTCAGAGCTGCACGGCGGGCGAGCGCTTCCTGGTTCAGGCGGGCGCCCGCGATGAATTTGTCGAGCGGGTGGTCGCGGCGACCGGGGACCGGGTCAGGCTGGGGGATCCGTTTGATCCGCAGACCACAATGGGGCCGCTGAACAACGAGGCGACCGCGGCCAAGTTCGACAGGCACCTGCATGACGCCATCGCCGGCGGCGCGCGGATCTGCCTCGGCGGGCAGCGGGGGCGGGCGGCCACCGGCTTGCCGACAGAGCTGTACGCGCAGCCGACCGTGCTCGACGGCGTCCTGCCGGGGATGGTGATCGAGCGGGAGGAGACGTTCGGCCCGGTGGTGCCGGTCGTCACGGTCCGCTCAGCGCAGGAGGCCCTTGAGCTGACCAACGCGTCCCCGTTCGGGCTGACCGCGGCGGTCTTCACGGCAGACCTGGAGCGCGGGCTGGCCTTCGCGGAGCAGGCCAGGGCCGGCTGGGTGAACATCAACGCCTCGACCAACCTGTGGGAATCCCACCTGCCGTTCGGCGGCCGCGCAGGCAGCGTCAGCGGCCGGGGCCGGGTCGGCGGCCGCTTCCCGATGGAGACGTTCTCCGAACCCAAGACAGTGCTCTATCCCGCCCCGAGATACCGCGAGAAAGGCGGCGATGTTTAATGGGAATGCCAACCGCGCTGGAGATCGCCCGGCATGCGAAGCTCAAGCCGATTGCCGAGATCGCGGCGGAGATCGGTATCGCGCCCGGGCTGCTTGAGCCATACGGCGAGTACATAGCCAAGATCGATCTGGCCGCCATACCGGCGCTTGCCGCCCAGCCCCGTGCCAAGTATGTTGTCGTGACCGCGGTCACGCCGACGCCGTTCGGCGAGGGCAAGACCACCACCACCGTAGGCCTTGGCCAGGCGATGCACCACATAGGCAAGCGCGCGACCATCGCGATCCGGCAGGGCTCGATGGGCCCGACCTTCGGGATCAAGGGCGGCGCGGCCGGCGGCGGCTACAGTCAGGTGGTCCCTTTCGAGGCGCTCAACCTGCACCTGACCGGCGACATGCACGCCGTCACCGCGGCGCACAACATGCTCTCCGCCATGCTCGACAATCACCTGCACATGGGCAATGCGATAGGCCTGGACCTGCACAACATCACCTGGCGCCGGGTCCTCGACGTGAACGACCGGGCGTTGCGGAACATCGTCATCGGCCTCGGCGCCAAGGCGGACGGCGTGCCGCGGCAGACCGGCTTCGACATCACCGCCGCCTCAGAAGTGATGGCGGTGCTCGCGCTGTCGGTCTCGCTCAAGGACATGCGGGCCAGGCTCGGCCGGATCGTGGTGGGCTACACATCCGCGGGCGAGCCAGTCACCGCGGAGCAGCTCAAGGCCGCAGGCGCGATGACCGTGATCATGCGGGACGCCATCAAGCCGAACCTGCTGCAGACGCTGGAGAACACGCCCGTCCTGGTGCACGCGGGCCCGTTCGGCAACATCGCGCACGGCAACTCCTCGGTCGTCGCCGACCTGATCGGCATCCACTGCGGGGACTTCCTGATCACTGAGGCCGGTTTCGGTGCCGACATGGGCGCCGAGCGCTTCTTCAACATCAAGTGCCGGGTGTCTGGGCTCAGGCCTGACGCGGCCGTGGTGGTCACCACCGTGCGGGCGCTGAAGACGCACTCCGGCCGCCATCGCGTTGTGGCGGGCAGGCCGCTGCCCGACGCCATGCTCGCCTGCAACCCCGACGAGGTCCTGGCTGGCGCCGCCAACCTGCGCAAGCAGGTGGACAACGTCCGCATGCACGGCGTCACGCCAGTCATCGCGATCAACGCGATGCCGGAGGATTTCCCGTCTGAGCACGCGGCCATCCGGGAGATCGCCGACTCGATGGGTATCCGCTCGGCGGTCTGCACCAACTTCGCCGACGGCGGCCGCGGCGCCGTCGAGCTCGCCGAGGCAGTTGCCAAGGCAGCCGAGGAGCCGGTCGACTTCCAGTTCCTCTACCCTGCCGAGGCCTCGCTGCGGGAGAAGATCGAGACAATCGCCACTCGCGTTTACGGTGCCGACGGCGTCGACTATCTGCCCGCTGCCGCCAAGCAGCTGGACAGCTATGAACGCAACGGTTTCGGCGGCCTGCCAATTTGCGTGGCCAAGACTCCGCTGTCATTGTCCTTCGACCCGGCGCTGAAAGGCGCCCCGACCGGCTGGCGGTTGCCAGTGCGCGAGGTCCGTGCCTCGGTCGGCGCCGGGTTCATCTACCCGATCTGCGGCGACATGCGGACCATGCCGGGCCTGTCCTCGCATTCGGCCGCTGAGCGGATCGACATCGATGACGACGGCCAGGTGGTAGGCCTGTCGTGAGCCCCTCCCCCGGCGACCCGCGCAATTACCTGGAGCAGCCGCTCAGCGTGTTCCTTGACACGCTGTCGGCTGGCCACGCCGCGCCGGGCGGCGGAAGCGCCGCGGCCCTGGCGGTCGCCCTGGGAGCGGGCCTGTGCGCGATGGCGGCCCGGCTGTCTTCCCGGCAGCTCCCCGCGCTCGACATCGAGTTCCTGGTAGCCGAGGCGGAGCACCTGCGCAGCTCAGCCGCTTCGCTCGTGCAGGCCGATGCCGAGTCATACCGGGACCTTGTCGCCGCCCTCCGCGATGAGGCCGACCAAGACCCCGGCGCGACCAGCGATACCGGGGGCCCGGACGCCGAGCACCGGCGGCAGCGGATCGACGCCGCGTCGTCTGAGGCGGCCACCATCCCGATGGAGGTGGTCGAGATCGCCGCGCAGACCGCCCGGCTCGCTGCCCGGCTCGCCGCCGATGGCAACCCCAGGCTGCGTGGCGACGCCATCACGGCCGCGCTGCTCGCGCAGGCGGGCGCCCGTGCCGCTGCGGTGCTCGTCTCGGTCAACCTTGCCGCGTTGCCGGGTGACGACCGCCCGGCGCGGGCCGACACACTGCTTGCCGGGATCACCCGGGCCGTCCGGGACGCCGAAGGAGAGCGGGGATCTGCCACTCCGGGAGACACACACCCGAAGTCCTGACCGCCGGTCCCGGTAGAAGGCCCACAGCCTGACCGGTCATGACCGGCAGACGCGGCGCTAACCCGCGTCCTTGCCGTAGTCCACGCTCAGCCAGCGCTGCGGCTGGATCCGGAACACCGCGAGCTCATTGTCCAGGTCCGGGTTGTCCGCCACATACTGATCGCCGCCTTCGGCGCCGAGGTATCGGCGGGCCAGCGCCAGCCGTTCGTCGAGGTCGAGTTCTTCCAGCACCGCGGGTCCTTCGACGCTGACGTACTTGTACGGGCGATCCTCGCTCTGCACGCACAGGCTCACCCGGCCTGCCGCCTGGATGGCCCGCCCCTTCCTGGACTCACGGCCGGTGATGACTGTGATAAGGCCACCGGGCTGATAGCTGTACCAGACCGGGGCGGCCAGCGGTCCCCGCCCGTCACCGGCCGCGACGGCAAGCACCCCGACATGTACCTGGCCGAGGAACTGGTCCCGCTCGGCAACGCTCATCACGTAGGACATGGCCACTCCTGAAACTCCCGTCTCCGTCCGAGTCTCGCAGACCACGTTCGTGGTCGCGACGGGCTCCCTGCGGCGAGTGCTCGCCCGCGCCGCTATCGCCATCGAAAGATGTCGGCAAGGTCTGGATGGGGTTGAAGACCAGTGACGTGTATGACGGATCGTGATACGCTTGAAGCATGTCAGCCGCAATCAGCGTCCGCCTAGACGCCGAGGCTCTCGGCGCTCTCGCTCAGCTCGAAGCTGCCGGACTCAGCCGATCTGAGGCGATCCGGCGCGCGATCATCGATAGCGCATCGCGTCTGCGGCGCGGGGCCGCATTGGCCGCCGAGGCAGCCGCGCTCGAAGCTGATGAGGAAGATCGACGCGAAATGCTAGAGGTCGCATCGCTCATGGAGAGCTTGCGTGCTGCGGGGTGATGTTCATGCGTTCCGACCGCCAGCCGGGCAGGGGCACGAACAGCGCGGCCGACGGTTCGGGGTTATCGTGCAGGCCAACGAGCTGCTGCCGAGGTCGGTCGTGCTGGTCGCGCCTACTTCGCAGAGTGCTAGGCCAGCATCATTCCGACCCGAGATAGAGATTCTAGGCGACCCAACCCGCGTCCTCGTTGAGCAAGTTGGGGCAGTAGATGCCGGGCGGCTGGGCGATCTCGTCGGCAGGGTCAGCCCGGAAGAGCAATGGGGTATCGATGAAGGACTCGCGACCGTCTTTGGACTCCGCTAGTCTCCACGGTCTTTACCGTCGGCCGGGCCTTGGCCTCCCGCTCAGCTGCCTGGCTCAGCATCGCTGATGTCAGCGACCGTGGCATCCAGGGCGGTCAGCACCTCATCCGCGGCCGCGGCGACCGCGAGGCCGTGCTGGCCGGCGCCGAGCGTGATCTGCCGGCCGCGGATTCGCGCGTCGGCGATCACCGGCCAGCTGGTGACCGACCCGAACGGCGTGATCGTGCCGCGCTCATAACCCGTCGCTTGCCTGGCCACCTCGGCCCGCGGCATCGACAGGCGGCTCACGCCCAGCACGCCGCGCAGCTTCGGCCACGAGATAGCCCGGTCGCCGGGCACGAGCACGAACAGGAAGTCGTCCGCGCTGCGCCGCACGACCAGGGTCTTCACGACGTCGGCCGGCTGAACGCCGCGGGCCCGCGCCGCCTCGGCCAGGCTGGACACCGGGCCGTGGCGGATCACCCGGTGGGTGACGCCAGCCGCATCGAGAGCCTCAAGCGCCACGTTGGACATGCTCCATTATCGCCGGCTCCCGGCAACTCGTCCTCGGCGCGATGATCACGCGAGCCGGCGTGTACGCCATGATGGGGCTCGTGGAGTTCGAGCCGTACCGGGGCGAGCTGGTGGCGTACTGCTACCGGATGCTGGGCTCGTTCCACGAGGCCGAGGACCTGGTGCAGGAGACGATGCTGCGGGCGTGGAAGGCCCGCGACCGGTACGACAGCACGCGGGCATCGGTGCGGACCTGGTTGTACCGGATCGCGGCCAACGCGTGCCTTTCCGCGCTGGAGGGGCGTGCACGGCGCCCGTTGCCGTCCGGGCTGGGCGCGCCGAGCGAGGATCCCGGGGCGCCGCTGACGCCGGCGTTCGACATCCCCTGGCTGCAGCCGTTTCCCGATGCGCGGTTCGACACGGGGCTGCGGGCGGACATGCGGCTCGCGCTGGTGGCCGCGATGCAGGTCCTGCCGCCGCGGCAGCGGGCCGTGCTGGTGCTCCGAGAGGTATTGGAGTTCAGTGCCGCCGAGGTCGCCGCGCAGCTCGGGACCACGGTCACGGCCGTCAACAGCGCCTTGCAGCGTGCCCGCGCCGCGCTCGCGGATGCGGGCGGTGCGGGCGAGGTCACCGAACCGGACGATCCCGGGGTTCGCGCGGTGATTGAACGGTACGTGCGGGCCTTCGAGGCGGCCGACGTCCCCGCGCTGGTCCAGCTGCTAACCGACGAGGCGGTCCTGGAGATGCCGCCGGTGCCGCTGTGGTACCGGGGCAGCAGCGACTACGGCCTGTTCATGCGCCGCGTGTTCGAGACGCGCGGGACGGGCTGGGGCATGAGGCAGCTCACTGCCAACGGGCAGCCCGCGCTCGCCGCGTACGCGCCGGAGCCCGGCGTCGGGCATCGGCTGCACACGCTCCAGGTCTTCACGGTCGCCGGCGGCCGGGTCGCGCGCAACGTCGTGTTCGCCGATCCGCGCGTGTTCGAGGCGTTTGAGCTGCCCGGGCAGATTTCCTCGGGCGAGTTTCGCCAGCTGCGATGAGTCGGGCCGGTGCCGCCGGTAGGTACGGGCGAGCATCAACCGAAGGGAGACCCATCGTGAGCGTCATCGTGATTCAGTTCATCACCCTGGACGGGATCGTGTCCGACCCCGACGGGTCAGGGGGCACGCCGGCCGGCGGCTGGGCGTTCCGGCACGGCCCCGAGACGGTCGCCGGGGACAAGTTCCGGCTCGGGAGCACTCTGGACGACGGGGTCATGCTGCTGGGGCGCCGGACCTGGCAGTTGTTCTCGCGGCTCTGGCCGGGACGCGACGACCCGTTCTCCGCGCGGATGAACGCCGTGCCGAAGCTGGTCGCCTCCCGCACGCTGACCGACGCGTCGGCGTGGGTGAACTCGCGCGTCGTCGACGGCGGCATCACCGACGCCGTCCAGCGCGAGCAGCGCGATGTGATCATCGCCGGCAGCCTGAGCGTCGTGCACGCGCTGCTGGCCGCGGACCTGATCGATGAGTACCGGCTGCTGACCTTCCCCACGATCCTCGGCACCGGCGAGCGGCTCTTCCCCGCCGGCGGCCCGCCCGCGTACCTGGAATGCCTGTCGGCCGAGCGAGCCGACGCCGCCGTCCTCGCGCGGTACCGGAGGGCAGCACGATGACCGCTGGCTTCCTCGCTCATCGGCCTGCGGGATGCCGGTCAGATCGTAAAGCTCCGCCCGGGTGAGGCCTAGCCCGAGCTGCATCCCGGCGGCGCGTCCTGACTTATGAGTTCCCCCGCTGAGTTCCCCCGCGATTGAGACGGGGATGTGAAGCGGGCGATGGTGTTGGTGCCAGCGCGCCCGATCGCCGCCCTGGCAAGATAGCGGCATGGAACGCGTGGCTGGAATCGGCGGATACTTCATGCGGGCCGCCGACCCGGCGGCCCTGGGCGCGTGGTATCGCGATTGCCTAGGCCTGGACGCCGATGAGAACGGCCTGTGGCGTCAGGAAGCCGGGCTTACGGTGTTGGCGACGTTCGAGTCCGAGACCGACTACTTCGGGTCCCGCGCCCAGCAGACCATGCTCAACTTCCGGGTCCGCGACCTCCATGCGATGCTCGCGCAGTTGCGCGCCAAGGGAGCGGACGTGGCTAAGGAGACGCAGGACATGGAGGGTGTCGGTCGATTCGGCTGGGTCACTGATCCCGAGGGCAATCGGGTCGAGCTGTGGCAGCCCGCCTGACCGCGTCTGCACGCGGCGGTGGTGATGCGCTCGATCACTTGCCATTGCGGAGCGGGGCGCTGCAACGGGCGGCGTCGTGTGCCCAGACCGGATCCAGCTGCTGCTTCCAGCTCCGCCAGTACCTGGCCAGATGCTCGGCTCCCCTGATCGGAGGGAAGGTGGAAGACGGGAGGAAGTAGTGCGTCACGTCTGGTGCGAAGCAGGCCGTCAGCTGGCCGATGTCCCCTGTATTACAGGCGTCGAAGTACTTCCGGACAACCTCGATGTTGCGAGCTTCGGATTCGTCCACGATGCGCTCCTGTACGGCGGCTTCCGTGGCGCGATCGTACCGGTTCCGGGTGCCCCGGCGGGCGGCCGGACCACGTGATCGTCATCTGGCGGCCCGGTGTGCGGCCGTCTTGCCGGACGTCTGCTGTTCGGCCAGCGCTCGCATCCTTGGCCGCCCGCTGTCAATGGCACCCACCTCGTGACGCTCGTCCCCGCTGGCAACACATTCGTCATCTGAGGCCCGAGCCGAAAGCTATGCTGCCTGTCCATAGCCAGAAATGCCGCTTCGAGGTGCGGGCAGCTCGCCGAGGTGAGCCGCCTGGACCGTGGGTCAGGCCGCTGGGAGGCCGATGCGGTGGGCGAGCGCGCCGAGCCCAGGCAGGGACCGGCCGGCGTCGCAGCAGGTCCTCCGTCATGCGGTGGACGGGCGGCCGGTAGCGGACCTCGGCGGGGGCGGCGCGCTCGGCCGCGAGCAGGGCGCGGTAGCAGGGTCCGGGCTTGTTCCACTGGTGGTAGGCACGGGCGATCCAGTACCGGCCCTGCCGTTCAGCGGTGGGGATCGCGGCCGGGCGCAGGGTCTTCGCGTGCTCGATCGCGGTCCCGCTGTCGCCGAGCACCTGGGCGATACTGACTTGGTAGAGGGTGACGTTGGCAGGGCCGAAGGCGGTGAACCGGTAGTTGGCGTCCCGGCCGAGGCGCGCGGCGGCGGCGCTGGCCTCGCCGATGAACTCGCTGGCTGCCCGGCGGTCGCCGTCGACGGCGGCGTTGTAGGCGACGACCTCGAGCAGCGTCCCGTACACCGATAGCTGCTCGGGGCCGGTAAGCTCGGCGGGCTGGATGTCGGTAGCGGCCGACAGGAGCAGGTCGCGTGCCCTGGCGCGGCGCCCGGTGCGGCGCAGGGCGGTGGCGACGGCGCGGCGCGCGTCGGCGGTGGTCAGCGGGTCATCGCCGCCGCTGGCGGCCTGCAGCGCGCGGTCGGCGAGCGTGAGCGCGAGCGGGTCGTCGTTGAGCTTGACCGCGAAGTTCGCGGCGGCGATGTAGGCCTCCGCGAGCAGGCTGCTGGCGGCGGCTTCCTGCCCGGCGCCCGCGCACTGGCGGGTCGCGTCCGCCGTGGCGATCAGCCCGGGAAGTCCGGCGGCGAGCCGGTCGTAACGGGCCATCTGGAAGTCCGCGCGCCTAGCGGCGATGGCCGCGCCCAACGTGCCCATCGGGACCGGCTCGCCGACCCCGCCGGCATACAGCAGGTCGGCAAGGCTCGCATGGGGCCGGAGCGGCGCTTGACTGCGGCCGACCACCGGCCGCGCCAGGGCGGCGGAGCCGACCAGCCCGGCGGCATTCGCCAGCAGCTCGCGGCGTCGCACCCAGTCATCACCATCCTCCCGGAGGAAATCACGGCCCACATTAGAGCCGCCGGTATCCCCATAGCGGTCATTGGCTTCGGCGTGTCGCTCACTGTGAACGTGTCCGGGAGGAGCAAGACCGAATGCCACATAAGGGATCGCGAGCGCGTCCGCGAACCTGCGAAGTAATCGGACATCGGTGAGTGGCTGGACGCCACGTTCATACCGGGAAATCTGCGAGGCGGAATACCCGCATCGGTGACCAAGATCAGCCAGGGTGAGGCCTGCCCGGAGGCGGGCGGCCCGCACGGTGGCACCCGGGCTGGCCCCGGGCACGGCACTCGCCCGGGGTAACGCGGACACCAGCGGGTGTTCAGGTTTCATTACTTCTCCGCACAGACGCGCCCTCCAACAGTAACCGGGCCCGGCCGCCAAAAGCACCTCCGTTTGCACAATGTGCAAGCCCTTGCCGTGCCCCGCCAGCATCGTTGTGCGACCTGCCGCCCGGAGTGCTTGCTGGAACCAGACCACGAGGAAGGAGCACATCGTGGGCAGGCAGACACTGACACCGGGCCAGGAACTAAGTCCCGCCGAAATGGGAGCGCGGGGACTCCTGGAGGTTGGTGCTGGGGCATACCTCAGCCCTTATGCCCTGTTCGTCCCGGCCGACGAGCAGGGAACGGTCCGCCCGATACGGATCGGGCCCGGCTGCCGGGTCAGCGCCTACGCGGTGATCTGCAGTGGCACCACGCTCGGCGAATGCTGCCGCGTCGAGGAGCACGCGCTGGTCGGTAAGCCCGAGCAAGGCTACGCGGTCGGTCAGCTCTATCCGGGCGCCGGCGCGAGCACGACGATCGGCCGCGGCGCGGTGGTGCGGGGCGGGGCAGTGGTTTACGCCGGGACGGAGATCGGCGATGAGACCGTCATCGGCCACCACACCCTGCTGCGCTCGTTCGTCACCGTCGGCGCGAGCACTCAGCTCGGCCATCACCTCACGGTGGAGCGGTTGACGACCATCGGCTCGACGGTGCGGTGCTCACCGGGAAGCCACATCACCAGCTCGTGCGTGCTGGCGGACAGGGTGTTCCTCGGGGCCGGGGTGCGCACGGTCAACGACCGGGAGCTGATCTGGGGTGACCCGGACCGCGTCCCGGAACTGGTGCCGCCCCGGTTCGAGTATGGCGCGAGAGTCGGATCCGGCTCAGTCATCCTCGCCGGTGTCACCATCGGCGCGAACGCGTTGGTCGGGGCTGGCTCGGTCGTGACGCGCGACATCCCGCCGGGCGCAGTCACCTACGGCGTCCCCGCGCGTGTCCGCCACCAGCGCGGAACGGGAGCCTCAACCCAATGAACGCCGCTCCAGGTACTGCCGTCGGCTGGCTGGCGCCGTTGCTGCCCGGCATTCCCGAGCTCACCAATCTGGACAGCCGGCGGCTGGGCCGGTTCGAGGCCGCGCTGGGCGGCCTGCTCGCCGAGTTCCCGGTCGCACCCGGCCTGGACCCACAGCTGCGCAGCTGCAGGCTCGCGCGGATACGCCTGGAACTAGCCAGGCTCGGATACCTCGCGTGGGCCGTGCCCGCCCGCGACGGCGGGAGCGGACGCCCGGTGCTCGCCCAGACACTGGCGCAGTTCGTCTGCGGGTATCACGACGTGGACCTGCGCGACTCGACCGGGCTGGGCCACGGCCGCCTCGTAGCTCGCCACGGTGCACCGCAGGTACGCGACCGGTGGTTGCCCCGGCTGCTCGCCGGCGCTCTGCCCGGTATCGCGATCACCGAACCGCGCGGCGGCAGCCAAGTCCACGCCACCAGCACCACCGGGACCGCGCGACCCGACGGCACCTGGACGCTGACCGGAACCAAGACCTGCATCAGCCGTCTCGATGAGGCGGCCGTGTTCATCGTGTTCTTCAACGACCCAGCCGGGCACCTCACAGCGGGTGTTATCGGTGCCACCGCCACCGGACTGCGCAGGCGTCCGGTCACCCCGGCCGGGCTGACCGGCTGGAGCTGGGGCGAGCTGCGGCTGGAGGAGGTACGGCTGCGCCCCTCCGGCGTGCTCGGCCGCCCCGGCGAGGGCATGGCCCTGTTCCGCGAGCACTTCGCGCACTACCGTCCGCTGGTCGCCGCGACCGCACTCGGGGCGCCGCCGCAGTCCACGACCAAGTCGCCGGGCACCTGCGCGCGCGCCGGTCGGCAGGCATCATCACCGACCTGCGCGACAACGCTCTGATCACGCTCGGCCGGTCCTATGCCCATATCAACGCCGCCCTGCTCGGGGCGCTCACCGCTCAGCGGCTCTCCGAAACCGGCGACCAGCTGGCCGAGGTCTGGGGATGCGCCATAAAGGCGCAAGCGGCCGACGTAGCTCACACGGTCACGTCCGACCTGGCCCTGTTGGCCGGGGCAGCCGAGTTCACCGCCACCTCCCGGCTCGCGAAGGCCGAGCGCGACCTGCGCGCCTTGTTGTACGCCGACGGCATCCAGGACAGCCTGTACCGCGCGGCCGGCCGCGCGCTGACCACAGCCGGCCGTTCGGCCGCTGGCGCTCCTCAGAGGCCGCTCGCACCATTGGCAAGTGACCGGCTTCATGCTCTACCAGCGGGCACACCGTAGTGACGCTAGGCGGCTCAGCGCCTAGCCCAGCCTGCATCCCGGCGGGCCCATCCTGACCTAGCCGGCCAGGCACCCGTTTTCGAGCGACGCCACGGTCCCGCCCGCCACGGCGTCCAGGCACGCAGCGACCCGCCGACCGACCAGCGGCGTCACCCGGGCGGCCACTTCGGCTGGGGCCACGAACGCGAACCCGGCAAGCTCACCATCGGCCAGCGTGACGGCGTCAACGTCCGCCGCACCGAGCACCCCGCCGTCGTACACAACCACCAGGCCCTCGGGTCGCCCGGGCTGCGACGGCACCCAGTCCACCGCCAGCACCCGTCCCGGCCGCCGATCGAGCCCAAGTTCCTCGGCCACCTCCCGGCGGCAAGCGGCATACGGAGACTCCTCCGCCTCCACTGCCCCGCCCGGCAGGTCCCAGGTATCCCGGTAGACCGGATCGACAAGCAGCACCCTGCCAACGCCGTCGACGAACAGCGCGCCCGCCGCCATCCGCTTACGCGGCAGCGACCTCACGTACTCATCCGCCGGCAATATCCCTGGCCCGCCCAGACTCACCCGCGTGACGGTACCTGTCTAGATCGGCGGCCCGCAGCCTTATCGCCCGTTGTGCCTCCGCAAGCGGGCGATTATGTCATTGATCGACCGTTTCGCGGAAGGTGCGGCGATCCTTCTAAGACTCCCTTGTCCCTCGTTCTTTTCCTTCTTTTCCCTCGTTCTTTGGGGAGGCTGCTGACGGAGCCACACAACGTCATCGATGGAGGGTGGACGCTTCACTGGAGGTGTCGGCTTGTCATGGCACCCCACGCCCCGGCTAGAGGCGGGCCTTCTCGCGCTCGGCGAAGAGCAGTTCGAACCACGCAGTGATCGAGCGCTTGTAGCCATCGGGCATGTTGAGGCCGGATATCTCGCTGTGGCTGAACAGACCGGCCCGCTTGTGCTCATTGCTGACCGCGGGTGCAGTGGAGCTGGCCACGTAACAGCCGTAGGTCACGATGACCACATCCCGCCCCTCTCTGATGTGGTACTGCCAGCAATCAAGGACCGGGCCGGCGGACACCTCCCTCGGCGTCTGGCGTCGGCGTGTTTGCGGCGGGCACGCCTACCGGCTATCCACTGAGGCAGGCGCGAGAATCTCGCGAGCCCCGGCAACGCGATTGCGGGCCCGGCGGCGGGACGTTTTGGCGGGACCTGCCCCCGCGGCCGGCGCTGAAGGGGCCGTCACTGCCGGGCGATCACCTGGAAGGTCGCCAGGCTGGGATCGGCGGCGTACGCGATCCGGCCCCCGTCGGCCTGCACCTCACGCAGCGCGTCGATGGCGGCGCTGGTGACCCGCTCGCCCGGGGCGAGCACCGGGACGCCCGGCGGGTAGGGCGCGATCAGCTCGGCGCTGATCCGCCCGACGGCCGCATCGGCGCCGACGGTCTCGTTCCGCGCGAAGAACGCCTCCCTGGGCGATAGCACCGTCTCGGGGAGCACCGTCCAGGCGGCGGCCGCGACCGGCAGGCGCGGCGCGCCGCGGTGCCGCTCGATCGCGGCCGCGAGCTCTTCGGTGAAGCGAGCGACCTGGTCCTCGTCGTCGGCGATCGCGGGGATCGGCACCATCGTGTCCCGGTCGGCCATCTCCACCGGCATCCCGCGCGCGACCAGGTCGGCCTCTATCGCGTACCCGCTCGCCCCGGTGCCTGCCAGCAGCACCACCAGCTTGGTCGGCTCGACGCCCGGACCATCCAGGACGTCCACCCCGGGAACCTGGCGGAGCCGCCGTCTCGCGGCGGCCACCGTCTGTATCAGCCGGCCGCACAGTTCCTTCCCGTCCCGGGCCAGCAGCGCCCGCGCCGCGTCGATGCTCGCCATGATGGACCCGGCCGGGCTGGTCGTGTGGGTGGCCTCGAATGCCCGGTCCAGCCGGGCGGAGTCCAGCAGGCCGGTCCGCGCGAGCACCAGCGCGCCCTGGGTGTAGGCGGGCAGCGCCTTGTGCGCGCTGGTCACCATCGCGTCGGCGCCGGCGGCCAGCGCGTGCGGCGGCAGGTCGGGATGGAAGCCGAGGTGCGCTGCCCAGGCCGCGTCGACGACCAGCGGAACGCCGGCTTCGTGGGCCGCCGCCGCCTGGCCGGCCAGGTCGCCGGTCGTCCCGACGTACGACGGCTCGCCGAGGTACACGGCGCAGGCGTCCGGATGGGCGGCGAGCGCGGCGCGGACCGTGTCGACAGCCACCGCCGCTGGCAGGCCGGAAGCCGGGTCGACCTCTGGCCGCACCCAGACCGGGCGCAGCCCGGCGAGCACCAGGCCGAGCAGCAGCGACCGGTGCAGCGTGCGGGTGATGATCACTTCCTGGCCCGGCGAGCCGATGGCCAGGGCCAGCGCCTGGTTGCCGTGGGTAGACCCGGCGACGGAGAAACGGCACCAGTCGGCACCCCATAGCTGAGCGGCCAGCCGCTCCCCTTCGGCCCGCAGCACGTCGGCGTGCTTGATGGAGTCGAGCCCGCCGTACAGCGGAGCGTCGCCCGCCACCACGGTGCCGACCAGATCCAGGCGCTGCTTGTGCCCGGGCACGCTCATCGGCGTCAGCTCGCCGGCCTCGGCTTGCACGGTGGACCGGAGCCAGGCATCGAGCAGCGGCGCGTCGGCCCTGAGGCCACGAGGATCGCGCGGGTCGCCCTATCGCGCGGGTCGCGGGGGCCGCGCGGGTCGCGCGGGTCGCGCGGATCTGGCGAGCCGGTCTCCCTCATCGGCCCGGTGCGGAGCGGGCCGCGTCCCTGGCGTGCTGATAGAACTCGGCCGTCGATGGCGGCAGCGGAGTATTGCCGAGGATCAGGTCGGCGGACTTCTCGGCGATCATCATCACCGGCGCGTAAATATTGCCGTTCGTGACGTACGGCATCACCGACGCGTCCACCACCCGGAGCCCGTCCAGCCCGTGGACGCGCATGGTGGCCGGATCGACCACCGACAGCTCGCCGGTGCCCATCTTGCAGGTGCACGACGGGTGCAGGGCGGTCTCGCCGTCGCGGCCCACCCAGTCCAGGATCTGCTCGTCGGTCGCGCACCTCCGGCCCGGGCGACAGCTCGCCGCCGTTGAACCTGTCGAAAGCCGGCTGGTTCAGGATCTTGCGCGCGACGCCGGATCGCCTCGGCCACTCCCGGCGGTCCTCGTCAGTGGACAGGTAGTTGAACCGCAGCGCGGGTTTCACCGCAGGATCGGCCGAGGTGATCCGCACTGATCCCCTGGAGTCCGAGTACATCGGGCCGATGTGCACCTGGTAGCCGTGGCCGCCGGCCGGCGCGGAGCCGTCGTAGCGGATCGCGATCGGCAGGAAGTGGAACATCAGGTTCGGGTAGGCCACCTCGTCGTTGCTCCTGGCGAAGCCGCCGGCCTCGAAGTGGTTGGTCGCGCCGGGGCCGCTGCGCAGGAAAAGCCACCTGGCGCCGACCATGGGCCGGTTCCGCCACTTCAGCGCAGGTGCCACCGAGACCGGCTGTTTCGCGGCGAACTGCACGTAGACCTCGAGGTGATCCTGCAGGTTCTCGCCGACGCCCGGCAGGTCAGCGACCACGCCGATGCCGCGCGGGCGAGCAGGTCCGCGCTGCCCACCCCGGAGAGCTGAAGCAGCTGCGGGGAGTTGATGGCGCCGCCGCACAGGATGACCTCCCCGGCCCGTGACCCGCTGCCGCTGGCTCTTGCCGCGGGTGAATTCCACGCCGACGGCCCGGGTGCCGTCGAACAGGATCCTCGTGACGAAGACCCGGGTGGCGACGGTCAGGTTGGGCCGCCGCATCACCGGGTGCAGGTAGGCCCGGGCGGCGGACAGCCGCCTGCCACGGTGGATGTTCCGGTCGAAGGCCGCGAAGCCCTCCTGCCGGTAGCCGTTCACGTCGTCGGTCAGCGAGTAGCCGGCCTCCTGCACCGCCGCGAAGAACGCGCGTGAACAGCGGGCTGGTAGCGGGCCCGCGCTCCAGCATGAGCGGGCCGTCGGTGCCGCGGTACTCGTCCCCGCCGGCCAGGCAGGTCTCCATCCGCTTGAAGTACGGCAGGCAGTGCGCGTAGTCCCAGGCGTCCATCCCCGGGTCGGCGGCCCAGCGCTGGTAGTCCAGCGGGTTGCCGCGCTGGAAGATCATGCCGTTGATGCTGCTCGAGCCGCCGAGCACCTTGCCGCGGGCGTGGTAGATCCGGCGCCCGTTCATGAACGGCTCGGGCTCCGACTCGTACCTCCAGTCGTAGAAGCGGCTGCCGATCGGGAAGGTCAGGGCGGCCGGCATGTGGATGAACACGTCCCAGGGATAGTCCGGCCGCCCCGCCTCCAGGACCAGCACGCGGCGGGACGGGTCAGCCGACAGGCGGTTGGCGAGCGCGCAGCCCGCCGAGCCACCGCCGATGATGACGAAGTCATACTGCCCTGATGTCATTGCGCCCCCTAGCGAGCCTGAATCACCCGGTACCCGTTATATGTTCTGGTCTTACCGGGACCCGCGCGAGATCGAGCCCGGTGGCGGCGCGGATCGCGGCCGCCACGGCCGGGCCGGACGAGACAGCCGGCGGCTCGCCGACACCGCGGAGGCCGTAGGGCGCGTTCGGGTCCGGGTACTCAAGCAGCTCGACGCGCATCGGCGGCATGTCGAGGATGGTGGGAATGAGGTAGTCGGTAAACGACGGATTCCTGATCACCCCGCCGGCTACCTGGATCTCTTCCATGATCGCCAGGCCGAGTCCCTGTGCCGTGCCGCCATGAATCTGGCCCAGCACCGCTTGCGGGTTGATCGCCTTGCCGACATCCTGCGCGCAGGCCAGCTCGACCACCTTGACCAGCCCGAGCTCGGTATCGACGTCGACCACGGCGCGGTGCGCGGCGAACGCGTACTGGACGTGCGCGAAGCCCTGGCCGGTCTCCGGGTCGACCGGCAGGGTCGGCCGGTGCCGCCACTGCACGGTCTCCTCGATCACCTCGGCGCCGATCAGCCCGGCGATGGCGGCCAGCCGCTCGCCGCCGGGCGCTACCACCCAGCCGCCGGCCAGCATCAGCCCGGCGACGGTCTGGCCCAGGCTGCGCTCAGCCAGGCCGATGACGCGCTCGCGGATGAGCTCGCAGGCGGCCCGCACCGCGCCGCCTGTCATGTAGGTCTGGCGGGACGCCGACGTGGAGCCCGCCGACCCGACCCCGGTGTCCTTGGGGCTGACCAGCACCTGGTCAACGCCCAGCTCGGTGCGGCAGACCTGCTGCTCGATCGTGACAAGTCCCTGCCCCACCTCGGCAGCAGCGGTGTGCACCGTCGCGACCGGCTCGCCCGCGATCGCCTGCAGCCGGACCCTGGCGGTGGAATAGTCATCGAAACCCTCGGAAAACCCGACGTTCTTGTATGCCACCGCGTACCCGATGCCGCGGGCCACGCCCTCACCGTGCGTGGCGTTCGACACCCCGCCCGGCAGCTCCCGCAGGTCATGACCGGCAGCCGGGCGCCCGGCCGGCAGCGGCATCGCCTGCAGGCGGCGGAGCAGCTCGGCCACCGGGGCCGGGCTGTCCACGATCTGCCCGGTCGGCGCCTCGCAGCCCAGGCTCATCCCGTTCCTGCAGCGCAGCTCGACCGGGTCCATCCCGAGCGCGGCGGCCAGCTTGTCCATCTGTGCCTCGTAACCGAACGCGGCCTGGACCGAGCCGAAACCGCGCATCGCGCCGCACGGCGGGTTGTTGGTGTACACGCCGTAGCAGTCGACGTGCACGCTGGGCACGGCGTAGGGGCCGATCCCCATCGTGCCCGCGTTGCCGACCACCGCCGACGTGCTTGAGGCGTACGCTCCGCCGTCGAGGTAGATCTCCGCCCGCACGTAGGCCAGGGTCCCGTCCCGGTCAGCGCCGTGCTGGTACCGCAGCACCGCGGGATGCCGGTGCACGTGCCCGAAGAACGATTCCTCCCGGTTATATACCATTTTCACTGGCTTGCCGGTCCGCAGCGCCAGCATGCACGCGTGCACGTGCATGGACAGGTCCTCGCGGCCGCCGAAGGCCCCGCCCACCCCGGCCAGCACCAGCCTGACCTGGTCGGGCGGCAGCCCGAGCGCGGCGCAGATCTGCCGCTGGTCGGCATGCAGCCACTGGGTGGCCACGTAGAGGTCGAGCCCGCCCTGGCCGTCGGGAATCGCGAGCCCCGCTTCCGGCCCGAGGAACGCCTGGTCCTGCATCCCGACCGTGTACTCGCCGGTGACGACCACCGGGGCGGCAGGCGCCGGGCTGCCCTTGCGGATCTTGAGATGGCGGACCAGGTTGCCGGCTGGATGCAGCCGGGGTGCGGTCGGGCCGAGCGCCGCCACCGCGTCGGTGACCGGCTCGAGCGCCTGGTAGCTGACGATGACCTTCTTGGCCGCCCGGCGGGCTATCTCGGGGTGGTCCGCCGCTACCAGGGCGACAGGTTCGCCCTGGTAGCGGACCACGTCGGCGGCGAGGACCGGCTGGTCGGCGTGTTCGAGCCCGCAGCGATTGGCGCCGGGGACGTCCGCGTGCGTCAGCACCGCGAAAACGCCCGCCGTGGCCAGCGCGGGCCCGATGTCGATGGACTCGATTTTCGCGTAGGGGTGCGGGCTGCGCAGCGTGACGCCCCAGATCATGTCCTGCGCGAACAGGTCGCTGCCGTAGGCGAACTGCCCGGTGACCTTCGGCGTGCCGTCCGGGCGCCGCGGGCTGGCGCCGATGCCACCCGCCACCGGCTCCCTCAGCCCGGCCGGCGCGGTGCCAGGGAACGTGGCGCCCGGGACCGTGGCGCCCGGGACCGTGGCGCCCGGGACCGTGGCGCCCGGGACCGTGGCGGTGCCCGGGACCGTGGCGGGCGCCTCGCTGCGGCGCATCAGCGCTTCGCCGCCAGGGCGAGGCTGGCCCGGCGGGCCGCCGCGGCGGCCTGGTGCTCGTCGACGGTCAGCACCCGATCGCGGGACACCACCTGCTGCCCGTTGACCAGCAGCAGCTCAAGCGGGGGGCGCGGGCCGAGCACGAGCGCGGCTACCGGGTCGGCGATGTCCGCGTGCGGCAGCGTGTCCAGCCGCCAGAGCGCGACATCGGCGAGCTTGCCGGGTTCCAGCGAGCCGATCTCGGCCTCCCGGCCGAGCAGCCTGGCACCCCCGCGGGTGGCCAGCTCCAGCGCGTCCCTGACGCCCATCGCGCGCGGGCCGCCCACCGCCCTCGCGAACCGCGTGGCGGCCCTGACCTCGCCGATCAGCGAGGTCTCCTCGTTGGACGCGGCGCCGTCCACGCCGAGCCCGACCGGCACGCCGGCCTCGAGCAGCGCGCGGGACCTGCAGATACCCGAGCCGAGCCGGGCATTCGACGACGGGCAGTGCGCGACGCCGGTGCCGGTCGCGCCGAGCCTGGCGATGGCCGCGTCGCCCAGGTGCACGGCATGCGCCAGCCACACGTCGCTGCCCAGCCAGCCGAGCGAGTCCAGGTACTCGATCGGCGTGCAGCCAAAATGCCCCGCGCAGTAGTCGTCTTCATCAGCTGTCTCGGCGATGTGGGTATGCAGCCGGACTTCCCGGCTCCTGGCCAGCTCGGCGGCATCGGCGAGCAGCCCGCGGGTGACCGAGAACGGCGAGCAGGGCGCTACCCCGACCCGGAGCATCGATCCGGGCGACGGGTCGTGGTACTTGTCGATCGCCGCCTCGGTGGCGGCCAGGATGGTATCCCGGTCCTCCACGACGTCGTCGGGTGGCAGCCCGCCGGCGCTGGCACCGAGATCCATCGAGCCGCGGGTCGGATGAAACCGCAGGCCGACGTCGCGCGCGGCCTCGATGGTGGCGCCCAGCAGGTCACCGGCAGCTGGCGGGAACAGGTAGTGATGGTCCATCGTGGTGGTGCAGCCGGTCCTGGCCAGCCAGGCCAGCGCGGCCGTCGCCGCTGCCGCGACGATCTCCTCGTCGATGCCCGCCCAGACCGGGTAGAGCTCGGTCAGCCAGTCGAACAGGGTGGCGTCCACCGCCCGTCCCCTGGTCGCCCACTGGTACAGGTGGTGGTGGGCGTTGATCAGGCCCGGGGTCGCCAGGCAGCCGCTGGCGTCGAGCTGCCTGGCGCCGGCCAGGCTGGCAGGCACCGGCCCGGCTCCGGCGCCCGCGATCCGGTTGCCGTCGACGGCGACGTACCCGCTGGCATGCTCATCGCGCCCGGTGTTCATGGTCACCACATGACATCCGGTTAGCACCAGAACGGTCACCGTCGCTCGCCCTCCCTGTGCTCCGCCCCCGGCGTCCCCGCCGTCGGCGTCCCCGCCGTCGGCGTCCCCGCGGCCGGCGTCCCCGCGGCCAGGCTCTCGGCCGCCGGCTTCTCGGCCGCCAGCGCCGCCAGCTTCTCGGCCGCCAGCCCGACCGCCGTGAGGATCTGCTCGTATCCCGTGCACCTGCACAGGTTGCCCGCCAGCGCCTCGCGGACCTCCGCCGTGGACGGCCGCCCGCGCCTGCGCAGCAGGTCATGCGCGGCGACCAGCAGGCCAGGCGTGCAGAACCCGCACTGCACCGCTCCGGCCGCTACGAACGCTTCCTGCAACGGGTGCAGTTTCGCCCCGTCGGCCAGCCCCTCAACCGTGACGATGGTGCGGCCCTCAGCCTGGCCGGCCGCCACCAGGCAGGCGCATACCGGCAGGTCGTCGAGATACACCGTGCAGGACCCGCACTCACCCTGCTCGCAGGCGTTCTTGGAGCCCGGCAGCCCCATCCGCTCCCGCAGCACATACAGCAGGCTCTCGCCTTCCCAGACATCATCGGCCTGCCTGACCGCGCCGTTGACGGTCGCCGTGATCCGCACTGATCAGCCCCTTCCGGCCACCTGGCCACCGTCACGGTAGTCCCGCCAGGCCCAGGCCAGCGTCCTGCGGGCCATGACCGCGAGCGCGTGCAGCCGGTAGGCGGCGCTGCCGCGGACGTCGTCGATAGGCTCCGCCGCCGCCTTGACCAGCTCGGCGAACCGGCCGACGACCGGCCCGGGCAGCTCACCCCTTGAATCCCACAGGCCCGCCTCGTCCAGCGCGCTGGCCAGGAAGCGCTCGGCGACGGGCGCCCGCCGCGGGGTGGGCGCCGCCGATCCGATGCCCGTCCCGACCGTCCTGCGCACCGGATCAAGACCGATGCTGAACGCGGCTACGGCTATCACCATCGCATTGCGGGTCCCGATCTTGCTGAACTGCTGGGGACCCGCTGCGGGGGGGATCAGCACCGCCGCGATCAGCTCGTCGGGGGCCAGCGCGCTGCGCTTCACGCCGGTGTAGAAGTCGTCCGCGGCCAGCACTCTCGTTCCGCGCACCGAGGCCACCTCGACCAGGGCTCCGGCCGCGAGCAGCGGCGGATGGCAATCCCCGGCCGGCGAAGCGGAGCCGAGGTTACCGCCGACGGTGCCGCGATTGCGGATCTGCGGCGAGCCGACAGTGCGGGCGGCCATCGCGAGGCCGGGCAGCAGGCCGCCGAGTTCGTCGATGAGCCGCGCGTAGGTCACGCCGGCGCCCAGCCGGATCTGGCCGTCGGCGGCGGCCCAGTGCGTCAGGCCGGGAATCCTGGTGAGATCGAGCAGCGCGTCCGGCCTGCGCGCGTCGAAGTTCAGCTCGACCATCACGTCGGTGCCGCCGGCCAGCGGCAGCGCCGCGGGCCTCGCTGCCTTGGCGGCCAGCGCCTCGGCCCAGGTGACAGGCTGGATAAAGTCCACGATCAGCTCCTCGGACCTCATCCTCCCACCTACGGGACCTTAGGCCCTGGCCCGCTCGGCCCGCCGGGACTGGGATCGAGATCATGGCGATGACGACGGGCAGCATCTCCGTGCCGCACACCGCCGCCGGCGAACCGCCGTCCCGCCGGTGGATCGCGCTCGTCGTGCTGTGCATCTCGCTGCTGATCGTCACGCTGGACAATACGGTCCTTAACGTCGCGCTGCCGACCCTGGTGCGGGACCTGCGCGCCACCTCAAGCGAGCTGCAGTGGATCGTTGACGCCTACGTCATCGTCTTCGCCGGCCTGCTGCTGGTGGCGGGCAGCCTGGCCGACCGGCTTGGCCGCAAGCGGACGTTCGTCGCCGGCCTGGCAGCGTTCGCGGCCGGCTCGACGTGGGCAGCGTTCTCTGGCTCGGTGGGCATGCTGATCGCCGCCAGGGCGAGCATGGGCATCGGCGCCGCGCTGATCATGCCGTCGACCCTGTCGATCATCACGGACATGTTCCGCGAGGCCGGAGTGCGGCAGCGCGCTATCGGCTTCTGGGCCGGTACCAGCGGGCTCGGGATCGCCCTCGGCCCGATCATCGGCGGCCTGCTGCTGGCCCATTTCTGGTGGGGCTCGGTGTTCCTGATCAATGTGCCGATCGCCGTGGTCGGCTTGGTCTTGGCGATATTGCTGGTCCCCGACTCGAAAAACCCGGCGGCGCTGCGGCCCGACCTCGCCGGGGCGCTGCTGTCCATCGCGGGACTCGGGCTCCTGCTGTGGTCGATCATCGAGGCTCCGGCGCGCGGCTGGTCGTCGCCCCTCGTCATCGGCGCCGGCGTGGCCGGGCTCGCGGTGCTCGGCGGCTTCGCGGCCTGGGAGCGGGCCAGCTCGCACCCGATGCTGAACCTGGCGTTCTTCCGGGCCAGGAGCTTCACCGGCGCGGTCGTCTCGGTGGGCCTGGTCACCTTCGGGCTGTTCGGCGCGCTGTTCGTGCTGACCCAGTTCCTGCAGTTCAACCTTGGGTACACGGCGCTGCAGGCCGGAGTCCGCGTGCTGCCCGCCGCGGCAGCCATCGCCGTGGTAGCGCCGGTCTCGGCCGTCCTCGTCCGCATTGCGGGCACCAGGCTCGTGGTGGCGGCCGGCCTGCTGATCGTCGCCGGTGGCCTCTGGCAGATATCGGGAGCCACGGTCACCTCGACGTACGCAAGCACGGTCGTCGGCATGGTCCTGCTCGGGGTCGGGGCCGGGCTGGTCATCCCGGGCGGGACGGCGTCCGTGATGAGCTCGCTGCCCCGCGAGCACACCGGCGTGGGTTCCGCGACCAACGGCGCGTTCCTGCAGATCGGCGGGGCCATGGGGGTGGCCGTGATCGGCAGCCTGCTGTCCAGCCGCTACCAGGACAAGATGACGAGCGCGCTGGCTCCGTATCACCTGCCGAGCGGGGTGCTGCACGCCGTGCTCGGATCGGTCGGAGGTGCGCTAGCGCTGGCCGCGCATCTCGGCGGCGCGACGGGCGCGGCGCTCGCCGGGCTCGCGCGCGCCTCGTTTATCAGCGGGATGGACCTGGGCCTGCTGACCGGTGCCGCCGTAGCACTCCTAGCGGGGCTGCTGGCCCTGATAGTGCTGCCAGGGCGGCCGTCGGCAGGCCGCCAGTCCAAGAAACCGCCTGCAGGCAGCCGCCCTGCGGACTGAAGTGCAGCGCAACCTGGGAAGCTCGCCCGCGCCGGTGGCGGGGCGCCCGGGAAACCCCGGGCGCCCCGCCGCACCGAGCGGATCAGAATCTCGACAGGGTGGCGATGAATTTCTTTCCGACGGATCCGAGCCCGGTCAGGCCGTCAAAACCGGGAGCGGTGGTCAGGGTGACGTCGCGCGTCGCGCAGTTGCCCGTCCCGTCGCAGTAGGTCTCGGGTCCCGCGTAGTCGATCGCCCTGAGGCTCACGATGTACCCGTCCGAGGAGTCGACCGTGTTCGCGTAGTCGACCCGGATCACGGCCGTCGAGTGCGGGCTGGCCGGCGACAGGATGTCGTTGAACGCCGCGGGGGTCTGCGTCGAGGCCTTGTAGAGCACCGGGTTCAGGAAGCCGAACGGCATGCCGGCGGCCTGGACGGCGTCCGCGATCACGCCGGATAGCAGCGGGGAGGCGAGGCTCGTTCCGCCCTCCTTGAACTGGTCGTAGTAGACCCCGTCCGGGAACGTCTGGGTCAGGCCGATCAGCATCCCGCTCTGGGCGTCAGCGTCCATCGAGATGTCCGGGACGACGCGCAGCGGCACCGGGCCGAAGAGCGCTTCGTTCCGCAGCGCCAGGGCACTCGGCACGACCGCCGCCTGATAGTAGGGCTGGGTGTAGTAGTAGCTCGTCCCGCCGCCGCCGCCGGCCTGCCAGGCCAGCGGGCCGGACGGGGAGGTTGCGGTACCGCACGTACGTGGTCGTGACCGTGCACAGCGGCTGCTTGGCCGTTGACCAGCCGTACTCGGCCTGACGGGCGTTCTTGGAGTTCACCTCGAGAGTGGTCCCGCCGACCGCGGTCACGAACGGGCTGGTCGCCGGGTAGTCCGGGGCCGTCGAGCCCGAAGTCGGCGAAGTTGTCACCGTTGTCACCGCTGGAGAACAGGACGCTGACGCCGGTGGCGCCGGCGAGCATGAACGTGTCGTCGAAGGCGGTCTTCGTGGCCGCGTCGTCCAGGAGGTCACCTAGGGGGTCACCCCACGAGTCGCTCACAACAGAAGCGCCGCTCGTGATCGCCGTCTGCAGGGCCGCGAGCAGGCTCGAGTCGAAGCAGTCCTGCGCCCCGACGAAGGTGATGTCCGCTCCGGGTGCCATCGAGTGCGATGCCTCCACGTCGAGAGCCTGCTCGTCGTACCAGCCGCTGCCGCTGCACTCAGCCTGGTCGTCGACTGTCGCCGGGCGGCGACGTTGACGAACTGGGCCGACGACAGCGGGTGGGACGGGTCGTTCAGCCTGAAGTAGTGCTGCGCGTCTGCAGCAGGGTTGGCGAGTCGTACGCGTCGACGATCGCGATCCCCACGCCCGTGCCGTTGTTGCCCGAGGCCACCGACCCGGCGAGTCCGTAAGCACCTCTGAGCTGAGCAGGCTTGTAGCCGCAGATGTCATAGGGCAGCGGATGGGTGTAGGGCGCGTAGAGCGAGCCCGCGTCCTTGGTGTCGGTCTTCTGCCCCCAGTACTGCGAGCACGGCTGCGGGTTGCGGAACCCCGCGGGCGGCGCGGGCTCCTGGTCGGCCTTGGCCGCCGGGCGGGCCGGAGCAGCGCTCGCCTGGGCGAGGCCTGGTCGTGGCCACGATACTGGTTGATGCCGACCGCGCCCGAGACGATGCCGGCGACCGATGACGGCACGGTCAGCGTGCCGTTAGCGAGCCGTACCTTGTGGCCGTTCACCTTGTAGTAGCCGAGCTTCACGCCGAACGCGTTCTCGACACTGCTCACCGATCCGCCGGCGGACACGAAAAGGCGGTCCTTGGGAACCGAAACGACGGTGAAGCCTTCGCTGCGAAGCCAGGCCTGCGCCCGTGCGACGGTGGCCTTGGTCGGCGCGAACCGGGACTCCCACTGCGCATCGGTCAGGTAGTGGTGGAACAGCGCCGAGCCCGGGCTCGAGACCTCGCGGAGGAACGCCTGCGCGCCCGAGGCGTTGCGCAGCGACAGCACCAGGTCGAAGCTCACCGAGCTTGTCGCCGCGACACCCCCGGCTGGGTGCTTGCGCGCCGCGGCGGGTGGCGCCGACCCGCGGAGCGCCTTACGCGGCGGCACCGGGGCCGGCTTTGCGGCGGCGGGGCCGGCCATGGCACCCAGGCCGGCGGCGGCCAGGCCCACCGACCCTATAAATGCCCACAATCGGGCAGCTCTCATGAAAGTCCCTCCTCCATAACACGTCTTTGCGACGAGGATCCCGCTCATCAGGGGTTCTGTCCGGGACCCTAGCGACGGCCGGCCGTCAAAGCAATGGGCAACGCACGAGACAGTGAGCCATTTTCGGTGCTAAATGACGCTTATGGTTGTCCGGCGCCATAACCGTCCTCTAGGCGCTCACCGCTGCCGTGCCACCTGGCGAATCGAAGCGCCTCGCCGTCATCGCGCCCGGTCGTCACGGGCCTCGGCACGGACTCCGTTGCGGGCGAGCAGCCAGTACAGGCCGCCGCCGACGATCAGGCCGAGGAAAACGCTGAGGTCGGAATCGCCAAGCCGGCTCGACAGGGGCGACACGTATGGCGGGTAAGCGTTCAGCCAGAGCGCAGCGGCAACCATGCCGCCCCCCAGGGCAATGATTCCCGGCCAGTGGAAACCGCCGTTGCGGTAGTAGCGCCCGCCGCGTTCGTCGAGCAGCGCCAGGTGATCGTAGCGGTTCCGGCGCAGCCAGCTGTCCACCAGGTAAATCGCGCACCATGGGGCTAGCCAGACGATGATGAACAGCAGGAAATCGGTCAGCAGGGTGAAGAACCGCGAGGAGAAGACCGCGTAGGCGACGAACGCGCCGCCGATCACCGTGTCAATCAGCACGCATTGCAGCCGCCGCAGGCGGGGTACCAGGCTTTGCAGCGTCACGCCCGAGGAGTACAGGTCGAGGGTGTTGATCGCGAACAGCTGGAAAATGGCCACGATCAGGTACGGCACGATGAACCAGCTGGGAAATCCCTGGGTGAGCCCGGTGATCGTGGTCGCGCCAGGCACCCCGGTGGCCACCGCCGCGCCGAGGATTTCCAGCAGCGCGGACGGGATGGCCGCGCCAAGCGTGACGGCCAGCACGATGTTCCGCCTGCTGGTGCTGGACGGCAGGTAGCGGGAATAGTCGTTACCGTTCTCGCTCCAGCCCAGGCCGCCAGCCGCGATCACCAGCGCGAGGAAGACCAGCATCGAGCCCCACCCCGCGCCGTGCCCCACGGCGTGCAGCTTGACCTTGGAGCTCGTGATAACGGCCATGATCACGAAGAGCACCACGAACGGGATCGCTAGCCACTTGAGCACCTTGACCACTGCGGCATGTCCGAGCAGCGGCAGCACCGCCTGGACTGCAACGGCGGCCACGATGAAGATGACCTTCGCGGGGGCACCGGCGGCGAAGCCCGCGCGCAGCGACAGGGCGATCGCCGCGAAGACGACCAGCGCGATCCCCTCGATCTCGAATCCGACCTGGGTCACCCAGTTGAAGAATGACGGGATCCTGTTGCCGTTAGGCCCGAATGGGGCACGGCTGATCGCGAAGGTCGTCGTGCCTGCCTGCGGGCCCTGCAAGCTTGCCAGGCCGGTGAGCAGGTAAGACAGGTTGCCGACCAGGATGACCACGACGGCCTGGGCGAATGAGAGGCCGAAAACCAGGACCGCCAGGCAGCCGTAGATAAGGAACTCGACGTTCCAGACGGCCCCGGCCCACATCCAGAACAGGCCGCTCGGCCTGCCCCAGCGGCTATCGCGCGGCACATGCTCGATGCCGCGCCGCTCAACCGCGGTGATCGGCGGGCCGTCAGACCACGCCGTCGCGCTGCCGGCCGTTGATTCCCTCGCCATCGCCGAGACCTTCCTGCTGCTGGCCTGCTGCGGGCCTGCCGGGGGCCGCCCCAGCCCAGGCAGGCACCATCCGTCGGCACCGACGGGAGGGCCAGCCAGAGAGGCTCCGAAGCTGACGTTCGCCGAACCGGACGTTACTACGCAGTCAGTACCAACGAAAATCTTCCGGGCGCCAAAGCGGTACCCAGGCGGCGATGCGGCGCAGCCACGGGGCCGTCACCGGGCGAATGTGACGCACGTCACCAATCCAGGACCTCGCCCCGCGCCGAACCCGGGGCATGAGTGCAAGAGGGGATGCCGCGATGGCGGATATGGGGATGTCCAGGGGCAGGGGCTTCGCGGCAGCACGGGTGTGGGCTGGCCGCCGGTCCTGATGAGCAGCCGCCGTATTGCCGTAATCGGCAGCGGCGTCGGCGGGCTGACAGCCGGGTATGTGCTGGCGCGGACCGACGACGTGACGCTGTTCGAGGCTGACGACCGGCTCGGCGGTCATGCCCACACGCACCTGCTTGCGCCGGCGGATGGCCGGGAATTGCCCGTCGACACCGGGTTCATCGTTCACAACGAACGCACTTATCCGCTGCTGACCAGGCTGTTTACCGAACTTGGCGTGACCACTACCGAATCGGAGATGAGCATGTCGGTCCGGTGCGCCGGTTGTGGCCTGCAGTATGCGGGCCAGCGCGGCCCGCGCGGGCTTGCGGCCGGGCTCCGCCGTGGCCGCGGCCGTTACGTCAGGATGCTCGGCGAGGTGCTCCGGTTTCACCGGAGCGCGCGCAGGCTGCTTGACGATAGCGGCTATAACGGAAGCCCGGTCGCTGATCCGACATTCGGTGAGTTCCTGGCTGCCGGGGGTTACTCGCGCTATTTCGTCAGGCATTTCGCGATGCCGTTCGTCGCGGCGGTGTGGTCGTGCTCGCCGCGGACCGCGCTGAGCTATCCGGCCAGGTACCTGTTCAGGTTCCTGGACAATCACGGGCTGCTCTCGGTCACGGGCTCGCCGCCGTGGCGGACGGTCGCCGGAGGGTCACGCAGTTACGTCGAGCGGATCGCCAAGCAGCTGTCCACGGTCCGGGCCGGCGTCCGCGTGCGCGCCGTGCGCCGGTTTCCCGGCGGCGCCGAGATCCGCTACGACGGGGACCGGGCGGACCAGTTCGATGCCGTCGTGATCGCGACCCATCCCGATCAGGCGCTGCGCCTGCTCGCCGAGCCGACGTCCGCCGAGCGGGCGGTCCTCGGCGCGTTCAGGTACTCCCGTAACGCGACGGTGCTGCACACCGACCCGGATCTGATCCCGGCGAGCCCGGCGGTCCGCGCATCCTGGAACTACACGCTGCCATCGTGCGCGGCGCCGGCCGACCGCGTCCAGGTCAGCTACTACATGAACCGGCTGCAGCGGCTGTCGGCCAGCCGCGATTACATCGTAACGCTGGGTGGCGGCGGTCAGATCCGCGCCGAGCACGTGCTCGCCAGGATGGACTATGAGCACCCGATCTACGACCTGGCCAGCGTCGCCGCGCAGGGCAGGCTGCCGGAGCTGAACGACGGGGTGACCGCCTACGCGGGCGCCTATCACGGCTGGGGCTTCCACGAGGACGGCTGCAGGTCCGGCGTGGCCGCGGCGGCATCCCTGGGGGGCCGGTGCTAGCGGGCTCGGCGGCGCTTTATGAGTGCCGGATCAACCACGTCCGCACCGCCCCGCTGCGTAGCGCGTTCGGCTACCGCAGCTACCAGTGGCTCGTCGACCTGGACGACATGCCCAGGCTGCAACCATGGCTCAGGCCGCTGGCCAGCTTCCGCGCCGGCGACCATCTCGGCGATCCGCACCGCAGCATCCGGGCCAACGTCGACGGCTTTCTCGCCCGCCGCGGCGTGGATCTGAACGGCGGCCGGATCCTGATGCTCGCCAACGCCCGGGTGCTCGGCTACGTATTCAACCCGCTGACGGTCTACTGGTGCCACTGGCCGGACGGGGCGCTTGCGTGCGTGCTCGCCGAGGTGCACAACACCTACCAGCAGCGGCACTGCTACCTGCTGCGGACCGACAGCGAGGGGCGCGCGACCGTGCCGAAAGAGTTCTACGTATCGCCCTTCTACCCGGTAGATGGCGGCTACCGGATGACGCTGCCCGAGCCGGGACCGCGTCTCGCGCTCACCATCGTGCTGGATCGCGGAGACGGCCAGCCGTTCGTTGCCTCGGTGCGCGGCACCCGCACCCATGCCAGCACCGCCGCCCTGCTCCGCGCGTCCGCCAGGCACCCTTGGTCCCCCGCGCTTGTCAGCGCCCGGATCCGCCGGCAAGGCCTGCGGCTGTACGCCCGCGGCCTGCGCCCGCAGGCCAGGCCCCGACAGCACGCTCAGGAAGGAGTCCGATGAGCCACGCGACTGACCGGTGCGGCGGGCACTTCGCCGCGAGCCGGAACGCCGGCCAGCAGGCCGGCAACTCCGCTCCTGGCCCGGTCGGCAGGCCGCCGGGCACCTGGGCCGCTAGCGGACATATCGACGTCGACCCGGTCAGGTGGCCCGACGTCGCGGCCGTGCCCAGATCGCCGATCCGCGGCGCCATCGCCAGGCTGCTGTTCGCCCGGATCGCGAGCCGGCTGCCGCTGCGCGTGACGCTGCCATCCGGCGAGTCCTTCGGCGGCGGCGGCGGCGATGCGCCGGTCCTGACAATGCGCCGGCCAGGCGACTTCTACCAGCGAGTCGGTGCGGCCGGGCTGATCGGGTTCGGCGAGTCCTACATGGCCGGTGACTGGGATGCCGATGACCTGACCGGCCTGCTCACCGTGCTGGCCAGGCAGGTAGACAGTCTCGTGCCGCGGCAGCTGCAATGGCTGCGTAACGCGTACGTGCGGCGCCAGCCGCCGGACGAGGACGCGTCCGAGACCGGTGCCCGCCGCAATATCCAGCGACACTACGACCTGTCGAATGAGCTGTTCGCGCTGTTCCTTGACGAGACCATGACCTACTCGGCAGCGTTGTTCGAGGAGGACGGCCACGGCCTGCCGGCCGAAGCGGACCTGGCGGCGGCCCAGCGCCGCAAGATCGACCGGCTGCTCGACCTGACCCGCGTCGGCCCTGGCACCGGCGTGCTCGAGATCGGCACCGGCTGGGGCGAGCTGGCGATCCGCGCCGCTCAGCGCGGCGCCCGGGTGCGCACCGTCACCATCTCCGCCGAGCAGCGTGAACTGGCCATCAGGCGAGTCAGCGAGGCGGGCCTGGCCGGCCGGGTGAGCGTCGAACTGCTGGACTACCGGAGGGTGAGCGGCCAGTACGACGCGATCCTCTCGGTCGAGATGATCGAGGCGGTCGCAGAACGCTACTGGCCGCAATACTTCGCCGCCCTTGACCGGCTGCTTGCCCCTGATGGCCGGATCGGCCTGCAGGCGATCACCATGCCGCACCACCGGATGCTCGCCACCCGCCGGACGCAGACCTGGATCCTGAAGTACATCTTCCCTGGCGGCCTGATCCCGTCGGTCACCTCGATCGAGGACAACCTGGCCGCGCACACCGGGCTGCGCGTCGGCCGAGCGGCGCGGCTTCGGCGCCCACTACGGCCAGACGCTGCGGCTCTGGCGGGAGCGGCTGCTGGCCAGGCAACCCGAGCTGGCGCAGCTCGGCTTCGACGAGGTGTTCGGGCGGATGTGGGTGCTCTATCTCAGCTACGCGGAAGCGGGTTTCCGCTCCGGCTACCTGGATGTCTCCCAGTTCCTGCTGGTCCCGGACCGGAGCGAGGGGGCGGTCCGGGACCGGCGCGGGGCGGCCCCGGACCGCCACGAACGGTGTGCGGCATGACCAGGTCAGTTACCCGGGCGCGGCCCCGCGCGGGCGCGGCTGAGCCTGCTGCTGCCGGTCGCCGAGCGGCTCTTCAGGGGCGAGCCGCCGGTCCGGATCCGGGCCTGGGACGGCAGCGAGGCGGGCCCGGCCGGCGCGCCCGTCCTGGTGCTGCGCACCCCGCAGGCGCTACGCCGGATGCTGTGGCACCCGGGCGAGCTAGGGATCGCCCAGGCATACGTGACCGGCGAGCTCGACGTGGACGGTGACCTGACCGAGGGCCTGCGGGCCGTGTGGCGGGCCAGCCAGGAGGCCGGGCTGGCGGGAGACCGGGGGGCCGGGCTGACGGGAGACCGCGGGGGCCGGGCCGGGCGGAGGCCGGGCCGGGCGGGGCCGGCCCGGCTGCCGGTCGGCGCCTGGACCGCGGCGGCGCGGGCAGCGCTGCAGCTCGGGATCGGCGGCACGCCGCCGAAGCCGCCCGCGGCGCAGGCCCGGGTATCGGGGCGGCTGCACAGCAAACGCCGCGACCAGGCCGTCATCGCCCACCACTATGACGTGCCTGCCGGCGTTCTACCAGCTGATCCTCGATCCGAGCATGGCGTACTCCTGTGCTGACTGGGCCCGCGCGGGTGCCGGTTACCGGCTGGCCGACGCCCAGCGCGACAAGCTCGACGGCATCTGCGTCAAGCTGGGCCTGCGGCCCGGCATGCACCTGCTTGACGTCGGCTGCGGCTGGGGCTCGCTGACGGTTCATGCCGCCCGCGAATACGGCGCGCGGGTTACGGCGGTGACCCTGTCGCGCGAGCAGGCGGCTTTCACCGGCCGGCGGGTGACCGAACTCGGCCTGGAAAGCCAGGTCGACGTGCAGGTCAGGGACTACAGGGACATCACCGGCGGCGATCACGACGCGGTCGCTGCGATCGAGATGGGCGAGCACGTGGGCGCTGGCCAGTACCCGGCCTTCTGCGCGCTGCTGGCCAGCAGCCTGCGCCCGGGCGGTCGCCTGCTGGTCCAGCAGATGTCCCGGGCCGGGCGCGCCCCGGGAGGCGGCGCGTTCATCGAGGCTTACATCGCCCCGGACATGCACATGCGGCCGGTCGGCCAGACGGTCACCCTGCTCGAAGGCGCCGGGCTCGAGGTCCTCGGCGTGCGCGCGATGCGGCTGCAGTACGCCCGGACCATCCGCGCCTGGCTGGCCAGCCTGGAGCAGCGTTTCGAGGAGGTCACTGCCATCATCGGGCCGCAGTCCGCCCGGGTCTGGCGGCTTTACCTGGCCGGCGGCGCGCTGGCCTTCGAAGAAGGCCGGATGGGCGTGCACCAGATCCTCGCGATCAAGTCATGACCGGCACCGCCGGGACGCTGGTCCTCACCCTGCTGGTCACCGCGGCGACCATGATCGCGGCGATGCTGGTGACGCTCGCCGTAGCGCTGCGCGTCGGGCGGCACAGCGTGATCGACACTGTCTGGGGGCTCGGTTTCGCGCTGGTCGCCGCGGTGGCGTTCGCCGTGTCGGCCGGCCACGGGGTCACCGGCCGGCGGCTGCTGATAACCGTGCTCACGGCCATCTGGGGACTTCGGCTGGCGGCCTACATCGGCTGGCGCAGCCGCGGCGCCGGCGAGGATCCGCGTTATGACGAGATGCTGGCTAAAGCACCGGGAAGCCGCACCGCTTATGCGTTCCGCAAGGTATACCTGACCCAGGCGGGCCTGATCTGGCTGATCTCGATACCGGTGCAGGCGGCCATGGTCGCGCCGGGGCCGCTGGGTGCCGCCGCCATCGCGGGCGGGCTGATCTGGCTCTGCGGGCTGGCCTTCGAATCGGTCGGCGACTGGCAGCTGGCCAGGTTCAAGGGGAATCCGGCCAACCGCGGCACCGTGATGGACCGCGGGCTGTGGCGTTATCACCAGGCACCCCAACTACTTCGGCGACGCGTGCGTCTGGTGGGGTCTGTTCTTGGTCAGCTGCGGCTCATGGCTCGGGCTTGTCACCATCTTCTCCCCCGTGCTGATGACCTACCTGCTCGCGGCGGGGAGCGGTAAGCCGATCACTGAGGCCAGGCTGGCGCAGCGGCCGGGCTACGCCGAGTACGTCGCCCGGACCAGCGGCTTCCTCCCGCTCCCGCCGCGCGCCGCCGTCAGCCCGCCCCGAAGCGGACTGGGCGGCGCGAAGTAGCTGTCCGCACATCAGCTGGCAGAGACGCCGGCGATGACCGTGGTCACGACCTTGTGGACGGCTCCGGCCTCCGGCGGGGTGCCTTCCCGGCCGGCGAACAGCAGGTGCCCGGCCCCGATCAGCGTGAGCGCGAGCGTGTCAACGTCGGCGTCCGCCGCTACCCGGCCCAGTTCCCGCTCGGCGGTGAGGTAGGCGGCGATCATGGCCGTGCTTCCGTCAGTACCGGGACGCCGGCGGGCTGGCCTGGCGCAGCCGGGCGCGCAGGTCATCCCGGAGATGACGAGGCCGACGATCGCCACAGCGACCGACTCGAACAGGGCCGTCAGCGCGCCGGTGAGGTGGCCGGCGACGGTACCGGTCCCGGCGGACTCGCGCAGGGCGGCGGCCTGGTCGCCGATGCGGGCGATGCGGTCGAGCACGAGCTCGGCGAGGAAGGCGTCGAAGTCGGTGAAGTGCCGGTGCAGGACGCCCTTGGCGCAGCCTGCCTCCGTGGTGACCGCCCGGCTGGTCAGCGCGTTCGGCCCGGCCCGGAGCAGGACGCGCTCGGCGGCGTCGAACAGCTGCTCGCGCGCGTCGCGGATGGCTACCCCGGTCGGCACCGTGCGTTCCCTTCCCGCTCGCTCGCCCTTCCGCTCGCCCGGCCCGGTTGCCGAGTGGGCGCATGCCCATTCATAGTGGGCGCATGCCCACTATACCGCCGGAGCGAGTGCGTCTTTCCGGGCACGAGCCCCATCAGAGCCCGGCAGTTGGCGGAGTCGTTCGGCTCGGACGCCGAACGCTACGACCGGGCCCGGCCCCGCTATCCCGAGACCATGGTGGACCGGATCATCGCCGCCAGCCCGGGCCCCGACGTCCTCGACGTCGGCACCGGTACCGGCATCGCCGCCCGGCAGTTCCAGGCAGCCGGCTGCCGGGTGCTCGGGGTCGAGGTCGACGCGCGGATGGCCGGCCTGGCGCGCCGGGGCGGATCCGAGGTCGAGGTGGCGGCGTTCGAAGCCTGGGATCCGGCCGGCCGAGAATTCGACGCGGTCGTCGCCGGGCAGACCTGGCACTGGGTGGACCCGGTCGCCGGCGCGGCCAAGGCGGCAGCGGTGCTGCGGCCTGGCGGCCGGCTGGCGGTGTTCTGGAACGTGGGCCAGCCTCCGCCCGACGTGGCGGAAGCCTTCTCCGCGGTCTACCGCCGGGTGATGCCCGACGTGCCGCACTATCACCGCGGCAGGATGCCTGGCCTGGACGCCTACTCGATGGTGTTCACCAGGGCGGCCGACGGCATCCGACAGGCGGGCGCGTTCGGCGAACCGGAGCAGTGGCGATTCGACTGGCAGCGGTCCTACACCCGCGACGAGTGGCTGGACCAGCTGCCTACCTTTGGCGACCACAGCCAGTTCCCGCCGGCCAGGCTGGCGGAGGTGCTGGCTGGCATCGGCGCCGCCATCGACGCGGCGGGGGGCAGCTTCACGATGCGGTACACCGCGGTGGCGGTCACCGCGGCGCGAACCGGTGCCTCCTGACCCGGCGGAACGGCCGACCGGGGAAGATGGGGACCATGGATCTTCCGGTTATGCCGCCGGTGGCGCCGATGCTCGCCAAGGCGGTCAAGGGAATCCCGGACGGCTCGCTGAGCTTCGAGCCGAAATGGGATGGCTTCAGGTCGGTCATCTTCAGGGACGGCCCCGAGGTGGAGATCGGCAGCCGTAATGAGCGGCCGATGACCCGCTACTTCCCTGAGGTCGTCGACGCGGTGCTGGCCAACCTGCCGGAGCGGTGCGTCGTCGACGGCGAGATCGTCATTCCCGACGCGGCGGGCCGCAGGCTCGACTTCGAGGCGCTGCTGCAGCGGGTCCACCCGGCTGACAGCCGGGTCCGGCTGCTGGCCGCGCAGACCCCCGCCGCCTTCATCGCCTTTGACCTGCTCGCCCTGGACAGCTCCGACTTCACCGGCCGGCCGTTCACCGAGCGGCGTGCCGCGCTTGAAAGCGCCCTGGCCGCCGCGGGGCCGCCGGTCTATCTGACCCCGGTCACCAGGGACCGGGACCTGGCCGCGCAATGGTTCAGCCAGTTCGAGGGTGCCGGGCTCGACGGCATCGTCGCCAAGCCGCTGACCGGAAGGTACGAGCAGGACAAGAGGGTCATGTTCAAGGTCAAGCACGAGCGCACGGCCGACTGCGTGGTGGCAGGTTACCGGCTGCACAAGAGCGGCCCTGATGCCATCGGGTCGCTGCTGCTCGGCCTTTATGACGACGCGGGCAGGCTTGCCAGCGTCGGCGTGGTCGGCGCCTTCCCGATGGCGCAGCGCCGGGCGCTGTTCACCGAGCTGCAGCCGCTGGTCACCAGCTTCGATGAGCATCCGTGGAACTGGGCGGCCAGGGTTCCGGAGGTCCGCAATCCGCGCGAGGCGCAGGCCAGCCGCTGGAACAGCGGCAAGGACCTGTCCTTCGTCCCGCTACGGCCAGACCGGGTGGCCGAGGTCCGGTACGAGCACATGGAGGGCACCAGGTTCCGGCACACCGCGCAGTTCGTCCGGTGGCGCCCGGACCGCGAGCCGCGCTCGTGCGGTTTCGGTCAGCTGGAGGAGCCGGTCAGCTTCAACCTATCGGAGGTTCTGGCGACCTGAGCCCTGACCGGCCGCAGGCCATCAGGCCGTCGGCTCTCCCCGGTAGGTCCTGAGTGACCGGAGATTGCCTTCGGGTCGCGGACGGCGAAGTGCCTGGAACCGCGATATGACGTCCGTGGGTCCCCAGCTCCCCAGGCAGCCCCGCGGGTCACAACTCGGCTGGACCGGATTTGACGGAGTCGCGCGTCGCTATCGTGCACGGGTGCGGGCGTTCATCATCGGAGGCTCCGGCCTGGTCGGTCGAGCTATCAGCCGTAGGCTCCTGTCCACGGGCTGGGATGTTGATGTGCTCGCGCGGAACGCCGCGCACCTGCCGGCTGACCTTGCTGGTTCCGGGGTCCGGTTTGTGGCGGCGGACCGTGCGGATGGCGCAGCTATCGCCTCGGCGTTCGGGGATGGCGCGGACCTTCTCGTTGACTGTGCGTGCTTCACGGGCACCCACGCGCGTGCGCTGTTGCCGCTGGCCGGCAACGCTGCTTCGACGGTGATGATCTCGAGCAAGGCGGTGTATGTCGATGCCGCTGGCCGGCACTCCAACTCTGCAGATCCGCCACAGTTCGACGGGCCCATCTTGGAAACACAGCCCACGCTTGCGCCAGGGGACATGGACTTCAACAGCCGCGAGGGTTATGGCCGCAACAAGGTGGCCGCCGAGCAGGTGCTGTTGGACAGCGGCCTCCCGGTGACGGTGTTGCGTCCATCGAAGATCCATGGTGAGGCGGCCCGCCCTCCCCGCGAGTGGATATTCGTTAAGCGAGTACTGGATCACCGTGAAGTGGTGTTGCTCGCGCACCGCGGTGCCGGGGTTGATCATCCGAGCGCGGCCAGCAACATCGCTGCGCTGGTCGAGACAGTCGCGCTCAGTCCTGGTCGGAGAATCCTGAACAGCGCAGATCCTGACGCGCCCAGCGGGCTCGAGATCGCTCGCACGGTCGCGAGGTACCTTGGGCACGAATGGGCGGAGATCCTGCTCGAGGATGACGCTGACCCGGCTCTGGGCTGGCACCCGTGGGATCGCAAGTACCCGGTCGTCCTCGACGCGACTGCCGCGGTCGAACTCGGCTATAGGCCGGTCGGCGACTACGCGGCGACGGTCCCCGGCGTGATCGATTGGCTGATCTCGGCCGCGCATGGCACCGGCGCTGCGCAGCTACCCGCTGGCTTTGGAGACGAGTACTTCGCCAACAGGTTCGACTACGGGCGGGAAGACGCGTCACTGGCCAGCCATTGAGGCCGGGCGTTCTCGCGCTAGGTCCTTAAGGTCGCGCCGCGCCGGCGGTGGCCGATCCTGTGAGTCTCGTGATCTGGCTAGGCCCGCGGCATGATCGCGACGAGGTCATCCTCATCTGCGGATGGTGTGCTGAAGGCAGGCGAGCGGCGGTTAAACCGGGACGAGTTCTACGTGAATCCCGGCTGCTCCTGCGAGTGCGCGCAGGTCGCCGGGATCAGAGTGAGGATGTCGTCGCCGTCGGCTGCGAGGCATACCACCGTGGCATCAATGGCGTCGCGCTGGCCGCTGCGGGCGAGCAGCATCCCGGCTCGCCGTGCCAGGCTGCCGTCGACCGGAGCGACGTCGGTGCCGTCCAGGAGCCGGGCCGTGGGCGCCTGCCCGCCGCTGCCACCGCGCCAGACCCGGGCGACCACGCCGCCGGTGGTGACCGGCGGGCGCCCGGCGAGACGGGGCGACCGGGGCGTGGCTGAACTTCGTCGCGATCTGCACTCCGGCCCGCGGAGGCGGCCAGCGCAAAGAGCGCGTAGTCCGGTGGTGTGAACCGCTCTCGTGCGGTTTCGGTCAGCTGGAGGAGCCGGTCAGCTTCAACCTCTCGGATGTCCTGGCAACCTCAGCCGTGACCGGCCGCCGGTCATCAGGCCGTCGGCTCTCCCCGGTAGGTCCCGAATGACCAGAGATTGCCTTCGGGGTCATGGACAGCGAAGTCCCTGGAACCGTAGTCGGTCTCACGGAGTTCCCGAACGACAGTCGCCCCTGCCGCGGTCGCCCGGGCAAACAGGGCATCGGGCTCGTCGGTGACGACATACGCGGCGAAGCTCCCCGGGCCCTGCGGACAGGGCTCGCCCGCGCCCGTCTCGCCCGCGCCCGTCTCGGCTGCGCTTGGCTCGGCTGCGCTTGGCTCGGCTGCGCTTGGCTCACGGACCGAGCCGAGCATGATCCCGCCACCCGGTGGCCAGGTCAGCTGGGCATGGGCCACCTGATCTCCGTCGCCGTACACAACGGCCTCCTCGAAGCCGAACGCCACCACGAGAAACCTGATCATGGCGCGCGCGTCGCGGGCCCGGAGCGTGGGCCAGACCTGCGGCGGTGGTGTCTTGTCCGTCATGACTGGCAGCCTGGCACGAGATCTACGGCGGCGCCTTGGACGTTTCGGCACTCCTCAGCCAGCCACGCAGACGGCGGGCAGCCAGCCAGCTCGCGGAACTCTCGCGCCAGGTGCGCCTGGTCGTAATAGCCGCACTCGGCCGCCACCTCGGCGAGCGGGCGCTGCGCGCCCGCCGCCGCCTGCCGCTGAAGCAGCCGCCTGGTCCGGTCGAAACGGATCACCCGCGCCGCGGCCTTCGGCGTGAGCCCGATCTCGGTGCGGAAGCGGTCACGCAGGTGGCGGCTGCTCCAGCCGGTCTGGCTGGCCAGGTCGGAAATGGCCACGCTGCCGCACGACGCCAGCAGCTCCTGCCACGCATAGGCGGCCTCGGGGCTCAGCCGCTTTCCGGCGCGGATCCTGGACGCGAGCAGTTCGTCAAGTGCGGCGAAGCGAGCCCGCCAGTCCGGCGCGGTACGCAGTCGTTCCTTGATCTCCGCGGCCAGCGGGCCGAGCAGCTCCGAGCCGTCCAGATCGATGTCGGCGAGTTCGCCCGCAGGCAAGTGCAGGAGCTCCCGCGCGCCTAGCGGGCTCAGCGCCAGCTGGATGCCGGACTGGCGACCGTCATGGGTAATCAGCGCTGGCCTGGAATGCAGGCCGCCGGCCAGCGTGTCATAGCTGCCTGGCGGCTGCCGCGGATCGGGATGCCTGGCGATAGTGAGCGGCTCGTCCAGGGTGAAAATCAGGGTGAGGTAGGGCGATGGCAGCCCGCGGTGCCTGGCCGGCGGACCGGCCTGACGGTAGCCGGCGTACCAGGCGATGAACGGCCGCAGCGGGCCGGCCGGACGGGCGCGTACAGATTCGCTGGCCGGCTCCTGGTCGGCGGTCTTGCCCGCACCCGAACCTGGCCGGGATGGCACCGACCAGGCGCGGCTGCGGCTGCGCCGCGGGTTGCAGTCGGTCATGCTGGCATTATCGCGCGCCTGCCAGCGCACTGGCCTCGCGCGGGTGCTCGCCCCTTCGCTGACCGCCCGCCATGGGGGCACGCCGCTGGCCGCTGGTGGTCCCTGACCGTTGCTGGTGGCCTGCTGCCCCGGCCCGTGTGTTTGCGGCCGCATAGACAGGGACCAGGTCCGGCTGGTGGGCCGCGCGCGCACCCGGGATGTGCTTCCTGGTGTCCGGGTGCTTGAGCACCAGCCACATCGGGATCCCGGCAACCGCGAGGAAGATCAGCGAGCCGAGCGGAATGTTAAGCCAGAGCCAGTTCATATCTCCGCTTTCGTGAGGTCTTGCCGGCCGCTCTCGGCCGACCTGCGATAACAACATCGTGCTCGGCGAGCTTCTGGAAATGCTCTGACGTGTCTCAGCGAGCTGCCCTGACCTGGCGACGTTGCCGCTGGCGGCAACGTCGCCATGGGCCGACATTTCCGGCCGCTCGACACCGTCGCAGCGAAGTCGTCCCGAACAAGGCAAAGACCGCCGACGCCAGCCGGGCCAGAAAAAAACGAACCGACGAGCCGGCGAAGCTCGTCACTGAGCGTCGCCATATCGGTGTACGGATACGCTGGGCGCGGACTGTAATGAGCAGCCGGCCACCCGCTGAGGCCCCAGAACATCCTTGCGGCTCCCAGTGCGCCTGGTTAAGGCGCAGACTTCGCAAGAGGCCGCCGGGTCCGGGGCGGAACGAGCCTCGCGACGCCGCTATTGCGCAATGGCGCCAAAACCGTCATTTCGGAGCCTGCCAGCGAAAGCAGGGGCTGGTAAGTGCCCGTGCTACCGCTCGGCTCGGTCAGCGCGAATGGCCACCGCCATGCCCTCATAGACAACCGCGGAAGCCACCTCGACCAGCTTGCGGCCAGTGGAGCGAGCCTGGCGGCGCAGCGCCGCGAAAGCCACATCGACGGATACGTGCGAGCGTTCGGCAAGGACACCTTTCGCCTGCTCGATCATGATCCGGCTGTCCAGCGCTGTCTGCAGCTGCCCGATGACCACCTGGTGCTTGCTGATGGTGCGCCGGTACTGCAAGCCGACGGCGGTGATGGCGGCGAGCGCCTCCGCAAGCGCAGCCGTGTCGGCGGCAAGTGAGCCAGCGGTCACGCCGAGCAGGTCGACCGCGCCGAGCGTCTCGCCGCGGAGTAGCAGCGGGATGCTATGAACGGAGCGGAACCCGTCCGCGCGCGCGGCTGACGCGAAGCGCCGCCAGCGCACGTCAGTGCCGGACAGATCGCCGCAGTGCACCCGCTTCCCGCTGCGCATGCAGTCGAGCCCTGGACCATCCGAATCGTCTAGCTGAGCCAGCTCGGCGGTCCTGGCTTCGCAAGGCGCTGCCGCGGCCAGGCGGACCTCGCCCGCATCGCCGGCCAGCAGCAGACCCGCCCCGCTGACCCGGAGCAGCTCAGCGCAGAGCGTGACGACCATCTCGTGGAAATCGGCCTCGCTGAGATCTGCCGCCAGCGTATCGGCTAGCGCCACCACAGCGCCCGTCACATCCCGCTCGACGGCGGCCATGCGCTGTCCTCCCTCGCTCGCCTCTGGACTAGCAAGCCTAACCTGGATATGCAGCCTAACGCAGATCGCCGCGATTTCCCCGTTTCGCTACGCTGCTGCGCGGCTACGGGCTGCGAGCGTCGGGCGCGGCCGTCGTGGCACCAGCGAGGTTGCCGAGGATCGGCGACCGGCGCTGCCGGTCGGTTAGGCTCAGATCAGCCCGCACCTAAGGCCCCATCCAGGTAGTAAGGGGTATGTCGCAAAGTGTCAGAGAGCGCGGCGGAGAAATTCGACATCGTGGCGGTGGCGTCATCGGCTGGCGGCATCACCGCGCTTGGCCGCGTGCTCGGGGCGCTGCCTGCAGGATTGCGGGTGCCGCTGCTGATCGTGCAGCATCTGGATCCGCGCCACGAGACCGTCATCGCCGATGTGCTAAGCCGCCGGTCGAACATGCCCGTCAAGCTCGCGCACGCCGACATGGTCGCCGTACCCGGTTTCGCCTATGTGGCGCCTCCCAACCACCATCTCCTGGTGGACACCGGGGGCATCCTCGCACTCTCGAGCAGTGAACTTGTCCATTTCGTCCGGCCGTCAGCCGACCTGCTCTTCGAATCAGTCGCCGGAGCTTACGGATCCCGCGCCATCGCCTGCGTTTTGACCGGCTCCGGCAGCGATGGTGCCATGGGAGTGAGTGCCGTCAAGTCCCGCGGCGGCACGGTGATCGTTCAGGATCCGGAGTCAGCTGAGTTCAAGGGCATGCCCGAGGCCGCAGTCGCAACCGGCGCCGTCGATTTCGTGCTACCCCTTGATGAGATCGGCCCAGTGATCCGGAGCCTCGTCGAGGCGACCTTATGACCGGGGCATCCGGCGATGACACCGATCGCGACCTTGAGGGGCTGCTGTCTTTCATCCGCGACTCGCGTGGCTTCGACTTCACCGGATACAAGCGATCCTCGCTCGCCCGGCGCATCCGCAAGCGAATGCAGGACATCTCGGTAACGGGATATGTCGATTACCGGGACCGGCTGGAGACTGACGCAGAGGAATTCCGCACCCTTTTCAACACCGTTTTGATCAACGTCACCGGATTTTTCCGGGACCCCGAAGCGTGGTCCTACCTGCAACGCGACATCATCCCCGAGATACTGGCCCACCGAGATTCCGGCGAGGAAATCCGGGTGTGGAGCGCGGGCTGCTCAAGCGGCGAGGAGGCTTACTCGCTTGCGATCGCCTTCGCCGAGGTCGTGGGCGTCGCCGAGTGCATCAAGCGGGTCAAGATCTACGGCACCGATGTCGACGACGAAGCGCTCCGCGAGGCCCGGGCCGGGCTCTACTCACCGCGGGCCCTCGAGCAGGTCCCGGCCGGGCTAGCCGGCAGCTACTTCCAGCCCATCGGCGCCAAGTTCGCCTTCCACCCCGAGTTGCGCCGCCGCGTCATCTTCGGCCGCCACGACATCACCCGCGACGCGCCGATCTCCCGGCTCGACCTGCTCGTCTGCCGCAATACGCTGATGTACTTCAACGTGGAGGCGCAATCGCAAATCGTCGACAGGTTCCACTTCGCGTTGCGTGAGGGCGGCTACCTGTTCCTCGGCAAGGCCGAAATGCTGCTTTCGGCCAGTGACCGATTCGAGGTCGCCAGCATGCGGCAGCGCATCTTCCAGCGCAGGCCGGGGGAGGCCGTGCCGCCGCATCAGTTCGTGCCCCTCCGGCTGGCCGCCGACGGCGGCGGCGAGGTGCGGGACGCTGGCCGCAAGCGTCAGCTGCGAGATATGGCCCTGGATATTTCGGCGAGCCCGCTGCTTGCCGTCGGTGTGGACGGCATGGTCAGCCTCATCAACAGCCAGGCACGGGCGCAGTTCGGACTGACCCTGCATGACCTCGGCCGTCCGTTCCGCGACCTCGAGATCTCCTACCGGCCGATGGAGCTCAGGTCCCTCATCGAGCAGGCGGAGACCGAGCGGAGGGTCGTGCGTGCCAACAACGTCGAGCGCCGGCTACCCGGCGGTGAGGTGCAGAACTTCGACATCATCATCCAGGCGCTGACCGGAACCGACGGCCAGCCGGTCGGCGTGGCAGTGAGCTTCATTGACACCACGGTGACCACGCGGCTGCACAACGAGGTTCGGCGGGTAAGGGAAGACCTCGAGACCGCCTACGAGGAACTCCAGTCCACCAACGAGGAACTCGAGACGACCAACGAGGAACTCCAGTCCAGCATCGAGGAACTGGAGACCACGAACGAGGAACTCCAGTCCACCAACGAGGAACTCGAGACGACCAACGAGGAACTCCAGTCCGGCAACGAGGAACTGGAGACCATGAACGAGGAGATGCGCATCCGTACCGCCGAGGTCGACGAAGCACGCGGTTTCCTCGAAGGCGTGCTGTCGAGCGTGGCGGCCGGCGTGGTCGTGCTGGACGCCGAGATGCGGGTACGGAGCTGGAACCGGGGCGCCGAGGATCTCTGGGGCCTGCGCAGCCAGGAGGTCCGCGAGCAGGCGTTCTTCTCACTCGACTTCGGTCTTCCGCTCGGTCAGCTGCATGAGGCCCTGAAACGCTGCACCGACACTGGCCGCAAGACCGGCCCGGTGATCCTCGAAGCGGTCAACCGCATCGGCCGGACCATCACCTGTTCGGTGACCTGCTCGCCGCTGGACAGCCAAGGCGACGGGGTTGTGCTGCTCATGGAAGAGGTTCCGCGGGACTGACGGGCGTAATCTATGACCATGACCGCTGCAGCTGAGTCGGCGCCCGAGGTGGCGCGCGTGCGGGCCAGGGCTATCGCGGGCCGTCAGCGTGCAGGCAGGGCCGCAGCGATCGCCGAGCGGCACGAGACCCTCGCCGCAACGGGCAGCGAAGCACTGCGCGGCCTGCACCAGAGGATCGCGGCGATGCACCGGCAAATCGAGCGCCGCCACCGGGAGGCCGCGGCGATGCATGCCGAATACGCCGACCGGCTAGCGGCCTGGTTCGGCCGCACGGTGCAGCGCGAGAGACGCCCGGTCTTCATGGCGTCGGTGGCGCGCACGCTTGGCTCGGACAGCGCAGCGATTATGCTGCTCGGTGCCGATCTCGACGAGATACTGGCCGCCGCATCGGACGGGCTTGCCCGGCAGGCGCAGGACCTTGAGTTCGCCTTCCGCGAGGGTCCGGCCAGGGATGCGGCGATCGGGCGCGTTCCGGTGATGGCCGACAACGGAGCCTTCGGCGATCGCTGGACGCATTACGGGCCGGCCCTGGCGCAACTTGGCGTGCACGCGGTCGCCGCTGTTCCGCTCCAGCTGTCCGAGGGCGCCTTCGGCGCGCTGACAGCGTTCAGCACCCGGTCAGCCAGCGACATCGATCTGGCCGCGCTCGGCACTGTCGCCGACACGCTAGCCCACGCCGTGCTGTCAGCGCCCGAGCCGGCCGCCTTCGACCAGGACATGCCAGGGGTCGGGATATTCGAGGACGGCGACGTGCGGCCGGTGGTCCATCAGGCGGCGGGCATGCTGTGCGTGCAGGCGCACTGCACGATCGCGGACGCCCTCGCAATGATCAGGGCGAGGGCGTTCGTCGACGAAGAGCCGGTGGAGGCGACGGCTGGGCGGATCGTCAACTGCCTGCTGCACCTGGCCTGATGCCTCGCGCCGGTGCCCAGGCCCTGATACCCGGGCCCTGATACCGGGCCCTGATACCCGGGGGCCTGACGCCCGGGCCCTGATGCCGTGGCCACCCGGGCTCACCCCCGGAGGGTGACGCCGCCCGCCCTGATCAGCCGCCAGACTGCAGATGCGGCTCGGCGGCCTGCCCTAACGGCCGGAAGCGAGCCGCTTCGCGCGCCTGGCAACTCGGCCAGCAAGACGGGGGAAGGAACACAGCATGTCCGGCTCTGACGGTACTTTCATCTATGTCGCGACCTATCCGAATGAGGCAGCCGCCAGGGACGACTACACGGTCGTCAAGGGGCTGCACGCCTCCGGCCTGGTCGGCTCCTATGATGCGGCCGTTATCACTAAGGACGCCGACGGCAAGGTGCATGAGAACAAGGACGAGACGGCCACGCGCCACGGCGCCTGGTGGGGCATCGCCGCAGGTGCGGCGGTCGGGGTGCTCTTTCCGCCCGCCATCATCGGCACGGCCGCCCTCGGCGGCGTGATCGGCGGGGTCAGCGGGCACCTGGCCAAGGGCATGTCCCGCTCCGACGCGATGGAACTCGGCGACTTCATCGACCCTGGCCAGGCCGGGCTCGTCGTCGTCGGCGAGAACAAGGTCGAGCAAGCGATCGAGCACGCCGTCACCAAGGCGGAGAAGCAGACCGCCAGGGAGCTTGGCGTCAAGCCGGAGGAGGTTGACGCCGCACTGCAGGAAGCAGTCAGGGAGATGTAACCGCCGCTGGCCGGGCTGGCCGGCGGACGCCGATACTCCGCCTTGGGCCGCCGCGCACTTGGCTGTCACCAGCCCGGCCGCCGCGGCGATCATGCTCACGGTCACCCGGCGAATCCGCCGCGGCCCGGCCATCGACGTCCACGCGCTCATCGGCACCCGTGCAGGGTGTGGCACCCAGTGCCGCCGCGCCCAGCTCCGGCGCTCCCGCCGCGGCCCGAAGATCTTGACGACCTTTCAGCAGATATCGCTGAAAGGTCGTCAAGATCTTCTGAGGAGCCCTTTCATCCACAGCCGCGAGCGCCATATCGCCGTTATCCACAAGCTTTCTTGACGAGCTGGGCTAGCCGTCCTGGTTCACGAGGGCCAGCACCGCCAGCCTGAAGCCGGGTACCGCCCGCGGGACGGCAGTCTCTTAATCCATTTAATCCATCGCCCGCGCCGTGCGGCTTGAGCGCCTCGGCCCGCGCCATGCGGCTTGAGCGCCTCGGCCCGCGCCATGCGGCTTGAGCGCCTCGGCCCGCGCCATGCGGCTTGAGCGCCTCGGCCCGCGCCATGCGGCTTGAGCGCCTCGGCCCGCAACATGCGACTTGTGCTCCGCGGCAGCACCTCCGTGCGGCAGCTATGCCAGCGGACCAGCCTTTTCCGGTGGCAGAGGCTACCATCCATTTCCGATTGGTCGCAGTACGTGACAGTACGTGCAGAAGCGCGTGCCAGAGCTATCGCAAATGCCCGTGCTGGTGCACGTGCATCAGGCTAGGATGCGTGCGAGCCAACCCACCGAGAACGCCGAGGAGATGTGATGCGCGACAGATATAACGCCATGCCCGCCACTGACCTGCTGGACGTGGTCTGGAAGAAGAGCCAGCGGAGCAACTCTCAGGGAGCCTGTGTCGAACTCGCTGACCTGCCTGACGGCGAAGTCGCCGTTCGTAACTCGAGGTTCCCGAGCGGCCCGGCGCTCATCTACACCAAGGCCGAGATCGACGCCTTCATCCTCGGTGCCAAGGACGGCGACTTCGACTATCTGCTTGGGTAACCGGTCAGCCGCGGAGGCGGGTCCCGCCTGGGCAGGCGGTCAGCGGCCCGCGTGGGCCAGGCCCGCGCAGGCAGTCCGCCCTCGCTGATGACGTAAGTCCTGCTCAAGGAGCGCCCAGACCACCTTGCCGCCCGCCTCCAAAGGCTGCCATCCCCACCGCAGGCTGCATGATTCCACCACTTGGAGGCCTCGGCCGCTCTCCCCCATGGGGTCGCCCTGGTCACGGATCGACAGCTGGTTGCCCGGGTCGGTGACCATGCAGGTCACAAATGGGGCTTCAGCTAGTAATCTCAGGCCTACCGGATAATCCCCGATAGTCTGCCGAGCGGAGCGCAAGCCATGCTGGATCGCGTTTGTCACCAGCTCGGAGACGACGAGTTCGGCTTGGTCGCACAATCCAGCAAGGCCCCAGCGCCGCAGCGCGGTCCGGGTGAAGCTCCTGCCTGTCCCTACCGACGCGAGGGCTGGGCCCAGCGCGCACGCCGCCACCGGCTGAACCGGGGCGGGCTGAACCGGGGCGGGCTGACCCTGGACGGGCTGAGTCGCTCTCCGGGAGCCTGCGGGGCGCGCAGTGAATGGGTCGTGCCCGGGGGTCGCCTGACAGTAGTACCCGCTCGCGGTGAGCAGCCGACTGTGGCTGATATCCATGTCCTCCGTCCTGGCCGCCGGGCTCGTCCGGCGTGCGTCCGTCGGTTCCCCCGCCACTTAGTAACGTGTCCTGCGTTGCTGGCGCGCAAGCGTCATCTTCTCCCGTGTACCTTGCAAATGCAAGGCCTGATGCACGTGCATATGAACCTTATGCCCGCACGCGCGAGCGGTTGGGCGTCGGCCTGGGGGGGCTAGTTGATCTCTATTCAGCCGGGCGGCGGTAGCCCGACCGTGCTACGCATGCTGCTCGGATCACAGCTGCGCAAGCTGCGTGAGGCCAAGGGAATCTCGCGGGAGGAAGCGGGCTACCTGATCCGGGCATCCGAATCCAAGATCAGCCGCATGGAACTCGGCAGGGTCAGTTTCAAGCAACGTGACGTCATCGATCTGCTGGAGATGTACGGCGTCGATGACAGCGACGCTCGAGCGGCCCTAGTGAGACTCGCGCGCGATGCCAATTCCCCCGGCTGGTGGCATAAATACTCTGACGTGCTGCCGGACTGGTTCAGCGTCTACGTGGGCCTGGAGGAGGCCGCATCGCTGCTGCGGGTCTACGAGCTGCAGTTCATCCCCGGGCTGCTGCAGACGGCGGACTACACCAGGGCGATCGTTCAGCGCGGCCAGGCAAGGGCGACAGCCGACGAGATCGAGCGCAGGGTCGCGCTGCGCGCCGCGCGCCAGGAGATGCTCGCCAAACCGGGCGCGCCCCGCTTGTGGGCCGTGGTCGACGAGGCGGCCCTACGGCGCCCGATCGGCGGCCCGGCAGTCATGCGCAACCAGATTGAGCGGCTGATCGCGGCCAGCGAGGAGCCGAACATCACGTTGCAGGTTGCGCCGTTCGACTCGGGCGGCCATGCGGCGGAGGGCGGAGCGTTTACGATCATGCGCTTCCCGGAGGCAGAGCTGCCTGACGTCGTTTACGTCGAACAGCTGACCAGCGCGCTCTACCTGGACAAGCGCGAGGACGTCGAGAAATACGGCGAGGTAATGGATCAGCTCAGCGTAGAAAGCGAGCCGCCCGAGCGGACCGCCGACATGCTGCACCGGATAGCTTTGCGCGACTTTTCGTAATGTGGACGGGCTAGCGGAAGGCGGCGGCATGACGGACAGCTGGTCGAAGAGCACGGCGGAGCGGAGGGTCGCCCCACCGGCGATCGACACCTCCGTGGCGCACCCTGCCCGGGTGTACGACTACTGGCTGGGCGGCAAGGACAACTACCCGGCCGACCGGGCAGCGGGCGCCGCAGCGGCCGAAGCCAACCCGAACATCCTGATCGGGGTCCGCGCCAACAGGTCGTTCCTGCGCCGCGCGGTGCACTACCTGGCGGCAGACTCAGGGATCAGGCAATTCCTCGACATCGGCACCGGCCTGCCATCGGCGAACAATACCCACGAGGTCGCCCAGGCCGTCGCATCGCAGTCGCGGATCGTCTATGTCGACAACGACCCGATCGTACTGGCGCACGCGCGGGCGCTGCTGACCAGTACCCGGGACGGGGCGACCGCCTATGTCGACGCCGACGCGCGCGATCCGGAAAAGATCCTGCAGGCGGCCGCCGAAACGCTCGACTTCAGCAAGCCGGTCGCCGTCATGACACTGATGATCATGCAGTACATACCGGATTCTGACAACCCGCACGCCATCGTCGCGCGGCTGCTGGATGCCGTCCCGTCCGGGAGCTTCCTGGTGGCCTCCGATACCGCCAGAGACATCGACGCCGAGACGGTCGCCACGGCTACCGGCCGCCTGAACCAGCGAATGGCGGCTGCGCAGCTGACGCCCAGGCCGAAGGCGGAGATTGCCGCGTTTTTCAACGGCCTCGAGATGGTCGAGCCTGGCCTCGTCCCGCTCAACAGGTGGCGGCCGGGCCCCGACGACCCGGTCCTCAAATACGACCTGCCCACGTATTGCGGTATCGGCAAAAAGCCCTAGCACCCGGCACGCCGTCCCACGCCCGGCCCGCATGCCGTCCCACGCCCGGCCGCACGCCGTCCCACGCCCGGCCGCACGCCGTCCCACGCCCGGCCCGCACTCCGGCCCGGCATCAGCACGACACTCCAGGTATCCCTCGCCCGCCGATCGCTACGCCCGAGGCGGGCGAGGCCACGCGGATGGCGGATGATAGCAATGAGGCTAGAGAAGGGGTGATCGGATGACCGGGTCTGATAGTGCCAGCAGCGGCGACGGAACGCTTCATGTCACCGACAGCAGGACCGGCCGGAGCTATGACCTTCCGATCGCCGACGGCGCGATCCGGGCCACCGACCTCCGCCAGATCAAGGCCGACGATGATGACCCCGGGCTGCTCTCGTATGACCCGGCATTCCTCAACACCGCGAGCTGCCGAAGCGCGATCACCTTCATTGACGGGGAGCGCGGGATTCTCCGCTACCGCGGCTACCCGATCGAGGAGCTTGCCGAGCGGTGCACATTCCTCCAGGTCGCCTACTTGCTGCTGCACGGCGAGCTGCCCACCGCTGAGCAGGAGCAGTCCTGGACCGCGGAGATCACCCGCCACACGTTCGTACACGAGAACATCAAGAAGTTCATCGATGGATTCCATCACGATGCCCACCCGATGGGCATCCTGGTCAGCACCATGGGCGCGCTGTCCACCTTCTACCCGGACGCGAAAGCGATCTTCGACTCGGACAAGCGCGCCAAGCAAGTGGTACGGCTGATCGCTAAAATGCCCACGCTCGCGGCGTTCGCCTACCGGCACGCCGTCGGTCTGCCGTATGCCTATCCCGACAACCAGCTGTCCTATTCTGGCAACTTCCTGTCCATGATGGCCAAGACCACCGAGCTGAGCTACCGGCCGGATCCGGTGCTTGAGCATGCGCTCGACGTCCTGTTCATCCTGCACGCCGATCATGAGCAGAACTGCTCCGCCAGCACCATGCGAGGGGTCGGCAGCGCACACTCCGACCCCTACTCGGCGGCAGCCGCGGCCGCCGCCGCGCTCTACGGACCGCTCCATGGGGGTGCCAACGAGCAGGTCCTCATGATGCTCAACGAGATCGGCAGCGTTGACAACGTGCCCGACTATGTCACCCGGGTCAAGCGCGGCGACCTGCGGCTGATGGGCTTCGGACACCGGGTGTATAAGAACTTCGATCCGCGCGCCGCGGTCATCAAGCAGATCGCCGACGAGGTGTTCAAGGTCACCGGGCACAACCCGCTGCTCGACATCGCGTTGGAACTCGAGCGGATCGCACTCGCCGACGATTACTTCGTCGACCACAAGCTTTACCCGAACGTGGACTTCTATTCGGGCATCATCTACCAGGCCATGGGATTCCCGGTGGAGATGTTCCCGGTGCTGTTCGCGATCGGCCGCACTCCGGGCTGGCTCGCCCAGTGGGAGGAGGGGATTCTCGACACCGAGCAGCGGATCTCGCGCCCCCGGCAGCTCTATGACGGCGCCGGACTCCGGCACGTCGGCGGGTAGGCCGCCTGCCGATACGCGGCTCGCGGGCCGCCGCTACCGGGCGCTACCGGCCGCTGTCGGGGCCAGCCGCCACACGGTCGTGTGCTTGATGTCAGTTTCCTCAAGCGCTCGCGGGACCAGCACGTCATAGCGGGCGACGGGCTCCAGGTACTCGCGGGGCAGGTAAGCCCGTCCAGGATCACCGACCAGGACGTCGCGTCCGCGGGCGCTGGCGCGGTTCAGGAACCCAAGGAATCGGGTGGCCATTGATTTCTCGTACCAGACGTCGGCGGCCAGTACCACGTCGGCGTCATCGCCGTCACCGTCCAGGACGTCCTTCAGCGTGACGGCTACCCTGGCGCCGTTAGCCCGTGCATTAAGGCCGATGGCCGCGGCAGCGAACCGGTCCACCTCGGTTGCCGTGACGGGCCCGCCTCCGGCAAGCGAAGCTGCGATCGCCACCAGGCCGGAACCCGCGGCGACATCGAGGACCGTCCGGCCTGAGACGAGGTCGGCCCGGTCGAGGAGGTAACGCGCCAGCGCCTGGCCGCCCGCCCAAGCGAACGCCCAGAAGGGAGGCGGCAGGCCAGCGCGGCCAAGCTCGCGCTCGGTCTGTTCCCAGATGCCAAATGGCTCTTCGGCCAGATGCAAGCTGATCTCCTGCACCAATGGCACCGCAGAGAGCCGCGTGTGCGCTCGGACGAACGCAGCCGCATTCACATCTGAGGATACGGCCGCGCGGACCCGGTTATGTCATGACACAGCTGACCAGGTGGCCGCATCCCTGCCGTGGCCGCACGCGCCAGGCGGAGCGGAGTAGGAGGCGGATGGCACCGGGCCATCACGGGGTCTTGCGACCGAGCAGACCGAGCGGGCTCGGCGCGGCGAACTCGATCCTCAGCACTAGCTGACCGCCACCCGCCGGCACCGGCCCGACGCTCGCGGCCAGGTACGGCGGACGCTGCGCGCGCAGCAGCGCAAGCGCCGAGCGCACGTAAGCTGATCTCCCCGTCCACGGGGCGCCACCCATGGCGCTCAGATCGACGGAACGTAGCGGCACACCCGGGCTGGCGCCCGGACCGGCGTCGCCGAACGCCGCGACACGTACCGGATTCTGCGCCGCCATCGTTGCCAGCGTGACCAGCAGCCGCGAGTCGACCTGGCCAGCGGCGAGCTGCCTCGCGGCCGGGGCCGAGACCATGATCCGCTTGTTGCGTGAAAGCTCTTCGCCAGCCATTCTCCTGGCCTGCACGTCCGCGCTCAGCGCCGCGTCGTAAGCACGGACCCCGCCCGGTGCTATCACCCTGACGGCGATCGCGCCGTTGCCGGTGCCGAAACTCGCGATCACCGTCGGCGCGTAGACATCGGAGAGCATGCTGCCGAACTGACTGCGGACGGCTGACGTCGCGACGACCAGCTCAGAGCCGAGCGGATCGCGCATTCCTGGGCGCAGCTCGAGCAGTTCTCCGGCGGGGACCCCGTGGTCCTTGAGCGTCAGGCACATCAGCGGATCGCAGGACAGGATCGCATCACCGCTCACCTCACGGGTGATCCAGGCCGCCGTCTGGCCGCGGGCCACCGCCTCGGCGTCAATCGCGGCCTGGTCCCGGCCTCGGCGCCCGCCATCCTGTCCGGCCCGGCCGACCGCAGCGGCCGGGTGCCGGGACAGGGCGGCAATCACCGCGCCCGCGGTTGCCAGCACCAGCACTGCAGCGATCAGCCCGAGCATGCGCCACTTCAGCCCGGCAGTCCAGACGCCGCGGGGGGCCGGCCGCGGTGATCCAGCCGCTGGCCGCGCCGTCGACTGCACGCTGGCCGCTGGCTGGTCACGTTGACCTCGATGCGATCCGGTCCCTGGCGCCGTGGCCCTGCGGTTCACGGGGCCGGCGGCCGGGGGCTGCACGGGACGAACGGCTGGCGCCACCGGCTGGCTTACGGCCGGGGGGCCCGCCGGGCCGGCGGCCGGGGGCTGCACGGGACGAACGGCTGGCGCCACCGGCTGGCTTACGGCCGGAGGCCCCGCCGGGCCGGCGGCCGGGGCCTGCACGGGACGAACGGCTGGCGCCACCGGCTGGCTTACGGCCGGAGGCCCCGCCGGGCCGGCGGCCGGGTCCTGCACGGGACGAACGGCTGGCGCCACCGGCTGGCTTACGGCCGGAGGCCCCGCCGGGCCGGCGGCCGGGTCCTGCTCGGGGCGAACGCCAGGTGCCTTCACGTCGCCGACGCCGGGGGTTGCCGTCGGCGGCCCGGTCCGCGCCGGGGCTGGAGGCGTAACTGCCGGAGACGGTGCCCGCCGCAGCGGCTGCGCGGCAGTGCCCGATGCCCGCACCCGGTCCAGCAACGACGCTGGCAGGGCTGGCGGACGGGGCAGCGGAGGCGGTTTCGGCACGGCGCTGGCGCCAGGAACCCGACGCGGCAGTGCAGCGCCCTCCACCGGGCGGGCAGCAGCCTCCGCCGGACGGGCGGCAGGCTCCGCCGGGCGGGCGGCAGGCTCCGCCGGACGGGCGGCAGGCTCCGCCGGGCGGGCAGCAGCCTCCGCCGGACGGGCGGCAGCCTCCGCCGGGCGGGCAGCAGGCTCCGCCGGGCGGGCGGCAGCCTCCGCCGGGCGGGCGGCAGCCTCCGCCGGACGCGCGGCAGCCTCCGCCGGACGCGCGGCAGCCTCCGCCGGACGCGCGGCAGGCTCCGCCGGGCGCGCGGCAGGCCTCCGCCGGACGGGCAGCAGCCTCCGCCGGACGGGCGGCAGCCTCCGCCGGACGCGCGGCAGCCTCCGCCGGACGCGCGGCAGGCTCCGCCGGACGCGGGCCGGCCTCCCCCTGACTGGCTGCGAGCCCGTCCGGCCGCCGTCGCGGCGTCGGCGCGTTATTAGCACCCGGCACCCGCCGTGGCAACGACGGACTGCGGATCTCTTCGCCCATGCCGCCGACCCCCAGCGGGCACGCATTGGGATGGCGCGGCCCTTGAGACAGGGCAGCACATGACGACCTGCGGTCTCAACCGAAATGACATGTTGTGGCCGAAGAACTACCTGACGCGCGCACGAAACCGGGCAGGCGCCGGGCCAGCGCTCGTTCCGCTCTCACAGCGCTGTCAGCGGGAGCCGGGCCCACGCTCCGGTCCGGGCCGGCTTTCCGCGAGGACATCAGCGGGCCCGCCCGGTCCGGATCAGCCGAAATCGGCCTTGGCCCGGGCTGCCACGACAGGATGGGCGCGGGACGCCGCTCACGGATCCATCGGCACGGCGGCCATGACGCGGCCAACGGGCCGGCCGCGGTCCCTGCCCCCGGACAGCAGCTCTGACCACCCGCCATCCGGCACCTGACCAGAGGACGCAATCGGACAAAGGACGTCCGGCGGGACCTTCGGCTCTAACCAGGGACACGGGTCTGGGCGGACGATGATCACAATCCAGAATCACGCGCGGCGACGACAGCGGCCTTCGCCGTTGCCAGGCGTCAAGGGAATTACCATGATCACCATGAATGACCGCATTTCGGCGGAGCCGGGCCGATGAGCGCCTGGTCGCTCAGCTACGAGCTCTTCAAGCCGGACGAGGAGGGCCAACGCGAGGCATTGTGCACCCTGGGCAATGGCTACATCGCCGCCCGCGGCGCGGCCCCCGAATCGCGCGCCGGAGACATCCATTACCCGGGCACCTACGCGGCCGGCTGTTACAACCGGCTCCGCGACGTGGTGGATGGCCACACCATAGAGAACGAGAGCATCGTCAACGTGCCCAACTGGCTGCCGCTCACCTTCCGGATCGACGGCGGCCCCTGGTTCCAGCTCGAAGCCGTCGATGTACTTGAGTACCGGCAGGACCTCGACCTGCGGCGTGGCGTGCTGACCCGGACAGTTCGGTTCAGGGATACCGCGGACCGTACCACCCGCCTGACCCAGCGCCGGTTCGTGCACATGGAGCATGAGCATCTGTGCGGGCTGCAGTCGACGATCGTGGCCGAGGACTGGTCGGGCCGGGTCGACGTGCGTTCGGCGCTCGACGGCACGGTGGAGAACAGCGGTGTTGAGCGGTACCGGAAGCTCTCCGGCCGCCACCTCCACCCGCTCCTGGCGGAGGCAGCCGACGACGAGACGCTGCTGCTGATCGCCGAGACCACCCAGTCGCACATCCGCGTGGCGGAGGCCGCAAGGACTCGCGTGTTCGTTGGTGACCGCTTGGTGCATGGTGACCGGAGCCTGGCGGTCGAGCCCGGCTGGATCGCCCATGACCTCGTCATTGACATCGCCAGGGCCGAGCCGGTCACCATCGACAAGCTAGTGGCCGTCTACACCTCACGGGACCGGGCCATCTCCGAGCCGGGCTTGGCAGCGACCAGCCTGCTGGCCAGGGCGGGAAGCTTCGACGAACTGCTCGAGCGGCACGTACGCGCCTGGGCGCGCCTCTGGGAGCGGTCCAGCTTCGAGATGGAGGACAACGAGGAAACGCTGCGCATCATCCGGCTGCACGTCTTCCACACCCTGCAGACGGTTTCCCTGAACAGCGTCGACCTCGACGTCGGCGTCCCCCCGCGGGGCCTGCACGGGGAGGCATATCGCGGTCACGTCCTCTGGGACGAGCTGTTCGTCTTCCCGATCCTCAACCTGCGGTTCCCGCTGGTCACCCGTACCCTGCTGCGCTACAGGTACCGCCGGCTGGCGGCGGCCCGCTGGGCGGCCCGCGAGGCGGGCTACTCCGGAGCGATGTACCCGTGGCAGTCAGGCAGCGACGGGCGGGAGGAGAACCAGAAGATCCACCTCAACCCGGTCTCGGGCCGGTGGGTACCCGACACCACGCACCGGCAGCGTCACGTGGGCATCGCGGTCGCCTATAACGTCTGGCAGCACTACCAGGCCACCGGCGACGAAGAGTTCCTGGTCCATTACGGCGCGGAGATGATCCTGGACATCGCCCGCTTCTGGGCAAGCGCCGCGACCTACGATCATGGACGAGACCGGTATGTGATCCGCGGGGTGATGGGACCGGACGAGTTCCACACCGGCTACCCGGCCGCGCCGGAGGACGGCGTCGACAACAACGCCTACACCAACGTCATGGCAGCGTGGGTGCTGCTGCGCGCGCGCGACGCCCTGGCGATCCTGCCGGACCTGCGGCGAGCCCAGCTCACAGACACACTCGGGATAACGTCGGAGGAGATCAGCCGCTGGGATGAGATCTCCCGCAAGCTATACGTGCCGTTCCACGACGGCGGGATCATCAGCCAGTTCGAGGGCTACGACGACCTTGACGAACTCGACTGGGACGCCTACCGCGAGAAGTTCGGCGATATCCAGCGGCTCGACCGGATCCTGGAGGCCGAGGACGACTCCCCCAACCGGTACAAGGCATCCAAGCAGGCAGACGTGCTCATGCTTTTCTACCTGCTGTCCGCCGACGAGCTGGCCGAGCTATTCGAGCACCTGGGTTACCCGTTCGATCCCGACGTGATCCCGCGGACCATCGATTACTACCTGGCCCGCACCTCCGGCGGTTCCACCTTGAGCAACCTGGTGAACGCGTGGGTCCTGGCCCGGGCCCACCGGCACGAGGCGCTCGACTACCTGCTCGAGGCGCTGAACAGCGATGTCGCCGACATCCAGGGCGGTACCACGGCCGAGGGCATCCACCTCGCCGCGATGGCGGCTCCGTCGACGTCCTGCAACGAGTCTTCGCGGGGGTGGAGATCCGTGGCGACACGCTACGGCTGAACCCCGACTGGCCCGAGGAGCTGGGCGTGCTGGAGTTCACGATGCGCTACCGCGCGCACATGCTGACGCTGCGCGTCGCCGGGAAGCAGGTCCGGGTGTCGGCGCGCCCGGGCGTGCAGCCGCCCATCAGGCTGGCCTATGACGGCGGGATCTTCGAGCTCGGGCCGGGCGAGGCAGTCGAACTGCCGCCGCCCGCCACCGGGTTAGCAGGCGGGCCCGTCCCCCTGGGCCGCATGCGCCCGCGACATCAGCCAGGACGGCCACCGCGTCTGGTGCTGCGCGACGGATATCAGCCGAGGAGTTCGCCCACGATCTCCGCGAAAGCGCTGCTGTGCAGGTCAACTTGGGCAGCGGTCGTCGCGGGTGACATGAGCGCCATGTTGTGGAACGGCGTCAGCAGCACGCCGCGGTTCAGCATCGCGAGGTGAATGAGGCTGTCGAGCTCATCGTCGCCGCCCGCGGCAGCCTCGGCGCCGGTCCGCGGCGGGTCAGGCCGGAACAGGTACTCAGCGCGGCAGCCGAGACGGGTAACGTGCCAGGGAACGTTCAGCTCGGCGATGACCGACTGGACGCCCTCGGTGAGGCGCAGGGCGAGCGATTCCATTGTCTGCGAACGCCGCATCGGTGAGGACCTCCCCCAGCGTCGCGCGGGCCGCCGCAAGGGACAGCGCGTTCGCCGGCGAGCGTGCCGCCGATCCCGCCGACATCGGCGTCGTGCCAGAACGTGCTCGCGATCACCGACGAGGCGACTGTCAGCGCTCATCCCGTAGGCGGCGACCGGCACCCCGCCGCCGATCGTCTTGCCGATGGTCAGGAAATCCGGTTCGAGTCCCTCGCGGGCCGTGTAGCCACCAGGGCCGGCGCAGATCGTGTGCGTCTCGTCGATGACCAGCATGCGTCCCGGTGTCCCTGGTCATCCGCCGCAGCTCGGCGTGGTACTCCGGGTCAGGCAGCACGATCCCGATGTTGGTAAGGGCGGGCTCGACCAGCACGCAGGCGACGGCGCGATCCGCGAGCGCCCGCCGGAGCGCAACGAGATCGTTGATCTCCACCACCCGCGTCGATGCCGAGACGTCCAGGGCCGGGCCCGACGCTGCCGGCCCGCGGCACGACCGCGCCCGAGGCATCGAGGCTGGCCAGCGTCTCGTCGACCGAGCCGTGGTAGCACCAGTTGTGCACGACGATGACCTGGCGGCCGGTGATCTGCCGGGCGAGCCGCAGCACGAAACGGTTGGCGTCGGTGGCTGTCAGGCAGAACTGCCAGCGCGCCATGCCGAACCGCCGGGACATCTCTTCCGCGACCCAGGTCGGCATCCTCGGTCGGCAGCATGAACGTTGCTCCGCGGCCCATCTGCCTGGCGACCGCCTCGACCACCGGGCCGGGCGCATGACCTGCCATCGCGCCGGTGTCCCCGAGGCAGAAGTCGACGTAGTGGTTGCCGTCGATGTCCTCGACCTCCGCGCCGTGTGCCTCGGCAGCCACGATCGGTGCCGGGCTGGCCCAGCGGGTCATCCAGTTCATCGGGACCCCGTACAGCATCGCGTGCTCGGCGCGGTGCCTGAACTCCAGCGCCCGCGGGTGCGAGGCGGCGAATCGGGCCCGCTCCGCGGCCTGCAACTGCGCGATACGAGCCGGATCCACGCCCGCCTCGGTCCCCATCCAGGTCACCGGCGGCGCACCGGTCCCCAGGGGGTCACCGCCGGCCGCCGGGCAGCCGCGGCTCATCCGCTGAGCCCGTGAGCGATGAGCCGTTCCGCGCTACCGGTCATGTGCTCGTGCAGCAGGCGCTCGATGAGCCCGGGATCGGCTCCCGAGCGGATCGCCTCGAAGATCGCCCGGTGCTCGGCGAGGTCATCGCGGCGGCGCTCGTAATGCGGCTCGAGGTAAGAGAGGCAGAGTCTCGTCTCCGCGTAGATCGGCTCGAACGCCCTGGCCAGGCGAGGGCTACCGGCCGAGGCAACCAGGGACTGGTGAAACTCAAGGTCGATGGCGACGACCTCTGGCCAGTCACCTTCCGCCGCCCGCTCCATCGACTGCAGGACCTTCTCCAGCTCGCGCAGGCCCTCGTCGCCCCGCTGCGCGGCAAGCCGGAGCGCGGCCGCGCGCTCGATCACGTCGCGGACGAAGTAGACATCGCGGATGCTGCCGGGATCGAGTGCGACAACGAACACCCCGCGATTGCGCTCGGCCCTGAGCAGCCCCTCCTGGATGAGCCGCTGGAAGGCCTCCCGGATCGGGCCCCGGCTGACACCGAGTTCCCTGGCGAGCTCGACTTCGTTCAGCTGGGTGTCCGGACGGAATGCGCCGTCGAAGATGCCGGCCCGGATCCGTGCGGCAACGAGCGCGGGCGTGCTCTCGATCTGCAACGGCCCGAGCCCGCCAGCGCGCCTGGCAGAGCCGTTGCCCGTTGCTGGCATAGCCTGAATGTAGCGCATGAGGGCGATCAGACAATCAATCAGGCCCCTGGCGCCCCCCCCGGCGCAGCCCGCAAGTTCGGGTCAATCCTGCTGCGTAGCACCGCGCTCGGAGTGCCGAGGGCAGCACGGATCCGGGAGGTCGTCACTGCTGCGCGCGCCGCGAACCGACTCAACGACGCCCGCTGCTGGCCTTCGCCGCGGTGCTAGATCGAGAAGTCCTGGTCGTACCACACCTCGGAGCTGGCTGCGTGCGGATGCGGCCTGCCGCCGTTGACCTTGGCTTCGAGTTCCTCGATCCGCACGAGCAGCGCGTGCAGGCTCACGCCCACGAGGTCGGGCAGCACGCTGTGGTCGAGGTCGGGCGGCGCCGGCGCGGCGCGGGGCTGCCTGCGGTGGATGACCTGACCGGGCACGCCGACCACGACCGAGTCGGGCGGCACCGGCTTGACGACCACGGCGTTGGCGCCGATGCGGCTGTCGTGGCCGATCGTGATCGGGCCGAGCACCTTGGCGCCGGCCCCGATGGTCACCCGGTCGCCCACGGTCGGGTGCCGCTTGCCGCGCTCCAGGCTGGTGCCGCCGAGCGTGACGCCGTGGTAGATCGTGACGTCGGCGCCGATCTCGGCGGTCTCCCCGATGACCACGCCGGTGGCGTGGTCGATGAACAGCCCGGGGCCGAGTAGCGCGCCTGGGTGGATGTCCACTCCGGTGAGCATCTCGGCCAGCGCGGAGCAGAGCCTGGCGAGCAGCTTGCGGTCGCGCCGCCACAGCCAGTGGCTGGCCCGGTATCCCCACACCGCGTGCACGCCCGGGTAGCAGAGCGCGATCTCGAGCGGTGCTGCGCGCCGCCGGATCCCGGTCCCTGGCCGCCCGGAGGTCACGTCGCAGGGCTGCCCAGCATCGCTAGTCGCCGAGGTCAGCGAAGAGCGGCGTGCTGAGATACCGCTCGCCGAAGTCGGGCACCACCACCACGATCAGCTTGCCGGCGTTCTCCGGACGGTGCGCCAGCTGCACGGCGGCCCAGACCGCCGCACCGGACGAGATGCCGACGAGCAGGCCCTCCTCCTTGGCCATCCGGCGAGCCATGTCGAAGGCGGCGTCGTTGCTCGACGGTGATGATCTCATCGATGAGGTCCGACGTCGAGGACGCCGGGCACGAAGCCCGCGCCGATGCCCTGGATCGGGTGAGGTCCCTTCTTGCCGCCCGACAGCACCGGCGAGGCGGCCGGCTCGACCGCCACCAGCCGCACCGACGGCTTGCGCTCCTTGAGCACCTCGCCGACGCCGGTGATCGTCCCGCCGGTGCCCACCCCGGAGACGAAGATGTCCACGCGCTCCGTCGGTGTCCCGCCAGATTTCCTCGGCGGTGGTGGCCCGGTGGATGGCCGGGTTGGCCGGGTTCTCGAACTGCTGCGGGACGAAGTACCGCAGGTCGCTCTTGGCGAGTTCCTCCGCCTTGGCGATGGCGCCTGGCATGCCCTCGGGGCCGGGCGTCAGGATCAGCTCGGCGCCGAGGGCCCGCAGCAGCTGCCGCCGCTCCTTGCTCATCGTCTCGGGCATCGTGAGCGCGCACTTGTAGCCGCGGGCCGCGCACACCATCGCGAGCGCGATGCCGGTGTTGCCGCTGGTGGGCTCCAGGATGATGGTGTCCGGCCCGATCAGCCCGGCCTGCTCGGCCGCGTCGATCATCGCCACGCCGATGCGGTCCTTCACGCTGTGGGCCGGGTTGTAGACTCCAGCTTCGCCACGACCTGCGGCTCCGGCGCCGTCGGTCACCCGCCGCAGGCGCACCAGCGGCGTGTTCCCGATCAGCTGCGTGACGTCTTCGGCGATCCTCATGGCCAGTCCTTCCCTCCGTTGGTCGGCGCCACCGCATTTTGGGCAGCACGGTCGGCCAGTCCTGCAGCAAGAGTCGCTAGTCGTTACCGCTGCGGGCAGGGGCCCACGTCCCCGGCATTCCCTCCAAAACCTGCCGGAAAAAATGACTTTCGGCCCTTCTTTCCCCCCAAAGCCCGTCATAACCATGGTATCGACCTATGGAAAGGGCCAAAGCCATGCCAAACGACGACCAGATCCATCTGGCTCTCAGCGACGCAGCAGCACGCCAGCTGGCAAATGCCACCAAGACCACCGCTCAGCTCGACACGATCACGCCCCGGTGGCTGACCCGGCTGCTGCAGTGGGTGCCGGTCGAAGCCGGTATCTACCGGCTGAACAGAGTCACGCATCCAGAGGATGTCGAGATCGCCTGCCCGCCCCGCGACGAGTCCGAGCTGCCGCAGACCTACGTCGGCTACGACGAGCACCCGCGCGAGTACTTCCTCAGCTCGGTCTCGACCGTGGTCGACATCCACACCAGGGTCTCCGACCTCTACAGCAGCCCGTACGACCAGATCGGCGAGCAGCTCCGGCTGACCATCGAGACGATCAAGGAGCGGCAGGAGAGCGAGCTGATCAACAACCCGGACTACGGCATGATTGCCAACACCGCCGCCGGGCAGCGCATCTCCACCATCGCCGGCCCGCCCACCCCGGACGACTTCGACGAGCTGATCACCAAGGTCTGGAAGGAGCCGGCCTTCTTCCTGACCCACCCGGCCGCGGTGGCCGCCTTCGGGCGCGAGTGCACCCGCCGTGGCGTCCCGCCGACGACCGTCAGCCTGTACGGCTCGCAGTTCATCACCTGGCGCGGCCTGCCGATCATCCCGTCCGACAAGGTGCCGCTCGTCAAGGGGCAGACCCAGGTGCTGCTGCTGCGGACCGGCGAGCAACGCCAGGGCGTCGTCGGCCTCTTCCAGCCCGGCCTGCCCGGCGAGCGCGGGCCCGGCCTGTCCGTGCGGTTCATGGGCATCAACCGCAATGCGATCTCGTCTTACCTGATCTCGCTGTACTGCTCGCTCGCGGTGCTCACCCCGGACGCGCTCGCTGTCCTCGACAAGGTTGAAGTGGGCAAGTTCCATGAATACGACCACACCTACCGGTGACGGCGTGAGCGGCGTCCCGGCGTGGCTGCCCGACGAGGCGACGCTGACCCGGCTGGCGAACGAGTTCTTCGCCGCCCTGCCGGGACCGAGCCGTCCAGCCGATCAACCCCGCCCCGGGCGTCCAACCGGCCAGCGCCGTCTCTGCCCAGCCAGCTGCAGCCGTCCAGCCAGCTGCTGCGATCCAGCCAGCCGCGCCGTCCAGCCAGCCGCTGCCGTCCAGCCATCCCTGCCTGCCGTCCAGCCCAGCCGTCCCTGCCGCAGCCAGCCGAGCCGCTGCTGCCGCGCGGCCAGCCGCTGCCGTCTCTGCCGCGCCCGGCCGCCCGCCCCGCTCACCGCGGCTGGCGGCGGCCGGGCCGCAGTGGCCCGGGCAGGCGTACGCGCTACCGGACCTCAGCGAGGCTCCCGAGCCGAGTTTCTACTTCGTCGACTACCAGCTGCCCGCCGCCACGCCAGCATCGGAGTTCCCGGCCGATGCCCGGGACCCGTTTAATGTTGACCTGGTCCGCAGGCAATTTCCTATCCTCAGCGAGCAGATCAACGGGCGGCAGCTCGTCTGGCTGGACAACGCGGCGACCACGCAGAAGCCACAGGTGGTCATCGACCGGCTCGGCTACTTCTACGCTCACGAGAACTCCAACGTCCACCGCGCCGCGCACACCCTGGCGGCGCGGGCGACCGACGCATTCGAGAATGCGCGGGCCACGGTCGCCGGCTTCATCGGAGCGCCGTCGGCCGAGGACGTCATCTTCACCAGGGGCGCCACCGAGGCGATCAACCTTGTCGCGCAGGCCTGGGGACGGCAGAACATCGGCCCGGGCGACGAGATCGTGATCTCGCACCTGGAGCATCACTCCAACATCGTGCCGTGGCAGCAGCTCGCCGAGCAGACCGGGGCGAAGCTGAAGATCATCCCGGTCGACGATGACGGCCAGCTGAACCTCGACGCCTACACCGGCCTACTCACGGACCGCACCCGCCTGGTGGCGGTCTCGCATGTCTCCAATGTGCTGGGGACCATCGTGCCGGTCGGCGAGGTCACCGCCGCGGCGCACCGGGTCGGCGCCCGGGTGCTCATCGACGGGGCGCAGGCCATCGCCCACCTTCCGATCGACGTGCGCGCGCTGGACGCCGACTTCTACGCGTTCTCCGGGCACAAGGTGTTCGCGCCGACCGGCATCGGCGTGCTTTACGGCAAACCGGAATTGCTCGAAACCATGCCGCCGTGGCAGGGCGGCGGGAACATGATCCGGGACGTCACATTCGAACGGACCACCTACAATCAGCCGCCAGCGCGGTATGAGGCGGGTACCGGCAGCATCGCCGACGCGGTCGCGCTCGGCGCCGCCCTGGACTACGTCAGCAAGGTCGGCATCGCCGGGCATCGCGCGCTACGAGAACGAGCTGCTTGGCTACGCCACCAGCCAGATCCAGAGCGTGCCCGGCCTGCGCCTGATCGGCACGGCCCCGGAGAAGGCCAGCGTGCTCACGTTCGTGCTCGACGACTGCTCGCCCGAGGAAACCGGCTCGGCGCTCGACAAGGAAGGCATTGCCGTCCGGTCCGGCCACCATTGCGCCCAGCCGATCTTGCGCCGCTACGGGCTTGAATCCGCCGTTCGGGCCTCGCTCGCCATGTACAACACCGAGAGTGAGGTGGATCTCCTTGTCACGGCGCTGGGCAGGCTCGCCGCTAGCGCGGTCCGTCGCCGGTAGCCCGGGTGAAACGTGTTCCGTCGCGGTCGGTCGCCAGCGGCCGCAGCGGAACACGTTCCGTCGCCGCCCTGGGTTAAGGCGCTTCCAGCGCCTGCCCGCTACGCCAAGCCGGGCCGCCGGGAACTGCCAGCCGGGTGCCGTAGCGGGCGCCGGTGCCGGGTATGATGTCGGGCCCCCGCTATCTAAGCTCTTGTTATGCCTTGCGCCCGGACGCCGCTATTGACAGGTTAAGTGGCAGCAGCGGAGCCTGTTTCCGCCGGGGAAACCGGAGCCGGATGGGAGGTCCCAGTGTCGGTCGAACTCGACAGCGGGTCCACCGGAGGCAGTGGCATGACCGCGCCGCCGCGCGGCGCCGGCCAGCACACGCTCATGTACCTGTACGAGACGTACGTTGCGTATTTGTACGACTACTGTGAGAGCCTGCTACGGAGCCCGGATGCAGCCGCCGCGGCGGTACAGGAAACTCTCATAGCCGCCGGACGGACCGGCCAGGTACCGGACCCTGGCCGGATCCGAGTATGGCTCTATTCCATCGCGCGCAGACAGTGCCTGAGTTGGCTGCGGCGCGGCTCGGAGATGGCCGTTCTTCACCAGGCCGCCGAGGAGCGGCCCGGTAACGGCGGACGGCAGCACCGCGACCGCCCGGGCGGACGCCTGGCACGACGGACACCGCCACCCCCGACCCCGGCACGACGGACACCGCCACCCCGGACCCCGGCACGACGGACGCCGCCACGGACCCGGCACGACGGACGCCGCCACCCCCGACCCCGGCACGACAGACATCGCCACCCCGGACGCCGACACGAGGGAAATCTACGTCCCGAACGCCGACGCCCCCGTGCTCGGGTGGGAGACGCTGCAGATCGGGAAGGCTGCCCTGGACTGGCTGCCCGATCGTGAGCGCGAAGTGCTGAATCTGGTTTACCGGCATGGATTCGACCGCGCGGACCTTGCCGCAGTGCTCGGCGTGTCCGGGCGCAAAGCGCACGCACTGTGGTCTGATGCGTGCACGAGGTTCCAGATGTCGGCCGCCGCGATAGTAGTCCTCTGCGCAGACGACGGCGGTGCGGCATGCCCGATTCTGAATAGCATCGCCGGGGAGTGGGTTGCAGGCGCACCGCCGCTGACGCTGCGGCGTGGCGAGCGATTCATTCGCCACATCGAATCCTGTGACCATTGCGGCGAGCTCCGCAGCACCTGGGTCCTCGGCCCCGAAGTGCTCAGCGGGGTGCAGCTCACTGTGCCCTCCGTTGCGCTGCGGCAGCAGGTCAAGATGACGGTGTTCGCAGCGGATCCCGGTGCCTACCCGCATGAACCCGTCCGGCGGCTTGGCCGACCGGCCGCAGGCGGGTTTCCTGTCCGGCCCATGGCGGGACGCAGCCTGAAGGTGCCGGTGGCCGCAGCCCTTGATCCTCGTCGTCCTTGTCGGGGCAGGAGCCCTGCTCTATAGGCTCACGGCAGCGTCGGCCGCTGGCCCAGGCAAGGCTGCTGCGAATGTGGTAACAGGCAACCGGGCCATTAGGCCGACTGGCCCGCCGCGCGCCTCGCCAGGCCTGGCCCGGCCGGGCAAGGCACGGCGGAGCGTTCTCGCCCCGCCGCCCAGCGTGCGCGGGCTGTCCCCCGCTCCGGTTGGCGTACTGCCCGCGGCGTCGTACTACAGCACCCAGCCATCGCCTACCCAGCCGCCGTCTGGTTACACGGTGCCGTCTGGTTACACGGTGCCGTCTGGTTCCACGGTCCCCTCAGGTTCCACGGTGCCGTCAGGTTCCACGGCGCCGTCGCCTTATTCCAGCTCGCCGTCTCCGTCGTCGAATTCGCCGACTTCATCCTCGCCCTCACCGTCCCCCTCGTCGCCGTCTTCCTCGTCACCCGCACCGTCGCCCTCGCCATCCAGCTCCTCGACATCCAGCGCCTCGACATCCACTTCGACGGCACCGTCTTCCACGGCACCGTCTCCACGTAGCCGCCGCGACGTAGCCGACTCTCCGGATCCGGTCGCTCAATTCGGGTTGTAGGGCGAGTTCCGCAAATCCGGTGCCGCCCTCGAGCCGAGGGAGCGAAGTATCGATATCTCCCTGGACAGAAGGGCTCGCTCAGCCGTGAGCCGGCGCAGCGCATCGGGCTCGGCGAGCAGGACCTGCCTGTCGCTCAGATCAACGATCATCGACGAGGCCACCAGATAGGAGAGCAGCACCGGCTCGTCAGGCAGGTCAGGAACGCTGACCTGAGCCACCCCTTGTGCAGCGAGCGTGCCGAGATAGCTGCGGAAGGCCACCTGCACGCCTTGCGCCGCGAGCGCGGCGCCCGCCTCGTCACCGCTATGCTCGGCTAGCAGGTCGACCTCTCCCTGCAAGTAAGGCTGCGATTGGTCAAGCTCGGCAAGCCGGAAGCGCTGGGTGCCGACGGTCATCAGATCGTACCGGCCGTCATCGTGCTCAGTGACCTGGCGCACCGTCGCGGTGCAGCCGATCTCATATAGCGCGGATATGCCATCCACGCCCGTCTCGCGGCCCTTGCGGATTGCGATGACGCCGAACCGCGGCGGCTGCGATCCGGCCTGCAGATCGCGGACGAGCTGCCGGTACCGCTCCTCGAAGATGTGCAACGGCAGCAGCAGACCCGGGTAGAGCACGGTGCCTAGCGGGAACAACGGCAGCAGCTCGCTCATGCAGCGACAGTATTCCGGAGCCGGCTCGGCAAGCGAGCCATGGCCGCCCCTTCGCGTCTCGGTACCTGCCTGAACCAGCAGCCAGAACGAGCGTGCCCGAGGATTGGCACGCCCAGGAGTACGACAGGGACCTGCCCGAGCCGCGCGGCCGGGTGACCGACGCGTTGACTGGCCCTCGGGGACAGGCGTATCCCGGGGCCATGAGCGCGACGAATCCTGGCGGAGCGCAGCTGCCCACCGTCCGCCATTGCCGGCACTGCCTGGGCGACTGCGGAGGCGACTGCCAGCTTCCTGGCGATACCGGCCTGTGCATTCACAAGCCGGCCCCCGGCTGACGTGGCGGGAACGGCTGCTGCTTCTCGGGAACCGGAGATGGTGGCGGCGAGTTTTCCGCGGGCCGCGCGGGTAGCGGCGACACCACCGGCGCGCTACGCCTTGTTCCATGATCGCGATCGATGTCCCGTGATCGTGGTCGATCGGCGGGGCGCCGGCCCCACCAAACACCCACGATCATGAGGCTGACCGACGTGGCTCAGGCATCGGGGAATGACTTGCCAGTGCTCCGGTGTTCCGGTATATAGTCGTGCTCAGCGATTATCCCCGCCGTTACGGGCCGGGCTGATTCGCTGAGCAGGTTTCGCCGAGCAGGCTCGCAGGGCTCCGTCCCCCGGAAAGACCCGGGTACTGACGTAGAGCGGTCATCAAAAGTGGTGGTTTGGCCTCGTTGGGGTCTGCCTCCTGATCGCGGTTGCTCACGCGAATTTTGTCAAATAAGCGCTGCGCTTTTCCTGGCCTGCCCTAGTGCCTGCGCGCCGCTTTCCAGGACGCGGCCAGCCGCGTCTTTCTCCCGAAAGGTACCCCATGACAGCCATTACCGAACCACGCGCGGCACCGTCGCGCACCACGGAAACCCACGAAAGCCCGCCGATCCCGGTAGTGGGCATCCTTGACGTCGCTGGCAACTCGGCGTTCGTCCGCAGCTCCGGCTACCAGCACAGCCGGGACGACATCCAGCTGCCGACCGCCCTCCTCGCCCAATACGGCCTGCGCGCAGGTGATCACGTCGAGGGTACCGCCCGAGCGGCCCGCCACGGCGGCAACACGGCGAAAAACGGGGCGGCAGCGAAAAACGGCGCGGCGGCGAACAAACGGCGCAGCAGCGAAAAACGCAGCAGCGAAAAACGGGGCGGCGGCGGCGAAAATCACTGTGGTCAGCATCGAGGCCGTCAACGGCCGGGACCCCAGCAGCGCTAAGGACCGCCCGGACTTCGCCAAGCTGACGCCGCTGTACCCGAACGAGCGCCTCCGCCTGGAAGCTGCCGGCGGTTCGCCGACAGCGCGGATAATCGACCTGGTCAGCCCCATCGGAAAGGGCCAGCGCGGCCTGATCGTGTCCCCGCCGAAGGCGGGCAAGACGATGGTGCTCCAGGCGCTCGCGGCGGCGATCGCCGCCAATCATCCCGAAGTCCACCTGATGGTCGTGCTCGTGGGCGAGCGGCCCGAAGAGGTCACCGACCTGCGGCGATCCGTACGCGGCGAGGTCATCTGCGCCACCTTCGACCAGCCTGCGGCCGAGCACATCGCGGTCGCCGAACTGGCGATCGAGCGCGCCAAGCGCCTGGTCGAGCTTGGCCGCGACGTCGTCGTGCTCCTGGACTCCATCACCCGGCTTGGCCGCGCCTATAACCTCGCCGCCCCGTCAAGCAGCCGCATCCTGGCCGGCGGCGTCGCCGTGAGCGCTCTCTACCCGCCGCGCAAGTTCCTGGGCGCCGCCAGGAATATCGAGGAGGGCGGTTCGCTCACTATCCTGTCCACTGCCCTGGTGGAGACCGGCTCGCGGATGGACGACGTGTTCTTCGAGGAATTCAAGGGCACCGGCAACATGGAATTGCGGCTGCGGCGCGACCTCGCCGAGAAGCGCATCTTCCCGGCGATCGACGTGACGCCATCGAGCACCCGCAGGGACGAACTGCTGATGTCCGCGGAGGAAGGCGCCGTTATGGCAGTGCTCCGCGGAGTGCTCGCCGAACTCGACGCCCAGCAGGCCATCGAGCTGCTCCTTGCCAAAACGCGCGAAACCGCGTCGAATACCGAGTTCCTCCTGCAGATCCAGCGCGGCGCGCAGCCTCAGAGGCCGAGCAGCCGGACCGCGTTCTCATAGCAGACGGCGCGGAGCCACTCGGTGCCCAGCCCGAGACTGGCCAGGACCTGCAGCTGGTGCAGATAGGGATAAGGGATGTTGGGGAAGTCGCTGCCCAGCAGAATGCGGTCGCCCGCCGCGGCCAGCTGGGGACGCAGGTCGGCGGGGAACGGAGCCAGGCGCTCAAGGAAACCGCTAAAGGCCATCGTGGTGTCGAGATGGACACCCGGATGCCGCTGTGCGAGGCCGAGGAACTCGCCATACTCGGGTGCACCGAGATGGGCGATGATCGCGATCAGCCCCGGATGGCGGGCGAGCACCGCCGACATCGGGCCGGGGCCCGTATACGGCCCTGGCGTGGGAGCCGAGCCGCAATGCACGATCACCGGCACCGCCGCCTCGGCGAGCAGTCCCCACACCGGGTCAAGCAACTCGTCCCGCGGGTCGTAACCGCCCACCTGCAGGTGCGCCTTGAACAGCCGGGCACCCGCGGCAATCGCCTCCGCTACGTAGCCGACCGCGTCGGGCTCGGCGAAGAAGGTGGCGCTGTGCAGGGCGTCCGGGATCCTGGCCGCGAAGTCAGCCGCCCACGAGTTCAGCCAGGAAGCCATGCCTGGCTTATGCGGGTAAAGCAGCGCGCTGAACCTGCGCACGCCGAAGGCCCGCAGCAGCGCCAGCCGGTCCTTCTCGGGCTGCCGGTAGACGATCGGCCAGGCCTGCCCGGTCGCGGCGCGGCCGTCCTCGAAGAAAGCCCAGACCTTGGCCAGCACGTTCGGCGGCATGAAATGGGTGTGCACATCCACCAGGCCGGGCAGCCCAAGCTCCCGCCAGAACGCCGTGACCGCGCCGACCTCCGCGAGAGAGCCGGGCTTCAGGGACACGCCCGGCTTCAGGGACACGCCCGGCTTCAGGGACGGGGCCAGCCTCGGCGACCGCGCCGGGCTGATCCGGCACCGGCAGCGATATGTCCGCGTAATCCGCGTCTGGCACGTCTGGCACTCTCAAGTCTGCCAGCGGCCACCGGGACACCGGAGGTAGCCTCCGCGGCATGACAACGACCGAGGGACCGCGAGGACCGACGGACCGGACCGGGACCGGACCGGACCGGACCGGACCGGGACCGGGCTCGCGGCGCGTGGGACCCGGTCCGGTGCCGGTCCGACGGGAACCTCAGACCCGCGCGGTGTCCTTACGGAACCGCCATATCGCGCCGCCAGCGAAAATGACCAGCCAGACCAGGACGTTGGCGACCCATGCGACGTCGACGCCGACGCCGAGCAGCGGCGCATGCGTGAGCTCGTTGAGGCCGTAGAGCGGCGTGTACATGGCAAGCGTCCGAAGCAGGTGGGAATACTGGCTGAGCGGGATGAACAGGCCGCCGCCGAAGGCGAACAGGATGAGCACGAAGCCCAGGATCTGCATGACATTCTCGGTAGGCAGCAGATAGCCCATGAACAAACCGAACGCCGCGAACAGCAGTGAGCCGATCCAGACACTGAGCCCGGTGGCGATCCACAGATAGCCAGGCATCGACGGCTTGCCGGTCAGGGCCCCGACCGCATAGACCACCAGAACCGAGACGAGCCCGAGTACCAGTGCGGTCAGCACCTTGATGGTGATGTAGGCCGGCGCCGACAGCGGGGTCAGCCGGAGCTGGCGGCTCCAGCCGGCGGCACGCTCGATTGACACCAGCGCGCCGCCGCTCGTGGTCGCGAGCACGGCACCGTAGAGCGCCATGCTGATCATGACGAACGCAGAGACGTTACCGTGCCCGGCGCGCTCATTCGCGTACGCCGCGTTAAGACCGAAGATCAGGAAGAAAAACGCGGGCGCAATCGTCGCGAACAGGAGGGTGCGCCGGTTGCGCAGCAGGCGGCGCACCTCAAGCCTGAGCACGGTGAGGTTGAATCCGCCCATGCTTGGGGCCTGGCGGGCGTCCAGGTCCCGGATGCCGGCCGACGTTGTCATCGCGTTGCTCCCGTGCTGCTGGTGGTGTTGTCGTCGCTGGTCAGTGCGATGAAAGCGTCCTCGATGCCGCGAGCGATGATCTCCAGGTCCCGGGCCGCCGTGCTGGTCAGCAGGTACCTGGCCACTGCGTCACTGTCGCTGGAATGCACGAGGACCGTGTCACCGCGCACCTCGACGCTGTCTGCGCCGGGTATGCGGCGCAGCGCGGTCTCGTCAGCGCCAGGCAGCGTGGCGCGCACCGTCCGGCCCGCCGCCATCGCCTTGATCTCCGCCGCGGTGCCGTCGGCGACAATCTGCCCGTGGCGCACGAGGATGATCCGGTCGGCGTAGGCGTCGGCCTCTTCGAGATAGTGCGTGGCGAACAGCACGGTTCGCCCCTCGGCGGTGTCCTGCCTGATCGCCGCCCAGAAGCCGCGTCGGCCCTCGACGTCCATTCCGGTCGTGGGCTCGTCGAGGATTAGTAGCTCCGGGTCGGGCAGCAGCGCCATGGCGAATCGCAGCCGCTGCTGCTCGCCGCCCGAGCACTTGCCGACCTTGCGGTCGGCGATGCCCGAGATGCCCGCCCGGCTCAGGACCTCCTGCACCGGCCTGGACTGCGCGAACAAGCTCGCGGTGTACTCGGCGGTCTCGCCAACGGTGAGGTCCTTGAGCAGGCCGCCGGTCTGCAGCACCGCAGAGACAAGCCCGCGTGCGATGGACTGCCGCGGGTGCCTGCCAAACACCGACACCTCGCCGGCGCTGGGCTGGGACAGACCAAGGATGATGTCAATGGTTGAGGTCTTGCCCGCTCCGTTGGGGCCAAGGAAAGCGACGATCTCACCGGAAGCAATGTCGAGATCGATGCCCCGCACCGCCTGGACTGAGCCGAAGTGCTTGTGGATCCCCCTGAGACCGACAGCCATCGGCGGCCCAATCCCAGTAGTCCCCGATCCCTGCCGGGAGCCAGCGCTGGTCGTAGGTGCCATGGGCCCATCGTCGCATTACCAGGCGGCGCCGATCGAGTGCCTTTCTCGTAAGGTGACCATTGCCATGGGGCGCGGCCGCGGGCCAGATCCCGGCATCCGGGCTATGGCACCAGCACAGTGCGCTCGCCGGGCAGGTCCGCCCGGGTCCAGATCTGCTCCACATCGGCCAGCGGCATGGTGTTCGCCTGGACCGCGATCGCGCCTGCGTTGATCTCGCCGATGAGTGCGGGCAGCTGGGCGAGGTAGGCCCCCGCTGAGACGGCGCCCTGGCCGCTGCCCTGAAGGCGGAAGTTGGCCGAGCGCAGGGCCGCTGACGGCAGCTCGATCGTCGGGCCGGCGACCGAGCCGATCTGGATCCAGTTCATCGCGCGGCTGCGGTCGGTCCGCGCGGTGAGGAGCGCGACGATCGCCTGTTGCGCGGGCGTGCCCCACAAGTAGTCGAGGACGATGTCGGACTCGGCGGCTGCGGCAGCCAGCGCCCTGCCCGTCGCGTCGCCGTCGTCGGTCAGCTGGACGACGTCGTCCGCGCCGGCCGAGGTGAGCGCGCGTAGCCGGCCAGGATCGCGTCCGGCGCCGACGACGCGTCCAGCGCCGAGCCGTCTGGCCACCTGTACGGCCATCGCTCCGGCGTTGCCCGTCGCGCCGAGAACCAGGACGCTCTGCCCTGGCTCGATCGGAACACGGTGGCGCAGGGCGACCCACGATGACATCGCCGGGTTCATCGCGGCGGCGATCTTGGCGACATCGGCATCGTCGGGCAGCTCGATTGAGCGGCGCGCGCCGGCGAGCGCCTTGTCCGCCATCGTGCCGGTCACGTCGTCGGCCGCCACGAAGTAGACCCGGCGGCCGTCGGGCCGCTGCCCGACCGCGTCGATGCCGGGGATCATCGGCAATGTGCCGGTGCTGGTGTAGTGAGCCCCGGCGGCGCCGGTCCGGACGCGCGGGTGCAGGCCGACGGCGAGGACGTCGACCAGCATCTCGTCCTCGGTTCGCGGCTGCGGGACCTCGGCCCGCTGGTAGTGCGGCGGCTCTGCGAACGATGTCACGACGGCTGCGTTCATCCGGTCCATGCCGACGTTCCTCCTGCGCGCATCATTTACGGCCGGTCAGGGGATCGACCTGTTCGCAACCGCCGACGCGGGGGCTATCTAGATTAGTGGCATGCCTGCAGAGGATCCGCGCCCGGCACCTTTCCCCCTGCCACGCCTCAATCCCGAAGCGCCGATGACGTCTGAGGTGCTGCCGGTCAGGCTGGCCAGGGACGGCAGCACCTGTCGAATCGGGACTGACGCCGAGTCCGGGTGGATCGCCAACGGCACCTCCGCAGGCCGGACCATCACCGCCGCCATTCCGCCGGTCTTCGAGGCTTACGCCACGATCGTGCTGCCATACGGAGGTGACGGGCAGGAAGGACACGACCGGGTTGTGCTCGGTCTGCTGAGCGGACACTCGCCAGGCCAGCCGTGGTGGCTTGGGTATCTCGACACCGGTGCCGATGACATTGTGTTCCCCGATGCGCCGATGGTGACCTTGTATTCAGGATGGCATTACGTGCTGGTAGAGGCGGGGCCAGAGCAGGCCGCCACCTGGCGCCGGAGCGGCCTTTCGTCGTTCTGGAAGGGTGCCCTGCCCAACTTGATGTTCCCGGCCGATCGCTCGTGGCTGATCTCGACGCTGTGGGACGACGACTGGACCTGCATCGGAGGACCGGCCGGGCTCGTGGGAAAGTTTCTGGGGCATCCCGATCTGCAGGCGAGGCAGGTGGCCCTGGGCCAGGACGCCACACCACCAGGTCACCAGGCATTCTGGCGGTGCGCTGACGCGGCCCCCATGAGTCGTCTGTAATCGCCGCGGCGACGAGTCCGGCCTCGCGGCCTTGTACGTCCTGCCCACCACGATCGCCGTGGTCAGGCACGTCGAGAACATCGCGCTGGTGTTCTTGAACTGCTTCCCGATTGCCTGGCCCGGGCCCGCCGCGCTGGTTCGTCGCATGCATGATGCCGCGTAAGGAGACCTGGTAGCACCGGTAATCCTCTAGGGCAGCGCAATGTGCTGCATGACCTGGGAGTCCCGTCACCTTCTGTGGGGGACGGGACTCCGTCATATCCGGCCGTTAGCGGTGCCTTGCAGTTCGCTGGACAGATGACGTTCCGTGGCAGGAGGTACTGCTGTGCATCTCCCGTCCTGGGAGTATGGGAGCCTGCGCATCCGACAGATGGGAGTCCGCTGTCCGTGCAGAGCAAGCCCGTAACTTTTCGCACTCTCGACGGCCTCCAATTGGCTGCCACGCTCGTTACACCCAGCCGACAGCCCGAGCATGCTGTGGTCCTGGTCCACGGTGGCGGTGTCACCCGTGAGGAGGGCGGCTTCTTCACGCGGCTGGCGAGCGGGCTTGGTGAGGCTGGCGTGGCGTCCTTGCGCTTTCGACCTCCGCGGTCACGGTGAGAGTGAGGGTCGTCAGGAGGAGCTGACGCTCGCCACCATCCTCAACGACATCAGGGTGGCGCTTGAGTACGCGCGCGAAGCGACCGGTGCTCGTCGGCTGAGCTTGCTCGGTGCGAGCTTCGCTGGCGGCGTCTGCGCGTACTACGCAGCGCGGCGGTCGGGCGAGCTTGACCGCCTGGTGCTGCTCAACCCGCAGCTCGACTACAAGCAGCGCACCATCGACAGCCGTCCCTACTGGACGGATGACCATCTCGATGAGGAGGCGGCGCGGCAGCTTGAGCGGGACGGTTTCATCCAGTTCACGCCGACGCTCCGGCACGGCCGCCCGATTCTCAACGAGGTCTTCTGGTTCGACGTGCTAGCTGTGCTGCCGGAGATCACGGCGCCGACGCTGGTGGTCCACGGCACCAAGGACACGTTCGTGCCGGTCGAGGCCTCGCGTTCGGCCATGAGCCGGTTCACGGTCGAGCACAAGCTGGTGGAGATCGAGGGTGCGCAGCACGGGTTCGCGGTGCACGACGACCCGCAGTACCTGAACCCGCAGAGCCAGGAGTGGCAGGCGTTCGTGATCCGTACCGTGGCGGACTGGATCACCGCGGAGTCGTAGCCAGCGCGTGTATGAGTGCTCGCGGGCCGGGCCGGGTACGCCACGGCGTCAGGGTGCCTGCCACGTCCGCGAGTACGCGGATGGTTCGTTCGGAGCTGCTTTCCCTGGCCACCCGCATCCTCGCCGTTGGCGACGGGTGAGGTGCCGCCGGAATCATGCCGGGTGGCCCCGGGTTGACACCAGCATGGCTACTGGACACAAGATCACCATTACTCCGGCGAAACTTCACGTCGAGGTGACCCTGGCCGGCGTGAAGCTGGCCGATTCGGACCGGCCCGTCCTGCTGGCCGAGACCGGGCTGCCTACCCGCTACTACCTGCCGAGGGAGGACGTGCGGACCGAGCTGCTGCGGCCGACCGACCGGCACACCACCTGCCCGTTCAAGGGCGAAGCCTCGTACTGGTCAGTGCAGGCGGGCGGCGAGGCCCACGACGATCTCGTGTGGAGCTACGAGTACCCGATCCCGGCAGCGGCGAAGATCGCCGGCCTGATGTGTTTCTACAACGAGCGGGTCGAGCTGACGATCGACGGTCAGCAGCTGGCCTGACAAGACTGGATCTTGCTGGTGCCGGTAGCGCGCGACGGCAGCGCCGGGCTGGCTGCTGCGCGACAATGCTGCCATGAGAACGCGGCGGCGCGGGCCGGCCAGGTGGACCTGGCTGCTGGCCATGGCCATGATGACCTGGGGCATCGCGGGCGGCACGGCAGGTGCGGCGGTCCTGGCCGCAGCTTCGGGCTCAGCCGGGGCTTCGGGGGCCGGATCGGCTTCCGGCTCCAGCCCGGCCTCCGGCGCCAGCTCCAGCCCGGCTTCCGGCTCCGGCTCCAGCTCCAGCTCCAGCTCCTGGACGGTGTACCACCATGATCCGGTCGGCAGCGGCGTCGTGAACTCGGCGGTCACGGTCGACACCAGTCACCGGGCCTGGACGTCACCCGCTCTTGATGGCGAGATCTACGGCGAGCCGCTCGTCTGGTCGGGGCGGATCTACGTAGCCACCGAAAACGACACGGTGTACGCGCTCTCCCCCGGCACCGGCGCCGTCGTCTGGTCAGCGCACCTGGCCAGCCCGGTGCCATCAGGATCGCTCCCCTGCGGTGACATCAGTCCGACCGTGGGCATCACGGGTACGCCGGTGATCGACCGGTCCCGGAGCGAGATCTTCGTGGTCGCCGACGAACTGGTGCGCGGGAAGCCCGCCCATGTGCTGGTCGGCCTGAGCACCAGCTCCGGGAAGCGCGAGATGAGCCAGGACGTGGACCCGGCCGGCGCAGATACCGCGGCGCTGCTGCAGCGGACCGGCCTGAACCTGGACGCCGGCCGGGTGGTGTTCGGCTTCGGCGGCAACTACGGAGACTGCGCCAGCTACCGGGGCAGGGTGGTAGCGGTCCCCGAAACCGGCGGCGCGCCGACCGACTTCACCGTCGACGGCGGCGCCGGTGAGTCACAGGGTGCGGTCTGGATGGGCGGTGCGGCGCCGGCCGTCGACAGCGCCGGCAACATCTGGGTCAGCACGGGGAACGGCTCGGTTCATTCGGCTGGCCATGCCTTCGACGACAGTGATGCGGCGCTTGAGCTGTCCTCGTCACTGCGGCTGCTGCAGTTTTTCGCGCCCGCCAGCTGGGCATCGAACAACGCTAATGATCTCGATATGTCCACCGTGCCGGTGCTGCTGTCCGACGGCCAGGTGCTCCTGACCGGGAAATCCCGGATCGTTTATCTCCTCAACGGCGCGCACCTCGGCAGCATCGGCGGGCAGCAGGCCGCGACCGGACAGGTGTGCGGCAGCGACATAGACGGCGGTGTCGCGGTGGTCGGCGCGACCGCCTACCTGCCCTGCCTGAGCGGGATTATCGCGGTCCAGGGGGCAAGCTCCCCGGCCGCGGTCTCGCTGGCGTGGAGTTCCGGAATGGGCGGCGGCCCGCCCATCGTGGCCGCGGGCCTGGTCTGGACCATCGGGCAGAACGGCACCCTGTACGGCCTCGATCCGGCGACCGGCAAGGTCAGGCAGCAGGCCTCGATCGGGGCAGTCGCCAATCACTTCCCGACCCCGAGCGTCGGGGACGGCCTGCTGCTGGCTCCCGCGGCCAACCAGGTCGTCGCTTTCACCGCGTCGAAGCTGGCCGGATCAGCCACGCCGGCCCCGATACCGACTCCTAGCCCGGCCAAGCCGGGCAGCCAGTCGACGGGCGGCTCCGGCGGGGGCGTTCCGCCGGCCGCCATCGGCGGCATCATCGCCGGGGGGATAGTGGTTATCGGCGCGATCGGCTGGCTGCTGCTTCGGCGGCGGCAGACGGGCCAGCCCCGCTGAACCAGTCGAGGGTGGCGGCCACCGCCTCGGCGTGCGGGTCGACGCGAAGATAGATCAAGCTTCTGGTAGGACTGGCCGCGGGCTGACGTCGGCACGCACGTCACGGGGAGGCATCGTTGAGCACGTCGCACCAGCACGGGAACGGTTCCGCGAGCGCCGGACCGGCTCACCCGCTCGACCCGCTGACCGCCGGGGAGTTCCGCCGGGTCGCCGCGGCGCTGCGGCGGGAGCGGTCGGTCGGCCCGCGGTGGCGGTTCGCGTCGATCGAGCTCAAGGAGCCAGCCAAGGACGCGCCGGAGGTTCCGGGCGTCCGCGCGGCGGTCGCCGTCTGCTGGAACCGCGATGACGGGCAGGCTTACCGTGCAGTGGTGTCGCTGCCTGGCAGCGCCGACGATGCCGTCACGGCCTGGGAGCCGCTGCCTGGTCAGCAGCCGAACATGACGCTGGACGAGTGGCACGAGTGCGACGAGATGCTCCGCGACCACCCGCTGCTGGCGGCGGCGCTCGCCCGGCGCGGGCTGACCGAGCGGGCCCGGGTGCTCACCGATGTCTGGGCCTACGGCGCCGCGCTCGTTCCGCCTCGCTACCGCGGCCTGCGGCTGGGCTGGTCAGACGTCTGGTACCGGGGCAGCGAGGACGGCAACCCGTACGCGCATCACGTCAGCGGGCTGCATCCCGTGGTGGACCTCAACCAGATGACGCTGCTCGAGCTCGAGGACGATCTCGGACGGCCCCGGGGCGGCCGGCCCGCCCGAGGTGATGGGCGAGTACGCGTCCAAGTTCCTCCCGATGCCGCTGCGCGAAGTAGCGCCACTGCACATCAGCCAGCCCGAAGGCGTCTCGTTCACCGTGGCGGGCAGGCACCTGACCTGGCAGAACTGGGAGCTGCGGCTTGGCTTCAACTACCGGGAGGGCCTGGTCCTGCACGAGGTGGGATACCGCGACGCCGGCCGCCTGCGGCCGATCGCGCACCGGCTCTCGTTCGCGGAGATGGTCGTGCCCTACCGGGATCCGACTAGCGATCATTACCGCCGGACCGCTTTCGACATCGGCGAGTGGGGCCTGGGTTTCATGACCGCCTCGCTCGAACGCGGCTGTGACTGCCTGGGCGAGATCACCTACCTGGACGCGGTCGTGCACGACTCGGCCGGTGAACCGCGCGTCATCTCCCGGGCCATCTGCATTCACGAGGAGGACAACGGGGTCGGCTGGAAGCATGTGGATCACGTGACCGGCGCCGAAGTCCGCCGGGCCCGGCGGCTCGTCGTGTCGTTCCAGGTCACCGTGGCGAACTACGAGTACCTGGTGTACTGGCGGTTCTACCAGGACGGCAATATCGAGTGCGAGGTACGCGCCACCGGCATCCTGGTCACCTCCTACTTCGGCGACGGGCGCCAGCCGCCGTTCGGCACGCTGGTGGACCAGCGGACGTACGCGCCCTTCCATCAGCACTTCATCGTGGCACGCCTCGATCTTGACGTGGACGGGACCGCCAACACGGTGTATGCGGTGCAATCACAACCGCAGGGCCCCAGCGATGATGATCCATACCGGCTGGGCCTGGTGCTCCGCGAGACGCCCCTGCGCACCGAGGCGGAAGGCACGCAGGATTACGACTGGCACTCGCAGAAGAGCTGGAAGGTCGTCAACGACAACGTCACAAACGGGCTCGGTACCCCGGTCGGGTACAAGCTGGTCCCCGGCGGAGCCTTCCCGCCGCTGATCGATCCCGCCTCTGAGGTCCTGCAGCGGGCCAGGGTGATCGGGCACACGCTGTGGGTCACGCCCTACCGTCCGGACGAGCGATGGCCGTGCGGCGAGTTTCCCAACCTCAGTGGTGGCGACAGCGGACTGCCCAGCTGGACCGCGCAGAACCGGTCCATTGACAACACCGACGTCGTGCTCTGGTACGTGTTCGGCATTCACCACATCACGCGGCCGGAAGACTGGCCGATCATGCCGGTCGACACGATCTCGTTCTGGCTCAAGCCATTCGGGTTCTTCGATCGGAACCCCGCACTGGACGTGCCGCCGAGCCCGCCAGAATGCCACGACTAGGCGCGGGGTCAGGGCGAGCGGCAGGCAGGCCCTGGTTCTCGGCGCATCCGCGGCCGGCACCGGCGCAGCGATCATGATGGCGGGGCAGATTCGGCCGCCGGCGGCGGCATCCAGGCCTGCTACGGAGCGGGCGTGGACTCAGGGAGGTCGGCCATGACGCGGCGCAGGTGACCGAAGGTCCTGGCGTTCAGCGTCGCGGTGACGCGTTCGTCCAGTTCCTCGAGCGTGAGCCGGCCCTCGACGTAGTGGTCGCCCAACCGGGCGGTGACGCGCTCCCGGTCGGCGTCGGAGATCAGCCCGAGGTGGCCTTCGGCGCGCTCGAGGTGGCCTTCGGCGGCGTCCAGCCACCGGATCAATGAATCCAGCCGGAACAGTTCGGCGTCGACCGCAAGCGCCGCACGCAGGTCATGACCGGCATTGCCCTGCTTGATCCGGGTCCATCGCTGCATCAGCTCCACCAGATACCGGCGGTGCGCCTGCACCATCTCGTGCACGTCGGTGCCGGGCACGCGCAGCGCCAGCTGAACCTTCGTGGCCAGCTCATCATGCGGCGCGGCAGCCAGATCCGGGGGCGCGCGCAGCCACCCGGCCAGCTCCCGCTCCCCTTCCGCGGTGATCCGGAACCTCTTCCGCGAGCCGTCCGCCACAGCGCCGTCGGCCTCCGCCAGTCCGTCGCGTTCGAGTCGCTGCAGCGCCGCGTGTACTTGGCCCACGTTCGGCGGCCGGACCTCGCCGGCCGCCGACGCGAACTCCGCGCGCAACTGAGATCCGCAGCTGGGCCCTTCGCTCAGCAGCGCGAGCAGGGCGTACCGGACACCCATGACCGCACGCGTCCGGATGCCATTTTCACTCAATCGGCTGGTGCGAGATGGCGGCTGGTTCACGGCCGGCGAGCAGCCAGCCGACGGCCGCCGCGATCAGCGGCATGCCGATGAGGATGATCAGCAGGTTCCGAGTGGGGACGCTGGACAGTTCGCCGAGGCCGTCGAGGGGGTTGTCCCACGCGTAGGCGACAGCGCCGATGTAGGCCGCCACCGTGCCGAGCACCGCCCCGGCCAGGCCGAGCGCCCCGGCGGTGGCGGCGGTGATAGTGCGCCGAGTCGTGCTGCTGGCCCCGGTGGCGGCCAGGGTGCGCAGGTCGCTGGACGTCTCGCTGCGGATGAGGCCGACGGACATGGCGAGGATGCCCAGCGCGAGGAGGATGCCGAAGACGGTGGCCCAGTTGATGATCTCCGATGACGCGGGAATGCTGTTCTTGGTCTCGATGGTCAGGCCCGCCGCCGAGGCGGTGAGCCTGGCATTGCTGATCTGCGCGGCGGTGGGCGGGTGCGGCGTCTGGATGAGCCAGCCGGCCGTGCTGGTCTGCAGGCCGAGCTCGCGGATGGCGCGGGAGGTGATCACGGTGTTGGGTGCCGACGTGCCGGAGGGCAGGGCACTGACCTCCTGGATCACCGGGTTAGCCAGGCAGCCGTTCTTCGGGCACGGGAACGAGTCCGTCCCCGGCCCCTGCGTCCCCGGTCCCTGGCCGTTGTTGCCGTAGCGAAGCTGCATGTGGGAGATGCCGGACAGGCCTGGCCGCATGGTGAGGATGTCGGCGGCGGGGTCGACGTCAGAAGCCTTGATCCCGAAGGCCCGCAGGAGCTGCGGGGTGGCGACGTAGATCTGCCCGGTCCATTGACGCCCGGATGCGGCGTGCTGGAGATTGGCGCTGGTCTGCTCGAGCGTGACGACATCGGTGGAGCCGAGCGCCGGTAACGATGGCATGCACGGTCTGCGTCATCGACTTCGGCGTGCTTGCGGCCGCAGGCCCGCCGGGCCCGCCGCCACCGCCCGGACCGCTGGGCCCGCCGCCACCGCCCGGACCGTTGGGCGTGTAGACGATGAGCTGGTTCGACGCCATGTTGGGCCCGGCGTAGTCGAGGACGTTCCCGTACCGCTGCGCGGAGAGCACACAGACGAGCACGGCGATCAGCACGCCGAGGCTGATCGCAGCCAGGGCTGAGCCCGACCGCGCCCGGTAGCGGGCCAGGTCGCGCAGGGCCAGGCGCACCGCGATCGGGGCCCGCCGTCGAACCTGGCCAGCAAGGTCAGGCACAGCGGCGACAGCAGCAGCACCGCCACGACGAGGGCGACGAGCCCGAGGAGCAGTGCGGGCGCCGCGCCGCCACCGTTGCCGTTGCTGCCGCCGGAGTACGACAGCAGGAACCCGGCGACCACCAGGAGAACAACGCCCGGCACGGCCGAGCGGTGCACCTGCTTAGGCGGCGCAGGCCTTCCGGACAAGGCGGTCACGATGGGGACCCTGGTGATCGAGCGGGCCGGCCAGGAGGCCGCCACGAATGTGGCCACCACGGCCAGGACCATCGCCACGCCGATCACCAGCCACGGCAGCTGGAACACGCCGATCAGGTGGTGAGCACTCGTTTCAAGGCGCGGCCGGTAGGCCAGCCCAGGCCACGAGGCCCAGGGCGGCCCCGATCAGCGCGCCGCAGATACCGACGACGACGCCGTTGGCCCGGACCACGAGCCGGATGTGCTTGTCCGTGGCGCCCAGCGAAGCCGAGCATCCCGAGCGAGCGCAGCCGGCGCTGCGCCAGGACCGTGAAGCCCCCCACTCGCCACCAGCGCGATGAGGAGCATCGCGACCGTGGCCAGGGCGAGCACGATCGTCTCCGGGTTGATCGGGTTGCTCTGTGCCGCTGCCGACCGCGTCGTAACGTTCGGGCCGAGGGAGGCGCGGTCCGCCCCCGGTGCGTCGAACAGGACCGTGACCTGGCTCGGCGTCCGGACCTGGCCCGGCGCCACGAGGGCGAACTCGTCCAGCAGGCTCTGCGGGTTCTGGACGATGCCGACCACTCGTCGGGCCGTGCCATCCTGGCGCCAGACGTCCCCGACTTTCAGATTGAACGCGGACGCCACGCCGTCGGTCACGGCCACCTGGCCCGGCCCCGCGGGGTAGTGCCCGCTGACCAGCGAGAGCATCGGCTGCCCGAACGGCCCGCGGGGGTTCTGGGCGCGCAGGTCGTAGGTGTTGATCGAGCCGGGAATGGCGACGGTCTGGTCCTCGATGACGTCGACCCGGCCGAAACGGTGCTGCAGGGCGGCGATCTGGGCGGCCAGGTGCGGATCGGGCGCCTGGAAGCTGGCGAGGTCCTGGGCGGTGCCGAAGCCAGCGCCGGCCGGCGGCGGCGTATTGGTGGCCACCGCAGCGCCGAGGAAAGTGGCGGCCACGGCGACCACGATGAGCGCCAGGACCAGCAACTGCTGGCGCCACTCGCGGCGGAACATCCGCCAGGCCCAGCGGATCACGGCGCGGCGGGCGGGAACGCCCCCGTTACGGGCTCCCGCCGGCGCCGGGCGTTCGTGCAGCGCCGTGCTCACTGGACCGGGCCCGGCGTGAGCAGCGACTCCGGCCCAGGCAGCGGCGCGGTCTGGTCGACGATGCGCCCGTCGCGCAGGAACACCACCCGGTCGGCCCACGAGGCCAGCTGCGCGTCGTGGGTCACCACCACGGCGGCCACGCCCCGCTTGCACGCCTCGTGGATCAGCCGCATCACCGCTTCGCCGTTGACCGAGTCCAGGGCCCCGGACGGCTCGTCGGCCAGCAGCAGACGCCGCTCGCCGACCACCGCGCGCGCGATCGCCACCCGCTGGCGCTCGCCCCCTGACAGCTCATCGGGGAACCGGGAAGCCCGCTCGGCCAGGCCCAGGCCGTCCAGCGCCGAAGCCCCGCCGCGCGAGCCTTCCCGGCGGCCATGCCGTCGAGTTCCAGTGGCAGGGCGACGTTCTCGGCGGCGGTCAGCCCGGGCAGCAGGTTGAAGTCCTGGAACACGTAACCCGACCGTGCGCCGCCGCAGCCGGGCCTTAGCGTTGCGCGACATCCCCGACAGCGCCGCGCCGCCGACCAGCACCTCACCGCTGGTCGGGTCCTCCAGGCTGCCGGCGATGGTCAGCAGCGTGCTCTTGCCCGAGCCGCTCGGTCCCATCACCGCCACCATCGCGCCGGGCTCGACCGAGAGGTCGATGCTCGCGCAGCGCGTGAACCTCGGCAGCCTGCTGCCCGTAGGTCTTCGACACGCCCCGCATCTCTAGCACGGTCATCGCTGCACTCCCACTCTGCGTCGTAGTCTCGGCAACCCGACGGGAACCGGCCGGGGCGGCTCGGCGGCGGCCCGCTTGAGCCGCCCGTCGGCGGCGTCCAGCCACCGGATCACCGCGTCCAGCCGGAACAGCTCGGCGTCGACCACCAGCGCGAGGCCCAGGTCGAACTCGGCCTTCGTCTTCCTTGATCCGCGTCCACTGCTGCATCAGCTCAACCAGGTACCGGCGGTGCACCTGGATCACCTCCTGCACGTCGATGCCGGGCACCCGCAGCGCCACCAGCACCTTGATCACCAGCTCGTCGCGGGGCGGGGACGCCAGGTCCGGCGGCGTGCGCAGCCAGGCGGCCAGCTCCTGCGCACCGTCGGCGGTGATCCGGAACCCCTTCTGCGGGCCGTCGTCCCCGGTCGCCCTCCGACTCGACCAGCCCGTCACGCTCGAGCCGCTGCAGCGTCGTGTACACCTGGCCCACGTTCAGCGGCCACACCTCACCGGTCCGCGCCTCGAACTCCTCACGCAACTGCAGCCCGTACTTGGGCCCCTCGCTCAGCAGCGCGAGCAGCGCGTGCCGGACGCTCACGACCCACCGCAAACAGATATCATGTCAAGCATGCTACTCGGTATACAGATCCTTTCGCCAGCCCTTTTACAGCCTTCGGTCGCAAATTGACTACGCATTGACTCAGGTCAGGCACGGGGCGTCGCGCGCCAGCCGCTTTCGCCGCCAGTCGGGGCCCCGTGCGGGGACCAACGGCTCTATCACCTCGGTAGGCTCGGCGGTTTGCTTGGTACGTGCGAGGAGCGGAGGGCAATGGCACGAGGACCAGCGCGCAGCGGCGTTGAGCCGGCCGCGCCGTCGGCCGATGAGGCTGCGCGACGGGCCGGGCCGGGTGCGGGGCTGCCCGGCGAGAACGCGGGAGTGGCCGACGAAGGCGCAGGGTCAGCCGCGACTGCCGAATCCGCCGAACCAGCCGAACCAGCCGGACCTGGCGGCGGTGATACGCGGCCGCATGGCGATGCGCAGCGCTTGGCCGACCGGTACCGGCTCGACGAGCGGCTGAGCGATGAGGGCGGATCGTCACTGTGGAAGGCGACCGATAAAGCCCTCAACCGTGCGGTCAGCGTGCGCACTTTCGTGCCCGGATTCCGCCGCCTCGGCCAGGTTGTGGCGGCCGCGCGCGCCGCATCTCAGCTGAATGACCGCCGGCTGGTCCAGATCTTCGACGCTGACGACAGCCCGCGGCACCGCTACATAGTCTCCGAGTGGCCCTCAGGCGAGCGTCTCGATGATGTCCTCGCCATCGGCCCGCTCGAACCCCGGCGCGCTGTCGAGATCATCATCGAGGCTGCCGGCGCCATTTCAGTAGCGCATGCGGCCGGGCTTGCCCACCTGTGCTTGACCCCGGATTGCGTGTGGTGCAACACGCGTTCAAATGTGAAGATCACCGGGCTCGCGACCGAGGCGGCGCTCGCCGGGACGGCGGCCGACGACCCGGCTCTCGCCGACACCCGGGGCCTGGCCAGCCTCTTGTATGCCGCGCTCACCGGCTACTGGCCTGGCGAGCAGCAGACCAGGCTGCCCGCCGCGCCACGCTCGGCCGGGCGCGTGGCCAGCCCTCGTGAGCTGCAGGCACACGTACCCCGCGACATCGACGCGATCACCTGCCGGGCGCTGTCCGGGGAGGCCAGCGGCGAGGAGCCACCGATCCTTAGCCCGGCCGGGCTAGCCATCGCGCTGGCCGCGACCGGCATCAGCGCTCGCTCGGCGCCGCTCATCCTGGCGCCCAGCGTTACCCAGCCGCTCAGCCTGTCCCTCGGCCGGGCGCCGCACCTGCGACGCTCGCCGACCCCGCCGGCGGCCAAGGCGCCTGGCCGGACCCGGCGGGACGCCGCGGCGGCCGACCCGGCGGGACCCCGCGCCGACCCGGCGGAAGCCCGACGGCGCCCGGCGTCAGCACGGCCGCTGACTCAGCCGCTTACCATGACACCGACCACAGCGTCCGGCGCGGCTGACGCCTGGCCGGCTCCCCGGCCCGTCCCTCCGTCCGGGCCTTCAGGTTCCGCGCCTGCCGTCCCAGCCACCGCAGACCCGGCCACTCCCGGTCCGGGGACAGCCACGAGCCCAGCGACCGCGGCGCCTGCAGCCGCAGCCCCGTCCAGATCAGCCCCCGCCGCCGACGCCTCGGCCCCCGCCGGGCCAGCCCGGGCCCGGCCTGCCGGGCCAGCCCGTGCCGGGCTGCCGGGCTTACCCGTGCCGGGCGTGCCGGGCCTACCGGGCCAGCCCCTACCCGGCCAGAGCCTGCCAGGCCTGAGCCGACCGCGGTGGCCAAGGCGTTGCGCATTGCCGCTGTCCTGCTTGTCATCGCCGCCAGCGTGGCCGGCGGCTGGCTGCTTGCGCACGGGCTATCGACGCCCAACGGCACCGCCGGCGTTACGGCCCCAGGGCGCCATGCCTCGGTAATCCCGGCCAGCGCGGCGACCTTCGATCCCTACGGCGACGGCCAGGGCGCGGGCGGCGCCCAGCAGGCCGAGCAGGCGATCGACGGCAGCCCGGCAACTGCCTGGCACACAGCCTGGTACACCACGGCGCTGTTCGGGAACCTGAAACCCGGCACCGGGCTGCTCCTTGACATGGGCCGGCCAGTGACGATCACGGGTATAAAGATCACGCTCGGCAGCCTGCCAGGCGCCGACTTCCAGGTGCGCACCGGCGCGGCAGCAGCCTCGCTCGCCGACACCCATCAGGTGGCGCGGGTAACCGGCGCGGGTGGGCAGGTCGACCTGCAGCTCACCACACCGGCGCGCGGCGCTCGTTATGTACTCATCTGGTTTACCAAGCTGCCGCCAGACGGCTCCGGCACCTTCCAGGCAACCGTCTACAACGTCAGCCTCAACGGCTCCGGGTGATCGCGGCGGGTCAGCGCGCGATCAGCGCGTCCCGCCCTCGCGCGGCGTGTCACGTAGCGGATCACGCTCAGCTGGTCAAGCCCGCCGGACAAGCTACCGGCAGGCTAAGTCGCCGTGCGCCGCGGTTAACACGCGCTCGCCGAAGATCTCAGCCGCGGCCAGGTAACCGGCGAGCAGCGCTCGCGCCGTGATACTGACCGTTGCGTCTGGCGGCAGGAATTCGTGGTCGTGCAGCCGCATGGAGCTGCCGTCGCCGACTCCGACGAAGAGCATCAGGGCGGGAAGGATCTCCGTGAAGTAGGCGAAGTCGTCCGCCCCGCAGGAGTGCAGCGGCCCGCCGATGCCCAGGCCGAGGGAGCCGAGGTGGCGGCTTGTCACCTCGGCAAGCCGGGCGTCATTGCGCAACGGCGGCTCACCGGCCAGGACCGTTACCTCCGCCGTGCAGCCGTGTGTCATCGCGACGCCGGTAGCGATCTCGGCCAGCTTCGCATGCAGCAGCGGGCGCTGCGCCTGCGACATGGTGCGCAGGGTGCCCCGCGCGGTCGCGACTTCGGGTGTCGCATTGGCCGCGTGCCCCGCGCGCAGCGAGCCGATGGTGACCACCGTCGGGACTATCGGGTCAGCCGTTCTGCTGACGATGTGCTGTGCGCTCACGGCAAACTGGGCCAGGGCGAGGACCGGGTCAGCGGTCAGGTGCGGATACGCGGCATGACCCCCGCGGCCGCGCATCGTCACCGTGAACTCGTCGGCCGCGGCGTTGACCACCCCGGCGTCACACGCCACCAGGCCGTCTGGCAGCACCGGCTGGACGTGGGCGCCGATCATCGCCCGCACCCCATGCTGAGGCAATACGCCCGACGAGGTCACGTCCTTGGCGCCGGATGGATAGGTCTCCTCCCTCGGCTGCAGCACCACGAGCAACGGCATCGGGCCGCCCATCCGGTGCACGCACCGGGCCAGGGCGGCCACTGCGGCCAGATGAACGTCATGCCCGCACGCATGCATCGCGCCGTTGTCTGCCGCCCACGGGGCGCCGGTGGCCTCCCTGATCGGAAGCCCGTCAAGCTCGGCCCGGACCGCGATGGCAGGACCGGGGCCGCCGATCCTGACCACGGCGCCGGTTTTAGCGATCTCGGCTGCCTCGGTGCCAGGCAGGCGGTCGAGCACCAGCAGGCGGGTCAGCTGCTCGCAGCCCGACAGCTCGGGGTGCGCGTGCAGCTCATGCCGGAGCGCCGTGGCCTCAGCGAGCTCGGCGTCGAGTGCCAGGCTCAGCCGTGCTGAGCTGCCGTCCAGGTACTCGTCAGAACTCACGACCTGCCCTCTCCGCAGCTGAGCCGGAACCTACCAGCTGCCCGGATGTCTTCCGTACATGCGAGCTACGGTCGCACAGCAAGCTGCCCGCTGGCGGTTTTTTTTGCCGAAACGTTCCGCGTGCCAGCGTGCCCGCTAGCGGACCGGCGGCAGGTCCTGGCCCGGCGGAAGCACGCTGCGGAACGGGTCGCCGCGCCGGGCCACCCGGTCCAGCACGGTGCGGATGGTAAAGGTGTCGGATCGCAGCGACGGGTCGTCGAGTTCATCCCACTCAATCGGGGCGGACACCGGCGCGCCCGCCGCCGGGCGGGGGCTGTACGGTGCGACGAGGGTCTTGTTGTGGACGTTCTGCGTGTAGTCGAGACGGGCCAGGCCGCGCCGCTCCTTGACATCCCAGCTCCAGCTGACCAGGTCGGGGACGACAGCACCGATGGTCCGCGATACCTGCTCGGTCCACGCCCGGGTCTCATCGAAGCCTGGGCCCGGGTTGATGGGAACCCATATCTGGATGCCCCGCTGGCCGGTGAGCTTCGGCTGCGCCCGCACCCCCAGGTGCTCAAGCGCGGTCCGGTGCAGCCGGGCCAGGACCAGCATGTCGTCCCACGAGGTGGCGGGGCCCGGATCGATGTCGAACAGCGCGTAGGTGGGCCGGTCCGGTTCAGCCGTGCGGGCGGTCCAGGCATGCCACTCAAGAGCGCCGAAGTTGGCGGCCCACACCAGCGCGGCCGCCTCGTCCACGACAAGGTAAGTCGTGGCTTTCCCCTGGCCGGCATCGGGCTTGCGCCAGCGCGGCACCCAGGCGGGCGCGTGGTCGGGCAGTTGCTTGTGCCAGAAACCGCCGCTGGCCGCCCCGCCAGGAAAGCGATGCATGTTGAGCGCCCGGCCGGTCAGGTAGGGCAGCACGACAGGAGAGATTTGCGCTGTATAACGAATAAACTCACGCTTGGTCACCGGTTCCTCGCCCGGCCGGGCGGGAAACAGGACTTTCTCCAGGTTGGTCAGCCGCAGTTTGCGGCCGAACACCTCCCAGGTACCACCAGCCTCCATGGAGTCAAGCGCGTCCAGGGCGGCGGCGCCCGGCCCGTCGGCCGGGATGGGTCCGCTGGCTGCCCCGGACCGGCTGGCTGTTCCCGACCGGTTGCCCGTGCTTCCGCGATCCACCGCGGTACCGATCGCGACCGACGCCTGCGCGGCAGGCAAGTCGGATCGCCACATCCGCTGCGGATCGGCCTTTACCTCATCGTTGGTGCGGCCGCTGAGCACCGACCTCGGGTGATCCTCCGGGTCCCAGCCGTCGACGGCGTGATCGTCGTTCTTGTGCAGCAGCAGCCACTGCTCCTTGTCGGAGCTCTCCCGGCCGCGGCGGACCAGGACCAGGCGGCCGTGGAGTTTCTCGCCGTCAACATCGGCGTGCAGTGCTCCGGCCGCGACGGCGGCGGCCGGGTCATCGGTGCCGTGTGGCTCCCAGGTGCCGCGATCCCACACGATCACGTCGCCCCCGCCGTACTCCTTCGCCGGGATCACGCCCTCGAAGTCGAGGTATTCAATCGGATGGTCCTCGACGTGGATCGCGGTGTGCTTCGCCTTCGGATCCAGCGTCGGCCCCTTCGGCACCGCCCAGCTCACCAGCACGCCGTCGATCTCGAATCGCAGGTCATAGTGAAGCCGGCGAGCCCGGTGCCGTTGCACGACAAACCGGCGAGCGCCAGCGGGATGCCCCGGTGGCTGCCCGCCAGCCGGCTGGGAGTCTTGCCGAAGTCCCGCATGCGCTGGTAAGGCGCCAGCCGCCGCTCCACACCTCAGAGACTAGCTTGATCACGAATCCGCTGATGGAGAGGGGAATGGCATGAGCACCTGGGGCGGTGCGGCGGACCGTTCCTGCTACATCGGCAGCAGCTCGAAGATCTCCACCGCGCACTTCCCATCTCTGTTGGACAGGAACGGGAGGCCGTCGGTGAGCGCCTTCGCCGCAGCGAGATCGTCGGCCTCGACGATCGTGTAGCCGATCAGGTCGCCGGCTGTTCCTTCAGTGCCGTCATCGCGAACGGACGCGCTCGTCCCGAACGGGCTGCCGACGTCGGCGAGCGCCGCGCCGACCTTCTCCAGCCAGGCGCCAAACGCGGCCTTACGCTCGGCGCCCTGCTCCGGCGTGCTGTCGGACATCGCAGTCGCCGGGCCACGGTAGAGGTAGATGAACTTCGCCATGTCGATCGTCCTTTCGAGCACCGGCGTGCCCCGTGCACGCCTTCACCGCCGCGGGCGGATCTGCCGTAATGACGAACAGCCCTGCCCGGCGCAGACAGCCGCGGACAACATTTCTTCCGTCGAGGATTTCGCTCGCGCGCGAGTTCACCGTGGAATCGGAGGCGACCGTGCATGAGTCGGCTACCTTTCCGGACGAGCGGCTGGAACTCATCTTCACCTGCTGCCACCCCGCGCTCGCGCTCGAGGCACAGGTGGCGCTGACCCTCCGCACCCTCGGCGGCCTGTCGACCGAGGAGATCGCGCTCGCGTACCTCGTCCCGGCCCAGACGATGAGCAAACGCCTGACACGGGTGAAACACAAGATCCGCGACGCACGGATCCCATTCGCCGTACCACCTGACCATCAGCTCCCGGACCGGCTAGCGGCGGTCCTCGCAGTGGTCTACCTCGTGTTCAACGCCGGCTGGGGAGGCGGCCGCGTCGACCTCGCCAGCGAAGCGATCCAACTCGGCCGCGCCCTGTCCGAACTCATGCCCGACGAGGGCGAAGTCCTCGCGCTGCTCGCCCTCATGCTGCTCCACGACGCCCGACGAGACGCCCGGATCCGCGACGGTGAGATCGTCCTGCTCGACGACCAGGACCGCGCGCTGTGGGACGACCAGCAGATCAGCGAAGGCCGCGAGCTGCTCCAGCAGGCGATCACGCGCGGCGAGACCGGCTCCTATGCCGTGCAGGCCGCCATTGCCGATCTGCACCTGCAACAGCCACGCGACTGGCGACAGATCGCGGCGCTGTACAACACTCTCTCCATCCAGACCGGTTCCCCCGTCGTCGAACTCAACCGGGCCATCGCAGTGGCCGAACTCGACGGTCCCGAGGCTGGCCTGGCGATACTCGACGGCCTGGATCTCGGCCACTACCGCTACTTCCACTCAGCCCGCGCCGAGCTGCTTCGTCGCGCCGGGAGAGACGACGAGGCGCGCCACGCATACCGACGCGCACTCGAACTCGCCCAGACCGACGCCGAACGCCGATCCCTGAACGACCAACTCTCCCGACTCTCCGGCTGAGCACACCGGCATGGCCGAGCCGCAGAACGCCATTAACCGGCTTCACGCTGCGTGGTCATAGCGTTCCGTGACAAGGCCTACTCCTCTCGCGCCTGGCCGGTGAGACCGGGACCGTCCCTCCAAGCCGACATCCGCGGCTTCGTCCGACAATTTCTCGGCGGTAGTTAGTGCATGTGGCGGGCTTCAGGGTCGCGTGGGGCAGCTTGCGGCTCGCTACTGGGTATCTGGGCTGACGTAGGTGCCGCGCCTAGGCACGGTGAAAACGAGGCCCTCACCGCGCAGGATGTCGATGGCGCGGAGCACCGTGTCGCGGCCTACGGCGTACTCCTGCTGCAGATGCTGAACGGACGGCAGGGGGCCGCTCCGCCAATCGCCCTTGGCGATCCTTGCCCGGAGGATGGCGGATAGCTGCTGGTAGGCAGGCTCCGGTGCCCGGTGGTCGACGGTCACCAGATCAAGCTAGATGCCTGAGAACAGATATGAGCAAGGGGTATTTCTTATCTGCTCTGTTCTGATCTGCTCTACACTTATCAAAACGAAGATGATCGTGCCTGATGGACGAGCAGCGGAGGGATGAAGGCAGGCCATGCAGTGCGTACGGCTATACCAGGCAGGCGGCGGCCGGAAGCAACTCGGGTGACTCAGACCGGCCGACTTGTGCCCTCCGCAGTGTTCGCGTCAGCGAGGGCTGCCGCCTGCCAAACCGAATCGTCCTTAGCCGACAGCTACGTCGTGACGGTCAGGCGAGCGTTTCGGGGCAGCCATGATCAGATTGCCCACGTCCGCGAGTTCGTCCGGCTGGTAGGAGTTCGTCCGGCTGGTAGTAGGCCCGGTGCCCGTTCTAGATGAGGCTCTCCTGCTCGCCTCCGAGTTGTCGACCAACGCCGTCCTGCACACTGTCTCTGGCGACTGCGGAACCTTCGACGTGGCCGTTCGTCGCCGCCCCTCCTCGGTGCGCGTAGAGGTCCGCGATTCGGGTTCCCGCCGCGTCCCGGTAGCCCGCCGACAGGATGGTCTTGCTGAAGAGGGGCGCGGCCTCGGGCTCGTCGATCTCTTTAGTGAGCGTCTGGTAAATCGGCAGCTGGCGTGAGGCGGGCGCTGGGCTGGCGCGTGTCGTTCGGCTGAGAAGCCGGGCGCGGACCCCATGATCCCGATTTGTGAGGATCAAGAACCAGAGGGAGCCCGCGCGTGCTCAGGGTATGCGCCGGGCCGCAGGCGGGGCCAGGGGCTACCCCAGCGACCTGACCGATGCCCAGTGGCAGCTGATCGCACCGCACCTGCCCGCTCAGAGGCCCGGCCGGCGGGGCAGGCCACGGATCTGGCCGGCCCGCCGGGTCGTGGAAGCGATCTTGTACCTGGACCGGACCGGATGCGCCTGGCGGTACCTGCCGACCGATTTCCCGCCCTGGAAGACCGTTTACGGCTACTTCGCCGCCTGGCGCGATGACGGCACCTTAACCCGCCTGCACGACGCGCTGCGCGCCCAGGCCAGGGCGGCTGCCGGGCGGAACGCCGAGCCCACCGCCGCGGTCATCGATTCCCAGTCGGTGCGGGCCGCCGATACGGTGCCAAAGACCACCCGGGGCTGGGACAACGCCAAGAAAGTCAACGGCCGCAAACGGCACATCGCCGTGGATACCGGCGGCCTGCTGCTGGCCGTGGTCGTCACCGCCGCGAACGTCCAGGATCGTGACGGGGCCCGGCCCCTGCTATGGAACCTGCATCGCGCCCGTAAGAAAATCGTCCTGGTCTGGGCTGATGCCGGATATAGCGCCCGCAAGCTCGCGGCCTGGGCCACGGCCATGAAGATCACCATCGAAGTCGTCGCCAAACGCGACCGGCACGTCTTTGAAGTGCTGCCCCGCCGGTGGGTGGTCGAGCGCACCTTCGCCTGGATCAGCAAGCACCGCCGCACCGTCCGGGACTACGAGCACCTGGCCGCCAGCCACGAAGCCATGATCACCTGGGCCATGATCGCCCTGATGACCCGCCGCCTGGCCCAGGACACCGAATTATCACACGCTCACTCAGAACGAGTCGCGGCTGGTTCGGGGGTCCTCACTGGCCGCGGCGGTGGCGTAGAGGTCGCCTCGGGCTGTGCGTCGCCAGGGCCGTGCCAGGTTTTCGTATTCACCGTCGATGCCGGCGATTGCGACCGCGGCGGCGTCGGTCGCCGCGCAGCGTGCCAACCAGGCTCCGTCCGGGCCGACGATGCCGGACGGTGCGACGTGAGCATCCGCGGCGCAGGTGGCGTAGCTGATCCAGTAGCTGTTGCTGCTGGCATGGCCTTGTGCCTGCAGCGCGAACGATGCGCCGGGGGCCTGCGTCGAGAGCAGTACGCAGTGGACATCGGCCCGCTCGTAGTCCAGGAACAGCTCCGGGTACACAGACTCCATGCCGAGCGCGCAGCCGAACCGGACGCCCTCGACGTCGAAGGTGATCGGGCTGGTCCCGGGCGTGTACATGTAGCTGACCTTGGTGTTGGACAGCATCCGCTCGTCGTAGCGCGTGACGACCCGGCCGTGGTTGTCGATCACGTAGAGGCTGTTGTGCGGGCGATGAGGCGCGGTAAGCCGGTGCACGGCACCAACGACGGTCCACAACTTCAGGAACGCAGCGTGTTCGGCGATCGAGCGCAGCTCGGCCTGTTGCGCTTCCCAGCCGAAGCGAGTCCAGTCGGCCTCGGCCACCGCGCTGGGATTACCGGACATAATCCGCTTGTTCGGTGCGCAGATCGCGCCCTCGCAGAAGTGGATCAGCCGCGCACCCTGCTCGTGGGCCCGGGACATCAGCTGCCTGATATCACGGCCAGCGCGGTGCAGGGTCGCCGCGACACCCGGGTCTCCCGGCGTATCAAGCTGCGCGGCAGCGATCCGGATGGGCTCTATGTCCGGCATGGAATCTCCCGAAGGGGCCGTCCGGAAGTGCCGAAGCGCCGCGGTGTAGGACTCGCCGGTCTTGAGAGCGCGAGCACGCACACGCCGCTTGAAATCCTTGTTCGCTGTCATCGGCCTTCCAGCATCCCGGCGCCGAGCCCCCAGCAGCCGTCGACGTCCGAGACGAACGGACCATGACAACGATCCGAGGCCTAGGCCCCTTTGCCTCTCACCATGGCCGCGCGTGGGACGACCCTCAGAGGTTCGGCGTGGACCACGCCGTCATGAAGAGCCTAGCTCACTGCCGTCGTGTACTGCAGCAGGCCGAACAGACGACACACCGCCCATCTCCGGCCGAGCGATCGATCCCCCTCGGGGCCATCTGGCCGACGCCCGATTTATCAGACGCTCACTTAGCCGATCAGTGGGGACACAGCGAATCCCAGGACGGAAGGTCGGTCTTCTTCGAACTCCATTGGTAGCGGCCACCCCAACGACTATCTGGTCGTCACGAGGTACGACGTCTACGGCCCGGCCAGGCGCGGAAGGTCTGGATGCCCGAACAGTCCAGGCAACCCTCCGGTGTGCATGAAGACGGTCCGGTGGTCGCGCTGGATACGGCCCTCGGCAACGCACGCGATCAGGCCAGCGAGCGCGCGAGCGGTGTAGGTCGGGTCGAGGAAGATGCCCTCGGTGCGGGCGGCGAGCCTTATCGCCGCGCAAGCGGCCTCGGTCAGCGCGGCGTAGCCGCTGCCTACCTGGCCGCCGTCTATCCGCAGGTCTGCGGCACGCACACGAACGCCAGGCATGGCGTCGAGAAGCTCAATCAGACTCCTGCGAGGGTCGGCAACGGCACCGGCGTCGACGCCGATGACCCGCCCGGCGCCGAGATCGGCGACAAGGCCTGCCATGGTCGCACCGGACCCGAACGCGACAACGACATTGTCCAGGTCGGGCAGCTGGGCCCGGAGCTCGGCGCCGCAGTCCACGTATCCACGTGAGGCGTAGGCGGTGGAGCCGCCGAACGGGATGACGTACGGGATTCCGCCTTCCCGTCGCACCCTCTCGGCCTGGCGCTCGGCCTCACGGCGCAGCTGCTGCCCAATCGCGTCACCCGCCCAGACGAGCTGCGCACCAGCTAGCTGATCCAGTACCAGATTGCCGCGGGGGATCTCCGGCCGCTCCCCCTGGAGCACGAGCACCGACCCCAGTCCAAGGCGGCCGGCGGCGGCGGCCGTCAGCCGAGCATGGTTGCTCTGCGGAGCGCCGGTGGTGATCAGCGTCGTCGCCCCCGCCGCGAGTGCCTGCGCACAGGTGTATTGCAGCTTGCGAACCTTGTTCCCGCCGCCACCGAGACCAGTAAGGTCGTCGCGCTTGACCCAGAGAGCATCCGCTGCCAGCCCCACCGCCGCCGCGAGGCGCGGTGCTGGCTCCAGCGGGGTTGGCCAGCTGCCAAGCGGCACCGGCGCTGACGGCACGTCGGTCGACACGGCTGCAGACTACGCGTCCGGCGATCAGGATCGGCCCCGGGCTACTCCGATTCGTCCAAGCCGGACTGCGTGCCCCGCGGTAGCCTGCGGTCCATGACCGAGGAGACCATCCCGCGCGTGCGGCCACAGCCAATGATCGCCGTCGCGGACGTCGAGGACGCCAGCCGCTGGTACCAGGAGGTGCTCGGCGCCTTGAGCGGCCACGGCGGCGGCGAGTATGAGCAGCTGCTGGTCGACGGGAACCTCATCATGCAGCTGCACGGGCTTGAAGTCAGCCACCATCACGCCATGATCGGAGATCCCAGGCTGCCGGTCGGGAACGGCGTGGCCCTGTGGTTCGAAGCAGCTGACTTTGACGCGACCGTAGACCGCATCCGGGCGCTCGGCGCGCGGATTGTGACCGATGTCCATGTCAATCCCAATGCAGGGCATCGCGAGATCTGGATCCGCGACCTTGACGGCTATCTCGTCGTCATCGCCGAGCCGTACCGATAGCTCTGCTGGATCAGCGTCGGGGCGATCGCGCGTCAAGCGCGCCGACTGCGTCCGTTTTCTAGGAGAGCGTCTGACTGAGTGAGGCAGCGCCGAGGCCGAACTCCAGGTGCCCGAGAGCGCCGTTCACGATCGGCAGGTAGGGCGGAACATGCCCGCATTCGACATCGGCGATGATCGGTATGCCGAGCCCGCCGAGAGCGTCGAGCACGGCCTGCTTCTGTGTGAGGGTCCCGCAGTCGGGAGCGCTCGTGCGGCCGACAAGGACAGCGTTCGCCCCGGTGAAGAAGCCGGCCAGGCGCATCCCGTGCAGGTTGCGGCAGATCGTGAACGCATCGTGCTCGGCCGCCTCGAGATACACGACGAGTCCCTCAGGAGCGTGCTCGGCGGCGAACCGGGCGATGTCGGCATAGTGAGTACCGGCCAGGTTGCAGAGGGTCTCGATGCAGCCGCCGATCAGGCGGCCGGTGACATCGGTCTCCCCGTCGCCGTCGATGCGCGACCAGGTCCCCTCGCCGTCGTAGGTCATGTCGGTGACCTGCGGGTCCACAGTCCAGTCGTCCCACCCCCCGGCGCGGTACCGTCCCGGGGACGACTGGGCGAACGAGGCACCAGCCGGGAGCGTAACTATGTCGAACCAGCTCAGGAGCTGTCCGGGCATCCGGTAAGGGGTGTCCATCAAGTTATTGCCGTGCAGCGTCGCGATCCCCGTGCGCAGCGTCACCGGCACCAGCAGGGTGGAGATATCGGACCACCCGACGAACCAGGTGGGCTCCGCGGCAGCGATAGCGTCCCAGTCCAGCAGCGGCACCAAGTCGATGCCGGTCTCCCCGCCCCACGGCGGGATCACCGCCCGGATGGACGGGTCGGTGAGCATGGCCATCAGCTCAGCCGCCCGGTCGGCGGCCGGCGCGCTGACGTGCGATGTCCCGTCCATGCACGCACCGACGACAACGTCGTAACCACGAGCGCGGATAGTCTCGACCGCGAAGTCGAGGCGCCCGCGGTGCCGCTCGGCGACACCACTCGACGGGGACGTCACTCCCACCCGGTCGCCGGGCTTCAGCGGGGCAGGAAACCGGATCGCCATGCCATCATCATGCCGACCCCGCCGGCCGGACGAAACCGATTACGGACCGGCAGGCCGGCGTTCACGCAGCGCCGGAACCAGCGCGGCAAGCATTAGCACTCCAGTCAGCCCGAACGAATGTGGCGGTCTGGCTGATCCCGAAACCGGTCCCGCACACCCGATGCCCGCCCGGGCCACGGGGGCGGACGGCCGTCTGCCCGGCTGACGGCTGCATGCTAGGTGGTCAACTGTGTGCCGCCGGACTGCCACACGCTCGCGGTGCTGGCCCGCACCTCCACTATTCAGCCTTGCTAAGTACCAGTAGCTAGTGTTACTGTATACCTGTAGTCAGTAAGACTGAGTAGCTGTGGGAGGAGGTGTTCCATGGCCAGGCTGGTGACGGAGATGCTCAAGGGGACGCTGGAAGGCATCGTTCTGGCGATCTTGTCCGGTCGGTCCGCGTACGGATACGAGATCACGGCGTGGCTGCGGGAGCAGGGCTTCTCCGACATCGCCGAAGGGACCGTCTACGCCCTGCTCATCAGGGTCGAGCAGCGCGGCCTCGTCGACGTGGAGAAGGTCCCCTCCGAGAAGGGGCCGCCGCGCAAGGTCTACTCCCTCAACGCCCGCGGACGCGAGTATCTCGACGAGTTCTGGACGACCTGGAGCTTCCTCACGCAGCGACTGGAACAGCTCCGCGAAGGAGGCAAGTGATGGCACCGAAGTGGATCGAGCTGGTCACCGGGACGCTCGAGCAGAAGAAGCAGTACAAGCAGTACAAGGCCCGCATCGAAGCTCTGCCCGAGCCGTACGGCACCGTCGCGAAGGCGCTGCAGCGGTACTTCATCTACTACGGGGGCGTCACGGACGGCGAGACCGCCGTCAAGATGTTCGGCGACTTCGCTGACCTCTGGGAGCGTGCCGCGGTCGACGGCACGCCTGTGCGCGCGATCGTCGGCGACGACCCGGTCGAGTTCGCCGATACATTCGCGCAGGCCTACACCGGAAAGAGATGGATCGACAAGGAACGCGCCCGGCTGACCAAGGCGATCGAGGACGCAGAGCGAGGGGAACAGGAATGACCACCGACGCAGCCATCCACGTTGGGGGTCTGGAGAAGTCGTACCAGGAGTTGCGTGTGCTGCGCGGTGTGGACTTCGACGTGGCGCGTGGCAGCATCTTCGCCCTGCTGGGCTCGAACGGCGCGGGCAAGACCACGACCGTGAATATCCTGTCCACGCTGCTCAAGGCCGACGAGGGGACGGCCAGCGTCAACGGCTTCGACGTCGCCGCGCAGGCAGCGGACGTGCGGGAGTCCATCAGCTTGACCGGGCAGTTCGCGGCGGTGGATGAGATCCTCACCGGGCGGGAGAACCTGGTGCTGGTGGCCCGGTTGCGGCACCTGAATCAAGCCAGCCAGATCGCGGATGACCTGCTGGCCCGCTTCCAGCTCACCGGCGCGGCGGGGCGAAGGGTGTCGACGTATTCCGGAGGCATGCGCCGCCGCCTGGACATCGCGATGAGCCTGATCGGGAATCCGCCGGTGATCTTCCTGGACGAACCGACCACCGGGCTCGACCCTCAATCTCGCGCCGAAGTGTGGAACAGCGTCAAAGAGCTCGCCGGGCGGGGCACGACGGTGCTGCTTACCACGCAGTATCTGGACGAGGCCGAGCAGCTCGCCGACCGGATCGCGATCCTCCACCAGGGGCGGATCATCGCGAACGGCACCCTCGCCGAACTGAAGCAGCTCCTCCCGCCCGCCCAAGTCGAGTACGTCGAGAAACAGCCGACCCTGGAGGACATCTTCCTGGCCATCACCGGCAACGACAGCAACGCGGGGACGGCCAGCGCCACCGGCACGGACAACTAAGGAATAACGATGACCACCACGTACTTCTTCGGCGACACCGCCGTCTTGCTGGGCCGGTCCATGCGCCACATCACGCGCAGCCTGGACACCATCATCACGGTCACGATCATGCCGATCGCCCTCATGCTGCTGTTCGTCTATGTGTTCGGCGGCGCGATCCACACCGGGCCGGGTCACTATGTGAACTACCTGCTGCCCGGAATCCTGCTCATCACGATCGCGATGGGCATCTCCTATGCGGCAATCCGGCTCTTTGCTGATATGCAAAGCGGAATCTTCGAGCGGTTCCAGTCCATGCCGATCGCACGCTCGAGTGTGCTGTGGGCGCACGTGCTGACCTCAGTGGTCTCCAATCTGATCTCGCTCGCGCTCGTCGTGCTCGTCGCTGTCGGCATGGGATTCCGCTCAGGCGCGGGAGTGCTGACATGGCTTGCCGTCGCCGGAATCCTCGTCCTGTTCACCCTGGCACTGACCTGGATCGCCGTCATCGCCGGCCTGTCCGCGAAGACCGTGGACGGCGCGGGCGCCTTCTCCTACCCGATCATCTTCCTGCCCTTCATCAGCTCGGCATTCGTTCCCACCCGCACCATGCCCGGCCCGGTGCGCGCCTTCGCCGAGAACCAGCCCGTGACATCCATCGTCAACACGATCCGCGACCTGTTCACACAGCAGCCAGTCAGCACCGGCATCTGGACCGCCCTCGCCTGGTGCCTCGGCATCCTCATCGTCGCCTACGCCCTCGCCATGGCCGCCTACCACCGCAAGACCGTCTAAGGACGTGCCTCCTAGACCAAATAAGTCATCAATGCCAGCACGTCGCCGCCGAGGAGGCCGGATGTCACGCCGGCCCTCCTCCAGCACCCGGGCGCTACCAGCCTTACTGACCGACTCGATGATCCGCGCCAGCACCAGCTGCTCGAAGGCCTCATCGCCACCACTGGCTGGTCAAAGCCCAGCATCCGGTACGCATGCGCCAGCACCTCCAGCAGATGCCCCATCCGCGAGGCGGTGATCGGCAGCGGCCCGCCAGGTGCCGCCGTATCCAGGCCCAGGTCAAGCTCGCCCTGACCGGTCGCCGCTGCCGGGCCGCGGCCTTCAGCAGCTCGAGCCAGATCAGCAGGGCCATCCCCGACGCCGCCAGCACTAGCCCGGGACTGAGCAGGGTGGCATGACTGAAGCGGTCGCCGTGCCAGCCGGCCACCCAGCGGCTGATCGTCGCTGTCGTCATAACTGGAACGCTAGGGTCAAAGTGGAACCCTGCTAAGGTCCAATGTCATGGCGATTCAGTGGTCCGGTTTAGGCCCGGACCTGCTGCTAAGACTCGATCGTGACTCCGGTCTGCCGCTCAGGTCCCAGCTGGAGGCCGGGATCCGCGACGCCATCCGCACCGGCAGGCTGCCTGCCGGCGAGCGGCTGCCTTCGTCCAGGGGACTGGCCCGCGAGCTGGGTGTCTCCCGCGGGCTGGTACAGGAGTGCTACGGCCAGCTGCAGGCCGAGGGCTACCTGACCAGCCAGGTCGGTTCTGCCACCCGGGTCACGGCAAGCGCGCGCCCGGTACCGGCGGCGGCTGCCGCGGCGCCGGCGCCGCCCCGGCTGATCGCCGACTTCCGATGGGGCGTGCCCGATCTGGCGAGTTTCCCGCGTGCTGACTGGGTGTGGGCCACCCGGGAGGCCTGCCGCGGCGTGGCAACCGCGGACCTCGACTACGGTGACCCGCGCGGCAGCGCCGTCCTTCGCCAGGTAGTCGGCGGATACCTGCGGCGGGTGCGCGCGGCCGCCGCCGAACCGGAGCGCATCGTGGTCTGCGCCGGGTTCGCCCAGGGGCTCAACCTGGTGCTGCGCGTGCTGGCCCAGCGCGGCGTCCGGCGGGTGGCGCTCGAAGACCCCGGTGACGGGCCTGCCGAGGCCAGCGATACGGCGCGCGCGATCGCCGCGATGGGCGCGCAGCTGGTTCATGTACCCGTCGACGAACTCGGCCTTGACGTCGCGGCGCTTGAGGCGAGCGGGGCCGGCGTCGTCGTGGTGACGCCCGCGCATCAGTCGCCCACCGGGATCGTGCTCGCGGCCGCGCGGCGCCACGCGCTGGTGGACTGGGCCAACCGCAACGACGCCTTCATCGTCGAGGACGACTATGACTCCGAGTTCCGCTATGACCGGGAGCCCATCGGCGTGCTCCAGGGACTGGCCCCTGATCGGGTCTTCGGCATCGGCACGGTGAGCAAGGCGCTAGCACCGGCCGTCCGGCTCGGCTGGGTGCTCGTGCCGCCGGCGCTGGCCGGCGCGGTTGCGGAGCAGAAGAGGATCAGCGATCGGGGCTCGTCCGTCCTTGACCAGCTCACGCTGGCTGCCCTGCTGGAGTCAGGCCGGTATGACCGGCACCTGCGCCGGATGCGAGCAACGTACGCGCGCAGGCGCGGCGTGCTCATCGACGCCCTGGCCAGGCATGCGCCCGGCGTCAGGCTGACCGGCCTGGCTGCCGGGTTCCATGCGGTCGCGCATCTGCCGGAGCCGGCCGATGAACAGGCGGTCGTGGCGGCTGCACGCGACCGGTCGGTCGGCCTGTACGGGCTCGGCGAGTTCCGGGCCGTGCCGATAGCCGCTCCGCCGCAGCTCGTGCTCGGGTTCGGCAACATCAGCGAACGCGCAGTCGAGCCTGGGATCGCCGCGGTCGCCGACCTGCTGCGCTGAACCAGTCAGCAGCACGCGCCGGAAACGCGATGGCAGGATCGCGCCGTTAGCCCGCCCGGGCAAGCCAGGGTCGGCCAGCAGTGACGCAGCCAGCAGCGAGGGCGCCATGCGCCGGTCTGCCCGGACACCGGGCGCGGCCCCGCCAACTCAGGCATTCTGGCGATAACCGGGGCGACGAAAGGCTGAGGAATGAGTGATGGCGGCATGCGCCGGATCAGACGTCCGCGCATCGCGGCACTGGTGATCGCCGTGGTGGTGGTACTGGCGCTGGCCGGCGCCGGGGCCGGTTACCTGCTGCTTCGCACCAAGGGCAGCCCGCGGCAGACTGCCGCGAGCTACCTGGCCGACTGGCAGCGCGGCAGTTATCCAGCCATGGCGGGGGTCAGCGTGAACACGCCGCGTTCCGGCCTGGCAGGCCCATACCGGCAGGTGGCGGCGGACCTCGGCCTGCGCCAGATCCGCCTGTCACTCGGCCAGGTGACGGTCAGCGGCGGGTCGGCGCAGGCGCGGTTTACCGCCACTGCCGCACTCGCAAGCGGTCACGTCTGGACGTATCCCGGGCAGCTGCGACTGATCCGGCGGGACCGAGGCTGGTGGGTGAGCTGGAGCCCGGCAGCCATCTACCCAGGCCTCCGGGCGGGCGAGCGGTTCGCACAGCTTGCCACCTGGCCGGCCAGGGCGCCGGTGCTAGGGGCCGACGGTACCGTGCTCAGTTCACCCCAGGCCACCGCCGAGTCCGGCTCGCTGTCGCTGCTGACAGGTGAGGTGGTGGCGGCCACGGCAGCGCAGGCCAAGGCGCTCGGCGCTCCGTACCACGCCGGTGATCAGATCGGCCAGGGCGGGATCGAGCAGGCTTACCAGGACCAGCTGGCCGGCCGCCCGTCGCTGTCCATCCTTATCGAGGGCCCGGGCAGTCACCTCGACGCGACAGCCGCCCGCTTTGCCGCCACGCCGGGCACGCCGGTCCGGACCAGCATCGACATGCAGGTCCAGCTCGCGGCATCGCAGGCGGTCAGGTCTGCCGCGACGGCGAAGCCGACTGACCTGGTGGCCATCCAGCCGTCCACCGGCAGGGTGCTTGCCGTTGTCGAGCGCCCGGGCGGATTCGATCGCGCGCTCCAGGGCGAGTTCCCGCCGGGCTCGACGTTCAAGGTCCTGACCGCGTCGGCGCTCGCGAAGTCCGGGCTGCGTCCCGGCAGCACGGTGCAGTGTCCCAGCCAGGTGAACATCGGTGGCCGGGTGTTCCACAACGACAACTACGAGCAGTATGGCAGCACCAGCCTGCAAAACGCGTTCGCCGTGTCATGCAACACCACGTTCGCCATCCTGGCCACCCAGCGGCTTGGCGGCCCGGGCCTCGCGTCCATGGCGGCCACGTTCGGCTTCAATTCCAAGCCTGCCCTTGGCATCCCCGGCGAACTCGGCCAGTTCACCACGCCGCACGATTCGGTCGATCTGGCGGCGGACGCCTTCGGCCAGGGAACCGACCTGGTCAACCCGCTCAGCCAGGCGACTGTGGCGGCCGCCATCGAGGATGGCACCTGGCGGCCGCCGCAGCTGGTGATCTCTCCCGCTACCCGGCAGGCCGCCCGGCCGCACGCGCTAAGCCCGCCGATCCTGGACACGCTGCGCCCGATGATGCGGGCCGTGGTGACCAGCGGCACAGCCGCGAACGTAGGCTTCCCGCCCGGCGTCTACGGGAAGACCGGTACTGCCGAGTACGGCGGAGGGCCCACTCCGCCGTCACATGCGTGGTTCATCGGCTACCGGGCGGACCTGGCGTTCGCGGTCCTTGTCGAGGGCGGCGGCCTCGGGGCAAGCAATGCGGGACCGATAGCCAACGCCTTCCTGCGTCACTTGTGACGGGCCTCGGCGATGAGCTGCGGCCCCGCGTCGTGCACGGACCTGGTGCCGGTGAGGGCCATCGAGACATCAAGCTCCTTGCGGATAATCTCGATCGCCTTGGCAGCGCCCTGCTGGCCGCCCGCGCCGAGGCCGTAGAGGTAAGCGCGGCCGATCATGCAGGACCTGGCGCCGAGCGCGAGCGCCCGCAGCACGTCCTGGCCGGACCGGATGCCGCTGTCGAAGATGAGCTCGACATCGGAGCCGACCGCATCGGCAATCCTGGGCAGCGCGGAGATGGCCGGCGGGGCGCCGTCAAGCTGCCGTCCGCCATGGTTGGACACCACGATCGCGGAGGCACCGGTCCGAGCGGCGATTCTCGCGTCTTCGGGGTCGGTGACCCCCTTGAGGATGATCTTGCCGGGCCAGATGCCGCGGACCCAGTCAAGATCCGCCCAGCTGAGTGTCGGGTCGAACTGGGTGGCGGTCCATTCCGCCAGCGTGATCACGTTGTCGCCGCCCTGGATGTGGCCGGCCAGGTTGCCGAAGTTCCTGCGCTTGCCGCGCAGGATGCCCAGCGCCCATGCTGGCCTGGCCGCAACGTCGAGGACGTTAGCCGGGGTGATTCTCGGCGGCACCACCATGCCGTTCTTGATGTCGCAATGGCGCTGCCCGAGCACGTTCAAGTCGAGCGTGACAACGAGCGCGCTGCACCCTGCGGCGCTCGCGCGCTCGGCGAGGGCCCGGACGAAGCCGCGGTCACGCATCATATAGAGCTGGAACCAGAACGGCCGTCCGACGGCGGCAGCCACATCTTCGATCGAGCAGATCGACATGGTGCTGAGGCAGAACGGGATCCCTGCTGCCTGCGCCGCCCGGCAGGCGAGTATCTCGCCGTCCCCGCATTGCATGCCGCAGAGCCCGACCGGCGCCAGTATCAGCGGCAGAGCGGCCGGCTCGCCGACGATGGTGGTAGCGAGCTCTCGGCTGCCCACATCAATCCCGACGCGCTGCCGCAGCCTGATCGCATCGAGGCCGGTCCGGTTCGCGCGCAACGTCGATTGCGCGTAGGAGCCGTGATCGGCGTACTGGAAGAACGCGCGCGGAACGCGGCGCCGCGCGACCTTGCGCAAGTCATCAATGCACGTGGCGTTGGCTACCGACGAGCTCCAGGACACTGCATTCTCCTCGCTCTGCCTACCTGACCAGCCGCACGGTAGCCAGGCTCCGGTTCAGCAGCCGTTACTCGTCGAGGACTTCGATGAACATCCTCGATCCCGGCGGCGCGATCTGCTGGTAGTCAGCCGCCGTCGCCTTTCCCGCATCCGAGCCCAGGGCCTTCATCAGGGACTCTTGATCGGCGAAATACAGCCCGGCGGCCCGGTAGTAGGTCTTCCCGCCGGAGTCGAGAGCGGCCTTGAACCGGCCGCTCTCCGCGCGCTGCAGGCCGGGCATCTTGCTGACCAGCGGCATGTGCGTGCCGAGATAGTGGCTATCAAAAGCGTCTGGGTCTTCCGGCTGGGTGTACAGCACCAGGAGTTTGACTGTCATGCCACGGACGCTACACGCGCGGGCGGCTGCAACGCGCGGTCGGCTGCAACGCGCGGGCGGCTGCACCGCGCGGGCGGCTGCACCGCGCGGTAACTATTCCGCTCGGCGGGCGCGGGCGCGCCGCTTGCCCTCGTGCATCGCCTGCACCCTGGCGACCGGGATCGCCCGGCCTTCCTCGATCAGCTCGCGGCTCAGCTGCTGTGGTTCGGGCATCAGGGCGGCCCATGGATCACCATCGGCGATCAGCCGCGCCGCTGTGTGCACGGTGAAGTCGCCCGGATCAGCGCGATCAAGCTGGTCCCAGGCCACCGGGAACGACACCGGCACGCCGGGCCGCAGCCTCGGGCTGTAAGCAGCTACCACCGTCGCGCCGCCCGCCCTGGTGGAATCGAGGAACACCTTGCCGCCGCGGTCGTCCCTGATAAACGCCGTCGTCGCGAGCGCCGGGTCAAGGCGCTCGGCACGCACCGCGATCGCTCGGGTGGCGGCGGCCACTTCCTCGATCGTCGGCTGCGCGCCGACCGGCACGAACACGTGCACGCCCTTCGCGCCGCTGGTCTTGACGGCACCGGCCAGGCCGGCTTCGGCCAGCGCCTCGCGGACCAGCTGAGCGGCGCGGACCGCCAGCGGGAACGCCTCGGCCGACGGCGGGTCGATGTCGAGCACCAGGTGAGTGGGCCGGTCCCAGCGATCGGCGCGGATCAGCGTCGGGTGGTACTCCACCGCGCGCTGGTTGGCGAACCACAGCAGCGTCCGGCGGTCGTTGCAGAGTGCGTAGGACACCTCGCGCTTGGAGGTCTCCGCCCACAGCGGCACTGTCCGCACCCACGCCGGGGTGTACTTGGGGACGTTCTTCTGCATGAACGGCGCCTGGCCCCTGAGCACCCGGATCACCGAGAGCGGCCGGGGCAAGCACCGGGATGATGCGGTCACGGACCGCGTCCAGGTAGTCCACCAGATCCCGCTTGACCGCGTCCGCCCCGTCGAACAGCGGCTGGTCAAGGTTGGTCAGCGGCACGCCGTCCCGCACCTCGCCGCCGCTGGCCACCTGGCCACCCTCCCACCGATCCCGCCCGAACGCGAACACCGATGGCGGCTCCGACCGCATGCGCCAGGCCCGGGAACAAGGAGGAACCACCCAGCACAAGAACTGATCAAGCCGCCCGGCCGGTGCGCGTCGACGGCTTCGCGTCCCGCAGCACCTCGCCGAAGTAGGCGGCGGCGTCCTCTGGCTGCATCTCCCACAGCGGCCGGCCGAACCAGTTCCGGATCAGGTCCAGATGCCCGGTGTCGTTGCGGATGGTACTGTCGGCCAGCCCTGCAGAGGCCCTTGCCAGGACGAACCCCGCCAGCACGTCGGTCTCGAAGTTCGCGACCTCGTCCGCGCTCGACGGCTCCCGCAGCTCGCGCATCTCGCGATGGCCTACGCCAACGCCGCCCGCAACCTTCTCAGCAGCCCAGCCGAACAGGTACTGTCACGCCACCCCCAATAGGCATGAAGGCCGACGCCGAGCACGAGAACCGGTGTGGACGATGGCCGTTACGGAAGGTGAGCACCCCGCGAAGGCAGCGGCCGGATCCTCGCGCGGAACGCCGTGGCGCGAAGCAGGAACCCGTTCGGAGGGCTGCTTGCGCCCCGGGAGAGCAGGTTCATTCGTTTCTGGCGACTTCGGGTCCGGTGATGCGGGCCAGCAGCGGGAAGGTGGCCGCGATGATGCCGAGCGACACGATGATCCCGCCCGCGATGAGGAGGTAGTAGGCGGCGCCGGGCGCCACCATCGGGTGCTGCTGCGCCTGGGAGGCGAACATCGCGGCGCCGGCGAACCCGGTGCCGACCGCGACGGCGGCGACGGCGAGCAGCGGCACGGCGCCTTCCAGCGCGACGACGCGGCGCAGCGTGGCGAGCCGGGCGCCGGTGAGCCGCAGCAGGCTGAACGACCGCTTGCGGTCCACGAGCCCGGCCGCGATGCCCGCGGCGAGCGTGCATCCGGCGATCAGCAGGCTGACCAGGATCACCACGTTCGCGAGCTGCTGGTAGTCGCTGTTGGCGGAGTTGTCCTGCGCGATGATGCCGCCGATGGTGGACGGCGTGCTGACCCCGGGGTAGGCGCGCGCGTTCTCGAGCACCGTTCTGGCCTGCTCGACCGCCTGCGTGCTGCCGTCCGTCGCCACGTTGATGGCGTCCACGCCGAGGGTGTCCAGCCGCGTGGCCGCGACGTTCGCGGCCGGCCAGGTGATCGCGGTGGCGTCTATACCGAACAGGGGGCCGTTGAACCCGTCTGAAGGGAACGCCGCCGCTGTCGCCCCGGCCGGGCAGCGGCCCAGGGCGGGAACGGCTGCGAGCTGCGCGCACGAGACCACGCCGGCCGGGACCGGGCCGGTGCTGCCCTGATTGGCGCCGAGGTCGTGAAATGCCGCGGGGATGGTCAGCCGCGGGTCCGCGCGGACCACGAGCACCCCCTGCACGCCGGGGATCCCGCTCAGCTGTGCCGTCAGCGGCGCGGTGGGCGCGGCCGGTCCCGGGCGCGCCGTGCCCGCAGTGATTCCGGGGCCACTGTTGCCGGCCGCCTGGTTCGATGCCGATACCTGGTCGGTCAGCACGTTCGTTTCCGCGGCGCTGCCCCATCGGGTGAGGTTCTTGGCGTTTTGCGTGGTGATCGCCACCACGGCCACGGTGGTGATGAACAGGGCGAGCACGAGGCCGCTGACGGCGCGGAAGGCGGCCCTGGGGTCGTCGGCGAGGCGGCAGGCGGCGAGCAGCGTGGCGGGGCGGCTGGTCCACCGGGCCATGGCCCTGGCCGCGGCCATGGTGAGCCACGGGCCCGCGATGAACAGGCCGACGATGATAAGGAGGAAGCTGGAGAAGAATGCCTGGATCTGCCCGGGTATGGAGGCCGGGTGGCCGTGAACGGTCCAGAAGCCGAGTTCGGCCAGGCCGGCCAGCAGCGGCACCACCCGCCAGGCCCGCGGCGGCTTCGGGGTCGCCCGCCGGGCGACGCCGAGCGGGGAGATGTGCACCCGGCGCAGCGCCAGCCGGGCCGCCACGGCGGCGAAGACGGGCACGCCGATCGCGACCGCGAGGATGTCCGGCAGGCTGAGCGACAGCTCGGCGGGGAAGAACGGCTGGCCGATGAACGGGATGCCCGCGACCGGGACGCGCAGCAGGAAGAAGATCCCGAACCCGGCGGCCACCCCCAGGATCGCGGCCACGGTCGATTCGGTGGCGGCGAGCAGGGAGACCTGCTTACGGGTCGCGCCGGACAGGCGCATCGCCGCGAACCGTTCCTCGCGGCGGGCGGCCGACAGCCGGGCCGCGGTGGCGATGAAGATCAGTATCGGGGCCAGGATGGCCAGCGCCACGACGGACAGGATGAGGTCGATGGCGTTATGCCCGCCTCCCGGGTCGGGCGGGGCGTAGGTCAGGCCCTTGGGGTTAGCCTCCGTTCGGGGGTCCGGCCAGCCCAGCTCCGTTGCGGAGATCGACGTCACCTGCACGCTGTCCGGGGTGTTCGCCAGCTGCGCCGGGGTGCGTCCGATGATGATGACCAGCGAGTCCGGCGACGGCAGCGCGGCGTCGCCGATCACCCCGGCCAGGTGGCCGGGGTAGCGACCGGCCAGCTGGTTCGCCGGGGCGGCGCGCAGCAGCGCGGCGAGCGCAGGGGAGGCGTAGTACTGGCCGGGTCGCGGGTCACGGGGGATACCCGGCGGCACCGGTGGCGGGGCGCCGGTGGCGGCCACGTCGAAGCGGCTGATGGGCTGGCCGTTGAAGATGTCGCCGCCGGGGTGCCACCACAGCGGGGCGACGCCCGCCGCCGGGCCGGGGGCACCCACGCGGTGCCGGTCCAGAACCACGCGTGGCGGCTGTTCCAGGTGGTGACCGCGTTGGTCGCGGCCACGGCGGTCAGCAGCAGCCCGACGCCCAGGCCGACCGCCACGGCCAGGACGACCAGCCGGGTGAGCGCCTCGCGGCCGCTGACCGCCAGCCGCAATCCGAGCCCGATCACGCCTCGGCCCCGGTCAGCGTGCCGACCTTGCCGTCCCTGACGACGACCTCGCGGTTGGCGTAGGCGGCGACCCGGGCGTCGTGGGTGACCAGGACGACCGTGGTGCCGTGCTCGCGGGCGGCGGCGGTGAGCAGGTCCATCACCAGTTCCCCGGACACCGAGTCCAGCGACCCGGTCGGCTCGTCAGCGAACAGCACCTCTGGGCCGGCGACCAGGCCGCGGGCCAGCGCGACGCGCTGTGCCTGGCCGCCGGACAGCTCCCCGGACCTTCGGTGCTCAAGCCCGTCCAGGCCGAGCACAGCGAACCACTTCCTGGCCGCCGCCATCGCCGGGCCGCGGCGGGTACCGGACAGCAGCAGCGGCAGCGCGACGTTCTGTTCCGCGGTCAGCTCGGGGACCAGCTGGCCGGACTGGAACACGAACCCGAACCGGTCCCGGCGCAGCCTGCTGCGCCGGTCGTCGCTCAGGGCATCCAGCCGCTGCCCGCCGAACAAGACCTGTCCCTGCTCGGGGACCAGGATCCCCGCCAGGCAGTGCAGCAAGGTGGACTTGCCCGAGCCGCTCGGCCCCATGACCGCGACGATCTCGCCGTGCCGGACGCGCAGCGACGCGCCGCGCAGCGCCGGCGTTTCGCCGAACGACTTCACCAGGTCCCGCGCCTCGACGATGTTCCCGGTCTTGGGTTCCGCGGCGGCGGGGAGGTTCGCGGTCACCGGCGCACCGCCCGTTCGAGCAGGTCCAGCCGGGCCGCGGTGTGGTCGATCCATCGTAGATCAGCCTCCAGCCGGTAGAGCGCGTGGTCGGCGAGCAGCACGTCAAGGGGCTCCCCGTCCCGCTTCAGTTCGGTGAGCTCGCGCATCCTCTGCAGGTGCGCCGCCCGCTGCCTGTCGAGGTAGCTGCTGGCCGGGCGGCCGAGCATCAGGGCGAGCACCACCTTGGCGAACAGCTCGCTGTGCAGGTCCGGCTCGGGCGGGGCCGGCTCGGCCAGCCACCGCTCCACCTCGGCGGCGCCCGCCTCGGTGATGACGTACCGGCGGCGTTCCGGCCCGGCCCCCTGCTCGACCGGCCCGGGGATCGCCTTCCCGTCCCTGGCCAGCCGGGACAGGGTCGCGTACACCTGGCTGTAGCGCAGCGGCCTGCCTCGGCCGAAGTACGCGTCGTAGTCCCGTTTCAGGTCGTACCCGTGACTTGGCCCCCGCTCCAGCAGGCCAAGCAGCGTCAGCGGAACACTCACAACCGAGAGAATACTCCAAAAGTACTCTCTTGGTAAGTAGTTCTCTCGGCTGAACCCGCGCAGGCCACGCGGAACTGGCATCATCAAGGCACTGCCCGCTGTAGCTGCGCAGCCGCGAGACCCCATCATGCACGCCATCGTCGCCTGGATCCTGCTCGACTGGTGCGCCACCGCAACCGGCCAGACCCGCAGCGACGTCATCCAGCGACTGGCGCTGTTCAACGCCTGGCTCGACGACGAGCCGAGGCCGCTTCCCGAAGGCCCCGCAGACAGGCCTGCCTAACCAGTCAAGCCCACCGCATCCTCGACCAAGGCGGCTGACCAGGGCCGGCCTTCCAAATAGCCCTGTGGTGACAGGGCTCTTACCAACGCCCGCACTGCCATCGCACCGGCGTGGCAGACGCGGAGGGGCCGCTATCCGCCACGCACTCTTGAGTGAACGAACCCACCGGGATTCCGGCCCTGATCGCAGATAACACCGTGAGTTCCACGTGAGGAACCTTCAGTCCAGCTGACAGATCAGCACCACCCCGCTCGCGACCGGAACCGTTGGCGTGCCATACAGCCGCGACCTCACGGCCCAAGGCGGCGCACCTCCGTACTCCTGGTTCGTCGTCAACAACATCTATGAGCTCCCGCCCGGCCTCACCCTCGGTACGACTGCGCCGGACTTCAGCAACGTCCTAACGGGGACGCCGACCAAGGCCGGCACCTTCAGCTTCCCCATGCAGGTGCAGGACTCCCAGGACAACACGGCGACCGGGACGGTGACGATCACCATCAATCCGTAGGCCCCGAAGCGGCCGCCGCGTCCCAGGAGCCGTGTAAGTCAGCGGGCTCTAGCCCACCCGGCGGTGATGGGTTACCGCCGGGCGGCGCGAAGTCCTGGATGAGACCCGTTCGCCGCACTAGCCCGCTTTGAGGTTTGTCCTGTTTCACCGTCGGGCGTGAACCAGCCGGGTGGCCGATGCGTGGTAGAGGGTGCCAGGCGGCGGGCCGCACTAACTTCCGCAGTGCGCTGCCGCCGGGATGATTGCCGCAACGGCCCGAGCGGGGTAGCGAGGAGGCGCCAGGAGGTTAGCGACGAGCATCCGCTGCGCCTTCCTCTGTGATCTTGGGGGTACGCGGCGAGCGATCTCAGATGTCAGGAGGACGTCATGCCGCATGCTCAATCGCGCGCAGGTTTAGGACAGTGGACGGGGCGGGGTGCCCTGGTGGCGCTGGCGGGCCTGGCCGTGGTGATGTCACCGACGCGGTCCTGCCGGCTGGCAGCAGCAGCTGGGGGCCGGCCACGGCGTTGTCGATTGAAAACGATCAGGGCCCGGCGCATGACATCAGCATGGCTGTCAGCCCGGACGGGGGCGCGATCATCATGTTCAACGGGGGGCTCAACAACCTGTGGGCCATCTCCGGCACCGTCACCGGCGGTTTCCGCCCCGGTCGAGGTGGCCTCCGGAGCCGGATCTCACAGTTACATCCGGAGCGGAACCTCGCAGGTCGCGCTCAACAACGCCGGGCAGGCGTCGGTCGCCTGGTCGGTGCTGGACGGCCAGACCGGATTGCTGACCCGGTCCCCGTCCGGGGCCTGGAGCGACACGGTAGTGACCACCCGGACCGCCCCCGCGGTACCCGCTGTCCACCGCGATCGACGGGGCCGGGAACGCGATCGCCGTGTTCGGCTCGTCGTACTCCTGGCACCTGGCCGGGGGTAGCTGGCAGACGGCCGCGGCGCTGCCGTCCGGATCATCGGGCGGGCTGGCCGTCGCCGACCCGGCCGGCACCTTCGTTTACGCCAACACCACCGGCGACGCGTTCACCTTTACCGCCGGAGCCACCAGCTTCGGCACCGGCAGCGGAGCGCTAGGCAGTCTGGCCGACCTGAAGATCGTCCCCGGCTACGCCATCCTGCTAGCCTCCGACGCCGTATCAACCGAACCCGTGAGCTGACGACCCGCTCGGCACTGGTGAAGGCGTTCCGGGTCGCGGGCGGCACGCCTCGGAGGGTTCTGTGGCTCAGCCTGCTGTTCGCCCCTCTCCGGCATCAGCCTGCTGTTCCGGCATCAGCCCCGCTAGAAGAGGCCGGGGAACAGGGCGGCGGTGCGGCTGCGGTAGCTGCGGTAGCGCGGCAGCGCCTGCAGCAGCACCTGCTCCTCCCGCAGCACGCGGTATCCCTGCAGCGCGCAGAAGGCCAGCCAGGCGCCGAACCCGGCCAGCGTGCCGGCGTAAATAGCGAGCCCGAGCGAGGACACGATCTCCCCCGCGTACAGCGGATGCCGGATCCACCGGTAGGGCCCGCCGTCGGCAAGCTCGCGGGCCTGCGCGAACACCGACAGGTTGCGGCCCAGGTACCGTAGCGACCAGACCGACCACGCCGTGCCCGCCGCCAGCAGCGCGTCGGCGGCGTACTGACGGCCTGTTCCTGGCGGCGCGGCGGGCAGCAGCGGGATTGCGAACGGCGTCAGCATGGCGGCCACCGCGGCCACCCGGGCGGTGACCGAGCTGGTCGTGGCGATGGCCGGACCGCGCCTCAGGTAACACCAGATCATCAGCAGGTAGAAGGCACAGACCAGGAGCGTGCCGAGCGATCCCAGGCGCGCGGCCGCGCCGGCGGCGCTGCCATGGATCAGCTTCGTCACGTCGAAGGCCAGCATCAAAGCCGCGGCCGGCACCATGATCACCCTGCCGATATCTGCCCGGACCCGGGCCGAAGCGATTGCCATGATGTCCTACCTTCCGAGCACCGAATGCGCGATCGTGATCACGCCTGGCCCGATGATGGCCACGAAGAGCGAAGGGAGCAGGCAGAAGATCAGCGGAAAGAGGATCTTGACCGGTACCTTCTGCGCCTTCTCCTCGGCCCGCTGGCGCCGCCGGAGCCGCATTTCCTTGGCCTGCTCACGCAGCACCGTGGCGATGCCGATGCCCAGATCACCCGCCTGGACCAGGGCCGAGACGAAGGCCCGCAGCTCGGGAACCGTGGTGCGGGCGACCATCGCGCGCAGCGCATGGCTGCGGGATGTGCCGATCTGAATCTCCTGCAGGGCGCGGGCGAACTCCGCGGCCAGCGGGCCCTGCGTATTACGTGCCACCTTGCTGAGCGCGGCGTCGAACCCGAGACCTGCCTCCACGCAGACGGTGAGCATGTCCAGCGCGTCAGGCAGCAGCGCCCGGATCCGCGCCTGCCGTTTCTGGCCAGCGTTGTACAGCAGCACGTCCGGCAGGAAGAAGCCGGCGCCAGCGCCCAGGCTGGCGCACAGGAAAAGCAGGCCGGGACTGCCCAGCCCGTACAGGCCGCCGACCACGCCGAGCACCAGCAGCGCTAGCCCCTTGGCCGCGAGGATACGGTCTGGCGTCCAGCGTTCAGGGTTTCCCGCGAGGTCCAGCCTGCGCTGCAACGTGCTGGAGATGCCTGAGGGGGAAAGGCGGACCGCCAGCCCCCGCACCCATCCCGGCACGGCGGCAAACGGATCGGCAGCCTCGCGGGCTGCCGCCGCGCCACCCTGGGCATAGCGCTGCTCGATGGCGGCCAGCGCTCCGGCGACCCCGGCGTGCCCGGATCTGGCCGGCCTGACCGCCAGCACGGCCATCGCGATCGCGAGCCCGAGCACGCTGAGGCCGCCGGCCAGCAGGACGAAACCCGGCATCTCAGACCTCCACCTTGATGAGCACGCGCATCCACAGGCCGCCAAGCACGAACAGCACCGCGGCGCCGCCCAGCATGACCAGCCCGAGCCCGGTGGTGTAGAGCGGGCGCATGTAACTGCGGTCGCTGACCATCAGCCAGCCGCCGACCAGTACCGGCAGCGCGGTCAGGATGTAGGCGGACAGCCGCCCCTCCGCGGTGAGCCCTCGCATGTGGCGATGGAGCGACGCCCGCTCGCGCATCGTGCCCGCGGTGGTGCCAAGGACCTCAGCGAGATTGCCGCCGACATCGCGCTGGATGCGGATCGCCATGACAGCCCACCGCAGATCGTCGCAGTCCATCCGGTTCGCGACCGCCTCCAGGGCGACCTCCAGGTCGACGCCGACCCTGGCCTCGGCTAGGGCCCGGGCGAATTCGCCCGCCGTGGGCCTGGTTTCCTCGCGCACCACCGCCCCCAGTGCCTGGGACAACGAGAAGCCGGACCTCAGCGAACCCGTGATGAGCTGCAGTACGTCCGGCAGCTGGTCGGCGAAAGCGGCCCGGCGCCTGGTGATCCGGACGCTGACGGCGAACCGCATGCCGAGCCAGCCGGTCAGGAGGCCAGCCGGAAGGCCGATCAGGATGCTGCCACCGAGGATGGTGACCGCGGCCGTCACCACCACGCAGGCACAGCCGCCAAGCAGCAGCCATTCAGCGGGTGTCTTCCCGATTCCCGCCAGGTCCAGCCGGTTCGCGAGGCCCTGCTCGGCGCTGCTTGACCGCAGCAGCCGCGTCGCCCAGCCGACGGCAGTCCTGGCCACCATCCCCTCGGTGGCCGCCGGGGCGGGAACGCGCCGCGCGCCGTAGCGCTCGATCTGGCCCGCCAGGTCCCGGCTCCGGTCACGCCGGGTCAGCAAGCCGATCACCAGCAGCGCCACCGCCAGAAGTGCCACGAAAACACCGGCCAGGACCGCGATCAATGACGACGACCAGCCCCCGGCCAGCACGGCCGTGCCCGGATGGCCGGCCGCGGCCGCCGGTGCCTGCCCGGCGCCTGGCAGGCCCGCGATTCGCAGCCCGCTCACCGCTGGTACTCCGCCATCTGGTACTCCGCCATCCCGAAGATCCCGGCCGGCACCCGGACGCCGCGCTCGGCCAGGGTGTCAGTGAACCGGGGGCGCAGCCCGGTGCTGCGCAGGACTCCCTGGTACCTGCCGTGCTCGTCCACTCCGGCGTGGAAGTCGAAGAGGAACAGGTCCTGCAGCGCGATGATGTCGCCCTCCACATGGTCGACCTCGGTGATGTGCGTGATCCGGCGGGTGCCGTCCTTCATCCGGGCCTGGTGCACGATCAGGTCGATGGCAGCTGCCATCTGCTCACGGATCGTGCGCTGCGGCAGTTCCATGCCCGCCATCAGGACCATCGTCTCCAGCCGCGACAGCGAGTCGCGCGGCGAGTTGGAGTGCACTGTCGTGATGGAACCGTCGTGGCCGGTATTCATGGCCTGCAGCATGTCCAGCGCGGCACCATCGCGGACCTCCCCGACGATGATCCGGTCCGGGCGCATCCGCAGCGAGTTACGCACCAGGTCCCGGATCGCGATCCCGCCACGGTCCTCCAGGTTCGGCGGCCGCGATTCCATCCGGAGCACATGATCCTGGCGCAGCTGCAGTTCGGCGGCATCCTCGATGGTGATGATCCGCTCGTCGGCGGGCACGAACGAGGACAGCACGTTCAGGCTGGTCGTCTTGCCCGAGCCGGTGCCACCGCCGATCACGATGTTCAGCCGGCCGCGCACGCACGCCCGCAGCAGGTCGGCTACCGCGGGAGTCATGGTGCCGAAGGCGATGAGATCATTCATGGTGAAGGGATCGGCGGCGAACTTCCTGATCGTCAGCAGCGAGCCGTCAACCGCGACCGGCGGCACGACCGCGTTGACCCGGCTGCCGTCCGGCAGCCTCGCATCCACCATGGGGCTGGCCTCGTCCACCCGGCGGCCCACCCGGGCCACGATCTTCTCGATGGTGCGGCGCAGATGGCCCTCGTCGGTGAAGGCCGTCTCCACGGGGTGCAGGCGGCCGGCCCGCTCGACGTAGATCTGGTCGTGACCGTTGACCATGATCTCGGAGACTTCGGCGTCCCGCAGGTAGGGCTCCAGCGGGCCGTGCCCGAGAATCTCGTCCGCGACCTCCTGCGCGACCCGCGCCCGGTCGGCCACCGTCAGCGGGCTCTCGTCGTGCTGCAGCACCACCTGCAGCGTCTGCGTCACCCGCTGTTCCAGTTCCCGCTGATCAAGGTGCGCGTCGTACAGCCTTGGCCCGAGTGCCTCCAGGAGAGTCTCGTGGACGCTGCGCTTGACCGCGGCAAACGGGTCGGCGTGCCGGGCGGCGCGGCGGGGCACGGCCGCCTGCTCCAGCGGGACTGCCCCCGGCGCCCGCTGGGCCAGCCGGTCGGACAGGCTCATGCCAACCGCCTTTTGCGCCGTGACCTGGACAGCAGCCCAGCCGAGGAGGCCACAGGCGCGGCGAGCACCCGCTGCCGCGCGAACCCGACGATGGCCTGGCTCACCGGATGTCCCGAACTGGACAGCGTGATCGGGATACCCGAGTTGATCGAGACAGGCACCGCGCGGCTGGACGGGACCTGCGCGGCGATCGGACAGCGCACCACGCGCTCCACGTCCTCCAGGCTCAGCCCCACCCTGGAGTCCGATCGGTTGAGCACCACCGAGCGGGTCTCTCTCGGATACGAGAGCAGGTCCATCATGTCCAGCGCGACGCGCAGGTTCTTCACCGCAGGCACATCAGGCGTGGCGAGCAGCACGAGGTGAGCGGAGGCGTCCATCGCGGTGAGCACGTGCTCGCTGAACTGCGCGGGCGTGTCCACGACGACATAGTCGAACATGCCGCGCAGGACCGCGAGAAGCTCGCCCACCAGTGCGGGCGGCACCTTCTCCGCGTCGCCGGGGGTGACCGGCGCCAGGAGCATCTCCAGCCCCGGCCGGTAGCGGGTCAGCAGCGAGGCGGCACCTGTGGTGTCCAGGTGCCCGGCCATCGGCAGCGCGTCCACCATGGTCCGGGCCGGGTCGAGTTGCACGCTCACCGCGACGTCGCCGAACGCGAGGTCGAGGTCCACGACGCACACTCGCTGACCGGTTCCGTTGGCGAGGGCCACGGCCAGGTTGATCGACAGCGTGGTCTTGCCGCAACCGCCCTTGGCGGCGAAGACTGTGACGATCCGGCCGGCCGGAGCGGCCAGCGCATCCTCGGCAGCGGTCGCGGCGACCAGCTGACGGGACAGCTCGCGCGAGCGGCGGCAGGCGGCGGTCAGCGCGGCGCGGTCGCCCGCGAGGACGACCTCCCTGACGCCGGACTGCAACGCCCGGGACAGCAGGGCGACGTTGACGTACTCGCGCGCGAGGACTACCCCCACGGCGGGCCGGGCCAGCCGCAGATGCGCGGCGAATGCCAGTGCCTCGTTGGTCTCCAGCTCGGGACCGATCACCACCAGCATCTCGGCGGGATCGTTGTCGAGCAGCGTGGCCGCCATGCCGATGCTGTCCGCGCCGCGGACCTGGCCGCCGATACTGGTGATCAGATCTCCGGCGGTGACCGCCGGCTCGCACAAAATGGGCACGTGTGTCTCCTCACATCACGGCTTGGCGGATGGCGGCGGCACGAACCTGGTGTCGACGCTGGTCTGGGAAGCTCCGGTGAGCAAGGCCAGGTACGGCAGCCCCGTCTCCGTGAGCAGGATCAGCCGCCCGGCGCTGGCCTGGCTGACAGCCACCGTCACCAGCATGTCCGTACTTGACGCGGAGGATGACCCCGACGTGGCTAACCCTGACGCGGAGGATGCTCCCGACGTGCTCGCAGCGGCTGGCCCGACGGACAGCACCTGCACCCTGGGCAGCACCATCCGGGTATGGACGTCGCCGTAATCCAGCTGCTCATGCGGCGGGGTACAGTTCGGCTGCGCGGTCAGCGAGGTGGCCTTGGGACCGTAGGTGCTGAACACCTCAACCTCCGAGCCCGCCCTGACGTAGCCCGCCACCGCCTCCGGCAGGCAGAGATTGACGGTCACCGCGACCATGCCGGCCGGGATCGGCAGGCCGCTCGTCACCTGGGCAGCCGTCACCAGCATCGGGCGCAGCAGCAACTGTCCCTGCTGGACGGCCGCGCTCAGCACGAGCGCGGACAGGCGAGGGGGGATCGAGCTCATCGCGTCGGAGGGCAGCGCTGCAGCAGGCAGCTTCTGGCTGGTCAGCAGCCCGTCACGCAACGCTGCGGCCACGGTGGTGCCGGACGGGATCAGTTTCCCCGCGACCAGCACGCTGACCGCTTTCTGCCCGGCGAGGGCGCGGTTGTTGGCCTGGCTGACGTAGGCCAGCACCCCTCCGGTGCCGAGCACGGCGAGCAGCATCGCCAGTGCGACGGTCAGTACCCGACGTTTCACGGTTCCTCTTTTCTCGCGTGGGCTCTTCGGCTGGCGCGCATCAGCCGCTGAGCTTGATCTCGGTAGCGCCCAGGTCCGGCCCGCCCACTGCGCCCGACGCCGGGATCAGCGCACGCACGAAGAAGCCGTTGATGCACACGTCCGAGCCCGTGCAGTCGTTCGCGGGATCCAGCCAGTCCGAGGCGGCAGCGCCGGGCAGCTGGTAGCCGGTGACGACAAAGGCAGCGAAGCCCTTCAAGGTGTAGACAGCGCCGCTGCCGGTACCGGTCACGGCGGCATAGACGGGGATCTCGACCGGGACGCGGCCGGCCACCGCCGCGGCCAGGGCCTGCGCGCAGGACTGCCCGGATGGGTCGGTGGCGGCCCCATAGGTGCTGCCGTCGATGGCCGCCGTGCAGGTCCCGGTCTGGTCATCGGTCCAGCCGAAGGTGCCGGGACCGTCCGCCCCGGCCGGCTCGCTCGGGCAGCCGTTACCCGCGGCGGCGCCGAGCTTGAGCACCTGATCGAGCGACGGGTCAGGCAACGGGCTGGCCGGGTAGGGCGGCGGCGCCGCGAGCGAAGTCCCCAGGCTGGTCGCCGTGTCCCAGTCGCAGGCCGAGACCGTGAACGCGGCGGTGCTGGCGGTCAGCGGCGGGCCCCATTCCGCCTGCGCGCAGGCGCCCACGGCGGTGCCGTCGTACCCCGCCTCGCCGGGCAGCGTGCGGACGAAGGCCGCGGGCAGCAAGCTCGAGCCGTCCGCGGTCTGGGTGGCAGTGTGCAGGTCCACGTAGTCCGGACCGTCGGGCGGGGGCGGGCAGTCGGTCATCGCGCCGGTGCTTGACGGGCAGGCCCCAAGGCTCCCCGATCCGCACACCAGGCTCACCGCGGACACCCCGTCATTAGAGTTGGCGTCGGCGTACGCCGTGGCGATGGCGGGGGCGCAGGTCCCGACGGCGCAGCTCTTCGCCACCGCGAGCGCGGCCGCGTCGGCGCCGTTCTGCAGCTGGGCACGCTCCGCGTAAAGCTGGCCGATTCCTATCGCCAGGGCGCCCATCCCGGTCAGCACGCCGCCGCCGATCAGCAGCCGCGACCAGCACGGCGATGGCGCCCCGTTCGTCGCTGCGGAGCAGCCGCAGGACCGGGCGGCCGAGGCCGGGTATCAGGTCCCGCCCGGGTATCAGGTCCCGCACGGATATCAGGCCTCGCACGGCATGACCCCCTGGGCGGTCAGCGTGATCGGTGCGCCGAGGCCGGTGCCGCCGAACATCCCGGCGATCGCACCGATCGGCGTGGCGAACGAGAATGCATAGCTGGTCGTGACCGACGCGTCGGCCGCTGGCCCCGCGCCGTCCGGGCAGGCCGTCACGGTCACTGTGACCGGGCTCAGCCCGGACGCCGCCGCCTGGGTGCGGTTCACCACATCGGGCTGGCCGAGCGCTGCCAGCCTGGCTCCCTCGCGGGCCGCCTCGGTCAGGGTGATCTGCGCGTTGAGGGCGCGCCCGAAGTCGATGATCCCGAAGACGAGCAGGAGCAGCACCGGAAGGAGCAACGCGAACTCCACCGCCGCGGCACCGCGGTCCCGCATGGCAGTCCCGGACAGCCGACGGTCCATCGTCGCCTTCTCCTTTCCCCCCGAAGCCCGGGCGGGACGGCTGGTCAGGTCGTCCCGCCCGCACCGTTACCCGAGGCCGACGCGTCCGGTGCGGGTAGGTATCGGCCGTCGACAGCGCCGCCCGACGCGGTGACCGTGCTGATGATCGCTAGGGTGCTGGGTTGACTACGGCGCCCACCTTGTTGAAGGCGCCGCCGATATTGGTGGCGAGCCCGGTGACGGCGCCTGCGATCGCCAGCGCGATGAGCGCCACCAGCAGGGCGTATTCAACGGATGTCACGCCGCGATCGTCCCCGGGCAGCAGCGGCCGGGTGAGCAGGCTGTGCACGTACAAGCAGAACTTGAGCATCGGGAAACTCCTTCGATGATCGGGTAGGCGGTGGTCCGCTATGCGGTCCTGAAGCCGCCCCTTCGGCCGGACAGCAGCACGCCACCCAGCGTGGAAAAGACTGGGGTATCGCGGATCCGGCCGACATCGGCTGAACGGTCAGAGAAGTACGGCGTACCGGCTGACATGTCGGGTGATTGGCCGACACCGGGCGCCGATCGGCCTTTTCCTGGCCGTGGATATCCCGAAATCCCCGGCAGCTGCCTATTGTGGCCCGGCATGGACGTCATGTGGGCCGCCTGGGGTGCCGTTGCCGGCTTTCCGGTAGGCACCGCACTGCGCGGCCCGGTCTTCCGGCTATCCGTGCCGAGCGGTGAGCCGGACCGGACGACCTGCCCGGCCTGCGCCGCCCCGCTGCCACGCTGGTTCGCCATCGGGTGCGGGCATTGCGGCAGCAGCCTCGGCACGCCGGCGGTACTTGAGCTGATCACCGCCACCGTCCTCGCGCTGCTGCTCGGCCGGTTCGGCGGCCAGCCTGACGTGGTGGCGTTCGGCTTTCTCGGCGCGGTCGGCGTGGCGCTGGCCGCGATCGACATCGCGGTCAAGCGGCTCCCGGACCGGCTGACCTTGCCGGCCTTCCCGGTGCTGATCGCCCTGCTGGCCGCTGCCGCCGCGATCGGTGACGATGGCCGCGCGCTGGCCCGGGCGCTGCTGGGCGGCCTGGCGCTCGCCGCCTGCTACCTGCTGCTCGCGTTGCTGCGGCCCGGGCAGCTTGGCGGTGGCGACATCAAGCTCGCTGGCCTGGCCGGGCTCACCCTCGGCTGGCTGGGCTGGGGCACCCTGCTCACCGGTGCCTGCCTGGGTTTCCTGCTCTCCGCGGTGGCCAGCCTGGCCCTCCTGGCCACCAGGCGGATCACCTTGCGCAGCGTGATCTGCTTCGGGCCGTTCCTGCTCGCCGGCGCCCTGCTGGCGATCCTCGCCAGCAGTGCGCCTGGCGCTTGATTACGCCAGCGGGACCCGCCGGGTGACCCTGCTGCCCTTTTGTTACAGCTATGTCGCAGTAAAGCGTACGCCCGAGATCAGATCATCAGATCACAAAGCGATAACATTCAATGAATGACCGTCAACGGCCTATACCGGCGGGGCGTCTAATTTGCACCAGTCATCCTGTGCGCGGAAAGGCGGCCGGAGCGTTCGAGCGCTTCAGCTCCCGCCGGGTATCTTTTCAGGCGAGTTCTGCCTCCCCGCCCGCAGTAGCTGACTGCCCGCCGCCACATGACACCCGGGAGGAATGCCTTCCTGGAGATCATCTAGCCCAGATCTCCGTTTAGTCTATTTTGTAATAAATCGTACGCCCATTTCGTCCTGAATGGGATTAACTCGTAACCAAAGTGCTAAGTGGGGGGGAGCCGCTATGCCGATCCGTCTTGCCATCGTCGATGCTCACACGCTCACCCGGTACGGCCTGCGCCAGCTGACGTCAGCCCATCCCGACATCGAGATCGTGGCCGAGTGCGCATCGGCTGCTGACGCGCCGCGCGCGCTCGCGGCGGCACGGCCTGATGTGGTCACCCTCGACGTCTTCTTACCCGACGGCGACGGCATGCGGCTGGCCAGGGACCTCCGGGACCGCCACGCCGACCTCGGCATCGTCATCCTGACCTCACAGGGCCAGGACGACGTGCTGTTCCGGGCGCTGGAGACCGGCGTGTCGGCGTTCGTTGCGAAGACCGCGCCGGTAGCAGAGGTGCTCGTCGCGATCAGGCACGCCGCAGTCGCTGCCTCGTCATTCACCGCGTCGGGGCTGGCGGGCGCGCTCAGCAGGCGCAGGGCCGTGCAGGAGCGGCTCGCGCTCAGCCCGCGGGAGACGGAAGTCCTGCGGCTGCTGCGCGACGGCCTGTCCATCCCCGCGATCGCGATGGTGATGTTCATCAGTCAGTCCACCGCGAAGACCTACGTGGCCAGGCTCTACGACAAGCTCGGCGCGGCGAACCGGGCGCAGGCGCTGATGACGGCGGTGCACTACGGCATTATCTCCTTCGAGCAAGGCGACCTCGCCGGCTCGCAGCCAGCCCGGACACAGCAGGCCAGGACTCTCCGCCTCGCCGCGCCGTCGCCCAGCCGGGTATCCCCTAACTGAACTCGCGCTCGTTACCCGAGGTCCGGCCGGCGCCCGGCGAACAGCTCGCGCGGCATCCGGTCGTCGGCAGTCTCCTCGGTGATGGCCAGCGGCTCGAATCCCCGGGCTGCCAGCAGGCCGAGCCAGGTTTCGCGGCCGAACAGGCCCAGCCGGTGTACCTCATGAACGACCTGGACGCTGCCGTCGGGATCCCGGAGCAGGAACGCGTAATCGGTCTGCGTCCAGGTGTCGGCAGGATCGGGGTCCCAGGCCCATTCCAGGTAGCGCGCGCCGCGGCCGTCGGGCGCGTCAGCGCCGCCGTGGCCGGTGCCAGGGAAGAAGGTCTCGGCCAGGTTATCGGGGACGAAGACGGCAACGCCGCCCGGCCTGCAGTGCACGAAGGCGGTCCCGATGGCCAGGCTCAGGTCGGTTTCGCTGGTCATGTAGCCCACGGCATCGTGCACGAACACGGCGTCGAAGGTCCGGTCAAGGCGGACCGTGCGCATGTCGCCGACCAGATGGTCGCACTCCGGATTGAGCAGCCGCGACTGCGCCAGCATCGCGGCGGAAATGTCGACGAGCGTCAGGGCGAATCGCCGTTTCAGGTAGCTGGCGTTGTGACCGCCGCCGCTGCCCAGCTCGAGGACTTCGCGGACGCGTCCCGACGCCAGGCCGAACGTCTTCGCCGCGAACGCGGCCTCCTCGGCGTACTCCTGCGGCGGCGAGATGAGCGGCCACCACGGGGCCAGGTCCTGGTAGAGGCGATGACCGGACGGCACCTGAGCCATGAGATCATCCCGGCCGGCGAACATCAACCCGGCACGGCCGGGCCGAACACCGGACCGGCACGGCCGAGCAGCGGCTTGCGATCATCGCAGGGCGACCGACCTGCTCGGGCGGGACGAGCCGCCCCGGGTTGCGCCGAGCCGGGCGAAGAAAACCTGACCGGCGATCCTGCTCACCTCCAGATAGCCCGCAACCGGGCCCGGGTGTCGGGGCGTGCCAGCCGGACCAGCGTCGAGGACCTCGCCTGGCGTGCCACCACCCCGCGGCGATCAGGATCCATCGCGTTGGGCCCGACGACTTCGGCGTCCGCCGCTGTCGGCTGAAACGTGATCACATGCAGGCCGAGCCGGCGGAGCCGATGCGCCTCCGTTTCAAGGAGTAGCCGGGACCATCGGCGTACCGGCTGGTCGATGGTCAGCCGCAGCCCGGCACCGGCCACCGACATCGGCGAGCTGACCAGGACCAGATCCAGGTCCAGGTCAGCGTCGGCCAGCACGTCCGCGTTAGTCGGCGAATGCGCGCCGCCATCCACGAACGGCTCCCCGTCGATGCTGACCGGCCGGTAGAACCCCGGGATGGCGCAGGACGCCGCCACCGCATCGGGCAGCGGCGGCTTCGAGTCGCGTCCGAATACCACCAGGCGCCCGTCGCGCTCGCGCACGGCGCACACCCACAGCGGTTCTATCGGCCACGAGCCCATCGCCATCCCCGCGATCGCATCCGAGATCAGCTCGGTGCCGACCGCCCCTTCCCGCATGAGCGCGGCGGCCAGCGCCATCGGCCTGGCCGCGAGCGGCCGGGCGGCGGCGCGGGCCAGCCGGGCGGCGATGTCCGCAGGCCGCCGGCTGCGGCCGCCTGGCCGCAAGGGAGGCGGCCTGCGCGGCGGCCCGACCGGACGCCATCAGCCGCGTGCCGGCCGCCGACATCGGTCGGCCCTCCGACCGGGCCAGCAGGTCAGCCGCGGAAAGACCGGCACGCAACGAGGCCGCGGTGATGGACCCGGCCGAAGTCCCGACCAGCACGGCGGCACGGCGGGGATCCCAGCCGGTCACCTCCTCGATAGCGGCCAGCACGCCTGCGTGGAACGCGCCGCCCGCTACACCGCCCGCCCCGAGCACGAGGCCGACCCTCGGCCCAGCGTTTCCCGGTGGCATGTACCAGTTCTACTCGCCATCCGGTTTCTGCACGGTGCGCCGCGCAGCGCCGCGGCACCGCGGTAAGGCATCACAGCCCGCAGGCCGCGGCCACCGCGCTGGCGGCCGCCTCACGGTTGGAGAAGGCGGGGATGCCTGCCCGCTCGAAGTCGGTCACGTAAATCTCGGCAGCCTCGGCGGGGCTGGTGGCGGCGTTCAGGGCCGGGATGTACTGAGCCCACTGCTGGTTGAAGGCAAGGATGGCCGTCAGCTGGGTCTGCAGGTCGGCCGCGGGGTTGCCGGTGACGAACCCGGCCGGCAGCGGCGTCCAGCCGATCAGCCCGCCGCCACCGGAGCCGACGGACTCGGGGTTCCCCATCGATTCCTGGTAGATGTTGCCCGCGATGCCCGCCGCCGCGATGCCCGTGTACCCGTGCGCGGTCAGGAAGTCGACAATCGCGCCGTAGTTGGCGGGAAGCATCCCGGCCGTGCCTGAGCACGCCGGGGTGGCGGGCCCGCTCGGGGTGGCAGGCGCGCTCGGGGCGGCGGGCGCGCTCGGTGCGGCGGGCGCGCTCGGTGCGGCGGTCCTGCCGGGGGCAGCCGCGGCGGGATGCTGGCTCGCTGACTTGTCTGGCGCGGCAGCGGTACTGCGCGAGGTGCCTGTCGTGGTCTTCGCGGACCGGCGCGCATGGCTGGCAGCCGTCGCCATGGCCCGCCTGGCCTGGCGGAACGTGCCGAGCTTGAGCGGCACGAGGCTGTCGGATGCGTTCAGCAAATCGCCTTCATCGCCTCGGTGAGCCACGGTCTCGTGACCGGCCACGCGGGCCGGGCTGAACGCGAAAGCGTGCACCTGCGGAACGGCTGCGAGCGCGCCGAGCACCGCGACGGCCGGGGCCGCCATCCCTACCCGCCTGGCTACCTTGTGTCCCTGCGGAGGTGCCGTCTGGCCGGCCGGCTGGCTGGCCGTGTGCCGCCCGGTGTTGTTGACCTTCTTCTTCCTGCTCAACGTGATTGTTGACCTCACGAACCTGCCCTACGCCGGATCCTCGCCCAGCTACTCGGCAACCTGCGCCGCTCGCCGGGCCTGACTTTTGTTCCACGGGGCAGCATGTCAGGACACTTGTCTCAGCGCAGACGAATTCGGATAAATAGCTCAGTTGGGCTATAAGTAACGCGGACGAGAAATCAAGTCACGCGGACGAGAAATCCGGCGGCTGCGTGCCGTACCCGGGCCCGGCGAGCCGGACTGGTCCTGCGGGCCCGCCCGGGATAGGAGACGAAGGTCCCTGCGGGCGGGACCATAGCCAGGGCCGCTGCGAGGCATGCGCGGCATACGCTCCTGGTAGAGAAGTGATCTTTCTCACTGCCCGCCCGCGGGAATCCGGGCGGATTGAGATCGATAGCTCGGCGAGAGGGCGTCATGGACCAGTTGAACCCGTTGGACGCCACCTTCATCGATGTGGAGGACCAGGACCGGCACGCGTCGATGGCGATCGCGATGATCGCCATCTTCGAGGGCCCGGCGCCTTCTTATGAGGATTTCCTGGCTTACACAGCTGGCCGGCTGCCGCTGGCGCCCCGCCACCGGCAGAAGCTCCGCACGGTGCCGTTCCGCCTCGGACCGCCGGTCTGGGTGGAAGATGCGGACTTCGACCTGCGCTACCACGTCAGGGAGACCGCCGTGCCTCCCCCCGGCAGAGACTCCGAACTCGCCGCCTTAATGGCACGGGTGATGGCCCAGCGGCTCGACCGCGATTACCCGTTGTGGGAAGGCTGGCTTGTCAGGGGGCTCGCCCAGGACCGCTGGGCGCTGATCTCCAAGGTGCATCACTGCATGGTCGACGGGGTGTCAGGCACCGACATGTACCGGCTGTTCTTCGACTTCACCCCCGAGCCTTCGCCGCCTGTCGCCGACGAGCGGATCGTGCCACCAGAGCCGTCTGCCTTCGCGCTGGCGGCCCGGGCAACACTGGACGCCGCCTTGCTTCCGGTACGGGAAGCCGCCGCCCTGCGGTCCGCACTGGGCCGGCCCGGCCATGTCGTCCAGCAAGCAGCCGACGTGGCGCAGGCCGTCGCGAAGCTGGCCGCCACTGCGCGGCCGGCGACCGGATCCTCGCTGAGCGGGCGGATCGGCCAGCAGCGGCGGTACGCCATGGCCCGCGCGTCACTGGACGACATCAAGGCGATCAAGGAGGAACTCGGCGGCACCGTGAACGATGTTGTGCTAGCCGCGATCAGCAGCGGCTTCCGTGCCCTCCTGCTGGCCCGCGGCGAGCAGCCAGGACGGCACACGGTGCCGTCGATGGTTCCCGTTTCCGTCCGGGTCGGCGGTGAGGTGACCAGCTACGAGAACCGGGTGTCAGCGCTACTGGCTGAACTCCCCGTGCACATCGCCGACCCGGCTGAACGGCTCGCCGCCATCAGGGAACAGCTCGCGGCCTTGAAGGCGAGCAAGGAAGCAACCGCCGGCGACACGCTGGTATCGCTGGGCCGCTATACGCCCTTCCCAGTGGCATCACTGGCAGTCCGGCTCGCCTTCCGCTTCCCGCAGAGCGAGATCGTCACGGTCACGACTAACGTGCCCGGCCCTCGCCAGCCGCTCTACGGGATGGGCCGCAGGCTGATCGAGATGATCCCCTACGTTCCCATCGCCACGACGCTGCGCACCGGCGTGTCGATCGTCAGTTACTGCGACAACGTCGCCTTCGGGATCACCGGCGACTACGACACGAACCCGGACATCGAGGTGCTGGCCCGCGGCATCGAGAACGGCGTCGCCGAACTCCTGGCGGCCGCCGGGCACTGAACGTGTCTGGCCGTTCGCCCGATTGCGGCCGGGCGAACGGCCAGACTCGCCGGCGGCTGCCGGCCTGGCCCCCGCCGTCAGTTCCCGGTCAGCTCGCCCTTGAGGATCTTGCCGAGGGTGTTCCTCGGCAGCGCCCCGCAGAACTCGATCACCCGGGGGTACTTGTAGGCGGCGATGCGCTCCTTGCAGTACGCGGTCAGCTCCGGGGCCGTCAGCGTGGCGCCGGGCCGCAGCACGACGACCGCCTTGACCTCCTCGCCGAGCCGGTCATCAGGAATGCCGACGACGGCGGCTTCGAGGATCGCGGGATGCGCGTGCAGCACATCCTCGAGTTCGGCCGGGTAGACGTTGTAGCCGCCGCGGATGATGAGCTCCTTGCTCCGGCCGACGATGAACAAGAACCCGTCCTCGTCGAAGTAGCCGAGGTCACCAGTGTGGAACCAGCCGCCGCTGAAGACCGCATCGGTGGCCTCCGGGTTGTTCAGGTAGCCCTTCATCACGTGCAGGCCGCGGGTGACGACCTCGCCCACGTGGTCCTTGCCAGCCGGCAGCGCGCTGCCCTTGTCGTCCCAGATCTGGATCTGGGTGCCCCAGATGGGCTTGCCGACGCTGTAGACCCGGCGCTCTTCGACACTGATGTTGAAGGTCGTGGTAGACGCGGTCTCGGTGAGCCCGTAACCCTCCAGGATCAGCACGCCGAAGCGCTTCTCGAAGCCATCAAGCACCGGCCCGGGTATCGACGCGCCGCCGGAGATCGCGATCCGCATCGAGGAAACGTCGTAGTTGTCCAGCTCGGGGCACGACAGCAGGCCGATGAACATGGCCGGCACGCCAACGAAGACGGTGGCCCGGTCACGCTCGATGGCGGCCAGGACAACGGCCGGGTCGAAGCGCGGGATCAGCGACATCGTGCCGCCGAACCGCACGCACAGGTTCATGACGCTGGACAGGCCGTACACGTGGAACAGCGGCAGCACCGTGACGGTGATGTCGGTGGGCAGCACACCGAACAGGCGGCCGGGGATGTCGGCGTTCATGTACAGCTGCACGTGAGTCAGCTCGGCGCCCTTCGGACGGCCGGTGGTGCCCGAGGTGTAGATAATGACCGCGGTGTCGGTCAGTGTCCGCGGGGCGAGCCGGGGCCCGTCCGCCACGGCGAGCAGCCGCTCGAACGGCTCCGCGCCCGGGGCACCCTCGGCGTGGCCGACCGCGTAGATCTGGGTCAGCCCGGCGGCTTCGGCGCCCTTGCCGGCGTCGCCGAGCACGCCCTCCCAGGTGATGAGGATCCTCGCCCGGCTGTCGCCCAGGTGGAATGCCATCTCAGGCGCCTTGAGCAGCGGGTTCAGCGGCACCACCACGGCGCCGGCCTTCAGGATCCCGAAGTAGGCGATCAGGAACTGCGGGATGTTCGGCAGCTGCATGGCCACCGGGTCTCCAGGCTCGATGCCGGCCGCCTCGAGGGCGGCCGCCAGCCGGTCCGACAGCTCGTCCAGCTCGCGGTAGGTCAGCCGACCGCCGTCGTAGAGAGCTGCCGCCTTATCCGGCGACGCGGCCGCCGTCTCAGTCAGGATGACCGCAAGATTGAAATTCATAGCGTCGCTCCACTTCTGTCGTCCGCGCGCCCTTCGGATGCCGGGATCCCATCCGGGTGGGGGTCGCCGTCTTATCGGGACGGAGCAGCCGTCGCTGGCCGTCCGCTGCCGGCTAGCTACAGCCTGTTCGGCGCGACCGTGCGCAGGAACCGGCTTACATCCCGATCAGCAGGGACCTTCGCCTCCTGGCGCGGGCGCCGCCGTGGCCTTACCGGAGGGGTCTAGCCGGACGGGGCGACGATCCCGTACTCGTGGATCTTGCGGTAGATCGTGGCGCGGGACATTCCCAGCGACTCGGCCGCCTTCACCTTGTTGCCGTCATGGTCCAGCAGGCTCTGCACGATCGCATCGCGTTCCATCGACTCCAGCGGGCTGAGCAGTCTGCGGCTCACCGTCCAGCATTCGGGCGGCAGGTCGGCCGGCTGGATGATCCCGGCGCGACGGCGGTGGACGACATGCTTGATCACCCGCCAGAGCTGCTCGATGTTGCCGGGCCAGCTGGACCTCAGCAGCAGCTGCATCGCCTCGGACGAGCAGACCAGCGGGCCGTTATGATTCAGCTTCGCCAGGAAGAACGGCACGAGTTCGTGCAGGTCCTCGATGTGATGACGGAGCGGCGGCAGCTCCACGGTGCGCGGGAAGAACTGCAGCAGGCCCGCCAGGTCGCCGGTGGGCGGGCTCTGGCTGAGAGTGACCGCGACCCAGAGCTCGTTGCGCCGGTCCGCCGCCAGGGCCTGCTCCAGGGCGGTCCGCAACGCGTGCAGCCGCCGGGCGCTGAGCCTGTCGACGTGCCGGATGACCAGGCTCCCCTGCCCGTCGGACAATTCGCCGCGCGCCTTCAGCAGCCAGTCAGTCTCGCCGACATCGGCCGCGTCGAGCACGTGGAACACTCCGGCCGGGTTGCGGCTCCGGTGCACTGCCCGCAGCAGCGCCAGCTTGCCCGATCCTGGCTCGCCCTCGAGGGCGAGCCACTCGGCCGACGAATAGGCCGCGGCTACCTGATGGCAGCCGCGCAGCCAGAGCGGACCAGAGCCGACCAGGCCGGGCAGGGATTTCCTGGCCTGCGGTCCGGCCTCCGGGGCCCGCTTGCTGACCAGTTCGAGCATCCGCACATGCACGACGCCGCCGACGATCTTGCGCCGGCCATTACCGCGCAGCGGGCGGCAGTACATCCGCGCCTTGGCCCCGGTGGGCAACTCGACGTCGACCGCGCCAAGGTGGTCGGCGGCCAGCGCGTCGCCTGCGTACCCGAGCAGCGCGACCTGGTCGCCTGGATCGAGCACGTGCCTGGCGTAGTCGTTCATCATCACCGTTTCGCTATTGAGCGCCAGCACGATCCCGGCGGTCCGCCTGCAGGCCCGCAGGTACTCCTCAAGCAGTTCGTATTCCGGCGCGCCGGCGCTGGCCAGTACCGACTGGGTGATCTGGTCGGCGGCAGTCTTGGCCAGCGCGATCAGCAGGGCGTCGGCGTCCCTGCGCCAGCAAGTCAGGTCCACGACGCCGATGGTCTTGCCGGAGGCCGGATGGCGGATAGGCACCCCGGCGCAGGCGAGGGTCTCCAGGTGCTCGGCGTAGTGCTCATGACCGAAGACATGGGCCGGCTGCCCGCCCTCCAGGGCGGTGCCGATTCCGTTGGTACCGACGAACTCCTCGGCGTAGCTGAAGCCGGGCGCTAGCTGGACCCTGTCGAGATACCGCTCAAGATCGTGGTCCGCCGTCAGCCTGCTGAGCACCACCCCGGACGGGTCGGTGAGGATGATGCTGATCGGCTGGCCCTCCAGATTCTCGCGCAGGCTGCTCAGCACCGGCGCGGCGCTCCGGATCAGCGGCGTGTCGAGATCGGGATCGCGCACGTAAGACAGGTCGATGCGGTCGGCGGCAACCTTCGAGCGCCGGGACCGCCACCAGGATGCCAGGATCGTGTCCCGGACCTGGTCAGGCTCGATGTGCTCCGCGGTCAGGAACCGCTCCCTGGCTTGCGCCAGGGCCGCGTCGTCTGTCACGTCCGGTCGGACGATGGCGCCGCGCGACATGCCGCCTCCCCCCCTACCTGCCATTACTGACCGCGGGCTGGCCCGACCCGGATGGCGCTAGAGGTCTGCGTCGTGATCTCTACAGTAAATACGAGCCGCCCGTTACCTGTCTCATGTTGAGACCGTCGAATCCGGTTTAGCGCCATGTGATGCCGTTAAGTCCCGGATGCGGGACCTGCCCGGGGCTCAGGCGCTCGTATCGACCAGCCCGAGGAGCTGCCCGATGTACCGACCGGATGAGACGCCGGCCGACACCTACAACCCCTGGAGCATCGTTCATCTGGTGTTCCACCACCTGGCTAGCGAGGGCCTGCGGCCAACGCTCGGGGACTCCGGCGACCCGGGCGCCCCCGCCGCGGCGCTCCTGCGCGCCCTCGGGATCGAGCCGGCCGCCGAGGGAAATATGCAGGTATCGCGGGATGTCCGCGACCATCTCGCGGAGATCCGTACCGCCATGTTCGGTGAGCCCTGACCGGCGGCTGCTGGTCCCCGCTGTCTCATGTTGAGAACCCATCAGCTCGCGCGCCGGGTTGTGATTCGGCACATGGGACGTTGCGGCACCGGTCCGTCGCGGCGCCGCCTGACGGCGCGGCGCTCAGGTAGGTGCCGGGAGAACGATCATGGCTGCAGGCACGGCGTCGCAGCCGAACACGAGGGAAGGGCGAGAGGTGAGGGATGAGTCGCCAGAGCGTCGCTAAGGCCCATCAGAAGATCCAGGAGCTGGCCTGGGAACCGCTGTACCACGAGCCGGTTTCGCAGTACGGAACCGACTACACGTTCCGCAAGGCGGCCAAGAAGGACCCGCTCAAGCAGGTGCTCCGGTCCTACTTCCCGATGCAGGAAGAGAAGGACCACCGCGTCTACGGCGCCTCCGACGGCGCCATCCGCGGCAACATGTTCCGCCAGGTGCAGGAACGCTGGCTGGAATGGCAGAAGCTGTTCCTGTCCATCATCCCGCTGCCCGAGATCTCCGCGGCGCGGGCGATGCCGCTGCTGTTCCGCACGGTGCCCAACCCGGAACTGCACAACGGCCAGGCGATCCAGATGATCGACGAGGTCAGGCACTCGACAATCCAGCAGAACCTCAAGCGCCTGTACATGAACAACTACATCGACCCGGCCGGCTTCAACTCGAGCCTCCGCAACTTCCAGAACGACTACTGCGGCACCATCGGCAGGCAGTTCGCCGAGGGCTTCATCACCGGCGACGCCATCACCGCGGCGAGCATCTACCTCACGATCGTCGCCGAGACGGCGTTCACCAACACGCTGTTCGTCGCCATGCCGGCCGAAGCCGCCGCCAACGGCGACTACCTGCTGCCGACGGTGTTCCACTCGGTGCAGTCGGATGAGTCCAGGCACATCAGCAACGGCTACGCCACGCTGCTGATGGCCCTGGCTGACGAGAGCAACCACCAGCTGCTGCAGCGCGACCTGCGTTACGCGTGGTGGAACAACCACCGGGTGGTGGACGCGGCCATCGGCACGTTCATCGAGTACGGCACCAAGGACCGCCGCAAGGACCGGGAGTCATACGCGGAGATGTGGCGGCGGTGGATCTACGACGACTACTACCGCAGCTACCTCGTGCCGCTGGAGAAGTACGGGCTGGTCATCCCGCACGATCTCATCGAGGAGGCGTGGAACCAGATCTGGAACAAGGGCTACGTGCACGAGGTGGCCCAGTTCTTCGCCACCGGCTGGCTGGCGAACTACTGGCGGATCGACCCGATGACCGACAAGGACTTCGAGTGGTTCGAGTACAAGTACCCGGGCTGGTACAACAGGTACGGCAAGTGGTGGGAGAACTACAACCGGCTGTCGCGGCCGAACGGGCATCACCCGATCGTGGCCGAGGACGTCGACTACCAGTACCCGCACCGCTGCTGGACCTGCATGGTGCCGTGCCTGGTCCGCGAGGACATGGTGATGGCTGAGGTCGACGGCCAGTGGCGCACCTACTGCCACGAGGAATGCCGCTGGACCGACGTGGAGGCATTCCGGCCGACTTACCAGGGCCGGTCCACGCCCAGCATGGGCCAGCTGATCGGGCACCGCGAGTGGGAGACCCTCTATCACGGCTGGAACTGGGCCGACGCGGTGTCCGACATGGGCTACGTGCGTGACGACGGCAAGACGATGGTCGCGCAGCCGCACCTGGACCTGGACGACCCGAAGAAGCTGTGGACGCTGGACCACCTGCGCAGGATGGGACCGGTGCAGAGCCCGAACGTGCTGCTGAACGAGATGACCGAGGCGGAGCGGGCGGCGTTCCACGCCAACTACATCCGCGGCGGCCCGGCGGGCCGGTTTGCGCCAGCGGACGGGTGAGCGGCAGCCCGGCCGCCAGGTAGGCCGGTGTCGATTGGCATTAACCAGGGCGGAGGGCGCCAGGCCCTGCCTGCGCCCCCCGCCCGGTCCCGTCCCAGTGCGCCATCCGCGAGGGAGCCATGTCCGACAAGCATGTGGTGCGATTCGAGCCGGTCGGCATCGAGATCGAGGTCGATGAGAACCAGACGATCCTGCGGGCCGCGGCCGAGCAGGGCATCATGCTCATGCACGGCTGCAAGGAGGGCCAGTGCTCGTCCTGCAAGTCGTTCGTCCTCGACGGCGAGGACATCGAGCTGGACAAGTACTCCACCTTCGCGCTCCCTGACTACGAGCGCGAGGAGGGCTTCACGCTGCTGTGCCGGGCGCACGCCTACGAGGACGTCACGATCGAGCTGCTCAACTACGACGAGGACATGATCCGCTCGGGGCTGCCGATCCAGCAGGCGGTGGCCGAGGTGGTCTCCAAGGACCCGGTGACGCACGACATGCGGCACCTGGTGCTGAAGCTGGTGGAACCCGCCGAGGTCCGGTTCTTCCCCGGCCAGTACGTGGACCTCGCGATCCCCGGCACTGACGAGGTGCGGTCGTTCTCCATGGCCAACACCTCCAGCAAGGAAAGCGGCCAGCTGGAGTTCGTCATCAGGGTGTACCCCGACGGGCTCTTCTCCGGGTTCCTGGCCGACCGGCTCCAGGTCGGCGACCGGCTGGACCTCACCGGGCCGTTCGGCGTCTTCACCCTCCGCGAGGGCTACGACAGTGACCTGATCTTCGTCGGCGGCGGGGCAGGGATGGCGCCCATCCTGTCGCTGCTGCGGTCGATGGTCGAGAAGGGCATCGAACGCAAGGCCACCTACTACTACGGCGCGCGCACCCGCAAGGACCTGTGCTTCGAAGCCGAACTGCGGGAGCTGGAATCGAGGCTGCCGGGCTTCAGGTACGTCCCCGCGCTGTCCGAGCCTGCCGCCGACGACGGCTGGGATGGCGAGGTCGGCCTGATCACGGACGTGGTGAAGCGCAGCGTCAGCGATCTGAAGGGAACGCACGCCTACATCTGCGGCCCGCCGCCGATGGTCGAAGCGGCCATGCCGTTGCTGAGCACGCTGGGGGTGGAGGAGAAGCGGATCTACTACGACAAGTTCACCACGACAGGGGACCCGGAGAAGCAGTGAAGGGCAGCCCGATTCGAACCGCCAGCTCCGCTGGCACCCGGTCTACATCATCCTGATTTTGCGAAGGTGAAGGAAAAGACCATGACAACCGCCACAGAACGCGACCTCCCCAAGCCCGTCTTTACCGACGCCGAGGCAGGGGCCAAGGAATTCCCCGACTCGAATTCTCGCAGGTTCAATTACTACAATCCGGCCAAGCGCAAGCAGAGTCACTACGAGGACGTCACGGTCGAGGTCCAGCCGGACCCGCGGCACTACCTCGCCCAGGGCTGGCTGTACGGGTTCTCCGACGGCCGTGGCGGTTACCCGCTGGACTGGACGGTCCTGAAGGCGTGGGGGTCCGACCGGCCAGAGCCGGAGCGCTACCCGGGATCGGGCGGACGGGGCTACGAATGGCCAGCCCACGGCTGGCACGAGTTCCGCGACCCTAACGAGGAGTGGGAGCTCACCCTCTACCGCTACAACGCCAACGTGGTCCGGCAGCTCAACCAGAACATCGACGCCGCCAGGCAGTCGAAGGCGTTCGAGCAGTGGAACCCGAACTGGGTCCATTTCGTGGAGCGCAACGTCGGGGCGTGGATGCACGTGGATCACGGTCTCGGGCTTTACCTGTTCGCGAACGCCAACCGCCGGGCGCCAACGAACATGCACAACAATGCGATCTCGGTGAACAGCATGCACCGGATCAGGGCGGCGCAGGATCTGGCCCTCTATAACCTGACCCTGAGCGAGGAGATCATCGGTTTCGATGGCACGGCGCACATCGAGACCTGGAATGACGACCCGGCGTGGCAGGGCATCAGGAAGACCGCCGAGCAGCTCACCGCGATCGATGACTGGTGCGAGGCGATCTTCGCGGCCAACGTGGTCTTCGAGCCGCTGGTCGGGGAGCTGTTCCGGAGCAGCCTGGTGCAGCACGCGGCGCCGCGCAACGGCGACTTCGTCACGCCCACGGTCATCGGCGCGGAGGAATACGACTTCGCCGAGCGGGACCTGCGCTACACCATCGCGATGTTCCACCTGCTGACCCACGACCGGGAGTTCGCCGACCACAACAAGGCGATCCTGCAGCAATGGCTGTCAGCGTGGGTACCGCGCGCGATCGTGGCCGCCCGCACCGCGCAGCCGCTGTGGTCGCAGCCTGACGCCAAGCCGCCTCGTTTCGAGGATGGCCTGGACGCGGCCAAGCATCGGTTCAGCGGAATCCTGGCCGACCTGGCCCTGGACTCACCGAAGGAGTTGGCACAGTGACGACCACGTTCACGGCATCGGAAAGCCCGTTCAAGTCCGACCACACCGCGTCCAACATGTGCGGCTTCACCCTGATGAACAATCAGGTCGGCGCTGTCGTGGCCCAGGTCATGAGCAAAGAGTCCAATGTGCGGGTGACCCCGCTGCCCTCGATGATCCGGGTCGACGCGGTCCGGCGCATGGACGTCGTCTACGACGAGGTCTCCGAGGCGCTCGGCGAGGAATCTGGTTACTTCGACGCCGCCGAGTTCGAGGAGAACATGTCCACGCACTACGGCCGGATGATTCACCTGGACGACCGGACCATCATGTTCGCGAACCCGGAGGATGCGGCAGAGTACATCGGCTTCGACTTGACGGCCGGGTAAGCCTTGCGCTTGCCGTGCCCAGCCGTTCCGCCAGAGCCGGCGAACGCTGGGCACGCAGCCGCCGGGACCCGCATGGCCCACAGCCGCAGCCGCGACGAGTGATCACATCCGGCCCACCACGAGGAGGCAGCCGTGTACGAGAAGGACGGCGAGAAGTATTTCGTTGTCGATAGCCATATGCATTACTGGAATGCGGCACCGGACAACTGGGTGCCCGGCGCGGAGCAGTACGCCAAGGGCTGGATCGAGTGCTTCCACGCGTATCAGGGCCTAGGGCCGCCCGAGACCCACTGGAGCATCGAGCATTTCCAGAAATACTCCGAGGATGACCTGATGAAGGACGTCTTCGAGGACGGGCACGTCGACGTAGCGGTCTTCCAGCCCACGTACCTGAAAGAGTGGTACTCCGAGGGCTTCAACACCACCGAGCGCAACGCGCTGATGGGCGAGAGGCACCCGGGCAAGTTCGTCTACAACACCCGGTGGGACCCCCGGGACGGTGACGAGGGCCTCAACGTGCTCCGCCGCAACGTCGAGCGGTACGGATCCAAGGGCGTCAAGCTCTACACGGCCGAGTGGAACAACGGCTCGCGCGGCTGGAAGCTGACCGACCCCGGGGCCTACCGGTACCTGGAGGCATCCCAGGAACTCGGGATCAAGAACATCCACGTGCATAAGGGCCCGACGATCTGGCCGCTAGACAAGGACGCATTCGACGTGGCCGACGTGGACCACGCCGCGACCGATTTCCCGGCACTGAATTTCATCGTCGAGCATGTCGGGCTGCCGCGCATCGATGACTTCTGCTACATGGCGACGCAGGAGCCAAATGTGTACGCGGGCCTCTCGGTGGTCATCGGAGCGCTGATGCACGCCAGGCCGAAGTTCTTCGCCAGGGTCATGGGCGAGCTGCTGTTCTGGGTCGGCGAGGACAAGATGACGTTCGGCAGCGATTACGGGATCTGGGAGCCGAAGTGGCAGGTAGAGGGCTTCGTCGATTGGGATTTCCCGGCTGACGAGGCGTTCTCCGATTACCCGAGGCTCGGCACCGCAGGGAAGAAGAAGATCCTCGGCCTGAACGCGGCCAAGCTCTACGGCATCGAGGTGCCCGCCGAGTGCCAGCTGGCGGCCAGCGAGGGAACCCCGGCCGCGAAGGACGACGCGCAACTGGTCGCGGGGGCATGACGGTCCAGGTGACAACGAGTCAGCCGGGCCAAACCAGTCAGCCGGGACAGCAGCCCCCCATGCCAGCCGCGGGGGGCTCCGGGGGGTCGCCGGACCCCACCATGCCAGCCGCGACGGCCGGCGCCGGCCCGAGCGGATGGCAGCGGGGGGGTCCTGGGGGGCTGTCCCCCCCGGCCGGCGCAGCGGATGGCAGCGGGGGGGTCCTGGGGGGCCTTCCCCCCCGGGCCAGCACAGCGGATGGCAGCGGGGGGTTCCTGGGGGGCTGTCCCCCCGGGGCCAGCACAGCACCCCCCCGGGCCAGCACGGTTCTTTCCGCGCTGGAGGCGGTGCGCGACCCGGAGCTGGACGAGCCGGTCACCTCGCTCGGCTTCGTGGCGTCGTGCACCGTCTCCGCGGCGGGGCACGCTCAGGTCCGGCTGCGGCTGCCCACGTACTTCTGCGCGCCCAACTTCGCCTTCCTCATGGTCGCCGACGCCTACGACGCGGTGTCCGCCACCCCCGGGGTGCAGACTACGGAGGTGGTGCTCGAGGATCACTTCGCCTCGGAGGCGATCAACGGCGGGGTGGCTGCGCGGGCCGGGTTCGCCCGGTCCTTCGACGGCGAGGCGATCGGTGAGCTGCACGAGCTGCGCGCCGATTTCCTGCGTAAGGCGGTCATGGCGGGCACCGACCAGGTGTGCCGCCCGCTGCTCGCGGCGGGTGCCGAACCCCGGGCGCTGCTCGCGATGACCCTGGGCGAACTGCCGCCGTCGCGTCCGCTGGACCGGCTGCGGCAGCGCCGGGCCGAGCTGGGCCTGCCCGCGGGCGACGACGCCCCGCTGCTGATCGAGCCGGAGACCGGCGCTGGAGTCCGCGGCGATGCCATGCCGCTGCATCTGGCGCGGGCCCGCACCACCCGCGTAAACATTGAGGCAAACGCCGGCATCTGCCGCGGCATGCTGCGGCACAGGTATGCCACGTCAGGACTAGGCGAGGAGGATCAGTGAAGGCCGTCCGGTTGCACGCATTTCACCAGCAGCCTGTGATCGACGAGGTACCAGAGCCCACCATCACCGGTCCGCTCGATGTCATCGTGAAGATCGGCGGCGCCGGCGTCTGCCGCACCGACCTGCACATAATCGAGGGGCAGTGGGACGCGGCGATGGGCACGCCGCTGCCTTACATCCTGGGCCACGAGAACGCCGGCTGGGTGCATGAGATCGGCTCGGCCGTCACCAACGTCGCCGTGGGCGACACGGTGATCCTGCACCCCACGCCTACCTGCGGGCTGTGCCGGGCCTGCCGGGCCGGGGATGACATGCACTGCGTCAACAGCTCGTTCCCCGGCCTGTCGCGAGACGGCGGGATGGCCGAGTACCTGCTCACCTCGGCCCGGGCCTGCGTCAAGCTCGACCCGCAGACCCAGCCGCAGGACGTCGCGGCGCTCGCCGACGCCGGGATCACCGCTTACCACGCGGTCCGTAAGGCTCTCCCGCTGCTGTACCCAGGCACCACCTGCGTACTTATCGGCGCGGGCGGCCTTGGCCACATCGGCGTCCAGTGCCTGGCTGCGCTCACCGCGACCACGATCATCGTCGTCGACCGCAATCCCGGGGCGCTCAAGCTCGCCGAGCAGCTCGGCGCGCATCACACCGTGGTCGCCGATGGCGGCCAGGTGGCCGCCGTCGGCGAGCTGACCGGCGGAGCCGGGGCAGAGGTAGTACTTGACTTCGTCGCCGAGCAGGGCGCGGAGAACGACGGGTTCGCAATGACGCGCCGGGCTGGCTCCTACTACGTCATCGGCTACGGCGGCACTGTCAACATCCCGACCCTCGACATCATCTCCACCGAACGCAACATCGTCGGGAACATCGTCGGCACCTATAACGAGCTCGCGGAGCTGATGGTCCTTGCCCAGTCGGGCAAGGTCACCCTGCACACCCGGACCTACCCGCTGGACGCCGCGCTGGACGCCCTGGCCGATCTCGATGCCGGACGGGTACGCGGCCGCGCGATCCTCGTTCCTTAAGGACCAACCGCCACCTGCCAGACCGCCACCCACCCGTCACGAGTAAACCGCCACCTGCCCGTCAGGAACCAAACCGCCACCCACCTGTCAGGAACCAAACCGCCGGAGGAAAGTCGATGGCCAAGGAACTGCGTTTCGGCGAGGAAGCTCGCGGCCTGCTGCTGGCGGGTGTCGACCAGCTGGCCGAGGCGGTCAAGTCGACGCTCGGGCCCAAGGGACGCAACGTCATCCTGGAGAAGATCACCGGATCGCCGGTGATCACCAACGACGGCGTGACGATCGCGCGGGAGATCCATCTGAAGAACCAGTTCGAGAACATGGGAGCTCAGCTGGTCAAGGAAGCAGCGATCAAGACCAACGACATCGTCGGCGACGGGACCACAACGGCCACCGTGATCGCCCAGGGCATTGTCAGAGAGGGCATGAAGGCGATCAGCGAGGGAGCCAACCCGGTACTCGTCAAGCGGGGCATCGACGTAGCGGTCAGCCGCCTGGTCAGCCACCTGCAGAGGGTCGCCCATCCGGTCGTCACTGAGCAGGACTACGCGCGGGTGGCGGCGATCTCGGCCAACGACGACCCTGCCGTCGGCGACGTCATCGCGAAGGCGCTGCACACGGTGGGAGACGGTGGCATCGTCACTGTCGAGGAGTCGCCGGCGCATGGAATGAGCGTCGGCTTCGTGGAGGGCTTCGAGTTCGACAACGGCTATCTCTCGCCGTATCTGGTGACCAACCCGGCCAGCCTCGAGGCCATCGTGGATGACCCCTACATTCTGCTGTGCACCGAGAAGATCACCAAGGTTCAGCAGCTCATGCCGGTGCTCGATAAGGTGATGCGCGCGCCAAGGCCACTGGTCATCATCGCCGAGACCGTCGAGGGCTCCGCGCTCAGCATGCTCGTGCACAACCACGTCAACGGCATCTTCCAGTGCGTGGCCGTGCGCGCTCCCGGATTCGGCGACCGCCGGCTGCACAAACTCGAGGACATCGCGACCACTCACCGGCGGCGCGGTGTACAGCAAGCACTCGGGGTTCACCCTGGAGACGATGGCCGTCGAGCAGCTTGGCCGCGCGGCACAGGTGCGGGTTACGGCGGACCGGACTGCCATCATCGGCGGTGGCGGCTCCTCGAAGGATGTCGAGTTCCGGGTCGCCCAGCTGCGCGCGGAGCTGGAGCGCGCCACGTTCGGAGTCGACGAGGACGTGCTCACCGAGCGGATCGGGGCGCTGTCGGGCAAGGTGGCGGTGATCAGGGTGGGGGCGCCGACGCCGGCCGAGCTGAAGGAACTGCAGCACCGGGTGGAAGACGCGCTGTCAGCCACCAGGGCCGCGATGGCTGAGGGCATCGTGGCAGGCGGCGGCGCCGCGCTCCTGCACGCGGAGCCAGCGCTCGACGATCTGGAGGTCAAGGACGATTATGCGGCCGGCGTGGAGATCGTGCGCCGGGTACTGACTGAACCCACCTATCTCATCGCGGCCAATGCGGGCTATCCCGGCCAGGAGGTCGTCGAGCGGGTGGCGCAGCTGAACCGTGACGAGGGGTTTGACGCTCTCGCGGGGCGCTATGGCAACATGGTTGAGATGGGAATCATCGACCCGCTGCGCGTCGCCAGGTCAGCCTTGCAGAACGGCGCCTCGGTAGCCGGGCTGCTGCTCACGACCAACACCCTGATCGCCGAGGAGCAGACACCCTGGGGCGGCAGTGCCGCGCTGATGACCGAGTACGGCCCGCTGGATGAGGGCCTGCACCAGCCATCTCCCGACTCAAGTACCCCGCAGTCGCTCGGGCTCGGCCCGTCGGTGGGCTGAGGCCCGCCCTGATGGCCGCAGACTCGATGGCGCAGCCGGCGGCCGGGACCGACGAGATCGCCGCCTGCGGGGATAACGCGCCGGCGAGCACTCACGCCTGCCGGGATAACGCCCGGCGAGATCACGCCCGCAGCGAGAAGGCCAGGCGAGATCACGCCTGCAGGGATAGCGCCTGTGGGCGCCGCGCAGCAAAGCGCGCTGCGGCTGCTGCGCTCGCGCGGACGGGCGCGCGGCATTGTGGCCCTGCTCGGCCCGGCGTTCGTCGCCGCGGTCGCGTATATCGATCCAGGCAACTTCGCCACGAATCTCTCGGCCGGAGCCGTGTCCGGATACGCACTGGCGTGGGCGGTCGTAGTAGCGAACCTGATGGCCATGATGGTGCAGTACCTGTCCGCCAAGATCGGCGTCGCCACCGGAAAGGACCTCCCTGAGCTGTGCCGTGACTTCCTGCCGCGCGCGGTGTCCCGCGGCCTGTGGGTGCAAGCCGAGCTGATTGCCATGGCCACTGACCTTGCCGAGTTCGTCGGCGCCGCGGTCGGGCTCAACCTGCTCTTCGGCACGCCGCTGCTTCCGGCCGGCCTGATCACGGCGGTCGTCGCGTTCGCCATCCTGGCGCTCGAGCAGCGCGGCTACCGGCGCTTCGAGCTCGCCATCGCGGGCCTGCTCGGAATCGTGTTCCTCGGATTCGCCTACGACCTGGCCGCCGTGGGCGCCCAGCCCGGGCACATCGCGGCCGGGCTCGTGCCGGGCCTGGCCGGCCCGGGCAGCCTGCTGCTGGTGACCGGAATCATCGGGGCGACGGTGATGCCGCACGTGGTGTATCTGCACTCCGCGCTGACGAAGAGCCGGGTCATCTGCCGCAACGACGCCGAGCGCCGCGAGCTGATGCGCTTCCAGCGGCTTGACGTGCTTGTCGCTCTGGGTGCCGCCGGTGCCATCAATCTCGCGATGCTCTTCGTGGCCGCGGCGGTGTTCCGCCGATCAGGAACTCACGCCGCCGACTCGATCGCGGCCGCGCACGCCGGGCTCGGCCGGCTCGTCGGGGGCGGTGCCGCGCTGGCGTTCGCCGTCGCGCTGCTGGCCTCCGGCCTTTCCTCGTCCGGCGTGGGCACCTATGCCGGCCAGGTGGTCATGCAGGGCTTCATCGGCCGCCGCATTCCGCTCTTCACCCGGCGCGCCATCACCATGCTCCCCGCCCTCGTCGTGCTCGCCGCCGGGCTGCCCACCACGGAAAGCCTGGTCATCTCGCAGGTCGTGCTCTCCTTCGGCATCCCGTTCGCGCTGGTGCCGTTGACCGTGCTGACCCGCCGCACGGACGTCATGGGCTCGCTGGTTAACGGCCGCCTCACTACGGCTGCGGCTGGCTGCATCGCCGCCGCGATCGGAGCGCTGAACGTATGCCTGCTGGCGGGTATCTTCCTCAGCTGACCGCGGCCGCGGGCCAACTCAGTCCTGTTCGGCGGGCACAGCCATCTCGCCGAGCAGGGACCAGTCGTCTTGCGGGAGCTTGACGTTGACGATCCTCGGCGTCTCAGCGAGGTAGTGCGGCAGCGTCTGCTGCGCGGTCTTGAAGTGCTCGGACTGGACATGCGCGGCCCCCGCTGCGTCGTCACGGAAGGCCTCGATCAAGACATACTCGGCCGGGTCCGCCACGCTTCGAGACCAGTCGAACCACATGCAGCCAGCCTCGCCACGCGTCGCCGCAGTGAACTCGGCAGCTATCTCCGGCCACTTGTCGGCGTGCTCGGGCAGTACCCGGAACTTGGCGGTGATGAAGATCATAGGGCTCCCTCGTCGTTTCGCACCGGTAACTATCGTCCCGCAGGGCTCTCCCGCGATGCAATGTGGCCAGTACTAAACCGCCGTCAGGCAGGCGAGAGCCGTGACCAGGGGTCCCGCGGTCCGAGGCGGATATCGTCGCTGATGGTAGCCTTATGACTACTGAATGAGGATCACGGGGGGGTCATCATGGCAGCAGGACTAATTCTCCAGTTCCCGCCGAGCGTGGGCGAGCGGGAATATGACGCGGTCAATTCCCAGCTCCGGTTCGACCCGCGAACGGGTGCCGGGGAGTGGCCGGCCGGGCTGCAGAGTCACTCGGCAGGCAACTCCGCCGAGGGCTGGGTCGTGACGGAGATCTGGCAGTCCAAGGAGGCGCAAGCGGCATTCATGCGCGATCATCTGGGCCCGGCGCTTGCCGACCTGCCTGAGCCGCGCGTCCTTTGGTTCGACGTCGCGGCGAGCCAGCACCGTCACTGAGGTCGGGCCGCCCGCTCAGCTCCTCAGTCCAGGATCTCCGCAGGCGGCCGGCGGGCGGTTGCCGCGGTTGTGCGCACCGGTCCAAGCTGCAGAAGCATCTGCGGGGCGCCGGGCAGCGCAAGGCGGGCGCGGATCTCGGCACGCAGCGACGGCAACTCGAGAGGCTGGCTGTGCAGGCTCGCAAAGACCCAGCGGCTGGCTGCATGCAGGAGCAGCCGGTGCAATGCCTGGCCGGCCCGCAGCCAGTCCGCCGGGCCGTCCGCCGTGGTGATCAGCACGGCGGTCGCGGACGGCGGCCCGGCGTCGTTCTCCACCAAACCGAAACCTCGCCCGAGGTCAAAGTCGCGCTGCGCGAGACGGCCGGCCTGCGGGCGCCCTGGCGCGGGGAAGGCACGGGCGGGCACCCCGTCACGTGCGGTATCTCCGCTGGGACGAGTCCAGCTGCGCATTTCGGCGAGGGCTGCCGCGTCGGCCTCTTGCTGCTGGGCAGCCGCCGCCACCATCGCCGCAAGCTGCTGGTAGTGGTCGGGCTGATCGACATAGCACAGCGTTGCGCCTTCTTCAGCCGCATCCTTCTGCAGCCCGGCCAGCAGGGCCGCCGCGACAGGCTCGGGATCGAACGCGCCCCGGTGGGTGTGCCGGTGCGGCACGGCCCTGAGCAGGTGCAGTTCACTGCTGGTCATCGGCGCTGGCCCGCCCACCTGCACGCGGGCCAGCAGGGTCGGCTCGGCCGAGTCCGGCAGCAGGCAGACCAGCGGCAGGTACCCGGCCTCTCGTACCGCCAGCCGCAGTCCGAAAAGTGCTGCGCCGCAGCTGACGAGCAGTTCTCGGCCTGCCGCATCGATGCAAGGCAGATTGCGGCTCGGGTCGGCGATCAGCTCCACACCGTACGCGCCGGCGCGGAACCGCCATGGCTGGGTGTTATGCAGCGACGGCGCCCTGGCGGCCGTGGCCACCATGGAGTCGACCAGGGCCGCCGGGAGCGGCGCTGTCAGGGGAAGGGGTCCGGGCACCTCATGTGCAGGAAGCCGGGCGTCTGCTGGCCGCTCGCGGCCACGATCCGGTGGGGCGATCTGGGTCATGTCTGTCACCTGCCAAGGGCTGGTGCCAGCCTGCCGCGTTGCCGCCATGGCAGACAGTGCCCTTCGGCCTGTCCTGCCAGGCACTAAGGCTCGTCTTCAGGTAAGGCAGCAGGTGGCGGCGGGCCTCGGCCGCCGCGGGGGTGTACCTTGGTACCATGGTAGCTGTTGACCGGGTTCAGACCGGGGTACGGCTTGAGCGGCACCTGCTGAAGGTCCTGAAGGGGCTCGCCGAGTACCTGGACCTGACCCTGGGAGACCTGCTCGAAGGCATAGTGCTGCACTCCTTCGAGCAGAAGCTCCCCTTCGACGATGCGACGGTAGCCGCCATCGAGACGCTCAAGAAGGTCTACGGCCTCGATCTGACCGCTGCCGACAGCCACCGCCTTCCAGACGCCAAAAACCCAGACGCTCAAAATGAGGAGCCCCTGATCCATGACGACCATGCGATCCAGGCGCGTCCAGCTGACCGGCACGATCGAGATCGATCTTCCCCCAGAGGACGCATTCACACTGTTCACCCCGAGCGGTGAGCGAGTCTGGGCCGAGGCCTGGGACCCGGAGTTCCCGAGCCCGCCCCCGGATGAGACCGCCCCGGGCACCGTATTCCAGACCGATCACGCGGGCCGCCCGGTGATCTGGACGGTGGTGCGCCGTGAGCCCGGCGCCGCGATCGGATACAGCATGACGAGGCCAGGTGACCGAGCCGGGCTTGTCACCGTCAGCTGCCGGCCATCGGCGGCGGGAACGACCGCGACGGTCAGCTACGACATGACCGCGCTGGCTCCCCCCGCTAACGCCGAGCTCGACCGGTTCGCAGCCAGCTTCACGCGGTTCCTCCGGCACTGGGAACTGTCCATATCGCACGCGCTCGACAGCCGGCACCTCCCCGGCGGCTAGCTGGCAGGCCGGCAAACCGCCTCGGCGCGTGCGCCCGTGACGGGGGCTACCGGTCGCGCCGCCGCCGTGAGAGGCTGCGCGGTGATGATGTCTGCTCGGGGCTGCGCCGACGGTCAGGTTCGCGGGGACTTATTAAGCCTGACAGCGTGGCGGCGCTGCGGCGACGTAGTGTCAGTGGCGGGGCCAATGGCCAGCTGCGCTCCGCGAACCTGGCGGGGCGGAGTGCTGTACCGCAGTGGAGGCGGCGTGAGCATCGGCGAAGCTCTCGCGCAAGCGCGGCATCAGGCCGGTCTCACCGTGCCCGAGGTCAGCCAGCGGACCCGCATCAGGGAACCGATCATCGCTGCCATCGAGAGCAATGACTACTCGGCGTGCGGTGGCGACTTTTATGCCCGGGGGCACATCCGCAACATCGCCCTGGCTGTCGGGGCTGATCCGGAGGCGTTAGTCCACGAGTACGACGTGGCCCGGCTGGGGCCCCACGGGGTCCCGGAGGATGTGACAGAGCCCGTTACGCCCATCAGGGTGCCCGAACGGCGGCTGCTGAGCTGGACCGCAGCGCTGGGGCTGGCACTGATCGTGGGGCTCGGTTTCGTCGCGTACTTCTTTCTTGCCAGCCCGCACCGTGCGGCGAGCGCCGCGGCCACGGACCGGGCTCACCCGGCGACGCGCCACCAGGCCGGCGACGGCAAGCCAGCGCCGACTGCAACGCCGACCCCGACGCCGACCCCGACGCCGACCCCGACGCGAACCAGTCCGGCCGCCGTCCTGCCCCCGGTGCGCGCACTGTACCCGGCCAGGGCGGCGGCATTCGGTCCCGGCGGCGCCGGCCGGGGCGACGACCCGCAGCGCGCGTACCTGGCGATCGACCGCAACCCCGCCACGGCATGGCATACCGACTGGTACACCACGGCCCATTTCGGGAACCTGTACCGGGGCACCGGCCTGCTCGTGGACATGGGCCGCCAGGTGACGATCACCACCGTCCAGCTAAGGCTAGGCAGCGCTCCCGGCGCCAGCGTCCAGCTGCGTGCCGGTGCCGCGCCCGCGCTGGCGGACCTCCCGGTTGTCGCACGCGCGGCCAACGCGAGCGGTGTGGTGCGCCTGCAGCTCGCCAGGCCCGCGCACTGTCGCTACCTGCTCATCTGGTTCACCAGCCTGCCCAGGGATCCGGCTGGCACGTTCCAGGCAAGCGTGTACAACCTCCGGCTGGAAGGTCGGCCCTGACCATACCTCGGTGCCCGCTCGGCGCCGGCAGACAGGGCACGTCACGATGACAGTGCCCGCGAGGAATTCCGGAACGCGAACCTAGGAGGTCCCGTTGGCCAGCACGGACCATGCCGCCGTACATCCGCCGGAGGCCGGGAAAACCGCGGTGACGAACGTCCGCGTGTTCGACGGCGAGCAGCTGCTGCGCCCAGGAACGGTCACCATCGAGGCCGGCCTGATCGTCGCGGATCCCGCAGGTGCGCAGATCATCAACGGCGCCGGCGGCATACTGCTCCCCGGACTCATCGACGCGCACGTCCACCTGCAGTCCCGTCGCACGCTCGGCCAGCTCTGCGATTTCGGCGTGACCACCGCGCTCGACATGGGATGCGGGCCGCCCGAGCTGGTGGACTCGCTGCGCGGGATCGCCGGGCTCACTGACATCCGCAGCGCAGGTACGCCCGCCATCGCGCCCGGCAGCCCGCACTCCCGAATTCCCATGCTCGGCCAGCGGGGACTGGTGGCCGGTGCTGATCAAGCGGCACGGTTTGTGGCTGAGCGGGCCGCCGAGGGATCGGACTATATCAAGATCATGGCCGGGCCTCCTGGCCCCAGCCACGACCAGGCCACGCTCAACGCGCTCGTCGCCGCCGCGCGCGAGCACGGATTGCTCGCCGTGGCGCACGCCGTGTCACAGGCTGCCGTGGAGATGGCGCAGCGGGCGCACGTCGACGCCCTCACGCACGTGCCGCTCGACCGCGCGCTTGGCCAAGCCGCCGCGGCACGTGCCGTCGCCGACGGCCGCATCCTCATACCGACGCTCGCCATGATGGAAGGCATCATCGAGCAGTCCGCTCCGCCGGGCGCCGACTACGATGCGGCCCGCGCGAGCGTCACGGCGTTCTACCAGGCTGGCGTGCCGATCCTGGCCGGAACCGACGCTAACGCCGTTCCGGGCGTTCCCGCAGCGATCAGCCACGGCGACAGCCTCCACCACGAGCTGGAGCTCCTGGTCCGCGCCGGGCTGACCAACCTCGACGCGCTGCGGGCCGCCACCTCGCTGCCCGCCCGCTACTTCGGTCTCACCGACCGCGGCGTCATCGAGCCGGGGCGCCGGGCCGACCTGTTGCTGCTCGACGAGGACCCGCTGCAGGACATCCGCGCCACCCGATCGATCCGCCGCATCTGGTGCGGCGGCCAGGTTCACTGATAAGAAATCATCACCGGTTGCGGGTTCCTGGCCATCGTCTGCCGCGGCCCCAGCATGGGATGGTCTTTGGTGTAGAAGTTCTTCCACCCGAAGTACACGCCCGGCGGGGCAGCCTTGATGACGGCGTCCCACGTTTGCTGCTTATCGCCCGGACTGCCTTGCCCGTCCATGTGGATGAGGATCGCGAGATCGTCGTGATGGGTATCGAGCCGTGGTTCGCCGGCGATCATGGAGAGCCGGAACTGATGCAGCACCAGAAGTTTCTGTGGCAGGTGGTAATGCGCCGTAAGGCCGGCCAGCCAGGTGATGACGCTATTGACCTCGGTGATGCTGACGCTGCCGATCTGCCGCAGCGGCAGCTGCCCTGCCTGCAGTTTCCACTCCGGGTCCAGGGCCAGCCCGACATCGGGCAGCTTAAGCAGCGGCTGGTATTTCCTGGCCTGGGCCAGCAGACTGGCCCGGCCGGGCTGCAGGTCAAGGATCACGTACAGGCCAGCCGCCGTCGCCCGGGTCACCCAGGGGCGCAGGGAGGCCACGGTGGACTCATAGGAGTAGCTGCCGTCCCGGCCCGGGGAGGCCTGCGCGACGGTGGCAATGATCTCAAAGGCGGGGACTACCGGCACGCTGCTCAGCGCCCGGTACGGGCGGGCAGCCTTCCTGACCCGCGCGATGCTCGCGCTCAGGCCCTGCTGACCCAGGGCGCCGAGGGCAGGAGCACCGGGGTGACCGTACAGAGCTACCAGCCGGCGCATGGGGAACAGGATCTGGCCGCCACCGGGCAGCTGAACCCCGGTCACTGCGACAGCGATCCGGGATGCCAGCTGGCTCGCCGATCCGAAACTGGCCCCGATAGCCAGTACCCGCTGCGGCCTGGCGGCTGACAGGGCGGCAATGGCGGCCGGGTCGGCCCGCGGGTCGTAGCCGCGGATGGCGATCACCCGCGCGCCGGCCACCCGCGCGGTGGCGGCCGCTGCCGTCGCGGCGCCGGAATCACCCTGGTGCACGAGCAGCACCACCTGGCCGAGGGGCCGTGGCGCTCTCGTAGCGGGCAGCATGGCCGGGTTGCTGACCACGTCAGTCCGTGGCAGCTGCGCGGTGAGCCCATGGCCGGCCTCCCCCGACAGTGAGTACTGCGCGGGCGCCCAGAGCGTTAATCTCACCCCGCAGCGCGGCGCTGGCCGGGACTGCCGTTCCCTGCCTCGCGCCCGCAGGTCCGGCGCCTCCCGGTCCCGCGGCCAAGAGCAGCGGCGCATGTTCCCGCTCGGCTAAGGTTGCGGCGGTCGCCTGATCGGCCGGGCGGTTCGCCGCAGCGACCACGACCACCGGCGCAGCGGCAAACAACTCCCGTGCCACTCCCGCAGCGACCGCATCGGGCGTTCCGGTCAGCACCGACGTTGCCGATGCAGGCGCGCGGGTACGCGCCACTAGCTGGCCGGACGCCCGCTGCGGCGGCCCGCCAGCGGCCACGTGGGACATTGTGCCGAAGGCAACGGCTGAAAGCACCACCAGAATTGCTCCGGCCAGGAGCACCACCAGCGTTGCTCCGGCCAGGCGCAGCGTCCCGGCCCGACCGCGCCGCGGATCCAGCGCGCGGAATCCATACTGCATGATTGCAGTCCATTCGTCACAAGACCCCTGCGCCAGCTCAGGGATCTGCCTTCGATCTGTCTTCTGCGAGACGCATCGTGATAATGCCAGATCGAGTTGACCGCCGTGCCGGGAGCTCCGGATTACCCTCGGCGTAACCTATCGCCAAGTCCGCGCCTTTTGCAGCATCTCGCGCCTTTAGCGGCGCGAGATCTGATCGCCGCAATGATCGCCAGGCCGGAATGGCCAGCGCCTGGCCGGGCCGAGCCCGCGGCCGCTAGCCATGCGGCTGCGGCGCGGCGCTGGTCAGGAGCGCCAGTATCCGTACTGGTGGTGGGTGTAGCCGCCGGGCCAACCCTGGCGGCCGTAGTGGTAATGGCCAGACCACCAGTCGCGGCGCATCCGCCGGGCGAACCGGGCCGCCACGAAGATCCCGGCCACGCAGGCCGCTAGCCAGAGCAACAGGACAGCCTGGAAGAACGCCAGGAAGAACCATCCGGCCCCGGGGATCAGCAGCGCGCCAACCAGTGCCAGCGCCGCCAGCGGCAGCACCCGCGGCCGACGATGGGCGGGTATCCAGGCAGCCGCGGCCCGCGGCGGGATCTGGCTGGCCCGCCGGGGTACCGGCGCCGGCCCTGGCAGGTCAGCCAGGACGCGGCGCAGGTCACCGAAGGTCTTGGCGTTCAGTGTTGCAGTGAGCCGCTCATCAAGCTCTTCGCGCGTGAGGCGGCCCTCCGCGAAATGGTCACGTAGCAGTGCAGCGACGCGGTCGCGGTCGGCGTCCGAGGTCCGGAAGCGATCATCCATGGCTCTACTCGCCTTCTACTCTTCGCCCTGTTCGCCGCTCACATCATCGGCCAGGATCTGGTACAGCCTGCGCCGGGTCTGCTCCAGGAGCTGCTCCGCAGCGCGGACCTGCTCAGGCGTGCCTCCGTGGGCCATCTGGACGATGCCGCCCCCAAGCCTCGCGGCCACCGCGAACAGGCCGGGCACCTGCCAGGCCTCCTGCCGGGCCGCCGATTCCCAGGCGCCGCGAGCCATCCCGGGATTCTGCTCCACATACGCGCGGCCTGCGTCAGTGAGGCTGAATGTGCGCCGGCCGCCGGACTCCGCACCCGCGATCAGGCCCTCATCGGCGAGCTGGGACAGCGCCGGGTAGACCGCGCCGGGGCTGGGCCGCCAGGCGCCGCCGCTGCGTTCTTCGATCTCGGACATGATCTGGTACCCATTGCGCGGGCCTTCCCCCAGCAGGGCGAGGATTGCCGCGCGCACGTCGCCTCGGCTGGCCTTAGGGCCCCGCGGCGATCCTGGTGAGCCGGGCGCGCCCGGCCACCAGCCCCCCGATGACCCGCCGAAGCCGCCGCCCCGCTGCCTGGGGCCTCTCGTCCTTCCGAAACCCGGGTCCCGCGGCCCGTCGCGCATGCCCCGGCTATGAACGGCCGACATCCCGCCGACGGCGCGGTGCACCTGGTCGAGCACGTCGCCCAGGCAGTTGAACACATCGAAGAGACGAGGATCGAAGTCCCCGGCCCGCGAACCAGCTGTCGGCATCCCGCAGCTCCCGCACGTTTAGCGATACGATCACGATATATCGGCAGCTTACGGCACCATCTGCATCTAGACAAGATATAGCTCGATCAGGAATCCGGTGTCCGCACTCAGGCGGCGGTCTTCCCGCGCGGCTCGCCGTCCGGGTCACAGGATTGCGATCGGGTTGACCGGAGAACCGGTCCCCCCAGGCAGCCGCAGCGGGGCGATCACAGCCAGAAACGACCAGCGGCCCGCCGCCTCGCACACCGTTGCCAGATCCTCGAACTGCAGGTAATCAATCAGGTACATCCCCATCGCGTTGATCGCGAGCACGTGGACGGGGAACGCGACGCCATCCACCACGCTCGGCGCCGTATCGCTGTTGGCGTCGCCGCCGAGCGCCGCCACCTGGCGCTCGGCCAGATACTCCATGGCGAGCGGGTGCAGCCCGGCACGTGATCGCGCAACATCCCACGGCCCGAGCTCGTCGCGCCGCAACCGGTGGCCGACCCGTATGAACAGCAGGTCACCCGCACCGACATGCACCCCCTGAGCCGCCTGCGCCGCGGCCAGGTCCGCTGTGCTGACGTGATCGCCAGGCTCCAGCCACCGGGTGCCACGCAGCCGCGGGATGTCCAGCAGCACCCCGCGGCCCACGATGCCGTCGCGGGCGTCATCAATGGAAAGCACGGTGGCGCCTTGCGAGGTGACAGCACCCGGCGTAACACCGTTATAAAGGGCCTCGCCGTAGCTGACATGACACAGCGCGTCGATGTGGCTGTCCACGTCGCCATGCACGTTCATCACCAGCTGGTCGGCGGCGAACGATAGCCCGGCCACCTCGGACGGCTCACCAGGCAGCCGCTTCATATGGCGCGCGCCCGGCTCGGGGTTGTCGGGCGCGCTGCCGGCCAGCGGGGCGGCCAGGGTCACCGTCCGGCCGATCCGGACCTCGGCGGCCGCGGCGGCAAGCCGGGCGGGCGTGATGTGGTTCAGCGCGCCGCGGCGGTCGTCGGCTCCCCACGGCGAGCGGCCGCGCAGCCGCTCGTGGAGCGAGCCGAAGTCGGCAGCGGACAGATCAGGATCGCCCATCAGCCGCTCGCCTGCTCGCCATCCGGCCCCGGTCAGCCCCGGACCCGGCCCGCACGTCACTACCCGGCCGGCCGCTGATCATACCCGTGCGGGGGCGCACCGCCGTGTTCAGCGCCGGGCCGTCCACGGTCCTACGCCGGAAACCCGGTCCACCGTGATGCGGGTGACGTATCCGGCTGGCGGGTTGTCCATGGGCGGGAAGCGGACATCAGGTCCGAGGTAGACATACGCCAGCTGCTGGAGCAGCTCGGCTGCGCCTCCCTCGGTTATCCGGGCCGTGCCGTAAACGACGAGGTACTCGTTCAGGCCCTGCGCGTTGCGCTCCGGAGTCTCGAACGACACTGCGACACGGCTGTCCTTACGGATGTTGCGGACCTTGCGGTGCTCGGCAAGATGCGCGGCGACGATCTCGTCGCCGTCAAGGCCAGCCCACACCACGGTCACCTGAGGACTGCCGTCGGGCTCCAAGGTCACAAGATGGGCCAGGGCGGGCGACTCAAGCACGGCCCTGGCACTGTCGGGGATCGGCGCCATGGAATGAGGCTAGCGCCACCGGCTGCAGCACGGCCGGAACTATGACGCGCCCAGTCACCGCAGTGCACCGGAGACGGCATGTTGCCTGTATCGCGCTCACGGCCACGCGGCTTAGCGAGCACCGGCGGCAAGGAAGGCGCGGGCTATCACCGCGTAGCCAGCCTGGTTGGGGTGCTCGTTCGGCCCGCGCGGGGGCGCCGTGCATTCCCAGGTCCATTGGCAGATCGTGGCAACGTTGCGCGGCAGCGTGCCGAGCCCGGGCACGGCAGTCTCATCGGCGAAGTCCGCGGTGTGGAAGGCGGTGAACACGTCGGCGACCGGGACGTCGAACGCCTGGTAGACCTTCGTCAGCAGGATGTTGTAGCCGGCGGCGGCCAGCTCGCTGAGCCGCGCGAGCGCTTCGCCGGAGGGGCCGTCGCGCCAGTCGGCGAGGGCGGGGAGGTAGTAGTTCATCGCGATGATGCGGGCACCCGCGGCGGCCTGGCGGAGCCTCGTCAAGATCTTCGCGAGGTTGGCAGCAGCGTCCGGGATGGACCTGACGGCGCAAGATACCAGCTCGGCGGCAGAGCGCCCGGCGCCGCAGGAGTCGAGATCATTAGCGCCGATGTCGATGGTGATCAGCGCCACCCGGCCCCGGTGCTCGTTCAGGAAACTGGCCGCGGCAGCTAGCTGCGACCCGCCGGCATAAGAGCAGGTCCCGCCGCTGATCATGGTGACGGTGGTCGCACCCGGGCAGCCGAGCTTGACCAGCCGCAGGCCGGGATGGCTCTCGCGTAGCGCTGCGTAGAGCTTGTCGGCGTAGCCCTCCCCGGTCTCGGCACTGGCACCCGCGGAGTCCGGCTGGACACCTTGCGACAAGGAGTCGCCAAGCGCCAGGTAGTAGCTGACCGGCGGCCCGCGGTGCGGCGTGCCCGAGGACCCGGCCAGCACCGGCACCGAGCAGCCGGTGACCACGATGGCGAGGAAACCGGCAACGGCGAGGGCAGGCAGGACTCGGCGCATTACTCACCCCTCTGGGCCGTGGCCATCATTCTACGGATACCCCGCCCGGCCAGTTCGTCGTACATAACGGATAGCCCGCCCGGGCAGTTCGTCGTACATAACGGTCAGGCAGGGCTATGCTCCAGCGATGACTGACGAAGTCGCGCTCATCATCCAGCTGCCGCGTGACGGCGCGGTGGACCGTCAACTTCGCGAGGATCCGCCGCTGAGCGTCTCCAGCGGCCGGGTAGTGATCGAGCGGCTTCCCGCCGACGCGGAGGGCCGGATCCTGCCGCCTCCGGTGGGCGAGGTGGTCCTGTCAGTGCTGTCGCCAGAGGCGCTGTCCCGGGAGGCCGAGCAGGTCAAGCTCGTGATCAGGCAAGCAGCCGCCGATGGCGGGCCGCTCGTCGTGCTGGTGCAGACCGCCGAGGAACTACGCGACGACGAGCTTGCGACGGTCATCGAGGCGGCAGTCCACACGCGGCGTGTCGTGCTGCTGCGAGTGCTCGGCAGCACCTGAGCGAGCCCGGGGGACGCGAGGCCATCTCGGCCCGGGCGGCAGCTGGCCCCTGCGTAGCGCACCTTTTGCTCCCTTGGCCGCCGGTCCCGGGATTAGGTGGCCGGGACTGGCGGAGCCGCGGTGATGGCCCAGCGGATGGCGTGAATCATGGCGTGGCCGGCGGGTCGGACCACCGCGGCCTCGGTCACCGGCAGGCGGGGCAGCCGGAGGGGCCGGCGCGCCCATCCGGGCAGCAGCGATACCGCTGCGGCGGCCAGCACGCCATAGGGCGCCCGGGCGATTACCGGCAGCGGGGGGCTGAGCAGCAGGAACCGGGCAGCCTCGCGAGCTTGGGCGGTGGCGGCCAGCTCGGACTGGTACTGGGTGATCCGGCCGGCGAGCTCGGCTTCGGTACGGGGCGGGTCGGGTACGCCGAGCGCCGCGCCGATCCTGGCCAGGTCGGCGACGTAACCATCGCGCCCGGCCTGGTCGAGGGGCTGAGCGCCGAAGCGGGTATGGGCACGCAGAAAGCTGTCGGCCTCGGCGATGTGCACCCAGGTCAGCAGGTGCGGATCGGAGGCCGCATACGGCCGCCCGTCGGGTGCGATCCCGGTGACCCGTTGATGGACCGCCCGGACCCGGCCGATCGCAGCCCGTGCATCGCTGGCCCGGCCGAACGTCGTGACGGCAAGGAAGTAGCTGGTCCGCTGCAACCGTCCCCACGGGTCGCCGCGGTAATCGGAGTGCCCGGCCACAGCGGCCATGGCCATCGGATGCAATGACTGCAGCAGCAGTGCCCTGATTCCGCCGATGAACATCGACGAATCCCCGTGCACGCGCCGGATCGGGCGGTCCTCGGCGAACCAGCGCTCACCCGTGGCCTGATGGATCATCTGGCGACGCGCCGGACCCTCCGGCCCGGCTACCCGCTCGAAGATCGCCGCGCCGATGCGCCCCCGGACGCGATCAGCAGCACCCTGACCTCCCATCTTCCCATTATCCCCGGACCTGCACCCGCTTCAGCCCGCGCCGGCGCCCGGTCCGCAAGGGGCGTCTGCGAATCACTCACCTGGGTCCGCGGCAACTACTATCGCCGGGCCGCCGAAACCCCCTGGCGGCGACGATGGCTCAGCAAGGTGCGCTGACCGACAGCCGCGCGAGTGCGCGTATTTCCCCGCAGGCGGCAGGGTCAAACCTGGCGCTATCCGAGCACGAGCGTAAGGCGTAGGGTCGGTATCATTCCGCAAATACCGCTACAGGCTAGGCCAGGGTGCAGATGACCGCGTCGCTCCAGACCCGGGCGGCACGGCCGGTCAGGGCCGGATCGGACCGAAGGTGCCTCAGCGATCCACCACTCATCATTCGCCCACTACGCAGCCGCCGTTGTTACGCCACCCACTGCCTGCCGGGCGTGCGCGGGCCGCTGCCGTGTTCAACGACATCTACCCGGTGCGGTGGACCGGCCGGCAGGCGGTCGTGGCGCTTCCGGAGCAGATCGACCTGTCGAACGCCGGGCAGATTCGCGAAGAGCTGCTATCGGTCATCAACCGGGGCGCAAAAACGCTGGTCGCGGACATGACCGCGACGCTCTCGTGCGATAACGCAGGCGCGGATGCGGTGGTGCGCGCGCACAAGCGCGCCGCGGTCAGCGGCACGGACCTGCGGCTGGTGGTATCCGCCCAGATCGTGCGGCGCGTGCTGAGCCTCCTCGGGCTCGATCGCCTGGTCTCGATCTACCCGTGCCTGGAGGCGGCCATCGCCGCCAGAGCACCCACAACTGCATTCACCCGGCCGGACGCGCCTGATCCACGCCAGACCGCGGATTAACGCGGCGCAAGGGAGCCAGGGGCCCCGTCACGGCCGGCCTCTCGGGTCTTCTGGACCATGGGCCAGGTCGGCCGATACTGGTTGTTATGTCACACCGGCAGCATGGCCGCAGCGGGCTGGTCATCCGGCAGCAGGTCGATGCGGGCGCCGCCGAGCTTGTCGGTGACAGTGACCGGCCCAGGGCCTGGACCCTTCTGGTGGATGGCTTCCCGCAGTCCCATGTTGACCTCGATGACCCGCGGTACCTGGAGTTTGAGTACATGCGGCGGCTAGGGCACCTGGTCGACCTGGCGGCGGCGGCGCGGGAGCCATTGCGCGTGCTGCACCTCGGGGGCGGCGGCCTGACCCTCGCGCGGTACGTGGCGGCGACCCGGCCTGGCTCAGGCCAGCTGGCGGTGGAGTCGGACCCAGCGCTCGCGGAGCTGGTCCGGCAGCGGCTGCCGCTGGGTCAGCGCGGGCGCCGGGAAAGCGGGGCGGGAACTGCAACCGCGGAAAACGCTGAACGCAGGGCCAGCGGGGCCGGCGCGGCGAGCGCGGCCGGCGCGGCCAGCGGGCCCGGCGCGGCCAGCAGGCCCGGCGCGGCCAGCGCGGGCCGGATACGCGTCCGGGTCGCAGACGCCCGCGCCGTTCTTGAACAGGTCCCGGCCGGCTCCTTTGACGTGGTGGTAGCGGACCTCTTCGCCGGGGGCAGCACCCCGGCGCATCTGACGTCGGCAGAGTTCGCGCTCGCCGTGGCCCGGGCGCTCACCGGGTCGGGCATCTATGCCGTCAACATCGGCGATGGCCCGCCGCTGACGCACGCGCGCGCACGAGTGGCGGCGGTGTGCTCCGTCTTTCCTTGTGCTTGCCTGATCGCGGACGCGGCGGTGCTTCGCGGCCGCAGGTTCGGCAACCTGGTACTGGCCGCCGCGCATCGTGGCCTGCCCGTTGCGCGGCTGGCCCGGCGCGCTGCAGGTGACCCGTTCCCTGGCCGTCTTGTGCACGGCGGCGAGCTGGACCGGTTCGCTGCAGGAGCAAGACCGATTACCGATGCGGCGGCGGAATCCTCCCCCGCCCCGCCGCCGGGCATCTTCACGCTCAGGCGAGGCCGGGCCGGCCGGCAGTTAGCCTCGTCAGGCCGGGCCGGGCGGGCCGGCGTTCCCGCCGGGACGGAACGGGACCTGGTGCGCTTCGTCCGGCACCCCCGGGTCTTGGCCGGCGGCTGCCCGGTTCCTGAGCTCGAGCTCGATCGTGGCTACCAGGTCCGGGTATGCGCTCAGGCCCAACAGGACTTCCGGCGGAATTCCGAGTTGACGGCTTGCTTCGGCCACCGCTGACTGGGTCATGCGCAGAGCTTTCGCCAGCACCTCATCTGGCTGGTACGTCGGCGGCAGGTCAGCAAGTGAAAGCTCGGCTGGCCGGTGGAATGCTCCGTCCGGCCCGGGGAGCCATGCCGCGCCCGTCGCCGCCATGCCCATCGCCGATCTGAGGTTCTCTCGGCTGGAGTCCCTGAACTCCTGACGGACCGACTTCTCGACGACTCCGGCAACGAGGTGCCGGTTCGGCGCGAGCAAGACATTCCAGACGTATTCTGATCGGGCATGCCCCGGGTGGCGCAACGCGAAATCCAGGCCATCTATCTGCGCCCCGGGATCGAATCCCTCGATGCCGCGTTCGTGACGGGCGAATTCGTCGGCGATGACTACATGCCCGAGCTGATCCGCGTCTCGTGCGTGAAGCTCCACGTTCTCCCGGACACCCATGCCGCGCAACTGGACGAGCCACGGACCATAGGAATCGTCGGCGAACCAGGCGTCAGGGTTCCCGTCGAAGTAAATCTCAAGCCCCTTGTTCCGCTGGTACAACTTGGCTGGCGTCATAAAGCGCCGCTCACCCGTCCCGGCGTTCTCTCCGATGAGGAAAGCAGTTTGCTGCAGTTGGTCAAGAAGCCCTTGCCTCCGGCCGGCCGCCGACTCTGCCAGCGCGCGCGAGACGCATTCAAGATCAGCCTCGTGCTGCGCCGTGTCCAGATCCGCGACTTTCAGGCCGCTGTACCGGGGCAGGACGTTGTCCAGCACCTCGGCCACCACGTCCGGTTCGGTGAACTTGAGCGCTTCAAGAAACTGCCGGGCGCCGGGGACATCTGCGACAGCGCGGCGTACCGTCGGAAAACCTGTCCCGGCCGGACCCGGGAGGTATGCGGCAGGGCGGTCCCTGGAGTCAAACGGCACTACCTGGCTGCCATCTTCGAGCCGGATGATCGGCATTGCCCGCGCAGGGCCTGGCTGGTCACCCGGGAAGCCGGGTGCCCGCCACAAAGCGGAGTTCTGATAAAGAAACCCATAGAAGCGGCTGGTCCATGAGTCTGACTGCACCGCCAGAAATTCGCGGGTGACTCTCGCGACGATGGCTTCCGGCGTGACCTCGTCGACACCGATCTCTGCAGTGAGGTACTGCCACAGCAGAGGTGTCCGGTTTTCCGTGATGAGCTCATGCGCGAAGGCCAGCGGCTGGCCGGCTCCGTAGAGTACGCCGAGCTGAGCTGGGCGGAGAAGCTCGCGAAGTCCTGCGCCGCGGGCCAGCTTCAGGTCCCCGGCAGCGCCGTAGCCGCCGCCGGCCAATGGAATCAGCTGATCCTGGGCGAGAGCGGTGCGCACCGAGTCGAACAACGGGCGGAACATAGTGCCGGGCTGGAATCGCGCGGCATCGAGCGGCAGCGCCTGCAGGACATCCACCGTGAGGAGCCCGTCATCGCGGAGCTCCCGGAGTACATCGGCGAGCAGCGCCGCTGTCTCCCGCACCAGCGCCTGGTTTGATGGATCGTGTTCAGGAACATTGTCGCGGGCTGGCGTCGTCCGGTACGGACCCTGGATCAGGAAACCTAGGAAGGTCTCCTTCTGCGTAGGGAAGAACACGACTAGCGGGGCGGAGCCAGCAAGGTTAGCGAGCCGGCGTTCGCCGTTTGCAGCGTGCACTCGGAAGGCGATCTCGACCTGGTGAGCCGGATGACCGAAAATGTCGAGCTGCCGGTGCCAGACGAACCACTCCTCGTCCCGGCGGCCACGCCCCTTCGCCAGTGTGACGTGGCGACTCGACGGGGCGCGGCTTACCGCAGCGCGTTCAAGGACGGAGCCAGCGATCTTAACGCCGCCGATACGCAGGCGCTCGATGCTCCTGAGGAACAGCAGCGTGCCGGGCTCGATCTCGTTCAGCGCTGCGGCGATCTCCTGAACGGCTGTCGTCGCGGAGAGGGTGTCATGGTCGAAAGGGAAGACGAAGAGGGTCCCGGACGCCCGCCCGTCCAGCGGATCCGCGGAAAACGGCCGGACGTACTTCTCGATCCGGAAATGCTCATCCGAACTGTGGATGCGCGGGGTCTTGGTGTACGCGTATACCGACTTGAAGCCGATGCCGAACTTGCCGATCTTCGTGAGATCCCCCGACTTCGCGCTCTTGCCGACCCCGCAGACGCCACGAACGTCGGCTTCCGTGAAGGGCCGGCCATCGTGCTTCATCTCCAGCCGATCGTCGAAGAGCTCGAACGCGAGCTCTGTCGCGCCTGCGTCCTCGGCGTTCTGGATCAGCTCGAAGATAAAATGGGTGCGCTCGCTGTAGAGCTGCCCGAGCAGGTCCAGCACAGCCGTGTCCCAGCCGTAGCGGGCGATGTTCTCGTCGCGGATTTTCTCGTAGTCAGCTGACACCGGTGACCTCCATGAATCCCGCAGCCCGGCGCGCGAGACCTGAACTTCGCCGCCCGAATTCAGCCTCAATCCGTGACAGGCCCATGCCGTCGCTGTACAAGCGACCATGACCCTACTTGGTCTGGGATGGGCGGGGCACGGTTTGCAGCGCGCCAGCTGGGTATCGCAGTCCCGTGCCCGGAGCTGAGGAAGGTCTGCTCGTTGCGGTCACCGGTCCGACCGGGACTTTCGGGTCCGGGCTGATTCCGCTGCTGCAGGCCGACGATCGGGTCGCGCGGATCGTCGGCATCGCCCGGCACCCGTTCGATCCGGCCGGGCACGGCTGGACGAAGATGACTTACCGCCTGGGTGATGTCCGCGACCTTGATGCCTTGCGGCAGGCCTTCCGCGGCGCCGACGTGGTGGTGCACCTGGCGTTCCTGGTCACCGGCAACGCCTCACGTGCGGCCATCCGCGGGATCAACGTGGAAGGTACGCTCAACGCTTTCCGCGCCGCCGCGGCGGTTGGTGCGCGGCGCTTTGTCTATACCTCCTCGGTGGCGGCCTACGGGTTCTACCCCGACAACCCGGTCGGGATGACCGAGGAGTGGCCGGTGCGGCCCGCAGCCCGGTTGTTCTACGCGCGGCAGAAGGCGGAGCTGGAGCTCCTGCTGCAGGCCGAGGCTGCCGGGAACCCCGGGCCCGCGCTGTACCTGCTGCGCCCGTCGATCGTCCTCGGCCCGCACGCAGTCGGCGCCAAGGACCTGCTCCCCGGTCCCCTGGCGCCGCTGGGCCGGCGCCTGGCCAGGCATGCTGGCCGGTTCCCGGTGCGCGTGCCGGTTGCGGTGCCGTCGCTACCGCTGCAGTTCGTGCACGAGCAGGACATGGGCCGCGCCCTAGTGCAATGCATCGTGGCGGCCGGCCCGCCCGGTGCCTACAACATCGCCGCCGACGGGATCCTGACCGCCGCCGATGTCGCCCGCGAGCTCGGCCTGTTCCCGCTCCCGCTGCCCGCTGCGCCGGCGCTGATCGCGGCCCGGGCGCTGGTGGCGCTGCCGTTCCTGCCGCCCTATGCCGAGTGGGCAGAGGCGGCCAGCCATCCGGCGATCATGGACACGAGCCGGTCCAAGCGGCAGCTGGGCTGGGCGCCGCGCTTTACCGCACTTGAGGCGCTGCAGGACACCTTGCGCCCGACCGAACACGCCTAGGGCCGAGCACCGCGTTGCAGGCACCGTCCTCCAATGCGCCGGAAAGCCTAATTATCCGGCCGTCGATGTTGCACCATTGTGCCCACATTCGTTCGCATGCTGCGGACTGGCGAGGGACGGGCCGCGGCGGGCACACATCCCGGAGAGGCTGCGATGGCCCGGTCCGCCCCTGCAGGAAACAGGCCCGTCAGGCGGCTCGCCGCCGCGGGCCTCGTGCTGGTCGCCATGGCCGGCACGTTGTGGGTGCCGTTCTACGCCCGCTCCATGCCGAAGCTGGGCGATTTCCCCTTCTTCTACTGGTATCAGCTGATCTTGGTACCGGCGGTCGCCATCATGTGCTGGCTCTGCTACGCGCTGCTGAGAGCCAAGCCCACGTCAGCTGCCCGGCCTGCGGATGACGGGGGGTCGCGGAAGTGAGTCACGTGAATCCGGTCGCGCTGACCATCCTCGTCGTCTCGTTCCTAGCCGTGACCATGATCGGCTTCGGCGCAGCCAGATGGCGGCCGGCGGAGGACCCGATGCACCTGAACGAGTGGGGTCTCGGCGGTCGCGGGTTCGGAACCTTCGTCAGCTGGTTCTTGCTTGGCGGTGACCTGTATACCGCTTATACGTTTATCGCCGTGCCGGCCCTGGTATACGCGGTCGGCGCCGCGGGGTTCTATGCGCTGTCGTACACGATCTTGGTCTGGCCGATCGTCTTCATTTTCGCCCCGCGGCTATGGTCGGCCGCCCGCGCGCGCGGCTACGTCACGCCCGCCGAATTCGCCCGCGGCAGGTACGGCTCGCAAGGCCTCGGGCTCGCGGTGGCGTTGACCGGGATCCTTGCCACCATGCCCTACATCGCTCTGCAGCTGGTTGGCATCGAGTCGGTGCTGACCGTCATGGGAGTCGGCGGAAGCTCCGGCAACGCGTTCGGCAAGGACATACCGCTGATCATCGCGTTCATTTTCCTTGCTGCTTATACCTACTTTGCCGGACTGCGCGCTCCGGCCCTGATCGCCTTCGTCAAGGACATTCTTATCTACGTGACGGTCATCGTCGCGATTATCTATATCCCGATCAGGCTGGGCGGCTGGGGACATATCTTCGGCGCTGCGTCGGCGCACCTGAAGACGGTGAACCCGACGACCGGCAAGCCGTTCGGCAGCCTGATTGTGGCGCCGTCCGGCGAATGGGCCTACGCCTCTCTCGCGCTCGGCTCGGCGCTGGCGCTGTTCATGTACCCGCACGCGGCCACGGGGGTATTCGCGGCCAGGCAGCGCAACGTGATCAGGCGCAATGTGGCCATGCTGCCTGCCTACTCGCTGATGCTCGGCCTGATCGCGCTGTTCGGCTACCTGGCGCGGGCGACGCCGGCCGTGAACGCCGGCGTCAAGGCCGGGGGCGGCAACTCGCAGCTATCGGTGCCGCTGCTGTTCGAGCATATGTTCCCCAGCTGGTTCGCGGGGATCGGCTACTCGGCCATCGTCATCGGCGCGCTCGTCCCCGCAGCCATCATGTCAATCGCCGCGGCGAACCTGTTCACCCGCAGCATTTACAACGAGTTCTTCAATCCCGATGCCACCCCGGCCCAGGAGACCCGGGTCGCGCGGCTGGCCTCGCTCGTCATGAAGATCGGAGCGCTTGGCTTCGCGCTCGAGCTGAATAATACGTTCTCGATCAATCTGCAGCTGCTCGGCGGAATCTGGATCCTGCAGACGTTCCCGGCCATCGTGATCAGCCTGTACACAAGCTGGTTCCATCGCTTTGCGCTGATCGCTGGCTGGGCGTCCGGGATGGCCTACGGCACGATCGAGGCCTACTTGACGCCCGGGGGCGGCCAGGCGCATTTCGGTGCCTCCACGGCTCCGGTGTTCGGACACGTCACCTACATCGCGGTCACCGCCCTTGCCGTCAACCTGGTGGTCGCGATCGTGCTCACCCCCGTCTTCCGCGCGTGCCGGCTGCCGGGCGGATACGACGAGACCCGGGCCGCCCAGTACCCCGCCGATTCGGTAGACCGGCCGGGCGCCACGGCAGCCGGCTGACACCATCGCATCTGGAGGCGTACATGACAACGCCACCAGGCTTCGGCGGCCTGGAAATTGAGTCAGCCAAGGTCAGCCAAGGTCAGCCTCTTGGAGCGTAGCGGCCAGCCCGCCGTTACCGCTCGACTGTCGCCAGCACGCGCCCGGCGGAGACGGCTTCGAGCAACCGCCGGTAATCCTGCTCGTTCTGGCCGGCATAGGCGACCGCGAAATCCGCCACGGCGTGGTCGAAGTCCTCGCTCATCCCCAGGTAGCCGGAGATCACGGTCGCCCGCCCGGTCCGGGCGTGCGCTCGGGCCAGCGCCCAGCCGCAGAGCCTGCCGTAGTAGTTGAGCTGGAGGGGATCCATCAAAGGCACGCTCATGCTGCCCTTCATGTCACGCAGCTGGCGGACATAGTAGTCCTTGACCGCGGCACCGTTGGTCCCGATACCGCTCGTCCAGCCCAGGAACGGGTCGGTAGCGGCCTGTGTCAGTCGCTGGCCCCTGACCACTCGCTCGCCCTGGTGCTCGTATTCGCTCTTGCCGGCGAACGGGGCCAGCACCGACTCTTGGGCCTCCTTCATCTGGAGGAACAGCGGCTCGTCCTCGCGGTCGCCGAGCAGCAGCATGACGAAGGCCTCAGTGCCGACCGACCCTACGCCGACGACCTTGCGCGCGAAGTCCCCGAAGTAGTAGCGGCGCAGCACCTCGCGCCGGTCCTCCTCCAGCGTCTGCTGGTAGAGCGCGACGGCGCTGCGCAGCTCTTCCAGGACGCCGGGGTAAAGCTCGATAGGAAAGCGGACGATGACCGGATGGGCCGGCCGGATCCGGTACTGCCCCTCGACCTGGTCGCACATCTTCAGGAACGCCTTCAGGCTCGTGCGGCTGTGCGCTTTGGCTATGTCCCGTCGGCGCCGGCGCACGGCATCCTTTGGCTGGAGCACGTCGAACAGCCTGGTCACCTTCTCGACATCGATCCTGGAGTACCAGACCTTCAGAAATCGCATCGTGGCATAGCTCGCCATCTCGGTGCGATAGCTGCGGACGGCCAGCCGCGCCGCGGTATGGGCGTCGCGGTCGGAGAAGCCGTTGTCCAGCGCCGCCACGGCGAAGCTGGCCGCCAGGCGCTTGACGTCCCAGTCGAACGGCGCCGGGAGCGTCTCATCGAAGTCGTTGACGTCAAAGACCAGCCGCCGGTCGGGCGCCGCGAACATGCCGAAGTTCAGCAGGTGGGCGTCACCGCAGGCCTGCACCCGGATGTCAGTCGTGGACATGTGCGCGAGATCCCATGCCATCGGGGCGGCCGCGCCGCGGAAGTACGCGAACGGCGAGGCGGCCATGCGCCCGTAGCGGATAGGTATCAGATCCGGTACCCGGTTCCTGGCCTGCTCCTCGAGAATTGTGACAGGATCGGGCCGGTCCTTCGGCGGTGCCCACTGTGCGTGGCTCAATCGGGGCGTCAGCCTGCGCCGCTCGCGGCCCCTGGCGCGCCACTCATCCGGCGTGAGGACCTCGTGCGGCGGGGCAAGTACGCCTGGAGAAATCTTGCTCATGACTCACCGACCCCCGATCGTGACCGCTGACAGGCAGCTCTGCGCTGTCCGGGCGAATCCGCCATGGCCCACGTTCTTGGCGTCATCACAACTGAACTTTAAGGCGGCAGCGTCGTCACGCATAGTCCCGGGGCCCGGCAGGCCGCAGGCCCGACGCGCTGCTCAAGCTGCCTGACTGCGCTGATCCGCCGCGTCGCGGGTGGCCGCCCGGCCCGGCCCGGCGTCAGCTCGGAAGCCCCGGCTGCTGCAAGATCAGCACGATCGAGAGGATCAGCAGCACGGACCCGAACGTGATCAGTGCGTACCGCACGCCATACAGCTTGAACGAGCTGCCGATGCCCACCAGGAACAGCACCGCGGCGAGGAATACCGTGATCCGGACGTAGTTGTCGCCCACGAGGCCTGCCTGGTTGCCCGTGTTGAACCTCTCGGTGGCCTCATTGTCGAGCGTGTTGGCCTGCGTCTGCGCTGGCAGCTTGTACTGGGGCATGTAGGTGGGGCCAGGCGGGGCATGCGGATTGTGCAGTGGGTCGGTCGCTATCCACGCGTTGAAGGCGGCCAGGAACTGGGGCCGGAACCGATGAACCGCGATCGCCTCCTTCTGCGGGCTGTTCAGGGTGAACGCGATGAACCATGCGTTGAAGGTCGAGGCGTCGAAATTGCGGAGCGAGATGGCGGTCAGGTCGTCACGGGTAGCGAGGTTACGCAGCGTGGAGGACTGGGCAATGTCGACGCGCGATGCTGTGCCCCATTTAGCCGCTGAGTAGCCCGCCCAGGCCGCCGTCACCGTGACGAGCGCAAGCAGCACAGCCTCGCAGATCTGCACGATCCGGGAATGACGGTCCTCGACCTTACCGTGACCGTCACCTGCCTCGGCCTGCTCGCTCAGGTGCGCGCCGTGTTCATGCAGCTTCTTGCCGGCCTCAATCGGATTCAGTCCTTCGCCCATCAGCGCACCCCAGCTCCCACCCGTCAGGCTCACCGAGCATATCTGGGAGTAAATCGCTAGACGCAGAGCCCGCCGGTGCGCCGCCGGCGGGCTCTGCGCTCAATCTGTGCTGCTAGCCGGCCAGGACGATGAAGGCGTCGACGTCGACACGGGGATGCCCCGCCGTGCCGAGCACCCTGACGACGAGCTTGTGCGAGCCAGTCGCCCCCAGGACGGTGTCAACGATCTCAGCGTTCTTGGTCGAACTGGAGTACGTGCTGACTGTCGACGCGCCTCCGGCGTCCAGCTTGACAGTCGCGGAGCCCCGCGTGGTGCCCTCGGTCGACACCCACGCGGCCTCGAAGCCGGTAAAGGACAGCGTGGCCGTCTTCCCGGCCGTGCTCGCGTAGTCCACCGACCCGCCGTAGGCGCCCGCGAGCTTCTGCCGCGTCCAGCCGGTCGAGTACGTGACCGCGCGCGAGTTCTCCTGGACCGCCGACAGCGTGTAGGTGCTGCCCGCGGCCATTGCGCTGGTGTTGCCGGCGTTGTCGGTCGCGGTGACCTCGTACCTGTAGGTGTGTCCAGGCGTGAGGCTGAGCGCGTCGCTTGCCGTTGTCACGGTGGCGATCTGGGCGAAGGCGGCGCCGTCCTTGCTCTGGTAGAGCGTGTAGTGGTGCACGCCGCTCGTCGCGTCGGTCCCGCTCCACTGGACAGTCACCGGGACCGTTGAGGTGACCGGGCCGACGTGGTTGCGGAGCCTGACGACGGGCTTCGCTGTGATGGCCGGCGGTACCGAGTCATAGCACAGCGGACCGTCGGTGACGTCGCCGGACTGTAAGCCCATGTTGTCCCAGGCCTCGACGTTGACGGTATGGCAACCCTGCCCCTCAGCGGCGAGGTCGAGGGAGCCGCTCGTGGCGTTGACGAACTCCGGGCCGCTGTAGAACGAGTCCCCCGCGCCCGGCGTGGCGTGAGAGGTGGGGTCTCCCGGGTCGACGTTCCAAGCATCGCTGAACCCTGCCACACCGCTCGGCGGCGCGCCGCCGCCCGTGTCGGCGACCGAGATCCCGATCGTCTTGTCGGTGTTGTACCAGTGGCTGGGTGCGGGCCCGGAGAACGTGACGTCCGGCCGGCCGTCATCGGCAAACAGATGCCAGTTAAACGCCCAGGCGAGCTGGAGCATGTTGGCCGAGCCCCACCCCGTCGCGAGGTCGTAGCCGGTGCCCGCGCAGTAGCCCGGACCGACGTTGTTGCTGTTGCATCCGGACGTGATGTCGTAGTACGGATTGTGCGGCGAGAACCCGAGCCCGGCCGCGTAGATCGGGTAGTTGGCGTTTCCGAGCGGCGCGCACGCAGACATGCCCGCGCCACAGATATTCCCTTCGGCCAGCAGGTAGGAGTCCTCCTGGGCGAAGAACCCGGCAAGCTCCGGCGCGACGATGCTGGTCCCGCCGTTCCCGCTGAGGCTCCCGTCGAAATAGAGGTTCTGTGGAGCGTTGTACCAGTCGGCATTCAGGGAGATGTCGGGGACGCCCCGCGACCCGCTGCCGCAGGGATCGTCGGACTGGAACGCGGGGGCGGAGAACTCTGAGCTGCAGCCACCGCCAGAGCCACCGTCGTTGGAGCCGCAGCCGTCTGGCCCGCCGGACCAGGTAACCTCGCTGTCGTAGATCGGCCCCGGGCTCAGCCGGAGAGTCGTCCCGCCGGCGCCGACCACGTTCGGGTCCGATGCCGGGAAGCTGACAGCCAGATGGGAGCAATCGTCGTAGGCACCCCGGTCACCGGAGGCGGCTACCAGGGTCCATCCCTGGCCGACCATCTCGCTGAAGATGGCGTCGCGCGTGCTCATCGTGGCCGCTGAGCAGCCGTACAGCTCGGTGCAGCTCCAGCTCGTGCTGAACACGCGGGCGGCGTTGTTGGTCACCATATCGTTGTAGATATCGGTGAAGGTCGAGTCGTTGAGGTTGGCGCCGTCGTAGAGGTAGACCTTGGCGGTGTCCGCGTACGAGCCGAAGCTGTTGGACATGGCCGTGGACCACTCCATGTCCATCGTCCCCTCGGCGTCGCAGCATGGCGGAGTGCCGTCGACGTACACTTCCTGGACGTTGTAGGCGAGATACGGGTACTGGGCGTGGAATCCGGCCATGTCGCTGAGATTCTGCGAGCCGAAGGTCGCGATGGCGATCGACGTCTGGGCCGGTGAGCTGCCCGGGTTGCTCAGCGGGTTACAGCAGTGCCCCTGCCGGTAGAGTGCGCTGTAGTCGTAGGCCTGGGAGCTGTAGATGTCCGTCGGGTCGTAGGCGCCACCGGTAATGTTCGGCTTCGCATCGCGGGAGGCTAGCTGCGCTGCGTGCAGCTTCACGCGACTGCCGGTGCCGACCGCGTGCGGGCCGGCGGCCACGGCGGGTCCGGCGACGTATGCGGGGCTTGCTGGCTCGGCGAGCCGGGCCGACGTGGGGTACATGGTCTGCAGGTCACTGAGACCGTCGACGGACTCGACGACTGTCTGCAACGCCTGCGGAAGCACTGGGTCGCGGTCGTTGGCGAAGAAGGTCGAAGAGCCCAGTCGGTAGGTGTTGATCTGGACGCCCAGCGCCTTCTCGATGGCGCCGACGCGCCCGGCCACATCCACGACCAGGCGGTTCGGATACAGCTTCGTCACGGTCAAGCCGGCTTGCGTGGCCCATGAGAGCACCGCGCGCTGCGCGGCGACGCTCGGGCCGAAGCGGGCCGTCCACGCCGCCGGTGTCAGGAACCGGTGAAACAGCGGCGAGGACTTGTCCTGGAGCTCGCGGAGAAACTGCTGCTCTGCGGCCATGGCAGGGGGCCGCAGCCCGATGGCGAGCCGGATGGTCTGCGAAGGGTTGTAGGAGCCGAGGTCGTCGGCCGATCCATTACGGACCGGTAACGGGGTTTGCGCGATCGCTGGCGTGCGAGGCTGGGCCGCGACGGCAGCCGTCGCAGGCATCACGATCCCGAAGACGATCCCGATTGCTAAAAGTCCCACGGCCACCCGGGCTCGCAGGGAACACAGAACGCTCATGCTGGTTACTCCTTTTTCGCGACCCGCTTGCACGAGTCGGCCGGTCCGTCGCCACAGGCGGTATCGAAAATGCCGGGGCGCCCTTGCAGGTACAGAGCGCGCCGCACGCTTGGAAGTACAACGGAGCGTAACAAGGACAACACGCGTGGTGCATGGCCTCGGCGAGCTGAGAGGGCAACCCGGCCGCCAGTCATTCCGGCAGATCGGCGCGAAAGAGACTAAGGCCGCACCGGCGCACCGTCCGGTGCCACGCGTCACACTCTCCCTGGTGAATCCGGCCGCTCCGGAAATGGGTAACTGGAGAAGACCTCCGGTGCGGTGGCCACCGCCCGGACAGCGTTGCGGATCTCGAAGGCAAGCACGCAATAGATAACACCCGTCAGCACCGCCCACAGGCCGATGATGGTGATCAGCAGCGTCAGGGTGGCATCGGGCCTTCGCATCGCCCAGATCCCGAGCAGCAACTCGATAAGGCCAAGCGCGAAAGTGAAACCCCAGTGGGGCAGCTGCCGGCGGCGGGAGAAGGAAGTGATGATGTGGAAACTGCCGGACACAGCGAGCCAGGCGCCGACGAAGAAGGCGAGCACGAGAAGGGACGGGCCGGGCCAGGCCACGAGGACGACGCCGGCGATGACCGCGGCTATTCCGGCGACGACATGCTCGCCAGCGGTCCTCCCAGCGTAGGCGGGGCTGAAGGCGAGGGCGATCCCGCGGATGATGAAGATCAGGCCCGTGATGATGACCAGGGCGTGCACGGTCCAGTCAATGGCCAGGATCGCGAGCCCAATCCCGATCGACACCAGTCCCGCGAGGAGGGGGATCCACCAAAGATGCCTGACCTGCTCGGCAACTTCCCTTAGCGGCGAGTGCTCGCCCTCGCCTTGGCTGGTGGCCTGGCCCATCGGAACACCCCTTTCAGCGCGGCGGCATCCGAAGCTGGCGTGCCGCCAGAATTCAGCCAGTAGCCGCCAGCCTAATGCTGGGAGATCATCGCGGCACGCACCGTATCTCGTCGCGACGATCGGGGGCTTCCCGGCTGGCGGACATGACCACCGCACTCACGGGCTACCTCTGGACCCCGCGGACCGAAAGCGCCGGCCGCTGGTTCCACCGGGGATGGCGCGTAGCATCTCTTGAGAGGCCCGGCCGGGCAGCCGCCGGCTGCCGCGCTGCCGGTTGCGAGGTAGTCGCGGAGGTGCCCATGGAAGATCTCCGGTACAAGATGATCATGGCGCTGAATGCGGCGGACATCGGGAACCCCATCTGTGAACAGGCTGCTGCGATCTGCGCCGAGATCGCCGAGCAGCACTGCGCGCAACTGCACGTCACCACGACCGCGCAGGTCATGCCGGCCAGCCAGCGCGCAGCGAGTGAGGCCCTGCCCGCACGTGCCTAAGCCGGCGGGGAGATGGCCGATCCGGAGGAGCGACGATGACGCAGACAACAGGGCCGCTTGCGCCGGCGGTGGATATCCGTCGCGCCGGTGAGCGGTTCAAGACCAGGCTCTCGTGGCTGGACTCCAAGCACTCGTTCTCGTTCTCCCGGCACTACGACCCGCTCAACACCCACCATGGCCTGCTGCTGGTCAACAACGACGATGTGGTCAGGCCGGGGACCGGCTTCGAGACGCACCCGCACCAGGACATGGAGATCGTTACCTGGGTGCTACGGGGCTCGCTGGTACACCAGGACTCCACCGGGCACGCCGGCATCATCTACCCGGGCCTGGCGCAGCGGATGAGCGCCGGCACCGGGATCTTGCACTCGGAGAAGAACGACTCTTGGCGGCTGCAGGGCGGTTCGGAGCACACCGAGCCGGTCCATTTCGTGCAGATGTGGGTAGTGCCGGATGCAGATAGCATCACCCCCGGCTATGAGCAGCTTGAGATTGACGACGAACTGCTGCGCGGCGGCCTGGTCCCGGTCGCGTCCGGAATGGGCAAGCACGACGGCGCGTCCGCTATCCGGATCAAGAACTCCTACGCCACCTTGCATGCTGCCCGCCTGCAGACCGGCCAGGTGATCGAACTCCCTGAGGCGCCCTTCCTGCACCTGTTCGTGCCGCGGGGAACAGTGACGCTGGAAAATGCGGGTCCGCTGGCCGAGGGAGATGCGGTGCGGTTCACGGCTACCGGGGGGCAGCAGGTCACCGCCGCCGAGCCCAGCGAGATTCTCCTCTGGGAGATGCACGCCACCATCGCGGGCTGGCAGTAGCGGCGCACGAGGTTGCAGGGCGCGGCCCGCATCGGCATCGGGCTGAATCGGCCGCGGGTGCCGCCTGTATCGTGCTCTGCGGCCAACCTGTTCGATGAAATGAGGACACGGCATGCCTACTGACACCATGACTCCGGCAACGGCGGTCACCTGGGGACCCTTCATCCAGGCGGCCTACGATCAGTACGCGAGCGATCCCGGTCAGGCCAATCCGGCCGCGATCAAGAACATGCCCGCCGGCTACACGCTGGTGCGCACGATTCAGATGTCCGACTTCCTGGGTCCAGGGCAGTCGCGTGTCTTCTACGGTTTCGTAGCTGTGGGCGGTGACGCCAAGACCGCGGTGGTCGCATTGCGCGGCACCGCCACGACCACGGAATGGTGGGATGACCTGCATTGGGATCTGGTTCCGTTCACCCAGGTTCGCAACGGCGGAAAGGTCGCCCAGGGTTTCTTCGATATCTACAACACCCTCGGCACGATGACTCCGGGCCAGCAGGAGAGCACGGCGCCTGGCACCTTCGCCACCGACGTCGCGCAAGCCGCCGCCGACAGCCTTGCCAGCGATCTTGATCCTGCCGCGCTGCCCATGGTGGTGTGCGGCCACAGCCTGGGCGGCGCGCTGGCGACGCTTCTGGTCGCCGACGTGACCGCGAACACGCCGCTGAAGCCGCAGGCATGGACGTTTGCCTCACCACGGGTGGGAGACGCCGTTTTCGCTGCCCGCTACGGCGGTCTCAGCACCGTGTCATGGCGGATCTACAACCAGGTCGACGTCGTCCCGTACTTCCCGGTCGATGCCGCAGATAACTACCAGCCCGTCACGGCCGGGTATGCGATCAATTCCCTGGGGAAGGCGAAGTGGAGCATAGGTTGCGCCCACGCGCTGAACACCTACCTGCACGTGCTGTCGGCCGCCACGGTGCCGTTGAATCCTGCCTGCAGCTAGCCGTCCAGCAACAGCTGGTCAGGCCGTGCCGGCGCCGGGGAGCGGAACGTTCTGCAGCCTCAGCTGGCCACGGGCCAGCGCCCTGCCGCCCTCGTTGGTGATGGTGACCAGCCACAGTTGCTGGACACGGCCCTGCTGCAGGGGCTCGGCGATAACCTCGGCTCGGCCGGAGGTAGCCGGGCGCAGGAAATCCGTCGCATTGTGCACGCCTACCGCGAACTGCCCCCGGTCTCGCACCGCCAGGCTGGCGCCTATGCTTGCGGCGGATTCGACGGCGGTCGTGTAGACACCGCCGTGCACCACCCCCCATGGCGTGTGCTGATCTGGCCCGAGGTCGATGTGCCCGACCACCCGGGCTGCGTCGGCCGAATCGATAACGAGGCCGGTCCGGGCAACGAACCGGCTGGCGGCCTCAGCGCCGCGACCATCGTCGCCGCCCAGGCCAGGCTGGATATTGGCAGGATTGTCCATGGCATAGTCGTAGCAGAGATGACTTCCTCAGGGGGTGAAGCGCCCGGGCTGGTAGGGCGCGATCTGCGCGGCTGCGGTGCCGCTGACCAGCTCGGCGGTGATGAGTTCGGCAAGGTGCGCGCCGAGCGTCACGCCACTGTGCGTCACCGCCACATCGAGCCCGCCGGCCCCGGGAAGCCAGCCCACGATGGACTGGCCGTCAGCCGGCATCGGGCGCACGCACACGCGGTATCCGGTGACGTCAGCGTCGTCCAGCCCGCGGACCGCCCGCCGCGCCCGGCGCAACAGCTCTTCCGCCCACTGCCGCAGTTCGGCCTGGGGGGTATGCAGATCGACGGCCGCGTCGGGCGCTTCCAGGTGCATCAGCCCGCCAGCGCCACGGCGCAGGTACACCTCGGGGGCATGCACCACGCGCGCGGGACCAGCCGGTGTCACCGGTCCGGCCCGCACCACCAGCCCCGGCGCCACCGCCCCCGGCGACGCCCACGGGACCAGCGGCACCGGGCCCGCCGCGCCGGCCAGCGCGGCCACCTCCGGGGTCCAGCGCCCGGCGCAGCACACCACCGCATCCACCGGTATGAGCTGGCCGTCGGCGGTCCGGACCGCCCGCACCGCGCCACTGGCGGTGTCCAGGCCGACGACGCGCCCCGCCGCGCCGCGCCGCGCCGTGGCCCCGTGCCGGGCCGCGTGCCCGGCCAGCTGCGTGATTAGCGGTCCGGTGAGCAGATAGCCCTCCGCGGGAAACCAGGCGACCGCAGCCACCGCGGCGGGCAGCCGCAGCGCGGGCTCCAGCGCAGCCGCCTCGGCGGCATCAATCAGCCGCGCCGGGTACCGCCAGCCCGCGAGCCGGCGCACCCGCGCGGCCAGGCGCGCGCGTGCGGCACCGGTAGCCGCCCACTCGATGTTGCCGACGGGCCGGTACCACTGCGCGCCGTTCAGGCTCGCCGACAGCCGCGCCCATGCCCGCATTCCGGCGTGATTGAGGTCATGGTAGGCGCGCGGCCTCTTGTCGTTCGAGTTCAGCCACGCGAAACTCGACCCGGTAGCGGCCTGGCCAGCCTGGGCCTGCTCCAGCAGCGTCACCTCGATGCCCGCCTCGGCCAGCCGGGCCGCCACGCACGCGCCGAGCACCCCGGAACCGATCACCGCGCACCGCCGCGGCCGCAGCGTGTCCTCGCCAGGCATCCATCCGCCCCTTTGCGGGAGACGACAACGGGCCGCCCGGGAAGCAGACGATCCCCTCCCGTCCCGCATCCTAGACACCCCCGGCGCGCCGGGGGGCGGTGCGGCCGTGCTCGCGGGCGTAGCCAGCGCGTGGCTGGTGGCGGGCGAGCGAACAGGCGCCCAGCGGGTACGCGCCGTCGCCCAGCGATGGGTGCGATGATTGGCAGAGTATCTGTAATGCCTCATCGTCGGCCAGGACGTCACGGGCGGCGGCGCGTTCAGCTGAGCGCTCCGGCAACAGAGGTCTGCCCGGTTCGTTCTAGGAGGTACACCATGCATGTCCTCGCGGACTCTTTGTCCGGCAGGTCGGTGCGGGACAAGGTGGTCACCGCCGTTGAGGCGGTGCGGCTTATCCGTGACGGCGACTGGGTCGTGGTCGAGGGTTTTGTGGGACAGTGCTTCGCCGAGGAGCTGACGCTGGCGTTGGAGCAGCGCTTCCTGCTGACGGGCGCCCCCCGCGACCTCGGGCTGGTGTTTGCCGTCGCGCCAGGGGACCGGCATGGTCGCGGGCTGGACCGGCTGTGCCACGAGGGCCTGCTCAAGCGGGCCGTGGGCGGTCATTGGGGCTTGTCTCCCAAGCTGGGGAAGATGGCCGTGGACAACAAGATCGAGGCGCATAACCTGCCGCAGGGCGTCGTGTCGCAGCTGTTCCGGGACACCGCCGCCGGCAAGCCCGGCCTGCTGACCCGGGTGGGGCTGGGGACCTTCGTCGACCCGAGGTATGACGGCGGGAAGATCAACGAACGGACGACCGAGGACCGCGTCGAGCTGATCTCCCTCGGCGGCGCGGAGTACCTGTTCTACAAGGCGCTGCAGCTCGACGTGGCGTTCCTCCGCGGTACCACCTCGGATTCCGAGGGCAACATCACCATGGAGCGCGAGGCACTGACTCTGGAGGCGCTCGCCATCGCCACTGCGGTGCACAATGCCGGTGGCTTGGTGATCGTGCAGGTCGAGCGGGTCGCCGATGGCGGCAGCTTGAGCCCGCGCGAGGTGAAGATTCCGGGCATCCTGGTCGACTGCGTCGTCGTTTCACAGCCCGGGCGCCATTGGCAGACCTTCGGCACGCCTTATTCGGCGGCGCTGAGCGGAGAGCTGCGGCGGGTCCGCAACCCGGTCCCGCCGTTGGAGCTGAGCGACCGGAAGGTCATCGCTCGCCGGGCGGCGATGGAGCTTCGACCAGATAGCGTGGTGAATCTCGGCATCGGCCTGCCGGAGGGCATCGCCAATGTGGCTGCCGAGGAGCACATCCTGGATTACCTTACGCTGACCGCCGAACCCGGTGCGATGGGCGGCGTGCCGTCCGGGGGGCTGGATTTCGGCTCGGCGGTAAATGCGCACGCCATCCTGGACCAGCCGTACCAGTTCGACTTCTATGACGGGGGCGGTCTCGACGCCGCGTTCCTGGGCATGGCCCAGGCGGACCGGATGGGCAACGTCAATGTCAGCCGGTTCGGGCCGAAGCTGGCCGGCGCGGGGGGCTTCATCAACATCAGCCAGAACGCCAAGCGGCTGGTGTTCACCGGGACCTTCGTCGTGCCGAGCCGCTGCAGTGTGCAGGACGGCCGGCTGGTCATCGCCGACGGCGCCGTCGCGCGCAAGTTTCTCGCCGATGTCGAGCAGCGCACCTTCAGCGGCGAGTACGCGGCCGCCGCCGGCCAGCCGGTGCTGTACGTGACCGAGCGATGCGTCTTTCAGCTCACCCCCGACGGCCTGGAACTCATCGAGATCGCCCCGGGGGTGGATCTCGAGCGGGACGTCCTCGCCCACATCGAGTTCGAGCCCATTATCGCCTGCGAGCCGAAGCTGATGGACGAGCGGATCTTTGCCGCTGAGCCTATGGGGCTGACGGACGACCTGCTGACGGTGCCACTCGAGGCACGGTTCGCCTACGACGCCGGACGTAACATGTTCTTCCTCAATATGGAGGGCTTGTCGCTGGTCAGCAAGGACGACATCAAGGCCATCGCGGCCGAGGTCGACAAGCACCTGGCCGCCATCGGCAAGAAGGTGCAAATGGCCATCAACTATGACAACTTCTACCTTTCCCCGGCCCTGATCGACGACTACATCTCCGTGGTCAGCAGGATGACCGAGCGCTACTACGCCAGCGTGACCAGGTACACGACCAGTTCTTTCATGAGGCTGAAGCTCACCGAGCAGCTCTCCTACCGGGGACTGGCCCCGCACATCTACGAAGGCCGCCACGAAGCCATGAGCTGGCACGGAAAATAGCTGCCGAATTCGTCAGCCGGAAGGCCAGGCGATGCCAAGGCGGTCCGAGACTGCCACGCCAACCGTAATGGGGCCCTTCGGCACTGGGCGGGGAGTCGTTCCGAATGCACGATAAGTGCAGGAGGTGGGCCATGTCGACACTCGTCGTGTACGCCAGCAAGCACGGTGCTACCCAGGGAATCGCCGAGCGAATCGCCACGAAGCTGCGGGAGGCCGGACAAGAAGCAGAAGCGCTGCCTGTGACGGCCGTAGACCACCTGGGCGGCTACGACGCGTTCGTGGTCGGGAGCGCCGTCTACGCAGCGCACTGGCAGAAGGAGGCCTCGGGGTTCGTCCAGCGGAACCGCACCGTCTTGGCCAGTAGCCCGGTCTGGCTGTTCAGTAGCGGCCCGCTGGGTACCGAGGCCACCGACGCCAAGGGGCGGGACCTGACCGTCACCACCGAACCCAAGGAAATAGCCGAGTTCGAGGCTGCCATCGGGCCCCGGGGCCATCGCGTCTTCTTCGGCGCCCTGGACCCGGACAAGCTCGGGCTCCCGGAACGGGCGATCAGGAAGCTGCCAGCCGCCCGTTCGATGCTCCCCGAGGGTGACTTCCGCGACTGGACCGAGATCGACTCCTGGGCGAGCGACATCGCCCGCGAGTTGGCGGAGTGAGAGGAAACGCGGCCGCGCAAGGCGAGATGCCGGGGCCTCCACCTGGCCGTCCGGGCCGCAGCACTGCTGCCGCCCCAGGCGGGTGCCCAGCTAACCGTACGTGGGATGCTGCGGCCAGCCAGGCGGGGAATCCTCCCAGTCCTCCTGGCGTCCATACGGGGTGAGGTCGAGGATGTTGTTGACGAACAAGAGCCGGTCCACACCCCGGGCGCTGGTGCAATAGGTCCGGTAGACATGCTCTCCGGCACGCAGGAACACGCTGAGCGCGAAGCCGCCACCTGCGCCGCAGTCGTCGGCGAACGTCGTGCCGTGCGACGACACGAACGGCACCGTCCAGCCCATCCGAGCCTTGTAGGCCTCGATCTGGGCGATTGGCATGTTCGAGACTGTCGCCCAGCTGACGCCGTTGTCGGCTAGCGCGGCCAGGTCGACGACGTTGTTGGTGAAGTGGGTGCAGCCCGGGCAGTAGTCGTCCGGCCCGTTGTCCATGAACTGATAGACGACGAGCTGTTGCTGCCCGGCGAACAAGTCGAGCAGGGTCTTAGAGCCAGCTGACGTGCCGAACACGTACCCGTTGTTGTCGAACTTGACCATCGGGAGCCGGCGGCGGCGAGCGGCGAGCACGTCAAGCGCGCGAGTGGCCTCCTTCTCGGCCTTGAGCAACTCGTCGCGATCCTCCTGCCACTCCTCGGCTGAAACGATCTCCGGCATACTGGTCATCTTCCGCTCCTTCACAGTCGTGGATGTTCCTGGATTGATAGCGCCCCGGATCAGCTGAGCTGCCTGCTGGGCAGAAGTTGCTCACGCACAATCAGACGCCCCGGCCCGACGGGACTCATCGGTGCGACCGCCAGTCTCCGGCGCGCATTCAGCTGGAAGCTGATCATGAGGCAGTTGGCGCAGAGTCCGGCGTTCCGTGTCAGTCCCGTGGTGATCGCCGGGGGCCGATCAGGCCATGGGCCAGCAGCCCGGTGAGGGTGTCGATCGCCTCGTGGTCACTGAGGGCCCGGCCAATCGGCTCCCCGCCCCCGGCGATCCAGATTGCGCAGAACCCTTCGAGCAGGGCATTGAACGCCGAGGCCAGCACGGCCGGATCGCCTGGCAGCCCATAGCCGGCGGCCCGGAGCCGCTCGAGGTGCGCACGCATGGTTTGCAGCTCCGCGTGCCTCATCTTCGCCAGCTGCCCCGCGAAGGCGGCGCTGACGTGCGCTGCCTGTGCTAGGGCACGGATCTCCGGGACATGGGCCCGGTAGGTGTGCCAGTACACCGCCACCCGGGCGCGTAGCGCGGGCACCTCGGACAGGTCGCTACCCGCTTCGTGGTCGGCCAGTTCCTCACCGGCCTGGGCGGTCCAGTCGGTCAGCAGCGCCTGAAGCAGCTCCTCCTTACCGGCGAAGTGCTTGTAGAACGAGCCGACGGAGCGGCCCGCTTCGGCCGCGATATCGGTGATCTTCGCATCGAGGTAGCCGCTGCGGGCGAACACCCGGCGCCCGGCCTCCTTCAACGCGGCCTCCGTCTGCGCCGCCATGGCCCTGCGGCTTCCGCCTTCCGATCCTGACCCCGCCACCAGAAAACTCCCTTGACATGTCCGGCACGCTTGGTGAAACTCGATTCACTGAATATTAATTCAGTGAATCTATATTCGTGATCAGCTTACCTCACCGGGAGGCAGCGCCATGAAAATCGCGCACAACGCAGACATCGTGATCGCCTACGAAACGTTCGGCCCGCCTGAGGGGGTACCGCTGCTGCTGATCAGCGGCACCGGTGCGCAGATGCTGATCTGGCCCGAGGATTTCTGCGCGGCCCTGGCCGGCCGTGGCTTCCGGGCCGCCAGGTTCGACAACCGCGACACGGGGCTGTCCACCCATCTCACGGGCACACCGGCGCCCGGCTGGCTCAAGACGATGTTCCGGCCGTCCGCCGCGCCGTACCGGCTGGAGGACATGGCAGCAGACGCCCTCGCGGTAATGGACGCTCTCGGCTGGCCGTCCGCGCACGTCATCGGCACCTCGATGGGCGGAATGATCGCCCAGGCGCTCGCCATCAGGCACCCAGCCCGGGTCCGCACGCTCACCTCGATCATGTCCACGCCCTCCGCCCGCATCGCCACCATGCCCACGGTCACGGCCATGCGGGCGCTCGGCCGGGCGGCCGGTACCCAGGTCACCGACCCGGATCAGGCCGGAGCAGAAGCGGTCACGCTGAAAAGGGTCATCGGATCCCCCGGCTATCCGCTCGACGAGCCGGCGGTGCGCGACATCGGCCGCCGGTCCTTCGAACGCCACCCCGGCGCCGAGCAAGACACCCTGCGCCAGCGCGCCGCGATCATCGCCTCGGGAGACAGGAGAAATGCGCTGGCGGGACTGCGCATCCCCGCGCTCGTCATCCACGGGCAGCAAGACCCGGTGATCCGGCCCAAGGGCGGCCGGGCAACAGCTGCCGCCGTCCCCGGCGCCAAACTCGTCACCTACCCCGGCATGGGCCACGACCTGCCCCGCGCGCTATGGCCAGCCATCCTGGCCGAGATCCACGCCCTGACCATGCGATCCGACGCACCAGCAATCGTCGGCAAGCGCAGCGCTGGTGACGTGGTATCGCAGGCGGACAGGTAGGCCGGGCCCGCACGGCAATCGCCGGACCTCAGTCGTCCGTCAGGGGGTCCAGACGGACCGGTCGTGGGCGAAGTAGACCATCCGGGGATCGAGCTGCTGGAGGACGTCAATCCAGTCCGGGATGCCGGGCAGGGGCTGACCGTGAGCATCATGTTGGGCTCGCCAGGCGAGCTGGTCGGCCGCGTACTGCGTCGCAGTGTCGTGGCTTTGCCCGGCCACGATCACGGCCCCGTCCGGACGGCGGACGATCAGCGACTGGTGACCGGCGGTGTGACCTGGCGTCGGCATGAGGAACACCCCCGGCAGCACCTCAACCTTGCCCGTCGCTGGTTCGAAGCGGCTGCCTTCGATGAGCTCGGGGAGCGTGTAGTCCGGCGTCTGCCGGGCGGTATCGAGCTCGGCTCGTTGTACGAAGACCGGGATCTGGCCAAGCAGCGGGTTTCCGCCGCAGTGGTCGAAGTGCAGGTGACAATTCGCGGCGAGCTCGACGTCACAGATCTCCGCCCCGATGGCCGCCAGCGCCTCGCGCAGCGGGACTCTGCGGGGCCGGTAGTGGGCGTCGACTGCGGGGTGGGAACCCATGCCAGTGTCGAACAAGATCGTTCCCTGGGGGTGGTCGACGACATAGCCCAGGCAGGGTTCCACTCTGGGGCCGCCCGTCCCGGTCTCCTCCGCTGGCCGCACGAAGTAGCCGAAATCAACGCGCCGCACCGTCACGTCAGCCATTCCGCCATACTCGCAGGCAACTGCCTGGGCCGAGGCAGGCGCGGGCGGCCAGGGTCATGACGAGTACGCGGAGGTGCACACCGCACCGTTGAGCGTGAACACCGTGGGCGACGGATTGGCCCCGACCTGTGCGCCGACGAAGACTATGGTCACCGCGTTGCCGGCGTGCGGTTCCAGCACGCCGTTCGTGGCCTGGTTCGTGACCGTGACATTGGGTCCGTTCATGGTCCAGTTGCCGTTAAAGGGCAAGTGGACCGACTCGGTGCTGGCCGGGAACGCGAAGCGAAGGGTCCAGCCGCTGACCGGATTCGCACTGGTGTTGGTGAGGGTGATGCTGGCGACGAAACCGTTGCCCCAGCCGTCGACCACGTTATAGTTCACCGCGCACGAGGCGTTGCTCGGCGTGCTCGTCGTGAAGGTGACCGGGGCGGACGGCAGCGACAGATATCCGCGGGAGTCCTTGGCCAGCACGTTGAATGTGTACGAGGTGCCTGGGGACAGGTTGCCCACGGTGACCGAGTCCGAGGTGGATCTGCCCACCACGGTGCTGGTGGTGCCGGACTGCTTGGATACCTGGTAGCTGGCCGCCTGCCCGGTGGCGGGCGGGGTCCAGGAGATGGTCGCCCGGGTGGGCGTGATGGTGCTGGCCGTCGGGGCCCGGGGCGCGGACACGCTGCTTAGGGTGCCGGCCTGCGGTTGCAGCACGACGGTCTCGATGGAGTAGGGGGGCAGTATCTGGCTGGTTGGCGTGCCTTGCGCGGCTGACGTGATGGCGGATGCCTTGTCGCCGTAGGTGTAGACGGTGGGCGTCGCCGCGGCCGGGGTGTAACCCGCGTAGTGCAGGCTGACCTGGTAGGAGCTGGCTGGGTTCTTGTTGATGAGCATCACCCTCAGGTCGCCGTTGGCGTTGCGGACCGCGTGCGCCGACACCAGTTGCTGGTCGGTGCCCGCGCGGACCATCGTGTCGCCGGGCAGCCCGAGCTTGCTGAGCATCGCGAGCGAGTAATAGGCAGGGAACGGCGTGTTCACCGGCGGCTCACAGGTGCCGCCGAAGCACGAGGCGCTTGAGAAAATGCCGGTATCACCGTAGTCGGTGGCACCGTCGGGCGCAGTCGCGATCGCGCTCGCAAAGCTGTGGGTATCCCACCAGTCGACGTTGAATGCTCCGTTCTCCAGTGCGGTCATGACCGTATCCGCGCCGAACAAGGCGGTTGGCTGGGTGTCCTCGTCTACCTTGGAATTGAGTTCGCTCAGCGTGATGCCGATACCCGGCCCGTGCGGCCCGGCGTACTGGTTGATCTCCTGCCGCAACTGCTTCAGCTCACCCGCGACCAGCGCGGGCTCGGTGAGCATGCCCGCCGGCACGCTCGTGTTCTCCTGGTACCAGTGCACGATCACGAAATCGATCGCGGACCCGGCGATGGAGAGCACGGTCTGATTCCAGTCCTTGCTGTCGCCCGAGGCGACCAGGTCGGTTGGCCAGTTGCCGGGCAAGCTCAGCACAGCGCCGATCTTGATCGTCGGGTCGACCGCCTTCATCGCCCTCGCAAACTGCAAGACGTTGTCGGCGTATGTCGTGGGGCTCTTGCTCGTGTGGTCGTCGGCCTCCCACTGGGAGCCGTAGTAGCCGTTGCCGTAGACCTCGTTGCCGATCTCCCAGTACTTCGCGCCGTATTTCTTAGTGATGTTCGCGTACCGGACCCAGGCGGCGGCTTCGGCCGGCGTGCCCGTGCCATAGTTGGCGGTGATGATCGGCTGGGCGCCGATCTTCTTGACCGTGCCCATGAACGAGTCGAAGTTGGTGCCGGGAGCTACGTGAATGCCCGGTGCCGTGTTGTTCTGCCAGTCGTACAGGTCTGCGCTCAGGCCGCCCGGGTAGCGCAGCATCTCGATGCCGGCCTGCCGGAGCAGCCCCTGCACCTTCGGGGCGTTCATCTGGCCGTCCGTGACGAAGGAGTTCAGCCCGTAAGCGACGGACGGGATGGTGCCCAGGCCCGCACCGGCGTTGACGCTCACGTTTACCGTGGCCGCCGTGGCCGCCGCCGTCGGCGCGGCCGTTACGACGGGAGCTGCCGACAAAGCCGCGGCGCCGATGATGAGCGCGGCGAGGGCTGCTGGACCGCGTCGCGAGGCGCGCACGGACGTGGACATCAGGAATGGGCGCATGAGGAAACTCCTCGGTGCGGCGCGGCTGCCGCGCGCCGATCGGCATGGTCGTGTGAGCCGAGCGGAGAGGTGTTCAGCAGCGCTCACCAGGGATCTGAGGAAGAGGCCTGTATCATCGCGCGGCTACTAATGGTATGCAAGTCAATACAAGGCGTGTCTGCCGGAAGTCCGGATTCATGACCTCCGGGCTCCGCCGAGGCGGCCCGCGTCAGGACGAGTTGGTGGTCGCGCACACCGTGCCGTCGAGGGTGAAAGCCGTGGGTGCCCGGCTGCGCTAGGCCCCACCGTCACCTGATCGTCGAGTGGATCACTCGCGGGCGTCCGGAGCTGTGGTAGAAAATACCCGGGTAAGCCCTCGTCCAGAAAACTGCGCTCGGGTTGGATAGCAAGGTCGAATTCTCGATGGTCAGCCTGCCTGCGCGGTCGTTGCTGACGAAGAAGATGGCCCCGCCGCCCTCGCGGGCATAGTTGCCGCGGATAACCGTGCCGGCGATCTCGACCGAGTAGCCGCTTCCGTCGGTGTAGATAGCACCCCCGCTGCCCCCGCCGGGGGTACCCCGACGGGCCGGGTTTGCGCCGAAGCCGATCGCTTCGTTATTTTCCATAACGCTGTTGAGTATCACCCAGGAGACGCCGATGCTACTGAGCGCGCCTCCGTTAGAGCAGCTGCCGCCGCTGAAGGTGTCGTGATTAATGTAAACCGGCTGACCATGCCATTGCGCCAGGGCGCGAATCGCGGCGCCGCCGAGATCAGGGCCCACGCTGTAGCAGTGGTTATCGATAAACCGGGAATTAACTACCCTCAGCTGGCCGCCGAGATCAAAGATGGCGCCGCCGCCACCGCCGCCGAAGCTGACGCCCCGCCGTTCCCTGACCATGGAGCTGCCGTTCTCGAGGGCAATGTTCTCGACGATGAGCTGCGGCCATTCCTGGGTGAAGCAGTTCCGGTCCGGCCTCGGTGTCCAGTCGCAGGTGTTCATGTAGAGGATCTGATGCCTGCCGCCGCCGTTGAGGGTGATCTTCCCGCCACCGTCCAGAACGACCTGGTGGCTGGTGTTGAAGACCCTGGCCGTGCCAGTCATCGTGATGGTCACCGGCCTCGGGCCGCAGTTGAACGCGATGAAGCCGCCGCGGGCGACGGCCGCGACGACCGCGGCGGAAGTGCAACTGGCGCGCGCGCCGTTGCCGACCATACGATCCGGCCGGCTGGCGCCGACCGCAGCGCCGGCCAACGGGACATGAGCACGACCGGCGGGATTACCGAAATCCGGCAACTGGCTTGCGGGGCCGGGTGTCCTCGGTGCGGCCGACGCGCTGGCCGCCTGCGAGACCGGCCCGCCTAAACTAAATGCGGCTCCTGTCGTGAGAGCGATTAATACTCCACCTAGATTACCCACCGGTCGCATGGCGCATCATGTTAGCGCCGTGGCCCGATTAACGAAGGCGACTCGCCGGACTAACGCATCGAGCGGCCCGGCAGGAGGAGCCAGAATTCTGCAGGCGAAGGAAAAGCCGCGCTGGCAGCAGGTCTTCTGCGCGAACGTGATCTGATAGCGATAAGAGATGTTATCTGACCAGGCTGTCATAATGAACTCGCGAACCCGCGAGATGTTCAACCTGCGTAATCGTTTCCGGTCGGCAAAGAGTTTTATCTTTGCCGCCTGCGAGCGCCGCGGCTGGCGGATCGCGGTCGCGGTCGCCGCGACTGCCTCGTGACCGAGGCCGAAGGTGCCGGCAGCCGACCAGGGACCTCCCGGTCAGGCCGCGGGATGCTTGGCGTCGACATGGAACAGGCGGCCAGCCCGCATCCGATCATGCCGCTCCGGGTGTGATGCCGTGCTTCCCCGTAACCTCGGACGGGCTGATGGCGTATCGTCACCGTCGCGGCCGGAGATTCCGATCACGGGAGGCGGCCTTCACGACCGTGGCTGATCGAATGCGCCGGGACTGGCGCGGGCGGCGGCGCTTGGCCTCCTGCTCGGAAAGCAGTTCATCGGTGTCGGTCTCGATAAATAGCTTCACGAACGTCGGATGCATGATGCCCTCCCTCGGCCTGGCGGCGACGCTGGTTGCGCGCCGTTCCCTGCACCGAGGCAGAGGACCGCGCACGACCGTTGATACATTTCCGCATGCCCGGCCGCCGCGCGCGGTCCGGTCACATCGGCCGGTCCTGGCGGGTCTTCCTGATGACCCGTCGCCAATGGAGGATGTGACCGGATGAGCGAGCAGGACTGGCTTGCGCAGCGGTTCGAGGAGCACCGGCGCCGCCTGCGGGCGGTCGCCTACCGGATGCTGGGCTCGGTGAGTGAGGCCGAAGACGCCGTGCAGGAGGCCTGGCTGCGGCTCAGCGGCTCCGAACCCGGCCAGATCGAGAATCTGTCCGGGTGGCTGACGACCGTCGTCGCGCGGGTGTCGCTCAACATGCTGCGCTCACGTGCGGTACGAAGGGAGGAGCCGCTGAGCCCGCACGTTCCGGACCCGATCGTCGACCGCGCCGACGGCATAGATCCCGAGCACGAGGCGCTGCTCGCCGACTCGGTCGGGCTCGCGCTGCTCGTCGTACTCGAGACATTGACACCACCTGAGCGGCTTACCTTCGTGCTGCACGACATGTTCGGCGTCCCGTTCGAAGAGATCGCCAGCCTCATCGACCGCTCCCCGCAGGCGGCACGCCAGCTGGCCAGCCGGGCACGCCGCCGCGTCCGCGCGCAGCCCACCACCCCCGACGTCGACGTGAGCGCCCAACGGGAGGTTGTCAACGCCTTCCTGGCTGCGGCGCGGGAGGGCGACTTCGACGCGCTGGTGGCCACGCTCGACCCCGGCGTCGTGCTGCGAGCCGACGGCGGCGCGGCACTCGCCGCCGCGTCCGCCGAGGTACGCGGCGCGCTCGACGTGGCGCGACGGGCAGTCATGTGGTCGCGCGTCGACCTCACCATGCACCCAGCTCTGGTCAACGGTGCCGCCGGCGTAGTTGCGACCCGCAACGGCGTCGTGTTCACGATCGCCTCGGTCATCGTCCGCAACGGGAAGATCGCCGAAATGGACTTCCTCGCCGACCCGGACCGGCTCGCCCGGCTCGACCTGACGATTCTCGGCGACCGCAACTAACCACCGACCGTAACCACGGCTCGGCGGGGTACTGCTCTGGCCGCGCACCCACCGGATCGCTGTTTGGAGGCCTCGCCCTACCGGGCACAAGGTAGGCGCCTGAATTGTAACACGCGCTCGCAGTAACAATCTGGCGAGGCCTGCCGGCAACCTGGGCAACTCGCCCTCAACCAGGCATTGTTAGAATGGGCCAAGGGCCTAGGGATGGGAGGGCACGATGAATATTGGCAGTTTCCTCGCCGCCTTGGCGTTGGGCTTTGTAGCCGGGGCCATCGCTCGTGCTCTGATACCGAACGATGCCTTCCGGCACATGCACGGCTGGAGATCGTGGTTGACCTCGACGGGACTGGGCCTGTTGGGGGCGTTGGTCGGCTTCTGGGTTTTCCACGGCTTGTTTGGCATCGGCGATTCGAACAAGTTCGACTGGGGTGGCATCGTCGGCGCGGTGATCGGCGCCATGATCGTTGTTGCAGTCGCGTCGTTCCTGGTCAAGCGGTTCGCAAAGCGCCCGGCGGTCTGACCTGGCACTGGCCGGCGCCGCCAGAGAGCCGATCCGCGGCCATCCAGTGAAAGCCCGGCCGCGAGGCCAAAGGCGCTCATCTGCATGCAGAGTCGCGGTTTCGCAAACTTACCCCAGGATATTGGGGCATCCTGAATTGGGCAGCCCTCCACAATGCCTGCCATCTCCGCCTGTCATCTCCGTGATGAGCCATAACTCGACGTTGGATAGCTCCATGTGGTGAAGCTGGCCGCCATGCCCGGCAATGCGGTCGCGTTGCCGCTAGCGTCGCTCATGTGACGCGGTCGCCGCTCCCCGCGAATATGGGCTTTCGGGAAGCCAAGCGAGCGCCACGGCCAGTTCCAGTCCGCCGCGGAGGTCCGATTTCCTGGCAGCAGCTGGCCGGCGACGCCGCGCGGCATCCGGTGCGACTTTCTGCGGAACGGGTCGTTATAGTAGCGTTTGCGGGCCGCCGAACGCTGAGACAAGAGGGAACATGAGATCCGGACCAACTCGGCGTGACTTTTTATCCGGGCTCGGCGCCGGAGCCCTGATCGTCGGATTCGACCCGGTTAGCCGGAGCTGGGTGGCTGATCCGGCGTTACACGCATCGGTGCTCCCCATCCCCCCGCTGAAGGGACGGCTGCTCTTCGGCCAGGCCGCCCTGTCGGCTGCCGCCGATGACTTCGGCCACATTGTGCATCGCCGTCCGTGGGCCGCGCTGCAGCCGGGTGATATCGATGACATCGTGATCATGCTGCGGTTCTGCAATGAGCATCGGATTCTGGCAGCGCCACGCGGGCAGGGCCACGCGACCTACGGACAGGCCCAGGTCAAGGGCGGGCTCGTGATCGAGATGGCCACGCTGAACGCGATCAGCGTCGGAACGGACGCGGTCACCGTGGAGGCGGGCGCGCGCTGGAGTTCGCTGCTGCAGGCAACGCTGCCGCACCGGCTGACACCACCGGTGCTGACCGATTACCTGGAGCTGTCGGTCGGCGGCACGCTGTCGGCTGGCGGCGTCGGCGGCGCATCACCGCATTATGGGGCGCAGGTCGACAACGTGCTCGAGCTGGAGGTCGTCACTGGCGCTGGCGAGCGTAAGGTTTGCTCGCCCGCGCAGCACCCGGAGCTGTTCACCGTCGTGCTGGCCGGCCTTGGCCAGTGCGCCGTTCTGGTCCGGGCGACGCTGCGGCTGCTGCGGGCGCCCCGCCACGTGCGGCATTACATCCTGTACTACCCCTCCGTCGATGCCCTCACTGCCGACCAGCGCCTCGTCCAGGCAGACGGCCGGTTCTCCTTCGTCGAGGGCGAGGCAGAACTCAACCCGAACGGCCCCGGCTGGCTGTACTACCTGGAGGCAGGCGCCTACTACGATTCAGTCCCGCCAGACGACCAGAAACTGATCGGCGACCTGCACTACGAGCGCGGGACACAACAGATCAACGATCTCGGCTACCTTGCCTTCCTCGACCGGCTCGCATCCGCGGTGGCATACCTGGAGTCAACCGGTGAGTGGTATGACCCGCACCCATGGTGGAACATGTTCCTACCCGATAGCGTCACCGACGCGTTCGTCTCCGGCGTGATGGCCGGCCTTACCGAGGCCGACATCGGGGCGAGCGGGGTGATCCTGCTGTATCCGCTGCGCCGCAGCGTCCTGCAGGCCCCGCTGCTGCGGGTGCCTGACGAGCCCGTCATCTTCCTGTTCTCGGTGCTGCGGACCGCGGCGCCGGACTCGGGCGGAGCGCTCAGCGCGGCAGAGATGATCAGTGACAACCGCGCCCTGTTCGCCCAGGCGCGCGAGCTTGGTGGCTACGAGTACCCGATCGGCTCGATCCCGATGATGCCAAGCGACTGGCGGGAGCATTTCGGCCCAGAATGGCCGTTCCTGGCGGCCGCGCGGCGCCGCTACGATCCGAGCGGGATCCTGACGCCCGGGCAGGGAATTTTCGCTCCCGGGTAAGCCTCGCGAGCGCGGCTCACGTTAGTCACGGCCGGCGGAAGTCTCCTGCTGTGCAACAGCAGGAGACTTGCGGGGAACCAGCCCTGACTCCGGCTCGCTGCGGCCAGGGCCAGAGATCCGGCGGTTGGCTTCTGGCACGATGAGGACGTGAGTTACGTACTGGCGCAGGTCAATATCGCCCGGCTGCTCGCACCGCTGGACAGCCCGGCCCTGGCCGGTTTCGTGGCGGCGCTCGATCCGGTCAACGCGGCCGCTGACGCCGCGCCCGGCTTTGTGTGGCGGCTGCAGACCGAAGACGGCAACGCCACCGCGGTGCGTGCCTTCGAATGGGACACCGCTGGCAGCGCCGGGGTCATCGTGAACATGTCCGTATGGGAGTCGGTCGAGGAGCTGGCTGCATTCGTCTACTCCGGGGCGCACCGGCCGGTGCTGCGGCGCCGCCGGGCGTGGTTCGAGCCGATGCCCCAGGCCTATACCGCCCTGTGGTGGATCCGCCGCGGCACGACCCCGGCGATCGCCGAGGCCCAAGACAAGGTGAGATTCCTGCGGGAACATGGGCCAACGCCGCACGCGTTCACGCTGCGCGTGCACTTTCCGCCGCCCGGCGACACCGGCCGCGGAGCCCGCGCCTGCCGCGGAGCCCGCGCCTGCCGCGAGGACTGGATGTGCCCCGCCTGATGCATGGCGGCCTTCGCACCGTCCGCTAGCAACCACCGTCCACATCGCCCCGGCTCCGGCGAGCCGCCCGGACGAGTCGGAGATGCCACGAACAGGCGAAAACCAGGGCGTGCCAGCGGGCGTGATCCCCTATCCTCCGGGTGTGGCGCACGATGAACGCGGAGTAACCCCGCAGAGCAAGGACTTCTCCGCCTGGTACAACGAGGTCGTCTTCAAGGCCGAGCTGGTGGACCGCGGCCCGGTCCGGGGCACGATGGTGATCCGCCCCTACGGATACCGGATGTGGGAGCTGCTGCAGGCCGACATCGACCGGCGGATCAAGGAGACCGGTCACGTCAACGCCTACTTCCCGCTGCTGATCCCGGAGAGCTACCTGAAGCGCGAGGCCGAACACGTCGAGGGTTTCGCGCCGGAGCTGGCGGTCGTCACCCACGCCGGCGGCAAGGAGCTCGAGGAGCCGCTGATCGTCCGGCCGACCTCGGAGACGATCATCGGCGAGATGATGGCCAAGTGGATCAGCTCGTACCGGGATCTGCCGTTGCTGCTCAACCAGTGGGCGAACGTGGTCCGCTGGGAGATGCGGCCGCGGATGTTCCTGCGCACCACCGAGTTCCTGTGGCAGGAGGGTCACACCGCGCATGTCGATGAGGCGGACGCCATGCGCGAGACGCTGCTCGCGCTCGACCTCTACGAGCAGGTGTCCAGGGACGTGGCCGCGATGCCGGTGATCGCGGGCGAGAAGACGGCAGGCGAGCGGTTCCCCGGCGCCAGGCGGACCTACACGGTCGAGGCGATGATGCGCGACGGGCGGGCGCTGCAGTCCGGCACGTCGCACTACATGGGCACGAACTTCGCCGAGGCCTTCAACATCCAGTACGCGGCGGAGAGCGGCGAGGTGGAACTGTGCCACACCACCTCGTGGGGCATGAGCGCTCGCATGATCGGCGGAGTGATCATGACGCACGGGGACGACAAGGGCCTCATCCTGCCGCCGCTGCTCGCCCCCTATCAGGTGGTGATCGTCCCGATCGGCCGCGGCGAGCAGGCCGGCCAGGTGCTCGCGCCCGCCCGGGAGCTGGCGGCCCGGCTGCATGACGCCGGCATCCGCACGCACGTGGACGACCGGCCGCAGCTCTCCCCGGGTTCAAGTTCAACGACTGGGAGATGCGCGGCGTCCCGATCCGGCTGGAGCTCGGGCCGCGGGACCTGGCGGCGGGCACGGCGCTGATGGCCACCCGGCTCGGCAACGAGAAGACGCCGGTCTCGCTGGACTCCGCCCCGGCCCGGCTCAGCTTCGAGCTGACCGCCTTCCAGGACCTGCTGCTGCGGCGGGCGACCGAGTTCCGCGATCAGCGGACCGTCACGGTGGACACCTGGGACGAGTTCGTGGCGGCGGTCGCGACCGGCTGGGCCCGGGCATTCCACTGCGGCCAGCCCGAGTGCGAGGACGACATCAAGGCCGCCACTTCCGCCACGCCGCGCGTCATCCCCGCGGACGGCGAGCCGGAGCAGGGGACCTGCATCCGGTGCGGTCGGCCGTCCGCCTACGGGAAGCGCCTCATCTTCGGCCGCGCCTACTAGGGCTGCCTGCGGGGACCTCGTCCGCTCGCGGGCCGCGCCGGAATGAACCGTTCGGCGCCCCGGTACGTGCCAGTGGCGTAGACCCCGCTGACCGGGCCAAACGGGAACATGCAAGGAGACCTCATGAGCCCCATCGCCACTGCCAGACGCACCGCTATCGCCGGCACCGTTCTTGCCTTACTGGCCATCCCGGCCACGGCGAACGCCGCCTCGACCACCTGGACCGTCAAGCATCCGCCGTACACCGCGGAGGACAACGTCCCTTATGCGCCGCTGAACGCGATCTCGGCTGTCTCCGCGGGCAACGTCTGGGCCGTCGGCCAGAGCAGCGGCACCCCGCTCATCGATCACTACAACGGCAGCTCCTGGGCGCAGAGCGCGCTGCCGTCCGGCCCGTGCAGCGTGTTCGAAGCCGACTGCAACCTCACCGGCGTCAGCGGCGACTCCGCCGGCAACGTGATCGCCATCGGGAACGGAACGATTCCGACCTCTCAAGGCTGGGAGACCGAGGCGCTCGCGTACCTCTGGAACGGCACGGCCTGGCAGGCCCTGACCGTGCCGGGCAGCATCCCCGACAGCGCCATGGAGCACATCCAGGCGTTCTCGCCCACCGACGCGTGGGCCGTGGGGACCTCTCCCAACGCGTCGGACACCGGGTCAGTGGTCGCGGCGGTGAACTGGAACGGCAGCACCTGGACCCAGGTCGCCACGCCGCTCTCTACCACGGCCAACCTGACCGTCAACGCGATCTCAGGCGACTCGGCCAGCGACATCTGGGTCGTCGGCGAGACGGCGACGCGCGGTTACACAGGCGGGCAGAGGACGTCGGTGATCCTGCACTACAACGGCTCGGCGTGGACGCAGGTGACCGCGCCGGACCAGAGCGGCCTGCTCGACGTCGATGCTGTCTCGCCGACCGACGCCTGGGCCGTCGCGGCCGACGGCTCGGTGCTGAGCTGGAACGGCTCGGCCTGGACGGTGGCGACACAGCTCGAGCTGTCCAACACCGCCGGGATCGCCGCGCTGTCGCCGACTGACATCTGGGTCGCTCAGGTGGGCGAGCTGGCCCACTACAACGGCACCAGCTGGACCACCGCGTCGGTGCCGTCCGGGGTGAACGTCGTCACCACGCATGCGGTCGTGTCGCCCGGGGACGTCTGGTTCGCCGGCGACTACTATCCGTCGAACGCCGTCACCGCGCCGCGGTGCTGAGCACGACATCAGGCTGACGGCAGCCGCTGTTCGCCAGGACGCCGCCCCGGCTGGCACCCCGGGGCGGCGCTGCGCGCACCTGCGCGGTAGGCCAGCCCCGCAGCTGGCCGGGACTTCATGCGGCGACGAGCAGGATGCCGATCGCGGCGAGCGCGAGGCCGGCCCGCTGCACCCAGCGCAGCCGCTCGCCGAGCACCACCCTGGCCAGCAGGACGGTGACCCCGGGGTAGAGCGAGGCCAGCACGACGGCCAGGCCGAACATGCCGGTCCTGGTGGCCGTCACGTAGCAGATGTTCGCGATGACATCGATCACGCCGGCGGCCGCGGCCGCCAGCAGCGGCCGGCCGCCCGCGCCGCGCGGCAGCAGGCCGCGGCGCAGCACGGCCGCGGCGATCAGGACGGTCGCCAGCTCGCCGACCCGCCCGGCGGCCACGGGCCAGAGCGTCCCGGACTGCCCGGCGTTGCGGATGAGCAGGAAGAACAGGCCGAACGAGGCACCCGACGCGATGCCGTAGGCGATGGCCCGGCCCCGCCCCGGCCGGCCTGGCCCGGGCACTGCGCTGGTGTCGCCGGCCGAGCTGGCCAGCACGATCGCGACCAGGCAGAGCAGCGCACCCGCGTAGACGCCGGCGCCGGGCCGTTCGCCCTCGGCCAGCGCTACCGCGACCGGCAGGATCGTGGATACGAGTCCGGATACCGGCGCGACCACGCTCATCGGCCCGGTCGCCAGGCCGATGTAGAAGACGATCAGGCCGAGCCCTCCGCTCAGGCCGGCGCTGATCCCCCAGGCCAGGCCGGCCAGGCTGGCCTGGCCCGGCGACATCGCCGCCGCGGCGAGCGCGACGATCACTGCGGCCGTGTCGGCCACCGTGAGTACCGCCAGCACGTGTGCTCTGCGGGTCGCCATGCCGCCGAGGAAGTCACCGCTGCCGTAGAGCACGGCGGCGGCGAGTCCGAGCAGGATCACCATGACGTGCACCTCCGATCGGTCAGGCCGCCCGCGAGCCAGCGGCATGCCCCTTCGTTGGTGACTACTAAAACCATTTTAGAGGTTAGTACGAGACCGGTCAAATGATTTATACGGTCACGCATGGTAGGGTGGGCGTCATGACCGTGCCGTCGTGGGTGCCCGGCCAGGAGATCAAGCCGGCCCCGATGCCGCTGCTGCTCGTGCAGTCGTTCGTCAACACCTGGGACGGCGACCACGGCTCGGACCTGCTGCTGGACCCTGCGCTCGCCCGCGACTGGCTGACCGATGCTGGCCTGTGGAACGCCGAGCGCGCGCCGGACCCGGCCGAGCTGCACCTCGCCCGCGGCGTGCGCGAGGGCATCCGGGCGATGCTGGTGGCCAACAGCGGCGGGCCCCCGCCCGGCCCCGGCGATCTGCAGCCCTTGCAGGCCGTCGCGCAGGCCTCCCGGCCCGCGCTGCAGGTCGGGCCGGGCGGGCAGGTCAGCCTCGGCCCCGAGCCCGCCGATCGGCCCGGCGCCGGTCTCCTCACCCTGCTGCTGGTGATCCGCGACGCGCAGCGTGACGGCACCTGGCCGCGGCTGAAAGCCTGCGGCAACCCCGACTGCCGGTGGGCCTTCTACGACCGTTCCCACAGCCAGGCAGGTGCCTGGTGCGACATGGCCACCTGCGGTAACCGGATCAAGAACCGCAGGCTCCGGCAGCGGCAGCGATGACCATGTGCTGCTGGGCCGGGGCGACGCTCAGGCGGCTAGTGCCCGGTGAAGCGGCCACAGACGCGAGCCGGGACGGCGCCCTGGCCGGGCGCGCAGATCACCTGGCCGCTTGACGTGGACGGTGATTTCGGCAACGCACGCCCTGACCGCCACCGCTGTGATCACGCATGGTTAGGCCAAGGCTAAGCCAGTGCCGTTGTGTGTCCCTGATAGTGAGCCCAGGCTCCGGCTTGCTGATCCGTGGTCCCGTCAGCGCGGCTCGGATCCGAGGACATCGGTACCGCCAGCCTCGTGCCCGAGCTCATCGGTACCGCCCGGCTCGTGCCCGAGCTCATCGGTACCGCCCGGCTCGTGCCCGAGGACATCGGTACCGCCAGCCTCGGGCCCGAGCTCATCGGTACCGCCCGGCTCGTGCCCGAGAACATCGGTACCGCCAGCCTCGGGCCCGAGCTCATCAGTGCCTTCCCGCTCGGGCTCAGCACTGCTCTCGGAATAGCGTTCCATTCTGACCTCCCTCGGCGCTGGTCACTGAGGGCTAACGCTAGCCCTCCCTTCCCGTCCCTGCCTCGGTCACTTTGACCGCAGCTCACGGGCGGCTGCCGACGATCTTGGAATCACCGGCATGAGACCCTTAGCGATCAGGCGACCGCCGGCCACCTGATCATCAGCCGAGCGTACGCCGATAGTCACTCGCCAGGCAAAGGACAACCGGCGACTGTGCAGAGTCGGCGAGTGACCGTTGCCAGGCCGGGCCGCCGTTGCGGGGTCGCCGCCGGAGCCAGTCTCGCGCCCGGGTTGCCGCGCATAATGCCCCGCCCCGGTGGCCCGGCGGCCCGGGCCAGCCCTTGGCCCGGGCCCGCGCCACTACATCGGGATGGCCTCGTAGATCTCGACGGATCCGCCGGTGGCTAGCACCGGGCAGCCCGTTGCCTTCGCCGTCGCATCACTCAGCGAGCCGGCCGACACGATCGAGTAGCCGCCCGCGCCAGACTTGCCCCCGTCGGCGACACCGCCCGAACTTACCGTCGCGGAGCTACCGAACGGGTTCCCCACGTCGACGACCGAGTCGCCGAGCGTGCCGAACCATGCCCCCCAGGCCTGCATCGCCTGCTCCTGCGCCTCTGGGGTCTCTGCCATCTGACCGCCGATGTAGACATATACGAACTTCGCCATCAAACTCTCCTAGCGCATCGCCGGCCAGCATCTGCGACCGGAGTATGGACCTGACACTAAGTCCGACGGACGGGACCGCCGCAGATCGACAGATCTACCCGGCGATCTTGAACCTCACTCCGGCCTGCCCCGCCGATCCGGGCCGGGTCCGAGCGGGCGGCCAGCGCGGCGTCCGCGCTCCGGGCGATTAACGCCTTGGCTCCCGAGCCTCATGGGTGGCGCGTAGCGGGCCGGCCTGGCAGATCACGTGGGCGGTGAGAGGGACCGCAGGTCGCGGCGGAGCGGATGATCGGCAGGAACCTCGACGAGCACGATCCGGACGCCATCCGGATCCTCGATCCACATCTCGATCAGGCCCCAGGGCTCGGCGGCAGGCTCTCGGAGAATGCGAACGCCCGCCGCGGCCAGTCGCTTGTGCTCGGCGTGAACGTCGCGAACTTGTAGCCAGATCATCACAGAGCGCCCACGGCGGCCAGCGGAGCGCCCGGACACCTCCAGCAGTCCCGGACCGAGAAAGAACACCACCCCGGGATTCTCCGGAGGGCCGAACTCCCGGTAAATCGCCAAGCCCAGCACGTCTCGATAGAAACGGTGACTTCGGCCGAGGTCGGCAGGGCGCACCAGAATCCGGCTGCTCAACACGTCCACGCTACCCATCCTGGCAGTCTGCAGGTGGCAGCTGACGACAAGGCCTCGGCTGCCGATGCCGCGAAGCCTGGCCGCCTCTGCCGCCCTGCCAGCGCCGGGTTACCGCTCCTGCTCGGTCGGGCGGATCAGCATCTCATTCACCGCGACGTGCCGCGGCCGGGTCACAATGTAGATGATCGCGTCGGCGATGTCCTCGGCCCGCATCCGTTGCCCGAACTGGTTCCGTATGCCGTCGAGCACCTCGGGCCGGTTGTGGCCGGCCAGCTCCGTCGCGGTCGCGCCCGGCTCGACCAGCGAGACACGCACGTAGCGCTTGGTCACCTCCTGTCGCAGGGACTCGCTGAACGCGCCTACGCCGTGCTTGGTCAGGTTGTAGACGCCGCTGCCGTTGCGGGCCACCCGGCCCGCCACCGAGCTGATGTTCACCATGTCGGCGACCTGGCGCGGGCCGTCCTCGGCGGCGCGCAGCAGATGAGGCAGCGCGGCGTGCGCGCAGTAGAGCAGGCCGAGCACGTTGAGCTCGACCATCTGCTGCCACTCTGGCAGCGGCGCGCCGACCGCCGGGCCGAGCAGCATCACGCCGGCGTTGTTGATGAGCGTGTCGAGACGCCCCAGCTCGGCGACCGTGCGCGCAACAGCGTCGGTCGCCTGCTGCTCGTCAGTGATGTCGGACTCCAGCACCAGCGCGGTGCCGCCCTGGTCGCGGATAGCGGCGGCGAGCGTGTCCAGCCGGTCCCTGCGCCGCGCCGCCAGCGCGACCGCCGCACCGTGATCTGCGAGCGCGGCGGCGGTGGCCGCGCCGATGCCACTCGAAGCCCCGGTCACCAGTGCGACCGTGCCGTCCAGTACGGGCTTCACCGGAACTCACCTCCCTTGCCCTTCAAGGACCGGCGCCCGCCCCATAGCCGAAGACATCGGCCTCAGGACCGGCCAGCCCGTCTAACTATGCACAACAGCCGGCAACGTGACCACACGCACACGCCGCGCCTGGTCAATCGTGGATCATGGCGCCCAGCAACCAGTATTCGGCCGCCGAAAGCCGGCTGGTTCCGGGCGTCACCGCCAGTTTTCGGCGAGCAGCTCCGCGAGGGCCCGGCCTTGGTCGTAGCCTCCTCGCGCGGCCCGCAGGCGCGTTGACGGATCCGACGCATTGGCGTCGAACACGTCGCCCGCGCCGCCATCCGGAAAGACGGTCTCGACCCTGCTGCCCCCTGCGCGCAGTTCGCCGACTTGCGTCGCGAGATCCATGCCCCACTCCAGCGGCATCCGCGACCTGCCGCCGAACGGTGACAACACCAGCACCCGCCCGTAGCCAGCCGCCAGGTCGGCGTTCTCACTGCGCCGGTAGCCGCCGTTGATGTACCGGTTCTCGCCGATGCGGTAGGGAGGGAAGGGACCGAAGCCGTTGCTGGTGCTGGCGGCGACGGCGTCCACCAGATCGATTCCGCTGTGGCGGTCGAACACGACCGGTTCCCCGGTATGCGCATCGACAGCCGCGATAAGCACAGGCTGTTGCGGCCAGTGCTGGCTGGGCAGCCGAGCCGCGACGATGTCGCGCCAGCGCGCCTGGCTACTGCTGTCGGCAGCATCCATTTCGAGCGCCGCGGCGCCCATCCTGCGGCGCATGTCGGACGCATCCTCTGCAGAACCGATGATTGCGTTCGACCACTCCAGGTAGGTCGGCCCCGAGAAATCCGGAGCGCGTCCCCGGTCCGATCCGGCGTCGCCAGCCGGTGGCCGAGGCACCTCGGCGAGGATGGCAGCATACAGTTCGGCCGGCCGTGTCCCGCTGGTGATCTGGGCAGCCACCGTCGATCCTGCCGACGTCCCGATGATGAGATCGGCCTCGGTTATATCAACCCCGGCATCGGACAGGCCGGCGGCCAGACCGAGCTCCCACGCATTTCCTGCCGCTCCGCCGCCGGCGAGAACCAAGGCTCGCTTGTCTGAGTCGCCCGCCTGCCTTGCGGCGCCGGCCTGCTGGCCGGGCATCGGCCAATTCCCGTGCCGTGGCGTCCGCGTCACCGCGATGCCATCGGAAGTGGCCGTCGAGCTGATGCGCGGAGCCGGAGAAGGTGTTGTGTTCATGGGAGTCGCCTTTCGCGGATTGCCTGTCGGGCGCTCCCGGTGGCGGCTACCTCAGTCGCGCGATCCTGCCCTGCAGGGGAGCACCCATTACGGATACTGCGTACATGGGTCTCACCTCCTGCCGATGGGTCACGAACACGGGAATGATCGCACACCCGCGACACGGTGCGCAATCGGCATCAAGCAGTCGCCGTGCCGCTGTCGAACGCTACACCCTCATCTGTGATGGGCCCGAAAACGAGCAACTCCTTGGCCCGGCTGTTCAGGATCTTCAGTTGCCAAGGCGGCTGCGGACATTCACGAGCACGCGATCGCTGGCGTGGCCGCCGGATCATCGATAGGCGTCGAGGAGGGCGATCGACAGTTCCGGGCTCTCGACATGGGCGTTGTGACCGAGGCCGGGGAGCGTGACCGTTGGGGCGCCCAGCCGGGCAAGCTGCTCATCTGTGTTCATCGGGTCGTGCTCGCCGCGAGCAAGGGTCACCGGGGCCTGCGATCGTGCCAGCAATTGCGCCATGTCGGGCGGCCCGACGGCGAAGGCACCCGGATCCATGGCCAGCCGCCATCGCCCATCCTGTTCACGCAATCCGGCGTCCACGGCTGGGTCGCTGGCGGGCAGCAGGCCGGCCAGACCAGACACCCGCAGGTAGCGGGCGGCAGCCTCGTCACGCGAGGTGAACCAGGCCGGCGGCCGGCGGGCCGCGGCCTGGGCCCGGGCCAGATCCTCATCGGCCCAGACGACCTTGATCCCCAGGCCGATGACCGCCTGCACCGACACGGGGAACCTGCCGCAGGCCAAGGCCAGGCCGACGACGCCGCCCAGCGAATGTCCCAGCACGACGATACGGGCACCGGGCTGGACGATACCGGCGACCGCGGCGGCGAAGCCGTCGAAGGTATTCGCAGCTAGCGGCGGCGAGCCGCCATGACCGGGCAGGTCCGGCGCTAACCAGCGCCCCGGCCACCGCCGGGCGAGCAAGGGCCACCACCCAGTCCAGACGTCGCCAGTCGCGCCAAGGCCGTGCAACAGCACCAAAAACGGCTCCCCGCTGCCACCCCCCTGAACCCGCAAGCCAGCCTCCATAGCCGCAGTCTGCCACGGCGCCCCCCGCCGAGGCCGCCCACGCGGGCACGGGGAGCTCTGCCCTCCGAGGCCCTGGCCCAGTCTGGTAAGAGCGCCGAGGCTTCGAGAACCGCCGTACCACCGCTGGTCTTGGCGCGGGCGATCGCGCAATCCTGCACTGCCTTGCCGTTCGCCGACCCCGAGATCACGCCCGCGCTCGGCCGGGAATCGGTGCCCGTTCGACCGGTTCGGTCCGGGCCGGCCCGAACAGCGCCCGCATGTTGCCTCTGGGGAGCACCAGTCCGGCGATGACCGCCGCCACGACGAAGATCAGTGACGAGTACAGGAACGCCGTTGTGTAGCTGTGGACCGCTGCCGCCTGCAGGCTGGCCGGCGTTATCGCCCGGCCCACCAGGTATGCGGTGGCGGCGCCGGCGGCCAGCGTGTTGAGAAGGGCCGTGCCGATCGAGCCGCCGACCTGCTGGGATGTGTTGAGGGTAGCCGACCCCACCCCGGCATCGGAGGGCTTGAGCCCCAGGGTGCCGGTGCTGAACGAGGGGGCGAGGCTCAGGCCGAACCCGAGGCCCAGCAGCAGGAGGTAGGGCAGCACGTCACTCGCGTACGAGCTGTGCAGCCCGACTAGATGGAGGAGGTACAGCGCAGCGGCGTTCATGAGCAGCCCGATCGGCACGATCACCTTGGGACCGAATCGGGGCAGCAGCACCCGGTTAGACACCTGCGCCATCCCCGCGAGCGCGGCGATCAAGGGGAGAAAGGCGATGCCGGTCCTGACCGGGCTGAACCTGAGCGTCTCCTGCAGGTAGTAGGTGAGGAACAGGAAGACCCCGAAGAGTCCCATGCTGGCGAGCAGCATGGCCAGTATCGAACCGCCTCTAGTCCTGTTCCGTACGACCCGGGGCGGGAGCAGCGGGTGCGACACCCGGGGCTCGAGCGCGGCGAAGCTGGCCAGCAGGATTGCCCCGAGGACCAGGAAACCAATGGTGAATGGGTCGCTCCAGGCGGTGGTCTCGGCGTGAGAGAAGCCGTAGACCAGGCAGAACAGGCCGGTGGTGACGAGGAGGAGCCCGGGAATGTCCAGTGGATCGCGGTTAGCGGCCTTGTCGTTCTTCAGCCAGAGCAGGGCCCCGGTCGTGGCAACAGCGGCGAAGACCAGGTTGATGTAGAGGGTCCAGCGCCATGACACGTAGGAAGTGAGGATCCCGCCAAGCAGCAGGCCCAGTGCCCCGCCCGCTCCGGCGATGCCGCCGTAAATGGCGAACGCCTTGCCGCGTTCACGGAGGTCGCTGAAGGTGGTGGTCAGCAGGGCCAGGACCGACGGGGCGAGCAGCGCGCCGAAGGCGCCCTGTACGGTCCGGGCGGTAACCAGCATCGGGAAGTTGACCGAGGCTCCGCCGATGGCCGACGCCACGGCGAAACCGGCCAGCCCGATGATCAGCGTCCGCTTACGTCCGAAGATGTCGCCGATCCGGCCGCCGAGCAGGAGGAGGCTGCCGAAGGCGAGCGAGTAGGCGGTCACGACCCACTGGCGGTCGGCGGTGGAGAAGCCGAGCGCATGCTGGGCAGTCGGCAGCGCGATGTTGACAACGGTGTTATCCAGGATGACCATCAGCTGGGCGACGCCCAGCACGGCCAGAATCCACCACCGCATATCGTGGTTCGCCGCATGGTCGACGGTCTCGGCCACGGCCAGCGGCGAGCTTCCCGGTGGCCTCATCGATTCCTCCCCTGGCTTGGACAAGGTGACTCTCCGCTCGTTCGGGCCCTGACGCTAGCTGTCAGCACCGGCCGAAACCGCAAGTACGTCTCCGCTAACACTCACCCGCCGGAAAACGGTGCCGCGGGCATCCCGATTCGGTCTGGCGGTCCCCGGTGGCCCTCATGTGACAACATCTCGTCAGGGCAACCTTGACGTCCGACAGGCGTCGAGGCTACCTTGACGGTATGGCGCATCCTCGGATTTCGCCGCCAGGCGCCAGCCGGGTCCAGACCCTGTGCTGCTCGTTCTGCACTAAGGACAAAGCTGCAGTCGCCAAGCTCATCGCCGGGCCGGGCGTGTACATCTGCGACGAGTGCGTGAGCCTTTGCGACCTGATCATTGCCGAGGGGCTCGCGCCCGAACTCGGCTCATGGAACGAGCACCCGGACGATGAGATGCTGGCAAGCCTGGCGCGGACTCAAGCTGCGGTCTCCCAGGCCGACGCTGCCGTGCATGACCACGTGGCCGTCCTGCGCGATCGGGGCATCAGCTGGACCCGCATCGGGGAAGCGCTCGGTGTGTCGAAGCAGGCAGCATGGGAGCGGTTCTCCGAAGAGGACTGACTGTGGCCGCATCTTCACGCGGTCCGGGTAGCGCCGGTTAAGCTCCGCCTCTACCAGGGGCACCACGTCCTCTACCAGGGGCACCAAGTCGACTACCAGGCGGTCAGGTTCTCGCTGGTGAAGTCAGCCACCGGGCCAGCCTTCCGCGAAACGCACTCAGCTACCGCGACCGGTAGCTTCCGGTTCTGGTCATCGGCGCCGGCGTTAGCCCTCTGCTGGCAGGCCGAAATAGGGCAGGCAGGGCTCCAGACCGCCGATCTCGACCGGCACCGCCCGCGCGGACTGCCAGTCGGCGCGCGTCAGGCGCAGACGGCGCGTAACTGCAGGGCGCCCGCGCACCAGGTGCCGCTCGACGCCATCGTCGCGGTACCCGAGTTTGCGGGACACGGCAAGCGAGGCGGCGTTGTCCTCAAACGCAGCGGACACCGCGTACTCCGCCCCTAGCCCCCCGAAGGCCAGGTGCAACACCGCTGCCCGCATCTCGGTCCCGATCCCCTGCCCTTGGAAGGTGCGCCCGAGCCAGGAGCCCGTGCTCGCCTCGCGCAGTACCGCGAAATCACGGGCGCCGATGCCCTGCGTGCCGACCACCGCGCCAGAGCGGACCACGGCGAGTTCCAGCCTCCAGTCGGACGGCTTCCAGGAGCCCCACCGCGACCAGTGGTATTGCATCGTGCCACGGGCGCGCTCAGCCGCTGGCGCATCGGTCCAGGCGACCATGAACGGCTGCACATCGGGGTCGTGCACGCCAAGGGCCGCCAGGCCGGCCAGCGCGTGCAGGTCGCTGAGCGTAGGCCAGCGCAACTCCAGCGCCGGAGTATGCAGCCGAAGATCAGCCAGCGGCCACCAGGAAGAGCACATGGTCGCGATTGTGCACGATCAGGGTCGCGCCGCGGCGACGATCGCGCGTACCGACCGGTCGACGTCAGCCTCGGTGGTACGCCAGCTCGACACCGAGATGCGCATAAGCCGCTGGCCATGCCAGGTCGTCGAGCCCATCCAGCACTGGCCCGAGCGCTGCACAGCCTCGATGACCCGCTCCGTCGTCGCATCGTCGTCGCCGAATCGCACCAGCACCTGGTTCAACACGACGTCGTTGACGACCGAGATGCCGTCGACGGCGGCCAGCTGGGCAGCGAAGCGCCGGGCCAAGGCACAGCAGCGGTTGACGAGCTCGGCAATGCCGCTACGCCCCAGCTCGCGCAGCGCGGCCCATGTCGCGAACCCCCGCGCCCGGCGGGACGACTCGAGGACGTAGTCGCCGGGCGGGCGCACGGCGGCCGGGCTGGTGCCGACGAGATATGCCGCCGTGTAGGCCATCGCCGCCGCGTGGGCGTCACGGTGAGCGCAGAACGCGTAGCCCGAGTCATACGGCACGTTCAGCCACTTGTGACCGTCAGTGCCCCACGAGTCGGCGGTCTCAATGCCGGCCACCAATGGCCGCGTCGCCGGGCTCGCCGCCGCCCACAGGCCGAACGCCCCGTCGACGTGAGCCCAGGCACCGTGCTCGTGCGCCGCCGCCACCGCCCCCGCGAGGTCATCACATGCCCCGGTATTGACGTTGCCCGACTGCAAGCACACGATCGTCGGGCCGGCAGGCTTGCTCGCCAGCACGTTCCCGAGCGCGGCCACATCGATGGCGCCATTCCCGTCCGCGGGCACGAGCTGAAGCGAGCTGGCGCCGAGACCGAGCAGACGCAAAGAGCGGTCGATCGTCGCATGACGCTCCTCGCCCGCAACGACGCTGACAGCCGGGCCTCCGGCAAGCCCGTCGCGCTCCACCTCCCATCCGACCTCCGCGAGCACCTTGTGGCGTGCCGCGGCCAGGCAGACCGTGTTGGCGCCCTGAGCGCCGGTCACGAACCCGAACGACACGTCGCCGGGGAGACCCAGAAGCTCAACCAGCCAGGCGCCGGCGACCTCCTCGACGAGGGCGGACGCCGGCGACGACAGGTGGTTGTACGCCGGCTGATCCCAGCCCACGGCGAGCATGTCGGCTGCGGTCGCGGCGTCCAGAGCGCCCCCGATGACAAAGCCGAAATAGCGAGGACCGGTCGTCGCGACCATCGCCGGCTCTACCGCGGCGACGAGCTGGTCGACGACCTCGCCCGCAGGGCTGGGGTCATCAGGCAGTCGGCCCCCGACCGCCACCCGCATCGCGTCCAGGTCAGCCTCCGGGAACACCGCGGCCTCCGCGGCGGCCTCGCGGTAGGCCGCCACGTGGCCTGCGGTTCGGGCGAGCAACGCGCGCAGATCGGTCATGACCCCAATCCTTGACCACATCAAGCCGTCCCGCCCACGACTTCAGCCGCGGTGCCGGCGGGGTGTGGTGACTTTCGCCTCTGTCGTGGCGCTGGAGGGGTATGCACCGTTGGCTTAAGAACTGGCAGGAGGTGGGCATCGTGCCGGAGGGCATCGCCGGAGTCCTGCCCGGGCTGGCCCGGCGGCAGGGCATCAGCGACATGCTGCACCGCACCGCGTCCCGCGTCCCGGACAAGCTCGCCGTTGTCTTCGGCGCTACCCGGCTGACGTTCGCGGAGCTGGAGGCGGCGGTGTCGCGGACGGCAGCTGCGCTGGCGGCCGAGGGCCTGAAGAAGGGCGACCGGCTCGCGCTGCTGTCCCACAATTGCTGGCAGTTCGCCGTCCTGTCGTTCGCCACCGCCCGGCTCGGCGTGATCTTGGTGCCGGTTAATTTTATGCTCGGCCCGGGGGAGATCGCCTACATCCTCAGCCACAGCGAAGCGGCAGCGTTCGTGGCCGAGGATGGGCTGGCCGCCACTGCCGACAAGGCAATCGCGACGGCCGGGCTCGACATCTCGGCGCGCGCGGTGATCCGGCTGTGCGGGGGTGACGTGCCGGCCGGGTGGGCCGACGTTCAGCAATGGATCGACCGTGCCGGCACGCCGCCGGAGGTCGATGTCGCCGACGACGATCCGCTGCGGCTGATGTACACCTCCGGTACGGAGTCCCGGCCCAAGGGTGCGATGCTGTCGAGCCGCTCGCTCATGTGGCAGTACGTTTCCTGCATCATCGACGGCGGCATGGACGGCGATGACGTCGAAGTGCACGCCATGCCGCTGTACCACTGCGCGCAGCTGGACTGCTTCCTCGGGCCCGACATATACCTCGGCGCCACCAGCATCGTGCTGCCAGCGCCCGACCCGTCCGCGATCCTGAAGACGATCGAATCGCAGCGCGCGACGAAGCTGTTCTGCCCCCCGACCACGTGGATCGCTCTCCTGCGGTCACCTCAGTTCGGCCAGACTGACCTCAGCTCGCTGCGCAAGGGCTACTACGGCGCCTCGGCGATGCCGGTCGAGGTTCTGCGTGAGCTGCAGGACCGGCTTCCCGGCATCCGCCTGTGGAACTTCTACGGCCAGACGGAGATGGCCCCGCTCGCCACGATCCTCGGGCCGGGCGAGCAGGTCAGCCGGGCCGGCTCAGCTGGCCGGGCGGCGCTCAATGTGGAGACCAGGTTGGTGGACGACAACGACATGATGCTGCCGCCGGGCAGAGTCGGCGAGATCGTCCACCGCAGCCCGCACGCCACGCTCGGCTACTACAAGGATGAGGCGATGACCGCGGCGGGCTTCCGCAACGGGTGGTTCCATTCCGGAGACCTGGGCGTCATGAGCGAGGACGGCTACCTGACCGTGGTCGACCGCAAGAAGGACATGATCAAGACCGGCGGGGAGAACGTGGCCAGCCGTGAGGTCGAGGAGACCATCTACCAGATGGACGAAGTGGCCGAGGTCGCCGTCTTCGGTGTTGCCCACCCGCAGTGGGTGGAGGCGGTTGTCGCCGTGGCCGTCCCCAAGCCAGGCGCCTCGCTCTCGGAAGAAGCGGTGATCAGGCACACGCGCGGGCTGCTGGCGGGGTACAAGACGCCCAAGCGCGTTGTCATCGCCGACGCCCTGCCAAAAAACCCCAGCGGCAAGATCCTCAAGCGGCAGCTCCGGGAAGAGCACAAGGACCTCGCCGCGGACGCGTGACGCCCGGACAATCCGGGGCGCTGCGCTGCGCACCGGCGTCGGGACCGAAAGCTGCACCGCATCGAGGGAGGCGTCCAGGCCATGTGAGGGGGCTCACCGGGCGTGGCGGTGCTGGCCGGCGGGAGGACCGGTTCCAAAGGGCTCCGGATCCGCCGTCAGGGTGCGCAGCTGATGCACAGGTGTGTTGGCGGTGGCAACTGCCAGATTTCGCTCGGATAGTCGATGCCGAGGCCCTGAAGCGCACCCGGCTCAGCCTGCAGCGAAGAAAGCCCGCAGTTCCCGGGCGACACGTTCCGGCTGGCCGCTGTTGTCCGGCGCCAGATGTCCGCAACCCGCGAACTCGATATGCCTGGCCTTGGGGAGGATCCCGGCGAGAGCGTCGAGGGTGATCTTGAGGTAGGCCGGACTCTTGCTGCCGCCGAGCAGGAGCACCTCCGCGGGGATGGCCGAGAAGGCCGGGAGCCTGCCTTCGGTCTCGGTGACCAGCTGGGCGTCGTAATGCATTGTGGGCACAAGGTCCCGCAGCGGGACATCCCCGGGTCCGGTAGCTGCGGCGTCCTGCGAAGCATTCTGACTCGCGGCCTTCCGTAGCGGCCACAGCAAGAAGCGCAGCATGGCTTGCCGGGCAGGGCCGCGGCTGGGCAGCTGGCCGCCGGAGCGTGCGCGGCTGCTGTTCGCATCGCCTCGCGCAGCCCGGTTCAGCGGCACCTCCAGGAGTGCCCGCGGCACCACCCGGAGCACTGACGGCGCCGTCCGGGTGCCCCGGATCGCGGTGATCACCGCGGAGCCCAGCCTGCCCGCGGCCACCTCCCGGTCATAGCGAGTGACCCAGCTGGTGGGCGTGGAGTGATTGACCGACAGGGGCGGCTCATAGACGGCGACCCGGCGGATCTCGGGCAGCACCAGTGCCGCCTGCAACGCGATGATCGCCCCGGAACTCAGCCCGAACAGGCTGGCCGTGCCGGTGGCGCGTGCGAGCGCGTCCACGTCGGCGCACTCCGCGTCAATGCTGTAGTACTCGCCGGGCGGCCCGCTCAGGCCGCGGCCGCGTCGGTCCGGCACGTACACGGTGAACGCATCCGCGAGCGCCCCGGCCAGCCTCATCATGTTCTGCGCGGCCTGCATCCCCCCATGCAGCAGAATGATCCCCGGCCCGTGGCCGGCCTGCCGGTACCCGATAACCGTGCCGTCACGCGAAGTCACCGTCCCAGTCACATACCGAGGCCAGCCTCCCTGCTCGTTCATCGGGCATGCCCGGCCAGCCCGCCCGGACTCCCCCACCTCGCCACGCGCACAGAATCTCACGGTGGCCGTCACACCGCAGGCGGCAATCCCGGAAGCTAGCCGCCGCGGGCAGTGCGGCCTGCCGGGCCATCTCCCGGCATAGCACCGCTCGCGGGGTTAACGCCCAAGTTGGCATGTTCTGTTCGGCACTCCTCCCGTAGGGTGGGTCCGTGGACCCGACCGCCATCAGGGCAGTCCAGGCGATGGCGGCGCCGGTAGTGCTCATCACCACGGCCGCGATCCTTTCGGGCTCGCTCCTCACGATGTTCGGCGCGGTCAATGACCGCATGCGCGCCATGGACCACGAGCGCGTGGAAATCCTGACGGCAGCCGCCGGGACGCTGTTGTCAGCCGTCAGCGTGCCAGCAGCTGGCCACGAGCGGCTTACCCAGATCGATACCCAGCTGCCCATGCTCCTTCACCGGCACCGCCTGCTGCACAACGCTGTTCTTGTGATCTTCGGCGGAGTAGCCGTGCTGGTTCTGAGCGTGATCGCCATCGGGGTTGCCGTGACGAACAGCTCAGGAGCGGTTGGAACCGCCGCTCTCGTTCTGGTGCTGGTCGGGACTACGATGCTGCTCGCAGGGCTGCTGTTCGCGGCCCGGTCGATCATGACCTCTCAGGACGCTGTCGACTACGAGGTGCGGCGCGCCCTCTCGCTAGGGTCCTGATCTAAGGACACCAGCCGTCACGGGAAACATTCAGTCCATTCTGATCCGCCAGCAGCACGCGCCGGGTGGCCACTCGAGGGCGCGTGCCCGCTCCGCTGTGCCTGGCGAAATGCGGCTGCCAACAGCCAGGATGCCGTCGGCATCCGCTGAGTGTCGCCAGGGACATCAGCAGGTGGTGCCGGGCGCTGACAGCGGGATTTGGGATCAGGGCTGGGCGGGGACGGGGCGGGTCGATTACTGCGGTGATGTCGCAGCAGGGCCGGGCCGCGGGTCCTGCAGGTCAGGACCCGCGACTGCCAGGGCGACCGGGCCGGCCAGCGCATCAGCCCAGGCGCTGTACCCCTTGCTGGACGGATGGAAGCCATCCTCGGCGAAGAAGCCACTGCCGATCATCTGGGGATCCACCGGCACGTGCCGGCCTGCGGCTGCCCGGCGCAGCGTGTGATCCATCGCCCGGGCCCGCACGGCCATCATGGCACGCATCGGCTGCGGCAGCGCAGGGAACCGGCTCACCGGCGCCATCCCGCAGACGATGACCGGAACCCCGCCGGCCGTCTCATCGATCACGGCCAGCAGCGCCGGAATGTCGTGATCCCAGTCGCGGAGCCGCCGCATGTTCTTCAGGTCATTGACCCCGATCAGCACCACGACAAGGTCCGGCCGCCAGCTGCCCTCGACCAGGCCCGGCACCAGGTCACGCGCCGTCCTCGAGGTGACGCCGCTGCGGGCCACTGCCCGCCAGGACACCTCGCGGCCGGTCCGCCGGGCGATGGCCGCGCCGAGCATACCCGCCAGCGCATCCTGGTGGCGTGCGGCTCCCACCCCGGCAGCGGTCGAGTCGCCGAATACGGCCAGCCGCACGGCAGGGGCAGCGCCGACAGCAGTCCCGGCCGGATCAGCTGCCTCCGGCAGCCTCGGAATCCGGCGCCGCAGTCCGCGGCCCTGATAGATAAGCACCGGCGCCAGCACGTATGCCAGCGGCTGCAGCGAACGCGCTAGGTCCATCACCCTCCCTGCCCGAACGAACGCTATAACGCGGCCCGTGGCGATACCAGACACCGCCACAACAACCGCCAGCGGCAGAAGAGTGCGGGGCTCGCGGGAGGGGAGTCCGGCCCGCGGCGCATACTGTCGCCATGCCTGTTCGGCTGCACCACATTGTCATTGACGCTCACGATCTCCCCGGCCTGGCCTGGTTCTGGACGCAGGCGCTCGCCTGGAAGGTTCTTTCCGAGCGCGAGCGTGAGATCGTCATCGGGGCTGATGACCGCCTTCTTGCTCTCGGGGCGCGCCGGGTCGATATCGGGCAGACCGGCGCTGAGTCTTGGGCTGTCCTGGCTGATCCTGAGGGAAACGAGTTCTGCGTAGTGCGCCCCAAGGAAACGCTCACGCGTTAAGGCTGAGCGCTGCTCGGGGTCGAGGACACGAAAACATTGACTGGGCGCGCTGCTGGTGCCTCACTGGTAGGGCAGCCGCAGTTAGTGATGTCGCAGTTTAGGTGGTCTTGGTGCGGTTACCCGGCAAGCGCGGATAGTGCCTGGACTGTTTCGACTAGGCCGGCCAGGCATCCGGCAGCGGTGAGCGTGGCTGTGGTGACGGTTTGCTCGCAGGCGCGGACCAGGCCGGCGGGTAGCTCGCTGCGGAACTGGCCTGGCTGCAGTGCAGCTGCCAGTTCCCCGGCGAACAGGACCAGCGGCAGCCCGAGTTCAGGGGCGCCCAGGTCATCTGGTTGCCCGTCGGCGGCGGCCTGGCTGACCGCGGAGGCCAGCACGGTCAGGCAGGCGCAGTGCTGGGCTACCATGGCGGGCCGGGCTGCCGGGGTCTCCTTGGTGAGCGCGTCGGTCAGGGAGACGGGTTCGGAATGCCGGCGGGACTTGCCGCGCCGGCGTGCCCAGGCGGGGACGCACATGCCGCAGTCGCAGTCCTCGGGCATGACCAGCGCGTGACGCTCAGGTTCGGTGATCACCGTGGCAGCGGGCATACCGTCATGGTTCACCCAGACCGGGGTCATTGCCGAACCGGCTCGCCGGGCAGCGGTCGAATTGTCATTCGCGCTGGCGCCGCCACTGGTAGTGGCGAAGCCGGGCGCGGGGGCTGCCCGGCACGCCCGCGGATTTCTTTCGTGATGGCATAGTCCCTGCCGATCCGGCTGACAGTCATACTGGTCGGGCAGCCCCCTGCCGGGAAGGAGCGCTGATGGCGGAGCTGGAGCCGCAGAAGCGGGGCCGCAAGATCGCGATGTCGGCTGCGGAGATCGACGCGTTTCTCGCCGCGGAACATACGTGCCGGGTCGCGACGACCGGTCCGGACGGCCCGCACGCGACTGCGCTGTGGTTCGGCTGGGACGGCGCCTGCTTGTGGCTGTACTCGATCACCGGTTCGCAGCGCTGGGCCGATCTGCAGAAGGACCCGCGCATCAGCGTGCTGATCGACGCCGGGCATCACTACCGGGAGCTGCACGGGGTGGAGATCAGGGGCACGATCGAGGTCGTCGGCGACGTGCCGCGAACCGCCGAGCCGAACGGCGAGCTGGCTCCGGTCGAGCTGCAGTTCGCGGGCAAGTATCTCGGCGGCCGCCAGATGCTGCACGACGGCAGGCATGCCTGGCTGCGAGTGACGCCGAGGAAGATCACGAGCTGGGACTTCCGCAAGCTGCCTGGCTGACGTCACGGTCGCGATCTGGCCAAGGCAAGTCACGTTCTCATTAGCGGCCCGGGTCAGCCAGGCGGCGCGAAGAACTCGAGCGCAATTCCGTCTGGATCGCGGAAGGAGACACCAGAGCCATAGTGGGCGTCCACGATCCCGCCATGCACAATGCCGAGCTCGTCCAGGCGTGCGGCCCACGCCTGCAGCTCACCGCGGTCACGGCAGGCGAAGGCAACGTGATCCAGGCCAGTGCGGTGCTCGTCGAATCTGTCACTTGCGGCATCGGTGTGCGTATGCAGGCCGAGCAACTGCCCGCCACCGACCGCGAACACGGTGTGGTGAAAGCCCCCGATCTGCTCGTCCTCGTCAAGGACAGGTTCGGCGGCCAGCAGCTCGCTGTACCAGCGAGTGCTTCGATCGAGATCAGTCACCGTCACGGCGACGTGGGCGATAGGCGGGAACTCAGGCACAGCGGCCTCCTGAGGGACGGTGGAAACGTTTGAGTGGTTGCCGATGTCGTGCGCCGGGCTCCTGACGGCGACGCTTCAGCGTACAGACATTGTTATCTCGTCTTGCCTTGCGGCCCGATCAGATGCCGGCCCTCCTCCCGCCACGGCGGCCTCCGGCCACTGGCGAAGCCAGCCCGGGCATCCCCAGCCCTTGATGGCGGCGAACCTCAGCTCTACCTGGCAGGTCCGTATTACACCGGCTCCAGATAGATCCCGGGCCTCCGCCGACCTTTTTTGCTACCATGGCTGTCATGAACGCGTCCGCAGGTCAAGTGATGATGCCCCGCTCACGGGGCCGCTGACGCTGCACGGACGATCGTTTCCGAGGCCCTACCATGGGGCCTCGATTCATGTCCGCGGTCGGAGCCCCAGTCCATCTGGAGGTTCCCTTGACCACGCCGCACACCTACATCACCACCACGATCCCCTATGTCAACGCGCGTCCGCACCTGGGCTTCGCGCTGGAACTCGTCCAAGCCGACGTGCTCGCCCGCCATCACCGCCGCCACGGCGAACAGGTCAGGTTTCAGACCGGCACCGACGACAACTCGCTGAAGAACGTGCTGGCCGCACAGGCCGCCGGGGTCGGTGTTCAGGAGTTCGTGGACGGCAACGCCGCCGCGTTCACCGCCCTGGCCGGGCCGCTGTCGTTGTCGGTCGACGACATCATCCGCACCAGCCGCGACCCCCGGCACCGAAGCGGGGTGGAACGGTTCTGGCAGGCCTGCGCCGACGCGGGTGACCTCTACCGCAAACACTACGAGGGCCTCTACTGCGTGGGCTGCGAGCAGTTCTACACCCCGGCCGAACTTGACGAGGGCCACTGCCCCGAGCACGGCACCCGGCCCCGGCAGATCTCAGAAGAAAACTGGTTCTTCCGCCTGTCCCGCTACGCCGGCCACCTGTACGATCTCATCGCCGCCGGCGCTTTGCGGGTCGAGCCCGCCGAACGCCGCAACGAGGTCCTGGCCTTTATCTCCGGCGGCCTGGAGGACTTCTCCATCTCCCGATCCACCGGCCGGGCCCGCAGCTGGGGCATCCCCGTGCCCGGCGACCCCAGCCAGGTGATCTACGTGTGGTGGGACGCGCTGGGCAACTACCTCACCGCCCTGGGCTACGGCACCGGCAGCGACGACCTGCAACGCTGGTGGAGTGGAGCCGAACACCGGATCCACGTGGTCGGCAAGGGAGTGCTCCGCTTCCACGCCGTCTACTGGCCCGCCATGCTGCTCTCGGCCGGACAGGTACTGCCGACCGACATCCTGGTGCACGACTACCTCACCGTCGACGGACGCAAGATCAGCAAATCCAGCGGCGTGACGGTCGACCCGGCCACGCTCGCCGGCCAGTACGGTACCGACGCCGTCCGCTGGTGGCTGCTGCGCGAAGTGCCCCGTGTCGGAGACGCCGACTTCACCCTCGACCGCCTCATCAACCGTGCCAACGACGAACTCGCCAACGGACTCGGCAACCTCGTCAACCGCGCCGTCGCGATGATCCACCGCTACCGCAGCGGACACGCCCCCACCACCCAAGCCCCAGCCCCCGACGCGGAAGCCCTCGACCAGGCCATTGAACAGGCGCCCGCCTTCATCGACGCGGCTCTGGCGGACTTCGACTTCCGCCGGGCCACCGCAGCGGTCTGGAACATCGTCGACGAAGCTAACCGCTACATCAACCACATCCGCCCCTGGGACCTGGCCAAGACCGAACGCGCCGGCAATCAGCGCACCTGCAACGACCTTGACTCTGTCCTGGCTACGCTCCTTCGAACCTGCCAGACGATCGGAGAGCACCTGACGCCCTTGCTGCCCGACGCCGCAACCCGCATCACCCAGCAATGCACCAGCCTGGACGGGCAACTACCGGCCCCCTCACCGCTCCTCGAAAGGCTGGCCGCGCCCCCGTCAGCGCAGCGGCGGGAATCCGGCAAAGTCGTCGCCACCTACCGGGCCAGCCAGGGATGCTATGGGGCCATGGAACCCCCGCGCTGATCCGGCCCGCCCTCCCCCGACTTGTGGGGCCCGACGACGTCGCTGGCCTCATTTGCTCCGCGGATCGTCGTGCGGGTCCACGTATTCAAGGCTGATCGGGCCGATTGCCGTTACCTGCGTCACGTACTCACCGGATTTTGCCCAATGGAAGTGACGGGTGCCCCCGGGCAGGACCACGACCGCGCCTGGCGGGTAGGCCTGCAGCTTCTCTTCATCGAACTGCTCGCCCAGGCCGATGTAGAAAACACCGGATATGACCGTATAGACCCGGTCCTCGTGATGCCAGTGCGGCATGAGCTTCACGCCGGACGGCAGCTTTACCCGGACCACGTACGGACCGGGCTCTGGCGGATGACCCACAACGACGGCCAGGCGAGCCGACGGCGGGAACGGCGCGAACGGCTCCCAGTCGATATTCTCGGCCAGGACTGACCTGAAGACGCCCTGATCTGGTTGGTGGGTGCGCATCGTCACTGACCTCCGGCTCGGTGAACGACTGACCCGGTATCCCTACCTGTGACCGTGGCGAAGCAGCATCGTCCGCAGCGCCCGGGGTATCCCAGGTCCTAGTCCCGGTCCTGGTCCGGTGGCGTCCAAGATCCGGTGTAAATGAGACGACGGGCGTAAGTTCCCTTCGAGACCGCCGAGTCATCGAGGGGAAGGACCCACGCCCGTGTCTGTCCGAGTATCGCCTACCGACCGTATCCCCGTATCCGTCACCACGTCGATGAGCTGTTCGCCCAGGACCGTCCGCTGCCGGAGATCTTGGAGGAGGTCGCCCGGCTCGGCGCAGCTGCTGATGCAGGCCGCGCTCGAGGCCGAGGTCACCGAATTCCTCGGCCGTGACCGGTACCAGCGGGCCGCGGCCTGCCACGATGCCCGGCGCGGGTCCCGAACGGGTACCGGGAGGTGACCGTGAAGACCGCGGCTGGCCCGGTGGCCCTGGCCCGGCCCAAGCTACGGGGCACCACTGAGGTATTCGCGTTCCGGCTGTTCGGCAGCCACGTCACCAAGACCAATGCCCTCGAGACGCTGGTGATCGCCTCGTTCGTCCGCGGCCTGTCCGTGCGGGACGTCGAGGCTGCCCTGGCTGACGCCCTGGGTGACCAGGCCGCTAACTCCAAGTCCACCGTGTCGGCCATCTGCCAGCAGATCAAGGACGAGTACCAGGCGTGGGCGCAGCGGCGCCTGGACGGTATCACGCTCGACTACCTGTTCCTGGATGCCAGCTTCTTCCGCATGCACCCCGGCTCCCCGGCCGAGCCGGTGCTCGCCGCCTGGGGCATCACCACCGATGGCAAGCCCGCGTTCATCGGCCTTGCCCCGGGCACCGGCGAGTCCGCCGACGCGTGGACGGCCTTCCTGGCCGATCTCAAGGACCGCGGCCTGGCCTCCCCGCTGCTAGTCATCTCCGACGGCGCCCCGGGCCTGATCGCCGCGATCGAGCAGGCCCACCCCGGGGCACTACGCCAGCGCCGTCTCATCCACCGAGCGCTGAACATCCTGGCCAAGATACCGGCCGGGATGCAGGCCGAGGTCAAGGACGCCTACTGGCAGATCTTCGACACCGAGAGCCTCAAGGCCACGCCCGGCCAGAAGCTCGTGGAGATCATCGACACCCGCATCAGCGGCCTGGCCGCCCGGTACTCCGCCACCTACCCCTCGGCGATGAAATGCCTGACCACCGACAGGGAAGGCCTGACCGCCTACCTACGGCTTCCCGCTGAGCACCATAACCGCGTCCGGCATTCGAACTTCATCGAGCGGACCTTCGGGGAGACCCGCCGGCGCACCAAGGTCATCGGCCGGGCTCCCCGGCGAGACCAGCTGCCTATCCCTGGTCTGGGCGGTCCTGGACCGCGCCGCCCGCGGCTGGCGCGGCCTGACCATGACCAGCGAAGGCCTGCGCCTCCTGCAGGATCTGCGCCGCTCCCTGCTCGACCCGCCCGGCCAGCTCCGGCCACAGCCCGCCGTGGCCGAGCCCGGTGATCAACCCGGAACTGTCACAGCCGTGGCCTGACTTACAGCAGGCACGCCGGGCGGGGCCGGCAGTTCCCTGTCCTCCCCGGCCACGTCTCATCCACCCGGAAGGAAGGCCATGGGCTTCGAAAACAAGATCGCCATCGTGACCGGGGGAGGCGCCGGGATCGGCGAGGCGCTCTGCCGCGAGCTGGCGCGCCGCGGCGCGCGGGTCGTCGTCGCCGACATCAACGGCGACGACGCCGACCGGGTGGCAACCGCCCTCGCGGGCGACGGCGGGCGGGCCCAGGCGCGCCGCGTCGACGTAGCCGACGAGCAGGACGTCAGGCGCCTGGTCGAGGAGACCGCCGCCGCGCACGGGCGCCTGGACTACCTGTTCAACAACGCCGGCATCGCGATCGGGGGTGACGCCCGGGACCTGACTCCCGCCCAATGGCGGCGCGTGCTGGACGTCGACCTCTACGGCGTCCTGCATGGCACGCTCGCCGCCTACCCGATCATGGTCAAGCAGGGGGCCGGCCACATCATCAACACCTCGTCGGCCACCGGCTTGCTGCCCCAGCCGATCAACGCCCCCTACTGCACGGCCAAGCACGCCATCGTGGGGCTGTCCCTCTCGCTGCGCCTGGAGGGCGCCGACCTCGGGGTAAAAGTCAGCGCCGTCTGCCCCGGCTACGTGCGCACCAACATCTACCAGAACACCGTCCTGGCCGGCCTGCCCCGAGAACAGGCAGCCCGCAAACCGGTCAAGATGATCGAAGCCGTACAAGCCGCAGTGATGATCCTCGACGGCGTGGCGCGCAACCACGCGCTGATCCTCTTTCCCGGCTACGTGCGCTGGGCCTGGCGCGCATACCGCAGCTTCCCCCGCGCCGTCGAGCGAGTCTTCCTTACCCGGGTGAGGCAACTACGGAAATACCGGACAGCCTCAAACGGGACACGTGCATGAGCACGCCCAAACTGTCGCCCTGACCGCCTAACATCAGACACCACAAGAGGAACCCACGCCCGCCGATTTAGGCGCCCCCGGCCAGGGCGGCGAAGCGATCAGGCCCCACCGATCAATGACCGCGCCTCTGCGGGGCCGACTACGAGATCGTGAAGGTCGCCGCCCACCTCGAGTCGACCCGACTGTTGGATCCCGCCGACCTTCACCGGCTCGAAGCCGGCTGTTCTGATCAACCGCTCGACTTCCTCGCCAGCACGGTCGTCGTCGGTCGCGTAAAAGAGGACCGCCGGCTCCGGTGACCGGTTGCTGGCGGACTCGAAGAGATCGGCCGACATGGTCCCGAACGCCATGGCCAAGCGCGCCCCCGCCGGCAACCACCCGGCTACAACCTCGCCAGAGGACTGCCCCTCCGGAAGCAGACGCACGACATCGCCGTCAGCGTCGGTGCTGAGCGGGTTGCTCGGAACGACCACGACCTTGTCGGCGAGCGAGTCGGTGATCTGCTCTATGACGCCCTTCAGCACGGTAAACCGCAGCGCGAGGACGACGGCACCGGCGCCCTGCAACGCGTCGCGGTTGTCGACGGCGACGACGGCAGCTCGACCGATCCCAGCAGCCAGCGTTCGTGCCGACTCACTGTTGGCGCTCGAGAGCCGCAGGGTCTCGCCGCCTGAGGCGAGCTGGCGGGCGATGACCGATCCGATCCCTCCAGTGCCGATGATCGCGGTGGTCATGACCCAACCTCCTCGGCGTCATCGTACTAACAACGGCGGCCCGGAACATCGCCGGCCGAGTGGTCTACCTCTGGCCCGCGAGTACCGCCCACCTATCACTCGCCAAAGATCAGAATCCGGGAGCTGGACGACGACTGCTGACGAATGTCATGTGCTGGGCGGTACTCCTCGGAGTGGTACCACGCCAGTGCGTCTTTCAGCGTGGGGAAAGAGATCAGGACAACGACGCCTTCTGGGTGCCAGTCGCCCTCCATGACGTGGACATCCCGGCTGCGGCATGTCATGGTCCCGCCGTGTGCTTCCAGGGTCGGGCCCAAGAGGTTCAGGTAGGCCTGCCGGCCTTCCACACTTGTCCAGCTCACATTTGCCAGTACGTACCCGGCCACAATTCCCTCCCCATTGACGCGCGTTTTTCCGCCATAAAGGTCCAAGCAATTTTGTAATGCCTCGATCGGTCCATTTGATCAGATTTACATAGGTCGGCATTCTGGCACCCCATTGCTGCCCGCGGGCGTCGGTGACCGCAGGATTCCAAAATCACCCTGCTCCGGCAAGACCCGTAGTCAAGGGCCAGCCAGTTACATCGCTCGCTGCAAGCAGCCGGATACTTTAAATGCGGGTCCTGCATGGCTCACGGGATTTCTGCGCCCGGCCCGCGTCTTGTCCTGCTCAGACGGTCGTCACCGGACCTCGCACGTGCCCGCCAGCCTGCCAACCCTGCGCAACGACGACATCAACTCCGCTGGCGGCTGCCAGCCGGGCCTCGTTCAGCGCTGCCGACCGTCTGCAGAACGACTCCGTTGGCGTCGTGGACCTACTCGACGTAGCCGGCGGGATCTCCCCAGAACAGCGACACGATCCGCATACCGGCGTCACGGGCCCCGTCAAGGCGACGGTGTTTAGGGGCAGTGGCCTTGTCGGAAATGGCTGGTAGGAATATAAGTGCCCGGGGGACTGGCCACCGTCGATGTGCGGGATTTCGCCGGTGATCCGGCATTCACTCGGACTCCTCGGCGGGCGTACTCGACGGCCAGTGAGCGGGCGACCAGTCACCATCTGGGTCCGTGGTTTGCCCCACTTCGATCAGATGACCGTCGGGATCGCGGATGTAGCAACGGATCTCGTACTGGTGCTGTTTCGGCGGCGTCAGGAATTGAGCACCCCGGGCGCTCCATTCGGCGTACACGGCCTCGATGTCTTTGACCCGGATATTGAGGAAGCTGCTGACCCGGTCGGGATCGCGTGGCGTCTCCAGGGTGACCGCCGGCTTGTCGTCGGTCGGGCCTCCGCCGACATTGATGATGATCCAGCTGTTGGATAGCGCGACATAGGTCAGCCCTCCGGGCCGGAGAAGACCACCCTGCCGCCGAGTACTTCGGTGTAGAAGCGCCGAGAGCGCTCGACATCGTCCGAGACGATGAAGTGGGCCAGCACAATTCCCTCTGGGGGCGGTGGGAGCTCGGCCATCTGGTATCTCCACTGGTTGGGTCTCACACCCCGCTTACGACGGGGCGTGCAGCCGATGTTATCAACATCGCACGGGATCCGGATCAACACGGTCTCGGCTGAAAGGTTGGCCTTGAGGCTGGTGCTGACCCACTTGCCCGCCGGGCGCCGCGTGGCCAGGATCAGCGGGATGCCCTCGGAGCGGCACTTGGACGCGAGCGTCTCGACCACGTCCTTGCGATCCCGGTCAGCCGGCCATTACGTCGTACTCATCGAGCACGAGCGCCGGGCGCCGCCGATTCGCGAAATGGCGGGCGCAGGCGGGCGGGCCTTGCTACTCTAATCACTTAGAGTGAGTTTATAATTACTTTAGGTCAGATAAGCGAGGTTCCGCTCAATTGTCAGCAGGGATCGAATGCGACAAGGGTGAAAATCGAGGACAGCGGGCAGGAGAGCCGTTAGCGGCGGCCGCGCGTCCGACGCTGAGCGTCGTGATACCGGCCCGCAACGAGGAAGCCGTACTAGCGCGCTGCCTGGATTCGCTCCTCGCCGATGCGGCGCCCGGTGAGCTCAAGATCGTCGTCGCCGCCAACGGCTGCGCTGACCGGACCGCCGAGATCGCGCGGGGCTACGGGCCTGCGGTCACGGTCATCGAGCTCGGCGAGCCGTCCAAGTGCGCGGCCCTCAATGCGGGCGATGAGGCGGCGACGGCATTCCCGCGGGCCTACCTCGACGCCGACATCGCCGTCGCGACGCCGACGCTGCGGGCAGTGGCCGCGGCGATGGAGCGCACCGGTTCGCTGGCCGGCGCGCCGTGGCCGGTCCTCGACTTCGACGGCTGCGCGGCAGTGGTCCGGTCGTTCTACCGAGTGTGGTGCAAGCTGCCGTGGTTCACCGACAACTCGATCGGGTCCGGCATCTACCTGCTGTCGGAGCAGGGCCATCGCCGGCTCGGCTCCTTCCCCGACGTCACCAACGACGATCAGTACGTCCACGATCTCTTCCGCGCCGAGGAACGGGTATGCGTCCGGTCCCATGGCTACGCCCTGCGGCCGCCGCGGACCGTCCCCGGACTCATCAAGCGCCGAACGCGCACGCTGCACGGGCAGCGGGAGCTGACCGCCAGGTTCGGGCAGCTCCCCGGCACATCGCCGCGACGCTCGGCCCGCGAGCTGCTGCGCCGCCACCCCGCGCTCATCGCCGACTTGCTGGTGTTCGCGTTGGTGACGAAGACGGCGGGGCGCGCGGCAGCTCGCAAGGCCGCCGCGGAGGACAACAGCTGGGAGCGCGACGACACCAGTCGGCGCGCGGGCAGCACGACCGCACGCTTGCCCGGAGGAGGACGGCCCATGCCGACAAAGATCGCGAAGCTGAAGAACGGCGCGGTCTCGGTGCTCGACCTGAAGACCTGGCTGCACTCGCTGCGCATCCTGCACTACTACGGGTACTCCCACGTCCGGGAGAAACGGAAGATGACCATCGGCGCGGACCCGACCTTCGCCCCCAACGTCTCTATCAGCAACGGCGACCGGATCACGCTGGGCGATCGGGTGCACGTCGGCGAGCGGGCGTGCCTGTGGGCCGGCGACTCCGTGGGGCGCATCACTCTCGGCGACGACGTGATGATCGGCCCTGCCACCTTCGTCACCGCCTCTGACTACGGGCTGGTCGAAGGGATGCCGCCGGTCTCCCAGCCAAAGAGCGAGCGCGACATCGTCATCGAGGAGGAGGTGTGGATCGGGGCCAACGCGGTCGTCGTGGCGGGCGTCACCATCGGCACCGGTGCCATCGTCGGGGCCGGATCGGTGGTGACCCGTGACCTGCCGCCCAACATGATCTGCGCCGGGGTGCCGGCCAAGCCGATCAAGCCCCGGCCGAGAGCGGCCGGGAAGTCGTGAGCGCGGACGCGGCGGTCGTCGTCGTTTCCTACAACACCGCGCACCTGATGGGCGAGTGCCTGGACAGCCTGGACAAGGAACGAGGCACGCTCGCGCAGCAGGTCGTAGTGATCGACAACGGATCGGGTGACGGGTCGGTCGAGGTGATCCGGGAACGGGGCGGCGTCGAGCTGATCGACGCGGGGAGAACCTCGGCTTCGGGCGCGCCGTCAACCGCGCCGCGGCCGCCGCCGACGCCGAGTTCCTAGTGCTGCTCAACCCCGACACCGTCGTGCTCGACCACGCCATCGAGCGACTGGTCGCCTTCGCCCGCGCCTACCCCGGGCACGGCCTGTACGGCGGGCGCACCGTGCATCGGGACGGCTCGCCAGAGATGTCCTCCTGCTGGGGGCTGCCCACGGTGTGGAGCTTGACCTGCTTCGCCCTGGGGCTCACCACCTTCTGCCGCGGCTCGGCCCGCCTCGACCCGGAATCGCTCGGCGGCTGGAAGCGCGACACGGTACGCGAGGTCGGCATCGTGACCGGCTGCCTGCTGCTCGTGCCGCTGGCCTTGTGGCGCGAGCTGGGCGGCTTCGACGAGCGTTACTTCATGTACGGCGAGGATGCCGACCTGGCATTTCGGGTACGCCGCGCCGGGCTGCGCCCGGTCATCACGCCCGAGGCGTGCATCGTGCACTACGTGGGCGGTGCATCGAAGTCGCGCGGGGACAAGCAGCTGCTGCTGTTCCGGGGCAAGGCCACCTTGCTGCGGGATCACTTTGGCGGCTGGCAGCGCCGCCTCGTGCTGGGCGAGCTGGTGGCGGGAGTCGCGCTCCGCGCCGTGCTCGCCTCGATCGGACCAGGACGGCGGCTTCCGGCCGCGGCGGACTGGCGCCGGCTGTGGCGCGCCAGGCGGCAGTGGATCCCCGGGTACGGCGCTCGCCCGAGCGGCTAGCAGGCGCAGTCCCCCGCACGCCCGGACACCAGGGGCATCAGCTGCAGATCCAGCCCGGCCACGTCCTCTTCCTCTCCCGCCAACAGATGACCAGGCCGCTCTGACAGCCCGGCCCAAGCTCCAATCGCGGCATGCGCGAGTGGACCGCCGTGATGCCCGCCTCGTCGTCACCGAGCGCAGCGGCTGCGAACTCCCTCACCCGTCGCGCGGCGAGGGAGCCCGGCTGCGTCGTGCGGCCTGGGCCGACGCCAGGCGCCCAGCACGCCTAGCCCGCCACACCCGACGCCGCGCGATCTCGAGCACGATCACCCCAGCCATGGCGCCCCACGATCTCGGCGGTCGAGGTCAGGTTGCCGATGTCGGACGGGTCGAGTTGCGCAGCATTGGTGTCCACGTGGATGACGTTCCCCTGCACCGCTCCGGGCGGAGGATTCGCGCCCGGCGGCAGCCTGATGATGCCGCCGCCCCTGACCACGCGGGCATGGTCCGGAACCGTCGTAGCGGTCCCGCTGCCTGGCGGGGTGATCCAGTCGGCAGCGCTGCTGTGCTCCCACGCCACGCCCACGGCGGTGACCGCCGCCACCACGAGCAGGACCGCGCCGAGCTGCCGGACGAACTTCACCGCAAGCCCCGCCCCGGCCCGCCGATGCGCCGCCGGGTAAGCAGGCGGCGCCCCACCCCCGCGATCCACCGCCAGCGCAGCGCGGCATGCACCGGAACCAGGCCCAACGTGATCTCCGCAGTCAGGATGTGCAGCCGATTCCAGAACAAGTTGCTGGTCAGGAAGAATCCCAGCGAGGGCAGGGCCACCCGGGAGATCACGACGCCCGACCCGATGCACAGTGTCATGCCGACCAGCAGCGCCAGGTTGACCAGCCAGATGACCCGGTCGTGGCCTCGCCGGCCGAGCAGCTTGCGAGTGGTGCGCACCACCCAGCCCCAGTGCAGGGTGAGGTGGACCAGTAGGACCAGGCCGAGCGCGAGGCCCAGCCACTCGTGGATGGCATCCCCCGTGAACCCGTAGCTGTAGGCAAATATGTAGCTCACCAGGATGACCATGTCGAGCCAGAAATCCAGCCGCGTCCCCGCCGGGAGCTGCCGCCTGCTGGCCCTGGGCCGGACCTGAGCCAGGTCGCCCCCGCCGATGTCATCCATCTCGCCGTCTTCGAGTCCTCGGGCAGATACGCCGCGCAAAATCATTGTCAGCGGCGAAGCTGGAGGTCGCACCCAGATTGCGGGTGAGTTTCCGTGTGACCAGCTTCCCGGCGTCCGCCGGACAGCTGCAGCCGCCCAGCGCTACCGGGGACTCCATCCAGACTCGGGAACGACCGCGTCGTGGTCCGGGAACACCCGTGCTGGGTCGCGGAACAAGTTCACCAGCACGAATTCGCCGGCGGCGGCCGCCGAGACGGCCATCTGCTCCAGCCTGCCGGACCACAGCCAGGAAGGCGAGTTCTAGGGCACGACTACCAGGGGTACTGGCGAATGGCGGGCCAGGCTGACGGCGACCGAGCCGACGACACGGTGCGCGACCGAAGATGAGCTGCCGACCACGATAACGACGGTCGCGTCGGGGCAGCGCAGCGCCGAGGTCTCTGGCAGCCGTGATCAATTGCTTCTGCGATCAGGCCCTGGCGCCGCTCGAAGCCCCAGCTCTGCTCACGGCCACCGCAGTTGCTCAGCGGCCATCGTCCGGAGTTCCTGCTCGATGTCATCGAAGTCTGTTTCCAGTTCGGCCACGGCGCCGGGCGACAGCGCGGCCATGCTGGGCATGTGAGCCACATACACCACCTCAATCCGGCCGGTCCGGCCCTGGAGCAGGTTGACCGCGGCCTCGAGTGCGCGGCTGGCCGGAGGTGATCCGTCGTAGCCGACGACAAGACGCAGATCCGTCACGGGCGGCGTGGTAGTGCTCATCGACGGAGGATAACCCCCGTGCCCTTTGCGCAGGCGCACGACCGGTCATCCCTCGGGGGCTTAACTGGTGGTCAGTTGCGGCGGACCGGCGTGGCCGCCTGGGCGGGAACTGCGGTCGCTACCGGCGAGCAGCTGCACAGGGCCACCGGAATCGCCTCGAACGCGGGCTGCGGGGCGGGGGCGACAGGCGATGGGACCGCGGCCGGGGCGGCGCCAGCTGCGGCAGGCCTTGCGGCGGCGTTCCTGAGCTCGGTCAGCCGACGCTTCGACGGCAGCAGGACGATCGCGAGGATGAAGCCGAGTCCGAGCAGCGCTGCTGAGACGCTGAAGGCGACGGTGTAGCCGTGGGTGGCGGCAATCGCCGGTGCCAGCGGGCTGGTGTGGTGGGCTGATCAGGTAGCTGGCCGTCGCACTGAGCGCGATCGTGCTGAGAGCCGATGTCCCGATTGAGCCGCCGACCTGCTGCATCGTGTTGACGAGTGCGGAAGCGACGCCGGAGTCCCGGCGGGCGACGCCAGACGTAGCGGTGTTGATGGCCGGCGCGAAGATCATGCCGAAGCCAAGGCCGAGGATGAGCAGGGCGGGCAGCACGGCGCTGGCGTAGCCGGAGGTCACAGTCACCTGGGCCAGGTACGCCATCCCGCCCGCGCCGAGCAGCATGCCGGCTGCGATCAGCACCCGCGGCCCTACCCGGGCCAGGCCCACGATGCTGGAGAGGTTGGAGCTGATCAGGATGCAGCCGATCATCGGCAGGAACAGCAACCCGGTGGCTAGCGGGCTTTCTCTCTTGATCACCTGCAGGTAGTACGTGAGGAACAGGAACGTTGCGAAGATCGCGACTCCCGATATGAAGACTGCGACGTAGGACACCGCCCCGGGTCCGGTCGAGGATCACCCGCAGCGGCAGCAACGGATGGCTGGACCGCTGCTCGGCGACAACGAACCCGGCGAGCAGCACCACGCCCGCCGGCCAGACGAGCCAGTCGTCAGCTGCAGACCGTCCACCCGGCGGTTTCGGCACGGGAGAAGCCGAAAACGATCAGGAACAGCCCAGTGCACGCCAGCACGGCGCCCGGCCAGTCCATCCTCGGCCTGACGTCCGGGCGGCTGGAGCGGATCCAGGCCAGCGCGCCCGCCACTGCTATCGCGGCGAACACCAGGTTGACGTACAGCGTCCAGCGCCACGACAAGTACTGGGTGAGCACCCCGCCGAGGATCAGGCCCACGGCACCGCCACCGGCGGCGACCGAGCCGAACACGCCAAAGGCCCGGCCCCGCTCCCGTGGCTCACGGAACGTGCTGACCAGCGTGCCCAGGGCAGAGGGCGCGAGTACGGCGCCGAAAGCGCCCTGCAGTGCCCGTGCTGCTACCAGCATCGTGAACGAGACGGAGGCGCCGCCGATAGCCGAGGCGACGGCGAATCCGATCAAGCCGGTGATGAATACCCACTTGCGGCTGAACATATCCCCGAGGCGGCCGCCCACCAGCAGCAGGCTGCCGAAGGCCAGCGCATACGCCGTCACCACCCACTGCCGGTCGCTGTTCGGGAACGCCAGCGTACGCTGCGCCGACGGCAGCGCGATGTTCACGATCGTGGAATCCAGGACCACCATGAGCTGAGCGATGGCGACGACGATCAGGACCAGCCAGCGGCGGTCACCGGGCGCAGCCAGGCGGTCTCCGGTTACGGGCGACGTCGCAGAAGGCATGAACCTAATACTCCTCGCCCGCCCGACGACGACCACAGGCCGCCTTGGGTTCAGAGGCGTCAGGCGGAGCAACCAGTGGATGGCCGCAGTGCGGCAGACTCGCGCGCGGCTGATTCAGGCATGAGGCGTGCCTCGCCGTCCTCGCTCACTCACCGGCCATGGATCAGGCACAGCGCTTGGGTCCTTGCTCAGTACCGGCGCGTCTGCGACAGTGAGCTCGGCAGGGTCTCGCGGATGTCGCCTAGGGCCGAACGGCCCGGCCAAGCGGGACCTCGGGCCGCAGCGGCCGCTGATGCCGCAAGACAAGGCTGAAGAGGCTGAAGAAACGAAACAGCCCGCGAACGGCGGAGGCGAATATAGGAGGCGAATATATTGGCAACCGGGAGGGGACCGGCGAACAGCCGGGACGCGCTAAGGGCCTTGCCCAACCGGGAGTCTCCAGCCCCCGAGCCCGCTGCCCACGAGCGCGCCCTGCGGACGCTCAGCCCAGCCGAGTGTTTCGACCTGCTGGAACCGGGCGGCGTCGGCCGCGTAGGGTTCACATCCGCGGACAGGATCATGATGCTGCCGGTCAACTTCGCCGCAACGGGAAAGACCATTATCTTCCGTACCGCACCGGACACGCTGCTGGCTCTGTACGCCGATGCCCAGGTCAGCTTCGAAGTCGACCGCCTCGACGAAGCGCTCCGTGAAGGCTGGAGCGTCCTAGTGCATGGTCACGCGCACAAGGTCACCGATGAGCGCGAAGTGAAGTACCTTGAGGACGCAACGCACCTCGAGCCGTGGGCAGGCGGCGCCCGCGACGTGTACGTGCGCATCACGCCGACCTGGATCAGCGGGCGGCGAATTCAACCAAGCTGGGCCAGCACCCCGATGCCGGGCACGGAACTTTAGACCCCCTGCCTTGAACCAGCGCCGATCGCGACGGGAACGCCAGCTGCTCGCCGGGTGACCGATGACTGCCCTGCTGCTAGATGAGATGTTCTCGGGCATTGCCCGGCACGTGCGTGCCAAAGGCCACGATGTCCTCGCGGTCGTAGCCGATCCGACCCTGGCCGGCTTAGCCGATGACCAGATCCTGGCCCATGCACCGGGACCGTCCGCGCCTCGCCGCCTAGGGCCGGTCCGAGGCCGGGCTACTGGTGCGCGCGCCCGTTGCCTGCCGGCTGGCGAGCCCGGCAGCACCCGCGCGCTGATCCCAGCCGACACCGGGCTCGCCGAGCAGCCGACGGTCACGCCGAGCTCGCCGGTGACTTCTCCAAGGGCTTCTCCCAACGCGCCTAGTCCGTAACTGGGACCCACCGGGCAGCTGCCGACTCAGTCAGCTGACGGTCCGGGGCGCTTCGCCTATTGAGGGCCTGACCGCATCAGTTTCGCGCCTGAGGGTCGCTCGGCCCGCTCCCGGAACGCGACGAGCAGCTCTTCCAATGCCTGCATCAGGGCGGGCCGGCGGTGGTCTGGCACACCGTCGAGCAGTGCGTTGATGAGGCGGCTTTCGGCCACCTCTTGGTGGGCCCTGGCGTCGGCACGGGTCTGCTCGGGGATGACCACGACGGTCCGCCTGCCGTCCGACGGGTCGGCTTCGGTCTGCACCCAGGCTCGTTCGACCATGCTTGCTACGGCGGCTGACACCCGACTCTGCGCGTAGCCGGTCCGCTGGGCGATGGCCGTGATGGTGGTCGGTGCATGATCGATCAAGTCGACCATCACCACCAGCTCGGCCGTCGGGATGCCGGGGGCGTTGACCTGCAACTGCCGGTGCCCCGCCTGTGTGATCTGCTGTCCGAGCCAGATCAGGTCTACCACCTTCACAGCATGGGACAGTACCTCTGCCGCAGCGCGCCGGACAGTACTTCTGCGAAGATGCATCTCTAATGATTGATCTTTAGAGATGCATCTGGCATGATGTGAAGCACCGAACCGACGGCCACGAGAGGTCCGCTATGCTCCTGCAGGCGCTGCTCATCAACGTGATCGTGCTGGCGGTGGTGCTTGAATCAGACCTCGGCTCCCAGCGCAAGGTCACCCGATTCCGCGTGCTGCGGCCCCTGATCACATCCCTGCTGATCGTGCCCTTCTTCATCAAGGGCGCCGCCACGGGGGGCATCGGCCTGGCCCTCGAGGTGGGGCTCGCGGCCGCCGGGCTCCTGATCGGCCTGCTTGCCGCGTCGCAGATGGGGGTGTCCCTGAGCTCGGGGACCGGCAGGCCCGTCACCCGTGCCGGGCTGGCTTACGCACTGGTGTGGGCGGTGGTCATGGTGGCCCGGACCGCCTTCTCCTACGGCTCGGCGCACTGGTTTGCTCCGTCGCTCGGACGATGGATGGCCGACCACCATGTCACCCCGGATGCCCTCACCGACGCCCTCATCTTCATGGCCCTCGCCATGGTGCTGACCCGGGTCGCCGCAATGGCGATTCGGAGCCGGGCGGTCAAACAGCAAGCCGCAACGACGGCCAGCCCGACGTCGATGCAATTTCCGGCTCCGGCCGACGCCAAGCCGCACCCCGGGGGTCTCTCGGGATCGGCCGCCGCATCCGACATCAGCCAAGCGGTGGCAGCGGCCGTCGGGGTCCTGGCCAGTCACAAACAGGACCGGCACGACAAGCGGGAAAGCCGCCGGGCAAGCCGCGGGGGGCGGCGCGACCTGCGCTGAGCGCGCCGGTCCCGGTCAGTTGTGGCGACAGTTGCCGCCTTCCTCGTCGGCCCGGACGGGCGGTGGATGACCTCAACAGAACGTGGGATGCGCGATGGTACCTGAGAGTCTTCGTGAATTCTTCGCGGCGAGCGCGGGCGCTGCTGGTGCGCTGGTCGGACTTTTGTTCGTGGCTGTCACGGTGGCCTCGGAGAGGCTAGGACGGGCTGGGAAAGAGGGTCAGCTTCACCGCATCCGGGCGTCAGCTGCGCTGACGGCCTTTACCAATGCGCTTATGGTGTCGCTCCTGGCGCTGGTTTCCGGGCAAACGATCGGGCCAACGGCGGTGGCCGTGGCCGGGGGCGGACTCATATTCGTCACGGCGTCGCTGCTTTCTCTGATCCGCTTGCGCCAGGTTCATTGGCGCACAATGCGCGACGCTGTTCCTGGTTGGACTGGTGATCATATTTATAATGCAGCTTATCCGAGGGATAGACGTGATTGTTGATCCCGGTGATTCTGGCGCGGTAGTTACGATCGCAATCCTGGTGGCAGTCTGCTTGCTGATCGGGATCGACCGAGCATGGGAGTTGATTGGCGGGCCGTCGATCGGCATCAGTAAAGAGGTCGCGGAATTGGTGCGAGGCCGAGAGCGCGGCACAGGCGATGAGACCGGCGCTGACTTATGGCCCTGGCGTGGTGTCACGAGCAGACCGTGTTTGGGCTCACGTCCGCCTGGCCCTGCGCGGTGACTGGCTCCCCTAAGATCAAGAAGGAGCCCTTGGAGACTCCCGGAATCCCTTCTGACCTGCAAGTTCTGGTCGGGACGGCGGGATTTGATCCCTATGGGAGCTGCCTTGTCAAGTTGTCGCGGGTGAATGCCGCTAATCAGTTTGCCCGCGCTCCCCGGCAGCGGCCAGGGAGCGCGGGTCAGCGCCGCCGGACGCCTCGGCCATCTCGGCCAGGGCCCGCAGGTAGTCATCGACCTCCTCGTCCGGCGTCTTCAGCACCGTCGCCAGCACCCGGCCGGTGTTGGCCAGGATGTGCGGCGAGAGCCACAGAACGCCAGCCTCAGAACCTAAGTCGTCGCCACCTACCGGACCAGCCGCGGATGCTATGCAACCCTGGAACCCCCGCGCTGATCAAGCGCCGGAGTTCCTTACATGAACCTGCGACCTCTGGGTTATGAGCACTACGACGCCCGTCTCAGGCGTTCCGGGCGGTCTGTCCCGGATGCGGTGACCTCGGATTCGAGACGGATCCCCGGCTCCCGCGGTCCGCCTCGTCTTCCGCGTCCCATCGTGTTCCACCGCGTCCCGTTTACAGACTGGTTTACAAAACAGGCGCTTGATCTGCGGTTCTCCCCAGGTCTCAGTTCCCCGCGTCTGGTGCCGCTGATGGTCGGGTGCTCGCGGCCATCACGATCTGCCCGCTGCGGCCATGAAGATGAACCGATCGTTATCACCGAGCGTGAGCGAGTTCCCCGACAGCCTTCAGTACTGCAACGGCACGTGCTGGGCGGAATCTAAATCTGCACGTCAGGGCCCTGAGGCCCGCTACGGCTCTCTCGCGAGGAGCCGCGTTCCCGCAAGTCAAGCTGTCGGCATGAGATCGGCATGAGATAGGTGCCGTTGCGGTAGCAAGGGTCAGGTCACGGCTGCTGTGGCTCTCCTACTAGCGGATGCTCGTGACGGCGGGCTAGCGTTGGACTCATCCATCGGGTAACCGACGAGGGAGATGCCATGGCCGACAACAACCAGATGCTTCTCTACGCCGCAGCGTACGAGACTGTCGACGCCGCACGGGCGGATATGGACGCTGTCGAGCAGCTGCATAAGGACAAGATAATCGGGAAGTTCGACGCTGCCGTGATCGATCAGGAGGACGGCAAACCCCACATCGTCAAGCGGATGGATCGTTCGCGCATGCGTGCCATTCCTGAGATGTTCGGGGGCGGGACTCTGCCCCGCAAGGAGCTCAAAGAGGCGGCTGAGGCACTGACTGGTAACCAGGCAGGGCTCATCGTGGTTGGGGAGCCGACCATCGAAAAAGGACTCGAGCAGGCACTTAAGGGCGCCGCCAAGGTCGTGAAGCGATCTGTAAACGCCACGACCGACGAAATCAGCAGCGAGCTGCAGGAAGCCCTCAAAAGCTGACCGTGCCGCAGCACGCAATGGTGGATCATGTCTGACAGCTTTATGACAAGCTCGAAGGCTTGCCTGAACCACCCAGCCAAGATAACAGCACTGCAATTTCAAAAAAAGGAATCCGTAGGACGACCTCCTGGCATGCCCAATAGATTGCATTCGATTCGCCAGTATTGCTGACCGATTTACGGCAGCCATGCTGATCCGACAGTTCCGGGTCAGGCAGCCGCTGTCCCGGCTGCTGAACGCACGAGTGCAAGCGGGGAGCAGACTGGGCGGAGCCCTGCCGACCCTCCCCGCCGCGAGGATCCGATATCCCGCGCGTCGCTCAAGACGACGCTCCCTCAGGACACCGCCTCAGCGAGCAGCCTGACCTGCTCAAGGCTCGACGAGACCGGCACGAAGATGAGCTCGTCGCAGCCGGCCTCCGCGAACGCGGCGGCGTAGCCCTTCACCATCTCCGGGCTCACCGCCGCGCTAGCCGCGATCTGGCCAGCGATGTCGCCCAGGAAGGCGTAGTAGTGGCCGAGATAGCCGTCTGCCAGCGCGCGGGCGTCCGGGCCCAGCGCGAAGTAAGCCAGCGACAGCTTGCGCGGCTTGCCCGGCCGGCCCTCGCGCTGCCACCCCTGGTCAACAGCCGCCGCAGCCTGGGCGAACATGGCCGGGGTGCCGCCACCCATTATCCATCCGTCAGCGACGCGGGCCACCCGGCGGAAGCTGGCCTCCGTCGAGCCGCCCAAGATCAGCTCAGGGCCTCCCGGCCGGACGGGCGGCGGCCCGATCGGGCCGACGTTGTCCTGCCCCTCGCCCGCCCAGATGCGCTGCATCTCGGCCAGCTGCTCGTCGAAGCGCCGCCCCCGCCCGGCCATGGTCAGCCCGCTCGCGACGAAGTCGTCTTCCCGGCCGCCGAGGCCCAGGCCCAGCACCAGGCGGCCACCTGAGATGCCGTCGAGCGAGGCCGCCTGCTTGGCGAACAGCGCCGTGTTCGTGTGCAGCGGCGCTAGCAGGATCGACGTCGTCAGCCGGATCCGGCTAGTGACAGCGGCCGCCGCGGCCAGCGCGATCAGCTCCTCGTAGTTCGGGTACACGAGCCGACCGATCGTGCCGAGGGTGCTGAAGCCAGCCTCGTCGGCCCGCCTGGCCCAGTCGACGAGGGTCCTGCCTTCCGTGCCCGGAACTGCGTTGGGAAGGCCGATCCCGACATCCATGGTGAACCTCCATCGTCGCTCGTTCGCCCGGTCAAGTACCGACAGTAGCGCCCGCCGGGCAGAAATCATCAGGGCCACGAACGCGTCCCGCACAGCGGCTCGGGCGGAGTGATGCCGATGCCGCCCAGTCCGAGCGTGCGGTCCTTAGCCTCGGGCAAGCGGGGTATCAGCGCTGGCTTCACCGCGTTCCTGCTGCGCGGCCAGGCCGCACCGCAGGCACGGCGCGCCCGCGGCGGCGACCAGCGCGGCGTACTTCACGTTCGGGGTGAACTGTCTGGGGCGGGTCGGCGGAGCCCCCGCCGGAGGTCCGATTCTGCCGCGAAGGGCACTGGCACAGCTTTCTCAGGTCTAGGAGCTAGCTGAATGGAGCCGACGCAGTATGAAGAGACCCGCTCATCCTTGACGGGTGACACGCGGGAGCTGCTGCGCGACCGGGCCCGGGCACGGTGCTAGCCACGCCGTGGCCGGAGTATTGGGACTTTCTCCGATATCGAGGGATTGCTGGCAGACTAGGCTGATGGCGCAGGTATTGTGCCCGGTCGTGATCGGCAGGGACGCCGCGCTGGAGGCGGTCGACGCGGCGCTGACGGCCGCCATGGCCGGGCACGGCGGGTGTGTGGTGATCACCGGGGAGCCGGGGATCGGCAAGTCGCGGCTGGCCCTGGAGACGGCCAGCCGGGCGGCCAGCCGTGGCATCCGGGTCGTTACCAGCCGGGCGGTGCCGCAGTCAGCGACCGCTGCTTACCGGCCGCTAACGGACGCGCTTGTGCAGCTCCTGCGAGACCGGGCCGTTCCCGATGACGCGACGATGGAGCCCTGGCTGCCCGCGCTGAGCGCGCTGCTGCCGGGGATGGCTGGCCGCGCTCCGGCAAGTGGAGAGGTCTCACCTGGGATCCGCGGTGAGGCGCTGATCCAGCTTCTTCGGCGCCTCGCGCCACAGGGCCTGGTCATAGTCCTAGAGGACCTGCAGTGGGCGGACCCGGACACCGTGGCCCTGATGGAGTACCTTGGCGAGCACCTTGATGGCGAGTCGTTGCTGTGCGTACTTACACTGCGCGCCAACCGGCCGTCGGCCGCACTGGAAGTGGCCCGCCGACAGCGGGGCCGGCCCGGCGTACTTCACCTCGGTCTTGACCGGCTCAGCGATGAGGACATGGCGCGCATGGTCCATGCCTGCATCCCGGGAGCAGAGGCGGAACTCCTGCGCCGGGTGCAGGCTTCCGCCGAAGGAGTACCGCTGCTGGTGGAAGATCTGCTGGCGTCGCCCGGGCTGCCGGAGTCGTTCACCGAGACGGTCCGCGAGCGCCTGGCCGGGTTCAGCGAACCGCAGCGATCGGTGATCGAGGCCGCTGCCATCCTCGGCCGCCACTTCGACTGGGAACTGCTGCCGGCCGTGAGCGGCCAGCCTGCGGCCCTGGTGGCGGAGACGCTCGGGCTCGCTGTCGAGCAACTGCTGGTGAGCGCCGACGGCACGGCCTTCCGCTTTCGGCACGCGCTGACCCGGGAAGCCCTGCTCGATACCATGCTGCCACCCCGCCAGCGGGCCCTGGCCTCGGCGGCGCTCACCGTTCTGGACGCCGCACACCCGCGCCTGGAAGGCGGCCAGCGCGAGCTGGCCGTCGAGCTGGCGAACCGTGCCGGGGACCGCCGCCGGGCCGGAAAGCTGCTGAGCGAGTCCGGCGGCCAGGCGCTGGGCTGGGGGGCGCTGGCCACTGCGATCGGTAACCTTCGGCGTGCCGCTGACCTCCTCGAAGGCACTCCCGAGCGGGAACAGGCGGAACTTTTGCTGGTCGAAGCGCTGGCCCTGGCCGGGCGGGTTGAGGAGGCAGCGGCGGCCGGCGGCCATCTCATCACCCGGCTCGGGACCGAGGCGGCGGAACTCCGGACCGAGGTTCACCTTCGCCTCAGCCAGGCGGCGGTCGGTGCCTCACGATGGGAGATGGCCCGTCACCACCTCGGCGCCGCCCGGCGGCTGGCCGGAACCGCCCCACCGGCTGGCATGCGCGCCCGCATGGGCGTCATCGATGCCGAGGTGGCCTTCGCCGCCGATGACCTCGATGAGGCCCGGCTGTTCGCCGAGGACGTCCTCGCCGCCGAGGGCAGTGCTCCGGATGTCCGCTGTCATGCGCTGGAGCTCATCGGCCGGAGCCACCGGCTGCGTGATCTCAGCGCCGCCCGCGCGGCGTTCGAGAGCGCGCTGGTCACCGCGGAGGCAGTCAGGCTGCCGTTGTGGCGGCTGCGCGCCCTGCACGAGCTGGGCACCATCGACCTACTTGATCATGCCGGAGTGGAGCGGTTGTCCGAGGCGCGGCGCGCTGCCGAGCAGATGGGTGCGCTGAGCACCGTGGCGATTCTGGATCTCCAGCTCGCCGCGGGCTTCACCTGCCGCTGGGAACTGGACACGTGTGATGCCCACGCGCAGGCCGCCGTCGGCCTCGCCGAGCGGCTTGGCCTGGACCAGGTCCGGGCCAAGGCGCTGGCGGTACTTACCGGCAGCGCCAGCATGCGCGCCGACGCCGGGCAGACAGAGCGCTACGCCGCCCGCGCCATCGCGGCCGCTCCGGACGACCAGATGGTCGAGGGCATCTGCTGGGCCAGCCGGGGAGCAGTGGTCCTGCTCGGTGGCGAGGCCGCGGCGGCCGTGGAACCCTACGCCCGAGGGATGGCGATCCTGGCCCGCCTCCCGCATGCCGAGCCCGCGGGGCTTCGGGCGCTATGGCCGCTGCTCCTGGCCTCACTTGGTGATCACCGGGCGGCAGGGGCGATCGAGGAGGCCCGCCGGCTGGGCGTCGGCGCCAGCCGCCACAACCGGAGCCTTATCGGCTATGCCGAGGCGGTTCTGGCCGGGCGAGCCGGGCAGCGGCAGCGGGCCAACGAACTGGCGGCGGGCTGCGACGTTGGCTTCACGAACTGCGACGCCTGGGGTGAGCTGGCGAGGTTCTGCGCCGCCCCCGCTGCTCTCGCCGACGGATGGGGCGACCCGCTTCGCTGGCTGGCCGAGGCCGAGGCAGGATTTGATGGCCGGGACCTGCCCCGCCTGGCCGAGCGCTGCCGCGAACTGCTCAAGGAGTCGCAGCCCAATCCCTGGGTGGCGGCGGGAATCACCGCCAGGGAGGCGGACGTGCTGCGCCTCGTCGCCGGCGGGCTGGCCAACAAGCAGATCGCAGCACGGCTGCATCTGTCGCCACGGACCGTGGAGAAGCACGTCGAGAGCCTGCTGCGCAAGACCGGCGCTCGCTCCCGAACCGGCCTGGTGGCGGCCGCATCACAGGCCGCAGCCCGTGACTCGCAGCGGGCATTTCCTCCCTCGGCCACTACGTAGTGCCGGCTGGCATCTACGTGTTGTTCCCGATGTGACGGCAGGCGGCTGGCTTGCATGCTGGCCTGGCAAGCCAGGCCAAGGGAAGGGCAACACCGGATGCTCGAAGCTACGAAGCTAATCGTGGCAGTCAAGAACATCGAGACGCCCGATGAGCGGCACGCGTTCGAACACGCTTCGCTCAGCGTGGTCAACCTGCCCGGCGTCACGATCGCCCGCACTGTGTATCAGCCCGGTTGGAAGTGGTCGACCGACGTCAAGCCGGTCGTCGGAACGGAAGCCTGCCAGGCGGCCCACACCGGCTACATCATCTCTGGCCGGCTCCACGCCCGCATGGACGACGGCCGCGAATATGACTTCGGCCCAGGTGACGCGCACGTGGTGTCGGCCGGTCACGACGCCTGGGTGGAGGGGGACGAGCCGTGCGTCGCGCTTGACCTCGCTTTCACCGGACGTGCACTAGCCGGGCACGTCGGCCGCTGCCCCTGCGGGGTTGAGTTCCGGGTCGCTAACGACGACCAGTTCGGCCAGCTTGTCGCCGCCATCCGCGAGCACGTTCGCAGCTCCCACGGGCACGAGCTCACCACCCAGCAGGTACTCGCCGAGGTGATGGCATGATCGGCTCCGACCTGGCGGGCGCCGACCTGGAGAGCCGGGTGGCGAGCTCGGCGCCAGCGCCATCAGTGACGACGCAGCTGCCGCGCGTGCGGTGATCGAGACCTACCCGGCTGGCGGGGCCGATGTAGTCGGCGTCGTCAGCCAGTACACCTGCAACGCGCGAGGGGACGATCATTTGCGGTCGCCGAGCGCGAATCGGCTCCGGCTACGACGACGTCTACCTGCCCGCACAGGGGCCGTGCAGATAGACGTCGGCGTAGCCGGAGCCGTCCGTGTGCCTGCTCTTGGGGCGCCGGCGCTGCTGCCGCTCACGGCCCCCGCCCACCGATGCACTGAGGGCAACGTAAAGGCCGGGCTCGCCATCTGACCGAAGCAGCTCAGTCCGGACTCACGGACTGGCTGATGAGGACCGTGAAGGGTTGATAAGCTGCGCACCTATCCGTCTCTGGGAGAGGCCCCATGGCCATCTGGAGTACGTGTCGTCGCCTCGGGCGCGCTGAGGCGGGCTTCCGCCGTCGTCGCGTTTCGGCCTGCTGATGCCCGACAGCCGGCGTCGTCAGCCCGTTCGCTTCCTGGTTTTTTCAGCGTCCCTGCGCCGCGACTCCCTCAACACGCGGCTTGCCGAGCTGGCAGCGGCAGCTATCGAGGCAGGCGGCGGAGATGTCGATGTTGCGGCGATGCGCGACTTCGACGCCCCGTCTTACGACCAGGATGTCCAGCGGGAGGAGGGATTTCCGCCAGGCGCCGAGGAGTTTCGGCGGCGGATGGCGGCCTGCCATGGTTTCGTTGTGGCCTCACCGGAGTACAACGCGTCGATGCCGGGGGTGCTGAAGAACGCCATCGACTGGGTATCCCGCTACCAGCCGCAGCCGTTCAACGAGCGGCACGGGCTGCTCATGTCCGCGTCGCCGTCGATGGGCGGGGGCAACCGCGGCCTGTGGTCGCTGCGCGTCCCGTTTGAGCACCTCGGCTCGCGGCTTTATCCGGACATGTTCTCCCTCGCCCGGGCCCACCTGGCCTTCACCGCTGAAGGGCGCATCGCCGACGAGCAGCTGCAGCAGCGGTTCGACGCGAACATCAGCAACTTCATGGATCTGGTCGAGGCCTCTACGCATTACCCGTGCGTGAAGCGGGCCTGGGTGGAGTACCTGGGCGAACATCCCGAGCCATCGCTGGACCGCGTGGAGTGACGACGACCGCGCCGAAGCGAGCACAGCCTGCCGCAACTGCCCTCGCCGAGCCAGCAGAGCATCGACGTCCAAGGCGACCGCCGCGGTGGCCTCGCCCGCAGGAGACTGTGCGGCAGGCTGCCACGCGAGAGTAGGCGAGTTCCTCCGCTGCGTCCAGTGGGTCAGATTACGTTGGCCGCCTGCTCCGAGATGCGCGTCAGGCGTTACCGGCCAAGGCCTGAAACCGGCGGCTCGGTCACGGTCAGGCGGCCCCGCCCGGCGGTGCAGACGGTCCAGCCATCGCCTGTCCCCCTCTTGCGGCTGACCAGGATTGAGGCTGGTCGCGCGCCATAAGCGCAGGAGGCGGTCGTGGTTCGGCGACGCGACCGGGAACTGAACACCGTGCGGCCGGAACGTGATCGCCGGCGGAAAATGGGGCTAGCAGCTGCTTCGCCGTGAGTAAGTGATAGTATGCAGTAGTGAACTTGAAAGAGTGGGCGCGGCAACAGGGTGTGCATCCTGTGACGGCTTATCGCTGGTACCGGGAGGGGAAACTGCCGGTACCAGCGCGGCGAGCCGGACGGCTGATTCTCGTTGACCCATCACCCGAGCCTGAGACCATGGCAGTCGCACCGGTCGCTGTGTATGCCCGCGTCTCCTCCGCAGACCAGAAGAACGACCTCGACCGGCAGGTAGCCCGCGTAACCACGTGGGCAGCCGACGAAGGCATGACAGTCGGCCGGGTAGTGACCGAGATAGGTTCCGCGCTGAACGGGAAGCGCCGTAAGTTCCTGGCCTTGCTGCGGGACCCGGCCGTCACCACAATCGTGGTTGAGCACCGGGACAGGTTCGCCAGGTTCGGCGCCGAATACGTAGAGGCGGCACTGTCAGCGCAAGGCCGCAGACTGCTGGTCATGGACCCGGCCGAAGTGGACGACGACCTGGTCCGCGACGTGACCGAGATCCTGACGTCGCTGTGCGCCCGGCTGTACGGGCGCCGCGCGGCGGCGAGCAGGGCACAGCGGGCAGTTGAGGCTGCCACCAGGGCGGACTTGTGAGGATATTCCAGGCCCAGGCCGGGAGCGGACTGCAGGCGTATCGCTTCGCGCTGAACCCGGCCCCGGCGCAGGAACGCGCGCTGCGGTCCCACTGCGGCGCTTCACGGTTCGCTTTCAACTGGGCAGTCCTTCGCGTCAACGCCACCTGGTGGCAGCGGAAGGCCGAAGAGTCTTACGGGATCCCTGAAGAGGACCGGACGCCGTGGCGGTCCTGGTCGCTGCCATCGCTGCGCAAAGACTGGAACCAGGTCAAGGGCACCGTAGCGCCGTGGTGGGCGGACAACTCCAAGGAGGCGTACAGCTCCGGCCTGGCCGCTGCCGCGCGCGCGTTCGACAATTACGCCGCGTCGAAGAGCGGGAAGCGCAAGGGCCCGAAGATGGGCCGTCCCCGGATCAAGAGCAAGCATCGCGCCCGGTTGTCGTGCCGGTTCACGACCGGCGTGATCCGCTGCGAGGCCCGGCATGCGGTGCTGCCCCGGCTCGGCCGGATCAAGCTCTTTGAGGACGCATCGGCGCTGGTCAGCAAGATCGCTGCGGGTGCGGCGCGGATTCTGTCGGCTACGATCCGGTTCGAGCGCGGCCGGTGGTTCGTAGCGTTCAGCGCTGAAACTGAACGGCCGGCCCGCAGCCCGGCGAACCCGGATGCGATTGCTGGCGTTGACCTGGGGATTAAGACGCTCGCGGTCCTGTCCGGCGGCGCGGAGATCCCGAACCCGCGGCATCTGGGCGGCGCGCTGCGGAAGGTCCGCCGCCTGTCCCGCCGGGCATCCCGCCGCCAGGGACCGTACGATGCGGCGGCGCGGCGGAAACGGCTGCCGTCGAACCGGTGGAAACGCGCCAGCGCTGACCTTGCGCGCGCGCACGGCCGGGTCGCTGACCTGCGCCGTGATAGCACTCACAAGCTCACCACGGCTCTTGCCGGCGAGTACGGGACCGTCGTGGTCGAGGACCTGAACGTCGCCGGGATGGTACGTAACAGGAGACTGGCCCGGCACGTCGCCGACGCTAACTTCGGGGAGATCCGCCGCCAGCTCGCCTACAAGACGCAATGGAACGGCGGGCGGCTTATCGTGGCGGACCGGTGGTTCGCCTCCAGTAAGACTTGCTCGGGCTGCGGTGCGGTGAAAGCCAAGCTCGCCCTGTCCGAGCGCTCGTACGTCTGCACCAGCTGCGGTGTCGTCCTGGACCGGGACGTCAACGCCGCGGTCAACCTCGCCGAATATGGCAGGCAGGTCATCGCCGGGAGTGGCCCGGAGATGCTAAACGGACGCGGAGCCGACCGTAAGACGGCCGTGAGGCCGCGGGTGGCTGTGAATCGTCAACCCGGCGCGGCGCTCGCCGGTCAGGCCGGGACCGTCCCTCCGCAAGACGGGACTGCAGCATGAGCGCGCTAACTAACGCTAACGCTCACTCACCTGCAACGGCTCGAAGGGCTTTGCGCCTGCCCCGCTGGTGACCGCAAGGCGGGAATGCGCTGTGCTAGTGAGGTGAGCAGTGAATCCACTTCCGAGTTCAACGCGCTGCCGGAGGACTGGGCGTCCGATCCCGTCCTGGTAGCCGGCCTGACCGTCGAAGACGACGACGAGCATGACGACCCGGTGCTGCGCTGGCCGGACGGCCGGATAGTCGACACCTGGCGCGAGGACTACCCGTACTCCGAGAAGATGCCGCGGGCCGAGTACGAGTACCTCAAGCGCCCGCTTCAGGTCGAGCTCGTCAAACTGCAGAACTGGGTGAAGTCCATCGGCGAGCACATCGTGATCGTGTTCGAGGGCCGCGACGCGGCCGGGAAGGGCGGCACGATCAAACGGTTCACCGAGCACCTGAACCCCCGTGGCGCCACGGTCGTGGCGCTGACCAAACCAAGCGAGCGCGAGCAGACCCAGTGGTACTTCCAGCGTTACGCGCCGCATCTGCCCGCGGCCGGCGAGATCGTGATGTTCGACCGTTCCTGGTACAACCGGGCGGGCGTGGAGCGGGTGATGCGGTTCTGTACGGACGAGGAGTACTGGGAGTTCATGCGCGAGGTACCGGAGTTCGAGCGGATGCTGGTCCGGTCCGGGCTGCACCTGACGAAGTTCTGGTTCTCGGTGACGCGCTCCGAGCAGCGCACGCGCTTCATCATCCGCCGGGTCGACCCGGTGCGGCAATGGAAGCTGAGCCCGATGGACATCGAGTCGCTGGACAAGTGGGACGGGTACACCGACGCCAAGGAGGCGATGTTCCACTACACCGAGACGGAATGGGCTCCGTGGACGGTGGTCAAGAGCAACGACAAGAAGCGGGCCAGGCTCGAGGCGATCAAGCACGTGCTGAGGAAGTTCGACTACGACGGTAAGGACGAAGTGGCCATCGGGGAACCGGACACGATGCTCATCGGCCCGCCGTCGGTGCTGTCTGAGCACAACCCTGACCTCAAGTTCCCCGACCTCAAGTTCCCCGGCCCGTGAGCTGCCGAGCAAGGCGCGCAGGGCTGGCGTTCCGCGGCCGTCGGTTTCGCGGGTAGAGGCGGGCCAGCGGCTGTCAGATCCACGGGTTGTGGCCAGGCTAGCGGAGGCGCTGAGCCTGGAGGCGGGTGCGGCCGGGCAGCTGACGGCGCTGGCGGACCGTGCCTATGCGGTGCCGGTGCGACGATGCGTCGATGCGGGCGTGTCGATAGTGGGGGGCCAGTTGTACCGGCACATCTCGGCTGTGCGCCTGGTGCGGTCGTACTCTTCCGCAACGGTGCCTGCGCTGCTGCGAACGGAGGAGTATGCCAGTGCTGCGGGTGGTCCTGCCGCCGCGGAGTGGGCCAGGCTGGTGCGCCCAGTCGAGGATGAGGCCCGGTCATTGGTGTTCGTGGTGACCGAGGGCGCGCTGCGGACCTGGCCGGATCAGGTGCCGATGGCGGCGCAGCTCGCGCGGGTGGTCGCGCTGTCGGAGCGGCCGAATATCCGGCTGGGTGTCCTGCCGTGGGGTGCGGTACTCCCCCGGGCTCCGCTGCATAACTTCACCATCGCCGGTGACCAGGCTGTGTGGCTGGAAACCTTCACGGCCGAGATGACGCTGACCAGCCCGGCCGACGTCTCCGCCTACGGGCAGGCGTTCTCCGGGTTCGATCGTGATCTGCGGCCCTCGCATGTCTAAGGCAATGGCCCGGGCGTACGCGACCGACCCGGTGATCCGGTGGGAGCACGACGAGCACGGCTGGCCCGCAGCGCACGCGTACTCCGCAAACGCGCCCCGGCAGAAGCCAAGCACTCGTCGCCGTTCCGCAGCCGGCGCACGTTCGCGCCGGCCGCCTCCACCACGCCCGCCGCGTCGACCCCGGCCACCTGGGCCTTCGGCTTGGTCAGCCCCACGCCCATGAGCCGCGCGACAAGCGGGTCTCCGCGCAGGATGTGCCAGTCGGCCGGGTTGAGCGGACCCCCACCAAGCGGCAAACACGACATTACAGGGTCGACCGTGCGGCATGCCGCGTCATCGACGACGGCTTGACTCATCTCCCGCGTTCGCGATGATGACCGCGACTGGCGGGATCGCCAGCGCTACCGCGGACATCACGATCGCGGCCGTCATCGAGTACAGCCGCACCACCGCCCATGCCAAAATGAACAGTGCCAGGCACGTGCTCATCAGCACCAAGTAGGCGCGATCGCGCGATGCACGCATGGGGACGTGCCTACCCAGTGCCGTGCGGCGGAACCTGGGGCAGGCCGGGTGGCGTTCCCAGCCGGGGCCCGCCGGGCGCTCCTTGGCGGCCTCGTCTATCTCCTGGCCATCGCCGTGGCCTTCCTCAGCCCCACCGCCTCCTTCGCCATTGACGCCATCGTGGCTGTCTACTTCGCAGCCTCCAAGAGCCAGGTCCCAGGATCGATCGTCCGATCGGCGCATACAGATGGCTCCGGCTAGAACCGCATCGCCCGACACCAAGAGCCGAGCCGCGGCACGACCTGTCCTGCCGCCGAGCGCACGGACCGATCCCCGCCGACACGGCGTCCGCGCTGACCGTCGCGCTACGCCGCGCCCAGCGGCTCGCCGACGATCCCGACGGGGCGGTCTGGTACGCCGCGCGGCGGATCTTCGCCTACGCCCTGATGATCCGCGACGGCATCCCCACCGCACAGGTCGAGCCTTATCTCCACCAGCGCGCGTGGCTCACCGACGCCGCGCGGCGGATCTTCGCCTACGCCCTGATGATCCGCGACGGCATCCCCACCGCACAGGTCGAGCCTTATCTCCACCAGCGCGCGTGGCTCACCGACGCCGCGCGGCTACTCGACCGGGCTCCCGAGGCGCTCGCCACCGAACTAGTGGAATCGATGTTGCGCAGCGGGTCCATCGTCGTCCGGCAAGGCCGCATCCACGCCGCCGCCCGGCACGCACCCGTCCCACCCGGCTCACTCGACGTACCACCCCCGCGTGCCTGGCCGGCGGCGAGCTTAAGACCACGCCAGCCGCGTTCACACGACCTATCGACCAAGACTCGCAGCCGATGACCCGTGCACCGAATGCAGCGCGGGAGTCGATCCTGCGCACACCGCGACGCACCCGCGAACGCGGCAGGGAGCAGAGTCATGCGGCAGTCTGGCCAGGGCGACGCGAGCACGAGAGAGAGAGGGGCGTTTATGACCGGGCATCATGCCGTGCGGCGCCGCACGGTGCAGGCGAACGATGTCGAGTTCGTGGTGCTCGAGGCGGGAACCGGCCCGCTGGCGCTGTGCCTGCACGGCTTCCCCGACGCAGCCAGTACCTGGCGGCATCTGCTGCCCGAGCTGGCCGCAGCGGGTTTCCATGCCGTGGCGCCGTTCATGCGCGGCTACGCGCCGACCGCCGTGCCCCGCGACGGCAACTACAGTATCGGCGCGCTGGTGGCCGATGCCGTGGCGTTGCACGAGGTCATGGGCGGCGACGAGCAGGCGGTGCTTATCGGCAGCGACTGGGGGGCCGAAACCGCCTACGGTGCCGCGGCCTTCGCTCCCGGCCGCTGGCGCCGGCTGGTCGCGCTCGGGGTGCCGCCGTTCGCGCTGGACTCCGTGCTGTTCCGCGATTACCGGCAGCTCAGGCGGTTCTTCTACCTGTTCTTCTTCCGCGATCCGGCTGCGCAGGCCGAGGCCGTCGTGGCTGCGGATGGGATGGCGTTCGTCGACCATCTGTGGCGGGACTGGTCACCCGGCTACGATGCGGCCGGGCATCTCGCGGAGGTGAAGGACTGCCTGCGCGACCCCGCCAACCTCAGCGCGGCCATCGGCTACTACCGCGCCGCCGGCCCGTCCGGGACCGGTGGAGCCGGCCGGTACGCAGCCGAAGACCGGGCTGCGCTGCTGCCCGCCGGGCAGCCCACCCTCTACCTGCACGGCAGCGCCGATGGCTGCATCGGCGTCGAGCTCGTCGCCGCTGCGGAACAGCACCTCTCCGCTGGCTCACGGATGGTGATCGTTCCGGATGCAGGCCATTTCCTGCACCTGGAGAGGCCGGGGGAGGTCAACCGGCTCATCCTGGGCTGGGTGGCCTGGTGAGCGGGTGAGCCTCTATCAGGCGGCGCTCGTCCCGCCGGCGTTCATTCCAGGTCACGCTGCCACGGCCACGCATCGCCGCGCCCGGCAGATGTTCCTGGTCATCCCGCGAGTATGTGCCGGCGTCCGGCGCACAACCAGTGCAGCAACCCACGGGTAAGACAGCACCACACCCGGCCGGCCGGTGCGCTCCCGCGCGATGACGAGCGAGCATTTGGCGGAGCAGCGCGGGGCCGTCCTTGTTCACGCTGAGTGATAGGACCTGGACTGGGACTGTGCGCGCAGTCCCGCCTAATTGCACGCTGGCGAAGATCGACAAGTAGGTCGCTGAAGACGTGCCGAGGATCGTTAGGTGCGGCCAGTTACCAGGGGACCGGGGTCCCGTCCCACGAGAAGAACTCGCCGGAGGGCCCGTCGTCGGGCAGCAGCGCGAGCCGGACCGCGCCGGCCGCGGCCTCGGCGGGGTCGCCGTCGCTGGCGGCGGCGGTGGCGTTGAGGTCGGTGCGGCGCAGGCCGGGCGCCAGCGCGTTGACCTTGATGCCGTCCCCGGCCAGGGCGTGGGCGTAGTAGACGGTCAGCGCGTTCAGCGCTGTCTTGGACGACCGGTAGGCGGCGTAGCTGCCCCGGTGCGGGAACTGCGGGCCGGTGGCCCAGGCCAGCGACCCGGTGCCGCTGGAGATGTTCACGATCCGCGGGTGTGCGGAGCGCCGCAGCGCGAGCAGGAAGGCGTTGGTCACCGCGACGACGCCGAAGACGTTCGTCTCGTAGATGCGTCGGAAGGTGGCGGGGTCTTCCCGGTCCGGCGTGGTGTCGTCGCCGGAGATGCCGGCGTTGTTGACCAGGATGTCGAGTGTGCCGACGTGGCGCGCGGCATCGTTGATGCTCGCGGCGTCGGTCACGTCGAGGACGAGCAGCCGGGCGTCGCCGCCGATCTCCGCAGCGGAGCGCTTTCCGCGCGCGGCGTCGCGGGAGCCGACGAACACGGTGAGGCCGGCTGTGGCGAGCTGCCGCGCGATCTCTTTGCCGATCCCCTTGTTGGCGCCGGTGACCAGCGCGACCGGGTGGTCCATGGCGCCAAAGCTACCCGCCGGGTGTGCCCGGCGGCGCCCGGGTCCTGCGGGTGTCGCGTTCTGAGGCACGGATCATTGCTTCCGGATTCGTATGTGTGGTATGACCGGCGTCTGCCGGGCTACCAGGCCACGGGACCGGTGGCGTCGAAGTACCCGCCGGTGGGGCCGTCTGGGCCGTCTGGCCGTCGCGACGATGATCGCAGTGCCCTGCTCGACGGTCTGGGTCCCGCTCTTCTTCTTGTCCTCGGACAGCGGGCAGCCCGTTTGTCCTCGGTCAGCGCATGGCGGGGCGCGCGGGCCCGGCTGTTTGCTGAACGGCTCAGGATGACCGGCCCCCCGGCGTGTGCGCCGGCAGGCGGTGCACGTCGATCAGTTCCAGGCCGAGCACCTCGATCTGGGCTAGGACGCCGTACAGCGCGGCCTGGTCGGCCAGCGCGCCGGTCAAGATGGTGTCGCCACCGCGCGCCCGGGCCTGGAGCGCGGGAAACGCGCAGCGCAACGTCTGCCCCAGACGGCCGCGGATACAGATCTCATAGCGTTGTGGCTGGGGATCGCGGCCGGTGCCGGTCATGAGCGGACCGTGGATGAGACGGCGCACCAGCCGGCGGCTGGGCGGGGCGGCGGGCGGTGGCGCAGGCCCTGGCCGCGCCGCGCCCGGGCAGGGCGCGGGCGCGGCCCGGCGGTCGGGGCGGTCATCGCCGCGGTCCCCGGGTGTGGCGGTCATGTGCCGCCCCGGAGCCGGGGAAGCGGCGGGTGAGCGCGGCTTTGACGAGCTTGATGATGATGATGCTCACGACGATGGCCGCGCCGGTGGGCAGGCCCAGGTGCTGCAGCAGGATGAACATGGGTGTGGCTCCTCCTTCCGGGCTCGGCTGGCGATGGTGGTCACCGGCTCGCGGTGGTGCTGCGGCCGGTGGCCGCCGGGTGTGCGGGCGTGGCCGGGGTCGGCGTGGCGGCGAGGCGGCGGCGGGCGGCCCGGGCCCGGCCGCCCAGCAGGGCGCTGCGGGCCAGGGCCATGGCGATGGCCATGAAGACCAGCGCGTTGGCCAGGGCGGCGGCGCTGAGCTGTTGGGTGGCCAGGAACTGGCCGAGGGGGCGGTGAACCAGTAATAGGTGCCGTAGATGAACACCAGCCGGGCGGCGAAGATCACGGCCCAGAACGCGGCGTACCCGGCCCCGGCCCGGCTGACCAGCCGGCCAGCCGTCGCGTGGCCGCCCGTTGTGCCCTTGGTGCCGCTGGCGGGGCCGGGACCGACCCAGACGAACAGGTGGGCGGCCAGGCCCAGCAGCACCCCCACGCCGACGCCGGCGGCCTGCAGGGCCAGGTTGTGCCCGTTGGACGGGAGGGTGGTAACGAAGAGCGGGACGATCGCGGCGCAGGTGAGCAGGGAGCTGCGCCGCACCACGCCGGGCGAGGTCACCGCGCTGCACCGGGCCGCCGCCGGGTGGTTCGCTCGGCACGGGTACCCGGTACAGGCGATCCGGTACGCCCAGGGCGCCGAGGACTGGGAGCTGGCCGGGCGGCTGCTCGCCGATCACTGGCCCGGCCTGCACCTGGACGGGCAGGACGCCACCATCCACGAGCTCCTCGCCCGGTTCCCCGCCGAGGCGAACGCGGCCGACGCGGAGCTGGCGGCGCTGGCCCGGCCGATGAGCTGGCCCGGGGTCGCTGGAGGCGGCCGAGCGGTGCCTGGGCCTGGCGCGATTCCTTTCCTGCCCATGGGGGCCGCGTACGAGCCGGGGGGACGCTCGGCTGGCCGGCTACCAGCTGTTGGCCGCGCTCGGCGACCGGGGTAAGGCCAGATCATCGGGCGAGAGCGGCTTCTAGTTCGGCGCGCGTAGGTTGCGCCATCGTGGGAGCAGCGTCTAGGGAGCGCAGCACGTCCTGAGTGTGGGCCACAACGTTGGGATTGGTGTACACATCGTCGGGTTTGGCGAGCATGCCCATCAGCTGCCAGAACGCGCGAAACACGGTGGCGTCAAACGGCATGGCGGACCGGAGTGCGGCGAAAGTTACTCGATCTTCCAGCGGGGCCGGTTCTGGCGCTGGTGCGCCGAATAGGGGTGTGGCGCAGCTCTGCCAGCCGTTGGCCGTCATTGGTGGCTTGGTCGAGGTAGAAGGGCTCAACATGCCGGGTGACGAAGTGGTCCATGGCCTGGGCTAGCCCCGTCGCATCCTCGCCATACTTGTCTAGGAGTTCTACGAGACCCGTCGCACCTTGCAGCGCAAGCGCTAGCCCGCGACCGAGGGTCGGATTGGTGGTGCAAACCGAGTCGCCTACGGCGGCCAGACCGGTGGCGACCGGCACCCCGTCAACGGCCAGCCGACGCATCGAGTTGTGCAGGCCACCCATCGGGTAGATGCCGCTGATCGGATCCATGACCCGCAGCCATCGCGCCAGCGCTGGGACGGTGTTCGCCACTGCGGTGAAGACATTGGGGTCGGTCACGCTGCGAAACCTCTTGTCTTCGATCAGCGGGCCGATGGCCAGGAGCATGGTGCGGTTGTCCGATCCCCAGATCCCCGTCGTGAACTCGTTGAGGGCTAGAACCACCCTGGTGGTTTCGGGTCCGGGAAGCGCCGCATCGGCACGGAACCGGTAGTGCCGGCTGTAGTAGGCCAGGCCACATTCAGCGTGCACGGTCCAGCTCCGCCGTGCGCCGGCGGTCTGCAGCCACGAGTCGATTGCGCTGCGTCGGCCCGTCGCGTCCACGACAAGATCGGCGGCGAGGTCACCGCCCGTGGTAGCGCATCCAACGACCCGTAGCGGTGAGCCCGGCCGGGTCAGCAGCCCGGTGGCCCGCACGCCGCCCTGTGCCTTGATGCCGGACTGGCCGACCACTGCACGGCGCAGGACCCAGTCAAGCGTGGATCGCCGGGTCGCCACACTCGTGTACTCGTCGTCGCCGAGCCGGGCAGCACGGTCTGACAGCGTCGGCGGCATGGCCGATGCGAGGGTGGCCTCGCCTGCACCCGCAGCCAGCAGTGCGTCATACACGTCCGGCAGCGCCTGCCGGAGCAACAACCGGCACCGCGGCAACACGATGTGCGGCTGCACGAATTGTGGCACCGCCGGGCGGAACGCGCTAGCCGCCGCCGCCTCGATGTCGGAAGCAGGCTCGACCGGGTCCCGGTCGAGCAAGACCACCTCGTGGCCGGCCCGCGCCAGGAGCAAGGCAGTGAACTGGCCGGCCGCGCTGCCCCCGACCACCGTGATCCGCATAACTTGCCCCCTTTCACGACCGCGAGCAGCAGGGATGGCGCCTGTCCAGATGTTCCTCCCGGGACGATCAAGATCGATCGCCGTACTAACCGTTTCTGATGCGCCCAGGAACCCTCATCTGGCCGTCGGCGAGCAGGCCGGACTCGACGGTGCCGATGAAGCCGATGAAGTAGCCACATTCGAGCGGCCGGTAAGCGATCCAGCACAGGATGTCCATGCCTGGAACTATGCCCGACCCGGCGACGGGCCAGCGTCCCTGAGTTCAGGTATTTCGCCGGGCCACGGCGGCGAGTTCGGCGCGAGAAGCTATGCCCAGCTTGGCGAACACGTGTTTCAAGTGGGTCTCCACCGTGTACCGGGACAGGAAGAGGCGCTCTGCCACCTCACGGTTGGCCAGTCCCTCGGCCACCAGCTGGGCCACCCGCCGCTCCGCGTCGGTCATGATCTGCGTAGCTTCACCTGGGCGCCCGACCCAACCCTCAGCCGTTCAGATTCGGCGATAGCGAGCACGCTCCCGGTCGGTGGTGCTGTCGCGCGAGTCCCGGTCGGTGACATGATGCGTGACCCGCGTCAGTCGAGCGGCTGCCTCGCGATGACCTCCCGCTCGCGGCCAGCTAACAGCCAGCCGCCGGCCGCGGGGACCAGCGGCAGCCCGACCAGCAAGATCAGCACGTCGGCTAGCAGCCCGTCGCCGAATAGGGCGGACAGGCTGCCGTGCGCCCACACCAGCCTGCGGCCACGGCGAATGCCATGCTGAGGACGGCGCCGAGCAGACCCAGCACGGCCGCAGTCGCCGCGGTGATCGTCCGCCGCGTGCTGGTGCTGGCCCGGTCGCGGTGAGCGTGCGCAGGTCGGGCGCGGTCTCCGCCTTCAGCAGCAGCGCCGCGAGCACTGCCGCTGCTCGCCTGCCTGCAGCGCTAGCACTGCCGTTCTCGCCGCACTACTAGCGCCCGAGCAGGCAGAACTCCGTACTCGTCGCCACAGGACGCGTCACCGCCCGACCGGAAAGGCCCTGCCACCGCCCATGCTAACCGGCGCTAACGCCATGCTAACGACATATGTCAGCGCCGGCCTGTGACGCCAGATTCCGGCCACGTCTTAGCGCCACGTCCGATGCAGCCCGGCGCTGGCCGCCCCGTAACGGCACCGATCCTTTTGGCTACGCCTGGTGCCGCGACTTAACCGGTCTTCAGCCTCGGCAGCGATCGGCATCGCCAGCCGGAATAAGATGCAGAACCACCGCCAACACGTCCGGAAAGGGACAAAGAATGACGAAAACCAGGATCCGCTTGCTCATGGCCGTGCCGGTACTCGGCCTAGCCGTCAGCATGCTCGGCATCGTGGCCGCGCCCGCCAGGGCGGCCGCCACACCTAGCCCTCAGGCTGGCCCGGACGTCATCACCGACGGAACGCTTCAAAACGTACATTCCGGTTATTATGTCCAAACCCACGGACACAATAATATTGTTACCTTTTCGGACACCGGCAAATCGTACCTCTCGCAGATCAACTGCGTGGAGTTCAATTTCCCATACGGAACGCACCCAGCCTGTGAGCTGAGAAACGAGTCTGGATTGTGCCTGGACGCTGCTCCCTCCTACGGTGGCGACCTGACGGCGGAAAGCTGCGTGAAAGGCGACAGCCAAGAAGAATGGTGGGCCTCGAAATACGGCTCGCCTGATCTCTATTGGATGATCAACGCCTGGTGGTCTCAGTATATGGGCAATGACCAATATATGACCGAAGTCCCCGGATGGATTCCGGGATCGCCCGTCCAAGTCGACGGTGCGGGCTACGGTACCTATGCCGTATGGGCCTACCCTTAGCATTCAGAGCGGCGGCTATCGCATCCGTCACGGCAGCCGGGTTATGACCGCCTGCAACAGCAGTTCGAGTATCTGGGCCATGCAAGCCAGGTGCCGGCCCGTTTGGCGCGGCTACTGATAGGCGAAGGGGCGGCTAGCTCAGGCGACCAGGCGGGCGACCAGCGGACGGTCGTGCCTGGGCAGCTCGCGCATCCCGGTGCGGACTGCCAGGGCAGCGCTGATAAAAGCGCAGGCCCGGGCGGTCTCCGCGGCGAGCTGATCCACCTCGCCCACCTTCGCGGCCATCAGCCACGCCGCCACCGCGGCCCGGCTCCCGCGAACGCACGGCCGCGGCGCGAGAGACTGGGCCCGGGACCACGACTCTGCGGAGGCACTGACTCATGACCGAACAAGCGCACCCACAGTGGGACGCCAGCTACACGGCCGGCACGCCCGCCCCGTGGGACATCGGCAGGCCGCAGCCGACTTTTGTCCGGCTCGCTGACGAGCGCCGCCTGACCGGACGCCTTCTCGACGCTGGCTGCGGCACCGGCGAGAACGCGCTGCTGGCAGCCAGTCGTGGCGCCGATGTCACCGGCATCGACGTTGCGCCGACCGCGATCGCGCGGGCGCGCGCGAAAGCGTCCGAGCGCGGGCTGACCGCGCGGTTCGAAGTCGCAGACGCACTCGACCTCGGCCGCCTCAGCCTCACTGCCGACACCGTGATCGATAGCGGGGTGTTCCACGTATTCGGCGACGGCGACCGGGCCCGGTACGTCGCCAGCCTCGCGGCTGTGCTGAGACCAGCCGGCGCTTGCTACCTCATGTGCTTCAGCGATCGGCAGCCAGGGACCTGGGGCCCGCGCCGCGTCCGCGCGGACGAGTTGCGCGCGGCTTTCAGCGACGGCTGGGCCGTCGAGTCGATTACCGCCGACACCTTCGAGATCCACCCGATAGACGGCACGACGCAGGTCCAGGCCTGGCTAGCCGCGATCAGGCATAACTAACCAACACCCAGCCCTGGCGCAGCCGGGCGACCGCACAGAGCACGAAGAAGATCACAACCAGGTCCATCCTTGTGTCACCTCACTTCCCGATCATTGACCCGTTGCCCAGGCCCGGCGCCTTCGGTCCACGCAGTGACGGCCACCACCCAGGCGCCGATTCGGCAGGGAGGACTTCGGAGCCGCAGATGACATCTCACTACATCGCATGATCGGCGCTCGTCTCGAGGACGCACACACTCCCGCCGATATAGGCGGCAACATGGTGCGAGCGCGGTTTCCTGGCA